>NZ_JBCNKH010000005.1:0-211853 GCF_039596135.1 Chitinophaga sp.
GTGTGGGAAGAAGGGGTGTTTGGAAACGGAGACTTCAGGGAAGGCATTGACGACTTTCTTTGTGAAGAGATTGAAAGAAGGAGCTACATCGTCTGTGACAGGGAAGGTGACACAGATGGAGGATATTACGATGGAGCATATTATAGATGCGGCGATTAATGATGATACCCTGGCGATGGAGTTGATTGAGGAGATTGGGGAGAAGTTGGGAAAGGCGATTGCGGTGTTGATTAATATTTTTAATCCGGAGTTGATTATTTTGGGAGGTAGTATGGCGGCGACGGGAGATAGTTTGTATTTGCCGGTGAAGAGTGCGATAAAGAAGTTTAGTTTGAGTTTGGTGAATAGTGATACGAAGTTACGGTTGTCTCAACTGGGAGATAAGGCAGGGGTGATTGGAGCATGTATGTTGATGCGAAAAAGACTGTTTAATTAAGGCTTTTTGAAAGTTCTGCCAAAGGCAGAACTTTCAAAAAGCGCGAGCGGTAAACTTTTGCCAGAGGCAAAAGTTTACCGCTCGTTTATTTTATATACGGGCTCTCGAAGCCAAGTTTCTTCAACCCGCCCTGCACTTCCGGGCAACTCATAAACAACTTCCATAACAACGCACTCCTATAGTTCTCCATCATCACCACTTCTGGCCCCTGATCGATAGCGAGGTATTTTTGTGGGTACCAGTTATCTGTCTCGCTGAATGCATCATAAAAACCATATTTTCCAAACAGCTTCCCCTCATAGTTCTTATACCAATGTACCATTGCCTGTTTGGAATACTCTGGTGTATAAGGCATAGAAGACAAAGCAGCTGTTGGTGAAATCACCCCTAAATCAGTTTCCTTACCCGGTGCATGGGCCGCATAACCACTCACAGAATAGCTTGCAGTCAATCCCCAGCTATCTGCACCATAGCCCTTAAAGTGTTTGGGATTTTCTATACACCATTCTCTGTCGATCAGCACCTGGTTTACATTATGCTCCCAGTAATCAGCATACTTATCTTTCAGTCCATGCGGATCAAGACCTAAATAAGAATAATGCGCCCAGAACAATGGACCACCTAACTCACGTGCATAATTATGATGCAGTTTCAGTGTATAACCATATGCATTTACACTGTCTTTAATCTTACCACCCTTTGCCCATCCTTCATGATAAACCTCAGCAGGAATACCATAGGTCGGTGAAGAAGCTGCCAGCACATACATGATCAGGCACTCATTATACCCTGTCACAGCAAAGTTCATCTGCCATTCATAGGTTGGAGACCAATGCCAGTAGAGCACATTTTTACCATTACGGTACCAACTCCACTCTACTTCTTCCCACAGTTTATTGATCTTTGCAGCCAGTGCTTTTTCCTGCTCATTGCCATTGGCAAAATACTGTCTTACACAGAGCAAGCCCTGCATCATAAAGGCTGTTTCCACCAGGTCGCCCCCATTATCCTTCTGTCCGAAAGGTTTTACCTTACCCGTCTCACCATAGATCCAGTGCGGCCATGCGCCATGAAAACGGTCTGCCTTTTCCAGGAAATCAACAATATGCGATAAACGTTCAAACCCTTGCTGACGGGTGATATACCCTCTTTCAATACCCACCAGGATGGACATAATACCAAACCCGGAACCACCTGTAGTCACCACATTCTGATCATGCTCGGGGTAGTTGCCATCCACATGATAGCGCTCCCTGGCTAGTCCGCTATGCGGTTCTGCTCCATCCCAGAAGTACTCGAAAGTTTGCTTCTGTACTAAGTTGAAAATAGAATCGGTAGTCAATGTCGTATCTACCAATGTGTCTTTTGAAGCGGATTTGTTTGCCTGATGACAACCTGTATTTGCCACCAGCGCGACCAATCCTGCAAATAGTAATGTTCTCATGTTAATGAAGTTGAACTACCTGTATTATATTATCTGAACTACCTTTTAACCTTGCTGTATATTTTCCCGCCGACGTATTGAATGTGACCTGTGTACTACCAGCATTGAGCGAAGTAGTGCTCACTACGGTACCATCTGTTTTTTCAAGTGTGAAAGTACCGGCCGTGGTCATGTATACATCCAGCTGGTAAGTGCCCACATCCGGATGTTTCACCAAATCTACCACTTTGTTTTCTACTTCGGGAACAGACAGGTAAAACCCTGTGCTACGCACGGGTGTGTGAAATCCTAACTGACTTAGTGAAGTTTTTACTTCAGAGATATTCATAAACAAATTCCACAACAGACCGCTACGATAGTTTTCAATCATCGCTACGATGGGTCCCTGATCGATGGCAAGGTATTCATTGTCCATCCAGCTTCTGCTTACATTTAATGCATCGTAAAAACCATACTTACCATACAGTGCTTTCTTATTTTCGTACAGGTTACGCATCACCTGCAATGAATAATAAGGTGTGTATGCAATGGAAGATAAAGCGGCTGTCGGCGCTATCGTACCATTGTCGCTGGCAGGCTGAAAAGCATTGTAGCCATCAGGTCCGTCGCTGGCCGTTAATCCCCATAAGGTAGCACTATAACCGTAGGTAGACGGAGCGCCATATATGCAATAAGATCTGTTGATCATTACATGTTTGACTACCTGCTGCCAGTAATTGGTGTAGTTATCTTCCAGCTGACGGGGATCTAACCCAATGAAAGAATAATGAGAGAAAAACAATGGGCCGATGTAGTTATTACTTGAAATTGAGACGGTGTAACCCTGATAAGTATTTTGTACTCCAAAGCCGGAAGTAATCCAGGTGTTATTATAAACGCTTACGTCAATGGGATGTGTAGGCGAAGCGACTGCGAGCACGTATGTGATAAGTGCTTCATTCCAGCCAGTGACAGGCATGTTCATGGTCCAGTCATAATCCGGACTCCAGTGCCAGTAGAGTTTATTATCGCCCCTGCTGGCGTACCAGTTCCACTCTACACCTTCATAAAGGGTGGTGATGGTGTTCCTGAGATGGGTCTCAGCCGTATCTGAACCGGTGAAGTATGCCCGGGCAATGAGGAGGCCGTTCACTAAAAATGCTGTTTCCACCAGGTCGCCACCGTTATCATAAGTACTGAAAGGCTGCACCTTTCCGGTAGCGCCATTGAGCCAGTGGGGCCAGGCGCCGTGGAAACGATCGGCAGCTGCCAGAAAATTGCAGATGATACGTAATCGGTTGACTGCATCAGTGCGGGAGATCCAACCCCTGGAAGTAGCTGCTACAATACCTGCTATACCGAAACCGGTACCTCCTGTAGTGACTACGTCTCCGCTGCTGCTGCGCTCTAAAGCCATTCCGGAGCTGGTATGTGCTCCATCCCAAAAGTACCCAAAGCTGGCTTTCTGCACCTCATTCATGATAGTGAGATCTGGTATAGAAGTAGTTACGGAGTCCGTGGGGGACTCCGTAACGTTTTGCTCTTTTTTACAACTAACAGCCGTCCAGAGCAGGAGTAAGCTGTAGGTGACCACTAATAAATTCTTCATTAGTATCCGCTATTCTGTTTCAAAGCATTGCCGCTGGCGCTGATTTCACCCTGAGGAATTGGAAATACTTCATTTTTACCATCTACGAAGCTCTTACCCAATGCACGCAGTACGGTACCTGCACGACCTTGTCTGATCAGATCAAAGAAACGGTCATGTTCCATAGCCAGTTCCCATCTTCTTTCATTCCAGATCGCTGTGCGCAGATCGGTTTGTGAAGCAGCTGTGGTATTTGCCAGACCGGCACGGTTACGTACTTTGTCCAGAGAAGTGACTGCAGTAGCGGTATTACCCAATTCATTGGCAGCTTCTGCATTGATCAGGTACATTTCACCCATACGCAGAATACGCACATTCTTGTTAGTCAGATCCGCATCGCCGCTATATGTTTCCTGGGTCTGGCTTACATAAGCTTTGTAGTTGTAACGGTCGTTAACAGCGCTTTTCAAAATCACACCATCAAACAGGGTATCGCCTACGTGAATGATAGTAGCCTTCTTACGCAAGTCGCCTGCTTCATATGAGTTGTCCAGATCTTCACTAGGTGTATTGAAACCCCAACCAGTATAAGCAGTAGTTACACCGGCAAAGGTACCACCACGAATAGCCTGGATGACAGAATATTGCTGTACACCCGCCTTAGGGCTACCGGATTTCCCTTGAACTTCGAACAGTGATTCGGAGCTGTTTTCACCAACTTCACGCCAGATTTTGCTATAGTCACTTACCAAAGCATAAGAACCAACAGCACCAGTGAGGATCTGATTAGTGAGGTCATATGCCTGCTGATATTTCTTTTCATACAGACTTACCTTAGCCAACAGTGCAGTAGCTGCACCTTTGTTAGCACGGCCGATGTCTTTTGACGCCTGGTTATCAACAGTAGGTAATGCGCTGATAGCATAGTTCAGGTCTGATTCAATGAATGCATAGATTTCTGTAGCAGCTACCTGTGTGTTACCTTTTGCAAGAGAAGCAGGATCATCTGCATTCAATACTGTGTCTACTAATGGGATATTGCCAAAAAGTCTGATCAGGTTAAAGTAATAAAACGCTCTCAGGAAACGGGCCTCCCCTTTCAGTTGAGTTGCTGTAGCAGCATCCAGTGTAGTAAACTTAGGAATGTTTGCCAGGGCCTGGTTACAGTTGGATACACCCTGGTAGTTACCTTTCCATGCATCGCTCACGCTACCAGAGGTAGCAGTGTAAGTGATAGCATCCATCTGGTCTTTATCAGAACCGTTATCACCTGAAGAACTACCCTTATCAGCATCGTCAGATGTGATGCTGCTTACACCTACCCATGAAAAGCTGGTTTCTGCCCAGGTGAGCAGGTTGGTATAACAAGCATTTACAAATTTGGTAGCGTTCGCATTATTGTTATAAATAGAATCTGATTCAGTCAACTGGTCTTCCGGATCAGGGTTTAACCAATCTTTTTTGCAGGCACTCATTGAAATAAGAACAGCACCTACCGTTATGATGAATAAACTAAACTTTTTCATGTTTCGCACATTTAGACAATTAGAAAGTGAGATTAAAACCTGCCATGTAGGTAGATGTGATTGGATAGATGTTCAGCTCTATACCAGAGTCAACAGCAGTACCGGGCAATTCAGGTGTATAACCACTATACTTCTTGAAGATAACAGGGTTCTGTGCAGTAGCAAACACGCGCAGGTTGCTGATGCCAGCCCTGCTTTGTACAGGTACATTGTATCCAACAGTGATATTGTTGATACGGAAGAATGAACCGGATTCCACGAAGTAGGTAGATGGAGTTGGGATAGCATTGGAAGCTCTTGGAATAGCAGTAGTAGTGTTGGTAGAAGTCCAACGACCGCTGGCTACTTTAGCCTCTACGTTATCATTACCCAGGCGTACTGCTTTCTTACCATTGAATACTTTGTTTCCGGAGTTACCATAGCAATCAATAGAGAAGTCCCACTGTTTGAAGTTGAAACCGGCGTTGATACCGTAGTATACTTTAGGCTGATAAGAACCTACAAAGATTCTGTCGTTATCATCGATAACACCGTCGCCGTTATTGTCTTTGTATTTAAAATCACCTACAGTAGCACCAGTGATGTGTGCAGAGTTGTCGATTTCACTCTGATTCTGGTAAATACCATCTGTTTGATATACCCAGAAGCTACCTATTTCTCTGTTTGCTACTGTATAAGTTACAATCTGGCCATTGCCCAGGCTACCGCTCTTCAGCTGCAGGTTACCTCTTACTTTATCAACATTGTTTTTATTGAAAGTGATGTTACCACCTACGAAATAAGAAAAGTCTTTGTTTACTTTCTGGTTCCAGTTCAGGGTGACTTCCACGCCTTTGTTTCTTACATCAGCAGCTCTTGAATATACTATCTGATCAGCATCGCCCAATGTACTAGGCACTGTAACGTTTACATATGCCTGCGTTTTCTTGTTATAGTAGTTCACACTACCGGTCAGCTTTCTGTCCAGTACTGTAAATTCAAGACCCGCATCCACACCTGTAGTTGGCTCCCAGGTAGCATTGGCATCTTTGAGCTGGTCGTAAGTAATTGCCTGCTGAGGAGAATATGCGTTACCACCAAAATTATAATAATATTCCTGGATACTAATACCTCTCAGTACACCCAGGTTATTCAGGTTATCATTACCTACACGGCCATAACCAACTCTTACTTTCAGGTCGTCGAAGATATTCTGGTCTTTCATGAAGCCTTCTTCTGTCACGATCCAGGAGAGACCTGCAGAATAGAAAGTACCCCATTTGTTACCAACAGGGAAGTTGCTGGAACCATCTCTTCTGGCGCTACCACTCACGTTATACTTACGATCGTAGGTATAAGTCAGACGACCATATGCAGAAGCTCTCTGCACGAGTTGACCATAGTTGAAGATAGTTACGTTGGTCAGGTCACCCTGATCCAGGTACCAGAGGTTACGTCTGTTAGGTACACCTTTTACAGAAGCATTCAGGGAATCGCCTTTGTTATGTTCTGCAGAGTAACCTACTGTTACTGACAACTCATGTTTATCATTGAAAGTATGGTTGTAAGTCAGGTTATTGTCTACGATATAGTAGAAACTGTTACCACGGCCCATTTTCAGGATAGAAGAGTCATTTTTCTGACCGCTCCAGATGAAGTAAGCAGGAGTATAAACAGTTGCGTTGTTATTACGCCTGTCAAAGTTGAAGCTGCTGTGCAGGTTCAGACCTCTGATTGGAGAGAAGTCGAGGTATGCATTACCCTGTAACCTTACAGTGTTCAGATAATCTGTAGTATAGTTCAGGTCAGCAACAGGGTTTGCCACGCTCAGGTTTTGTTCAAAGCCATAGCTGCCATCAGCGTATTTAACAGGAGTAGATGGCGCCATGCGATAAGCATTGGTGAACTCGTTGTTTTTATTGTTAGTCTTGGAGATGCTTACGTTCAGGTTATGACCCAGTTTCAACCATGAAGCCAGCCTGTATTCGTTGTTAATTCTAATAACGCCACGCTGGAAGTCGTTACCTTTTACGATGCCATTATCTTTAAAATAACCGGCACTGAAGAAGTAAGTAGTTTTTTCGGTACCACCACTGATATTTACGTTATAGTTCTGAACAATACCTTTGCGGGTAATCTCATCGAACCAGTCGGTGTTGGTATTGATAGTATCTACATCGAAGATAGCGCTACCACCGCCACGGATATTCGCCTCGTTTGTATATTGGGCATAAGATTTACCATCTGCCATTTTTACTTTGGAGGTAGGGCTTCTGAAACCGGAGTATACATCGAAACCGATTTTCATTTTACCCATTTTACCTTTCTTGGTAGTTACCAGTACCACACCATTACCAGCGCGGGAACCGTAAATAGCTTGTGCAGATGCATCTTTCAGTACAGAGATAGATTCGATATCTGCACTATTAATGTTGGTGATATCTGATGTAATCATACCATCCACCACATAGATAGGGTTTGCGTCGCCAGTGATAGAGCTCACACCACGGATGCGCAACTGAGGTTGTGCGCCGGGAGTACCCTGAGCGGATACCTGTACACCACTGGTTTTTGCCTGTAAGCCCTGAGCAGCAGTCAATACAGGTTGCTTAGTGATTTCGCTACCTTTTACAGTACCAACGGAACCTACTACCTGGCTTTTACGCTGAGTACCATAACCTACTACGACTACCTGGTCGAGCTGGCTGGCATTCCTTTTTAAAGTGACATTCTGCTCAACCTGTCCGTTTACAGGTACTTCCTGGGTAGCATAGCCTATGAAAGAGAAAATGAGAACGGCATTTTCATCCGCGGTGATGGTAAATGTACCATCCTGTTGTGTAGTTGTCCCTCTTGCTGTTCCTTTAATTGCGACAGAAACGGCTTGCATAGGTTCGCCGGCTTCGTCAACTACCTTTCCTTTAATAACGATATCAGCATAGGTAGCAGCAAACATTGTTGCTGGAAATGAGAGAGTTAGGAAAAGTGCTACAAACAACCATCCAGCCGTCCACTTTTTGTGGACAGCCATAACTGTAGAATTCATAATTTTATGTATTGAGATGATGAATCCAGCCCGCCAAGACTGGGTTTATTTCGATTGTAAACAGGGGGGAATGCGCCAACATTCTCCCTATTTATTTAATAGAAATTAAGGTGATTGTTCATGATTAATCTTGCTCATTGAAGTGGAATTTAACAGTCAATAAATCTAACCTCCAACCTGTAGATCATACCCGCAGCTAAGGTCAAAAAATCAATGGAGCACGTGTCCCCGTTTCA
The DNA here is from genome assembly GCF_039596135.1 of Chitinophaga sp. Taxonomy (GTDB): domain Bacteria; phylum Bacteroidota; class Bacteroidia; order Chitinophagales; family Chitinophagaceae; genus Chitinophaga. Next base: position 8,235 of record NZ_JBCNKH010000005.1, read on the forward strand.
TTTTCATTACGTCATGGATTTTCACTGTTTATTAAAGTATCAGTTCGAATAGTTTAATTTACTACTTATGATTTCCGAATTTTAACATTTACATAACAATACGGCCGTAAGATATGAAGATTATTGTATTTAGCAAAAGTATTAGTTGATAGAAGGTAAAGGAAAATATATATTGGTGATAATGAATGTTTATTTATCGATATATAGGGGAAATACATAGATGAATGTTGTAGTATGTAATTTAGCAAGCGGGAATTTATGGGTGGGAAGGTTGGGGTACTCAACATCTACAGCGTCTCCCTATCTGTAATTTTGGGTCTTTTGAATCATTTTTATAGGCTTCCCCATTGACATATGAATAAGAGCCTTCATGGCTCACAGGGCTATTACCCATATAATTTTTCTCATCAATAATTACGGCCCTGGCCCGCTGCGCATCATGCTTTAATTAAATATCCAGTTAGTTGCCTTTTACCAGCCTTATAGAAGATATAACCAAACATCATTAAAAAGACAATAATTGTTACTATATTCTTTAGTTTATTCATTGCGTTTAACACTATGCATATAACCAATTCTTAAACCGCTTTGCCAACATCCCTGTAGCCAACGAAAGATCTATTTCTGCTACCACTACTCCCGGCTTTCCATACTCTCCATGCACTAAACACTTACCATCCGGCGCAATCAACGAAGACGCCGCTTCAGGATATTTTGAGGCATAATTAGAACTCCCTACAAAAATGGTATTCTCCATTGCTCTCAACATCACGGCTTTCTCATAATAAGGACTCTCTACACTTCCCCACCCGGTCGGCAACACACCTTCTGTATTACTACCTACAAAATGCGGGAAGAATACAATCTTTGCATCCTGCTGCGCCGCCCATCTCACAGACTCAGGATACCTGAATCCTTCATGACAGATCGTAATCCCGATTTTCACCCCATCTATTTCAAAAATACTGCGTGTTGTACCCGGTACCCACATTACATCTTCTGTAGGATCTAATTGATTTTTGGTCTGATAACCCAATATCTCCCCATTTGCATCTATCACAAATGCTACATTCAATAAACCTTCTGCCGCATGCCAATCCATCGGCATCACAATCGCTACCTTATTTTCCGCGGCAATAGCGCAAACCCGATCTAAAGCACTTTTTAATTTTTCAGGTGTTCGCTCTTCAGGAGTATACCCCATACCCGGATAACCAGGTATAAACGATTCCGGGAAACAAATAATAGCAGCTTGCTTGTCAGCAGCTTCTTTTACTAACTTTTCAGTCCAGGTTAATCCATCTTGTATCGATGATGGAAATGGCGGGGAGGCTAAAGCGATTTTCATAAAACAAATGTACCTAAAAATGTATCTAAATCACTTGGTTTAAATTCCCTCTAAAATCCCCTGCCAATTATGCATTACAACCGATAAGAACAATTGGCTCAGTTCAAAAAAAAACTCCATTTTGCCCCTTATCAAATCCCTAATAAAAACAGTAGCCCAATCTCCCTGTAACTAATATCGGCGTTAACAAAGTAAGATTCTTTACAGCTGACAGGAATGGAGATGGCATTCACCAGGTATGATGTCGCGACTTACGAATAATAAAAATGCCCGCTCAATGAGCGGGCATTTTTTGTTGTCCTACCAGGATTCGAACCTAGACAGTCTGAACCAAAATCAGATGTACTACCATTATACTATAGGACAATACCGTGATTTGGGATGGCGAAATTAGTAAAATTTCTCAACCCACCAAAAAAACCTTTAAATCTTTTCTATTATTCCTGACACCGGCAGCTGCTCCATGCACGCATGATCCCCTCTGAAACACGGTTTATTGCCAAAAATACTACACGGCCTACAGTATAAATCCACCTGCGCCGCCTTTTCTATTTTCTGCCCATACCCCATAAATCCTGCAAAAGGATGCGTTGCTCCCCACACCGATACCACCGGCACCCCAAACAATGAAGCAAGGTGCATATTAGCCGAATCCATACTAATCATCACATCCATCTGGCTGATAATAGCCAGCTCTTCCGGCAGTTTGAATCTACCCGCCACCACTATCGCCTGTGGATAACGCTCCGCCAGTTTCTGTAGTTTTGCTACCTCGCCTGCACCACCACCCATCAGTAATACTTTTGTGTCCGCACGCGCCACTAACTGCCCCAGCAATGCCGCTACCTTATCAAAAGGGTAGGTTTTCTCTTTATACGTTGCAAAAGGTGCCAGCCCGATCCATTTAAAATCTCCCTTCGCCTCCATACCCGCCGGCAAATCACGCTTTCCAAATACCGGGGGCGTCGCACTCATATCCACAGCATACCCCAATTGACGAAACACATCCGCATACCGCTCTATTGTACTCCTCAAAGGTTGCAATACCTTATTCTCTTTGCGGGACAGGGCCTTTTTACCAGCGCGCCCCTTATCAATCACCGCCACCTTACGCCCTGTAAAACGGAAAAACGTTCTTACTATCTGCGACCGCAGCACCTGGTGCAAATCTGCCACCGCATCAATGCGATATTGCGCACGCAAGGCCTTAAAAAGCCGGTATAACCCTTTCACACCCTTATGGGCCCCCTTCAGATCAGCCGGGAAAAAGTGTAACCTGGGAATGCCTTCACACAAAGCCCCCCAGTTCTTGTTTGACACAAACACGATCTCCACATCCGGATGAGCCTGTAATACCCGCTGCATGACGGGAATCGTCATTGCCACATCGCCCATGGCCGAAAAACGGATGGCCAGTAATGTCTTCATAAATTAATTGGAAGCGCTCTTGTAGAGAACAGGATTCAGAGAAGGATCGTTGTACATCTTCATCTGCTTGTACACCTTCATATACTTTTTACCGGCAGCAATATCTTCCAGCAGCTGGTTGATAGCCGTACCCAGGTCCCGCCTTTGCTCCAGCAGCACATCCAGCTTACGCTGGCATGCTTCCCGGTGCGCAGGAGTCGCATCTGTACGGGTAGCTTCTTCCCGCATGTGGTAAATTTTCAGGGCCAGGATAGACAAACGGTCTACTGCCCAGGCCGGACTTTCTGTATTGATAGATGCGCCCGCACCAGGCGTTACATCTTTATATTTTTCAAGGAAATAACTATCAATATATTCTACTACATCTGTACGCTCCTGGTTAGATTTATCAATCCAACGCTTGATTTCCAATGCCTTTACCGGATCTATTAACGGATCCCGGATGATATCCTCCAGATGCCATTGTACAGTGTCAATCCAGTTCTTCAGGTATAACAGGTGCTCTATCGCAGTTTTTTCATAGGGATTCAGGATAGGTTGATACACGCTGTTATGTACATGATAATCAGCAATGCTCTGATCAAATATTTGATTGCAAAGTTCTGTAAACATGGAGCAAATGTATACAAAATGGTTAAATAGGTAGATAGAGATTTTAATCCTCCGAACTTTAACATTCAAGTAACAAATGCTGCTTACATTTATTTCGCATTTTAGCAACCTTATATCAACACTATATGTCTGATAACCCATCCAGGATTCTATTCGGTCAGCTGTTTGAAGCGAACAGGGAAAAAGTGTACAGGTTCGCATTCAAACTCACTGACGACCGGCTACGAGCACAGGAGGTGACACAACAATGTTTTATTAAGTTATGGGAAAACATACATAAGGTACAGGTCAACCAGGATGTATTTCCTCTGCTGTTCGTCTTTGTCAAGCATATTGTCATCGATGAAACCCGGAAGCTTTACCGGGAAAGGAAATCACTTGCCCATATTTCTTCCGCCCAACCACCACTCTCCGACAACAGAGATGACCAGACCTTACTGCACAAAGAATTCCGCGAACAGATCCAGAAAGTGATTGAACGAATGCCGGAACAACGCCGTAATATCTACCTGCTCAGCAGAGATAAAGGCAAGAGTTACAAGGAAATAGCCGATCAACTCAGCCTGTCTCCCGCCACGGTCAGGAACCACCTGAATCTTGCCCTGCAATACATCAGGCGCGAAATGATGGCCCACTACGACATGTGATCTCACCCAATTAACCTTTTTCTTATGCTCCGCACAACGACCATTGCCCTGACAGCATTACTGTTCTTTGCTGCCTGCCACAAGGATGATGCACCCGATGTGACACCCACCGGGCCTGTCACCCAGCGTGAAACCAACAAGTGGATACTGGATAGTATGCGCTACTTCTATCTCTGGAATACTACACTGCCTTCCACTGTAGATACTACCCTGAGCACCACTGATTACTTTGCCAGTCTGAAAAACGCAGAAGACCGTTTTTCTTTCCTGTACAAACCCAGTGACAACTCCACGTATCCTAAATATATGCTGTCCCAGTACGGCATCTTATTTTCAGTTATTGAGCAGGATGGCCCCAAAGGCGTTATCCAACTCGTTATTCCCGGTTCTGTTGCAGCCCTGAGCGGCATCAAAAGAGGCGACTATTTCACTGCCATCAATGGTACCCCACTTACCAGCAGCAATGCCAGTGAGTTGACCACCGCCATGCTGGCCGGGAGCTCTTCTACCCTCACCATCAACGATGCTGCTATTACCCTGCCCGCCCAGAGCCTGGGGGAAAATCCCATTTACCAGCAGGATACTTTTATGGTGAAAGACAAAATAGTTGCCTACCTGTTTTACAATTACTTCAACGACACCTATAACACTGCTTTGCAACAAATCTTTCAGACCTTCAAAGCCGCCGGTGCATCAGAATTAATTCTTGACCTGCGCTATAATCCCGGCGGCAGTGTTGCAGCTGCAGCTCTAGTGAATGCCATGATCGCCCCGGGCATTACAGAACAAAGTATCTTTGCAAAATATTCAGGAAACAATCACCTGGGCAACAGAGACGTTACCTACAAATCTGCACTTTCTGTGCCCGAAAGCGGCAACCCCATTTCTTTTTCCACCCTGACCGATAAACGCCTCTCCCTCTCCCGGGTATTTATAATTTCCGGCGAAGCGACTGCTTCCGCAGCTGAGCTCACCATCAACTCGCTGAAGCCCTATATGCAGGTAATTCAGATCGGCGAAAAAACGTTTGGTAAAGATAAAGGAGCTGTCATCATCAGTGATACCCGGATTCCCTGGACCCTTATGCCCATTACTTACAACCTGTTCAATGCTAAAGGTACCGGCGGATACACCAGTGGCATCTCTCCAGATTATACCATCGATGAAATGTCTGCACTTCCATTGAAAACGGTGGGTGATCACACTGATCCTCTCATCGCTAAAGCCATCTCCATTATCGATGGCAATGCAAAAATCCGTACCCAATCAGGTACGGTCAGACATTATTATAATTCACAAATACCGGCTGCGCAAAAGGAGATAATCATATGCAGATAATTAAAGTCTGCTGTAGATACAGCCGACTTTTTTGCTCCTAAATGGGGATTGTTTTAATGCTAACTTCAAATATCTTATTGAGAGACATAAAGTGTATACTGTAGAAACAGTATACCAGCATCAAACATTTATCAAAGATCATTATAACCTTCAGTAATGATAGAAACTCCTGTATCCATGGTAACATGGTCGATGCAAGTTTTGCTGCCCACCCCCAGGAATAAAATACCGGGCGACACCATGTGATGAAATTTCATCTCCACATAATCAATGACCCCTGAACTATCTTCAGGCAAATCGCCGCCGTAAGACAGCTCTTTACCCTCCGGTAATAAAAATGATTTCCGCTGAAATGCGTTTCCCATTAGTATCAACCCGTTCAGTCGGGTATGAGCAGTGTCTGTAAATTGAAATCTGATTGGTAAACCGGCAGTACCCTGTGCCACCAGTTTTGAGTCACGAACAATGATGATCCCGCCGCCGCTTTTGGCAGCAGGATCTGGTAATACCTTAATTTTCGTTCCGGGTTCTATGCGCAATGAAGACCTATTGATAATATATACCCAACCCTTCACACACCAATTGCGGTCATTCGTCAATAGTGTATTGGCACTATATACGCCCCGCAATGTATCATTGACGGGCACGATTTCCTCCTTCGTGTACTGAAGAGGTGCATCCTCCTTATCGCAGGATGCCAGCAGGAGCAGAATAGCGATATATAAAACTAGGGTTTTCATAATAGTAACTGCTGTAACAGCTCACTAATAGATAGCGTAATCCGGTAAGTACATATACAAACCTCCCAAATCAAGCGCATTCAAGGTGATGATCTCACGCTTGCCGGCCTCGAAGTATGGAGACAAATATTCTGAACCAATACCATCCATGATAAATTCTCCGGTAGTTTGACTCTTTATTTTAATAGCATATATGATAGATGAACCATCGTCGTCGGTCACCCTGATTGTTGTCAGATTTGGATGAAGTTTTCCCCTCTCTACATCTCTCCACACAATATCTGTTTCTTCAAAATTTCCATCTGTTTTATTTTGTTTAAACAGATAAGCATCTACCTTTTCATCAGCCACAGCACCTTCAGGCAGGCCATTGAAGAGGAAAAATGCGGTAGAATCAGCACCTACACTCGCATCACTTGCGCTGGTAAATGCGTTTATTCCCAAAGCCTCGCTATATGCGATTTTTAATCCCACTTTTTCTCCTGCACCAACAGATATGATGGTATCAAGTACCACCGAATCCTTATCTGCTGTTTTAAATGAAATAGTTGTTGATTTTCCGGCTGTCAGCATCAGCGGAGAAGCATTTCCGATAGCAGTTCCGCCGGACAAGGAACCTACTTTGCTATCCCCGACATAAACATCTAATGTACCTGAACCCGGCAATGCCAGCATTTCAGCAGAAAATGAACCAAAAGCATATTCCTTAACAGGATCCCCCTTTCTACAAGCCGTCATCAATGTCAGCGCGGCCAATGAAAAAAATAAAGTAAACTTGAGCATTTGTTGATTATTTTTTAAAAGCAAGTGTGGAGAAAAACTCTCCACACTTGAATGATAGAAACTGAAAGATATTAGTACCTAGACCAACCTGCAGTCCAGTCTGTACCACCGAAAGAGAATGCACCTGAACCCTTCACCTGTGCAGGGCTTGCAGCAGAAGCAGGGAACCAGTTAGCAGCAGAAGCAGTAGTAGGTCTTGAGAACGGAGCTACCAGCTGAATAGCTGCGTTAGCATTGCTTGCATTGGTAATAGCTACGTTACCGCTGGTCAGGGTTACAGAGCAAGGGCTTGAACCTTCTGTACCGAACGGAGTAACATATGCATGCACAATGTTGTTAGTCAGAGCAGACAGACCTCTGAAGTAAGCACATGGTGTATTACCCAGTGTACCATCCAGAGAGAATCCTTTGTTGAAGCCCATGAATACTGAGTTCTGGATGTTGAAACGAGAACTTCTTCTCAGGTGAGCAGCACGACCATAGCTACCAGTACCAGATGGCTGACCATTGGTGATAGAAGCACGGGTTGGAGTTACACCTACGATAGTCATGTGGTTAACTACTGGCAGGGTTACAGGAGATGCAGTAGAATCACCAGTTGCGTTGTTATCACTTTCGATACCGTTAGACTGGCTCTTGTCCGCACGGGTAGTATCAGACAGACCTAAAGCATAGCTAATTGAACCAGAGAAACCATTGTCAAAATCGAACATATCGTCCAGCGCATCAACAGCAATCAGATAAGAAGGGCTAACGCAACCACCGAAGAATTCGAATGCGTCATCTTTAGATTTGTAAACCTCTACGTGGTTAATGGTAGTACCGGAACCAACACCAGCTAATGTCAGACCGTTAATTTCGTTATCAGTTGACAGTTCATAACCAGCATACTCGATACGAACATAAGTCAGAATACCAGAGTTGTCAGAACAGCTTGTACCAACAGTACCACCGTAAGTAGCATTAGCTGGAGGATTTGTTGGGATACCTTCTACCTGTACACGGCCACTGTGGTTAGTTGGCGCATTACCTAAGATAACAACGCCAGACCAGTCACCTGAAACAGGGGTAGTAGCTGCAGATGTGAATACGATTGGGCTTGCAGCTGTACCCTGAGCAAGCAGCTTCGCACCACGGGTGATAATCAGACCACCACCAGGTACTGAAGAACTTGTGCTCAGATCACCTCTGATAGTAGTACCAGCATCAATGATCAGCACGTCTGCTGAATCTACGTATACCAGACCGCTCAGGTGCCAGGCTACGCTGCTGGTCAGGTGAATGCTATCAACTACAGTATGACCGGTACCTAAAACACCAGACAGTGTGGAACTGGTAGGAACTACCTGGGTTGCGGACAATGCACGATCGCCTGCTACACTTGCATCCTTCTTACAAGAGCTTACCAGAGCTGCGCTGATTATTGCAACTGAGGCCAGAGCGGCGAAAATTAAGGGTTTTCTTTTCATCTTGTTGATGTTTTCTTAAAGGTTAAAAATTGCATACCTGATCAGGATATATATGTGTGAAACGCGTTTACTAGAACTTGTAACTGATTGTAATGCTATAAGTACGGCCTGGCTTCGCTTCATAATTGATCAGATCTTTTCCGTTCTGATACAGCAATTCTTTGGTAGATGGAGTCTTTTTCCCGTTGGTAATGTCAGCATCGCTATAACTGTTACGATATACAAGCGATGAGCTATTCAGCAGGTTGGCAATATTCAGCTTTACTTCGCCCTTTTGCTTCATAAACCTTACTGCCAGCTGCGCATCCAGCGATTCCAGCGGACGCTCATACAATGAATAGATAAAAGCTACATCCGGACGGAACATGCGGTTTGATATATAATTGTATACCAGGCTGAATGAAGCAGGTTTTACATCGTAGAAGATACCCGCATTCAACATGTAATTGCTGGCGCCAGTCTGGGGTCTCTTTTCTTCTTTTCCTATCGTTTCGAGCGGTGTTACTTTCAATGGGTTATTTGGGTCTACAGCATTGTAATTCACGGTCATCGGTGTTACGTATGCCCTCAGTGCCGTGAAGTTGCCATACAGAATAATGTTACGCAATACAGGCACCTTCGTAAAGCCGAGCGACTTGCGCACCTCCAGTTCCAATCCGTAATTCTTTGCATTTTTATTATTCTTCAGGTTATAGATACCACCACTCTGCTCGTCGTTGTAAATCTCCATAGAGTAACCAAACTTCTTATAGAACAGAGACATAGACAACACCTCTCCCGCTCCCGGATACCATTCATAACGGAAATCATAGTGGTGAGCAATCGTTGACCTTACCAGTTCACTCTGGTAAATACCACCTAATTCAAAATCGTATTCCCTGAAGAACGACATTTCACGCAGGTCAGGCCGGATAATACTCTTTGAGTATGCAAGACGCAGGTTCATCATGGGAGTCAGACTATAAGTCAGGTTTACGGATGGGAAGAAATTCCAGTTAGGCTCCCTGTTTAGTAACTCACTATAATCAAACTGCTCTTCAGTGCCACGGGTACTGTTGATATAATGGAATAATGAATCCAGTGCATCATTCGCTTTGTTCAGATTGTAGTATTCGGCTCTTACACCCCATACCAGGCGCCACTTGTCGCCGATTTTATCATCCAGCATCAGGTACATACCGTGCAATGCTGCTGTTTTATGAAAATCGTCAGAGAAATCACTGATGTAAATGCTGCCTCCTCTTTCTGGTGTGAATGCCTGCGCTAATGGGGGATAGTCAGCCGTATTGTAGTTTTTAGAACCGGTATTCAGTACATAGAATAACCTGTCTTTTCTCCAGCCGGCATAGCCTGCTTTGAATATGTTCTGGGAAACAAAATTGCCCGGACTAAAATTGAACGGCACTGTCACACCTGCATCCCAGTTGTAGTTCTTCTCGTAAGCACGGCTCCACCAGCGCAAAACACCTTCACTGATACCACTGCTAAATGGGTTGCTGATATTGAATTCATTGGATTCCAGTTTGTCGTCTGTAATCACATTTGCCAGCATCTGGTGATTGTCCGGCTTCTGTTTGTCCATGACTAAATAACTACCCATCCACTTGAATTTCACACCCCTGGTACCTATAGCATGTTCACCTTTTAACTGATGTTGCCAAAGGTCCGTTTGTGTAGTCAGATCATAATAACCCAGCAGCATACCACTTGGATCAGAGTGTTGTCCTTTACCTACAATTAGCTGCTGATCGTAAGTTCGCAGAAACAAAGCCTGGTATCCTATACGTGTACGGGGGGTTCTTAATCCGATACCTGCCAGTCCACCCAGATTGGTAGTGAGTCCAAAACGCTGCCCGCTAAAACCTGCACGATCAGGATCATCCGCATTTACCTTACCATCAAAATTATCCCGGCTCATCCTGATGTCCTGTGTCTGAAAAGTATTGCGGTAACTTGCAGACGCCACCACACCAACCTGGTTTTTACCCGATACATTGAATACTTTACCGGCAGAGAGCTGGTAGTTTTGGGAAACAGGGGCTTTCATTTCATACACACCCCAGTTATTACTGAATGCGGTTGCCTGATTTCCCTTGGCGCTATAAGCAGCCTTAATTTCTGCTGTATTATTCCAGTCCAGTTTACCCAACAGGTCGCGGTGAGGCGCTGCTTTGCCCCAGTATTCGCTTCCATCTAATTGAAGAGAACGAAAATTTTTGCCGGTGGTCATGCTATTATAACTGCTACCTGCCGCTACGTTCAGAAAATTCTGTGAAGGAATGTCCAGGGTATTGACTTCTACCAGACCCCCTCCAAATTCAGCACTACGATCCGGTGTCAGGGTTTTTACCACCGTTACGTTTTCCACAATGTTAGAAGGAATAATGTCGAAACTGAAGTTCTTTCTGTTCAGCTCTGTGCTGGGCATTACCTGTCCATTCATTACTGCCTGGTTGTACCTTTCGCTCAGACCACGTACTACTACATATTTATTTTCCATGGTAGACAACCCGCTCACACGCTTCAGTACTTCACCAATATTTTTATCAGGTGTGCGGCTGATTTGTTCAGCACTGATACCGTCCGTAATACCTGCGTTATTCTTCTGAATAGCATATAACCCTTCTACAGATGCACGCTTATAGTTGCCAGTAACGGTAACTTCTTTCAGGCGGGAACCTGTACTTTTCATTACTACGTTCAGCGGTGTTACACCTTTGGCGGTTACATTTATATCTGTAACCTGTCGGGTGTCGTAAGACACATAGCTGAATGTAAGGGTGTATACACCCGGATTCAGACTCAGTTCATATATACCATCTACGCTGGTCACAGTTCCCTGTCCATTGCTGGCCAGAATGGTCACACCCGGTAATGGTTCGTTTTTGGCATCTACAATCTTACCGCTTACACGGCCTTTTTCCAGGGCGGCATTGCGGAGCTGTTTGCCTTGTTTTAACGCCACTGTATTGTTCACGTAGGTGATGTCAATCGGTGCATAGTCATCCAGGTAATGTAATACGGTAGATAATGACTGCCCATTGAACTTCACTTCTTCCAGTGTACAATGTTGCAGGTACTCTGGGTCGTAAGCAAAAGTGTACTTAGTTTGTTGTTCAAGCGATTTTACAACAGCTGCTGCATTCGTGTTCGCAAGGTTTACAGATACCTTGTCGTTCAGAGATTGGTAAGACTGCGCTGACAGCGCCACAGGTATCCCTGCGAGTAAAAAACACAACAGGAAAGTCTTCCATGTTCGCATAACTTCCCCATTACAAAATCTTTGTGTAGATTTTTGCATACTTTAGAATTACTTTAAGTTTAATAATGATAGCTCGGGTTGTCCCCTACAGTGGCGTGTCAGTACGCCAATACAGTTAATATCGATGTGTCTCTTTAATTAAAAATCAATTCCCATTTTTTCCATGTCTTGTGCTGCATGGTTTTGTACAGTTTTTTAGTTTTTGTTGTTGTTTGTTGGTGTAACTATCGCATATGTGTTATTGCCTCTTTTCTCGATTTTAAATCCATGTACATATTGCATCGCTTCCAGTATATTTTCAACCGGCGTGGAGGCCGGGAATGTTCCTGATACTTTGAGATCCTTTTTAATTGATGGATCTATGACAATCTTACAACCAGTGCGGGCTTGCATACGGGCGAAGGCATCGGCCAGCAGGGTCTTGTCAAATACCATTTTCCCCTGTCTCCAGTCATTCACTTCCTGCAGGTTGAAATTGACAGGGGCGAACGAAACCTGGTCATCGCGCCATGCTATCATCTGACCGGGTTGCAGTATGCAGGAAAAGGCAGAGGTAGCTACAGATACTTTTCCTTCCAGCAGGCTTACCTGGATACTGCCATCTGCTTTGCTGGTGGTACTGATATTGAATGCAGTTCCGAGGGCGGTAGTGACCAGTTTGCCGGTATGCACACTAAACGGTCTTGCCTGGTCACGTTTTACGCTGAAATAGGCTTCGCCCTGTAACCATAATTCACGGGTACTATCGTTGTATTGCTGATTGTATATTAATGATGAATGCGGGGCCAACCATACTTCTGAACCATCGGTCATTGCTAAACGTTTGATGTCGTTACCAGAATTGGCCAGGGTATCCCATGTGAAAGCAACTAAATTTTTCCCTGCTGTACCACGCTGCCATTGCCACATCCAACCCAATACACCAAGCAATATGGCTACTGCAGCTGCTGCACTATACCAGCGACGGAACATATTCCGCTTTATACTTACAACCGGGGTGGCAGCACTCTCATTGTACACCTGTTCAAACCACTCATCTGCTTCCGGCGTTGCAGGCTGACTGAGATAAGCTTCTACCAGCTTTACCTCTTCGTCCGTGCAGTTACCCTTAAAGTATTTTTCCAGTAGAGAATTATCAATCATCATTTCATATGGTAAATCAACATAGAGAGTACGCTGCAAAAAAGAGGGAGTACTAATCAAAAATTGGAGTTAATAATTGCTTAACATAGGAGCAAAAAAAAAGCGTAGGGTAGATACCTTACGCTTGTTGTTAAGATTGTCATGTGAATGTTCGAGAATGCAAATCGTGTAGGCTTTTAATGGTTTACCATGGGGCTTAAGATCTTAACATATCTATAAGCCCCCACCCAATGAGAAAAATATCCTGAATGATTTATAAAATCAGTAAATGTCTTTTCGAATATAAGTTATACGTGTTTAGTCTTCCGGCAATTTTTGCTACACCCAGCAGGAAACAATGACAAGGTTTAATACATCATTATCCTATGCAACAATACTTTGTTTACACACAATCCTAAAGTCGTTGACACTCATTCCTATCCGTATCGGTCTGTATTGCTGCGGGCAACACATCTGTTGTTGTGATGTCTATGATAAGATACCCCACCAGGTACACACAGTGTTGACAAAGGGTTTTCTATTCATACGTGTTCGTCAAGGGTTACACACAAACCAATTCGTCGGGTCCATCCGGAAGTCTCTATGCAAATTACATCAATTCACTGAAATTTCCACAGCAGTCACATAAATTTCCAACCATTTTACATACAACTTTTGTGTCACATTACGCTTTTTTTGTCTTCTCTAGCTATTTGGACCGTGCCATCGCCACATAGTACACTGGAATACCTAACAAGATAATACCCAAGCCTGATATAGCATAGTTAAACTCAAATTTCAGTAATAACAACGCTAATGATGCCGCAACTATTATATACAACAAAGGTAATACAGGGTAACCAAATGCTTTGTATGGGCGGGGCATGTTCGGTTGCTTACGGCGAAGGATAAATATTCCCAGGATAGTGATCACATAAAATATCAATACCCCGAATATTACCATGGTCAACAAATCTCCGTATTTTCCCGTCAAACATAATAAAGAAGCCCACAGGCATTGAATCCATAATCCGTTGGCTGGAACATTAAACTTGTTCAGTTCTCCTGCCTTTTTGAAGAACAATTTGTCCTGCGCCATGGTGTAGTAGATACGGGCGCCGGCCAGGGTTAATCCATTATTACAACCGAAGGTCGATACCATGATCATAATCGCGATCACTATCGCACCTCCGTTACCAAAGATATGTGTAGCTGCTGCAACAGCGACGCGGTCTTTTGGTACAAACGCAATTTCCTGTAATGGTAACACAGCTATGTACATCAGGTTCGCACTTACATATACGATGGTCACCAGGAAAGTGCCCAAAAACAATGCCCTGCCAATGTTCCGCTGCGGATTCTTAATCTCCGCCGCAATGAAAGTAATATTGTTCCAGGCGTCACTGCTGAACAGGGACCCTTTCATAGATATTGCCACTGCACCAAACAATGCCAGACCAGACAACGCGGTAGTGACGATCGTTCCGTTGGCATCTTTTGTCAGGCTCGCCGCATCCCAGGCATGCGCCCAGTTAGCCGACCAGACTTCCGCTTTCGCACCCAGGAAAAACCCGAATACGATCAACCCAAACAACGACACCAGCTTTGCCAGTGTAAATACAGTCTGAATAATCTTTCCGTTCCGGATACCCCTGGTATTAATCCAGGTCAGTACCACAATAGAGATAATGGCCAGCACCTGGGCCGCAGAGACAGTAAAAAGCCCCAGATCCAGCAGGATATGATCCTCACTGAAAAATGGAACAATAAATGCTGAATACTTTGCAAATGCAACGGCTACTGCCGCTATCGTACCGGCCTGTATGACACCGAACTGTGTCCAGCCAAATAAAAACGCTATAAAGGGATTATAAGCCTCTCTCAGGTACACATACTGACCACCGGCACGTGGATACATACCAGACAATTCGCCGTAACTAACGGCGGCTATAATGGTCACAATGCCACCCAATACCCACATCAGGGTAAGCCATCCGGCACTTCCGATAGACCGGGTAATCTCTGCAGATACGAGAAATACACCTGATCCGATCATCGACCCGGCTACGATCATGGTTGCATCCAGCAAACTAAGGCTGGGACGGAACGCCGTCTGATGGTTATTTGTGTCCTGGTTACTCATAATTAGATTTTAGTCGATTGTTGCTCTACATCCTCAAACTCAGTGGAATTACTCAAAAACAAGATGGCTTGTAACTACCAAAAATCCCGTTTCGTAAATGTTTCAGTCTATCTGAAACTTCACGAAACGGGATTCCAAGTTAAAACTTTTTTATATGTTTTTGCTATAGCAACTATTTATTTTTTCGCATTGGCTGCATCTGCCTCATTCAGCCCCTTGATCACCTCAGGAGTAATGTCGTACTTTTTGTCTTTGAACAGGATGTTGCTCGCACCTGTACGATAAGACATGATGTATGCATAACGCTTGTCGCTGTTGAATTTCTCCAGGAAATCGTTCAGCCTCTTCTGCAGTTCTTCGTTAAATTTGTTTTCCTGTTCAGCATACTGGGCACGCATGTTCTGCGCTTTGCCTTCCAGCTGTTGCTGTTTCTGATACAGGGTACGCTGAGCAGCCTCACCTTCTGACTGGGTCATACCGTTCGCCTTACGTTGGAAATCAGCAGCTTCGTTCTGTAACGCACGTACATTTGCCTGCAATTCGTTCTCGATAGCCTGTTGCTTGGTTTCCAGCTCAGTTTTCTTTTGCTTGAAATAGTTATAATAAGCTTCTACAGTATCAATATCCACATAAGCAATAACGAGACCGTTCGAAGCGGTCGAAGCGCTGGTACCTGCTGCAGGTGCTGATGATTCGGTGTCCTTTTTGGCAGGTTGCTGGCAAGCCATAAATGTTCCAGCTGCGAATGCTGCCAATAATCCGCTTTTCACAATTTGTTTAGTGCGCATGTTGTTAGGTGGATTTTTTACTCTCCTTAAATACATTTTAAAAATTAAACGGCTAAAATAAGGTTTTTACGTTATAATACTAATGTCTGCAGTTTCTTAACAACTCTTTCACATTTTAATTATGCTGGAAAGTCACTACCTTAAAACTGTCAGCCACCAAAGCATTTCCATATACAACCCAACTATAACTTTTTCCAGCTTCAATGTTGAAATCTCCTGTATTACGGCTTGTTGAATCAGCATCCCGTATATCACGTGAATGGGCACCCGGGGTAATCTCCTTGAAAACACTTGCTCCCTGGTAGCCAATGTTGGAAAAAAACTCCGTACCATCTATACCAAAATCCAGGATCATCGCCGTTCCACTGGTGGTATAACTATCACTCAGGTTCACCACACGCAGGTAACCTACAGTCCTGCTGTTCGTGGCCCCCATTTTGTCTTCAGTGGCCAGGAACTGTAATACACCGTTGTGATTCTTCTCGAAGTAAACAGAATAATAATGGTTATTACGCAGGCTGATCTGGCCCTGTATCAGTGTATCTGTTCTGTCGCCAGTAGCAAAAACGCACAGTGTATAACGCTTTGCAGTAAAGGATTTATAACCAGTGTATTCGCCCAGGGTCAGGCCATTGCCCAGCGAGGTGGTATCCAATACAATATCATAACTGGCATCCGGGTTGGCCACAAACACATTCAGATAAGAAGTGGTGTCAGGTATAGAGCTATCACTATCCTTGTTGCAAGCCCAGATCCCTGCTAATACGACCAGTAATACAATGAGTTTTTTCACAATCAAACCTGTTTATAGAAATTGCCCGAAAGTTACACGTAAAAAAAATGCCCCGGCACTACGCACGGGACATTTTTTTATAGTTTGAGCGTTTCGCTTATTCTTCTTCGTCGAACTGGAACACTTCTTTGGAAGATGCCAGGATATCGTATTCTTCTTTGGAACCTACGATCATGTTTTCGAACTCGCGTAAACCAGTACCTGCAGGGATCAGGTGACCTGTGATCACATTCTCCTTCAGACCCAGCATGTCATCTATCTTACCGTTGATGGCAGCAGAAGACAGTACCTTGGTTGTTTCCTGGAAGGATGCAGCAGAGATCCAGCTATGTGTACCCAGAGACGCCTTGGTAATACCTTGCAGCAGCGGGCTGGAAGTAGCTGGTTTCGCATCGCGGAACTCAACCAGTTTCCTGTCCGAACGGCGCAGCAGAGAGTTTTCTTCTCTTACCTGGCGCAGGGTAACAATCTGGCCAGCTCTCAGTATACTTGATTCGCCAGCTTCTGTTACTACCTTCTTATCGAATATTTGGTCGTTTTCTTCAAAGAATTCAAACTTATCAACGGTATCTCCTTCGAGGAAGCGGGTATCACCCGGATCTTCGATGTTCACCTTACGCATCATCTGGCGTACGATCACCTCAATGTGCTTGTCGTTGATCTTCACACCCTGTAAGCGGTAAACCTCCTGAATCTCATTTACCAGGTATTCCTGTACGGCAAATGGACCCTTGATTGCGAGGATATCTGCAGGCGTGATAGAACCATCAGACAGTGCAGTACCTGCTTTCACGAAGTCACCATCCTGTACCAGGATATGACGGGTCAATGGCACCAGGTATTTCTTGATCTGACCTTCGCGGCTTTCGATGATGATCTCACGGTTACCACGTTTGATGTTACCGAAGGCTACCACACCATCGATCTCAGATACGATAGCAGGGTTGCTTGGGTTACGTGCTTCAAACAGTTCAGTTACACGTGGCAGACCACCCGTGATATCTCTCAGTTTACCGAGGATACGTGGGATCTTTACGATTACCTGACCCGCTCTTACTGTTTCACCTTCTTCGATTACGATATGTGAACCTACCGGTAAGTTATAAGATTTCACTTCCTTGTTACCATCTACGAACAGGGATGGGATCTTATTCTTATCCTTGGTTTCGATAACCACTTTCTCACGGTGACCTGTCTGCTCGTCAGCCTCTTCACGGAAGGTGATACCTTCAATGATGCTATCGAAGCGGATGTTACCAGCGATTTCAGATACGATAACGGCGTTGTATGGATCCCATGTACAGATCATATCACCTTTCGTTACCTTCTGGCCATCTTTCACCAGCAGTGTAGAACCGTAAGGGATGTTGTTGGTGATCAGGAGACGATCGTTTTTCACGTCTACGATACGTAATTCACCTGTACGGCCAATTACCACCTGTACTTTTTCACCTTCGTTGTTTTCGTAAGTAGTGGTACGCAGACCATCGAACTGTACGGTACCTTCAAACTTAGCTTGCAGACCGGTATCCACAGATGTAGAACCAGCCACACCACCTACGTGGAAGGTACGCAGTGTCAGCTGAGTACCAGGCTCACCGATGGACTGTGCTGCGATGATACCTACTGCATCACCACGCTGAGTCATATAACCGGTTGCCAGGTTCTTACCATAACACTTCACGCACACACCTCTGCGGCTTTCGCAAGTCAGTACAGAGCGGATCTCAACAGTGTCAATTGCACTTGCTTCGATACGGTGTGCAATATCTTCGTCGATCAGGCCACCTGATTCAACGATGATTTCGTCAGTATGAGGATCAAATACATCCTGCAGGGATGTACGACCCAGGATACGATCGTATAATGGTTCTACTACTTCTTCATTGTCTTTCAGCGCTGAAGTAGCGATACCACGCAGGGTACCACAATCTTCTTCGTTGATCACCACGTCTTGTGCAACGTCTACGAGACGACGGGTCAGATAACCAGCATCCGCTGTTTTCAACGCCGTATCCGCAAGACCCTTACGCGCACCGTGCGTAGAGATGAAGTATTCCAATACGTTCAGACCATCCTTGAAGTTGGACAGGATCGGGTTTTCGATGATCTCTGAACCAGTAGAACCACTCTTACGTGGCTTGGCCATCAATCCTCTCAGACCTGCCAGCTGCTTGATCTGCTGTTTGGAACCACGCGCACCGGAGTCAAGCATCATGTACACAGAGTTGAAGCCCTGTTTGTCATTCGCCAGCTCACGGATCAGCGTTTCAGTTACTTTGGTATCCACACGAGACCAGATATCGATAATCTGGTTATAACGTTCGTTATTCGTGATCAGACCCATGTTATAGTTATCCCATACTTCGTCAACCTCGCTGGCTGCACCGTCAATCATTACCTGTTTCACCTCAGGGATGATCAGGTCATTGATGTTGAAGGACAGACCACCACGGAACGCCGTACGGAAACCTAATTGCTTGATATCATCCAGGAACTTCGCTGTTTTCGGGATGTCGGTATATTTAATGATGTCACCGATGATCTCACGCAGTGATTTCTTAGTGAGCAGTGCGTTTACATAACCAGCTTCTTTTGGAACGTGCTGGTTGAAAATCACACGACCTACTGTCGTTTCGATCAGCTTGTTCACCAACTCACCCTTCTCGTTACGGATGTTTGCCTTTACGCGGATATTTGCGTGCAGGTTCACTTTCTGTTCGTTGTAAGCGATGATTACCTCTTCAGCAGAATAGAAAGCCATGCCCTCACCTTCTACTTTTTCAGTAGCGGTAGACTTCTTGCCTTTCGTGATATAGTACAGACCCAACACCATGTCCTGTGAAGGCAGGGTGATTGGTGTACCATTCTGTGGGTTGAGGATGTTGTGTGAAGACAGCATCAACAGTTGTGCTTCCAGGATCGCAGCATTGCTCAACGGTACGTGTACCGCCATCTGGTCACCATCGAAATCCGCGTTGAACGCAGAACACACGAGTGGGTGCAACTGGATCGCTTTACCTTCTACCAGTTTAGGCTGGAATGCCTGGATGGAGAGACGGTGCAGCGTAGGAGCACGGTTCAGCATTACCGGGTGTCCTTTCAGTACGTTTTCAAGGATATCCCAAACTACTGCTTCCTTCCTGTCTACCAGTTTCTTCGCAGATTTTACTGTCTTAACGATACCTCTTTCAATCAGCTTGCGGATGATGAATGGTTTGAACAGCTCTGCCGCCATATCTTTTGGCAGACCACATTCGTGCAGTTTCAGCTCAGGACCTACCACGATTACGGAACGACCAGAATAGTCAACACGTTTACCGAGCAGGTTCTGACGGAAACGACCTTGTTTACCTTTCAGTACATCGGAGAGTGATTTCAGCGCACGACCACCTTCCGCTTTCACCGCATTTGATTTACGGCTGTTATCGAAGAGGGAGTCAACCGCTTCCTGCAGCATACGTTTTTCGTTACGCAGGATCACCTCAGGAGCCTTGATTTCAATCAGGCGTTTCAAACGGTTGTTACGGATAATTACCCTGCGGTACAGATCGTTCAGGTCAGAAGACGCAAAACGACCACCATCCAATGGAACTAACGGACGCAGTTCTGGTGGTACTACAGGAATATATTGCATAACCATCCATTCAGGACGGTTTTCAACACGACCATTTGCTTCACGGAAAGCTTCTACTACGCTCAGGCGTTTCAGGGCTTCCGCTTTACGTTGCTGGCTGGTTTCGGTAGCAGCCTGGTTACGCAGCTGGTAAGAAAGGCTATCCAGATCGATTCTGGCCAGCATCATTTCTACTGCTTCCGCACCCATCTTAGCGATGAACTTGTTTGGATCATCGTCGCTCAGCAGCTGGTTATCCTTTGGCAGGGTATCCAGGATGTCGAGATATTCTTCTTCAGTTAACAGGTCGCCATAATTCAGGCCTTTCTCCTGTTTAGCACCAGCCTGGATGATCACGTATCTTTCATAATACACGATGGTCTCCAGTTTCTTGGAGCTCATACCCAGCAGGTAACCGATCTTATTTGGAAGGGATTTGAAATACCAGATATGAACAACAGGTACAACCAGGCGGATGTGGCCCATTCTTTCGCGACGTACTTTCTTTTCAGTCACTTCCACACCACAGCGGTCGCACACGATACCCTTATAACGGATACGTTTGTATTTTCCGCAATAGCACTCATAGTCCTTTACAGGGCCGAATATCCTTTCGCAGAACAAACCATCACGCTCCGGCTTATAGGTACGGTAGTTGATGGTTTCCGGCTTCAGCACTTCTCCATAGGAACGCTCCAGGATGCTATCCGGAGACGCCAGGCTAATGGTTATGCTATTAAAGTTTGATTTAGGACGATTTTCTTTCTTGATGGCCATTGTATGTTGTTTAAAGAAAATTCACATGGGAAAAAGAGTAGCGGCTTTATAAGCTGCAAGCCACAGGCCGCCCGCCCCTTTTTCGGGACTGCTTCCTGCAGCTTGTAGCTATTTATAGCTTAAACTACTATTCAAATTTCAGATCCAGACCCAGACCGCGTAACTCATGAATCAATACGTTGAATGATTCAGGTACGCCTGCTTTCGGGATGTTATCGCCTTTCACGATAGACTCATAAGCTTTGGCACGGCCTACAATGTCATCTGATTTAATGGTTAACAGCTCCTGCAGAATGTTGGATGCACCATATGCTTCCAGTGCCCACACTTCCATTTCACCAAAACGCTGACCACCGAACTGCGCCTTACCACCCAACGGTTGCTGAGTGATGAGAGAGTATGGTCCGATAGAACGGGCGTGCATCTTGTCATCCACCATGTGGCTCAGCTTAAGCATGTAGATAACACCCACGGTAGCTTTCTGGTGGAAACGCTCACCGGTTTCGCCATCATACAGGTAAGTATGGCCAAAGCTAGGTAAACCAGCTGTATTGATATATTCTGCGATCTCTTCTGTAGTAGCACCATCGAAGATAGGCGTAGCAAACCTCACACCCAGTTTCAGACCTGCCCAACCCAGTACAGTTTCATAAATCTGTCCAAGGTTCATACGGGAAGGTACCCCGAGTGGGTTCAGTACGATATCTACTGGTGTACCGTCTTCCAGGAATGGCATGTCTTCATCACGTACAATCTTGGCAACGATACCCTTGTTACCGTGACGACCCGCCATCTTATCACCCACTTTCAGCTTACGTTTGCTAGCCAGGTAAACCTTAGCCAGTTTCAGTACGCCGGCTGGCAACTCATCACCAATGCTGATGTTGAACTTCTCACGTTTGTAACGTCCCAGTTCTTCATTGTACTTGATGTTATAGTTGTGCAGCAGTGTGTTGATCTGATCGTTGGTTACATCGTCTGTAGTCCAGCCCAGTGGGTTCACGTTCTGGAAGTCGATGTTTGCCAGGTTCTTGGAAGAGAACTTAGAGCCCTTAGAGATCAGTACTTCACCGTAAGTGTTGGTAATACCCTGAGAAGTTTTATCCTTCAGCAGTGTCAACAGCTTACTCATCAGCACTTCCAGCAGGTCTTCTTCGTTCTTCTGGTGTACTTTTTCCAGTTTCTCCAGCGCCGCTTTTTCACGGGTCTTGGAGTTCTTATCTTTCTTGGCGCGGCTAAACAATTTCTTGTCGATTACCACACCTTCTGTGCTTGGAGGTGCCTTCAGGGAAGCATCTTTCGCATCGGAAGCCTTGTCACCGAAGATTGCACGGAGCAGTTTTTCTTCAGGAGAAGGATCAGATTCACCACGAGGAGTGATCTTACCGATCAGGATATCGCCTTCCTTGATGTGTGCACCTACACGGATGATACCATTCTGATCCAGATCTTTGGTTGCTTCCTCACTTACGTTTGGAATATCTGGTGTCAGTTCTTCTTCACCCAGTTTGGTGTCACGTACTTCCAGCTCATATTCATCGATGTGTATGGAAGTGAAGAGGTCTTCACGGCCTACACGCTCAGAGATTACGATCGCATCCTCAAAGTTGTAACCCTTCCATGGCATGAACGCCACTTTCATGTTACGACCCAGGGCCAGCTCACCACCGCGGGTTGCATAACCCTCAGTCAGGAAGTCGCCGAATTCCAGCTGCTGTCCTTTCTTAACGGCAGGACGCAGGTTGATACAGGTGCTCTGGTTAGTTTTAACGAATTTAGTCAGGTGGTAGATCTTCAGATCATCTTCGAAGGACACCAGTTTCTGCATTTCGTCACGCTCGTAACGAACATGGATTTCATTGGCATCAACGAATTCAACTACACCACGACCTTCAGCAGTAATCTGCAGACGGGAGTCGCGGGCTGCCTTTCCCTCCAGACCAGTACCTACGATAGGTACCTGTGGATTGATCAGCGGTACTGCCTGACGTTGCATGTTTGATCCCATCAGCGCACGGTTGGCGTCATCGTGCTCAAGGAACGGAATCAGGGAAGCGCTCAGACCCACGATCTGGTTCGGAGCCACGTCCATATATTCTACTTCACTTCTGTCAAGGATCGGGAAGTCACCGGTTTCGCGGGATTTCACCTTATCATTTACGAAGTTACCTACTTCATCCAGTGGTGCGTTTGCCTGTGCAATCTTCACACTATCTTCTTCTTCAGCGCTCAGGAACTTCACAGCTTCCATATCCACTTTACCATCCTGTACCTTACGGTATGGGGTTTCGATAAAGCCCATATCATTCACCTTAGCGTGTACGCAAAGGGTGGAGATCAGACCGATGTTCGGACCTTCCGGTGTTTCGATAGTACAGAGACGGCCGTAGTGGCTATAGTGTACGTCACGTACCTCGAAACCTGCTCTTTCACGGCTCAGACCACCGGGGCCCAGCGCGGAGATACGACGCTTGTGCGTGATCTCAGACAGCGGATTGGTTTGATCCAGGAACTGGCTCAACTGGCTGGTACCGAAGAAGGAGTTGATTACGGAAGACAGTGTCCTCGCGTTAATCAGGTCTACCGGGGTGAATACTTCATTATCACGAACGTTCATTCTTTCGCGGATGGTACGGGCCATACGAGCCAGACCAACACCGAATTGAGCATATAACTGCTCACCTACGGTACGTACACGACGGTTAGACAGGTGATCGATATCATCGATTTCCGCCTTACTGTTAGTGAGTTGTACCAGATACTTGATGATCGCGATAATATCTTCTTTGGTCAGCACCTTCATGTCCAGCGGAGTAGGCAGACCCAGTTTCCTGTTGATCTTATAACGGCCTACATCTCCGAGGTCATAACGCTTGTCAGAGAAGAACAATTTATCAATGATACCCCTTGCTGTTTCGTCATCCGGAGCATCAGCACCGCGCAATTGACGGTAGATGTGCTGAACGGCTTCCAGCTCAGAGTTAGATGTATCTTTATTTAAAGTATTGTAGATGATAGAGAAGTCGCCGCTCACCTCTTCTTTCTGCACAAATACGCTCTTCACACCCATGTCAACGATTGTTTCAATGTTTGCTTCGTCGAGGATGCTATCACGCTCCAGCACGATTTCGTTACGTTCGATGCTCACTACCTCACCGGTATCTTCATCTACGAAATCTTCTACCCAGCTTCTCAGTACACGGGCACCCAGTTTCTTGCCAGCGTATTTATCAAGGCTCTTCTTGTCTGCTTTTACTTCATCAGCCATCCCGAACAGTTGCAGGATGTCTTTATCTGTTTCGTACCCGATAGCACGTAACAGCGTAGTTACGGGGAATTTCTTCTTACGGTCGATGTATGCATACATCACATTGTTGATGTCAGTTGCAAACTCCATCCACGCGCCCTTGAACGGAATCACCCTTGCAGAGTAGATTTTAGTACCGTTCGGGTGGATAGACTGACCGAAGAATACACCAGGAGAACGATGCAGCTGAGATACAACTACACGCTCGGCCCCATTGATCACGAAAGTACCTCTCGGAGTCATGTAGGGTATGTTCCCAAGGAACACGTCCTGCACAATCGTCTGGAAGTCTACGTGCTCCTCATCGTTACAGCTCAGGCGCAGTTTAGCCTTCAGCGGTACAGAATAGGTAAGCCCACGCTCAATACATTCCTCTATGGTATAACGCGGAGGGTCTACAAAGTAGTCCAGAAATTCCAGATTGAAGATATTGCGGGTATCTGTAATCGGGAAGTTCTCCTTGAATACTTTAAAAAGGCCTTCATTGTTACGCTTGTCTGGTGTGGTTTCTAACTGGAAGAAATCCTTGAAAGATTGAATTTGGATAGCCAACAGATCCGGTGTCTCAGTTACTTGTTTGATCTTTCCAAAGTTTATTCTTTCACTTGTTTGGGCTTTTTTTAGAGACATATTCGAAGTTAGCAGTTATATTAACTTATATAATATTGTGAGGTGTAGATCACAACATGAATCGGGGAAATTAAGGATTCTTTGCCAATTACCCTCAAAAATTTCTGTCTTCTCCTGATTGTCAAATCCACCGACCCGGTGATTTCCCCTTTTTTGACGCTTCGAAAAAGACACTTTCCCAAAGGGAAGAAGGCCAAAAGTGCCAAAAAGCACTTTTGACCTTTATAAAGAGGTATCCTTAAGCAAAGAATTACTGAATTTCAACTTCAGCGCCAGCTTCTGTCAGCTTAGCTTTCAGGTCTTCTGCTTCAGCCTTGCTAACACCTGCTTTCAGTTCCTTAGGAGCACCGTCTACCAGTTCCTTAGCTTCTTTCAGACCAAGACCTGTCAGATCCTTAACGATCTTAACTACGTTCAGTTTGCTAGCGCCAGCATTTTTCAGGATAACGTTGAAGGCTGTTTTTTCTTCTGCAGCAGCAGCTTCGCCACCACCTGCAGCAACAACAACTGCAGCAGCAGCTGGTTCAATACCATATTCGCTTTTCAGAACGTCTGCCAGTTCTTGTACTTCCTTAACAGTTAAACCTACTAATTGTTCGGCTAATGCTTTAACGTCTGCCATTGTATAATGTTTTTAAGAATTTTAAGTTAGATTGATGATTTATATTGTGACTTGGAAGCCATAATGTATTGGTAGTGAGTTTTCTACACTCACTTTCAGCTTATTCAGCTGCCGGAGCAACAGTTTCACCTGCTCCTTCCTTCTTTGCTTTCTCGAGCAAACCAGCGATAACACGCTTAGCAGGAGATTGCAACAGACCGATAACGTCGCCAATGAGTTCGTTCTTGGTCTTGATTTTAACCAGGTTAGCCAGTTGCGCATCGCCAGTGTAGATTTCATCACCTACGAAAGCAGCTTTCAGCTCAGGCTTTTCGGTCTTCTTGTTGTCCTTACGGAAAGAAGAGATGATCAGTGCTGGTTCTTTTGGAGAATCAGAGAACATCAGGGCAGTTACACCATTCAGTGCATCAAATACACCTGCATATTTCTCAGCGTCCAGAGATTCCAGTGCTTTGCGGATCAGGGTGTTCTTAGCCACCTTCATTTCCACTTTCTTGTCAAAACAAACCCTGCGCAGGTTGTTTACCTGCTCTACAGTCAGAGACTCAGTGTTTGTGATGTAGAAGTTGTTATATTGAGAGAACTTACCTTTCAGCAGTTCAATCACTTCATTTTTTTGATCTTTGTTCATAGCTTTTCTCAGTTTGTCGATCTGCCAGCCGGCGAATCAGTTAGTTTTGAACAGATTTAGTGTCAACCGTGATGGCAGGGCTCATTGTGCTCGCCATAGCCAGGCCTTTCAGGTAAGTACCCTTAGCAGTAGCAGGTTTCAGCTTGATGATAGCGTTGATCAGTTCCTGAGAGTTCTGTTCGATCTTTTCAGGTGCAAATGATACACGACCAATAGAAGCGTGGATGATACCAGCCTTGTCTACCTTGAAAGTAATTTTACCACCTTTCACCTCGTTTACTGCAGCCGCTACATCGTTAGTAACAGTACCAGTCTTAGGGTTAGGCATCAGGTTACGGGGACCCAGGATCTTACCCAGCTTACCGATCTTAGGCATCACAGCAGGAGTTGCTACGATTACATCTACATCAGTCCAGCCAGCTTCGATTTTCTGAATATACTCGTCCAGACCAACATGATCAGCTCCAGCTTCTTTTGCAGCAGCCTCTTTGTCAGGCGTGCAAAGTACCAGAACGCGTTTGGTTTTACCAGTACCGTGGGGAAGCGTTACGGAACCACGGATAGCCTGGTCTGCTTTCTTGGGATCAACGCCCAGACGGATATGTAAATCGACAGAGCTGTCGAACTTAGTGCAGTTAATGTCTTTTACAATTGTGGACGCCTCCTTCAGGGAGTAAATCTTGTTTTTGTCCACTTTTGTATCAGCTACTTTTCTTTTCTTAGTTGCCATTGCAAAATGTTTTAAAAAGTTAACCCGTTATACACAGGTGAAACAATTAGTTGCTCCATGGAGCGTTACCGTCCACAGTAATACCCATAGAACGGGCAGTACCAGCTACCATCTTCATGGCGCTCTCTTTGGTGAAACAGTTCAGGTCAGCCATCTTATCGGTTGCGATAGCTTCTACCTGAGCCCAGGTAACTTTACCAACCTTGTTACGGTTTGGCTCTTTGGAACCACTCTGCAATTTGGCTGCTTCCAGCAACTGTACAGCTGCAGGAGGAGTCTTGATTACGAAATCAAAAGATTTGTCTGTGTAAACAGTCAGTAATACAGGCAATACCTTACCAGCTTTATCCTGGGTACGGGCATTGAACTGCTTACAGAACTCCATGATGTTCACACCCTTGGAACCCAAGGCAGGACCAATCGGAGGTGCAGGGTTGGCCGCGCCACCTTTAACCTGCAATTTCACGTACGTAGCGATCTCTTTTGCCATGTTGAATTATTTAATTTGGTTAAAACGTCTCGTCTCTTCCGAGACTCCCAAAACTAAAAGGAAGAAAAAAAATACCTTTTGAAGGGGATGCAAAGGTATATAATAATATAATAAATCACAAAAAGAATTTGCTTTCGGGCATCCTTTTTGCTATTATCATCTATTTGGGGTTAAAATTTTACAATTCTATTGCAAAACTATTCCGGCATATATTTTATAAGGAAGGTTAACAATGAAGTCCGGCACCCCATTTTCACAAATCTAATGGAATTTACCGGAATTCCTATTCCTCTTCACATAAATTTATTGTTGCCCCCGCCCTCAACCTTCTCCTCATCCTCCTTGTTATTTTAATACTTAAAATCCACCTAATCATGAAACGTCTGTTGTTATTATGCTTCCCCATCCTCGCTGCCGCCCCACTCTTCGCCCAGGACGAGGCCGCTCAAAAAGCATGGATGGAATATTCTACCCCAGGAAAAACTCACCAGATGCTTGCGCACGCAAATGGTACCTGGACGTACGAAATGACCTTCTGGATGGCCCCCGGCGCTCCCCCATCCAAATCTACCGGCACCACCGAAAATAAAATGATCCTCGGTGGCCGCTACCAGGAATCTGTTCACAAAGGCAACATCGAAGGCATGGAATTCGAAGGCCATGGCCTCCTCGCCTATGACAACGCTAAAAAGATCTTCCAGAATTCATGGGTCGACAACATGGGCACCGGTATCATGATGCTCCAGGGCACCTGGGACGATGCCACCCACTCCCTCACCCTCACCGGCAAAAGCTATGACCCCATGCAGGGAAAAGATATCGATATGAAAGAAGTGTTCACCATCCAGGACGATGACCACCACATGGTGGAAATGTACTACACCAAAGATGGGCAAGATATCAAAAGCATGGAAATTCATATGACAAGAAAGAAATAATCTCATTGCCGGCCACAGGCCCATCCACTACCGGCATTAGGCTTTAAAAACCTAATGCCGGTTTTTATTTCTTTCTATACGCCCAGTAAAAAAACTGCGGTAATACCATCAAACTCAATAGCATACACACCACCAATCCCCCCACTATCATAATCGCCAGCGGCTTCTGAATCTCCGATCCCATCCCATGACTCAACGCTGCCGGCAATAATCCCAATGATCCCATCACCGCAATCATAAACACCGGCCTGATCCTATCCCTCACACCATGCTCAATCGCCTCTTTCAACGGCATTCCCTTCTCCCAGTAACTCTTCATCACCGATATCAATATAATCCCATCTATCGTTCCCACGCCAAACAAGATGATAAATCCAATCCCCGCCGAAATACCGAAAATGGTATGCGTAACCCACAACGAAAAGAATCCGCCCATAAAAGCAAACGGCACCGTAATCAGCGACAACAACGTATCCTTCAGGTTATTGAAATTGATGTACAACAGGAACCCGATCAGTACCAGTGATATTGGTACGATATACGCCAGTCTGCCCGTAGCCCTTTGCTGGCTTTCAAATTCCCCTGCCCATTCCAGTTTATATGCTTCAGGCAGGTGTACATGCTGCGCTACCTTCTTTTGTGCTTCCGCAATCGTACCGCCCAGGTCCCTGCCCCTTACCGAAAATCCTACTGCTATATACCGGCTGCTCCCCTGCCTGTAGATAAATGCAGGTCCCGTAAAGAACCCAATATCCGCTATCTCTGACAAGGGCACTTTGGCATTCCCCGCCGCCGGCACCAGTATATTCCTGATCTCCTGCTCCGATTGTCTGAAATGCTCATCGTACCGCACCCTGATCTCAAACATCCGCTCTCCCTCATAAAATGTGGATGCAGCCTTCCCCCCTATCGCCATCTCTACCACTGCCTGCGCATCCTCCATGCTGATACCATACCTGGCCATCCTCGCCTCTCCCAGTTTAATTCTCAACTCCGGTGCACCGATATTCCTGAATACATTCACATCCTCAATACCCCGGATGCCTTTGATCACAGCAGCAATACTATCTGCCGTCCGTTCCAGCAAAGGCAGGTCATTACCATACACTTTTGCCACCAACGCACTCTTTACACCCGCTACATACTCTTCCACATTATCCATAATCGGCTGACTAAACCCAAACACTATTCCCGGATATACCCTCAGTTTTGCTTCCATTTGCTCCAACAACTGCTCTTTGGTAATATGGTGCTGCCATTGCCCTTCATCTTTTAGTTGCACATGGAATTCGATGTTGAAAAAACCGGTTGGATCCGTACCGTCATTAGGCCGTCCTGTTTGTGTCAGTACAAACTGTACTTCATCAAAACTCCTTAATTGCGCCTTCATCTCTTTCGTCAATCGCACCGATTCATCCAGGTTCACACTACTTGGCAATGTCGCCCTGATATAAATCGCGCCTTCATTCAACTTCGGAATAAACTCCGTTCCCATACTACCAAAACCCAGTATACACCCACCCAGCAATACAAAGAAACCAATGATCGTTCCCCTCCTGTACTGAGTTGCAAACTGAAACATCCTGAAGATGATCTTCCTGAAAAACTCCGTCACCGCACTATGCCTGTCTACCACATTCCTGTTCAGCAACAGTTTACACATCACTGGTACATAGGTAAGACTCAATAACAGGGAACCCAGCAACGCATATCCCAATGTAAATGCCAGTGGTGAAAACATCTTTCCTTCCACTTTCTGAAATGTGAAAATAGGCATCAACGCTACGATCAGGATCACTTGTGCAAACAGGATGGACTTTGCCACACTTCTCGCTTTATCCTGTATGAAATCATCCTTCGGCATAGCGTTGAATGCCTCCATGCCCATCTCACGGGCACGTTTGTCCATACTGGCGAATACATGCTCGACTATCACCATCGTTCCCTCCAGCAATAAACCAAAATCGACCGCACCAATGGAGATCAGGTTTGCCGACAACCCCTGGATCCGCAACATCAGCAAGGCAAATAAAAATGCCAGCGGAATCACGGACGCCACAATTACTGTAGTACGCCAGTTGTACAGAAACACAAACACAACAATGGATACCAGCAAAATTCCCTCTATGAGATTATGTGTAACAGTTGTAATGGTCTTATCTACCAATTCCGTCCTGTCCAGGAACGGTTCTATCTTTACATCTTTCGGCAGGATACGGTTGTTCAGGTCTGCAATCCGCTCCCGCAGTTTTTCAATTACCTTACTGGGATTCTCCCCTCTCAGCATGATTACAATCCCTTCCACTAAATCATCATCTCCATTCAACCCCACTCTGCCAAGTCTTGGTTTTCCCGTCACGACCACATTCGCCACATTCTTCACCAACACCGGCGTTCCTTTTACATTTGTAATAAGGATATTCTCGATATCCGCCGTCTTTTCCAGCAACCCCACCCCACGTACCACATATGCCTGACTACCCTTTTGAATTACATCTCCCCCTACATTGATATTACTTTTGCCAATCGCCTGAAATACATCCAGCGCTGTCAGACCATAATTCGATAATTCAGTAGGGTTCACCCTGATTTCATAGCTCTTCTCTTCCCCACCAAAACTATTCACATCTGCCACTCCCGGTACTGACAACAACTCCCTGCTGATCACCCACTCCTGCAAGGCAGACAATTCACGAATGGGCCTGTCCTTACTCCTGATCACATATCTGAATATCTCTCCTGTAGCGCCATACGGTGGTTCTATTTCTGCATCTGCACCGGCCGGCAGGTCCACATTCCGCATGCGGTTACTTGCATACTGCTGTGCATAAAAATCTTCTACATTGTCTTCAAAATTCACTGTCACAACGGACAAGCCAAAGAGTGAAATAGAACGCACATCCGTCTTGCCCGGAATAGTGCTCATCTCTTTTGTAATAGGCAGTGTCACAAATTTCTCTATCTCTTCCGCACTCCTCCCCGGCCATTGTGTAATGATACGGGCACGAGTGTTTGTTACATCCGGATAGGCTTCTATCAATGTATTCTTAATGGCTACCACACCAGCTACAACCAGGAGGAAAGTAAAGAACAATACCAGGGTATGATTCTTCAGTGCAAAGCCAACTATCTTTTCTACGAGCTTATTCATGCTATCTTCCTTTCAGCTGATTATAAATCAATAATTGGTTGCGGTTAATGATGGTATCGCCTATGTGCAGTAGGTCTTCATTTACATAATAAAACTGCTTATCGTGCGATAGCGGATGAATGGTCAGTTCGCGTACATCGCAGTCACTGTGATACGCCACTACATGATAGTTATCATCATCAAATATCACAGCATCCAGTGGTACTGCCAGCGCCTTTTCATTCGTGTTCATATGCACATTCACACTCACCATCATATCCGGTTTTAATTCCAGGCTGGCATTGTCAATCTCCACTACTGCTTTCATTACTTTTTCTTCCGGATCAAAGATGTTGGATAGACGGGCGATCTTACCTGTAAATACTTTCCCCGGGTACGCGGTTGTACTGATCACCACTTCCTGCCCTGCTTTTACCATGCCTAACTGTGCCGCATACACATTTACCATAACCCACACTTTCTTCAGGTCAGAAATAATGAACAGATCATCATCACCTGCATTCACCTGGTACCCGGTAGTCATTTTCTTACCCACGATATAACCACTCAGGGGTGCGCGTATCAGCAATACACCTTTATCCACACTGCCACCCTGTATATTAAGTGTTTCCCTGATCCTGTTAATTTCCAGTTTATCTGCAGCGACTTCATTCTGTGCTTCCAGCAATTCCTTGTCAGATGCAATGCCATCATCGTGCAGACTCGTCGTTGCCCGCAGTTGCCTTTCTGCCAGGGCAAGCGCTGCTTCCGCTTTATGCAGTTCTGCAGATTGATCGCTCAGTGCTGTCGTTTTTATTTCTGCCAATACCTGTCCCTGGGTCACATAATCGCCGAGGTTAAAACGTACGTCTCTCACCACGCCACTGGCCAGTGATTGATAATGGTACAGGTGATCCTGGTCATAACTCACACTTCCAGTCAGTTCCAGCTCGCCATGTACAGGGGC
Organism: Chitinophaga sp.; assembly: GCF_039596135.1. Lineage (GTDB taxonomy): Bacteria > Bacteroidota > Bacteroidia > Chitinophagales > Chitinophagaceae > Chitinophaga. The sequence continues at coordinate 40,546 of NZ_JBCNKH010000005.1, forward strand.
TTCTGACAGCGGTGTTAACCGGATCAGCGATTTCAGGCTGGGAGAAATAATGCAGGTATTGGTCTCCTGCGTGGTGATGGTAGCATTGTGGCAGGCAGATATCAATATCATGGCCAATCCTGTGTAAAAAATACGGTACATAATGCGTTGTTTATAGCTCCGTTCCGGTTAAGTAATTAAGCGTCGCTTTTTTTATACTGATGTTCTTAATGGCCGCATAGTATTGCTGCTTACTTTCCCGGAAAGAGCCGAAGAAGTCTAAAAATTCCAGCAGACTGATATTCCGGTTCACGAAGTTGCGGCTGATGCCTTCTACCATGGTATCGAGTTTATCGAGGTAATCGGTGTCAATACTTTCATACAGACTAATGGCTTTGTGCAGGTCTGTCCATTCTTTTATGACTGCATTATTTACTGCAGTGATCTTATTTTTTTCTAACAAATCACTCTGTTGCACCGCCAATTGTGCTGCTTTGATATTGCCTTTATTCCTGTTGAAAAATGGCAGGTCCATAGAGACACCAGCCCCCATAAAGTTGAGCTGATCATTGCCGGCCCGGTCATAGTTCACATTGAGACTCAGGTCAGGTACCCTGTTTGCTTTTTCTACTGCCAGGGCAGCTTCGCTTACCTGTTTTTGTTGTTGTGCAGCCATGATGCCTGCATTATGTTGTGTAGCCTGCGTGAGTAATTCGGACAAGGGATGTTGTTCCAATTCAGTGACCATGTCTGAAGTAGGAGTCGGATCTTCCAATACCAGGTACACGTTGGCGTTCAATGCCAGCAGGTTTTTCAGGTGTTCCTGTTGTGCGGTCAGGTCTTCGTGTGTTTCATTGATATCTGACTGAAGAGAGATCTGTAATGCCTTGATACGGTACATTTCAGTCTGTGAAATATTCCCCTGTTTCAGCATACCCTGTTGTGCCTTCAATAAAGTATTTACTACCCCCAGTTGAAATAACTGATCGCCCTGTATCTGCTGGAGATATAATAAGGAGGCCTCCGTTTGCCGGAAGTCAGCTTTCAATGATTGTAGCAGATCCATGAAATTGCTGGCAGCAAGGTCTTTGTTGTGGGATTCCAGGTCTATATTTTTCTTTCGCTTGCGTGCGGTATAAATTAATTGTTCAAGTTGTGCACTAAATGTTCTGTCTTTCCAAAAATTACCAAATAATGGTGGCGTAGATGCCGTCGTACCGTTGGTATAAAACTGGATATCGCCGATAGACAGGTTAGGATTGGGCCATGCTTTTGCCTGCAGGATCTTTGCTTCTGCTATGGGGATTTCCAGTTTCCCGGCCAGCAGAGACAGATTGTTTTCAAGAAAAACCTTTTCGGCATCCGGCAGTGCATAGCGTACAGTATCTGTCTGTGCTTCAGCTACAGGGCCGATAACTATAAGATATAGGAAGAGAAAAAATACACGGTTCAAATACATGATCGTTTCAGAAAGTTTAACGCATGTAAAGTTGCAACGGTGATATTAGGGGCTTGTTAGATGCAAATTAAAAACCCATTAGATTTAATGGTGAGTCGTGAAGGAAACGTTAAATGTGCTGCCCTGGCCGGGTTCACTGCTTACACTAATTTGTCCTTTGTGTGCCTGGATGATTTTTTGCGCCATCGATAAGCCTATTCCAAAGCCGGGATAGATGCGTGCATTATTAGCCCTGAAGAGTGGCATAAAGATGCGTGCTGCATCTTCGGGAGATATTCCGATTCCTTTATCCGTGATAGTTATTAACAATTGTTCCTGCTGGCAATTCATTGTGCAGTCCACAGGTTGATTGCTGGAAAACTTAAAGGCGTTCTTGATGATATTTTTAATAGCCAGCGCCAGCAATTCCCTGTTGCCTGTTATTTCCAGTCGGGTAGCATCTTCGGGCAATTGCAGCATCTGTACATTGAGCAACTGCTCCGGATGTTTTCGTACCCATTCTTCCCGCAGGTCCCAGAGCAGTTCGTCAAGCCTGATATGCTCCTTGCCTGCATAGGTATCAGTATCTGCCTGTGTGAGTTCCAGCAGACCATTGGTAATTGTTTTCAGTTTGGCTGATTCATCCAGTACGGAGCGCAGTGTTTTGATATAATCTTCCTGGTTCCTTTGTTTTTGGAGAATGACTTCCAGTTCAGTGATAATCGCTGTCAACGGGGTACGTAACTCATGTGAAGCATTGGAAACAAAGGATTGCTGCAGTTGAAATGCTTTTTCCAGGTGTTCCAGCAGGTCATTGAAGTTGCTGGCCAGTTCATCGATTTCGTCTTCGTTACGGCTCTTTTTCACACGGGCATGGAGGTTAGCCGCACGGATATTCTTTACCTGTGTGTTGATGAAATTAATGGGGCGTAATGCACGGTAAGAAAACCACTGACCGATTACAAAGACCATGAGCATACCGAGGGCGAAGGTGCCGGCTAAGATCCAGAGGTTATGTACAAGTTGTGCCTGGCCAGCTTCGTTGCCGGCGGTGACGAAGATGACAAAGTTTCCCTGGTTGTCTGAATAGTACAGACCTACGGCAGGTTTACCTTTATAGTGGAAGCGGTATTTTTTATGGTAGCGTACTGCCTGGATGATGGCGGAGGGTATGCTGACAGCGCCGGGGTCAATAAATACGGGCTGGTTTTCCTCGTCGTAGATCATGCCATCTTCGCCGGGGATGGACTGGATGTATTTCTTTTCGAGGTTTTTCCACTTCTTTTTGGCCAGTTCGTCTTTTTCGAGGAATACCTGGGCGGTGATGAGGGCGCGGTCTTCCAGCTGGCTGAAAAAGGTGTTGTTTACGTAGTTTTGTAGCAGGAGGTATACGAGCACGAAGATGACTAGCAGGATGCAACCTGATAGTATGGTAAATTGCAATGCCAGTCGGTGACGTATCTTCATAATCCCGCTTATTTCGTCTTCATCACGTAACCCATGCCGACTACGGTATGTATTAACCGATCGCCGGAGAATCCTTTTTCAATTTTATTGCGGAGGTAGTTGATGTATACATCGATGGTGTTGGTACCGCTATCGAAGTCCAGTCCCCATACGGTTTGGGCGATGTATGCGCGGGAGAGGACTTTATTGCAGTTGTTCATGAAGAGTTCTAACAAAGCGTATTCTTTGGCGGTGAGAATGATTTCTTTGTTTTCCCGGGTGGCGGTTTTGGTGTCCAGGTCCAGGGTGAGGTCCATGAAGGAGAGTTTGGAGCTAGTGGTTTTGAAGTGGGCGGTGCGGCGGTGCAGGGCGTTTGTTCTGGCCAGGAGTTCACTGAAGTGAAATGGTTTGGCGAGGTAGTCATCTGCGCCGGCATTGAGGCCGTCTACGATGTCGGGGGTGGTGTTGAGAGCGGTGAGCATCAGGACGGGGGTACGGATGCCTTGTTCGCGGATGCATTTGCTGAGTTGCAGGCCGTTCATGTAGGGGAGCATCACATCCATGATGATCACATCGTAATCGTGCTGCATGATTGCTTTGTGCCCGATTTCGCCATCGTAAGCTACTTCCACCTGGTGTTGGTCTTCTTCCAGTCCTTTTTTGATGAAAGCGGCGACTTTGGGCTCGTCTTCTATCAGTAGTATCTTCACTTTGTAAAGGTACCTATAAGTAAAAGGAATTGGGATTATAAAAGGATTAAAAACGTGCTTGCTGCCGCAGGCCAATCCGGTCATACCCTCCGAAAGAGAAAAAACTTCCTGTAGCTAAACAAAAAAAGCCGCCCCTTTCGGAACGGCTCCTATTAAAAAACCTAAAATCTTTAGCTTATTTTTTCTACCTGCATAAAGTTCAACTCCACTGGTGTAGCGCGACCAAAGATCTTTACTGTCACCTTCAACTTCTTTTTATCTTCAATCACCTCTTCAATAATACCATTAAAGTCATTGAATGGTCCGTCGATAATCTTGATAGTTTCGCCAACAATGAAAGGCTCGCTCATGGTCAGTCCTGAATCAGACAGTTCATCAACCTTACCTAACATTTTATTTACTTCAGCTTTACGCAGTGCGATCGGCTTTTCTTTACCAAGGAAGTGAATAACACCAGACACATTGCGGATGGATTGAATTACCTCATCGGTCATTTTACCATCTATTGCCTCGATCATCACATACCCGGGATAAAAGTTCTTTTCGCGCATCACTTTCTTACCGGCCTGTACTTTATAAACTTTCTCAACAGGTAAGAAGATCTGAGTGATTACATTTCCCCAATCGGAACGGCGCACCTCAATATCCAGGTATTCTTTTACCTTCTTTTCTTTGCCACTTACCACTCTCAGTACATACCATTTGGTATCCTGGGTCGGAACATTTGCTTCTTCTGCAGGGTTATTGGATGCTTCTATCATTATTAGAACATTTTATAATACTGAGTTAACACCAGGTTAGAAAGGGCATCCATACCCCATACAACGAGGGTAATCACTACAGTAGCGATTAGCACAACCATTGTAGAGGATTGCAGCTCCTGCCATGTAGGCCAGGATACTTTATGTACCAGTTCATGATAGGATTCCCGGAAATAGTTTCTGAGCTTGTTCATTGGTTTAAAATTAACCGTTTGAAAACATGAAAGGTGAAAAGTGAATGGCGAATGAAATTCACAATTCACCTTTCACTTTTCACCAATTTTACACTGCACGGGCACAAGGATTCGAACCCTGATCAAAGGTTTTGGAGACCTCTATTCTACCATTGAACTATGCCCGTGTATAAAAAGCCATTAGCTGTTTGCCAATTCCACACCGACTTCGAATTTACTAAAAAATCTGATTATCGGCTAGCAATTTGCCAATTGCTAATGGCTTTTATGCTGAAAAAAGTGATTACTTGATGATTTCAGTAACCTGACCAGCACCTACGGTACGTCCACCTTCGCGGATAGCGAATTTCAGACCTTTTTCCATAGCGATTGGAGCGATCAGTTTTACTACCAGACCTACGTTATCACCAGGCATAACCATTTCAACACCTGCAGGCAGTTCAACTTCACCAGTTACGTCAGTTGTACGGAAGTAGAACTGAGGACGGTATTTGTTGAAGAATGGAGTGTGACGGCCACCTTCTTCTTTGCTCAGTACGTATACTTCACATTTGAATTCGGTGTGCGGAGTGATAGTACCTGGTTTAGTGATAACCATACCACGACGGATATCTTTCTTTTCAATACCACGCAGCAGCAGACCAGCGTTGTCACCAGCTTCACCTTCGTCGAGCAGTTTCTTAAACATTTCAACACCTGTACAGGTAGAAGTAAGAGGTTTTTCGATCAGACCAACGATTTCAACTGGTTCACCAACCTTGATACGGCCACGTTCGATACGACCGGTTGCAACGGTACCACGACCTGTGATAGAGAATACGTCTTCTACAGACATCAGGAATGGCAGATCAACTGGGCGAGGAGGCAGCGGGATGTACTCATCTACAGAGTTCATCAGCTCTTCTACAGCAGCAACCCATTTAGCTTCACCAGCCAGAGCACCGGTAGCGGAACCCTTGATGATTGGTGTGTTGTCACCGTCGTAGTTATATTTGCTCAGCAGCTCGCGGATTTCCAGTTCTACCAGTTCCAGCAGTTCAGGATCGTCTACCAGGTCAACTTTGTTCATGAAAACAACGATACGAGGTACACCTACCTGGCGAGCGAGCAGGATGTGTTCTTTAGTTTGTGGCATTGGACCATCTGTAGCGGCAACCACCAGGATAGCACCGTCCATCTGCGCAGCACCAGTGATCATGTTCTTCACATAGTCAGCGTGACCTGGACAGTCAACGTGAGCATAGTGACGATTAGCAGTCTGGTATTCTACGTGTGCAGTGTTGATGGTAATACCTCTTTCCTTTTCTTCAGGTGCAGCATCGATCTCATCATATCCTTTCTTCTCAGCCAGACCCTTGCTTGCCAAAATATTTGTAATGGCAGCAGTTAAGGTAGTTTTACCGTGGTCAACGTGGCCGATGGTACCAATGTTTACGTGGGGTTTATCCCGCTTAAAGGTTTCTTTTGCCATTGTATTTTTTTTAGATGGTTTGTAAAGATTGTATTGATTGTGTTTTTATAAAACGGTTTTACAAACTTGTACCGTTGATGAGAATTGAACTCATGACCATTACCGGCACATTTACCGGAAACCGCTCTTCCACTGAGCTACAACGAAATGTTGGATTCCGGACTATCGAATGAATCCGTTTGAGCTGTTGATGAGAATTGAACTCACGACCTCTTCCTTACCAAGGAAGTGCTCTACCCCTGAGCTACAACAGCATATTTAATTACTTTTAAAGAACTTATATCGCCCATCAACCCCTCTGGTTCTGAAAAAACCAGCCTGAACGACGAACAATATTCATAAAGCTTTGGAGATTTTTTACCTGAAACGGAAACAGTGTAATACTTCTGCAAAACTTTCCGCTCAAGGTTATCACGAAGCAAATCGCAATTAACTATGAGCGGGAGACGAGGTTCGAACCCGCGACCTACAGCTTGGAAGGCTGTCGCTCTACCAACTGAGCTACTCCCGCATTTGTTAAAATAATATCAGAAAGAACTCTTTAATTGTTATGGCGCCCTCACACTTCAGCTCCTCTTCTTAACAAAATTGTTCCGCCATTGCTATTGGGCAAAGGCGGAACATTTGCACTTTGTGGGCAGGACAGGATTCGAACCTGTGAAGACGTAGTCAGCGGATTTACAGTCCGCCCCATTTGGCCGCTCTGGAACCTGCCCATTCTTTACTCCTGAAAAACTTCCACAAACCTCTTCATCCGTTGCGGGACTTACTTGTTTTTTTGTTTGCTTCGGATTTCCTCCGGAGCCAGCAGAGGGATTCGAACCCCCGACCCACTGATTACAAATCAGTAGCTCTGGCCAACTGAGCTATGCTGGCATACCAAGTATTTATATGCTTGAGTACTTTTCTTAAGTGCTTCGTAGTTGCTTTGTGTGCTTCTTAGTTGCTGTCTTAAGAGGGTGCAAAAATAATAGTATTTTGTTATTTCCAAAATCTTTTTTTTAGCACTCAGTACTTTTTTTCGTACCTGATCGTATTGGCTAAAATGCCCTACAGTAAAGAACTTTACTACCTTTGCCGATCCCTTTTTTTCGATCGGGATGGCAAAGGTAGTAAACAGATAATTAATTCCAAAATATTTTTAAGATTTTACTGGATTTTTTTCTCCTTAGTACGCTTAATCTGGTTAACAACGGAGTCAAATGCGAGGTCAAAGGATTCTTCGAAGGATTTGCTTTCGTGCTTTACAAATAAGTCCTGGCGCGGAATGTGCACTTTTATCTCGGCTACTTTATCCTTAATTTGATGGGCTATTCCATCCAACTTGAGAAAAACTTCCACACTGATAATCCTGTCATAAAAAGTGTTGAGCTTTGAGATCTTTTTGCTCACATGATCAATCAATTTGGAATCCGCATCAAAATGCACAGTTTGAATTTGAACGTTCATAGCACTAAATTTTTTTTAGTTTTAACAATCTTGTACATGCTCGTAACATTACGTCATAGGCTTTCAATCAATTTTAATTAATGGCATGAGAGTGTAACGACTAATGAAAAACAACATACAAAGAACTCATTACTAATTTAGTGAATTAAGTGGTTATTATCATAACCATTTAGTAATATTTTGTTAATATATAAGTAACGAATTTTTGCTTATAAGGTAACTGCATTTGCCTACGGCAAAAGATGTAAGGTTGGGGAGGAATTTATACTTAGATAAATACTCTACAGGCAATGTCCTGAAAGTAATTCTCCATCAGGAGGCAATTCCCTACAGCGCAGCAGGAGGCGTCCATGAACCATGCCCTGAAAGCAATTCCCCATCAGGAGGCAATTCCCTACAGCACAGCACGAGGTGTCCATGAGCTATATCCCCACTACCCCTTCGGGTGCGCCTTCTTATACGCCTCCTTCAACTTCTCTATGCTATTATGCGTATACACCTGCGTCGAAGCCAGGCTCGCATGGCCCAACAACTCCTTCACTGCATTCAGGTCCGCCCCATTGTTCATTAAATGTGTTGCAAATGTGTGCCGCAGCGTATGCGGACTTTTTTGACTGATCGTGGTGATCTGGTGCGCCGAGAGATAATGCCGCACCACATTGTAGACATACTTTGGATATAATTTACGACCTGATTCCGGATTTACAAGTAACACTTCCATATCAAATTCTGCCAGCTCCCTCCGCTTACTCTCCCTATACTCCTTAATCTGGTTCGCCAAAAGCGAACTAATCGGTATTATCCGCTCCTTATTCCCCTTCCCCAATACTTTTATACTTAACCGCCCAATATCTATATAAGACTCCTTTAAATGGATTAATTCAGACAACCGGATCCCCGTATGATACAACAACTCAAATATCATCCTATGCGTAAACCCCTTCAGGTCATCCGAAAATATAAGCCCCCCCTTTGTTCGCAAACTCCGGTTATCCTCCACCGCCTGCATCCCCTTTTCGTCTATAAAGCCAGGTAACCGGCTACCTACCTTAGGCGCCGTCACTTTTGTCATAGGAGTCTGGGTAATATCCCCCTGCCGCAATGCAAACTTGAAAAACGATTTGAGTGTGGAAACTTTCCGGTTAACCGTCTTCGCTATCATCCCCTGCTCCATAAGACCAGCCAGCCAGGTACGGACATGCGAATGCGATATGCCTGATAAGGACACATCGCCATATTGAGATCGTAAAAATGTGAAAAATTGGATAAGATCCTGCTGGTAAGCAGCAAATGTATGCGCTGAATAACGCTTTTCAAGCTGTATATAAGCCAGGAAACGGTCTACTACCGGGGGTAATACTTCGCTCAACACAAAAAAATTGATGATTGTAAAGTTATTAAAAACCTTACAATCATCACATATTTTGCGTTGGAATTATCCGTAATTAGTTATTAAGCATCCAGTTTACCAGAAGCCAGCTGCTGTTTGTAAACAGCTTTCAGCACCTCGGTACGACGCTTAACAGAAGGTTTTGTGAAAGATTGACGAGTTCTCAGTTGTAACAGGATACGCGCTTTCTCAAATTTCTTTTTGTACTTCTTGAGCGCCTTGTCAATATTTTCGCAATCTTTAGAATCGATAATTAACATAATAAATACCTCTTTTTTTCAGGAAGGCAAAGATACGCCTTTTAATTCTAAAAAAACAAACTATTGTTTGAATTTTTGGGTGCCCGGCGTCAGCTTTCACCTCCACTTTTTTACATAATTTCGTTCCATGTTTACAGGAATTATAGAATCATTAGGCGAAGTTATAGCTACAAAGAAGGAAGGCAGCAACATGGTCATCTCCATCAGCTCCGCCCTCACTCCTGAATTGAAAGTAGACCAAAGCATCGCCCACAATGGGGTTTGCCTCACAGTTACCCACATTGATAAAGACATCTACCAGATCGTAGCCGTCGCAGAAACCCTCCAGAAAAGCAATATTGGCCTGCTTACCCCAGGTCAGAAAGTAAACCTGGAAAGAGCCATGCTCTTCAATGGTCGTATAGACGGGCACCTTGTGCAGGGACACGTAGACGCCACCGGCGAATGCATATCCTGCACCCCGCAAAACGGTAGCTGGGAATACCGCTTCCGCTTCCCTGCCCGGTTCGCTCCGCTGATCGTGGAAAAAGGCTCCATCTGCCTCAATGGTATCAGCCTGACTGTTTTCAATGTTACCGACACTGAATTCAGCATCGCTGTCATTCCATATACCTACGAACATACCAATATATCAGCTGTCCAAGCCGGCAGTATCATCAACCTGGAATTCGATATCCTGGGTAAGTACGTCGCAAGGCAGAAAACAGCCAACTAGTATATAAATACACACGTATGAAATTAACCTCAACCCTGGCCATCCGGTACCCGGTGATCATGGCTCCCATGTTTCTGGTAAGTAACGAAGCTATGGTCAAAGCCGCTATGGACAATGGCATTGCCGGTACCTTCCCCTCCCTCAATTACCGCCGTGAAGGTGAGCTCAAAGACGTTCTTGACCGATTAAACCACCACCGCACCCACTCCCCCCAGGGCACCTATGGCGTGAACCTCATCGTTCAAAAGACGAACCCCCTCTATTCCAAACACCTCCAGGTCTGCGCCAACGCCAAAGTGCCTCTCTATATCACCTCCCTCGGTAGTCCAAAAGAAGTGATCGCTGCCGCCCATAGCTATGGTGCCAAAGTACTCTGCGATGTGACCAACCTGGCCCATGCTGAAAAAGCAGCACAGGCAGGTTGCGATGGCTTCATCGCCGTTACCGCAGGTGCCGGTGGCCATGCCGGCCCCTACCCTATGCATATACTCGTGCCTTCCCTGCAGGAACACTTCCCCGACAAAATACTCATTGCCGCCGGAGGCATCGCCCACGGCAACCAGATAGCCAGCGCCCTTCTGCTAGGTGCCGACGGCGTATCCATCGGTACCCGGTTTATTGCCAGCCACGAAGCCACCGTAAGCAATGAATACAAAAATGCCATTCTCCAATACGGCATGGACGATATCGTGCTCACCGAACGCCTCTCCGGTACCCCCTGCAATATCATAAATACCCCCACCGCCCGGAAAATTGGCTATAAACAAAACTGGCTCGAAAAGCTCCTCAATAACAACGCCCGTACCCGCAAATACTTCAAAATGCTCGTACAACTCCGGGGAATGAAAAAACTGGAACAGGCCGTAAAACCCGGAAATTATCAACAATTATGGTCCGCCGGGCAGAGCGTAGAACTCGTAAAAGACATCAGCAGCGTGCAGGAAATTGTGGATAACCTCATCAAAGAGACAAAACTTGCCCTACAGGCAGGAAAGAAAATCAGCGAAAACTTCTAATTCGCACAATTTCCTATAAATCAATCAACTATACCGTATAAGTCCACCTCAAGTCCACCTTGAACAGGTCACTTGTTCAGTCAAGCCTTAGTGTCTATTCGATACCAATTCGACACCAAAAGGGCACCTCATTATCCCTTTGGATATTGAAGTGCCCTTTTGATGACCTTCTAATACCCTTTTAGCACTAAGGCTATGGTATAGTTACACTATGTTTGGAACGATTTTTTATACCTTTCTCCTATGAAATTATTCTTTACCACTTTACTCAGCTTCCTGTCCCTCCTGGTCACCGGCCAGCAAAAAACAGTTAAAAGCGTCAAAGCCGTATTCGACTCCACCGCCGTTCCCGAACTCTACAATAAAATTCCCATTGGTCTCTATATTACCTATACCAACGGCGAGGTCAGAACCACCACCGGGTTCCTCCATGGCAATTATAACTGGAACCGTATCAAAGTAGTTCCCAATACCGGCACCTTTCAAAATGGCTACTTATTGCTGGACAGAAAATCCCTGGTCAGCCAGAACTATACCATCCAGCTGACCATTACCAGCACCGATATACCCCAGTCCATGACTGCCGACATCGTGCTACCCAAACTGGACAGCATCCGTTTTCATCATTATGCCGACAGCCTGAAACGGGGTTTCCATTTTTATTTGAATGTAGAAGGGATCTTTAGCTCCGGTAAAATATTTCCATTGGATACCAGCGCCGTCTCTTTCGAAGTAAGTGATGGGAAATTATTAGGGCAGGACCTGCTTATTAACAACAATGAAACTTCTATACAAGCTGTAAATGCTACAGCCACATACAAAAATGATGAGCACCTGAAGGCACTCACCACTATCCCGGTAAAAAAATTAAATGAGTGAGCGTGATTTCAGCTCCAGGTATTTGTTGATCAGATGCAGGCTCAATTGCTGCGGCGTAGTCAACAGGGAAAGGATCCCGAACTGCGCCAGCTCGCGCACCATCTGCTTTTTCTCATAAGCAAATTTCTGCGCAATCACCTGCCTGTAAATGTCCTCTACTGCTGTAGCCGTTTCCTGGGTTATTTTCTTTAATTCCGTATTCTCGAAAAATACCACCAGCAGCAAGTGATACTTTGACAACCGGCGCAGATAAGGCAGCTGTCGCTGCAAAGCAGACAACGACTCAAAATTGGTAAACAATACCAGCAGGGAACGCTGGCTGAAATGGCTGCGCAGGGTTACCACCAGCTTTTCATAATCGCTTTCCTGCCACTGCGTTTCCTGCGCATACAGGGTATCCAGAATTTTATTCAGCTGTACTTTTTTACTACTCGCCGGTAATACATCTACCTCCTGTTCCATCAGGGTCACCAATCCGGCCTTATCCCCTTTCTGCAAGGCAATATTGCTAAACACCAGCGAGGAATTGATAGCATAATCCAGCAATGTCATCCCTTCAAAAGGCATCTTCATCGCCCGGCCTTTATCAATCACACAATAAATCTGTTGCGACTTTTCCTCTACATAGTTATTCACCATCAATCCGCCCCTGCGGGCCGTCGCTTTCCAGTTTACTCTTCTTACATCATCGCCACGCACATATTCCTTGATATGATCAAACTCCATACTCTGGCCGATCATCTTCTTTTTATGTACCCCCGTGTCTCCCACACGATCATCAAATGTATACAACTCAAAATTGCGCAACTGCAAAAATGAAGGATATACTTTTACAGCTTCCGCACTCTCTTTTACAATCCGTCTTTGCACCAGCCCGATTGGGCTTTTTACAAATGAATTCGTATTGCCAAACTGGTATTCTCCTCTCTCCACCGGGCGCAGCGTATATTCCACCACTTTCGTTTCGCCTGGTTTCACCATTGTTTTCTGCCTGAAATCTCTCAGCTGAAACTGAAAAGGCAGTTCATCCAGTATAGTAACGAAGACGGGAAAGCGAAAGTTATTTTTAACATGCAGGCTAATCGTATTATCATCGCCATTGCTGAAGCGCTGCCCCATGACCCTGGATACAGGAAAGGGATCGCGGCCTGCTGTAAACAGGAAGAACAAATCTACCAGCAACAATAACCCCAGTCCTGCAACAAGGAACAGCGCCACCGGGTACAGCAGCGAAAAAAAATAAGCCAGTATAAAGAGCAGTGCCAGTGCACCTACGATCGTATACAGGCGGGTAGTAAAGAATAATGCCAGAAATGTTTTCTTCATATTACCTCGGTACTTCTACAGCTTTGATGATCTGGGCGATCACTTCATCGGTGGTGATGCCTTCCATTTCACGCTCAGGCGTGAGCATGATACGGTGACGCAATACATGTGGCAGCATGTTCACAATATCGTCCGGTGTTACAAAATCACGGTTGTTAATTGCCGCAGTCGCCTTTGCACAGTTCATCACCGCGATTGAAGCACGTGGAGATGCACCCAGGTACAGGGAAGCATTCACACGGGTTTCCTGGATCAATGCAGCTATGTAGTGCAACAGTTTATCTTCAATATGTACTCGCCTTACCAGTGCCTGGAATTCTATGATCTGGCTGGCAGTCACCACCTTATCCACCATCTTTGTCAGGTCTGTCAGACCATTGAACTGGTGCATAGCCTGCAGCATGGTAATCTCCTCATTCAATGAAGGATATTTCACTTCGATCTTAAAGAGAAAACGGTCCAGCTGTGCTTCGGGCAGGCGGTAAGTTCCTTCCTGCTCTATCGGGTTTTGGGTAGCCACTACCATAAATGGTGCGGGCAGCGGATGCGTGATGCCGTCGTTGGTAATCTGTCTTTCTTCCATCACCTCAAACAGGGCAGCCTGTGTTTTGGCAGGGGCGCGGTTGATTTCATCAATCAGTACCAGGTTGCTGAAAACCGGTCCACGCTTATATTCAAAGTTCCTCGTTTCAGGATTGAATACAGAGGTACCCAACACATCGGCAGGCATAATATCAGGGGTGAACTGTAACCTGGAAAAATCTGCATCGATACTTCTGGCCAGCAGTTTTGCTGTCAGTGTTTTTGCCACGCCAGGTACACCTTCGATCAGCACATGCCCCTGTGTCAGCAAACCGGTGATGAGCAGTTCCACCATTTCATGCTGACCGATAATTACTTTTCCTATCTGTTCCCGTATAGCAGCTACACCCTGGTGCAATGCATAAAAATCTGTACGGGGATGAAATGTAGTTTCCTCCATTATTTAGTATTTAAATAAAACGCCTGTATTTTACTGTAAAACTCCTTCAGGTATGCATCTGTGATTTTGTCTGCCAGTTGTATAAAGTGAATGCTGTCTATAATCGCTTCTACTTCTGCCAGCGGCACACCTGCTTTATGTGATAAACGACGAATGAACTCATCGTTGATCGCATTTGTATTCAGATAATATTTTGTACGGATAAATTCAAGCCATTGCATGATGATCTTTCTCGCCAGGTTCACATTGTCATGCTGCTGGTAATATAATTGTCCCAATGCCTCTACAAATTCCAGCGAGTTATTTGTCAGCACTACCTTGTCTGGTATAATTCGTTGTCTTCTTTTGCTTTCAAAAATGGCATACAGCAACATGAGCAAAACCAATAGCCACAAGGCCCATCGCAGGGCAGGATAGCGCATCAGCACACTCCACTGGCTAAATTCCCCCTCCTGTGGATACTGATGGTATTTATAAAACTCATCCCAGTACACAGTGGAGTAACCATAGGTGTACGCCGCCTGTTTTTCCAGTGAACTGAGGTTGTGTTTATACATCAGGAAGTAGTTAGTCAGAATGGAAGGTTGTAGCAGCAAAAAGACCTGTCCTCTCCCTACGTTGATTCTTACAAAATTGGCCCTGAACTTACTGTCAGTACCAAGAATCGTAGTTCTTGGCGTATCCAGCAGGGTAAAGTAACGCCCGCCCACGATTGAGTCCCGGGCATACACCGTATCAGGCATCAGGGCATGGTTCACATAGTGCTCTTCTGCATGTGGTTTTGCAAAGAAGTTGACATCTCCTGATACCTTCGTATATAACCTGCTAATGAAAGCGCTGTCCAGGTCAGTGGCTGCAACAAAGAGCTGGTTGCCCCGGTTCACAAACTCGATCATAGAATCCACATCTTCTGCTGTGGTAAACAGCCTGTTTGCCACCAGGTAGTAAAGGATGCCTTCGCCGGTTCTCAGATTTATGTCTCTCTTAGCACTGGCAGCAAATGGCTTGGAAACTACATTGGGATGCTCGCCATCATAAAAGGATGACAGGGATTCGAACATGACATAGCAGCCTCCCGGATCTTTATCCTTATAGGAAAAGGACTGTTTTTCCAGGTGCAGGCCTTCATCCCGTGAAAGCGACTGCATATTGGAAGCTATTATTGCTACCACGAATAACAGCAAGAATACAGAAGCGATGATTATTCCAATAGTTCTTTTCACCGGATATAGCCTAATTCGTTCAGAAATTGTTTGAACTGCCCCTGAATAGTACTGAATTGTTCACCATTCACAGGCACTTCACCGTACCATATATATTCGTAATCCACAGTTAGCCTCGCAAAGGGTTTATGCCACGGGGTCTGCGACAGACTACGCAGGTATGCGGCATTTGTCTTCTCCTTACTGTATACTATGATTTCTTTATCGGCCAGCACCCGGATTGTCTGCAGGTACATGAGGCGCACTGCCAGTCTGAGCCTGCCTTCTGCAATCGCCTGCTGAATCTGCATTTCGTAGCCGCTCGCATCATGCTCTTCTTCCTCCTGCTGTACTTCTTCCTTATTATACGCTGGCTTACTCCATTTAAACACATAGCCATTCCTACGGAGGTAGACAAAGATAGCCATGCCCATTGCTGCCAGGATGGCGATAACAATGAGCCACCAGAAAGCCTTAAAGAGATATGCAATACCAATGAAAATAGCATCCAGCCATTTAAAATCGAAGCTGGGAGCCTTTTTGGGAGGTTTCTGGTGATATTGCAGTTCCTTGTCTTTGCTGAATTTATTCTTTACTTCAGTGGGCACTTTCCGGATCAGCAGGGCAGATGCTTCGTCATAGTCATCTATCGTGTCTGCATCCATAGGTACAGCTTCGTCATACAGGTATGGCGCTGCATTCAGGTCCACTGCTGTATCAATATCTGCCGTTACTTTTGGAATATGGTCCTCCAGGCTTGCAGTATCCTGTGCATAAAGGGCACAGGGCAGTAATAGTAATGCGATTAGTAATGCTTTCAATCCTTCCCTCATTTCACTGGTTTTATAACTTTGCCGGCTTCGTCCAGTCTGAATCCTTTGCGATATACATAAATGGGGTATATCACAAAATAACCTACTATAAATGCCAGGGAGAGCGCCAGGATACTGACACTTGCGAACATGGGCATTTTGGTATGCCGGGTCACAAACCCTTCCAGGAATGCAGCGGTGAGGAATACCGGGATGAGGCAGATCATCATCTTGACCGCATCTCTGGCTGTTTTTTTAAGGGCGTCTAATCGCTTGCGGGTACCCGGAAAGATCAGGCCACTCACCATGACGAGGCCTGCGGCCCCGGTGATCACGATGGAAGATATTTCCAGCGTACCATGTATCCAGATAACCAGCACCGACTTTAACCCCAGCCCCTTGGAAAAAAATAAATATTGAAAGGAACCGAGCATAACTCCATTTTTCATGAGGATATACAAAGTGCCAATACCCATAAATATACCGCTGATGAAACACATGAGGGCAACCCTGATATTGTTGTAGGCAATCTCAAGAAACATAACCAGCTCATTTCCATTACCGTACACACCAAAGGGGTCTCCGTTACTAATATTTCTTTCTGTCATGCTCACATATTCATCGCCCAGCACCCCTCTTACGAAAGTTTCGTCGCGGGCGGCGGAGAATGCGCTCATAATACAGAATAACAGAAAAAATGTAAACGTGAATAGTAATAATCGATGATATTTACGGAAGATCAGGGGCAACTCGTACCTAAAGAATCGCTGAAAACGGCCGTCTTTTTCCTGGCGGTTTCCGTAGATCCGCTGGTAAATGTCTGCCGCCAGGCTGTTGATATAACCTGTGACCTTGCTGAAACTATAGAATGTTTTGGCGTATGCCAGGTCATCCAGCAAACTGGTGAACCGGGCAGCCATCTCATCCGGATCCTCGGTTGGTTCCTCCTGGTACTTTTTCCAGCGGGGTAAATTTTTCTTTATAAAAGTAGTTTCACGCATGGGTTGTCCATTATAACAAACATATACATTAATTAGTAAATTTGTACATGGCTAATGTAAAAATACCTACATCCTTCAATATAGAGCTGGAATTTGAAACTGCCAATATTATGATGCGGTTTCTGGCCTGGTTTATTGACGTTCTCATCCGGTTGGCATTCATCATTGCTATCTATGTGACGTTTACCAGGATGCACCTGTCTGGCAATACTGAAACAGTGATGTACATTCTCTTTTGTTTGCTCCCCGTTTCGCTCTATTATCTCCTGTTTGAGATTACAATGAACGGGCAATCTCCAGGAAAAATGATGTTAGGCCTGAAGGTCAGAAGTCTGAATGGTGGTAAGCCAAGTATCAGTCAGCACCTGATCCGCTGGTTGTTTCGTATAATCGAAACTCCCTGGGGATTTTTGTTCCTGAATGGTGCCATTCCTATCATATCTATGGTCCGTTCCCGTTACGATCAGCGCCTGGGCGATGTAGTGGCCGGTACGATAGTGGTGAATACAAAAAACAAAACCAGTATACAGGATACCATTTACCGGGATATGTCTTCGTTGAATTATGAACCCCACTTTCCCCAGATTCTTCGCCTGTCTGACAGGGATATGAATAAGATCAAGGTATTAATGGACCAGGCTATCAAGTCTGGCAACCAGGACCTGATAGCCCGGGTATCGGAAAGAGTAAAAGAAGTATTGGTGATCGAAACAGAAATGAATCATTTCCAGTTTCTCGAGACCGTACTAAACGACTACAATTACTATACTACCCGATAAAATTACATTGTCACCAATTTCGCTTTGCTAACAACGGTAGTTCCTGTCCAGGAGTCATGCCATGGGGTACCCAGCGCTGAAAACATCTCAAACGGTACAAGACGGGCATAAGATCTGCCGAATGCGTTTTTCCATGTAAGTGGCTGCCCGTCCAGGCGGATAGCGACACTACCTGTAATCAGTTTCCCGATAGTGCGTCCCTTTAAAAGCCCCTCCTGCAATACATAGTAAAGCGGCCAAATAGCATAAGTGAACACATAGGTCAGAAACTTGAACAGCCCCTGGTTTGCTACGATCCAATAGCTAAGATTAGGGATGATAAGTCCCAACACCATGCCCACACAAATTGCAACAACAAAAATGTAAATTGTCGACAACACCCCGTCAATCAAAAAATTGGCTAACCTGATACCCTTATCTACTGGTTCAGGGATCATTACTTCCTCGTTGAATTCTTTTAAAATGTCCTCTCCTTGATATGTGTTCATAAGTGACAGAAATTAAAAAACTGCCGGTCCTGTGAGCAACCGGCAGCAGATCAATATGGCAAAAAAACAACAAAAAACTATTACAGTGCCGGCTTGCCGATGCTATCGATCTGGCTGTCCAGGTCTTCTGTAGGAATGCCATTAGGTCCTACATAACGAATGCTCTTGTCAAATGCAATGATCGCATAGAAGATAGGCGCCAGGAACATGAGGCCGAGACCGAATAAGGTGTCCTTCCCAAAGCTTCTTGCCAGGGACATTGAACCGTTAATCCAGATAATAAAAAAACCTACTATACAAATAGGAGGAATCAATAACAGGATCCAGGTCCATGGTTTGCCGATGATACGGCAGAAAACAATGAAACTATAAATAGGAACAAGTACAGCCCAACCTGGCTGACCTGCTTTTTGAAATACCATCCAGTGGCAGATGATAGTAAAAATAGAAATTGCAAATCCGGTAAAGAAGAAACCGAATCCTAACAACGCAAAAATACCACCAGCGCCGTCGTAAGATGTTGTCTCCATGAGGTTAAATAATTTTTAGGTGAAAGGTTAATTTTTAACAAAATAAATATTCTTTTTTAAAACTATATAATGTTTTTTGTAAAAAATACCAAATAGGGATACTCATTAAAACATTAGGGAAATTAAAATGTTGATTTAGAGGTCTCAAACATATAGCTACATCGACAAAAATCGTCCCGAATCCTGATTTAATATGCTTCAAAATACTGCATTTTTAAAGATTTTCGCAGAATCTTTTGAAATGTGTTTGGAAGTTAACGCAATTGTCCTACATTTGCAGCCGGCAAGTCTTATACGACCAGCTCCTGCTGAACTCCCCCAGGACAGGAATGTAGCAAGGGTAGGCGGTTGTAGCGGTGCGATGTAAGTAACTTGCCTTTTTTTTTCTCTTTTATTCCAGGTCATCAGGCGCTCGTCAATAGCTGATTGTCACTATTTCCTTCATACGAATGACCTGTGTGGTATGACCCAGTAATCTTCAGCTTTTTATTTATTGATTTCAAATTTCAGATTCATCTGTACGGGTATGGGTCTATATTTGCAATACTTTATGCTTGACAATGTGTTAATTGTTGCATAACTTACTCCGTTGAATTAATTACAAAATCATACTAAATACATTTCACCATGAAATTCTTCATAGATACAGCAAATCTGGCACAGATTAAAGAAGCACACGACCTGGGTGTACTCGATGGCGTAACCACCAACCCTTCCCTGATGGCAAAAGAAGGTATCAAAGGTGAAGCGAATATCCTGAAACATTACGCAGACATCTGCGAACTGGTAGACGGCCCCATCAGCGCAGAGGTTCTGTCTACTGATTTTCAATCCATTATCGAAGAAGGTAAGAAACTGGCTGCTATTCACCCAAACATCGTGGTGAAAGTGCCAATGATCAAAGACGGTGTGAAAGCGCTGAAATGGTTTACTGACAACGGTATTAAAACAAACTGTACACTGGTATTCTCTGCAGGACAGGCTATCCTGGCTGCTAAAGCTGGTGCTACTTTTGTATCTCCATTCATCGGTCGTATCGATGACTCATCATGGGACGGTGTAGAACTGATCGCTCAGATCGCCCAGATCTATAGTCTTCAGGGCTTCAAAACCGAAATCCTCGCAGCTAGTATCCGCAGCGCTCTCCACATCGTAAAATGTGCTGAAGCTGGTGCTGATATCTGTACCTGCCCACTCGATTCAATCCTGGGTCTGCTGAAACACCCGCTGACTGATATCGGCCTGGCTAAGTTCCTGGAAGACGCTAAGAAAATGTAGTACATACTTTTAGATGGTATATACTCCCCGGTGTAGCAATGCATCGGGGATTTTTTTTTACATCGCGCAAGCGAAGCCGACCGCAGGCCCGAAACCAATTCCAATCACTTTTGCCATAGGCAAAAGTGATTGGAATTGAGTGAATCTTTTTAAAAGAGTAAGTCCGGAATTAAATTCCTTTCTCAAACTTTCATTTTTTTCTGAAAGTTTTATAACTTTGATACGCATTTATAAACTCCGGCGTTTAAAAACACAGTGCCAACCTAATTGGCATAGATTTCTTCTTCTATATTTCATTGATCGCTAAATGATGTTTTTATGATTCAGCCGAATGTTCCGGATACAGGTTTACCCCGTGTTGTTATTGTTGGAGGAGGTTTTGGAGGTATTAACCTGGCAAAACAATTGAAAGACGCCCCAGTACAGGTAGTTCTGCTTGACAGAAACAACTACCATTTATTTCAGCCCTTACTATACCAGGTATCAACTGCCGGCCTCGAAACGGATAGCATCGCTTTTCCTCTTCGTGGCATCTTCAAGCATCAGAAAAACTTCTACTTCCGTATGGCAGAAGTAACAGGCGTACGCCCTGCCGACAATATACTGGAAACCGGTATCGGCGACCTGCATTACGACTACCTGGTTTTTGCCACCGGCAGTACCACTAATTTCTTTGGCAACAAAGCGATTGAAGAACATGCTATCGGTATGAAGTCCCTCATCGAAGCGGTACAGATCCGTAACTACCTGATCAAACAATTTGAAGAGAGCCTGCTGCTGAATGATCCTGCAGAAATTCAGTCAAAACTGAACTTCGTGATGGTAGGCGGAGGCCCTACAGGTGTGGAACTGGCAGGTGCCTTTGCAGAATTGCGCAAGTACATTATGCCAAAAGACTACCCCGAACTCCCCGTATCCCTCATGAAGATTTACCTGATAGAAGGAAGCCCCCGCGTACTGAACAGTTTCAGTGAACACTCTTCACAGAAAGCGTTGGACGGATTACACAAACTGGGGGTAAATGTCATCCTCAACACCTTTGTAAAAGAATATGATGGTGAAACCCTCACCCTCAGCAATGGTGAAAAACTGCAGAGTAAATCACTCCTGTGGGCAGCAGGGGTAAAAGGCGTACCTGTAAATGGTATTCCTGCAGATATCATCGCTCCCGGCGGACGCATTATGGTGAATGAATTCAACCAGGTAAAAGGATATAAAAATATCTACGCCATAGGTGATATCGCACAGATGATGAATGATCCGGAACGCTTCCCTAAAGGCTATCCGATGGTAGCACAGGTAGCTATTCAGCAGGGTGTAAACGTAGCGCACAATATCCGGTTCATTGCCAAAGGCCAGCCATCCGCTATCAAACCATTTAAATATAAAGACCTCGGCAGCATGGCGACCATCGGTCGTAACAAGGCAATTGCTGAATTTTTCGGCATGAAGATCAGTGGGTATTTTGCCTGGATCGTGTGGATGGTAGTACACCTGATGAGCTTATTGGGATTCAGGAATAAGCTGGTAGTGTTTATAAACTGGTTCTACCGGTATTTTACTTTCGACAGAGGTACGAGAATTATTATAAAGAGAGGTGCAGCGAATATTGTGAAGTTGAGACAAACAGTACAGTAAATTTAAATGCCGCCTGCAGGCCACGGCCCAAACAAAAACGCTTTTGCCAAAGGCAAAAGCGTTTTTGTTTATCTATTCAATTTAGAATTCAATGTCACCGTAGAAACTAACTCATCATACCTGCCCCCCAAATCCCGGTAATACAACAGAATGGTATAACTATTCTCCGTCTCCCACCAGTCTCCCTCTGTATCTGCCGTACTCGGTCTTGCATCCGGATCTCTCGTATCCAACAGCGCATATTCATAATTATAAAATCCCTGCTTTAAAAACATGGTACCTTCATAAGCCCTCGTCTGCGGATTATACACCATCTTACTCCCATCATTGTATTCATAATTTGTCATCTCTCCTATCAGGTACAGGTCAAATCCGGCATACGGCTCGGGCGCAGGATAATTAAAATGTACGGTGGCATAATCCCCCTCATAAAACGGATCATAATTATCAATCGTTGCTAAAAAATACATGCCATTATAATCCTTTACATAAGAATACATCGTATTCCCCCTGGGATAATCCGGCATCACATACACATCTGTTCCATCGGGGTGATATTCAGACCGTTTTACACGTTCCGTCTGCAACCGAAAGCTTCTCAAATCTATCCATCTCCACTCCTTTCCTGCCGGAAACTGGCAATCCAGTTCTGCATTATACTCAATCGAATTCCCCTTTATAAACATTGGCTTCGGATTCAGGATCGGAAAATCCCACCTGTAATTCTGCAATATCACTACTTTCAGCTGATCAAATGGATTCACTACATTCAGTCCTCCTGTACTCACTACAAAATTCACCTTCTGATTCGTCTTGAACACCTTTGGCGACACCGGTTGCTGGATCACACCACTCAATCCGCCTCTATTACTTACCACCAGCAATCGCTTTGTAAATGCCAGCTGGGAGGTATCGCTATCCAGGTATACCTTCAGCAGGTAATTGCCCGCCTTTATGGGCATACAGTTAGAATTAGGCAATGACACCGTATAATGTGTATATCGCACCAGCGCTACACTGGAAAATTTATACGTTGTAATCCTGTTCTCAGAAAAGCCTCTCAGGTATTCCAGCTGGTTGATGTTGACCGGCGTCCAGTCAGCATTACACAACTGTAATGTATAATAGTAATCCTTGACATCTGCATCCAGGTCATCAAACGAGAGATCCACTGCATCTCCTCCATTCAGTGAAATAATGGGGAAAGCTGTCTGATCACCGGACTGGTTCAGTTTTACAGACCTGATATTGTTGTAGTAAATGTGACCAGGTCCATAGACGTTGTCCTGCGCTACTGCTGGAATAAAATATAACAGCAGCCCGATTACAGGTATACAGAAGTAGGGCTTTATCATCATAACTTATCTATATAGGAATGTTAAGGTACGACCTTTTCCCCGGCTAGCGCCAAAACCCTCTTTTACCCATCAGAAAATTTGATACATTTGTCTCATGCGTTTATCTTTCTTCGTTGCCAGAAGGATCGCTTTCAACCGGTCTGGCTCTTTTTCCAGGTTCATCATCAACATTGCCGTGGTAGCCACCGCTATCAGCGTAGCTGTTATGATCCTGGCAATCGCATTGGTAAACGGTTTTCAGCATGTCATCCAGCAAAAGATCTTTAATTTCTGGGGGCATATGCATATTAACAATTACCAGGCAAACGCAGGTCCGCTCACAGAACAAATTCCTTTCCAGGCGGATTCCAACATTGTTTCCTACCTGAAAAATATAAACGGTATTAACACCGTGAATATTTACGCCACTAAATCGGCCATCATCAAGGCAGAGAAAGACCTTTCCGGCGTGATTTTCAAAGGCGTAGACCGTAATTATAACTGGTCACACATTCAGCAATTTATGCAGTCAGGCAGTGTCATTCACTTCAATGACAGCAGTTATGCCCCGGAAATTATCATTTCCAGCAGCATGGCCAAAGAACTGCAACTGAAAGTGAACGACCCGCTGATTATATACTTTATTCAGGGTGCGGGTCTCCCGCCCAGGGCCAGAAAGCTCAAAGTAAAGGGGATCTATAAAACTGCTGTGGAAGAATATGACAAGACATATGTGCTTGGCGACCTGGAACTGATTCGTAAGCTCAATAACTGGCCAGCCGGCAGCATAGGTGGTTATGAAGTATTCATTGATGACTACCACAAAATGACTGAAATAGCGGATGAGGCTTTGAATGGCATTCCCGATAAACTGGCGCTGCGCACCATCCAGGATATTTATCCCAATGTATTTGACTGGCTGGAACTGCAAAATAAAAATGAGATCATCATTCTCGTCATCATGACTATCGTGGCAGTTATCAACATGATCACCGCCATCCTGATACTCATTCTCGAACGTACGAACATGATAGGCATACTGAAAGCACTCGGTATGCGCAACAACAATATCCAGCGTATCTTCATTTACCAAGCAGGTTATATTGTTCTTGCCGGATTGATTATAGGTGATATACTGGGTGTGGGGCTCGCTATGTTACAAAAGGTGACCGGCTTTTTGAAACTGGACGAAGAAAGTTATTACATGTCTACAGCCGCAATAGACCTGCATTGGTTCCATGTAGTCCTCATCAACCTGGGTACCTTCCTGGTATGCCTGCTGGTACTTACTGTACCGTCTTTGGTTACACGAAAGATCACCCCGGTAAAAGCATTGCAATTTAAATAAGCAATCTCCCACAGATAATACCCGCTGCCACACCGGCATTCAGCGACTCGGCGCCTCCCAGCCTGGGAATGGTAAGTTTGTGCGTGGAAGCAGCAATCACCGCATCGCTCAATCCTTTTGACTCATTGCCGATCAGGATAATGCCCTCTGACAGTTTGGAGAAGGAAGTAATGTCCGTACCATGCAGGGTGGCGGCATAAGAAGGAACTTCTGCTTTTTCCAATAGGGGCAGGAGGTCTGTTTCAATAATATTTACCCTGGCAATACTCCCCATGGTAGCCTGGATCGTTTTGGGGTTATACACATCTACACAATCTGGTGTGCAGATCAGTTGTTTGATGCCGAACCAGTCGGCTATACGTATCAGGGTCCCCATGTTTCCCGGGTCCTGGATAGTGTCTAGAGCAAGTGATACCTGGCCTTTCAGGACCAAAGGCGCAGCCCTGGGAATGTCTATCAGGGCCAGGGCCTGATTGGGAGTGGTGAGCGCCGATAATTGTTTTAATACGTGTGCCTCCACCTCGGTGAAAGGTACTTTTCCTTTCAATAGCTGTTCATGGTCACTGAGCCACTCTTTGGTAGCATACACTTCTCTCACCGTCATTCCCCCCGATACCAGCTCTGGAACGATCTTATCACCTTCAGCAATGAACTGGCCAGATTTTTGACGGTATTTTTTATGCTGTAATGATTGAATATACTTAATTTGCGCCTTTGACAACATAGGGCCAAACCTACATGAATTCTTTTAATCGGCAAAGCCACACAGGTGAAGGTTCTATGTACGTCATGGAATTCTTGCTATAAACAATAAACATTGTATTGACTAGATGCAGCGGCCACCCTTTCTGAATCTTCTTGTTTCGACGATAACCATACTGGTGCTGGCTGCCTGTTCCAATACTAAGTACCTGCAAAAAAACCAGCAACTCTATATCCAGAGCAATGTGAACGTAAAAGGGGAAGCCACATCCACCGAAAAGCAGGATATTCGCGCCTCCCTCACATCCAAGCAGCTCATGCTGCAGCAGGCCAATACCTCCTTTCTCGGTACCCGCATGAAGGTATGGCTCTATAATCAGAAGAATAAAGAGAAAAAATCCAACTGGTTCTGGAACCTGATGCTCTCCAAGCGCAACCTGGAAGAACCTGTTGTTTACGATTCCATGAAAACCAAGGAGTCTGTAAAAAGAATGGTGAGCTACCTGAATAACCAGGGCTACTTCTACGCCACCGTCGACTATAAGGAAACCACCAGGCACCAGAAGACGAGCGTGACCTACCTGGTAAATACCGGCAAGAACTTCGTGATCAATAGTATCCGCTACGAAGTACCCGATACCAGCATCCTGAAAGTGGTACAGCAAAATGAGAAGCTCTCCCTTATCAAAACCGGCATGTCGTACAAACAGGAGTTGCTGGGCAGTGAAAGGGAAAGACTGATGCGGGTAGTGCGCAATGCCGGTTACTACAAATTTGACAGGGATGCTATCGAGTTCGAAATCGATACCCTGCACAAAACCCTCTTCCGCAACCTCATGAACCCTTTTGAAGGGATCATCAACGTATACAACGAAAAGAAAGGACAAGATAACCCGAAAATGGATATCACTGTCAAAATCAGGAATCCGGACGATACCAGCGCCCGTTACCAGCAATATCACCTGGATAGTGTATACGTGTATCCTGACTATCCGAGCTACGGCAATACCAACGATTCTATATTCAAGCGCCTGGAACGCAATGACCTCATCATCCGCTACCGGCAAAATATATTCAAACCCAGCGTGATTCAGCGCTCTATCAGTCTGCACAATGGTGACCTCTATTCCCAGCAAAAGACGAACGACGCTATCAGCCACCTTTATGACCTGGGCGCATGGCAGTTCGTGACCCTACAGTTCAGGGAGAGCAAAACAAAGCCCAATACGCTGGAGACTTACCTCTTCCTCGCACCTAAGCGCAGACAAGAGCTGGGCGCCAACTTTGAGGTGAGTACCTCCTCTGACTACCTGGTGGGTAGCGGTATCAGCCTGAACTACAAGCACCTGAACGTGGGTCGCTCGGCCACCCAGCTCAATATCGGCCTCAATGGCGGTATTGAACTGATCCGTAACCTGGGTACCTGGATGCTGCAGTCGCAGGAGATTGGCGGACAGGTGAGCCTGATTTTCCCCCGCTTTATCACCCCTTTTCATATCGCATCTAACCGTACCGGCGTCAAAACCCGCCTCACAACAGGTTTTGACTACCTGACCCGTACCGATAAGTTTTATATTTCCAATATCAACGCTTCCTTTGGTTATGAGTGGAAAGAATCTGCTTACAAGGCATGGAATGTAAAACCGATCTCACTAAACTATGTAGGTGTGAACCTGAACCCAACGTTCAGGGCGACAACCGTGGACAATAACCCTTACCTGAAACGCAGCTTTGAACCTGCTTTTATAGGTGGGGAAAACGTCACTTACATTTATAGCAACAATGACCTGCTGCATAAACTGCATAATTCCTACTTCAGGGCCAATATCGAAGAATCCGGTGCATGGCTGAATGGGATCAATAGCCTGATGAGTAGCGCATTTGGCACCAAAAATGACCTGGAATCGCTCACCAATATGGAGATTGCCAACTTCGTAAAAATAGAAGCTGATTACCGGCATTACTGGAACCTGACCCCGCATACCACGCTGGCCACGCGTATTTATGGTGGTGTAGGTGTTCCTTATGGTAAGTCGGATGTAATGCCTTATATCCGCCAGTTTACTGCAGGTGGACCCAACAGTATACGGGCCTGGAGACTGCGTACCCTGGGTCCTGGTACATTTAAAGATACTTCGGCCACAGCGGCTACCTTCCCGGATCAGACAGGTGATATGAAACTGGAAGGGAATATTGAATACCGTTTTGACTTATTGCGTCTTTTCAATGGAACTGTGAACCTGAAAGGGGCAACTTTTGTGGATATGGGTAATATCTGGATGATGAAGAAAGATACTTCGCGTGTAGGTTCTGAATTCAGGCTGAGCAAACTCTACCACGATCTGGCAATAGGTACCGGTGCCGGTTTGAGACTGGACTTTTCATTCTTCCTGATCCGCCTGGACTGGGGAGTGCCTGTGAAAGTGCCTTATTTTACAGGGAACAAGGATGGCTGGTATTTGAGTGAGTGGGATCTGGGTAGTGGAAGCTGGCGCAGGAATAATATTATATGGAACGTGGCGATTGGGTATCCGTTCTAGCATGCATCAATGCGCCAGCGAAGCTAAAGCCGGCCGCAGGCTACGCCCCAAACAAAAACGCTTTTGCCAAAGGCAAAAGCGTTTTTGTTTATATAACTTCGTTTTTTACTTTTTCTATAAACTCCTCCATCCCGTACGCATCTTCCAGCTTATACTCTCCTATCCTCGTTCTGCATAAACTACTCATATATCCACCCACCCCCAAAGCTGCACCAAAATCATTGGCCAGTGAACGGATATAAGTACCCGTACTACATTCCACCCTGAAATGCACCACCGGCAATTCAATTGACGTAATTTCAAACGTCTTTATAAAGATTTTTCTCGGTTCCACCTTTACTTCCACACCTTTGCGTGCCAGCTCATAAATAGGCTTCCCATTTTGCTTGATAGCAGAGTGAATCGGCGGCAACTGCTGCAATTCACCGATGAACGCTTTCGTAGCTGCATGAATTATTTCAGGGGTCAGACCATCCAGTGATTTAAAATCTGTGGGTTCGGACTCCAGGTCATAAGTAGGTGTCACTGCCCCAAGGGTAAATGTACCTGTATATTCTTTTTCCTGCGCCTGCACCTCGTTGATCTTTTTCGTCATCTTCCCGGTACAGCATATAAGCAACCCGGTAGCAAGCGGATCCAGTGTGCCTGCATGACCAGTTTTGGCTTTCGTCGTATTCCTGATTTTCCTCACCACGTCAAAAGAAGTCCAGGTCAAAGGCTTATTGATCAGTATCACCTGTCCTTCTTCGTATTTATTTTTTGCTTGTTGGTTCATGCCGCAAAGATATTTTACTATTTTCACACAATTTTCAAAACATATGTCGTTAATACAACACGGTAATGCAGACGTTAGGTATCAGCAGCAAGTTGATAACTCAGTAAATTACGTCCTGCCATTCATAGAAACTGCGATGCCCATCACGCCGGATATCCGGATCATGGAGATCGGCTGTGGTGAAGGCGGCGTATTAATTCCTTTCCTGGAAAGAGGATGTCATTGTGTGGGAGTAGACCTCTCTGACGACAAGATTGCCCTGGGTCATCAATACCTGAAGCAATATGTAGATGCGGGTCAAATGCAACTGATCAACAAGAATATTTATGACGTTGATTTCCTGGGAGAGTTCAAACACTCTTTCGACCTCATCATCCTCAAAGATGCCATTGAGCACATTCCGGACCAGTCGAAAATCATTGGTTACCTGAAAAACCTGCTGACTCCACGGGGACAGGTATACTTTGGCTTCCCGCCCTGGTATATGCCTCACGGCGGCCACCAGCAGACCTGCCAGAACAAGGTGCTGAACATGATGCCTTATATCCACCTGCTGCCCAATTTCCTGTACAAAGGGTTGCTGCGTGCATTTGGTGAGCCACAGGGCATTATCGATGAACTGATGGAAATTAAGGATACAGGGATCTCTATCGAAAGATTTGAGAAGATAGTGAAGCAACAGGGATACCAGATTTCTAAGAAGCAATTTTACCTGATCAATCCTATTTACAAATACAAATTCGGGCTCAAGCCCAGGGTACAATTTGGTCCTATCGCGGCAGTTCCTTTTGTGCGGAACTTTTTTACGACCTGTGTATACTACACCATTAAGGCTGCATAATAAAAAGCCGGCAAGTGATTGCCGGCTTTTTATTTATAATTTTTCATTCCAGATTTCCCAACTCGCCTCTGCCTGTAAGATCAGCATCTCATGCCCATTCTTGATCGTCGCACCCCGTTCGGCTCCTTTCTGTAAAAAGGCGGTGATAGCAGGATTGTAAATCAGATCGTACAACAGGTGTTGCTCATTCAACTTTTCGTAAGGCAATGCCGGCGCTGCATCTACATTTGGATACATGCCCAGCGGCGTTGTATTGATAATCAGTGTATGGGTAGCGATAACATCAGCAGTAACTGCTTCGTAAGTAATGGTTCCCGCGCTTGCCTGCCTGCTTACTAGTTTGTAAGGAATGTTCAGCGCTTCCAGTACGTATTGTACAGCTTTGGCAGCGCCACCGGTACCCAATACCAGTGCTTTGTTATGATGTGGTTGCAGCAACGGTTCCAGGGAACGCCTGAACCCGATGGCATCGGTATTATGCCCGATCTTGCGACCATTGATGAACCGGATGCAATTCACCGCTTTCATTTTGGCCGCTGCAGGACTCAGTTCATCCAGGTAAGGAATCACTGCTTCCTTGTAAGGAATGGTTACATTCAGGCCATTTAATTCCGTACCATACTTCTCTATCAGTGCTGATAGATCAGTAATAGCAGGCAGAGAAAAGCTGTCATATACACATCCCTGGATGCCTTCCCTGGCAAACTTCTCCGCAAAAAAACCTTTGGAAAAAGAATGACTCAGCGGGTATCCTATCAGACCATATACCTTCATTACCAATTATGCTTTTTCTAAGTACAGGTGGAAAGTATCACCTCTCAGACCTACTCTCATTGCTTCCAGCGCGATTACTTCGGACGGAGCCAGGTTACCCAGGTTCACGTTGCAGCCAATCAGTTCCAGGAAGTACAGCTGTTGTGCTTTCTGAGGCGCTTCCCAAATGATTTTTTCAGATGGTACCTGGGTCAGGATTTCCTGTACCAGACCTTCTCTTACTTCACCAGATCCGCGGTAGATACCTACGTTACCGCTTTCTCTTGCTTCGGCGATCACGTAGCTGGCACCAGCCCCCAGCTCAGCGTTCATCAACTCAATCCATTTATAGGGAGGAATAATGTGCTCAGCGTCTTTAGAACCAACTTCGCTCAATACAGTTGCGATTTTGGAGAGTTTTTCTATATAACCACACTTTTCCGCATGGGGAATGGTGATAGAACCATCAGAAACCTCAACATGCTTAATACCATAATCCTGGATCATACGTACAAAGTCGTCGAACTGGTTACGGATAAGGAATGCTTCAAATAAAGTGCCCCCGAAATAAACAGGGATATTAGCCGCCTGATACACCTCAATCTTTTCACGCAGGTTCGGCGTCACGAATGATGTACCAAATCCCAGCTTCAAGATATCAACGTGCGGAGCTGAAATTGATAAGAAATTCTTTGCTTCCTGCAGGCTCAGGCCTTTGTCCATTACCATGGTCAGACCATAATTGCGCGGTTTCGTCGTACGCTCTGGAATTTGTGTCAGATTAAAATTCATTTGAAACATTTTTATCGTCTTCTTGGTTGGCATTCCAGGCATACAGTTTTGGCCGACAGCCGGAACGCACGTTGGTCAGTTTAGTTGTTGCGGTATGGAATAGTAACTTACCCAAGATAAATAATAGCTATATAAAACCGGCGCGAAATTAACACATTCCCGGCAAACAGGCCCCAAATAAGTAATTTCTATTTAAAAACGCAAGCCCTTACATGCTAAGTGGTTAATTATTAACACTATTTAAGTATAAAAAAAGCGCTTATACCAGGTAGTATAAGCGCCATTTGTCCTATTTCAAGGGAGATTATTTCTTTCTTTTCCGCACTGGTTTGTATTTACTCACCAGTTCCAGCACTCCTGGGTGTTCCAACAGGGTTGGATCGATGGCCAGCATCTTTTTCAGGTGTTTAGGCGATTCCTGCAGGGCGTTTTCCAGCTGCAGCAGACCTTCTTTGTACAGGCCGGTGGCAATGCTGATGGCTGCCTTGCAATATAAGAACACCGGCTTCTGCCCTACTTTGCGGGTAGCTGCTTCCAGCTGGGTCATCGCTTCTTCATAGAAACCGGAGCGGTACAGCCCGGCTATAAATTCCAGCCAGGTATTGGCGCTGGATGGACGGAGGCGTACGGCTGCCAGCAGGTGAATCAGGGCCTCTTTGTTGCGGTCCAGCTCCATGTAGCAGTTGCCCAGGGCTATCAGGTACTCGGCATTATTCTTATTGAGCTTGATGGCGCTCAGGATGGATTTAATGGCATTTTCCCAGTTATTCTCCATAATATACGCAGCGCCGATCTTGTAGTACAATTTATCGTTGCCGGGGCTCAGGTGCGAAGCCTTGCGGTAGTAGTACCTGGCCTGCGTATACTTCTTCTGGCGATCGTAGCAGTGACCGATGGCTTCATAGATCACATCTTCAGGCTTGGCTATTTCCAGGTGCTTTTTCAGCACATCGATGGCATCGGCATACTTGCGGAGGCGGATGAAAGCATCCCCCATGTTCCGGTAAGCATAGTCGAATTTTTCGTCAATAACGATCGCGTACTGGTAAGCGTCAATTGCCTTTTCATATAGTTTGAGCCCCTGGTAAGCGGTACCCAGGTTGAACCAGGCCAGCTGATTGTAAGGGTGCTCATTGATAATGCTGGTATGGAGGCGGATACTTTCTTCGTTGCGACCGGTGAATTCTGTCCAGAAGCAGATCTTGTGCAGCGCTTCTTCGTTGTTCGGCGCATGCTCCAGGGTCATTTTCAGGCATTCGAACACTTTGTCGAACTCCTCGCAGTCGTCATACACATCGGCCAGCTCGAGTAATAGTTCCGTTTTATCATCTCCGTCAAACACGCCGATTTGTTCCTCCAGCAGAGCAGCAGCCTTCTGGTGCTGGTTCATGGCCAGGTAAACGTCGGTTTGCAGGATGTAAAGATTGATATCAGTGCTGTCGAGGATGGCTGCTTTTTCCAGCAGTTCCATGGCCTCCTGGTATTTTTTGGACTCTATTAAAAGGTTGGCTTTTTTGAGTAGAAGTGTCGAAGAGTAGGGGAACTGTTCAATAGCCAGTTCGGCCGCTTGCATTGCGTTGGGGAGTTCATCATGCTCATCATAGTAGTCTATGATCAGTTCGAAGGAATCCTCATCAAGGAAACTGTGAGACTGTCCGGATTTCAGGTTTTCAAACTGCTGTAACAAGTCTCTTATCTCCTCAAAATCATCGTTTAAAAATGGGAAGTCTTGATTCATTAATGTAAATATAAGTATTTTTTGATTCCTCAGCTGCGAGCCTGGCAGGCAGTCGCTATCTCTGAATTTTTTCCTTTGTCTGCATTAATCTTTTAACAACATGATGAGTCAAAAGAATGTTAAAACTGTCCCTACCGATGTCAGCTATTCATATCTTAGGTGGCAAAAATCCTGCCGCAGGATTAAACTACAGGAATAAAAGAAAGTCTTTCCTGATTCTCAGCATATTTAACACAGTTTAACATAACTTTAGGAAATTTTTATTAACTTCGTTAAGGAAGTGTTATATAATATATAAAAAAGTTTGTACATTTGTGATACAATGAAACAGATTACTACCATATTTAAGACCTTTTCATTGTCTTTTTTGTTGGCCGGTGTAATGGCTCTGGTAGCCACCAGCGCATACGCCAGTGATAATATTACAAACGATAATAAAGACAAAGGAAAGAAGGCTGAAGAAAAGCTTTCCCTTAGCGCTATGCCTAAGGCAAACCTGAGCCTGGATGCGGGATATCGCTTCAATGCGATCAACGCAGGCTTCAAGTTGTCTGACGATAATACCTCATGGAATTTTAAGTCTACCATGACTATTAAGCAGGGGAATGTGACCTATGTCCTGCCTTATGCTGCCCAGATTCAACAGCCATCCAACATGGGCTACCATCATTTGCAGATTATTCTGCCATTGAGAAAGAACTAATCACATTTGCATATAGCGCATAGAGAATGCCCTGGCTTCGCCAGGGCATTTTTATTTTTGGTCGTTTAGGGAAGGGGGCTTTTTGCTGGCCGCAGGAAGGGTTCTTTTTGCCGTTTGCAGGAGGGCCGCTCCCCAAATTTGCGTGCTCCAGCCATCCGCAGGACTATCCCTCCCAATCGAAGCGTTCATGCCTGCGGCATGAACGCTTCGATTGGCCCAAAACAAAAAAAGGCCCCGGTATCCCGGAGCCTTCTCTTAATTATTTTAAAATCTAACTTCCCATCCTTGCCAACTCCTCCCTACTAATCTCCTTATACCCCGCCTTTGGCACATCAAAATAAGACCCCGGCACTGCATTCAACTCTACTGACACCGCTATCATCGTCATCTTTCCACCATTCTTATTCAATATCTCAAACTGTAACGGTATCCCTCTCAAATTCACAAACCGCCTGTTGTATTGCCTGTTTTCCGGCTGCAAATCAGTGGTATAATACACTTCGAAACTCGTTCCATCCGGTAGTTTCGCCGTTGCCTTCCGGCAATTGTACCCCGCTATCTTCTTCGTTTCATTCCCATCTTTGAACTGTGCGGCGGAGTACAACTTCAATTCCTTCTCATATTCTTCCTTCCCGGCCCGGGTCAGGTACTTATCCCCATGATTATTAATCAATGTCACCACCGATTCTTCCTTACTGTTTATCAGGTAGCTGATATGGACTTCACTGAAATCTATATCCACACGGCTTTGATGACCTTTCATGTACTGGGTGAGCGTGCCTCCTGTAAAACCGGAGTCTGTAGCCGACTGGCCGGAGGATTGCATATTGTATACAATTTTTGCATCGGACACCAGTCGTTGCGCATACGACTGGCTGGTAGTGACCACCACCAATAACAAAAACGTGAAAAGAGCTTTTTGCATGACAGTTAAGTGTTTCGTATAAAAAGTTTTATCGGTTAAATACCGGACGCCTGGCATGCATTTGTCCTATTGGGATAGGGATCATTGTCATGCTTCGGTTTCATAGGTAATATTGAAAAAATCGTACCGGTTTACCATGTCATTTTCTGCCTGTCCAGGAAAGCCTGTATACCCCGCTGACAATCAGCATGTTCACGGGTTACGGCATTTTCTGCGGCAGCGTGTTCCAATGCTTCATCGAGTGGCAGGTCGTAAACCCGGGTGATTAACCGCTTTGTTACTTTTAACGAATTGCCCGAAGCATTGTTACAGAGATCTTCCGCCACCTGTGCCACATGAGCCGCTATTTCTCCGGCTGGTACCACCTGCGTGATTAAACCATAGCGTTCAGCTTCTGTTGCAGTGATCAATCTGCCCGTTAAAAGCAATTCGCGGGCCCTTCCCTCCCCTATTTTCCGTACGAGGAACACTGATACCAGTGCAGGGATAAAACCGATTTTCACCTCTGTATAGCCCAGTTTTGCTTCAGGCACGGCATAACTCAGGTCGCACAGCGTAACTAACCCACAGCCACCTGCTATAGCATGGCCTTCTACCTGGGCAATGACTACCTTGTCATGGTAATAGATCTTTTTCATCAGTGCCATCAAAGCACGGGAGTCTGCCAGGTTTTCTTCCCTGGTATTCTTTTGTAATTGTTGCAGGGATTCCAGGTCCGCACCGGCGCAAAACGCCTCTCCGGAACCTTTTAATACGATCACTTTCACAACGGCGTCTTTGGCCGCTGCGTCCAGTGCTGCCTGCAATTCTGTTACCATTGCGGCATTCAACGCATTGCGCTTTTCCGGGCGGTGGAGTGTGACGGTAGCCACACGACCGGATACATCATATAGGATATGCTCGTATTTCATTAAGCTTTAAGTGGCGAAGCTGGTTTCGCTGAATGAATATACTAATTTCTGCAAACTTAGTTCAACCTGTAATCTACTGTCGTGAACATAAGAGTAACGTTCTCATAAGCGGGTATGGTATGTGTCTTTCTCTAATATAAAAAAAGAACGCTTCTACTTTAGTAGAAGCGTTCTTAATATTTTAGTGAGCAATTGCATCTATCACTAACCCTACATTTCCACTCGGCATCTGTATTCTTAATAAAGCTGCTATCGTAGGTGCTATATCCGTCATCCCTGTTAGCGCATTGCTTTTTCCGGGATGTATGCCCCATCCCATCCAGACTAATGGAATATGTGCATCGTAAGGATACCATAAGCCATGCGTAGTTCCTGTTTTCCCCCCTTCAATGTAGCCAGGACGGATGATATATTGTATATCGCCGCTGCGCTTTGCATTGTACCCGTTAACGAGCATATTTTTCAATGGATTTGGAATAATCATATTCATCAGGTCATATAAGGGAAACGCATTCGCAATCGCGGTATCTTTCAATAATTCCTTTGCGGCTACGTCCGCAATATCCTTCACAGATTTACCAGCTTTCTCAATGCCTTCGTGATCCAGGTACAATTGATAATTGCTCGCGCCAATCACCGCTTTATCCACACCAAAGCGCTCTTTTACAACCGCATTTATTTGTTTGATATCTGAAGCCACGTTCCAGCTGCCGCCTGGTAATTTATTCTCCCTGGAAAAACCTGGTACATGTGCCACACCATGATCTGCCGTGAGGAACACGAGGTATTGTCCTTTTCCCACAGTGGCATCCAGGTATTTGAAAAAGGCAGCGAGGTCTTTATCTAATCTCAGGTAGGTATCTTCTGCTTCGATAGAATTAGGTCCATACTGGTGCCCTACATAATCAGTAGAAGAAAGGCTGATAGTCAGCATATCCGTCACGCCATTATTCCCCAGGCGGTAAGCATTCACTGCCTTCCGGGCAAAATCCAGGGTCATGGTATTGCCATAGGGTGTACCAGCAATCCCTTTATTGGCATTTGCACTCATGTCATGCGGGAATACAGGAGTAACACCTTCATAAGCGTTGTTATCTGCAGCACTCTGTGTATAACTTTCGATAGGGTACAGGGTATTCCAGGGCTGCTCCAGGTACTGTGCCGGCCATTTTTCCCTGTTATAGTTTTCTACCCAGTCAGGCAGGCGGTTCATATAATAAGAACTGGTAATCCAGTTGCCGGTAGTACCATCATACCAGTAAGCCGCTGTAGCGCTATGGCCCGCGGGCAGAATAGATCCCCTGTCTTTAATCGCCACGCCTACCACTTTACTTTTGAAATTGGTAGCCATCCTCAGTTCATCGCCGATAGTGGTCACCTGCATATTCTCAGGACTCATTTTTCCTGCATTGGAAGTGCTGCCCACCGTGCTGACCGTACTATCTTCCGCACAATATATCTCCCTGTTCAGGGTAGGGCTAAACCATTCATTGCCCACAATTCCGTGTACGGCAGGTACAGAACCTGTATAAACACAGGTATGACCAGCAGCCGTAACTGTTGGAGTATAATTAATTAATGTATTTTCGCAGGAGAATCCTTCCCGCAACATCCGTTTGAAGCCACCATCACTATAACGGTTGTTAAAGCGATACAGGTAGTCCCAACGCATTTGATCCACCACAATGCCAACTACTAGTTTGGGGCGGCCTGACGGCGGCACGGCCGGCTTACTCCAGGCAGTAGCCTGACCAGGTTTTGGAGAGGTAGCTTTTTGGCCACTTACCTGGTTAAAAAAGACGCAATTAACCGTAACCAATGCTATCGTTAAAATCTTCGGGCTAAGAATTCTTTTATACATTATTATTTTTTAACATTTTGAAATGTAACCCAAGTTTACAAAAACTAATATTTTAATACCTTTGTGGCAAATTTAAAACAAGCACTATTAATCATTATTTA
Organism: Chitinophaga sp.; assembly: GCF_039596135.1. Classification (GTDB taxonomy): domain Bacteria; phylum Bacteroidota; class Bacteroidia; order Chitinophagales; family Chitinophagaceae; genus Chitinophaga. The sequence goes on from NZ_JBCNKH010000005.1 coordinate 77,617, forward strand.
ACATATGGATATATTCGAGAAACTGCTGAAACACATGGGCCCTATCGGGGAACACTCAGAAAGAGCCCACGGTTATTTCGCGTTCCCTAAGCTGGAAGGTGAAATTGGTCCCCGTATGAAGTTCCGGGGCAATGAGAAAATCATTTGGAGCCTGAACAACTATCTCGGCCTGGCTAACCACCCCGAGGTACGTGCTACAGATGCTAAAGCAGCAGCGGATTTCGGTCTTGCCACGCCAATGGGAGCCCGTATGATGAGTGGTAACACGAACTACCACGAAAAGCTGGAAAAAGAATTATCCGATTACATGGGTAAGGAAGACACAGCCCTCCTTAACTATGGTTACCAGGGTATCATGAGTGCCATCGATGCAGTATGCGGCCGTCGTGACGTGATCGTGTATGATGCTGAATGTCACGCCAGTATTATCGACGGTTTGCGTTTACACCAGGGTCACCGTTATGTGTTCAAGCACAATGACATCGAGGACCTGGAAAAACAACTGAAACGTGCTGAAGACCTGATCAAAGGTACCACTGGTGGTATCCTCGTGATCACTGAAGGTGTATTTGGTATGGCTGGTGACCAGGGTAAACTGAAGGAAATCGCTGCCCTGAAAGACAAATATGAGTTCCGCTTCATAGTAGATGATGCACATGGTTTCGGTACAATGGGTAAAACCGGTGCCGGTACTGGTGAAGAACAAGGTGTACAGGACAAAATTGACCTGGTATTCAATACCTTCGCTAAATCCGGTGCTTCTATCGGTGCTTTCATCAGTGGTGAAAAGCAAATTATCAACTACCTGCGTTACAACATGCGTTCCCAGATCTTCGCAAAATCAGTTCCATTGCCACTGGTAATCGGTCACCTGAAACGCGTAGAACTGATGCGTCACCATCCTGAACTGAAAGCTAAGCTCTGGTCTAATGTAAACAAATTGCAGTCTGGCCTGAAAGAGCGCGGTTTCGACATAGGTAGCACCAATTCTCCTGTTACACCGATCTACCTGCAGGGTGATATTCCTGAAGCAACTGCAATGTGCCTGGACCTGCGTGAGAACTACAATGTATTCTGCTCTATCGTGGTTTACCCTGTAATTCCTAAAGGTCAGATCATTTACCGCCTGATTCCAACTGCAGCACATAACGATGAAGACATCGAGCTGACGTTGCGTGCATTCAGCGAAACGAAAGAAAAGCTGGATAAGAAGGTGTATAAAGTAGCCGAAATACCAATGGTATAATAATTAATCTATTTATCCGCATAAAAAAAGCTTTTGCCGTAGGCAAAAGCTTTTTTTATGCAATATGGATTTGCCTGCAGCAGGTCAAAAACAAGGGAGCCCTTCGTTTTAAAACGAAGGGCTCCTCTACAAATCTTTCTTTCTCACTAGGTGTAAATCACTTAGCTTTCATTAGGACATGGTAAGTTTAACAATTGGTTTTCATAGAATGGGAATCAATAAGACTCCTGGATATTTTTATACTTAAAGCCCCTGACAACTGGACTTGTATTTTGCATCTCTCTAAATCAAAAATAGTCTACATATGGTAATATAAATTCACACGAAGATGCTATTTTGTTAATGAGTTGTTAAAGTAAATACATCGTACAATAAAACCCCTTTTTCAGGCAAACCCTTTACCAGTAAGGATTAAGCAAATTCACTACTTTTTGTAAGTGTATGATGAACAGCTAAAAAAGAGAAAAGGTGCAACATAACACCCATGTGGGATATATGTCACACCTTATAGCCTTTAAAAGGTTGTTGCTTATGCTAAATTGCTTTCGATAGCAGTATCATACTGTTGCTTCCACTGGCTCACTTTACCCCAGTCATCACCATCTACAACTACATGCTCACCCTTCACGGTACCTATCTTCTCATATCGAACAGAGTATTCAGTAGCATCTACCAGTCCATGGAGCAATGCTTCAAATTTCTCCTTATCCTCAGGTCTTACAGTGACTACTGCACGGCTCTGGCTTTCACCAAACAGGTAAGCATCCTTACGGAAGTTAGGATTGGTGTGTACATCAAAACCTAATCCGCTGCTCATGGCGCTTTCCAGCAGGGTAATGAACAGACCACCTTCGCTCACATCGTGTGCAGACTGGATCAGACCTGCTTTATTCAGTTTGGTGATTGCGTGCTGCAGCTGTGCTTCTTCTTCCAGGCTGAAGTGAGGAACCGGGCTGAATTCGATGCCGATCAGCTTGTGCAGGTATTCAGAGCTGCTGATATCGTTACGGCTACGGCCCAACAGGTACACCAGGTGACCAGCTTCTTTGAAGTTCAGGGTCATACGGTCTTCGATGCTATCCAGGATACCCAGCATACCGATAGTAGGCGTAGGATATACAGGACCTTCAGGAGACTGGTTATAGAAGCTCACGTTACCACCGGTAACAGGGGTATTGAATTTACGGCAAGCTTCACCCATACCTTTAATAGCGTGTACGAACTGGTAGTATACTTCAGGATCATAAGGATTACCGAAGTTCAGACAGTTTGTAATTGCTACAGGCTCACCACCGCTACATACGATGTTGCGGGCAGCTTCGGCTACAGCGATCTGACCACCGATCTGAGGGTCAGCATATACAAAACGGCTGTTACAGTCGGTAGTTACGGCCAGTACTTTCTTCGTGCCTTTTACGGTTACGATAGCAGCGTCACTTGGCGCGTTGGTAGTGGCATTTGCTGCACCCACCATGCTGTCGTACTGGGTATAGATCCAGCGCTTGGAAGCAATGTTAGGCAGCTTTACCAGCCTTTCTGCTGCAAACTGTGCATGCAGGGTATCCGGAATATTCTGGATATTGAAGGCTTTAATTTTTTCGAAATAAACAGGCTCTGTATAAGCGCGGTGATACTGGGGAGCACCACCACCCAGCACCAGGCTTTCGGCAGGTACATCTGCTTCGAGCACATCGTTCATATAGAACTTCAGTGACTTGTCGGTAGTTACTTCACCGATCTGCACACAGTGCAGGTCCCATTTTTCAAATATTTTCAGCACTTCGGCTTCCTGGCCTTTGTGCAATACGATCAGCATTCTTTCCTGGCTTTCGCTCAGCAGCATTTCCCATGCTTTCATGTTCTGCTGGCGGGTAGGTACCTTATCCAGGTGGATAATCATACCATGTTCTCCTTTCGCACTCATTTCCGCGGTAGAACAGGTGATACCAGCTGCACCCATATCCTGCATACCTACCAGCGCACCGGTTGGGATGATTTCAAGACATGCTTCCAGCAGTTTCTTTTCCTGGAATGGATCTCCTACCTGTACGGAAGGCAGATCTTCCACGCTGTCTTCGGTGATGTTCGCGCTCGCGAATGATGCACCGCCTATACCATCTTTACCGGTTGCAGAACCTACGATGAATACAGGATTGCCAGCACCATAAGAAGTGGCAGATACTGTCTGGCCTACTTTTACCACCCCAACGCTCATTGCGTTTACGAGCGGGTTGGTGCCGTAGCAATCTTCGAAGTAAGTCTCACCAGCCACGGTAGGCACACCAAAACAGTTGCCATAATGACCGATGCCATGCACAATACCTTTTAACAGGTGCTGTGTTTTCTTGTCATTCAGATTGCCAAAACGCAGAGAGTTCAATGCAGCAATGGGGCGGGCACCCATCGTGAAAATATCACGGTGAATACCACCTACACCGGTAGCCGCACCCTGGAATGGTTCGATAGCGGAAGGGTGGTTATGTGATTCAATTTTGAATACACAGGCATAACCATCGCCTATATCTACCAGACCGGCATTCTCTTCACCTGCCTTTACCAGCAGGCGCTCCCCGTCGCGGGGCAGCGTTTTTAACCACACGATTGAGTTCTTGTAACTGCAATGCTCGCTCCACATTACAGAATACATACTCAGTTCAGTGAAGTTTGGCGTACGGCCAAGGATGTTCTTTATGCGCTCAAATTCGTCTGCAGTAAGCCCCAGCTGTTCGGCTGTTTCAACGGTCGTCTGGGAGAACTTATCTGGAGTTTCTACGGAAGTTTGCATGTAACTAGATGTATGAGTACGATATTTAAAAGAAGATGCAAACCTACAGGTTTTTCCTGCAATTGACAAGGAAAACACCTGTCGGTAGCTACCATTTTAACTGGAAATTATATCCCGGGGCAAAAATACAGCTCCTGCTACTACGTAAGTAATTTTCTTAAAAAACACCCTTTTTCATCGCACTACTGAAGTAAAAATGCCTATTTATCACATTAGCATTTTTTAAATACATCAGTTTGGATATTACTCACCCCCATTTTTTTGACCAAAAATCAAAATAATTAACCTTTATTACCAAAAAATGTAATTTTTTAGTTAAAATCAATTTAATTCTTGCTTATGTAAGCACAACAGCGTTCTTTTGTGTAAAATTATTTACAGCATGCAATCGTTACGCTTCACCGCGCTGGAAAACCTATCTGGCGTTGATCTCAAAATCACATCCGAAGCACTCACCGGTAATAAGATCACCGAAGTGTTCGGCAGCAATGTATTCGCAGGAAAAGCAATGAGGGAAAGCCTGAGTGATGAGGCTTACAAGAGCCTGATGAACTCTATTAAGGCTGGCACCAAAATCGAACGTAAAATGGCTGAGCAGATCGCTTCTGGTCTGAAAGCCTGGGCAATGAAAAAAGGAGTTACCCACTACACACACTGGTTCCAACCATTAACAGGTACTACTGCTGAAAAACATGACTCTTTCTTTACCCTGAAAGGTGATGGTACTCCGCTGGAAACATTTGACGGCGATGCACTGGTACAACAGGAGCCTGATGCTTCTTCATTCCCTAATGGTGGTCTGCGTGCTACTTTCGAAGCTCGTGGTTACACTGCATGGGATCCTTCCTCTCCTCCATTCATCCTGGAACAGGGATTTGGTAAGACACTCTGCATTCCTACAATATTCGTTTCATACACCGGTGAATCACTGGACTACAAAGCGCCACTGCTGAAAGCACTGTCTGCTATCGACAAAGCTGCTGTAGACGTATGTAACTATTTCGATAAAAACGTAACCAAAGTTACTCCTACCCTTGGTTGGGAACAGGAATACTTCCTGGTTGACGAAAACCTGGCTAACGCACGTCCTGACCTGATCATGACTGGTCGTACCGTAGTAGGTCACGCACCTTCCAAAGGTCAGCAGCTGGAAGACCATTATTTTGGTTCTATCCCTGAGCGTGCTTACGCTTTCATGCGTGATTTCGAAGTGGAATCATACAAACTGGGTATTCCTTTGAGAACCCGTCACAACGAGGTAGCTCCTTCCCAGTTCGAGTGTGCTCCTATCTTCGAAGAAGTAAACATTGCAGTTGACCACAACTCCCTGCTCATGGATGTCATGAACAAGGTAGCTAAGCGTCATAAACTGAAATGCCTGCTGCACGAGAAACCATTTGCTGGTATCAACGGTTCAGGTAAACACAACAACTGGTCTATGGCTACTGACACCGGCGTTAACCTGCTGGCTCCTGGTAAGACACCTAAGACCAACCTGATGTTCCTGACCTTCTTCGTTAACACTATCAAGGCGGTTCATGACTATGCTGACCTGATGAGAGCTTCTATCGCTTCTCCAAGCAACGACTTCCGTCTGGGCGCTAACGAAGCACCTCCTGCAATTATCTCCGTATTCTCAGGTAAATACCTGTACGATGTACTGCAGGAAGTAAAAACCCGCGTAAACCACAAGTTCGATGAGCAGGATGAAGCTATCCTGAAACTCGACCTGCACCGTCATATTCCAGAGCTGTTGCTGGATAACACCGACCGTAACCGTACTTCTCCGTTCGCCTTCACAGGCAACAAGTTCGAGTTCCGTGCCGTAGGTTCTTCTGCTAACTGTGCTTCTGCAATGACTGTGCTGAACACTATCGTGGCTAAAACACTGGCTACCTTCAAGGTTGAAGTGGATGCCCTGATTGAAAAAGGTGAGAAAAAAGAGATTGCGATTATGCAAACTCTTAGAAAATATATTGTAGATTCGGAGAAAGTTTTATTCGAAGGCGACGGTTATAGCGAAGAGTGGGCTGCAGAAGCTGCGAAAAGAGGTTTACCAAATGTAAAAACTACTCCGCAGGCACTGGATGCTTTCGTAACTGAGAAATCTACTAAACTGTTCACAGAAGTAGGTATCTACACAGAGAAGGAACTGCATGCACGTCATGAAATCCTCCTCGAAGACTATGTGAAGAAGGTGCAGATCGAAGCCCGCGTTATAGGCGACCTGGCTACTAACACGATCCTGCCTTCAGCAATCTCCTATATGAATAGCCTGATCACTAATATCCGTGGTCTGAAAGAAATAGGTTTAGGCGATGCGGCTGTTAAAGCGCAAACGCAGATTGCTAACAAAATAGCTGAACATGTTAACGTCATCAGTGAGAATGTACAGGCTATGATTGAAGCGCGCAAAGTAGCTAACAAGGTTACTGACAGCCGCCAGAAAGCTATAGATTATTGTGAAAAAATTAAGCCGTACTTTGATGTGATCAGATACCACTCCGACAAACTGGAGTTCCTGGTAGATGACAAACAATGGGCACTGCCTAAGTACAGAGAGCTGCTTTTCTTGCGATAAAACCGTAAGATTGTTTTGGTGTATGATTAGCCCCGGGTATTTACCCGGGGCTTTGTGTTTATATTTGGTTCGGGGCATAAAAAAATCCCGGCAGTTTGCACCACCGGGATCCACCATCTAATAGTATTATTTTAAACCAGCTTAAACGTTTCCGTAAACTTAGTAGTAAAATTACCTTTCCTGAAATTCTCATCCCTCATCAATTGCTGATGGAACGGAATTGTCGTCTTTACTCCTTCAATCACAAACTCACTCAGCGCTCTTTCCATCGTGCTGATCGCCTCTTCTCTCGTCTGTGCGATCGTAATCAGCTTAGCCACCATGGAATCATAATAAGGAGGAATTACATATCCCGCATAAATATGAGAATCTACTCTCACCCCATGACCACCTGGAATATGCAATACTGTGATCTTACCCGGAGAAGGACGGAAATCATTATACGGATCTTCCGCATTGATACGACACTCAATTACGTGCATCTCAGGCGTATAGTTCTTTCCTGAAATAGGAATACCAGCCGCAATCTTGATCTGCTCTTTAATAAGGTCGAAATTGATTACCTCTTCTGTCACACCATGTTCTACCTGGATACGTGTATTCATCTCCATGAAGTAGAAATTCCTGTGCTTATCTACCAGGAACTCAATCGTACCTACGCTCTCGTAATTGATCGCTGACGCAGCTTTAATAGCCGCTTCGCCCATCTTCTCACGCAGCTCAGGCGTCATGAACGGAGAAGGAGACTCTTCTACCAGCTTCTGGTGACGACGCTGAATAGAACAGTCACGCTCACTCAGGTGACATACTTTACCATACTGGTCACCAGCTACCTGGATCTCAATATGTCTTGGCTCTTCCACGAATTTCTCCATGTAGATACCATCGTTATTGAATGCCGCGCGTGCCTCATTTTTTGCCATGTTGTAGGCATTTTCCAGCTCCTCCTCTTTCCAAACCACACGCATACCTTTACCACCACCACCAGCAGTTGCTTTCAGGATGATAGGAAGTCCCATTTCTTTAGCCAGTGTTCTTGCTTCTTCCAGGCTTTGTAATAAACCATCGGAACCTGGAATAACAGGTACACCTGCTGCAATCATGGTTTCTTTAGCGGTCATCTTATCCCCCATCTTACGGATCATTTCAGGGGTAGGGCCGATAAATTTAATGCCGTGCTCTCCACAGATCTCTGCAAAACGCGCATTTTCAGCCAAAAATCCATAACCCGGATGGATCGCATCCGCGTTAGTGATTTCAGCTGCTGCCATTAAGTGAGGGATATTCAGATATGATTCACTGCTCTGCGGCTTGCCTATACATACCGCCTCATCAGCGAACTTCACATGAAGACTGTCCTTGTCAGCAGTAGAATAAACAGCCACCGTTTTGATGCCCATTTCTTTACAGGTACGTATAATACGCAAGGCGATCTCTCCACGGTTGGCAATCAATATTTTCTTAAACATGTTTTTTCGATAGGTTAAAGAAAAAAGTTAATAAGCCTAAAAGGTTGGAACATTATGAAGCAGGGGAATCCCTACAATACCTCATAATATTCCAACCTTTTAACTAAACAATTTTATGGTTCTACCAGGTACAGTGGCTGATCATATTCTACCGGAGATGCATCATCTACCAGTACTTTTACGATTTTACCACTTACCTCACTTTCAATCTCGTTGAAAAGCTTCATCGCCTCAATGATACATACCACTTTGCCTGGGGATACCTCATCACCTACATTCACAAAAGAAGGCTTATCAGGGCCAGGGCTGCGGTAGAAAGTACCGATCATAGGAGACTTAATGGTTACCAGGTTGTCTGCTTTTACCTCAGCAGCTGGTTTTGGTGCTTCAGCAGCCGGAGCTGATACAGGGGCCTGCACAGCAGCAACTGCCTGAGGAACTGCCTGTACAGGTGCTGCCATAGTTGGCACGGCAATCACCTGCTGAGTTTCGTTATCCTTTTGCTTTATTGTAATCTTAAACTTGTCCTGCTCAATGCTCAGTTCGCTGATGTTAGATTTGTTGACCATCTTGACCAGCTCCTGAATCTGTTTAAAATCCATGTAGACAGTTTTTGGTTTAGAAATGCTTGAAGTAGATATGATATAATTGGATGGACTAAAACTATTCTTTTACGCGCTCAATGTACTCACCAGTTTTGGTGTTTACCCTGATCAGCTCCCCTTCATTCACGAACAAAGGAACATTCACGGTTGCGCCACCTTCTACAGTAGCAGGTTTCAGCGTACGGGTAGCTGTATCACCTTTTAAACCAGGCTCAGAATACGTTACTTTCACCACGATTTTATCCGGTAATTCCACACTCATTGGCTGTTCGGTTTCCGTATTAATCATTACTCCCACTTCCTGGCCTTCTTTCAGGAACTGAGGAGCATCGATCAGGTTTTCAGACAAAGCGATCTGCTCAAATGTCTCGTTATCCATGAAGTTGTAACCACTATCGTCCTGATATAAGTATTGGAATGCTTTCTTCTCAACACGCACAGGGTAGATGGTATCGCCGGAGTTCCAGGTATGCTCGATGGAACGGCTGTTATCAACACCCTTCAGTTTTGCCCATACTTTAGCAGCGGCACGGGCTGTTTTGTTCTGACCAAACTCTACAACAGAATAAAGGCTGTTATCCAGCTTTATAATCAATCCTGTTCTGATATCTGCAGTGGTAGCCATAAAAAGGATACTTAATTTAAAGTTAAAAATTTACGTTAAGGATTGCAAAAGTAATCATTCTGGCAAAACCCAAAACCCGTTGCGCCCTAATTTGTTTTAGTGTACTTAGAGACCTACTATTACCTATTATTTTTTTTAGGAATGCAAACATAATGTAAGGGAAGGTAATCTAGTAATTTTTTTATAAAAAAGTGGAAAAGTAAGCGTTTTAGGCCCATTTTTAGCCCTTTTAGGGCCAGAATAACATTGATTTTACTGTATGAGGCCGGTTTTCCCGGTTATGTAAATGGCTCTTTTCTGTATGCTTAAATTCGATACCTTTAGCTGTAATATTATTTTCAAATCAAAGAGTTATATGAAGCACTACCTGATTGTACTATTGTTATGTCTGCCAGCCTTGATGAACGCACAATCCAACAAACCTGCCACTGCCGTAGCAAAGGACCAGCCGCCTTACCTGCAGTACCCTACACCACCCGCCTTTGAGTATACCCTCCCTGACGGAAAAGTAATTACCAAAAAGAACCTGAAAAAGAACGTCAAAACCCTGGTTTTCGTTTTTAGCGTAGATTGTGACCATTGCAAGCACCTGACAGAAGAAATGCTCAAAAACATCGATAAATTCAAAAAAGCACAAATCCTGATGGTGACCCCGTTCAAACGGGAAATGATGAAAGAATATTATGACCATTATAATATTAAGAACTACCCGAACATTACCATGGGCAGCGAACCCACCCGCCAGATCATGTATTTCTATAACCTCCATTACTTCCCTGGCCTCTTCATTTATGATAAGAAAGGCCAGTTTGTAAAAGGTTTTGAAGGCTCCGCGAAGATCGAAGAACTGGCCGGGCTCCTGAAATAAGTGCAAATCTGCTTCAGCGGGCATTAGTTACATTTGTTCATCCTCATATTCTTCACCTAAATAAAAAACATACGATGAAAGTTACTGTTGTAGGAGCTGGCAATGTAGGCGCTACCTGCGCTAATGTGTTGGCCCACAGAGATTTTTTACAGGAAGTCGTGTTATTGGACATTAAGGAGGGAACAGCTGAAGGGAAGGCGCTCGATACATGGCAGCAGTCGCCAATTGACTATTACAGCACCAGGATATCGGGTGTGACAAATGATTATGAGAAGACAGCTGGCAGCGATGTGGTTGTGATTACGTCGGGACTCCCCCGTAAACCAGGTATGAGCCGCGATGACCTGATCAACACCAATGCCAATATCGTAAAGTCTGTAACAGAGAATATCTCCCAATATTCCCCTGATGCAATAATCATCGTAGTTAGCAACCCACTCGATGTGATGACGTATTGCGCTTACCTCACTGCCGGCAAAGACAGCAGCAAAGTATTCGGTATGGCCGGTATCCTCGATACCGCCCGCTACCGCGCCTTCCTCGCCGAAGAAATTGGCTGCTCTCCCAAAGACATTCAGGCAATCCTCATGGGCGGCCATGGCGATACCATGGTTCCCCTGCCCCGCTACACTACCGTGTCAGGTATTCCTGTCACTGAACTCGTAGCCCCCGACAAACTCGAGGCCATCATCCAGCGCACCAAAGTAGGCGGTGGCGAAATCGTAAACCTCCTGGGCACCTCCGCATGGTACGCACCCGGCGCCGCAGCCGCCCAGATGGTAGAAGCTATCCTGAAAGACGAAAAACGCATCTTCCCCTGCTGCGCATGGCTCTCCGGACAATATGGCCTCAAAGACATCTACCTCGGTGTACCCGTGATACTGGGTAAAAATGGTATCGAAAAAATTATAGAGCTACACCTGGACCAAAACGAAACAAACCTGCTTAAAACCTCCGCCGATCACGTAAAAGAAGTGATGGACGTTCTTGACAACATGAAGGTTGTAGCCTGATTCCACTTATTAACATTTTAAAGTTGGCCTTCCGCCAGCCCCTTACATCAAAAAATCGCTTTTGTCTGAGACAAAAGCGATTTTTTTATTCACTACTCATTTAAGTGGCCCGGTTTATTTTCCATTCCCTATACATAATTGAATTATCGTATTTTTAAGGCGATATACGCGCACTTATGTCAAATATAGAAAAACTGATCTCGCAAAAAAGTTGGACCAGCGAGTATAACAAAGGGTTAATAGGTCTCATCTTCGTAGGTAACTGGATGGTTTCCCGTCACCAACAATTCTTTAAAAAGTTTGACATCACTATGCAGCAGTATAACATCCTTCGCATCCTGCGGGGACAGCATCCTAAAGCAGCCAATATCAACACTTTGAAAGAAAGGATGCTGGACAAAATGAGCGACGTTTCCCGCCTTGTGGAACGCCTCAGAAAAGCAGGCCTGGTAGAACGAAAAGCTAGTGAAATAGACCGTCGTGCGGTAGATGTTATGATCACTCCCAAAGGCCTCGCCCTGCTCGAAGAAGTCGATGTAGACCTTCCGGCCCTGGAAGATTCCCTGAACCTGTCGCTCACTGAAGAAGAAGCAAAACAACTAAACTTACTTTTAGATAAGATCCTAATGAGGTATTAAAAGCAAAAAAGCCCGGACGAATGAGTATTGATACTCATTACACCGGACTTTTTTTTATCAACTATTCTTGTATTAGATTGTCTCCATGTAATTCAAATCCTTTCCAAATGTCTCCGGCACCAGGTAAGATGCCAGTAACCCTAAGCCAATTGTAATCACTCCTACTATCCCCGCACTGGTCAGATAACTGAAGGAATGCTGTAACCAGCCGAAAAGAATCGTAATCAACACCAGCATCCCCCTTGCAAAGTTAGGCACCGTAATTGCCACCGTTGCCCGCAGGTTCGTACCAAAACTCTCCGCCGCAATCGTAACGAAGATTGCCCAGAACCCAACACTGAAACCTAACAGGAAGCAAACCGTAAAGAAAAATACCTTGCCCGTGCCCGACTGATGCAGGTAAACCGCCGTAAAAGTGGTCGTCAGCAACAGGAATAAGATCATGACCTTTCGCCTGCTTTTCCACAACTGGCTCACCCAGCCCGTGACAAAGTCACCCAATACCAGCCCCGCATAGCAAAAGGCAATTGCATCTCCAGGTGATATAGGGTCCTTTACCCCCATTTCTACCGCAAACTTATTGGAATAAGCCACCAATACCCCTACTACAAACCAGGTAGGTGTACCCAGCATAATACATTTCAGGTATTTAATTAACCGCTCCCTGTTATTTACCAGCGCAAATATATTCCCTCTTTTTACCGCATTGTCTGTAGCCGCCGCATGGAACATACCAGACTCCATCACACTGATTCTCAGTACCAACAGCAGTAATCCCAGACCACCACCTATGAAATAACAATACCGCCAGTCAGGCACCAGCTTCGCAATCAGGTTCGCCGCTACTGCCCCGGATACCCCAACCGTAGCCACGATCATGGTGCCATACCCCCGCTTCTCCTTCGGTAGTATCTCTGCCACCAGGGTAATACCCGCACCCAGTTCACCAGCCAACCCTACACCCGCCACAAAGCGCCAGAAGGAATAAGCCATCGTAGTCTGTACAAAACCATTGGCAATATTAGCGACTGAATACAAAAGAATGGAACCGAATAATACCCGGAGCCGCCCTTTCTTGTCAGCAATGATTCCCCACATGATACCGCCCAGCAACAGGCCTATCATCTGGATATTCATCAGCCAGACGCCGATACCCTTGTCAATCTCATCCTGTGATATACCCAGTGATTTCAGGCTGGGCACCCGTACTATCGTAAATAGTAATAAGTCGTAGATATCTACGAAATAGCCCAATGATGCCACCAATACGGCAACATTGAAAATGGTGGAATTTTTCGAGTCTGGTTTCATGAGGATTTTAAAGATAATTATTCATTCACATCCGCATGCGGTGGTGCATGCTTCGATTTACCGAAAAACAATTTGATTAAAACAGGCAATGTGGTAATAAGTATAAGAATAATGATGATCAGTTCCAGGTGCTGCTGCAGACCAGGGAAGGCTTTACCCAGGTAATGCCCCGCCAGCATCATGGAGAATACCCACACGAATGAACTCACCACATTATAAAACATGAATTTTTTCTTATCCATCTGCACAATGCCCCCTACTATCGGAGCGAACGTACGCACAATCGGCATAAAACGGGCAAGGAAAATAGCCCCGCCGCCATGCTTGTCGTACAACTCCTTAGCCTGGTATAAATGTTTCTTTTTAAAGAAGAACGTATCTTTTCTACTAAATAATAATGGGCCCGATTTTCGACCAATCCAAAAACCAACCGCATTTCCCAGAATACCAGCAACTGCCACCATCGTCATAATCACTATCAGGGGCATATGAAAGAAACTGTCACTCAACATAGCGCCGTAAAATCCCGCGAGGAATAACAAAGAATCTCCAGGCAGGAAAAATCCTACAAACAAACCTGTTTCCGCAAAAATAATAATCAATAACAGATACAATCCCCCATGCTCAATAATCCATGCCGGGTTAATAAGGTGCTTGAATAGTTCTATAAACTGGTCCATATGCTTTGTATAATCTCCGCTAATTTAAGTGCTGGCCCTGCGGAATCGCCGCGGAAGCAAAATAAGGATTTAAACGTTATCTCTATGTTATAGTTGTGGATTAGTTGTTGGCTCCGCCAGTGCCCCCTCCCATTTGGATACCACGCCAGTCGCCATCGCATTTCCAATTACGTTGGTGGCAGAACGGCCCATATCCAGCAGATGGTCTACTCCCAGCAGCAACAGCAGTCCCTCGTCCGGAATTTTAAACATAGACAGGGTTCCGGCTATCACTACCAGTGATGCCCTTGGCACCCCGGCAATTCCTTTACTGGTAATCATCAGTACCAGCAACATGGAAAACTGCTGCTCAATGCCCAGGTGCATATCATATGCCTGTGCAATAAAGAGACTCGCAAATGTCATATACATCATAGAACCATCCAGGTTGAATGAATAACCCAGCGGCAATACAAAACTAACAATACGATTATCAGCCCCAAAACCTTCCAGTTCTTCCATTACCTTCGGATAAGCAGCCTCACTACTAGCTGTGCTAAATGCCAGCAATACCGCATCCTTGATTCTTTGCAGCAGTTGCAAACCACGCTTACCAAGAATCAGGCAACCTACGCCTGCCAGTACAAGCCACAGGGTACCGAGACCCAGGTAAAACTCGCCGATAAATATACCGTAGGTTTTTAGTATTCCAGGCCCCTTTTCAGCAATCGTTGCAGCCATAGCGGCAAATACGGCAAATGGCGCAAAGTTCATCACATAACCGGTCACCTTAAGCATGATATGCGCTACACTGTCCAGGAACTTGATAACAATCTGTCCCATCTCCCCTACCGCGGCAGTAGCCACACCAAAGAACAATGCAAATATTACAATCTGCAGGATCTCATTGTGCGCCATCGCATTCACCACACTATCCGGAAATACATGCTCGAAAAAGCCTCTCAGGGTCATATCTGCCGCCTTAATGCCGGATTCAGCATGTTTATCTACCAGGTGCATGTCAGCCCCAGGTTTCAATATGTTTACCAGGATCAATCCCAGGAACAGGGACACGAAAGTAGCCGTAATAAACCATAACATGGTCTTACCACCAATGCGGCCTACAGCCTTGATATCTCCCAGCTTGGCAATACCTACTACCAGTGTGGTAAATACCAGCGGAGCAATAATCATTTTAACCAGGCGAAGAAATACACTGGTCAGTATCGATATATTTTCCACGAACTTCCCAATGGTAACTTGTCCACCATCTTTACCCGAATAAGCAATATTCACCAAATAACCGGTCAATATCCCCAATACCATTGCTAGAAATATATAAAAGGTAAGGCGGTTGGTTTTCTTCATGCAGCGGTGCTTTTTATATTAAAAATTTATTCAAAGTGATAAAAATCCCTCAAAAATAATGTTGTTCATCTAAAGTTGTGTGTCATTTTATAAAATTGATGCCTATATTTGGCGATCTGTAATGATTTGAAACAACAAATTACTAAACCATTCAAACGTCAACCACAATAGACATACAGTATGGGCAAACTTTTCGTAAAAAAGCCTCTCTCCATCTTATTATCAGAAGCATCTGAATCGGACAAAGGACTTAAACGTACGCTGGGCGCAGGTTCCCTGATTGCATTGGGCATTGGCGCCATCATCGGGGCGGGCCTTTTCGTAAGAACAGCCGCTGCCGCCGGGCAACATGCAGGACCCGCAGTGGTCTTCTCATTTATTATCGCAGCTGCAGGTTGCGCTTTGGCAGGTTTATGCTACGCAGAGTTTGCATCTATGATCCCTATCGCCGGAAGTGCTTATACCTATTCTTATGCCACCATGGGTGAATTCGTCGCCTGGATCATCGGGTGGGACCTCGTGCTCGAATATGCACTTGGTGCAGCTACCGTAGCCATAGGATGGGCACAATACCTGAATAAACTATTGGAAAAATCAGTCGGATGGACCGTTCCTTATCAATGGTGTCACAGTCCATTCGAAACTTCTGATGCAGGTGTGCATGGTATCATGAACATCCCTGCTATATTCATTCTGCTACTCCTGAGCTTATTGCTCATCCGCGGTATCGAAGGTTCTGCCATTGTGAATAACATCATCGTTATTGCCAAGGTAGCCATCGTAATCCTCATCATCATCCTTGGCTGGCAGTTCATCAATCCTGCTAACCATACCCCATTCATGATCCCTGCTGATGCCGGCACAGTGACCATGCACAATGGTACAGTGGTCGACTATTCTGCCTACGGGTTCCATGGCATATCAGGGGTCTTGCGGGGCGCTGGTGTGGTATTCTTTGCCTTCATCGGTTTTGACGCCGTATCCACTGCAGCACAGGAAACTGTAAACCCTAAGCGCAATATGCCAATAGGTATCCTGGTTTCCCTGTTTATCTGTACTGCATTATATATCCTCTTCTCTTACGTATTGACAGGTATCGCTCCTTACCAGGACTTCCTGAAAGAAGGCGGTGAAGCATCTGTTGCATATGTAATTGATAAATACATGATTGGATATGGCTGGCTGTCTACATTCGTAACTGTCGCTATCCTGGCTGGTTTCTCTTCAGTAATCCTCGTGATGCTGCTGGGTCAGACCCGTGTATTCTACTCCATGGCCAACGATGGTCTGGTACCAAAAGTATTCGCTGATCTTCATCCTAAATACCGCACGCCATACAGGTCACAGGCTATGTTCTTTGTTTTCGTATCCCTGTTCGCTGCTTTCGTTCCGGATAGTGTAGTGGGTGATATGACCAGTATCGGTACCTTGTTTGCCTTCGTACTGGTGTGCCTGGGTGTAATCGTAATGCGTAAAACAGATCCGGATCTGCCACGTGAATTTAAAACACCCTGGGTACCTGTTGTACCTATTGTAGGTACCCTGTTCTGTGTTACAATGATCTTTAGCCTCGGTTGGGAAAACTGGCTGAGACTGATCGTTTGGTTAGTGATCGGTTTCTTTATCTATTTCGGTTATAGCGTAAAACACAGTAAAACCAGGAAACTGGTTAAATAAAATATTCTCCAGGTATAAGCAGGAAAGGGCCGGGAAATTCAGTTTTTCCGGCCTTTTCCATAAATTTGCGTTTCTATTCTTAATAACTAATCACATTACCCACTATGGGAAGGATATTTGAAGTAAGAAAACACACCATGTTTGCCCGCTGGGACAGGATGGCAAAGCAGTTTACCAGGATAGGCAAGGAAATCGCAATAGCTGTAAAAGCGGGAGGTCCTGATCCTGATAATAATCCTGCCCTCCGCAGATGCGTAGCGAACGCAAAGGGTGTGAACATGCCCAAAGACCGTGTTGAAGCTGCGATCAAACGTGCGATGGGGAAAGATAAAACCGACTACGAAGAAGTTGTATACGAAGGATATGCACCGCACGGTGTGGCTGTAATGGTAGAAACTGCTACTGACAACCCTACCCGTACTGTGGCAAACGTACGTATGCACTTCAACAAAGAAGGTGGTGCCCTTGGCAACAGTGGTTCCGTAGGTTTCCTCTTTAATCGTATGGGTGAATTCAAAATTAAAAACGAAGGTCAGAACCTGGAAGACCTGGAGCTGGAATTGATTGATGCCGGACTGGAAGAAATTGGTGAAGACAGCGAGGGTAATATCATTATACGCACCCCGTTCAATGAATTTGGTAATATGTCCAAAGCACTGGAAGATAGAAATATTGTTCCAATCAGTGCTGAATTAAAGCGCATTCCTACCACTACCACCGAGTTGAATGAAGAACAGGCAAAAGAAGTACTGGAACTGATTGACAGACTGGAGCAGGATGACGATGTGCAGCAGGTATTTCACAATCTGAAATAATTTGCATTTCTGCATAAAATAAAAGGGTCTGCCGTAGCAGACCCTTTTATTTTTAAGCTTTTTCCGCAACCTTATCTGGTTCCGTCACCAACCTTAACCCCTTCCCATGTATGGTTTCCAATTTAATGGTACCATCCAGCTTGAAATGCTTCCTGATTCGCGTCAGGTACACATCCATGCTTCTTCCGGTGAAAAAGTCGTCATTTCCCCACACACAGAGCAGAATCCCTTCTCTCTTCAGCTTCTTATTCGCATTCTCACAGAGATATTTGAGCAGCTCAGCTTCCTTAGGCGGTAAATTGATATTAGTATTGGTTGGTTGATGATATATTTTGAATTCGCTGTAATTAAACACGAGCGTACCAAGGGTAAACACTACCTGCTTATCGTGCTGCAACAAACGGCTCCGCTTCATGAATACCTCCATACGGCAGAGTAACTCCTCCATATTAAAAGGTTTCACCAGGTAGTCGTCCCCGCCAGCTTCAAAGCCGTTCAGCTTATCCTGCTCCATGTAACGGGAAGAAGCAAAGATGATGGGTACATTCTCGTCCTTGTCGCGGATTTCCCGGCACAGGGTAAACCCATCCATGCCTGGCATAATCACGTCCAACAGACAGATGTCGAAGGGCTTGTCCTGAAAAGTTGCCCAGCCCTCTTCGCCATTGGCACAATGCGTCACATCATACCCGGCCTTTTCTAAATGGCTTTTTACCACTTTGGCAAAAAACAGATCGTCTTCAACTAACAGTACTCCTGCTTTCATAAATGGATTTGGGTTGATAATTAAATAATTTAATTACTATTAACCTATCGTAACGTGGTGATTGCTCATTCGCCCTCTAAAAAAACTATAATACAATTTATATCCTGCGCGCTGATTTTCAAACATTCATTTTATTCATTCCTGATGACTAAGAAAAAATCAATGTCTAATATATTAAGTATCACTCGCTACAGAATAATAACATACTTCCAGAAAAAAAAGTTTAGACATTAGTAATCCTAACTTAATTCATCACTTCATGCAATCACGGAATTTCTTTTGCAGGAATAATAAATATTATAAAACTATTTATCATATTTGTACCTGTACTACTTGTCATTTTTTAAACCTACAACTATACAAAACAAAAACGCAAGGCCTTTTAAAGCCTTGCGTTCGTATTTTAAGCTCAATTACTCTTTTTTTATTCTGCCACCATTTCCAGTACCACTCTCACCACATCTTCCACATTTGGCTTGGAGAAGTAATCCCCGTCAGAACCATATGCAGGACGATGTGCCTGTGCACTCAATGTACGTGGTGCCACATCCAGCCAGCGATAACCGCCCTGACCTTCCATCACCTGCTGGAACATATAAGCCGTACCACCACCTGGCACATCTTCGTCCACGAACAGGATCTTGTTAGTCTTCTTCAGTGATTCCACGATCTTATGATTGACATCAAAAGGCAGCAATGTCTGTATATCTACCAGTTCAACGGATACTTCCAGCTGTTCCAGCGTCTGGATCGCTTCTTCGATTATACGCAGGGTAGAACCGTAAGACACGATCGTGATATCAGTACCTTCCTTAATTACCTCTGGTACACCCAATGGTACGGTAAACTCGCCCAGGTTGTTAGGCAGCTTTTCCTTCAGGCGATAGCCATTCAGTGACTCAATCATCAGGGCAGGCTCATTTGCTTTCAGCAGGGTATTGTACATACCAGCTGCCTGCACCATGTTGCGGGGTACACACATGTGCATACCTCTCAGCGCACCCATTATCATACTCATCGGAGAGCCGGAGTGCCAGATGCCTTCCAGTCTGTGACCGCGGGTACGAACGATGATCGGGCACGCCTGGATACCTTTGGTACGGTATTGCAGGCTGGCCACATCGTCACTCAGTGGCTGCAGACCATAAATCAGGTAATCCAGATACTGGATTTCAGCAATAGGTCGTAAACCACGCAATGCCATCCCTATACCCTGGCCCATGATAGTTAATTCACGGATACCTGTATCGAATATACGCTTGCTGCCGTGTTTTGCCTGTAAACCTGCAAAACCCTGGTTCACGTCGCCTATTTTACCCACATCTTCACCAAAGGCGAAAACTTTAGGATTATTCCCGATCAGCTGATCGAAATATCTGTTCAGGATCTCGTATCCGTTAATGCTTACAGCGTCAGCATCATACGTTGCTGGTACTTCCGGCACATTCAGTGCAGAGTTCACGCCTGTGGCATATAGGAAGGAGTTGTAATTTTCTTTTTCGCGGGCCAGCAGGTCATCATAATACCCCTTCAGCGCAGCAATAGCTGGCGCCTGGATATTTCTATGACGGAACAGGATGTTGGCAGCAGTTTTCAGGATGTCCTTTCTCCAGGGCTCCCTGTTATTCTGCAGCTCCTGCAGCAGGTTGTTCACCAGCGCAGTATCTGCCTGTGGCAACGCGGCTACAGCCTGACCAAATCCCAACATGGTCTGTACCTCCTTCCGGATAGGTGCAATATACTTTTCCCAGGCGCTCTTACGGGAATCCTGTGCCATCGTTTTGGCTTTCGCCTCAATTTCTGCCAGGGTAGCCTCGTCAGAGAGTGCGTTTTCCAGTATCCACTGGCGCATCTGGTGATTACAGTCAAATTCCTTTTCCCAGTTCAGTCGTTCCTTGCTCTTATAACGCTCGTGAGAACCACTGGTAGAATGGCCCTGTGGCTGGGTCAGTTCTTCCACATGGAATAAGGCTGGAATGTGGGTTTCCCTGATTTTACGGATCCCCGCTTCGAATACCTCACACATGGCGGCATAATCCCACCCTTTTACATTATATATATCAAAGCCGTTGGAGTCTTCTGTTTTACGGAAGCCTTCCAGCGCAACGCTGATGGAGTCTTTGGTCGTCTGGTACTTACGCTGTACAGAAATGCCATACCCGTCGTCCCATACAAATACCGCTAACGGTACCTGCAATACACCCGCCGCATTCATGGTCTCCCAGAAGTGACCTTCTGAGGTAGACGCATCCCCAATAGTAGCAAAACACACCTCGTTCCCATTTTTCGACAACCCTTCCAGATCTTTCAGGCTTTCTACATCCCTGAATAATTTGGAGGCAAATGCCAAACCAAGGGCACGGGGCATCTGGGCTGCGGTAGGCGACATGTCTGTGGCAGTGTTCTTCGATTCAGTCAGGTTCAACCAATTGCCATCCTTACCGAGGTTAGGCGTGGCAAAATGCGAGTTCATCTGTCGGCCTCCCGAAAATGGCTCGTTGGCAAGGTCTGGGTCTGCATACATCTGTGAGAAAAACTGCTCAGGAGTGGCAATACCACTGGCGAAAGCAAACGTCTGATCACGGTAGTAACCGGAGCGGAAATCTCCTGGCTGGAAATACTTGGCCATGGCTATCTGAGCCACTTCCTTTCCATCTCCGAATATACCGAACTTGGCCTTACCTGTAAGGACTTCCTTACGGGCCAGCAGACTAACTTCCCTGCTCTCGCAGGCCAGGCGATAATCCTCAAGTACTTCTTTCCGAAATTCCTCGAATGACAGCCGGCTTTCCGTATTCATAGTTAGTTCATTGTTTTCTATCATGCCTCGTTGTATATGTCACAAAAGTAAGGTATAAAATACAAGTGAGAAATGATTGTAAATGTATCAGGTAAAATAATTAGAATTTTTTTAATAAGATTTTAATAAATTCCCCTCTGATGCGTTATTTTTGGCTGTAAATTTGTTACTTACGAAACGGTGATCATTTTTTTAACCAATCGTCTTAAACCACATTATATCAAATGAAAAAGTTTATCTTATCCCTATTTGCGAGCATGTTGTTAACTACTGCTCTTTGGGCTCAATCTCAGACTACAACACCAGCAAACCCTGTTGATGCAAAAGTGAAATTCGCGAAAGAAACCATCGACTTCGGTAAAACCAAGTTCAACAAACCCGTTTCTGTTGATTTCGAATTCACCAATGTCAGCAAAGAACCAGTAATCATCGAAACAGCACGTGCGAGCTGTGGTTGTACTACTCCTACCTGGACCAAAGAACCAATCCTGCCTGGTAAAAAAGGTAAGATTACGGCGGGTTACAGCGCAAATAGCGTAGGTACACAAAACAAAACTATCTGGGTGAAAGTTAAGGGTGTAGATCAGGATAAAGAACTGCACCTGACAGGTCAAGTTGAAAACTAATTTGTACTGCCACTGCAACGGCCTCCGTTGTACAACTTATTAAGCCTTACAGTTTTAATATTGTAAGGCTTTTTTTATTTCAACCAGACCCTACCTGCGCACCATATATTTACCCAACCATCAACATCTGCGAATCCACTACCTTTGTATACGCAAATCAAACACAATATATGCCTACCATTAGCAAGAGAGGTGAGCAAATGCCCGCTTCTCCCATCCGAAAGCTTGTTCCTTACGCAGAAGCTGCTAAGAAAAAAGGGACCAAGGTATTCCACCTGAATATCGGCCAGCCCGATATTGAAACACCAAAACAGGTTCTGGATGCGGTACGCCATTCAGACTTCAAAATTCTTGAATACAGTCATAGCGCCGGAAACGAAAGCTACCGCCGCAAACTTGTGACTTATTACGAACGATTTGGTATTAAACTGAACCATCAGCAGATTATTGTCACCACAGGTGGATCCGAAGCCATCCTGTTCGCATTCATGGCCTGCATGGATGCGGGCGATGAAGTACTGGTGCCTGAGCCTTTCTATGCAAACTACAACGGTTTTGCCACAGAAGCAGGTGTTACAGTGACCACTATCTCCTCTTCCATCGAAACTGGTTTCGCACTGCCAGCCATGGAGGAATTCGAAAAAGCCATCACCCCCCGCACCAGGGCGCTGATGATCTGTAATCCCAACAACCCCACTGGCTATCTCTACAGCCGCGAAGAACTGGAAGTACTGAAACAACTCTGTCTCAAGTACAACCTGTACCTCTTCTCAGACGAGGCATACAGGGAATTTTGCTATGTAGGCGACCATTTCTCCGCCATGAACCTGGAAGGACTGGAGCAGCATGTCGTACTGATGGACACCATCTCCAAGCGTTATAGCGCCTGCGGCGGCCGTATTGGCGCGCTGGTGACTAAAAACCAACAGGTACTGGATGCAGTTATGAAATTCGCCCAGGCAAGGCTAAGTCCTCCTTCCTTTGCCCAGATTGCCGGCGAAGCTGCTGTAGACCTGCCGCTTAATTACTTCTGGGAAATCAAGGCTGAATATCTGCACCGCAGAGACCTGCTGGTAAGCATGCTCAATAGCATCCCAGGCGTGTTCTGCCCTAATCCGGGTGGCGCATTTTATGCAATGGCCCGCCTCCCGATCGATGACAGCGATAAATTCTGCCAGTGGTTGCTCGAAAGCTTCTCTTACGAAGGCAAAACCCTGATGCTTGCACCCGCTACCGGTTTTTATGCCACCCCCGGTTCAGGCCGTAATGAGGTAAGACTCGCATATGTCATCAATACCGATGATATCCGTCAGGCCATGATCTGTTTAGGAAAAGCCCTGGAAATCTACCCAGGTCGCACCGAAGTAGCCGTGGAAGCAATGGAAGTTGCCAGATAACACATATATTATATTAAATTCTATATAACATATTTTCCTTCCTGGAATAGAAAAAAGGGCCATTTAGGCCCTTTTTTTACATTAGCAAAAAATATATGTTCGCTTTTTTGACCAAAATCTTAAATATTTCTGCAAAAAGTGTTGGATTCTTCAATATTGTTTGTATCTTTGAATTGTGAACGACGGAGTAGTAATAGAGAGCAAAGGACAGTGAAACCCGTAGTTTAGCATAAATTTAACCTTAGAAATTTTTCCGAACGTTTTTATCAACCGAACTTTACTCCGTCAACACAAAGGTGTTGCGACTACAGAAAAAAGAATTTTTCAGATTTCTGTAAAAAAGTTTGAAGAAAACTAAAACGTTTTAGCAAAATACCGTATTTTTGTATCAGTTTTTCATAACGTGGAATTTATAAAGGCAAACGGCTCTGTTCACAGAGCCGTATTTTTTTGCCCTATACCCAGGTATCTAATTGATAATCAATTCATTTATATCTCATCTATAATAAAGAGGCTTTTGCACAGTGCAAAAGCCTCTTTTTATTCAACCAGTATTTTAGCATAAATAAAAACGGCCCGGACATAGCCGGACCGCCTTTTGGTCATATTCTACATACAAACTAATCTTACATGTGCTTCTTAATCATCGTAAAGAAGTCATCGAACAGGTAACGGCTGTCATACGGACCAGGAGTTGACTCTGGGTGATACTGTACAGAGAATGCAGGCTTGTTCTTAATCCTGATACCTTCGATTGACTCATCGTTCAGGTTCACGTGTGTTACCTCTACATGCTCACTGGCAGCTATTGCCTTCGGATCTACTGCAAAACCGTGGTTCTGGGTAGTGATCTCGCAACGACCGGTCGCCAGGTTCTTTACCGGGTGGTTCAGACCGCGGTGACCGTGGTGCATTTTATAAGTAGGGATGTCGTTGGCCAGTGCCAGCAACTGATGTCCCAGACAAATTCCAAACATTGGTTTTTCTGCTGCCAGAATTTTCTTTACTGTATCCACAGCATATTTCAGTGGAGCCGGGTCACCAGGACCGTTGGATACGAAGTAAGCATTCGGCTTGAATTTCTCGCACTCTTCAAAAGGAGTATCTGTAGGGAACACCTGCAGGTAAGCACCTTTTTCAGACAGGCATTTCAGCATATTACGCTTCACACCATTGTCCAGTACAGCGATACGGATATCAGCACCAGGATCACCTACATTGTAAGGTTCTTTGGTAGACACTTCCTTGCAAAGCGCCTGACCTTCCATTGAAGGTACTTCCTTCAGCTTAGCTTTCAGCTGATCTATGTCAAGAATTTCAGAAGAGATGATACAATTCATCGCACCCTGGCTGCGAATGTGGGAAACCAGTGCACGGGTATCTACATCGTAAATAGCTACCAGGTTGTTCTCATCCAGGAATTTCTCCAGGGAGCCATCGGCCATCTGACGAGAGTAATTGTATGCTATGTTCTTAGCGATCAATCCATTAATCTTCACGCTTTCGCTCTCTACGTCATCCTTTTTCACACCATAATTGCCGATATAGCAATTATTCATGATCAGGACCTGCCCTTTATAGGAAGGATCGGTAAATACTTCCTGGTATCCTGTCATACCAGTATTAAAACACAGTTCACCGGAAGCGGTGCCTATTTTACCAAAAGCTTTTCCCTGAAATACTGTTCCATCTTCTAACAGTAATATCGCAGGCTGGATTGATCTCGTCTGAGGCATGCTTATTATTCTTTTTTGAAAAATCGTGCAAAGTTATTGAATAATAGCTTAAGAATTGATAAAAACACAGATTAATTCTTCGCCTGCCTCTGCAATTACTTGATATGTATCGATTTTATGATACGTAAAGCGGCTGCTGATGCATTTTTATCATCGTTGCGGTACCTGATTCCAACTTCCCAGCGGTGTTGTCCACGGGTCAGGAGCAGGTCGTAAAATGATAGACGAAGGGAGCCTTTGTAGTTAAAGGTGCCTTGCAGGAGCAATGCGTCCATGCCACTCTGTGTGATATGGCTGGTTGTATATTTCAGGTCGGAGACGTCGTCTTCTTTCTGCATTTCGTTCGCAGCAGTAGTAGCTGCGAGGTCGAGATCGTTGGAGATGTTCGCCCGGAAGCTGAACATGTTTACCATCACTTGCATACCTTCTTCGGAGCGGTTACGGTAGCTTTTGGCGTATTCTACCAGTGGCATCAGTTCAGGAGCCAGGGGCTGGTCGTTGACACCCAGGTGCATAGGGGTACTGATTTCGACTGCCTGACGACCAATAACAACGGTTTCCCAGGTTGAGTAGAGCCAGGATTTATTTATTTTAGGATAGATGATACTGATAACCATTTTCTTGCCGAAATAGCCGCCAGCCACTGCTGCCAGACCGATTACAAGAATCAGGGAGACGAGAGCCCCCCGCCTTCCGGCCCATTTGATGTATCTTTCTTTGAGACTTTCCCTGGGTTCTTCTTCCTTTATATAGATGCCAACTTCCTGCTGAAATGCCTCAAAATCTCCTTCCGGACGTTTCTGTTTCCAGTTAGAAAAACAGTTCTCTATTTTTTTGCCACATTTTTCGCAAAATGTGAGGAACTCAGAGCGTGACGGGTTGTGGTGAGCACAGGCGTTGCACTTTAAATAAATCATAGGTTTTAGAGATTATGGTTAGTAGGTCTGTCCAGTCAGCAATATTACAAAATAATTTAATTAATTAATTGAATAATACGACCGTCATGGAGTCCCTCTCCCTTCGGATAAAAAAAAATCCCGGGATTACTCCCGGGACTCTTTCATTATCTTCAGATACTATTTGCGGATTACTCAGCAGTTTTCTCTTCAGTTGCATTTGCTGCTGCATCATCTGCTTTCTTCTTAGCACCGCCAGCACGACGGGTCTTCTTCGCAGGAGCTGCTTTCTCTTCCACTTTACCACCGTAGATTTCGTTGAAATCAACCAGTTCGATCAGTGCAGTTTCAGCATTATCACCCATACGTTTGCCAAGCTTGATGATACGGGTATAACCACCTGGACGGGTAGCAATCTTTTCGCTTACTACACCGAACAATTCCTTGATCGCTTCCTTGTTCTGCAGGTAGCTGAACGCAATTCTACGGTTGTGGGTAGAATCAGCCTTAGCTCTTGTCAGAATAGGCTCAACATATACACGCAGTGCCTTAGCCTTTGCCAGGGTAGTGGTGATACGTTTGTGAGCGATCAGTTCAATAGCCAGGTTAGATAACAGGGCTGAACGGTGTGCAGCAGTTCTGCTGAGATGGTTTACTTTGTTGCCGTGACGCATGACATTGTGATTTTTAAATTCCCCTATACCGTGTCAGGAATTACAGGGTACTTATGTTATAAAGTAGTTTAGACTATTCTTCGTCCAGTTTCAGTTTGGAAAGATCCATACCGAAATGCAGACCTCTTTCGTTCAGTACCTGCTCGATTTCGCTCAGGGATTTCTGACCAAAGTTTCTGAACTTCATCAGCTCTTCCTGTTCGTACTGTACCAGTTCGCTCAGGGAGTTGATTTTAGCAGCTTTCAGACAGTTGAAAGCACGTACGCTCAGATCCAGATCTTCCAGAGGAGTCTTCAGGATCTTACGCAGCTGCAGTGTTTGTTCGTCCACCACATCTTCTTTCTCAGTATCCTTCGTATCAAAGCTGATGTTTTCATCAGTGATGATCATCAGGTGCTGGATCAGGATGCGGGAAGCCTGTTTAACAGCTTCTTCCGGGTGGATGGTACCATCAGTGATCACTTCCATGATCAGCTTCTCGTAGTCAGTCTTCTGCTCCACACGGGTATTTTCAATGCTATACTTTACATTTTTGATTGGTGTAAAGATAGAGTCGATGGCGATGTAGCCGAATACTGCATCCTTTGGTTTGTTTTCATCAGCAGGCACATAACCACGGCCTTTACCGATAGTCAGTTCGATATCCAGCTTTGCAGATGGATCGAGTGTGCAGATGAGTAACTCAGGATTCATAATCTGGAAAGCACTGGTAGCTTTCTCGATCATATCAGCACGGAATTCGGTCTTACCTTTGATAGAGATCTGGATCTTTTCGTTGCTTACTTCATTCTCCACGATCCTTTTGAAACGAACCTGTTTCAGGTTCAGGATGATCTCAGTTACGTCTTCGGTAATTCCTTTTAAAGTTGCAAACTCATGGTCTGCTCCTTCTATCTTTATTCCCACAATGGCATAACCCTCCAGTGAGGACAGCAGCACACGACGAAGCGCGTTACCTACAGTCACCCCATAACCCGGTTCTAATGGCCGGAATTCGAATTGAGCTTCAAAGTCAGTTGACTTTTGCAAAACGATCTTATCAGGCTTTTGGAAATTCAGAATTGCCATTGATATGTTAAGTTTAAATGTTTATGTAAAACTGCCAATAGCCGTCAGCAGGCAATCATTAGATACCAATATAAGAAACTTATACTGATAACCGACGATCCTTCGCTAACGGCTAAAGTATTATTATTATTTAGAGTACAATTCTACGATCAGCTGTTCCTTGATGTTCTCAGGAACTGCTTCCCTTTCAGGGTATGCGATGAAAGTACCTTTCAGTTCTTTCTCATTCCAATCCAACCAGCTGTACTTAGGGTTTTTACCACGAATGTTGCTGGTGATTGCGGTGTTAGTTGCAGCAGATGCTTTCAAACCAACGATATCACCTGGTTTCAGCTGATAAGAAGGGATGTTCATTACTTCACCGTTTACAGTGATGTGCTTGTGAGACACCAGCTGACGTGCAGCAGGACGGGAAGGAGCAATACCCATACGGAATACTGCATTATCCAGACGAGCTTCCAGTAATTTGATCAATACCTCACCGGTAACGCCTTTACGACGGTTTGCCTCTACGAACAGGTTTGCGAACTGACGCTCCAATACACCATAAGTGTACTTAGCTTTCTGTTTTTCACGCAGCTGCAGTGCGTATTCACCCAGCTGTTTACGCTTGCGGGTTGCACCATGCTGACCCGGAGGGTTGCTGTTCTTTCCTAAATACTTACCGTTACCTAAAATCGGCTCTCCAAAAATTCTGGAGATCTTGGTCTTTGGTCCTGTGTACCTTGCCATTTTGTTGCTAGATTTTTTAGTTACGATATATGATCCTTAAAAAATCTTAAACACGATCATATACCCACTTGTTTATTAAAATTTCTAAATTAGAAAATCGAAAGTAGCCAGTGAGAGTTGCCCCCCATCTATCCACTTTCGAAAATCTTCAGTATATATGAATACTATACTCTTCTCTTCTTAGGAGGACGGCAACCATTGTGTGGCAGCGGAGTCACATCCTTGATCATAGTCACTTCGATACCGGAGTTAGCGATCGCACGGATTGCGCTCTCACGTCCTGCTCCAGGACCTTTTACAAAAACATCTGCTCTTTTCAGACCAGCATCCAGTGCTACCTTAGCAGCATCAGAGGCAGCCAGCTGGGCAGCATATGGAGTGTTCTTTTTAGAACCTTTGAAGCCCATTTTACCAGCAGTAGACCAGGAGATTACCTGTCCTTGCTTGTTGGTAATGCTGATGATAATGTTGTTGAAACTAGCAGAAATGTGAACATCACCGTAGTTATCTACTTTAACTACCCTCTTCTTGCTAGCTGCAGCTTTTGTATTTTGTGCTTTTGCCATAATTATATAAAATTCCAGGTTCCAGGTTCCAGATACCCCACGTCATCTTTACGACAATTGGAAACTGGAACTTGTTATTTGTATTATCAAGATTATTTCTTAGGCGCTTTTTTCTTACCTGCAACCGTTTTACGTTTACCTTTACGGGTACGGCTGTTAGTACGAGTACGCTGGCCTCTGAGCGGTAAGCCCTTTCTGTGGCGAAGACCACGGTAACAAGCGATATCCAGCAAACGCTTGATATTCATTTGTACTTCAGAACGCAGCTGACCTTCTACCTTAAACTCACCATTGATGATGTTACGGATGGAAGTCTGCTCATCATCATTCCAATCTTTTACTTTCTTGTTAAAGTCAATTCCTGACTTCTCCAGAATGTATTGAGCTGTAGAACGGCCAATACCATAGATATAGGTCAGACCAATTTCTCCTCTTTTATTCTTAGGTAGATCGATACCGGCTATACGTGCCATATTTGAATTAAATTTTCTAGTTTATTTAATATAATTAACCCTGACGTTGTTTAAAACGAGGATTCTTTTTGTTGATTACCAACAATTTTCCCTTCCTGCGCACGATCTTACAATCTGCACTTCTTTTTTTTATGGAAGCTCTTACCTTCATAAGTTATGAGTTATAAGTCTATGTGATTATTTATATCTGAAAATGATCCTTCCTCTGCTCAAATCATATGGGCTCATCTCTACCCCAACCTTGTCTCCAGGAAGGATGCGGATATAGTGCATTCTCATTTTGCCAGAAATGGTGGCCAAAATCTCATGCCCATTTTCCAATTTCACCCGGAACATAGCGTTTGACAAGGCTTCTAGTATTATTCCATCCTGTTTAATGAGTGCCTGTTTTGCCATAAAAATTTTTAGGACTGCAAAGATAGCGAAATCTTAGTAAAAAATAAAATTCTAAAAATAAACCTAAATAATTATCCGGAAAAACTGATTTTCATCACTCTTATCCATTAATTATCAATAATTTGCGGTTAACGCAGGATTTTCAGCTTCGGCCTTTTCTATACCGGCAAAAGATGATAAAAGGTCTGCTTTCCCTTTCATGACTGCTACATTGTGCTCAAAGTGAACGGAAGGCTTCTCATCCCGGGTGATCACTGTCCAGCCGTCTTCCATATACTCTACATCTTTTGTGCCCAGGTTGATCATAGGTTCGATCGCAATCACCAGTCCTTCTTTCATGATAGGACCACTGCCTCTCTTACCGTAGTTAGGCACCTGGGGATCTTCGTGCAGGTGACGGCCCAGGCCATGACCTACCAGCTCACGTACCACGCCATAGCCTCTTTCTTTCTCAGTATATTCCTGGATAGCATGGGCAATGTCGCCAATACGGTTACCTGCCACCGCTTTCTCTATACCTTTATACAAAGCAGCCTTCGTTGCCTTCATTAACTGCAGTACTTCCGGCTTTACATTACCTACCGCAAAGGTGTAGGCACTATCTCCATGGAAACCGTTCAGCAATACCCCTACATCCACGCTCACGATGTCACCATCCTGCACCACGTAGCTGTTAGGAATACCGTGTACCACTTCTGCATTTACAGAGATACAACAGCTTTTAGGGAAGCCTTTATAGTTCTTGAAGGAAGGTACGGCGCCGTTGGCTACGATGAAGTCTTCAACGATCTTGTCGATATCATCAGTAGTCATACCCGGTTTCAGCTTCTTAGCTACCTCTTCCAATGTTGCGCTCACCAGTAATGCGCTTTTGCGCATCAATTCTATTTCTTCTTTAGTCTTATAATGCACCATAGTAAAAACGGGTTGGACTTGTGTCTTTTAAACAGTGAAGCCACCAAGCATAAAGCCTGCAACAGGAATATCTGCTGTCTGCTTTATGCTTCTGTGGCTACTTACGACCAGCTGTCTAATAAGAATTAAACATTAGCCGGAGCAGTTCTGCCCTTGATACGGCCAGTGCTCATCAGGCCATCGTAATGGCGCATCAGGAGCTGGCTTTCGATCTGCTGCAGCGTATCCAGGATAACCCCCACCATGATCAGCAGTGAAGTACCACCAAAGAAGGTTGCGAAGTTACTGTTGATATGCACGGCAGCAGCCACACCAGGCAGGATACCCACCAGTGCCAGGAAGAATGCACCTGGCAGGGTGATGCGGTCCATTACTGCACCAATATAATCTGCAGTTGCAGTACCAGGTTTTACACCTGGGATGAAACCATTGTTACGTTTCATTTCATCGGCCATCTGGGTTGGATTGAAGATCAACGCAGTGTAGAAGTAAGTGAATACAATTACCAATACCGCATAGATCACATTGTACCAACCATTGGTGTGGTCGCTGAAGATACGGATGAAACCGGAAGCACTGTCACTGGTTGCAAAACCAATAACGGTAGCCGGGATAAACATAATTGCCTGGGCAAAGATGATTGGCATTACACCTGCTGCATTCACTTTCAGCGGGATGAACTGGCGTACACCACCATATTGTTTGTTTCCTACTATACGTTTAGCATAGTTCACCGGTACCTTGCGGGTACCTTGTACCAGCAGGATCAGACCAATAGTAATGAATATAAATACTGCCAGTTCTATCAGGAAGAGCAGCAAGCCGCCGCCTGCTTCCGCAGTTCTGGAGGTAAATTCCTGGATCAGGGCCTGAGGAAGGCGGGCAAGGATACCCACCATAATGATGATGGATGTACCGTTACCGATACCTTTGTCAGTGATTTTTTCACCTAACCACATTACGAACAGGGTACCTGCAGTCAGTACGATGGTAGTAGTGAGCCAGAAGAAGAAAGTACCATATTCAGCGATAATAGCTCCGCTGGATTGGCCTCTCAGGAAGGCAACATACGCACTCGCCTGAAAACCGGTCACCACTACCGTAAGGATACGGGTGAACTGATTGATTTTCTTTCTGCCACTCTCTCCTTCTTTCTGGAGTTTCTGGAAATAAGGTACAGCTATGGTCAACAGTTGTATGGCGATAGAGGCAGAGATAAACGGCATGATCCCCAGCGCAAAGATGGATGCTCTTGAGAAAGAACCTCCGGCAAACATATTAAACAGTCCCAGGATACCCTGATTGGATTTTTCTGAGAACTGATGCAACAGGTTGGCATCGATACCGGGTAACACGATATAGGATCCTACACGATAAATGAGGACAAGAAGCAGGGTTGTCAGGATTCGGCTACGCAGATCCTCGATGCTCCAGATATTCTTAATCGTTTCGATAAATTTCTTCACAGGAAGATGAATGTTTAATATTCAAAATTTCATCCCGGTTATGGCGGGACCAAATTCCAAACCTGCAATTAGCTGCTCTTCAGTAACTCTGGCCGGGATTTGTGATGTATTTTTCGCTGGCTGAATAAAAGATGAAAAGACGCACTACTCCGTAGGCGTCTCTCCAGTCGTGAAACTTACACCAGTTCAACTGAACCACCAGCTGCTTCGATCAGCTGTTTGGCCTTTTCACTGATAGCGTTCACTCTTACAGTAACTTTAGCCTTCAGTTCGCCCTGACCCAGTACTTTTACTTTTGCAGTGCGGCTGATCAGGCCGTTCATGTACAGGTTTTCCAGAGAGAAATCCTGTAAACCGTATTTTTCTACCAGGGTGTCAAGCTGACCGATGTTGAACACTACATATGTAGTTGGGCTCAGGCTCTTGAAACCACGTTTTGGCATACGACGCTGAATTGGCATCTGACCACCTTCGTGACCTCTTTTGCTAGCGTAACCAGCACGGGACTGACCACCTTTATTACCTTTTGTAGCTGTTCCACCTTTACCGGAAGCTTCACCACGACCGAGGCGTTTTTCTTTATGTACGGAACCTTGTGCAGGTTGTAACGTGTGCAGATTCATTGAGTTAATTTTTTTTACTTACGCGGAAATTAACCGCTCGCATTAAATGTATAATGTTATTCGCAAATAATCCACTATAAATGTAGGATTTTTTCCAGAGACATGGCAAAGCCTTAACCCTGTACTTGTTCTACCTTTACCAGATGATTTACTTTACGCACCATCCCAAGGATCTGGGGAGTGGCTTCCACCTCAACGGTGCTGTGCATTTTGTTCAGACCCAGGGCCTTCAGCGTCAGTTTCTGACGTTCCGGACGGTCTATACCACTTTTTACCTGAGTGACTTTAATCTTTGCCATTGTTATTTTGAATTAGCACCTTACAATTACAGGAGCTGCTGCCGTGCAGCAGTCCCTTCACCATAGGGTGTTATTATCCATTAAATACTTTCTTCAGAGATACGCTTCTGGTTTTTGCAACCTGTACCGGCTCACGCAGCAGGCCTAAAGCTTTGAATGTAGCTTTTACCACGTTGTGAGGGTTTGCAGAACCCAGAGATTTAGCCAGAACGTCGGTAATACCCGCGCTTTCCAGCACAGCACGCATAGAACCACCAGCGATCACACCAGTACCATGAGCGGCTGGTTTGATCAGCACCTTAGCAGCACCTTCTTTAGCCAGCTGATCGTGAGGAATAGTACCATGCATTACAGGAACCTTGATCAGGTTTTTCTTGGCATCATCGATACCTTTAGTGATTGCTTCCTGTACTTCTTTGGCTTTACCCAGGCCATGACCTACTACACCGTGTTCGTTACCTACTACTACCAGGGCAGAAAAACTGAAAGTACGACCGCCTTTGGTGGTTTTGGTAACACGGTTGATAGCTACCACTTTTTCTTTCAGCTCCAGGTCACCCGCCTTAACTTTATTAAATGTATTCTTTGCCATTTTATTATTTGCGAATTACGATTTAATCAATTTCGATTATTAGAATTGGAGACCAGCTTCTCTTGCACCATCAGCTACGCTCTTCACACGACCATGGTACAGATAACCACCGCGGTCGAATACTACAGCAGTAATACCCAGTGCGGTTGCTTTAGTAGCCACAGCTGCACCTACCAATTTAGATTTCTCGGATTTGGTACCCTTCTGTGCTTTGATATCCTTATCGCGGGAAGATGCAGAAGCCAGTGTAGTACCGTTTGCATCATCGATCAATTGCACGTAAATATCGCTATTGCTGCGAAATACAGATAATCTTGGTCTCTGAGCGCTACCTATCACTTTCTTACGAATGCGGTAACGGATTTTCTGTCTGCTATTAACTGCTTTTGTGCTCATTTCTTTGTTTAATTTATATATTCCGATGCTGCCGGAATATTGTTGAATTAGCTAACCAGTATATTATACCGGTTAGCCAATTAAAATTATTTACCTGCAGACTTACCTGCCTTCTTACGAACCACTTCATCGCTGTAGCGAACACCTTTACCTTTATAAGGCTCAGGTTTACGCAGGCTACGGATTTTAGCAGCTACCTGACCCAACAGCTGGTTGTCAATACCTTCCAGTGTGATTTTAGGGTTAGCACCCTTTTCAGTCAGGGTAGTTACTTTCAGTTCTTTAGGAATCTCAATCACGATGTTGTGAGAGTAACCCAGAGACAGGTCCAGCAGCTGACCAGCGTTGGCAGCCTTGTAACCCACACCCACCAGCTCCAGCTGTTTGGTGAAACCTGTAGTTACACCAATCACCATGTTGTTGATCAGTGCGCGGTACAGACCGTGCAAAGCGCGGTGACGGATCTGGTCAGTAGGACGAACTACTGTCAGTGTACCATCAGCTACTTCTATTTTGATATCCCTGTCGATGTTCTTTTTCAGTTCACCTTTAGGGCCTTTTACTGTCAGTTCATTAGAAGCGGATACAGTTACTGTAACACCTGCTGCTAATTTGATAGGAGCTTTACCTATACGAGACATAATTGCAGTTTTTTACTGTTATGTGTTTACGATCCCCCAGTGTTCAGCCACCGTATAGAAAGGCTTAATTCTGAAACGGATCATTTATTGGTGAGATCTGCACAAGCCACTGGCAAACACCAGAAGGTCCTGTGCGGACCTTAATATATTAATAAACGTAGCAAACAACTTCGCCACCCACGTTCTGTGTTTTCGCTTCCTTATCAGTCATTACACCTTTAGATGTAGACACGATAGCGATACCCAGACCATTCTTGATACGTTTGAAATCAGCAGGTTTGGAGTATTGACGAAGACCTGGACGGCTGATACGCTGCAGATCAGTGATTGCAGGTACTTTAGTCTGAGGATCATACTTCAGAGCGATTTTAATTACACCCTGTTTGTTGTCTTCTTCAAATTTGTACTTCAGGATATAACCTTTGTCGTACAGTATCTCAGTGATACGTTTTTTCAGCTTAGAGGCAGGAATTTCCACAATCCTGTGGTTGGCCATTTGCGCATTCCGGATTCTGGTCAGGAAGTCTGCTATTGGATCAGTAACCATTGTTTCTAATAATTTAACAACTTTTACAATGCGATATCCAATCAGTAATAGATAGGAAAATCAAGATCTTTAACGAATATGAAAAAGGGAAAAAAGGACAATTACTATTCGTCGGGGGATAATTGTCCAACCCGTGGGCTGAGATTACCAGCTAGCTTTTCTTACGCCAGGGATTTTACCAGCCAGCGCCAGGTCACGGAACATATTACGGCAAAGGCCGAAATGACGCATGTAACCTTTTGGACGACCGGACAGCTGACATCTGTTTTTCAGGCGAACAGGAGAAGCGTTTCTAGGCAGCTGATCCAGTGCTTCGTAGTTACCTTCAGCTTTGAGGGCAGCACGTTTTTCAGCGAACTTAGCAACCAGGGCTTCTCTTTTCCTCTGTCTGGCCTTGATAGATTCTTTTGCCATTAATTAAAGTTTATAATTCCAGTTTATAAATGTCAAATTCCAAAACCCTGATGGGATTTGGAATTTGAGATCAAATATTATTGTTGATCTTTCTTGATGTTCTTGAACGGCATACCCAGTTCTTTCAGGAGCTCGTAAGCTTCTTCGTTGGTATTAGCCGTAGTAACGAAAGTGATATCCATACCGGAGATCTTTGTTACTTTATCGATGTCGATCTCAGGGAAGATGATCTGCTCGTTGATACCCAGGGTATAGTTACCACGGCCATCGAAAGCTTTTTCATTTACGCCTTTGAAGTCACGTACACGAGGCAGTGATACAGCGATCAGACGATCCAGGAATTCGTACATGTTGTTGCCACGCAGTGTTACACGGGCACCGATTGGCATGTTCT
This sequence comes from Chitinophaga sp., assembly GCF_039596135.1. Lineage (GTDB taxonomy): Bacteria > Bacteroidota > Bacteroidia > Chitinophagales > Chitinophagaceae > Chitinophaga. Next base: position 113,695 of record NZ_JBCNKH010000005.1, read on the forward strand.
TCCTGAGTTTGAAGTTGGAAATATCTTTCTTGGATAAAGTAGCGATAGCTTTCTGACCAGAAATACGGGTCATTTCATCCACAGCAATATCTACCAGTTTCTTATCACCTACAGCACCATTGATACCCTGGTTCAGACAGATCTTCACCAGGCGAGGTACCTGCATTACGCTTTTGTAGTTGAATTTCTTTTGCAGCGTGCTAACTACTTCAGAACGGTACTTAGTCTGCAGTCTGGGTGTATATGTAGTGTTTGCCATTATTTAATTACCTCCCCTGATTTTTTAGCTATACGAACTAATTTACCATTTTCACGCTGCCTGTTTACCTTAGTAGGTTTACCAGCCTTAGCATCCCACAACATTACGTTAGAAATGGCGATAGGAGCTTCCTGCTTAACAATACCACCTTTGGTGTTCTGAGCAGTTGGTTTGGTATGCTTGGTGATGATGTTCACACCTTCTACCAGTACGCGCGCCTTGTCAGGGATCACTTCCAGCACCTTGCGGGGCTTGGTCCTGTCCTTATCATCGCCGGCAATCACTACTACGGTGTCGCCTTTCTTAATGTTGAACTTAGGCTTGAATCTCGTTTTCATTATTTGTTTATTTATAAACGCCAAGCGAAACACCGGTTTCGCTTGATTAATATTCGTTTTAGAAACGGGCTGCAAAGATATGCAATTAAGCTGAAAGCACAAAGCAATAAGCTTTTTTTACTTTTTGCTTCATGCTTTCAGCGAACGCATCAATATCTTTACAATACTTCGGGAGCCAGAGAGATAATCTTCATGTATCCCTTATCGCGCAGCTCACGGGCAACCGGGCCGAAGATACGGGTACCGCGTGGCTCGTCAGAGTTGTTCAGTAATACAACGGCATTATCGTCAAAACGGATATAAGATCCGTCTTTACGGCGCAGCTTGTTTTTAGTTCTTACGATAACAGCTTTGGTCACCATACCTTTCTTTACACCACCGCCTGCGATCGCGTCTTTTACAGTAACGACGATCTTGTCGCCTACCTTTGCGTAGTCCTGGCCGGAGTTGCCTAACACTCTAATACACAGTACTTCTTTGGCACCACTGTTATCAGCTACATTCAGCCTTGATTCTTGTTGTATCATCTTTTTATAAGATTTGTATTTGTTTAGTCAGCGGCTGCATCCAGGAACGCTGCATGCAGCTTGAAACAATAATAGATTATTTTACCTTTTCGATCACCTCTACCAATCTCCAGCACTTATTCTTGCTCAACGGACGAGTTTCCATTATTCTAACGGTATCGCCGATGCTGCACTGGTTCTGCTCATCATGAGCCATGAACTTGGTGGTCTTTTTTACGAATTTACCATAGATTGGGTGCTTTACTTTACGCTCAACGCTAACGCTGATTGTTTTTTCCATCTTGTTGCTGGAAACGACACCAATTCTGGTTTTTCTTAATTTTCTTTCGCTCATTGTTGAAAGTATTTATTATCCAGACCGTTCCTTTCGGACCGATGAATGAATTTATTTTTAAGGCTTAGAAGCCCAGTTCTCTTTTGCGCAGCTCAGTTTTCAGCTGTGCGATCTGACGCCTGAGAGAGCGGATGCTCATTGGATTCTCAATTGGCGTAATTGCGTGACTGAATGTAATTTTCTTCAGGCGTAATTGCTCTTCGGAGATTTTCTCTTTCAGCTCCTGTTCGCTTAAACCTTTCAGATCCAGCTTTTCGTTTGCCATTGTATTTATTATTTCTGGTTTATCGTTTATAGTTTATCCCGGTTGCCTTAGCTATTATGCTTCAGCGTAATCGCGACGTACTACAAATTTCACTTTAATAGGCAGTTTCTGTGCAGCCAGCTCCATTGCAGCTTTAGCTACTTCCAGCGGTACGCCGTCTGCTTCGAACAACATACGACCTGGCTTAACCACAGCAGCCCAATGGTCAGGAGCACCCTTACCTTTACCCATTCTGACTTCCAAAGGCTTGGCAGTGATGGATTTGTCAGGGAATATACGGATCCACACGTTACCCTCACGCTTCATAGCTCTTGTCAGAGCCACACGGGCAGCTTCGATCTGCCTGTCTGTGATCCACTTAGGTTCTAATGCTTTCAAGCCGAAACTACCAAAGGAGATTTCCGCACCACGTTTTGCGTTCCCCTTGATGCGGCCTTTATGCATCTTCCTGTGTTTCGTTCTCTTGGGCTGTAACATCTTAGTATATGTTAAATGTTAATGTTAATTGTTAAAAAGATTATCTACGGCCACCACCACGGTTATCACCGCCTCTTCTGTCGCCGCCGCGGTTATCACCACCTCTTCTCTCGCCACCTCTTCTTTCGCCACCGCGATGACCATGACCTTCACCACCTGTGCGGCCTTCGCCATCCTTACCGGAAATAGCATTTGGATTCAGATCGCGCTCACCCAGTACTTCACCTTTACAGATCCATACTTTGATACCGATCTTACCATATACTGTCTGTGCAAACAGAGAAGAATAGTCGATATCCATACGGAAGGTGTGCAAAGGTACACGACCCTGCTTCATCTCTTCTGAACGTGCAATTTCAGCACCACCCAGACGACCACCTACTTTAACCTTGATACCTTCTGCACCCATTCTCATGGCTGTAGCAATCGCCATCTTGATAGCACGTTTGTAGTTGATACGGCTTTCAATCTGTTTTGCAATAGTTTCAGCTACGATATTGGCATCTATTTCAGGACGACGGATCTCCAGGATGTTGATCTGTACATCTTCTTTAGAAGTCAGTTTCTTTAATTCTTCTTTGATGCGGTCTACCTCTCCACCACCTTTACCAATGATGATACCAGGTTTAGATGTATGTATGGTGATAATCAGTTTACCTAAAGTTCTCTCGATCACTACCCTGGAAATGCCACCTTTGTTGATACGGGCATTCAGGTAAGTTCTGATCTTGTTATCTTCGATCAGTTTGGTAGCAAAATCTTTCTTGCCACCATACCAATTAGAGTCCCAACCTCTGATGATACCTAACCTGTTACCAATAGGATTTGTTTTCTGACCCATGTTCTGGTTTATTTGTCTATTAGATAAATAGTTTAAGTTTCAATTATTTCGCTTCCGCTACTTTGCTGTCTACTGCAATAGTTACGTGGTTGCTTCTTTTGCGAACACGGTAACCTCTACCCTGCGGAGCCGGACGCATTCTTTTCAGAATACGACCACCATCAACGAAGACGGTTTTAACGATCAGATTCGCATCTTCAACGCGTACACCTTCATTCTTCACTTTCCAGTTCGCAACAGCTGATAACAGCAGTTTTTCCAGCGGTACACTTGGGTGCTTAGGATGGAACTTTAAAACATTCAGCGCTTTTTCAACATCCATACCACGGATCAGGTCTGCCAGCAAACGCATTTTGCGGGTAGATGTTGGATTATTTCTAAGCTTAGCTACTGCTTCCATTGTAATTATAAATTTGATGTTTGAGGTCCGAAGTCCGGGGTTCGAGGTATTTCACGCAGCAAACCTCGAGCTTAAAACTTCAAACGAATGACTACATTTTCTTGTTAGCGTGTCCTTTAAAGTTGCGGGTTGGTGCAAATTCGCCCAGTTTATGACCTACCATAAACTCAGTAACGTATACCGGGATGAACTTGTTACCATTGTGTACCGCAAATGTATGGCCCACAAAATCAGGTGTGATGGTAGAACGACGGCTCCAGGTCTTGATTACTGTACGCTTGGTGCCTTCATTCATTTTATCTACTTTCTTTCCTAATTTCTGGTCAACGTAAGGACCTTTTTTAATGGAACGACCCATGTCTTTTTATTTTTATTCTACTTTAACCGTTCCGCTTCTGGCTATCCGCCCGAAGCGGAACTGGTAAAAGCTTTATGAATTATAATTTTTTGCCGTTTTTCCTGCTGATGATCAGTTTATCAGAGCTCTTATGCTTACGGGTCTTCAGACCTTTCGCATATTTACCTGTTCTGGATCTTGGGTGACCTCCGGAAGATCTACCTTCACCACCACCCATTGGGTGATCTACAGGGTTCATGGCCACACCACGGTTACGTGGCTTGATACCTCTCCAACGGTTAGCACCTGCTTTACCAATTGATTGCAGTGCATGGTCAGAGTTAGAAACTGTACCTACGGTAGCAGCACAAGTGATCAACACTTTACGCAGCTCGCCGGAAGGCATTTTCATTACGGCATATTTTTCTTCCTTGTTGCTCAACTGTGCATAAGTACCTGCACTTCTCGCAATTGCACCACCTTTACCAGGCTGCAGTTCGATATTGTGTACAACAGTACCCAGTGGCATATTCTTCAGCGGCAGAGAGTTACCTACTTCAGGAGCAGCATCAGGACCGCTCACTACAGTAGCACCCACCTGTAAACCCTGAGGAGCCAGGATGTAACGTTTTTCACCATCTGCATAGCTCAGTAATGCGATGAATGCGCTACGGTTTGGATCGTATTCCACGCTCTTTACAGTAGCAGGAATATTATGTTTGTCACGTTTGAAGTCTATGATACGGTAATGTTGCTTGTGTCCACCACCGATGTAGCGCATAGATCTTCTACCCTGTACGTTTCTACCGCCGGTTTTGGACTTAGCCTCCAGCAGGCTCTTTTCAGGAGTATCCGTGGTCAGCTCAGCGAACGCGTTGCCAATTTTCCAACGGGTACCGGCTGTCATCGGTTTAAATTTCTTCAGTGCCATGATCTAGTAATTGTTTAACTAGTTGCTTTATTTTATAAATGTGATCTGTATATACATCCATCATGCTGCGTTTCCACAGCAATGAGCACTATATGTTAGCATACAGATCTATAGATTCCCCAGCAGCCAGGGTTACAATTGCTTTCTTGTAAGAAGGTTTCTTACCAGCAATGAAACCAGCTTTGGTAAAGCGGAATTTGCTTTTACCAGGCATAACGGCAGTATTCACTTCTGCTACTGCAACGCCATAGAACTCTTCAACTGCCTTCTTGATTTCCAGTTTATTGGATTTCTTGTCTACGATGAAGTAGTAACGGTTGAATTTATCAGTGGCTTTGTTCACTTTTTCACTTACTACCGGTCTGATTAAAACGTCTGAAAGTTTCATCTTTTATCGCTTTGAGTGGCAGGCTTACCTGCCAGCTGTGTGATTTAAATTTGACAATTAAGCTTCTACCGGCTCTTCAGTGAAGATTTTAGCAGCACTCTCAGTGATGATCAGGGTATTGCTGTTCATGATATCGTAAGTATTGATATCGCTCAGCATTACGCTATCTACTGTAGGGATGTTGCGCAGAGACAGGTATACATTATCATTGTATTCAGGCAGTACTACCAGGGTCTTACGGCCATTTACATTTACGTTCAGTTTCTCCAGGATACCTGCAAACTGTGAAGTTTTAGGTGTAGCCAGGTTCAGATCTTCCAGAACGATGATGCTGTTTTCTTTCGCTTTTACAGACAGTGCAGAAATCTTAGCGAGATCTTTTACTTTTCTGTTCAGCTTAATGTCATATTTGTGCGGTTTAGGACCGAAGATGGTACCACCACCTTTATACAGTGGGTTACGGATGTTACCTTTACGGGAACCACCTGTACCCTTTTGTTTGTGAAGTTTACGGGAAGCACCTTTTACTTCAGCACGGGTTTTTACCTTGTGGGTACCCTGACGCTGAGCAGCGAGGTATTGTTTAACAGCCAGGTAGATCACGTGGTTGTTAGGCTCCACTCCGAAAATCTCTTCAGGAAGCTCAATAGTTCTTCCGGTTTTCTTACCTTCTATATTTAAAATATCAAGTTGCATATTACTTCTGGATTAAAACGATTGAACCAATGTGGCCGGGAACGGAACCACTTACCAGGATATAATTCTTCTCAGCGAAAATTTTAACGATTTTCAGGCCTTTCACTTTCACCTGTTCGTTACCAGTCTGACCAGCCATACGCATACCCTTGAATACGCGGGAAGGATAAGAGGATCCACCCACGGAACCAGGAGCCCTGCTTCTGTCGTGCTGACCGTGTGTAGCTTCGCCCACACCGCTGAATCCATGGCGTTTAACAACACCCTGGAAGCCTTTACCTTTGGAGGTACCGACTACATCAATTATTTCTCCTTCTGCAAATATTTCGGTGGTAATGGTTTCACCAAGAGCTTTTTGTACATCCGGGTTGCGGAACTCTTTTACAAATCGTTTGGGGGAGGTGCTTGCTTTCGCGAAGTGATTGATTTGTGCTTTGGTAGCGTTTTTCTCTTTTTTCTCGCCAAATGCTACCTGAATCGCGTTGTAACCATCAGTTTCCTGAGATTTAACCTGCGTTACAACGCACGGACCGGCTTCGATGATGGTCACAGCTGTCTGCTTACCATTCGGTTCGAAGATGCTGGTCATGCCGATCTTTTTGCCAATAATACCTTTCATGTTATTATATATTATACCCAGCGCCTGGGGGTGGATCTAGCTATCCCCAGGATAGGCGGTTTAAATGCTTTATTGGGCGGCCACCCAGAAGGCGTGACCTATATTTTAATTATGGCGTTTACAATCTGACAAACGGAGAGTACTTTCCCCTGTGAGGTTTAACACCTCACTGCCAGCAAAACAGCAGTCATAAGATTAAATCAAACCAGGCAGGCCTTTCGCCCACCTGCCGATGTCCTACGCTTTGATTTCTACTTCCACACCGGAAGGCAGATCTAATTTACTCAACGCGTCTACAGTCCTGGAAGAAGAAGTGTAGATATCCAGTAAGCGCTTGTGTGTGCACAACTGGAACTGCTCACGAGCTTTCTTGTTAACGTGCGGTGAACGCAGCACCGTAAAAATTTTCTTTTCAGTTGGTAAAGGAATTGGACCTGTTACCACGGCACCAGTGTTACGCACTGTTTTAACGATCTTCTCAGCAGATTTATCTACCAGATTATGATCGTAGGACTTCAGCTTGATTCTAATTCTCTGAGACATATGCAATGAACTTCTACTTTTTACCCTTTACAATTTGGGAGGGCAAAGGTAATCAGTATTTTTGGATTCCCCAACAAAATCGTGGAAAAATAATGGGAATTTTTACCGAAATGTAGAACGAGGGCGGGTTTGAGGCAAATGTTAATTTGTGCAAAACTACAATAAAAGCGGGTAAACAGTTGTAATATAATAATTTATTGCGGAAAAATGCCTGCGTCTCCCCAGGTAGCATTTCCCCCCGGCAAAGCCACGGCTGGCCCCGCTAACACAAAAAAAGAACCAAATCCATTTCCCCCCCTAAAAAAAACAAGCCGCCGGGAAACCGGCAGCAAGTCCTGTCTGGGAATGCAATAAGCAATATTTCTAGACCTGTCAGCTTCAGAAAGGGAACTTACCCAACAAACACTGAATCAGACCAAGAACTAAAGCCAAATACCTGGTTCAATAAATCCATAGATGTTTTTGAAGGCTTTTCATGAGGTTATGCCTACTCTGTTACTTGGTTTTCGGCAATCCCAAATGTCCCTCATACAAGGAACATTGGATTAAAATTAGCCGCAGGGAATCAATTTGTAATAGTTCATTTCATTCATTTTCAGCCGCTTGTTCATTTTGTTCAGTGAGAGAAAATGGTCCGTTCATTTTTTTTTAAAGTACCCCATCACCTCACCCCAAACAAAACCATCCAATATAAAAAAAGCCTCCCCGGTTTTCACCAGGAAGGCAATAAGTTGGAAAATGACTTTTGTTGCGTTGTACATTTTCCGTGGAATAAGGGGCGTAATAAATTACAGACCACCCAGCAGAGATTGCAACAGCGACAAGATCATTGTCAATAATTGGTTCAGCAGATCCATAGTTATGGTTTTCAGTGGTTACGCCTACTCTTTCAATGGTTTTCGGCAATCCCATTGCCCTAAATTAGGAAGTAGGAAGAACACAACCATCGTTCATTTCATTCATTTTCAACCAGTTCAATGCATCCCCGTTCAGTAAATCATGTTCAGTATTTTCCAAAATGACAAACCCCACATATTCTCCTCACATAAAAAAGGTCCTGGAATTTACCAGGACCTTCAAAATCTCGTATACGTTTCGGGAATTTACAGGCTACCGAACAACGTACTCAAGAACTTAAACACTGCTGCTAGAATAGTTGCGGTCATATTGTAATTTTTTTGGAGTAACGCCTACTCTATTTGATACTGGTTTTCGGCAACCCCAGCAACGCCCCCATGGCGTCTTTCTTACATAAAGGTAATAGTCACTCCTCTTATAACCTCCATTCATTCCGTTCATTATCAACAAGTTCATTCAAAGCGTTCAAAATGAAAAGGGCCCCCCGCAGACCAAAATGATCCGAAAGCAGCCCCCCCTATTATCATTAATTCTGCCTATTTCATATTACGCCCTTCCTCTCTCATAATCTCCTTCGCCTTCGCCCCCGGGAGAAAAATCTGGAAACCTACCCCCAGCTTCAATTGCTGCGCCGTCGTAGAGTTACCACCACCAATGATAATGTTGTACTTAAACAACGTTTCCAGCGCCACATTCGGTGTAATGAAGTAAGAAATACCAGGCCCTACACCCAGCTCTACCCCATTCGTAGACGCCCCACTCGCAGGGTTGGTACCACCAAAACCCGCATTACCCTCTACAAAAAAACGTGCCCGCTTAGAGAACTCCAGCTTGCGCACATTCTTGTCTGTCGGATAATAACGTGCCAACGCACCAATGCCGTAACTTACATCGGAACCGGCCCCATTACTGGTAACCAGTCCGAAATTTACATAACCACCCAATGCCAGCCCATCATTGATAAACCAGGCCGCTTTGGGATTCAGATTAAAAGTAAACTGGGTACTGGACTTCTGAAAATTCAGTCCAAGGTCTGTAATGTCAGATCCAATCAAAATGTTGCCTTTCTGGGTTTGCGCAAACGCCGTGGTGCTAAAAAACAATACAGCCATCAGGGCCAGGGTTAATGCTTGGAGTTTTTTCATTTTCAGTTTTTTGGTTTTATTGATTAATACTTGCCATCGGAACATCAGGAGGATGCCCTATCGAACTAAGAAATACATGCAATCTGTAAATGCGTCTCGCTTTGCTAATGGAACTTGAGCCAATAAAATAGGTGGATAAATAAGCTGGGGATGGGACAAATGGGGTATTCCAAATTCAATGCCAGACATCAACAATATAGTTGCGAATATACTGTAAATGAATCAAATAAGTATAAAGAAAATGAGAGTAAATGAGAGAAGGCCGCAATCGATGGTTATTATTCATCGGTGAGTTGCTCCTGCAGCCACTCAATATGAGGCATAAAAAGACCTTTACGCTGCAGGTATCCCAGCACACTGTCCAAACGCTCGGCCAACCTGGGGTTCGCAGCACGCGAAATGGGGTGGGCACTCAGTTCCCAACTGCGGAAATGTAAGGAAATAACGGGTTGCCGACCCAAAAAGAGCTTTGTAATCCATAAAGGACGGATAGACGCTGCATAAATCCCATAACAATCCGCCTCTATACTCATAGGGCGAACCTGCTGATCTCCCGAATGGTATAAGTAACCAGCAGCTTTCAGCGCGCTGTAATCAGGCTTTCTGCCAGCCGGCATGCGACAACCGTATAAACGGCTTCCTATAATCTGCTCCAGGACGTCTTTGGACTGCCGGAGGTCTTCGATAGAAAAATGATCGTGGGTATAACCATGTGAGGCCACTTCGTGCTTACGGGCTAACTGACGCACGACTTCCGGGTAAGCCTGCGCCCAGGAGGCGGTGATAAAAAACGTGGCCCTTACCTGGTGCCTGTTCAGCAAGGCAATTGTTTTTTCCAAACCATCCAGGGAGATCTGTTGCCTTTCTTCCAGGCTCATCTCCGCGCCATTTTTTGCCGGGAGATTCAACTCTTCCAGATCTATACTGATTAATATGCGGGGCGTGGTGTTCATTCAGTTAAAGTCAGCTTTTGTATAGAGACAATTTTGGAGCTAGGTTACCCTGGTGTATGTATAACGGTATATAGAGATCTTTCCCCTATGCCGGATGGGTATAAAATAAAACGGGGTGGTAATAGAGATGTTACAGTTTACCCAAAACAAAAGTCCCGTTCCGGAACAACCAGAACGGGACCCTATTTCAATCAGATACTAATCACTATGATTAAGCATTCACTTTACCTTTTGCTTTTGCCATTTCTTCTTCAGCAACGGCATTTGGAGCAGGTGAGTAGTGAGAGAACTCCATGATGGAAGTAGCACGACCGGAAGACAGGGAGCGCAGCTGAGTTACGTAGCCGAACATTTCTTTCAGCGGCACTTTAGCTTTGATTACCTGTACACCGTTTCTCATTTCCATACCTTCCAGCATACCACGACGACGGTTCAGGTCACCTGTTACGTCACCCATGTATTGGTCTGGGGTCTGAACTTCTACTTTCATGATTGGTTCCAGCAGCACTGGTTTTGCTTTACGACCAGCTTCACGGAAAGCTTGTCTTGCAGCCAACTCGAAGGATACTGCATCGGAGTCAACCTGGTGGAATGAACCATCAAACAGGCGAACTCTCAGGTTATCCAGCGGGTAGCCAGCCAGTACACCCTGGTTCATAGCAGCCTCGAAGCCTTTCTGTACCGGAGGAACGAATTCTTTAGGGATGGAACCACCGAAGATATCGTTGATGAACTGGAAGTTCTTACCATCGTTTTCTTTCAGCCATTCAGGATCAGCAGGGCCGATTTCAACCTGGATGTCAGCGAATTTACCGCGACCACCAGTTTGTTTCTTATAAACCTCACGGTGTTCAACCTTCAGGGTAAATGCTTCCTTGAAAGCAACCTGAGGTGCACCCTGGTTAACTTCTACCTTGAACTCGCGACGCATACGGTCAACGATGATTTCCAGGTGAAGCTCACCCATACCGCTCAATACGGTCTGGCCGGTTTCTTCGTCAGTTTTAGCTTTCAGGGTAGGATCTTCTTCTACCAGTTTAGCGATAGCCAGACCCATTTTGTCCATATCCGCCTGAGTTTTAGGCTCGATAGCGATGTGGATAACTGGTTCAGGGAAGGTCATAGATTCCAGTACGATAGGATGTTTCTCATCGCACAGGGTATCACCTGTCTTGATATCTTTAAAACCTACAGCAGCACCGATATCACCAGCTTCGATGAAGTCGATTGGGTTCTGCTTGTTGGCGTGCATCTGCATGATACGGCTGATACGCTCGTTTTTGCCGGTACGGGTGTTCAGTACATAAGAACCAGCATCCAGGTGACCGGAATAAGCCCGGAAGAATGCCAGACGACCTACGAAAGGATCGGTCATGATCTTGAACGCCAGTGCAGAGAATGGTTCTTTTGGATCTGGCTTACGCTCGATCTCGTTACCATTGTCAGGGTCAGTACCTTTAACCGCTTCGATATCTACTGGTGAAGGCAGGTAACGACATACGGCATCCAGCATTTTCTGTACACCTTTATTTTTGAATGAAGAACCGCACAGCATTGGGATGATAGCGATATCGATCGTTGCTTTACGGATAGCTTCGTGAATTTCAGCTTCAGAGATAGTGTTAGGATCTTCGAAGAATTTCTCCATGAGTTTGTCATCGTATTCAGCAACAGCTTCTACGAGTTTAGCTCTCCATTCTTCAGCCTCATCCTTCATATCAGCAGGAATTTCGATTTCCTGGTAGGTAGCACCTTTACCTTCTTCATCCCAGATGATACCTTTCATGGTGATCAGGTCAACCACGCCTTTGAAAGTATCTTCAGCGCCGATAGGCAGCATCAGGGGAACCGGATTAGCACCCAGCATTTCCTTCACCTGTTTTACCACGTTCAGGAAGTCAGCACCGGCACGGTCCATTTTGTTTACGAAACCTACACGTGGTACGCGGTAGCGGTTAGCCTGGCGCCAAACGGTTTCAGACTGAGGTTCAACGCCGGATACAGCGCAGAACAGGGCTACCAGACCATCCAGTACACGCAGGGAACGCTCTACCTCAACGGTGAAGTCCACGTGACCTGGAGTATCGATGATGTTAAATTTGTATTCTTTTGTATCTGGCTGAAGCTTTCCCTGAGTAGTTGGGAATTTCCAGAAACAGGTGGTAGCAGCAGATGTGATGGTAATACCTCTTTCCTGCTCCTGCGCCATCCAGTCCATGGTGGCTGCACCTTCGTGCACTTCCCCTATCTTGTGGGATTTACCTGTATAGTACAGGATACGCTCTGTGGTAGTGGTTTTACCCGCATCGATGTGCGCCGCAATACCAAAGTTTCTCTGAAATCTTAAGTCTGCCATAATATTAAAATGACTGTATAATAATGCAATTTGGGGGGCAAAGGTAATTCATTTTTGCTAATAAATAAAACAGGCAACTTTGCCAAATTGTTATTTCCAGCAGCAGAATACCTTTACGATCCTTTGGTTACAAGGTTTAAAAAATTGGGTATATATGAGAAAAGGAAAAACATCCCCCAGTATTGCCCAGAGGATGTTTCCCTTATATCTTTATAAACCATTCTACCGTAAAACGGCAGTAGATTTAGATCCTGAAGTGGGAGAATGCCTTGTTAGCTTCAGCCATACGGTGAGTATCTTCTTTCTTTTTGAAAGCAGCACCTTCACCTTTGCTTGCAGCTACGATTTCAGCAGCCAGCTTTTCAGCCATGCTCTTACCATTCCTTTCACCTGCGTAACGGATCAACCATTTCATAGACAGGGAGATCTTTCTGTCAGGACGAACCTCAGAAGGGATCTGGAAGGTAGCACCACCGATACGACGGCTTCTAACTTCTACAGCAGGAGTTACGTTTGTGATCGCTTTCTTCCACACTTCGTAACCATTATCATTGGTGATAGTGCTCACTCTGTCGATCGCATCGTAAAATATCCTAAAGGCAATGCTCTTTTTGCCCTGCTCCATCACGTTGTTAACAAACCGGGTAACCTGTTTGTCGTTAAAGCGAGGATCCGGAGCCAAAGGCATCTTTTTCGCGGCTTGCTTTCTCATTTATTTGGAAAATTTCAAATAGTTATTATAAATTATTTCTTAGCCTTTTCCTTTTTGGTACCATACTTGGAACGGCTCTGCTTTCTGTCTTTCACACCAGCAGTATCGAGGGAACCACGAACGATGTGGTAACGAACACCTGGTAAATCTTTTACCCTACCACCACGGATCAGTACGATAGAGTGTTCCTGCAGGTTGTGTCCTTCACCAGGGATATAAGCGATCACCTCTACTTTGTTGGTCAAACGCACCTTTGCCACCTTACGCAGTGCAGAGTTTGGCTTTTTAGGGGTGGTTGTGTACACACGGGTACAAACACCACGACGCTGTGGACAGCTATCTAAAGCCCTGGACTTGGACTTAGCCCGGATAATTTCTCTTCCTTTTCTTACTAATTGTTGTATAGTAGGCATTCTACCTAAGTTTTTTTTCTGTCGGTTTACAATGACATCCAAATCACCCAGAATGGGAATTTGGGAGGGCAAAGGTAACACGAACCTTGTTAATAACAAAATGTTTTGAACATTTTTTTGAAGGAAATCAGTTCACTTCCTGATTAATTCCGCGACTATATCCTTCCATTCCATGTCCAGTGTAGATTCTGGCATATTTCTGCCCGCTCTGCTGTACCAATACCGGGCGTTTCCCCGGTCGCCTTCTTTCCGGTGGAGGTAGGCATGCACCCAGGCTGCCATATCATCATCTATATGCTCAATGATGTCGTGCGCCCGCTGCCAGTTACCCTTACCATCCCACCACAATGCCTTCAAATAAGGTGAAATCTCCCCGGGAGGAGCGGCCTGATCCAACGACGTGATAAAAGATACCATGGTCATAAGGCGCAAAGGTACAAAATAGGTGGGTGTTTCCATCGCGTTCTGTGCTTAAAATAAAGGGTAACCCGTCTGTTTGCCGCCTATAAGCCATAGATATCCCGTATCTCTATAGATACGGGATATCTACGGCTTACATACGGCTTATATACGGGATATCTACGGGTTACCTCCCTGTTTATGCACAGGAAATACCGAAGTTTCCCTACCGGATGAGCGTTACAGCCGACATATAATAAAAAAGCCGTCTTTTGTAAAAGACGGCTCTATATAAAAGAGAAAGACCACCTACTCGCGCAGATGGCCTTCCAATTCAACACAACTAAGACTATTTTGAGTAAGTTCCTACTTTGTAGTTCCAGTGACGGGTATCTTCCGCTTTACCCGTACGGATGGCATCCAGCCTTTTCAGCAACTCATCCCCTACCTCATACCTGGTAGGATCCAGCCGGATCTGGTGCTCTTTGTAATCCAGCTCCTGTACATATGCTACGCTGGCAGCTGTACCTGTGCCAAATACTTCGCGGAGAGTTCCCGCTTCATTTGCTTTTACCAGCTCCTCGATTGATACTGGCCGCTCCTCTACTGTCAGCCCCATATCCTGCAGTACAGACATCACAGCAGCGCGGGTTACACCAGCCAGAATCGTGCCCTGATTCAAATCCGGCGTTATGGCAGTGTTACCAATTATAGCAAACACATTCATCGTACCGCATTCCTGTAAGTATTTGAATTCCAACCCATCTACCCACAGTATCTGATCGTACCCCTGCTTGCGGGCCTGCATAGTCGGATACATCACCCCGCCATAATTACCTGCTGCTTTGGCAGCCCCTACACCACCCGGAAATGCACGAATATACTTGTCCTGTACCAGCAACTTAATCGGTTTGTTAAAATACGGACCAGACGGTGAGTTAATAATAACAAATTTATACGTATCTGAAGGTCTTACGCCAATAAATTCATCGGCGGCAATCATAAAAGGACGCAAATACAGGGAACAACCATCATTGGTAGGTACCCAATTTCTGTCCAGATCAATCAAAAGCTCCATTCCACCAATGAAAAGCCACTCCGGCACTTCAGGCATTCCCATGCGCTCTGCCGAACTGTTAAAGCGCGCATAATTATCGTATGGACGGAAAATCATCGGGTTGCCCTCCTGGTCTTTGTAGGCTTTGATGCCTTCAAAAATAGCCTGCCCATAATGCCATGCGGCATTGGAAGGACTCACAGACAAGGGGCCGAAAGGCAGGATCTCTGCATTTTTCCACTCTTTTCCATCAAATTCTGCCACCAACATATGGTCGGCATATTGCTTCCCGAAGATAAGGTTATTGAAGTCTATTTCCCCAATCCTTGAGCTTTTTGTACGGGTTACCTTTATTTTTTTTAAGGCTTCTTCCCCGACCTTGTTGCTTATTTGTTTATCTACTCCCATCATAATAAAGTGCTGTTAATTTGTTTTGGATGTATGAAAGGAAGGCGAACCCTGCTGGCAGAAATCGCGCATCTGAAAATGAATACTCTTAAATTTGCGCTCGTTGTCAGATGCAAATAAAGCAAATTTTTCCCCAAAAGGGGGGCATTACATTCAACTTAAACTATATACGCATGTCTTTTGATCAAGTACAACTGGACCCGTACTTCCTGGCCAGAATCTACACCCAGCCTATCATACCCGGGGAAAAAGCGCCCGTTGCCACTGCGCCTGCTGCCATTCCGGACGTGAAATTTTTAGGTGAAAATCAAAAAAACATTGCGCTGTTCATACAAAATGAGGGAGAAGCATACTTAAATGAAGAATTATTCAACCTCCTCACCAATATCTTAAATGCCTGTAAACTGGGTATGCAGGATATAGCGCTGGTAAATATAGCCCATTATCCTGCCATGGCCTTTACATCCTGGCAATCGGCCGTTAAAATGAAACAGGCTGTGCTTTTTGGTATTCCTCCTGCCACCATGGGACTGGAAGATTTTCCTTTTTACCAGGTGATTACCGCCAATGGGTGTCAGCTACTCAGCTCTGATGATTTGTATCCTATTTCACAGGATAAGATGATGAAAGGGAAATTGTGGGGCGGGCTGAAACAATTATTAGGCATCTAATCAATTCTGTAGCACCTGCCTTAGGCCAGCCAAAACCCGTTGAAACATGTAACTTGCGCCCATGAAACTAGTATTCGCTACCAACAACGACAATAAAATAAAGGAGATCCGTTCCTTGCTGGGCAACGGATTCGAGATCGTCACCCTCCAGGAAGCCGGCATCGACATCGATATCCCGGAACCACACGATACCCTGGAAGAGAACGCCCGGGAAAAATCTGTAACTATTCACAACATGACCCACCAGAACTGCTTCTCTGAAGATACAGGGCTGGAAATACTGGCACTGAACGGTGCTCCGGGTGTACTTTCCGCCCGCTATGCAGGCGAGCAGAAATCTGCCGACGACAATATTGTTAAAGTACTGCACGAAATGGCCGGCAAAACCGATCGCAAAGCCAATTTCAGAACCGTAATCTCCCTCATTCTCGATAACAAAGAATACCAGTTCGAAGGTATCTGCCCCGGCACCATCCTTACCGAACGCAAAGGCGGAAAAGGCTTCGGCTACGATCCCATCTTTGTACCCGATGGGGCCGATATCACCTTTGCCGAAATGGACCTGGCTGGCAAAAACCAATACAGCCACAGGGCTAAAGCATTCCAGAAACTGATTGCCTTTCTCAAGGCTCACTGATAATATACATAAATGGCCAGAGTAAAAATTGAGCTTCCCGAACAAATGGATTTTCACACCCAACTCCCTGTAAGGATTGGGGATATCAACTATGGCGGTCACGTAGGTAACGATGCCATTCTCTCTATCATTCACGAAGCCCGTCTTCGCTTCCTCGCCCATTTTGGGTATAGTGAACTGGACAAAGATGGTCAGGCTGGCCTTATTATGGCCGATGCCGCCCTCGTATACAAAGGCGAAGGCTTTCACGGCGATATCTTTGACATCGCCGTAGGCGCCGATGAGTTCACTCCTTTTGGCTTTGATCTTTATTACCGTATTACCACCATCCGGGGCGACAAAACCGTCCTGATCGCAGAGGCCAAATCCGGTATGATTTACTTTGATTACCAAACCAGGAAAGTAGCCCGTCTGCCCGAAGCGTGGAAACAGACTCTTTCACCCGTTAAATAAATATCGCGCATGGACTTTGACCAATTGAAGAGCATTATCACCACCCGCCGGAATATAAAGCCCTTTGCCATGAATGGCAAACGCATTCCGGACGAACAAATTCAGGCCCTCCTCGAACTGGCTGACTGGGCCCCTACTCATGGCTATACTGAGCCATGGTACTTTCCGGTATTTAGCGGCGACGCCGTAAAACGCTTTTGTGCAGCACACGCTGAGATGTACAAAGCCAATACTGCCCCTGATAAATTTATCCCGGGCAACTACGAAAAACTGAAAACACAGGGCGACCTGGCTTCTCATGTGATCGTGCTCTGTATGAAGCGCGGCAACAAACCAGGTATTCCTGAAATTGAAGAGATTGCTGCAGTGGCCTGTGCCACACAGAACCTCTGGCTGGGCGCTACTGCCCTGGGACTGGCTGGTTACTGGGGGTCCGGTGGTATGACCTTCTCTCCTGCCATGAAAGATTACCTTTCACTGGGCGAGGATGATAAGGTACTTGGCATCTTTTACCTGGGTTATTCTGACGACCCCATGCCTGAAGGCAGACGCTTAAAGCCAATGTCTGAAAAAGTGAAGTGGGAAAAATAAAAATCCGGTATTTTTATTGATATGGCTTTGGGTGATTATAACTCACTCAGAGCCATATTCTTTTTTAATCTGCTAATACATGAAGGTCAGGTTAATCTTACCCCTGTTATTATTGTGTCATGTGGTTTTGCTACACGCACAGACCCCTGCTACTAAACCCCTGGATAGCGCAACCCTCAGCAAAATCATTTCACAACAGGTGAAAGACAGCGCCTCGGGGAAATCCAAATTACACCTTTCCGACACCTCTGTAGCTGTGCTGATAACCCGGCTGGAGAGCTATACCCTCATGCTCAATGAGGTGATGAGCATACTAAAACGGGGAATGGACACCACTGAAATCAGTGAACGGCTTCCCCTGATTGACTCTTCGCTGAATGTAGTGAAACGGGACATTACAGCACTTGGGAGTACCCCGAATGTGATGGACCTATACACGAACCGGGTCCTGCTCGTACAACTGGAATGGCGGCTGGATGCCTGGCAGGACCAGTTATTCAAATACTATGATAAGCTAGTCAACATCACGGATACCCTGCAGCAATTACGCAAAGATACCACCATGCGGGATATACCTGCAGAAGATGAACTGCGGGATATTTATGTGGGGCAAATGGCTACACTGATTACCAAATGGAGACAGGTGGACAGTGCGAATAAACGCAACCTTTTATTCCTTGGATTATTACAGAATAAAGTAGCAAAACGATACCTGGAATCCACGAACCTGCTGGAGGATATGGACTTTCAGTTATCGAAATATAGTGTGCGGATGTTCGCAAAAGACTTCAGTTATCTATGGGAACCGCCGCTACCGGGCAAGAAGGGCCCGACTTTTCCACATGTATTACAGCGATCGGTCGCAAAAAACATGCATGTGCTGCAGATCTTCTTTATGATCAGGAGACCGATGATCATCTTCTGGCTACTGGCAGCAGTAGGGTTTGCATGGTGGGTGATTTCAAATATAAGGCGAATCAGGAGAGATCATCCTGGTCAGGAATCGGAGACCATCCTGCAGCAAATCAGGTATGTAATTGTACATCCCATTGCGGGTACCTTGTTGTTGATAGCCACACTGTCTGCTATGCTGAATATTCAGTACCCGATATTATTTACGGAAATCACATGGGGTATAGCCGTGATTTGCACCTCTGTAATCATAAAGAAATATCTGCCCGGGCACTTATTCAGAAGATGGGTCCTGCTCGTAGGCCTGTTAGGGTTATACTGTGTGAACAACCTGTTGATCCAGGCCACGTTTACCGAGCAATGGGGCATCTTTACAGGTGCGATATTAGGTGTGATCCTGGGCTATTACCTGTTGCATAGTATTAAACAGACCAAGCTGCCATTGCCGAAATATGCGAAACATGCGGTGTGGGTTTTTATAATGATGAGTGGGTTGTCATTGTTCCTGGTGACCATTGCGCGTGTTACAGCAGCGAAGATCTTTGGCGCGGCAGGTGTGGTGAGTATCACTATGTCACTGGCGATCGTGCTCACTGTAGAGATCCTGATGGAGGCCATTTACCTGCACGTGGAGGCGAATAAGCATTCCAGTACGTTTGTATCTTTCCTCGATTATCAGCATATCAAGGCAAGGTTGAAATCGATCCTGTATGTGATAGCGACCCTGGGTTACCTGGTGCTGATAGCAAGGAACCTGTATGTGTACGACGCCCTGTATGAAATAGTTGCGGATATGCTGGTAGCGGAGAGAAAGATCGGCAGTTTTGCTTTTACTTTTGGAGGGGTGATTGTTTTCCTGTTGATCATCTGGGTGTCTTCGGTCCTGAGCCAGTTATTAACTTTCCTATTGGGATATACAGGGAACAATGTACCGGCCCGCAAAGGCTGGGGTTCTTATATGTTGTTACTGAGGCTGGCGGTTTTAGGAGCGGGTGTATTGCTGGCATTTGCTGCTTCGGGGATACCGTTAGATAAGCTGGCGATTGTCGTGGGGGCGTTGGGTGTAGGTATCGGGTTTGGGCTGCAGAATATTGTGAATAACCTGGTATCGGGGATTATACTGGCTTTTGAAAAACCGATTGAGGTGGGCGATACTATTGAGCTGGGCAACCGTACGGGTGTGGTAAAAGAGATTGGTATCAGATCCAGCAGGATTTCGGCGGGAGATGGATCGGAGGTGATTGTGCCCAATGGAGAATTGATTGCACAGCAGCTGGTGAACTGGACATTGAGTAGCCGGTCGCGTAGAGTAGACATCAGTGTAGGCGTAACGTATGGTGCGGACATTAACAAGGTAATACAGGTGATGAAGCAATGCCTGCAACAGTATGAAGGGGTGATGACGGCGCCGGAGCCAACGGTGTTGCTGAGTAATTTCAGAGATGGGGCAATGGACTTCCAGGCATTCTTCTGGATTAATGATTTAGGACAGGCGGGGAGTATGAAGAGTGGCGTACTAACGGCGATCTATGCTTCCCTGCAGAAAGCGGGGATTACGATTGCGCACCCAACGCCGCAGCAGGTACAGATCAATATGGATCCGATGTTCTGGCAGCAGCGGCCCAATCCATCAAAGCCTTAGTTTCTGAAAGTGCTTTCGCACTTTCAGAAACACAATGATACCCTAAGAGTGGAAAACCTGCCACGGGAACGCTGATAAGTACCCCTTAAATGTCTTCACTATAAAGCAAGGTTGCATCTGGCACACTGTATGATATACCAGTTGATAAAGCTAAGATTATGAAAAACTTACAACTTGCGTTACTGGGTTTTGCCATCATACTGTTAAGCAGCTGCGAAGTAGTAGGCGGTATTTTTAAAGCAGGCGTATGGACAGGGATCATTGGTGTAGCGGTTGTGGTGTTCCTGATCATATTTCTGATAGGCCGTGGACGGAAGTAACAGATCCACTGATATATCCGTTTGCATAAAACTCCTCCTTGATGCGGGACCATATCCATGCGCGACCTTTGCCGGATTTGAGCAGCCATTCATGTTTCATTGCAGAGATCTTATCGTCGAAGTTTTGCAGGTAGATGACCTCCCATGGCCTGTACTGCAGGGTGCCTTTCTGGCGCCCATGCACATTGTGAAAGTGAAATCTTTTTACAAGATCAGTCGTGTGTCCGGTATAGATTTTCTGGTACCTCCGGGAAAAAAGGATATAAACGGTATACATATTAATGGTTATGCCATGAAACACAAAAGGTTACCCTGATTCAGAGGTAACCTTTTGTATTTCTGTATTTCATAGAACAACAAAGATACTTATTTTATCCGGGCAAGGCGGGCATAAATTTCCATCATCCCTGTTTGTCCTAATAAATCTTTGTCCGTCTTACGGCCTACCAATCCTCTTTCATCGCTTTCGGTGGCCCATACTTTGTCGGCATCTTCCTGCATTGCATTGATATACTGTCGGTTACCATCCACAGCATACAGTGCTTCGTACCCTCTGAGCAGAACAGCATTGAACCAATAGGAATATGGAAATCTGCCCTGCCGGAAAAAGTGAGCATAACTGCCGGCTGCTATGTGTTGTGCAGCTTCCAGGTAATGCTTATCCTTAGTAATATGATATAGTTTTACATTGGCTTCCAGCATCGTACCCGCATTGTAGGTATAGGTAGCGGAGTCGATTTTCAACGATGGCACATGGATCATGTCGTAATAAAAGCCTTCAGGCGCCTGCAGGTATTTGTTGACCCAATTGTACAACAGCAGGGCTGTGTCGAGATAGCTTTTCTGGTGGGTAGCCTGGTATAACTGTAAGGCTACCAATACACCAGGGCCATTGGAGCAGGTGTTTTTACCACCCTTATCACCCTCTTTCCAGTATAAACCACCGCCGGATATAGTATCAAAGCCCGTCATCATAAATTTATAAATTTCCGTGGCTTTTTCAAGGTACCATTTTTTCTTTGTGCGGTGGTAGGCATCCAGGTAAGCGATGGCAATCCACTGATTGTCGTCATAGAACCTGTCTCCGCCCTTTTCTTTCACAACATAGGAGTCGTATCCCGGTGCCGGGGCCTTCCTGTCGTAATAAGCATTGATAGCCGTAATAACGGTGGGCATGTAGCTCCTGCCCGGGTGAATGGCTTCCATTTCGTTGGCAGCCTGGATGAGGCCACAGAGCGGCCAGAGATAGGAATGCGGGTTTTCTCTTTTCTCCTTGTTGGTGGTTTCGTAATAGAGTTTGTTTGGCGCGTCATACAGATTTTTAGTAACTGCTGACCAGAGTGTATCTGCGTGTTTTTGGTTGGCAGATGACTGCGCGAAAATGCTGCTATGCAGGCATAGCAGCATCATGAGACCTGAGTATTTAAGCATGCTTGTGGATTTTTATATCTCCGGCTAAGGCCGGAGATATAAAATTAGTCAATCAATTCCAGTTCTTTTAGCCTGGCGACAGCTTCTATCAACATAGATCCGCTGAGCTGGGTAGTCAGATCTGTGGTGGTAGCTGTGCTGGTCCAGTTCGTATTAAAGATCACCTGTGGACGGGTAGTACCCTGCAGCCACATGGTTTGTGCATTCAGTAATAAGGAATTGGCAAATTTTGCCTGGTCAGTGCTGGAGATGCTGCCATCTGTAATGAGCAACATCAGGTAACGTACTAATACTCCTTTAAAGAGGCCACCATCTCCTCCACCTTCATCTTTGAAAATGTTATTGTTGGTGAACTCACTACCCAGGGAATTATTTGCCGTTCTCAATGCATCAGACAGGTATGTGTTATCGCCGGTTAGTTTGTACAACTCTACTGCTGCACCGATAAACACACCCTGGTTGTAGGTAAATTTCCAGGCTTTGTTTGTACCACTGGCATCCAGCCCATCCCAAACCAGGCCGGTAGTAGGATCTACAAGATGATCCTTTTGCCACTGGTAGATCTTTTTGGCCCAGGCCAGGTCATCACCTTTATGATCCAGCTGGTAAAAGCGGGAAGCGATGATACTGGCGGGCGCATTGGCGGGCGTATTCTTATTTTGACGGTCCTTGTTCCAGTAAATACCACCGCCAAAAGTATCATCCCATCCACCTTTGATATCTGCCCACAGGGTGGTAGCGGCTGTTTTGTAGCGCGCATCACTGGTGGCTTCATATGCACGCAGGCAGGCCAGTGTCATCCATTCCATATCATCATAGAAGTGATTGATGATGGTATTGCCGTTCTTTACCTGTACACCATCCAGCAACTTATCCATACGGGCCTTGATGACAGCATCTCCTGTACGCAGGTACGCATCTACCAGTACATCCAGTGCATGAGCATTGGGCCAGTAGTTGAAGGTCTGATCACTACTATTGTTCTTGTTAAAGTAATTACCACTCTGATTGTACCAGCCGCTGATCAGTGACTTCTCTGTAGAATCAGCGATAGCAGGCCAGTTATACACATAGCTCACAGCACCTGCCCCGGGGCCGGGACCATCGTCCACAGGCTCTTTCAGGCAGGAAGTAAACCCTGTGATGAGTAAGGTGCCAACAATTATCAATTTGCGCATAATTCAATAATTTATTTAATGATCACTTCATGCGTATACGTCTTGTCAGGAGAGAAGTATACATTCACATCACAGTTTTTAGTATCTACATCACCGTTAAATTTGAAACAGTAGTTGTACTGATCGCTATTGGTGATCAGGTGCAGCTCCCAGAAGGACAGCGGTGTGGCAGCTGTAGGACGGCTGTTGTCTGCGTTGGAAGAACCCCACCATTCGTAACCGGTGGTACCATCTGCAGCAGTTACACCCAGGCGGAATTTGTAACGTTCGTCACGCCCCCATGATTCCTGGTGGAAGGTGATCGGCTGATTTTTGAAGGACCATACACCATTGCTCACATAATCCAGTGTATACATAATTTTGTTTTCAGGAGCGAACCACAGGCCGAGAGAGGTAATTTCTGTCACGGTAGCAGCAGCGTTGTTGAAGTCTAGTTGCAGGCGATATACTTTTGTGCCGCCTGCCTGTGTGCTTTCGCCATTTTGTTTTACCGCACCACCATCAATATAGAAGGTAGCAGGTGTACCGGTATTTCTGTCTGTGAAATGGTAGGTACCATTTTTCAGGGAAGTATAGATTTCAAATACGCCGGCTGATGTAGACTTCATTTTCAATGCAGCCGCCAGGTTATCACCACCCTCAGTAGCAGCACCGGTAAGGAATACATCTACCGGAATTTCTGCAAAGCCGTTTGGCCTTTCTACTTCGATGGTACGGGTTTCAGCAGCTTTCAGGATGTTGTACCCTTTTGCGGAGTTGACTGTCCATTTCAGTTTGCCCACAGCGAGAGAAGCGATACCAGCTTTGGCAGCAATGGTGTTCAGGTCTTTGTGAGACAGGGTCAGTTTGTTATTTACCCCACCCCCATCGGAAGCGATGGTAGCCAGTGGTGCAGAGAAGTCACCATCTTCCTTGTCGAACACTACCTCGTACAGCACCAGTGAGCCATCTTCGGCGCGTGCCTGTTCCCATTCGAAGGATACAGCTGCACTGGTGGTAGGTTGCAGTTTGATATACTTATCGTCTACCGGCGCGCTCAGTGCAGGTACCGGCTTCATGTTCGTATTGAGTTTATAGTCGTCCTTTTTACAGCTCACAGCCAGCAGGGACATGATGGCTAATATATGCAGGAAGTATGTTTTCATGTGTTGCAGCATTTTTAAAATAAGTGGAAATTCTACCAACCCTGGTTTTGTCCGAGGTTGCTGTTTTGGTCGCGTTCAAATGTAGGCACCGGCCAGAGGTAATGCTTTGGATTGTTGAAAAGCCTGTTTTCCACAATGATGTATCCATTTGCATCTTTATTGAAAGCACCGCCGGATACCTTGATCCCTCTTACTGGTCTGGCCAGTACCTGGTCAGCTATTTTCCAGCGACGGATATCGAATGGGCGGATACCTTCGAACGCCAGTTCTGCACGTCTTTCGCGGCGTACGACGGTTCTGAGCTGATCGGTAGTGGCCGAAGGATATTCAGTGGCACCTGCATCAGTAAAACCGGCACGTACACGCAATGCACGCACAGTAGTATTCCATACGTTCGCATCCAGTTGTCCCAGTTCATTCTTTGCTTCTGCATACATCAGCAATACCTCTGCATAGCGGATCATGATCAGGTTCAGGCTGGAATTGTAGTTGCTGGCGGTTGGATCGTAATATTTGTAAAAGTAATAGCCGGTGGGAGAAGCCCCCTGGTCATCCACACTATTGGTAGCAGGATTAGAACCGGGCTGTGTGAGAATCGTTTGTACTGTACCGTTAAAGTCTGTGATCGTAGAACCATCATGCAGGATGGTCGCTTCAAAGCGGGGATCCCTGTTGGTGTAGGGATTACTTTCGTTGTAGCCGGAACCCGTTTCAGCAATACCTTTACCATTCAGCATGATATAATCGTCTACCAGGTCTTGTGTAGGCACCAGCACACTTCTCAGCAATGCCACTGTCTGCGGCAGGAAGCTACGTTGGGTAGCGAAGGTACGGCCGCCTCCATATTGCAGGTCGAGGATCACCTCGCTGTTATATTCATTGTTGATGCTAAAGATGTTTTTATAGCTGGATTGAAGGCTATAGGTACCATTATCAGTTTTGCCGATGAGTTGTTCACAATCATCCACCACGGCCTGCCACTCTCCTTTGTACAGGTGTACCCGGGCACTGAAAGCGATGGCAGCACCACGGGTAATGCGGCCCCTGTCCTGAGCAGCATAAGCTGTATTCACAGGCAGGTCTCCACGAATGGCTGCCAGCTCTGACTGCACAAAGCTGAGGACATCCGCCTTTGGTGTACGGGCGATAGTCTTTGCTTCGCTGATGGTGATGAGGTTGGTATAGAAGGGCACATCTCCATACCAGTCTGCCAGCTGGAAATAAGAGTAGGCACGAATAAAACGGGCTTCGGCCAGGATTCTTTTCTTCAGGGTAGAATCCATGCCCGGCACCTTGTCTATATTCAATACGACGGTGTTACACTTGCGAATACAGGTGTAGCGGTATGACCATTCGTTCGTCACTCTTGCATTGGATGGATCGTAAGCCCCATCTGCAATAGCGGTAACGTTGTCAAAGCCAATACCGTTTACATAAGCATTGTCGCTCAGTGCTTCGTTGCCGAAAAAGTAGCCATCGTTCGACATGTTTTCGTAACAACTGTTCACTGCTGCGAGGGCATCGTCTGCATCCCGCCAGTAGGCTTCCTCAGTATATTCGCGTGTGATAGGCTGATCCAGCTTGCGGCAGGAATACAGCGTAGTCGCACTTATGAGTATTATCAGTAGTCTCTTCATACGTTTAAAATTTCAGGTCTATACCGAAAGAGAAGGTAGCTGCATTCGGATAGCTACGTCCTGCAATAGCATTGTAATTGGAAAAAGACAGCTTATCGTCGAACTGGGTGAACTCAGGATCTACGCCCAGGTCGTGGAAGCGGCGGGGAGTAAATGTGAGCAGGTTCTGACTGGTGAAGTAGATTCTGGCCCCCTGTACCTTTATGCGATCGGTAAAACGCTTAGGCAGGTTGTAGCCGAATTGCAGGTTCTTCAGGCGCAGGTAGCGGGTGTCGAACAGCCAGTAGTCTGAATAAGCGAAGTTGTTGGCATCGGCCGCCCCGATGGTGAGACGTGGATATGTTGCATCCGGGTTAGTCGGCGTCCAGCGATCCAGGTGTTGTACAAAGGCATGGTCTTCATTGTTATGGAATGCCTCTACGATATCGCCGCGCAGGAACTGGGAACGCTTGCCTACACCCTGCCAGAACATGGAGAAGTCGAAGTTGCGCCAGCTGGCACTGTAGTTAAATCCGAATGTATAACGGGGGAATGGATTGCCGAATACATAACGGTCGTTTGCATCGATAACGCCGTCTCCATTACGGTCTATGTATTTGATATCGCCGGGCATCACCTGTTGATTGTAGGCAAATGGCACTTTAGGTGCATTCTTGATATCGTCCAGGTTCTGGTACAGGCCATTGGACTTGTAGCCGTAGTAAGAAGCGATCGGGAATCCTTCTTTGATGATGTACGTGAAGTCAGCCCCCTGAATGGACTGTTCACCATATTTGATCACCCTGTTCAGGTTGTCAGATAAGTTGACGCCGAAAGTGTGGTTCACAGGGCCTGTTTTGGCGTGGTATGACAGGGCTATTTCCCATCCTTTGTTTTCCACTTTACCTACGTTCTGCAGGGAAGAGCCGATACCTGCTGTACCGGGTACCACCTGGAAAAGGTAGATACCAGTAGTCGTTTTATTGAAGTAATCGAAGCTTGCAGTGATCTTGTTATTGAAGAGATCCATATCCACACCATAGTTGCTCATGGTAGATATTTCCCATTGCAGGGTCTCATTGTAAGCCGAGAAATCAGCGCCGGGAGCAGGTGCGTTGTTGAACGCATACTTGCCGGAGTTGAGGGTCACGCGGGCCAGGTAATTAAAGCCTCCGATATTGGAGTTACCCACTTGTCCCCATGAATAACGCAGCTTGATGTTACCATATTTATCCCTGAAGTCCTGGAAGATCTTTTCATCTGTCACCCTCCAACCCAGGGAGAATGCAGGGAAGAACTGCCAACGGTGACCGGGAGCCAGTTTGGAAGAACCATCATAGCGCCAGGTAAATTCAGCGAGATATTTATCGTCGTATACATAGTTCACCCTGCCAAAGAGGGAGTTCAGTGCATAGAGGTTCGGGTTGGTGATATCATTGTAAGTACCGATGGTAGAATAGTCATAGCTGCCATCAGGCTTTGGAATATAGCCGCCACCGATAGCCCACTGGTCATCGAGGTTGGTGGTACCATAGCGGCTGGCTTTGATACCATAGAATTCATTCACCGCATCGCTGCGGGCGCCTACCTGTGCTTTTACATAATGCTTGCCGAAGGTATTTTCGTATTCAGCAGTTGCGTATACGTTCGTATTGTTATCCTTGTATTCAGATTCTGAATACTGGTTGTAAGTAGGCGGATTGGCAGTGGTATAATAGGAAGCGTAGCTGTACTTATTCACCCTGTTGATATCGTTGGTGATCGTGTAATTGCCAGAAGCGTTAAAGTTCAGCTTCAGGTGTTTCACAGGAGTGATTGTTACATCCAGCCCGCCGAGCAGGTTATCTTTTTCCACGAGGTCAAAGCCCTGCAAATCGAGCTGGGCGAAAACGTTGTTACTGTTCAGTGCAGGAACGACGTAGTTGTCCAGGGAATCTTTTACAGGATAGATACGTGGTGTACGCATCGCGTCGCGCATGAGGATACCAATGTCTGCAGACTGACGGCGGAAGAAGGATTTAGTGTACGCAATGTTTGCGTTTACTTTTACGTATTTGCTTACATCTACGCCCAGGTTGGCCCTGGCATTGTAGCGTTTATAATAGAAGTCCTGGTTCACGTATTTGTTCTGCAGCATGTTGCCCTGGTTCACGTAACCGAGGGAGATCAGGTAACTGCTGCTTTTGCCCCCGCCTGTCAGGCTTAAGCTATGGTTTTGCTGAGGGGTATAGTTACGGATCATTTCATCGATGTAGGAAGGATATGAACCTTTGCGTTTCCAGTAAGCGATTTCTTCTGGTGTGTACTGAGGTGTTTTACCAGAGTTCACCAGTGCTTCATCTTTCAGGGTCATGTACTCCCATGCTTCTACGTTGCGGGGCAGCGTGGTAGGTGTTTGCCAGCCATACATGCCGTTGTAGGTTACGGATGGTTTATCGTCTTTAGCACCCCGTTTGGTGGTGATATAGATAACCCCATTTGCAGCCTGGGAACCGTATATAGCGGAAGAAGCTGCATCTTTCAACACGGAGATGCTTTCCACATCGTAAGGATTCAGGTTTTGCAAGCCATCGCCGCCGGTCTGCACACCATCGATAATGATGAGTGGGGAGTTGCCGGTGAGACTACCTACCCCACGGATATTGAGGGTAAGTTTAGCCCCTGGTTCTGCATTTTGTTGTTGCAGAATGAGGTTGGGGGCAGTACCCTGGAGGGCCTGGAACATGTTTGTTACAGGGCGACCTTCAATATCCTTCGTCGAAATGGTATTGATAGCCGCAGTTACCTGGGTTTTCTTTTGTGAGCCGTAAGCTGTGATCACTATCTCTCCCAGGTCCTTGGAATCGGCAGTGAGCATTACGGTAATATTAGTTCTGCCATTGATACCCACCTCCGATGGGATGTAGCCAACGGAAGAGCAAACTAAGGTACCATTGGCTTGCCCAGCTGGGATCTTTAGCGTAAAAAAACCTTCATCATTTGTAGTGGTGCCGATGCTGGTACCTTGCAGACGTACATTGACGTTAGGGATGCCCACGCCCCTGGCGTCTACTACGCGGCCACCGACACTGAGGTCGTTTGCCTGGTAGGTAGCGGCGGGTTGGCGTCCCTGACGCAGGATGATTTTGTTATTGATTTTTTCGTATCGGATGTCCAGCGGGGAGAAGAGGAGTTTCAGCACATCGTCCAGCTGTTGATCCTTGACGGTAAGGGTGACTTTTTGCCCTGTTTTTACTTCGTCGTTGGAGTAGACGAAAACGAAGGGTATCTGGGCTTCAATTTTTTCCAGCACCTGTCCCAGTCCTTCATCATTTACCTGGAGGGAGATGCGGTTGTCTGTAGGCTTTTCGGCGGCATTCACCTGCTGTGCGCCTGAAAAGCGGCCAGTGTTGGAGGCGAAAGCCATCTGGGCGCGCAGATCGAGTATGTTCATGACGATCATACAGACGAACATAGGCAGGAAAAGGGAGCGGAAAGTAGCCGGAATAGTAAAACGTAGCGGTCTTTCTTTCATAACGCTATTTTGGTTTATGTGTGTATCAGTAATGTTTACAGTGTAGGGGGGCGGCTAAAAAGGGCTGACGTGGAAGCCCTTTTTAGTGATGCCTGTACCTTAACGTGAATTATGATGATGTTTGTTATTTGCTATTCACTTATCAATAATGTGCTATCAGTTATATTATAGTGGAATGACCTGGACCTGGCAAGGTAATACATAATATCCTGCAGGTTGTTGTTCTGGAATGAACCGGTGAGCCTGTAATGCCGTGGTGCATCATCGATGAAGGAGATCTTCTTACCGAAGGTTCTTTCCAGTTCAGTGCCTATTTCTTCCAATGTTTTATCTCTGAATACGAGGCGGCCTTCAGTCCAGGCTTTATCGTCTTCAGCAGCGGTTGGTTCTTTAATAATTGATTGCGTAGCGGCTGGCTGATAGATTACTTTTTCATCGGGTGTGATGAAGATAGTATCCTTGTTATCAGCAGGAATAAAGGCTACTTTACCTGTTTGTACGGATGTCTGGACAGCTTCATTATCATAAGCACGGATGTTAAAGGAGGTACCCAGTACATGTACGCTTCCTTTGGCGAGGTGGATGATGAAAGGCCGGCCCGGGTTGGGTGCGATATCAAAGAATGCTTCGCCGGTGAGGTAGACCTCCCTGGAGCTGCTGTTGAACACTTCAGGGTAAGTGAGTTTACTGTCTACATTGAGCCAGATCTTACTACCATCGGCGAGTTCTATACTCGCGCGGGTGGCTTTGCCATTCTGGCGGTGCAGCCATTGCATGGTGTCATTGACTGCTATGTGTGTAACAGGTGTGTGGGCTTTGTCTACGTACCATAGTCCCGCACCGAGTATTAACATAGCGGCAGCGGCGACACTGAGCCATTTCCACACAGTTGTTTTTGGTTTGAGTGTGGGGGTGGCATGAATGCGTGCCATGGTTTTTTGCAGGGCCAGCTCAGTATCCGCAGCAGCGTGATAAGGAGCTTCGGTGAAATAGGATTGTAACAGGTTAAATTGTTCCCGTAAATAATCATTTTCCTGCATTAGGACATCCAACTCCTGCAGCTCTTCGGCGGTAGCTTCTCCAGCCAGTTTCCTGGCGGCTAGTGTATTAAAAAGTTCATCGTTGTTCATAAATGAGGAGCCGGTTGTATGAGAAGGACAGATATATTTTAAAAACTACTTACAGGGAGATTACTTTTTTTTCACTTTCAACGAGACGAATGGACCAATCACTTCATTGAGTCGTTTCATCGCTCTGAATAATTGCGTTTCGACGGTGCGGGGCGATATATTCAATATTTCAGCCACGTCTTTATATTTAAACCCTTCTTCTTTGATCAGTTTAAACACGCGCCGGCACTGATCCGGAAGGCGGTTTACTTCCTGGTCCATTTTGAAGAGGATTTCCTTCCATTCCATGGTTTTTGCCGGGTCTGTGGTGGTCAGACCAGCTAACCCTGAATCATCATTCAGCGGTGTGATCCGGAGGTTGGAATATTGTTCCAGGTAATTAAGTGAATGATTTTTAACCGCTACGAACAGGTAGACTTCCAGGTTGGAGATGGCGCCGAGTTCAGTACGACGGTTCCATATTTTCACGAATACGTCGGAGACGATTTCTTCGGCAGCTTCGCGGGTAGACACGTATTGCATGCAAAAGTGCAGGAGTCGTTCGTAATAGTGACGGAATAGCGTGGCGAAAGCTTTTTCATCGCCATCATCAGCTATTTGCTGCTGCCATAAACGGATGTTTTCATTGTTGTTCATACCCTGCTGACAGTACAGATAATTTTTGCCCCTTTCATAATGTGGAATAATGGTAGTTAGGCCATTTGTAATAGGACAGATAAATTAGATAAAATACTTACAGGGAAGGAAAATATTTTTTTGAAGGGAGTTGCTTCGGTTTGAAGCCGGTTAATATGGCTCCCTGCCGGGTGCAGGAGGTTGGGGGTGGTTTACTCAATCCGGATTGAGTAGAAAACAGACAAAAGAATAAAACCCAAACCCTTTACCAGCCTACACTGCGGCAGGAATATCAGTCATTAATTGAAATGTTAATATAGTAAGAATTATATGTGTGAATCGGGGGAAAAAGCTTATCTTAGTATCGTTACCCAAAATTATCAAACTTCAAATGATTAATGTCGGCGATATTTAATACCATATTAGTGATTATAGCTGTTTTCAGCTTGCTGTCTACCTTAGCATTACCTATTATCAGTGCCTGGAGGGAATCAGCCAGGCTGAAGAAATATAACACCCATCCTCCGAAGGCTTTAGTATTGGAGGACAGAAGAGGAAAGGTAGTAGTACTTGAACTGGAAAAACAGAATGATGCACAAGAGATTCTTCGCACGATGGATGTACTACTAGGTAAGTGACCCAAATACCATAAATTCAATTCAATCCTATAAAACCATTTTCATTCCTTGGATCAAGCAAACTCATTGGTTGCTAACCCATCCACAGAGGCTCTCAATAACCAGCAACCAAGCTCTACATCTGCCAGTATAGCTGGCGCAAGCAGTGGTACCCTGCTCGTACTACTGGCTAATAATCTCCCTGACAATTATCCACTAAAGTCCTGGCTTGTTATTATAGCTCCTACTGTTTCAATAGCCTTCTCTTTAATCTGGAAATTCCTTATCCGGGAGAAGAATGCGTATTACAAACGGAAACGGGTAGTGAAATTCAAAAAACTCCTGTTACAGAAAATAGAAGCAGCATTAAGAGATGGGCTTATCTCTTCTGAAGAAGCAGCAGCACTGAAAAGGAAAATGATAGAGATCGAGCTGCAAAGTATTGACAACCTTGCTAACAAGATCAAAAACATTGAATTTGAAGAGTAGTCTATTCCGTTTGAATACTTTGGACCGGGTTGGTCAGCGCGGCGGTCATTGCTTTGTGACTTACGGTGAGCAAAGCTATGGCCACCGATGCGACAATCGCGGTCAGGAATACCGTTGCACCGACTTCTGTACGCAAAGTGAAGTTTTGCAACCAGTTGTTCATGAGCCACCAGCCAACTGGTGCGGCTATCAGGAAAGCTATGCCTGTTAAGGTGAGGAACTCTTTCCAGAACAGGTAGAGTATGTTCACAACCGATGCACCTAATACCTTGCGAATACCGATCTCTTTTTTCTTTTGCACCGCCATAAAGGAGACCATTCCGTATAAACCTAAACAGGAGATGAATATAGCGATGCCGGCAAAGAGCCTGTAAAGCAGGGAAAGCTGTTGCTCCTGCTGGTAATAGTTTTCCATTTGCTGTGTGAGGAAGCTGCCGTTGAATACATAACCGGGGAATGCTTTCATCCATTCCTCTTTCAGTACATCTACCATTTTAAAATCAGTGAGCCGCACGCAGGTAAGCCAGCAGGCCTCGCGCCAGGGCATGACTACAGAGGGGCGTATATGTTCTCTCAATGAATTGTTGGTGAAATCTTTTATTACGCCTACAATCTGGTGCCAGCTGCCGGTATTACCGATCCTGATTGTGTGACCGACAGCATTTGCCGGGTCTTTGTAGCCTAATTCCTTTGCAAAGGTTTGATTGATGAGGAGCTCCCGGATATTTTTACCATCCTGGTAGTTGTGGCCCGCTATGAGTTGCAGGCCGAAGGTGCGTACGTAATCGGCATCCCCACACCGGATGTCAATATTATAACTGCTGGGGGTAGCTCCCTGATCAAAATAAAAAACGTCCATCCAGTTGCTGGTGGCAGCGGGTGGCATATTGGCTAAAGTAATGCCGGTGAAACCGGCATATTGTTTTAAGCGGGTTTTGAGTGCATCAGCTGCCGCCAGATCGTAATTGCCAAAACCGGGAACAGTGTATACGGCTTCTTTATTAAAACCCAGATCAGCAGATTGCAACAGGTGTACCTGCTCCATGGCGACGATGGTGCCAATAATCATGATCTGGGAGATGGCAAATTGAGTGATGACTAAGCCACGACGTACGGAGAAACCACCGGGTTTGAATGCTTTGAGCGGTTGATAACCGGATACGATAAAAGCTGGGTATATGCCAGCGAATAAGGTTACAGAGATTAACAGGATGAATAGGAAAACAATATTTTCCATGCTAAGTACCTGTGTGGGTATGGGGGTAAACCCGCGTAGTGCGGGTAGGGAGAATTGCGCAATGCCGATGGCCAGTAGGATTGCAATGGTTACAAGGATAGCGGTTTCAAAGAGCAGGTCCCTGATGAGTTGTCTTCTCAGGCTACCTAATACTTTGCGGATGCCAATTTCTTTGGAGCGGATGGCGCTTTGGGCGGTGGTGAGGTTGATGAAATTGATAATAGCCATGAGCAGGATGAGCATACCGATGAAGGTAAGGGTGAGTAAACGGGCATGGCTGGATACGTGGGGGACGAGATAACTGAAACGGCTGTCAAAGTGATTTTCGCTGAGGGGGAGTAAGAGCAGTGTTCTTACTTTAATTATTTGATTGGCGAAGTGTTCCTTGCTGAAGGTTTTGAGGCG
The DNA here is from genome assembly GCF_039596135.1 of Chitinophaga sp. Taxonomy (GTDB): domain Bacteria; phylum Bacteroidota; class Bacteroidia; order Chitinophagales; family Chitinophagaceae; genus Chitinophaga. The sequence goes on from NZ_JBCNKH010000005.1 coordinate 147,554, forward strand.
GTTGCTGATTTGTGCAGGGTCTGTATTTGGAGGTAATTGTACAAAGACCTGGTGCTGGCCGTTCATGCCGCTCCAGTCGTTTTTTACATAGCTGTAATCGTCGGGGTGCTGGCGGAGGGTTTCAAATGAGACTACCATGCGGAGGGGGAAATCGGTATTGGCAGGGGCGTTTGCTAAGATACCAGCTACTTTGAGGGGGTATTTATTATCCAATGTGAGTACCTGGCCGAGGGCTTTTTGCCAGGTGCCGAAGTATTTTTCGGCGGTGGATTTGTCTAAGACTATTGTATTGGGAGTTGCTAATTGGGATGGATTACCGGAGAGCCATTTTTGGTGGAACAGGTCGAACCATGCTGGTTCTATAAAGTAAGTGTCACCATCTTCCCTGAAACGGTTTTCGCCTGCGGCGAATTGAGCACCCTGGATAGCTTGCAGGGTGGCTACTTTTTCCATTTGCGGGAATTCCGTTTTTAAGGCATCAGGCACACCGGTGGATACGCCGGAGTTGTATTGTACACCTGTGGAGTAGTCGGTTTGGGTGACGATGCGGTAGATGTTTTTGTAATTGGGTTGCTGGGTGTCGAAGCTGGTTTCAAAGCGGATGATCATGAATACGATCACGGCGGCAGCGATGCCGATGGCAAGGCCGGCGATGTTCAGGAGAGATGCTTTTCTGAAACGGAGGAGGCGGCGGATGGTGATTTTCAGCATGAAGAGGGGGCAGCAGGAATGGTGCCAGCGGGGAGTTGGGTGATAGTCAAAGGGTTGTGAGGGATGGGTGTCCGGTTTTGAGCAAAGTGATGTCCGGTTGTGGACGTGTAAAGATTAATAATCACTTTTTCGCCGCAAACTTCTCCCGCTGCCCTAAATACAATCCCGCTATCACTAGGATGGTTCCAACCCAGGTAAACCAGGTAATCGCTTCATGTAGTAAGATAGCTGCATAAATAAAACCGAACACGGGGCAGAGGAAAAGCCAGAGCGAGGCACGTACGGCGTCTCGCTTTACCAGGTAGAAAAAGAGTTGTAATGCAGTGACAGAGACAGGAAGTACCAGCCATAAAAGGCCACCCCAGAAATTGAGGTCGTATTTAGTGGTAGAAAAATCGGAAGTAAAGCAGGTAAAGGGCAATAACAAAAGCCCACCCAAAAATACCTGCCAGCCATTGATGACGAGATTCGGTAATTCCCATTTAATACGGGAATAATAAACAGTAGCGACCGAGACGGATAGCATGCCTGTGAGTAGTATAATCAGTCCGGCTACTGAGCCATGGCTTTGAGCCAGTAACGGATAAGTAGCTACTGCAACACCGGATAAACCCAGGAACATACCAATGAGCTCATACCACCTTAATGGTCGTTTGAGCCATAGCGCTGATATTGCCATGATGAATAAAGGGTTCGTTGCAGTAGCCAGGGTGCCGATACCGGCAGATACCGATTTCATGGAAATGACATATAAACTCAGGTATAAGGTAGTATTGAGAAAGCCAAACGTGAGTAGCTGCCTCCACTCCTTTCCTTGCGGCATTCTATGCCTGCCTTTCTGAATGAGATAAGCAAACAACAACATTCCTCCTCCTGCGAGGAAAAAACGGAAGTTAGCTAATATTAAAGGTTCTGCTGACCTGATACCAATCTTTGTAGCCACGCTGGCGGAAGCCCATAGCATAGCGAATAATACACCGAATACAACTTGACGCATCTTGATTAACCCTGGTTACGGCACCAAAGGTAACATCTATGTTTGGAAAGGCAGCATACCTCCGTGCTGCCATTCCAAACATATGAAATGACATTTTGCCCCTTACTTCCCAAATGTCACGCCTTTCCAGTCATCCGTCCGGAAAGGACTTGCCGGTAACCCTGCGCCATTGTACAGATTACCCCCGGGATTATTGGCCCAATTATACCTCACCGCCACAGGATGTGGCACCTCTTCACTCCATACTATTACCTGGCTCCCTTTGATCGTGGCCTGTGCCCAATGGAATTGCCTGTCTTCGCCAGCGATAGCAAAACCTTTTAGGGAGCCACTTTGCCTAGCCTGCAACCCATCGTTGGTATATTTAAAGCTCAGGGTAACTTTATTTCCTGTGATCTGTTTAGACACATACACCGGTCCGGAATAAGGGATCTTTTCCCCATACACCTGTGCTCTTGCTATGAGAGACAGCCTGCGCCCTACTTCCTGTTTATTCTTAGGATGGATATCTTTCGCATCTCCGATATCAATAGCCGATGCCATGCCTGTGGCTGGTAGCGATAAAGTCTTTAATTGTGCCTCACGCAGTTCTGCCCAGTCAGACTCCACTGGCTGCGCATCTATATCTTTGAAGTTAGCCAGCTGCACAAAATAAAAAGGAAAGTCTCCCTGCTTCCATTGCTTCCGCCAGTCTTTGATCATGAGTGGAAACAATTCCCGGTATTGATAAGCCCTGCCGGCATTACTCTCGCCCTGGTACCAGATCACGCCACGAATAGTGTAAGGAATGACCGGATGAATCATTGCATTATATAAGAGGGTGACTTTATTAGGATTAGAAGGGGCCTCCGGCGTGGGCAGTTGTTCGTACTTCTTCACAGAGTCTGCAAATGCAGGCATTTTCTTCAATGATTCCCCACTCGTCCACGCTTCGGCTACAGTACCTCCCCACGAAGTGAGGATGATCCCCACCGGTACCTGCTCATACCCATTAATTTCGCGGGCAAAAAAGTACCCAACTGCCGAAAATTCCGGTACGCTCTGCGGGGTACAGGCCTGCCACCCACCCTGCAGGACGGTTGCGGTATCTAATGGCACGGTGCTGGTTGCACGCTTTATCATCAGCAGTCGGATGTTGGGATAGTTCGCTGCTTTGACTTCCTGTTCAAAGTTGTGGACCTTGCCCCAACCCTGCAGCGGCATTTCCATATTAGACTGACCGGAAGCCACCCACACTTCACCAATTAATATATTATCAAGATGAATGGTGTTCTTACCCTTTAACGACATTTCATAAGGGCCACCGGCAGGCATTGCAGGTAATGTAACCTGCCATTTGCCTTTTTCTGTTGCAACAGTTTTAACTGATTTTCCTTTGAAAGTTACTGTTATGGCTTCTCCTTTATCGGCCCATCCCCAGATGTGTAACGGCTTATTGCGTTGCAGAACCATATTGCTTCCGACCAAAGCAGGTAATTTAATATCAGCATAACAAAAAGTAACAAATAGTGATAACACGGTGGTAATGAGGAACGTGGATAATCGCATGAAGTGAGTTTTTAAATGATCTGTACAAGTTACAAAAGTTTGGCACGAAATTTTTATAACATGATTTATAAAATTGAAACTATCATGGCAAACGGTATCATCACTTTCGAATTTGACATCAAAGCGCTTCACTATTTGAATTCAAATAGCCGCTTTATCAAAGCAACTGCAGATGCCAATGGTAATATCGACATTGCAGCAGCAGCTTTACAATATTATAATACAACCAATACTCATTTCGATATGGAACTGGAGAGCGAAGAGGATGTGAATAGGTTTAAACATGTGGCACGTCGCTTCTTCAGCGGGTTTAGTGAGAACTAAGATATTTTGCGTGTAGCGCAGGCCGCTTTCATTCCATTGTAACTTCCAGCACTTTCATCCATCTTACCTCCGAAATTTCATCCATTCTCCCCCCGGTTTTTCGTCCATTTCTACCCTGAAATTTTTATCCATTTCAGCTTAGTCTTCATCCAATTGCTCACCCCGATTTTTCATCCGATTGGTAATGCCTCAATGTTCATTGTTTCCCCATTTCGTTCATTGTTCCCCAAACCCCAAACATTCCTTATTCCATCCATTTTATTTCCTCAATAGCATCCATTTCCCAAAAAAGTGAGTAGCCTGCGAATATTCTTCGCAGGCTCTTTTTATTTACAGGCGGTCTGGGAATTGGCCGGCGGCAGCAAGAAAGAGGCGCTTATTTCGGCTGATGCCGATGCGGTCGGGGAGTAAAAAATTCCTTGAGAAATGGTGTGCAACCTGCGAAGAATATTCGCAGGCTCTTTTTATTTACAAGCGGTCTGCGAATTGGCCGGCGGCAGCAAGGAAGAGGTGCTTATTTCGGCTGATGCCGATGCGGTCGGGAGTAAAAATTCAGAGAAATGGTGTGCAACCTGCGAAGATTCCTGAAAAACGAAAACCGGCCAACCCGGCCGGTACATGTAATGCTGTAGGTAAAGGGATAAAATAAGATTTTAAAAATGAAAGGTCGCCAGGAATGACAACCTTTTTCTACCATATCCTAATAAAAACCAAGCTCTTAACAGTATATGATCCTATTCATATACTTATATATTAAATGAATTATTTCAGATTGCAATTTGGCAATAGAGAAGTCCGGAATAGTATACCATTGTGTGATACAAATATAAACAAGCCTCCAATGGGGACGTGTAGTACAATTACTACACCTTAAAAACAAAGGTGGGGAAGCCTGTAGAACGGCCACCCCACCAATATACGGCTGATTACAACCAATTATTTACTCAGTTTCTTTTCCAGCATTTCCATAAAATATCCCCCTACCACACTTCTCGCCTGGAATCCCACCATCTTACCATCGGTAGTCTCGTGCCAGTCGGAAATAGGCACTCGGCTAGTGGTCTCCGTTGCATACTTATACACCGGAGTGATCAGCGCATCAAAATCTGCCTGGTTGTCGGTCAATGCTGCAGTCCATAAAATCCAGTCAGATTTAGTGTAAGTTTTACGGCTATCCAATGGTAAGCCAAAATCTTTCTGCTGCGTCAGGTAGTACCTGATTTCCTTATCGTATACTGCCTTAGGAAACAGGTCAAGACCTAATACCTTGTCCCAAACCAGGTTGTACTTCTGGCTCCATGTACCTTTGCGTTCAAACGCCAAAGTGTAGTGATCACCGTCATCTGCCAGTTTCATCCAGTTAGGCACCATGTTTTTAGCTGCAGTTCTGAATTTATCCGCAGTTGCTTTCTCGCCCAGCTGATCAGCCAGCATAGCATAACAACCGAGACCTACGATTGCTTTTACAGAGAGGTTCGCATTTCTTGCCAGGTGACCAGCAAAATCGTCGGTACACAGCTGGTTAGCAGGATCAAAACCTTCTTTCAGCAAGTAGTCAGCCCAGGTAGACAGGGTCTTCCAGTGCTTTTTGGCATAGTCAGCATTACCTTCTGCTTTTGCGATAGCCGCAGTCAGGATGATCATGTTGCCTGATTCTTCTACCGGCATACCTTCGCCATATACCTGGCCATTTGCCAATGGGTATGTACCCAGGTCATGGGCAGCATATGGTTCAGTGTATTTGCCACTTTCGCTGAAATAGAAGATACCATTTGTCATACCCTTCATCAGATCAGGATTGTAAATCAGGAACAAGGGAGCTGACGGATAAGTTACATCCACTGTATTGATACAGCCATTGCTAAAGTTCTCTTTGGAAAGAAACAGGATCTCGCCTTCAGGGCTCTTCACCAGTTTGTGTGCAGCAATGCTCTGGCGGTAACCGATTACGCACAGTTTAGCATAAGTGTCGCCACCTGCTTTGGTCGCATCTGCATATAACTGTTTGTCGAAGGTGTTGCAGCGCGCCAGGATAGATCCGTAGTCTTTGCTGGCGGCAGCCAGTTCTTTTTCGATTGTGAAGGTGTCATCCTTTTTCCACCATGGACGGAGGTTAGTACCAAAGTACTGGATACTGTAAATATCATCGTAACCAACCAGGATCACCTGTTCTTTAGATTCAGCGCCTACTTTACCCAGTTTCACTACAGTGTTCAGCATCAGTTGCTTGCCCCTAGCTACGGTTTTAGGTTTTCCTACAAAGGAAGCAATGGCATCGCCATCTGTAGTTACCGTCTGGGTAGCATTGGCTTCTTTAGGTACTGCTACATACAGGTACCCCCAGTCAATGCGGAGGTCATCTCCTTTCTTTGCCAGGATAGCCTGTTCTGTAGTACCTGTTTTCAGGATAGACAAACCATTGCTGGTGAGCTGCTGTGCAGTCACTTCCTGACCAGCGGTGTTGGTAGCAAGGGCAGAACTGGCACCAAAGTACACCTGTACATCGTGCTGTGCACCATCGTTAGACTGTACCTTGTAGCTAATATAAGATACCGGGCGAGACAGCAGGTCCAGGTCCTTTAATAGTAAAGGAGACAGGAAGTTCAGTGTCAGGTCTACCTTGCCACATGTAAAGGTGTAAGTAGTCTGGGTGGCAGTCAGCTGCACGCTTTTCTGTACTGCTGTCCTGATATTATCCGCCAGTGCGTTCTTTGGTTTTACGGAGATCCCTGCATCGAGGTAAGCACCGCCCTGGGTATTGGTAACATGTATGGCCAGTACATTTTTACCTTTTTTCAGGAGCTTTTTTACATCATCGCTGATAGGGAAATATTGTGTGTGGTTCAACCAACCTTCGTAACTATACGCTTTTGTACCATTAATATATACTTCTGCGTTATCGTCGTGATTGATCTTCAGGAACAGTGGTTCTGCAGGAATATTAGTCAGGTTGAATGAGCGGCGTACCCAAATATCGCGGGTATTCCACTGTGTACCTGACATGTGCTTGTCGTTGGTAAAAGGCGCTTCGCCGGTCTGCCAGTCTTTATCGACGAAAGCCGGAGACATCCAGTCAGCAGCAGGGGCTGTTTCTGTAAAGGATACCGTGTATTTCTTTTCGTCGGCTGCGGGTACGATCCCGTCAAAATGTTCACCTTGTTTACCGAGTACGCGGTAAGTGGTGCCATCCACTTTTACCATGCCTACGATAGGTTGTTCTGCACCTGTCCAGTGGCGGGTGGCAGAAGCGGTAAGATCGTCCGAAGCTGACCAGATGCTGAAATAAGGATCATGTGTTACCAGTGGATAGGCAGGAGCCTGTTGTTGCTGCGCATGAAGTTGCTGAGCGAGCAACAGCGCGGCAAGTCCCAATAATTTGTTCATGGTTTTGTGGAGCTTTATTTTGATTAAAATATACGCGAACGTGGACGCAGCGCCATTGCTGGCGGCGGAAGTGTTGAGACGCATAGACCTGAGTTTGAGTAATGACGTGGTTTCTCTTACTACACTTTTTTCATTCACACGGGGTGAAAAATAGGGATTTTATTCTAAATAAAGGTAGTTGGTACGCTTAATTTTTCTCATAAATACGTAAAAGCCTCTTCTGCCAAAGGCAGAAGAGGCTTTTGCAGGGCTGCCTGGAGATTTACTTTAATTTGTAAATCTCGCTACCTGCGAGCAGGAAACATCCCAGCCCGTAATCTTCAAAATCAGGAATTTTATCAAAAGTAACCGGCTGACCATCTGAAGGTTGCTTGCCAGTGCTCTGCACAAATCCCAGCATCCCGTTATCATGTACACAATCTTTCACCAGTGCATTCCATGCCTTTACTACCACCGGATAGTAAGTCTTTTTATCCAGGTAACCTTTACGGATACCCCAGGTGATACCATATACAAATAAGGATGTGCCAGTCAATTCTTTGCCACCATAGTTATTGGGATCGCGCAGGCTCGCATTCCAGAAGCCATCTGTTCTTTGCAGGGGTAAGAGGGCCGCAGACATTTCCCTGAAGTCATCCAGGAAGATCTTATAATAACGGGAGTTTTCAGGCAGCTGTTCCATCGTTCTTACCAATGCGGCCAGTACCCAGCCATTACCACGGCTCCAATAGCAGTTCTGGCCGTTAGGTTCTTTGTAAGGAGGAATAAAGTCCTTATCTCTCCACCACAAATGTTCTTCCTTGTTGTACAAGCCGTTCTTCGTCCACTCATACATCTCATACATGCGATGAAAATACGCCGTGTCTTTATATATCTTACCCAAGCGCGCCATTACAGGCATTGCCATCTGGATTGCGTCAATCCAATGCCAGTCGTCTATTTTAGATGTTTTCAACATCGTATCAATAGACGCTTTGATATTGGCAATGCGTTCCGGCTGCTTGTCTATCAGGTACAGGTCAATGTACGTCTGCCCACAATCCTGATCATCTGCATTGCGGGTTTTAATGCCATTGCGAAGGTTCCAGTTATGTTTTTCACCCCACTGAACAGCATAATCATAATAGGCTTTCTTTGGATCAATACCATACAGCGCCATGAGTCCTTCATAATACACACCACGGGTCCAGATATTAGAGGGCCACGTTTTATTCAAAACGATCTCTTTCCCCGTATCCGGCCACTTCTCCATAAAATATTGATTCGTCTTCGTCATCGCAGCCAGCGTGGCCTTCTTTGGAATGAGCGTTTGCTGTGCCTGGGCACCGACGGCCAACAGCATGGCAACGAACAGGAAATACTTTTTCATTGTGGATATATTTTAATTGATCAGGGCATAGGCTGCAGGCCTTCCCATTTTACTTTCCATTTACCATTTTTAGGAATACCCGGTTCTTTGATGGTACAACCATCGTAACCTGCACACATCAGGGCCACCGCTGTTAATAACCCGCCATTTCCTGGAAGGTACAGCCGTAACCGGTCATCCTGGTAGTTATGGCCATTGGGCAACCAGGTATTGGTCCTGATATTCATAAACAGGGCGTCTATGGCTCTTTCCGGTTGCCCCAGTCTTACTGCCGTCATGCAGGTAAGGGGAAAATCCCATCCCCAGGTATCTTTCCAATCCCAGCTGGTCCATATTTTATCGAGGGTATGATGCATAACAGCCGTATCCAGGGCAGGACTGGCAGGCAGCATGCCCAGGGTACCCAGTACGGCAGGATGATCTGTCATGTATGATGAGCGGGTATAGCTATCCGGGGCACTTTCAGCAGCCAGGTATACGCCTTCCTGCTGTGGCAGTGGCGATAAGCCCTGCAATACTTTATCCCATTCCGGGTTGCGGGGCAGGCCAGCTCTTGCTCTCCATAATTGAGCAGTTTGCAGGCCCCATCGCCAGTAAGCCAGTTCGTATGTTGGATTATAAGTCTCTTCCGGTTTAAATCTTTCCTGTGCAGGAATCAGGCCTTTGCCTAAAATATAATGGTGGGTGGCACTGTCATACCACGCGTAAGAAGCCATAAAATCGGCTGTGGCAGCAACCAGCGACTGGTACTGAGCCAATACCTCCTGGTGCTGGCGATACAGTAACTCTGCCATGTAAATGAAATGTGGCTGTTGCCAGATGAGGAAGGCTCCTATAGAAGAAGGGCTTTCATTCCCTTCAGGGTCCGTCATCTTTTGCCAGCGAATACCTTTGTATCCCTGCCTTTGTGCAATAGCGCGGGCTTTGCCGGCAACTGTCGCGTACCATTGCAGGCTCTTTTCCATCAGGTCTGCCCTGCCCCAAAGGGCAAAATGAACGGCGTGCCACCAGTACATTTCCAGGTGGGGTTTGCCATACCAGCTATTGTACGTCAGCCCTGTTTCCTGTGGCGGCATATAGCCAGCACATTGCACCGCCATGAGGTATTGGGAAAGGATAACCCTCCTTTCCAGCTCAAAAGCGCGGGGATCTGAACTACCGCTGAAATCAACTGCCCCGCCCCTTTTCCAGAATGCCTGCCAGTATTGGCCGCTGGCATTTTCCGTTTGCGCAAACGAAGGAAGGTCGTGCGCTTCGTGAGGAGAAAATTGAATAGAGATCTCCTCGCCAGGGGTAAGCAGGAACTCATGGAGATGAGGACTGCTGGTATTTACAGGGGAATAATTCAGGTAGTAATGGGTTGTATCTAACTCATGGATGATAAGACCGGGTTTAATAACAGACGATTGATGCCTGTCAGGATGCAGGTAGTTTGTACCTGCATCTGCAAATTCGCCTGTGGGGTAAGGAAGGCGGATACGGATTTTCAGGCGGCCCTGCTTTACAAGCGGGGAAATGACTTTGATGGATACGAGGTCCTTTTGCGGATGTACGACTGTGCGGACTTTTACAGGGACACCCTCCACAGTAAAGGCGCTACGGATCTCGCCATTCCAGAGGTCCAGTACCTGGTGTACCTGTTGGAGATCAGCGAGGATGGCCGGCTGTCCATTCTTTTTCAGGATCTGGAAACCCACATTTCCCAATTGTAAGCGGTGTACATTCTGGCGGAAATAATCGACGGCCGGGGTATTTTTCTTTTGCACCGCATAGGTAATATCGCGGCCATGGAGGTGATAAGGCTGGTAGGCGTCATCGATTTTATATGCTGCGGCATTGGGAAAACTATGCCATCCCCAGCCTGACTGGGTACCCAGGGGAATGCCTTTGCTATATGCTTCGGGAAACGTTTGCAGGCCGGTGACATCGACAGTAAATGCAAAGTTACCGTTGCCCAGCGTCAGTGCCGCGAGGGTATCTGCCTGGTGCAGGATCACGTTGTGCCTTTCAACCAGCGCCTGGCGGTTGATAGGTGTTTGTCCACACACAATACTGTATGTGCAGGTCAACAGGAAAGTAATATAGTTTTTCATCCGTGGAATACTTAAAAATACGTTTTTATGGAAACGTTTGCATAAAAAGTTGACTTTTCAAATATGCGAAATGAAGAGAGGAAAGGTATCCTATGCTGTCTTTTTACTATTTTAGCTAATATGAAAAAGTTACTCTTGTGCTGCCTCATGCTGAGTCTGAAGGCAGTTTGCTATGCCGAAGAAGGTACCCCACCACAGGAAAGATATATTTTAGTAATTCATGGTGGTGCTGGTACTATTACCAAACAAAACATGACACCTGAAAAGGAGGCTGCCTACACAGCGGTGCTGAAAGAAGCCCTGATTGCTGGTTACAAACTCCTGAAAGCCGGCAAAAGCAGCGTTGATGCGGTTGAAGCTACCATCAAAGTGATGGAAGACTCTCCCCTCTTCAATGCGGGCAAAGGTGCTGTATTTACCCATGATGGAAAAAACGAAATGGATGCGGCCATCATGAATGGTAAAACCCTGCAGGCAGGGGCTGTAGCCGGGGTGACCACCGTAAAAAATCCGATCGCTGCGGCAAAAGCTGTGATGGAGAAATCTGAACACGTAATGCTGGCAGGTCGTGGAGCTGAGCAGTTCGCAAAAGATGCCGGCCTGGAAATCGTGGACCCTAAATACTTCTGGACCCAGGAGCGATGGGATGCCCTGCAAAAAGTGCTGAAAACTGATTCTACCAAAACAAAGCTGGATCACAGTTATACGCCAACTGGTAAACTGGGTATTGAAAATGTGGACAACAAATTCGGTACAGTAGGTGCCGTGGCCCTGGATAGAAATGGTAACCTGGCGGCAGGAACGTCAACAGGTGGTATGACCAACAAAAAGTACGGCCGTATCGGTGACTCTCCTATCATTGGTGCAGGTACTTATGCTAACAACAAAACTGCCGCGGTGTCCTGTACCGGCTGGGGAGAATATTATATCAGGGATGTAGCAGCTTACGACCTTTCTGCCATGATGGAATACAAAGGCATAGGTCTGGATCAGGCAGCTAAAACGGTGATTGAGAAAATCGGCATCCTGGGGGGTAGCGGTGGACTGATTGCCCTGGACCAGGCAGGTCATGCGGTAATGCCTTTTAATACAGAAGGTATGTACAGGGGTACTATTACTGAAGACGGGCAGATTGATATTGAGATTTACAAGCCACAATAAAATGCTGAAAGACTGACTAACAGGCAAATAACACCTTATTAGTCAGTCTTTTTATGCTTTCAAAAGGATAGTTAATCCGGGTTTTTCAACAATGATTGGGATTAATTTTTTTCTGAAAACATACTTAGTTCAGAAAGCTGAATTTGTTTTCGAAGACTTTACCAATTAATGGTACGGGTCTCTGTGCTTCGTTCGAAGCAGTTATTATTCCAAATATCAGCAGAATCAATGGAAGAAGGCCGGCTACACTCAAGACTAATCCCAGGGAAGGGATGATTCTTGCGACGATGTTTACAATAATTCCAATTGCAAGACCAGCGATAAATACGCCTAAGCCCTGTGCAAGGTGGTAACGTACCAGCGGTGAACGCTCAGGAGTTTCCTTATATTTAATGTATGCAACTACCCAACCAATTATTGTACAGTAGGCGACGATAGCTAATGTTTTGTCCTTCATGATATGATCATTTTTTTGTGATTGATGATGTCACAAAAGTATTTCCCCCAATCATGTACAGCTATTTTTGGCCTACTACGGAAGTACTACAAGCGAAAAAAAAAGCGTCTACGAAACAACTACAAGCGCTACAATCAATTCAGGATCAGAATATTAAAACTATGCCTCTTTATTAATATCAATACTTTCTACCTTTGCTGCCTGGCTATCGCGGGTATTTTTCTGCACTGCGATCGCACCAAAAATGCTTAGTAAAAATGCAAATGCGTAGAATCCTTTTTCGCTGGGCAGCAGGGTGGCGTTCCATAATCCGACAGCCAGGAGGATCAGGCAAAGTAATGTAGACACCCAGCTAATACCATAGTAAATGTCGGTAACGGGAATTTTCTCTAACCTATCCCTTACGCATTTTTGTACTGATACCCCTGCAAAAAGGCCGTACATGAGCACGGTAAAATAGTATCCCTTTTCATTTAGCTGCATTTGGGCATTCCAAAGGCCAACGATGTAGCCAAGAACTCCAACAAGCAACGCAACCCAGGATGCGGCAACAAATGCCATCGACGGTTTTTGTTTCATTGTATCGGTAAATTTCTATATAAGATACAAATTAACCCCAATATTCAAGGGTCAGAAATAGCTGAATTCAGGGATACAGTTATAATATTATGAAAATCAAGCTACTCTAAAGTAAGGGTTTTAAATACTCATTCTATTTTGATAATTTTATATCAATACTAATACACATGCATCAGGAAACACACATTAATAGTTCCAACTTTGTCCGGGATGTCATCATCGGCATGTCCGACGGGCTGACCGTACCCTTTGCCCTTACTGCGGGGTTGAGTGGCGTACTGGATACCAACCACCTTATTATCGTATCCGGGCTTTCTGAAATTGCAGCAGGTTGTATTTCAATGGGATTGGGTGGATTCCTGGCCGGACAGACGGAAATAGAACACTATGACTCAGAGCTGAAACGGGAATATGACGAAGTGGAGAAAGTACCGGACACTGAAAGGCAGGAGGTTGAGTCCATCTTCATCAACATGGGTGTGGATAAAGAACTGAGTAAGCAGGTCACGCTGCAAATCAGCCAGGACAAAGATAAATGGGTTGACTTTATGATGCGCTTTGAACTGGGCCTGGATAAACCGGACAAGGACAGAGCGGTCAAATCTGCTTTGACGATTGCATTTTCTTACCTGGCAGGCGGGTTCATTCCTCTGTTCCCTTACCTGGTCACATCCAATAATCAGCAGGGATTTTATTTTTCCTGTATTATTACGGTGTTAGCCCTGCTCATATTTGGGTATTTTAAATCAAAAGTAACCGGGCAACCTTTGGTGAAAGGCACCCTGAAGGTAGCACTCACAGGTATTATAGCGGCTGTGGCAGCTTATGCGCTGGCAAAAATGGTGAGCTGATTTGGCTTCATTTCTGCATTTATAAAACTAAATGGAAATGGGAATGTTTTATTCATTAAACATCTAAGTCATGAGAAGTTTAGTTTTAGCCCTATGTTCATGTTTGTTACTACTAAATAGTTGTACCACTACCACGGGGGTAGGGACTACTGCCCCGTACGGAAGTATTACTTACCAGACTTTTTACGATGACCTGTCGCCTTATGGCAGCTGGATAGACTACCCAGGGTATGGGAACGTGTGGAGCCCGGCTATGGATGGAGATTTTCGTCCATATGCCACGAATGGCCACTGGGTGTATAGCAATGAGGGCTGGATGTGGGCCTCTGACTTCAACTGGGGGTGGGCTCCCTTCCACTATGGTCGCTGGTTCTATGACGATGCTTATGGCTGGTTGTGGATTCCGGGATACGACTGGTCACCGGCATGGGTTACCTGGGGATATGTGGATAACTATTACTGCTGGGCGCCGCTGGGGCCTGGTGTAGGTGTCGGCTCTGCATATGGTAGTTGGAGACCACATGACTATTACTGGAACCAGGTGCCGAGGGACCACATCTATGATAATGACCTTTCAAGAGTGGTAACACGGCCAAATAGTGCTGACCGGATTTCTGTGATTAACAATTTTGCTACTACACATGGTAACAACTTATATTATTCACAGGGACCAAATGTGAGTGAGGTTCAGCGATATACCAACAAGACTATCACCCCAATGGCCATACAGGAAAGCAGAGTTCGTGGTAATCCGGTACAAAATGGCAATAACGTGCGGGTGTACAGACCACAGGTTCAAAATCCCCAACCCAGGCAATTCAGGAGCTTTAATAGTAACACTACTACCCGGCCCATCATGCAAACGCAGGATAGACCGACTATGCAAAGATCTGAGCAAATACGAAATGTGAATAGTTTGCCTATGCGTACAGCTCCTATGATGTCTTCACCGTCATCCAGAGTGAGAAGGTAAAATCAAAGGCCGGTGGATCAATCACCGGCCTTTTTTATTTCAATAACTTCCTGTCTTCGTCGGTGAGTGGTACGATATAGCTGACTAATTCTATAATGTCTTCCTTCATACCAGCTTCCAGCAGAATACCGAGCAGACCTACATTGATACGCTGCTGCTCTTTATTCAACCCCTGAAATAAACGGGGCTCTATGCAATAAAGGTTCTTTACCACTTTGAGCAATGCTTTCTTTTTCCTACCGTCATTCAGTTTTGGAATGATGCCATTCTTCTCATAGTTATCCAGCAGTTTCTCTGCCGCTTCTCCATCTACAAACGCCTTCTGGCGCAATCTCACCAGTTCATGCAGGTGATTCATCAGCGATTTGAATACCCCATGCTGACGGGTACGCTCAAACAGGTTCTGAGACAACTCATTGTCTTGTGGATTGAAGGCATCAAAATAGCGGGATTCTACATATACACTGTGGTAAAACCCGATCGCATTGTTATTGAATGAGGTGAGGTCTTTGAACAACTCCTTCTGGTGGGAATTGAGGAAGTAAAAGAAGAACTTATCGCCGATACGCTCAGACCACCTGACAAAGGTAATCTTGAAAAAGTGGTCCTTACCATCTGCATCCCTGACGGGCAAAGTACCAATATCACTTTCGGCTATCAGCTGCTGGTAGGGCAAAGCCACTCCATTGATACGGATCTGGTATTCCTTTTCCCGGTTCAGCATCAGGAACCAGCCAAATTCTCTTTCCAGGAAGGTTTTAAATTCATCTGACTGAAAGGAAAATCCCGTCACATCGAAGAGATCTGTGAAAGTAACAATGGTGCCGGTAGCGCCTTTGGACAATTCCCGCTTGTTGTGCGGATCGAAGTAATCCTTGGAATTTTTAGTGATGACAATCTCATAGGCATGGAGTTTACCAGTGGCCTGGTCTTTATAGACAGTTTTCCATAAGGCTTTTCCACTAAAAGCAGAAAAAGAGAAACGTCCACGGCCTTTATTTCCTTTGATGACAGAAGATGTTTTCTGGAAAGTAGCCTTTTTGATAGAGTCATTGAAGTTACCAAAGGTCTCCTTTAGCTGGTCATAGTCAATACCAGTACCATTGTCAGTGATAGACAGACTATGGATGGTATCTATTTCATTTGTTTCAAAAGTGATATCGATGATGGATGCTGCTGCGTCAAAGCCATTCCAGATATATTCTGCCACCGCTTCCATATAGTCCCGGGGAAGCCCGGAAGACTGTATACCGGTATCTGTAACAGACACTTTTTCTTTCATATTACGTGCGCATTTAAGTGGGCAAAAGTAATATAAAAGGCTTATTCATTTATTAATATAATCTTACCGATATGTTGGCTGCTTTCCATGAGGGCATGGGCTTCCGGGGCTTTGTCATATGCAAAAGTTGCATATATGACAGGCTTGTATTTTCCATTCTGAATGAGCGGCCATACATGCTCCAGCAACTCCTGTGACAGGGCTTTTCTGAAGGTATAATCCCGGGGGCGCAGGGTGGTACCTGTGATGGTCAAACGCTTTTGCATCATTCTGGAGATGTTCAGCTGTGCCATGTTTCCACCCATGGCATTGATGTATACCAGGCCGCCTTCGGTATTGAGTAATTGAACATTTTTGTCCAGGTATTCCCCGCCCACCATATCAAGAATCACATCCATTCCGGTGGAGGCAAAGGCTTCCCTGAAGTCCTGCTCTTTATAGTTAACATAACCGGCGGCTCCCAGTTCCAGGCAGGCCTTGCCTTTCTCTTCGGAGCCGACGGTTACGTATACATTTGCGCCAAAGGCATGTCCCAGCTGGATAGCGGCAATGCCAATACCACTGCTGCCACCGTGTACCAACAGGTTTTCGCCGGGTTGTAAATGTGCCCGCTGAAAAACATTGGTCCATACAGTAGCTATCACTTCGGGCAGACTGGCTGCTTCGGCAAATGAAAGCTTGTCGGGTATGGGCAGGCATTGTCCTTCTTTTGCAGCGACATAGCTGGCATATCCACCTCCTGCGATGAGGGCACATACTTTATCGCCGGGTTTCCACATGGTTACGCCGGGGCCACATGTTGTTACGATGCCAGCCACTTCCATTCCCAGGATGTCCTGTACTACACCGGGAGGCGGTGGATACTTCCCCTGGCGCTGAGAAACGTCGGCCCTGTTGAGCCCAGCAGCTTTGATTTCGATCAGCACTTCTTCTGCACCCGGTGTGGGTGTAGGATACTCCTGTAATTGCAGTACTTCCGGTCCGCCGGGTTTGGTAATGACTATGGCTTTCATAACTTATGCGTTTAAAACAGGTGCGTCTTTCAGCTTTTCTTTGATCGCATCCGGCAGGAATGGTCTGCCGCCGGTAGCAGGTACACAGGTGCCTGTGAATACCGCTTTGGTAACGATCTTGTTGTTGAGAATGATTTTTTGTTCAAAATGGATTTGTGGTTTGCCGCTTCCGTCTGCCAACAGCTGACAGGTAACGGTGAATGTATCGTCTCTTTTCAGCGATCGTACGAACTGAATAGTATACTGAGACAGTACCATATTGACACCTTTCCGAGCTTCTTCTTCCAAACTGAAGCCTAACACGTCTTTAATAAAATCGTGCCTGCAATATTCCATATAGAAAGGGTAATATAATCCATCCATGATGTTTTGAACGTCAATATGTTCTGGTTTAACGGTATACTCTTTAACATATTCCATAATGTTGGTCTTTTTATCATTTATAAACAAATCTACATGAAGGATCCTAATAATATTTCCATTCTCTCAATATTTGTTTTTGTAGAATTTTTACTAAACTTTTATTCAATCAGTTTTGTTAATTTTATTACTCTACTATACCTGTTTTTACCCTGAAACGTTTCCTATATCATGCAACCGTAACACCACTACAATGATATTGTTATGAGAATGGCCAACATAATTGTTTTGCATCAATTTCCTGCCATGGCAGAAAGGTTGATTCAAACCCTAAATCACAGGCAGTTTGATTTTTACGTACACCTTGATAAAAAGGTAGACGCGGCCCCTTTTAGTTCCTTGGAGAGATTGCCCAATACCTCGTTTGTAAAGGAACGTAAAACGGTGAATTGGGCTGGGTTCAGTCAGCTGGAAGCCGTCGGAGCGTCCCTGCGTGCTATATTCGCGAGCGGCCGATCGTATGACTATGTCAACCTGCTGAGCGGGCAGGATTACCCGATAAAACCGACTGGTTATATATATGATTTTCTCAATACTTACGTTGGGCACTCATTCCTGGCTTCAGAAACGCCCCCCACTGCCTGGTGGGACGAGGCGCATCAGCGGTATACCCGATATCACCTGACAGAGTATGGATTCAGGGGAAAACACCGGCTGGAAAATATATTGTCAACGGTTTTACCACAAAGGGAGTTTCCATTGCCCTACCAGCTGTATGGAGGGCCTGCTGCTGCCTACTGGACACTTAGCGGAGAGGCAGCATTCTACCTAAGCCAATTCCTGACAGAAAGGAAATTCCATTCATTTTTCAAACATACCTGGGCGCCAGATGAGTTTCTGGTCAATACCTTACTGATGAACAGTCCATTCAGCAACATGATCATCAATGACAATTACAGGCATATAGACCGTTCTATCGGCGGGTCACATCCCAAAGTGCTCACCATGGCCGACCTGAATTGTTTACAGCATAGCAGCCGGCTGTTTGCCCGAAAATTTGATCCCAATATTGACAACCAGATCCAGGACGAAATTGATGCAACAATCCTCTATACTAAAAATTGGGTTTAACCGATGAAACATAACGAAAGCTGGGACTGGGAAATTAATGCTAATACAAAATGGTTTGATTGGAACCTCCGCGAAATTATCAGTTATAAAGATCTCCTGTTCCGGTTTGTAAGGCGTAACCTGATTGCAAGTTATCAGCAGACGATATTGGGACCTTTTTGGGTATTTATTCAACCAGCGCTGACCACACTGGTTTACTATATCATTTTTGGAAAGGTGGTAAAGATTTCAACAGGAGGTATACCACCTGTGTTATTTTATTTGTCCGGGATTCTCTTCTGGAGTTTCTTTTCTGATTGTCTGAATGGGACGATGTATACTTTTCTGCAAAATGCCAATATTTTCAACAAGGTATATTTTCCACGACTGGTGGTACCCATCAGCAATGTACTTTCACACAGTATCAGGATCAGTATTCAATTGTTACTTTTTATTGCCATCTACATCTATCATTTCGCCACGATGGGAATACATGGTAATTACTACATATTGCTCACTCCATTTCTGTTGCTGCTGACAGCAGGGTTCGGTCTGGGAGCCGGCCTGATTATCAGCGTTTTTACCGCGAAGTACAGGGACCTGGACTATGCACTTCAGTTTATACTCCGGCTTTTTATGTTTGCCACACCAGTGGTGTACCCGGCATCAATTGTTCCGGCCCGATACCAGTTATGGTTCTGGTTAAATCCGCTCACTGTCATCACTGAAACATTCAGGGCTGCTTATTTTTCGAATGAACCTGTTCATTATTTCCGGTTGGCACTTTGTATTGTAGAAGTACTGCTTTTATTGGTAGTGGGCATTACGCTATTTAAGAAAAAGGAACTTAAAATAATGGACGTTGTATGATAGCTATAAAGGTTGAAAACATCTCCAAATTATACCGTCTTGGTAATGCAGGTTCTGGCCGGTTGCGGGAAGACATCCGCTTTTGGCTAAAGCGACAGCATGCTGATAAGTACTTACTGTGGGCGCTGAAAGACATCAGCTTTGAAATCAACCAGGGTGAAGTCATGGGGTTCATTGGTAACAATGGCGCGGGAAAATCTACCCTGTTAAAAATCATTTCTTCTATCACTACACCTACCACGGGCCGCATATCAGGCAGGGGTAGTATTGCCAGCCTGCTTGAAGTCGGGTCAGGGTTTCATGGAGACCTGACAGGGCGTGAAAATATTTTTCTCAATGGCAATATACTGGGGATGAAAAATTCCGAGATAAAAAGCCGTTTCGACGAGATCATTGCATTCTCTGGTGTAGAGGAATTAATTGATACACCTGTCAAGCATTATTCAAGTGGTATGTATATGCGACTGGCATTTGCTGTAGCCGCACATTTAAATCCTGATATCCTGATTGTGGATGAGGTACTGGCTGTGGGAGATGTAGAATTCCAGCGCAAATGCCTGGGAAAAATGAAAGAGATTTCGGACAGAAAAGGGAAAACGGTTTTGTTTGTAAGTCACAATACGCAGGCGTTGCAAAACCTGTGTGATCGGGTCATCACCTTACATAAAGGGCATATCATTGATTCCGGCCGGCCGGCGACTGTGATTGCAAACTACCTGAAAAGTACAGACAACAATTACCTGGAACAAAGTTATGATACGCCAGCATCAGCACCAGGCAATGATTATATCCGGATTAAAAAAATAGCCATTCAATATGACACGGATATTTTCGACATCCGTACACCATTTACTACAAAGTTTGAATTTTGGTATAACGATCCGGATCCGGGTAGCCTGATTGTTGGCATTCATTTATTCAACATGGCAGGCGAATGCATTTTTGATGTAGCATCCAAAGGGGCAGATCTGCGTGCAGGGCTTATAACGGGGGAATGTCATATACCGGGTAATTTCCTGAACAATGGTGCTTATTATTTATCCATTGTTTTTGTAAAAGATACGACGCAGCGGTTATTTTATTTTGAAGGTTGTCTTTCATTCAATGTGGAAGACTTCAGGGAGAATACCGCCTGGTTTGGGAAATGGATGGGATATGTTCGGCCGGCGTTTCCGGTGATTTTAAATCAGCAACATGTACTATAAAATACACCATATACAATCATCAGCGGTGGATAGCTTTTCGGTAGGGGAAGGCCGGCATTATGTTGTGGTATGGTCAGGAGAAGTGCCACTGGGGCATGTATGGATTACTTCGCCGGGGGGTGTTACTGACAAAATACGGGCTGCTATACAACCTGCACTGACACATTACAGCGAATATGGTTCATCACTGGCATTTACGAATCAGGCAGGAAAGTTATCTGTTGTGATTTGTACGCGTCACCGGCCACAGTCATTGCATAAGTGCCTGCAGTCATTATTATCTGGTCCGGATACTGATTTTGAGCTGATTGTGGTGGATAATGCACCTGAGAATGATGAGACGTGGGTGGTAGCAAAACAGTTTCCCCAGGTGCGATATGTTCGTGAAGACAGGAAGGGGCTTGATATAGCACGCAATACAGGTGCAAGAACAGCTACAGGAGATATTGTGGCTTATACTGATGACGACGTCCTTATTCCGCAAAACTGGATATCCAACCTGAAGAGATGTTTTACAGATCCTTTGATCATGGCAGTGACGGGGCTCGTGATACCCGCTTCGCTGGATACCCGGGCTCAGTATACTTTTGAAAAAAAATGGGGATTCAATAAGGGGTATCTGCCCAAACGGTTTAATCACCGGTATTTTCTTGACCATCTTGAATATGGTGTGCCGGCATGGGATATTGGCGCGGGGGCCAATATGGCCTTTCGGAAAGAAGCATTCCAGGTGGCAGGAATATTTGATGAAAGGCTGGATGTAGGCGCTTCAGGGTGTAGTGGTGATTCGGAAATGTGGCACCGCATACTGGCCGAAGGATGGGACTGTTGTTATGTACCGGAGTTGTATGTATATCACGAGCATCGTTCTACTGACGAAGGGTTGCGCAAACAACTGTTCGGTTATATGCGCGGACATGTTAGTGCACTGCTTGTGCAATATGAAAATTATCAGCACCAGGGAGAGTTAAAGCGGTTACGGCAAGGGTTGCCCCAATATTACAGGCAGCGGTTAATACAATGGATGAAAGGCAACAAGGAAGAGTATATCAGGCATATTATCACTGAGATCAGGGGGTGTAGATCTGGTATTCAATTTTATAAAGCGCATCAACACCTGCGGCGGCAGGATATTCATACATTTCCCTTATCGCTGTTGGAGCCGGTTCCTGCAGAGTGGAATCTTGTTTCTGTGATCATTCCCTGTTACAATCACGGGCATTATCTCAGGCAGGCCATTGAGAGTGCCCTGGGCCAAACGTGGCAACACATGGAAGTTGTTGTAGTGGATGATGGTTCCAGCGATGATACGGCGGTGATTTGTAAAGAATATGGAGACCGGGTGAAATACGTCTATGTAGAACGTGTTGGCTTATCAGCAGCGCGGAATATAGGCGTGCAATATAGCCATGGGCAATTCCTGATCTTCCTGGATGCAGATGATTACTTATATCCGGGGGCTGCTGAGGTAAACCTTTTTTATTTCAGGTATTATCCACAGGTAGCTTTTGTATCCGGTGCACATGACAGGATTGATGCAAATGGGGAATTCACAGCGGAGATATATAATAGCGGAGCCGGGTACCTCTCTTTATTGCAGGGGAACTATATAGGTATGGAAGGTTGTGTTCTATACAGGAGGGATCTGTTCTTTCATTTTCATTTTGACACTCAACTGAAGGCCTGTGAAGATTATGACCTCAACCTGAAAATAGCAAGGCTGCTACCTACATTCCATCATAAAGAAAAGATAGCAGCATACCGGATTCATGGCCGGAATATGTCGGGCAACAGGAAAATGATGTTGCATTTAGCGAAGGAGGTATTGAAAAGGCAAATACCCCTGTTATCAAATGAAGAGGAGCGATTGGCTTTACAAGCCGGACAACAAAACTGGGAGGCACATTATGAATAACAGGATTCCCGATCAACCACCTATCATAGCGCCGCTCGCAGCGGAGGAACACAGACCATTATGGTCTGTGATGATTCCCACTTACAATTGTAGTCACTACCTGGAGGCTACTTTAAAAAGTGTGCTGGAACAGGACCTGGGGCCGGCGCTGATGCAGATTGAAGTAGTAGATGATTGCAGTACGGACGGGGATATTGCAGCACTGGTAGCATCGATTGGCCAGGGCCGCGTATCGTTTTACCAACAGCCGGAGAATCGTGGTAGCCTGCGCAATTTTGAAACATGCCTTAATCGTGCAAAGGGACATTTTGTGCACTTACTACATGGAGATGATTTATCAGGGCAGGGTATTTATCGGCAGGCCACAAAGTTATTTGAACAATATCCTGATGCAGGGGCCATTTGCACAGGTTTTTCATACATTAATGAGCAGGGGGTTGAAATCAATAAAAGTCATGTCCTGCAGGCTGAAACGGGGGTTATACAGGATTGGCTATCCCAGATCGCCACGGGGCAAAAAATGCAGCCACCGGCAGTATTGGTCAGAAGAAAAGTCTATGAACAATTAGGTGGCTTTTTTGGCATTCATTACGGCGAAGACTGGGAGATGTGGGTAAGGATTGCCGCGCATTACCCGGTGGTTTATACGCCAGAGCGGCTGGCTTATTACAGGGTACATACATCCAATATCACCAGCAGGTATTTCCTGTCCTGTCAGCATATACTGGATATTGCGAAAGCTATTAACCTGATACAACCTTATCTTCCTGCTACAAAACGATCCCGTTTAAAACGACAGGCCCAATATAACTGGTCATTGTATTTTGCACGCACTACTGACATGACCTATCATAAATACAATGCACCCGCACAAGCGCTTAACCAGGCTGGCAAAGCATTTAAGATGCATCCGAACAAGGTGACACTCTATTTTTTATGTAAGATCTTATTGAAAATAATGCTTCGATACAAGCAATGAAATTAGTATTTTGTTGGTATGAAATTACTGACAGAAGCTGAATTAATCTGGTCTCCCATTGTGGCGAATAACAGGATGAATCGTAAGCGGGTAGCGAATGGTGTGAATAGTTATGAAAAGGAATTGTTCTTCAATCCGTCGAAGTACCTGGATGATTGCCTGGCACAACGGGGTGAGGTGAAATGGCTGGATTTATGCTGTGGGGAGGGCAATGCCCTGATTCAGTATGCAAGGGGATTAGCGCAGCAGGCAGGCGTGCAATTGAAAGGGATTGACCTGGTGGATTTGTTCCAGGAAATACCTGCTTTTATTGGTTGCCTGGAATTTGAGGTACGATCTTTAGTGAATTGGGTTCCTTCGGAGAAGTATGATCTGATTACCTGTGTACATGGTATTCATTACATAGGTGATAAATTGAAGGTGTTAGTGAAGGCAATAGCAGCGTTGCAACCATGGGGCTTATTTATGGCCAATCTTGATTTGAATAATATACAGGGGGTAGATGTAAAGAAATTATTTGCTTTGTGCGGGATTGAGTATAATAAGAGAAGAAAGCTCCTGACATGTACCGGCCCCCGGCATATTGATATCACCTGGACCTATGTGGGTGCTGATGACCAGACCGGGCCGAACTATACAGGTCAGGAAGCGGTGACTTCTTTTTATCGTTAGTTTACTTTCTTAATACCTAATACGATTCTTATTTTTTCGCCTTCATTATCGGCGGTTTTCTTCACTACATAGTACCATTTTTTTTCGGGCACATCTACCAGAAAGATATCTCCTTTCTTGTGGACACGTACTGCATCTTCAAATGGCTTTACCATCATGCCGGATGTAAATGGACCGGTGTCTCCATTCTTTTGATTGGGATCCATGTTGTATTTAGCATTCAGCTCTTCAAATGATTTACCGGCAGCATATTGCTGTTGAATCAACGTACGGAGGCTATCTATCTCGGCATGCTTTAGCACAGCTGCATCCAGGTAGATGTAACTGGCTCTGAAGGTATAATTCCCCGTGTCTGCAACTATCCTGTAATAGTGACCATCTATGGTAGCAGTATCGCCTACATTCAGGCTAAACAGCTTTTGATCCAAAGCATTTGTATCTTTTGAAGAGTTCAATGGGTACATGGTGACAAAGGGATATTTATCAGCCAGCTTGTAAGCATCTTCGATCGTAACAGCCTGGTCAAGAATGATTTCCTGGGAGCGGGAGTCGGTGGACTGACCGCAGGCCGCGAATATCAATAAAAACAGGCTAGCGTATATGTATTTCATAGTGCCCAAGATAAATAATAATTATCAGGTATTCGCCACCAGGATGAGTTCTGAATTGGAGAGAGACAGGCCATCTTTTCTACCCTGAAAATATTTCTTTGTAAGGTCATCGCCTGTTATTACTTCTGCATATTTGAAGCCTGCTTGCTGAGCAAGGTCCAGCATTTGCTCAGGGGTAAAAAAACTCAGGAATGGTGTGCCGGCAGCAGCGGCGCCTTTCATCGCCATTTCGAGCAGGCGCTGTTCATCAGGATGTAAATGTGCTGCAGGCAGGAGGAAGGTCATGGATAAGGTGGTTCCCCTGGCCAGGGCAGCTACCTTTTGCAGTAGCCCTGTAATGGCATCGTGGGTGAGGTACATGCTTACACCTGTGCAGGAAATAACTGCTGGCTGGCTGCGATCGAATCCTTCCTGTGTGAGTGATTTCAGCCAGTCGCTATCTTTTTCAAAATCAACGGGAACGAAATGCAGAAAGTCGGGAATGGTCCAACCCAGTTCCTGAATACGTTGCTTTTTCCATTCCTGTGTAAGGGGCTGATCTATTTCATATACAGCAATGTATCCATTGTGGCGTAAGGCAAATGTATCCAGGCCGGCGCCAAGGATCACATATTGTTGTGTGCCGCTGCTTCTTACCAGATCTTCTGTAAAGCGGGCCCTCGTAACGATTGAAAGACGGGCCTGCTTTGTGCCTTCAGGATGCATGTCTCCACGGGCCTGCCAGTTTGATTCAGGAGCCACTAATTGCAGACCGAGGTCATCTTCCAGTATATGCGGCGGCGCATCTACCTGCAGGTGCAAGGCCCGCCACAAAGCGACACGGACTGCTGTATTATCTGGTACTGCTTTCATATCTTTTAAGATATCCTGTTATTACAATAGCGCCAGGCAAACGTACCTTTAGGCTTTACCGAATTTACATGGTTTCAAGAAAAGAAAAGCGAAATATTATCCTAGTGATTTGGTAGACTGTTTTATTTTATGTTATTTTTGCGCTGCCTATATTCTTTTAGCATGTTCCACCAAATATGATAGGAGAACCATTGATAACCTTTTAGCCTAAGAGTAATGTTATAATAATCTAAACCCATGTTCAAACAAAATCTAGTGCTGGTGCTTGCATTATTTGCATGCACAAGTCTTTTTGCGCAGCAAAGACAAGTAGAGGGACAGGTCCTCTCTGCTGAAAACAAACAACCACTACCCGGTGTCACTGTTAAAATTAACCGTACATCTATTGGTACCACAACAGATCCGAATGGCCATTTTCACCTGAATTTGCCGGCCAGTAAATCAGTCATTTCTGTTTCTTACCTGGGGCGGGAAACTTTAGAAACAGAAGTACATGAAGGAGATGCAAATGTGGTGATCTTACTGAAACCAACTAATACCACACTGGACGAAGTAGTAGCAGTTGCTTACACCAATGTAAAACGTTCGGGATACCCGGGGGCGGTATCTACTGTGAATGCAGAAAAAATTAACAACCGGCTTACGCCCAATATCACCAATGCATTGCAGGGATTGGTCACCGGTTTACAATCCACATTATCCAATGGTCAGCCAGGCAACAGCTCTACCATCAGGATCCGTGGGGTGGGTTCAATCAATGCATCGAGCGCACCTTTGTTCGTGGTAGATGGTGCACCTTACGATGGAGATATCAATGCAATCAGTGCAACGGACATTGCATCTATCAGCGTATTGAAAGATGCAACTGCTGCAAACCTGTATGGCTCCCGTGCTGCAAACGGCGTGATCATTATCACGACCAAACAGGGGCAGAAAGGAGCTTCTCATGTAGATGCAGTTTTTAACCAGGGATGGAGCAGCAGGGCTGTGAAAGACTATGACAAGCTGAATACAGATCAGTATTTTGAGCTTTACTGGGAAGCACTACGGAATAAGCAACTGACCAATGGTCAGACAGCAGATCAGGCAGCAGCTACCGCCAGTGCAAGAGTAGTGTCAGATCTGGGTATTAATCCTTATGGTACTGCTTATGCACAACCAGTGGGCACAGACGGAAAGATCGTGGCAGGCGCACATCCCTTGTGGAATGATGACTGGGAAAAAGGAATTCAGCAATCAGGGGCCTATACACAGGCACAGCTAAGTTTTAGCGGTGGTAGCGATAAATCTACTTATTATGTAGGTGGTGGCTATCTCAATAATGAAGGAGCTTACCTTGCTTCAGGATTCAGGAGATATAATTTCAGGAGCAATGTCACACTGCAGGCAAAGCCGTGGTTAAAGACAGGATTTAACCTGACTGGAGCAAGCGCTGTACAGGATTATCCACGTTCTTCTGACTCACAGACAGACAATGTGGTGCTGGTAGGCAGAACGATTCCCAGCTTCTACCCTATTTACCAGCGTAATCCTGATGGTAGTTTCCTGCTAGATGCGAATGGGAACAAGCAGTTTGATTACGGCGCCTACCGCCCTTCTGCAGCTCTGGCCAGGGAAAACCTGATTGGTTCACTGCCACTGGATAAGAACAGGTATACCAATGAAGTGGTTTCTGCGAGAACTTATGTAGAAGCGTCTATTACGAAATCGCTGCATTTCAAGACCAGCTACAATATCGACTATGTGAATCAAAACTATTTGTTTTACAATAATCCGCTGGTAGGTGGAAGTGCAGAAATAGGCGGTTATGTAAGCAAAGGCAGTAGCCGCAAACTGGGCTATACATGGAACAACATCTTTACCTATGATGCAGATCTGCTGGGCGGACACCATCTGAACCTGCTGGCCGGACATGAATATTACTACTTCAATACCACTGACCTGAGTGGGGACCGGCAGAAATTTGCTTTACCTGGTTTGTATGAACCAACAGCTGCATCACAGTTGAATGACTTCACCGGGACATCTGATAATTACACCAAACTGAGTTTTTTTGGACAGGGACAGTATAATTACCTGAACAGGTATTATTTCACTGCTTCTGCGAGAAGAGATGGTTCTTCCCGCTTCTCCCCTGATTCCAGGTGGGGTACATTCTGGTCTGTGGGTGCATCCTGGCGTATTGCAGAGGAAGCGTTTCTGCGAAGCGAAAGCTGGTTGAATACACTGACACTGAAAGCTAGTTATGGCTCTTCAGGAAATGATAATCTCTCTTCTTTCTATTCTTACCTGGCGCTGTTTGCTATCCAGAACAACCTGGGTAATGGAGGTGTAATTACTTCAAGACTGGCTACACCGGGATTGAAATGGGAAAGTAACCTCAACCTGAATATTGGCCTGGATTTCGGTTTCCTTGACAACCGGGTGTATGGTAGTATCAACTATTATGACAGGACGAGCAAGGATTTGCTGTATGCAAAACCAATGGCTTTATCTACTGGTTTCAGTTCTATCAGTGCCAATATTGGTGCGCTCAAAAACACCGGGGTGGAACTGGAACTGAATGTGATTCCTATCAGTACCCGGGATTTCAAATGGAATGTAGGACTGAATGTAGCACGGAATAAAAATAAAATTACAGAACTGCCACAGCAACAAATCATCAGTGGTACAAAGAAACTGATGGTGGGTACATCAATTTATGATTTCTTCCTGCGTGAGTGGGCAGGCGTAGATGCAGCAACAGGTAATCCACTTTGGTACCAGACAAATACTGAAGGCAAAAAGGTAACGACTACCAATTATGCAAATGCTACGCAGTACTATGCAGGTTCTGCATTGCCTGATGTAACAGGTGGTTTCAGCAATACTTTCAATTACCGGAATTTCGAACTCTCCTTTTTACTGGCCTACAGCATCGGGGGTAAAATACTGGACCTGGATTATGTATCTCTGCTAAGCGGTGGTACCAGTCCTGGTCGCAACTGGTCTACAGAGCTGGCCAACCGCTGGACACCTGAGCATACGACTACCGACGTACCCAGGCTGACTACCGATAACCTGAACTGGACATCTACTTCAACCCGCTTTCTGTACAGTGCCACCTATGCACGTTTGAAAACAGTATCATTAGGTTATTCACTGCCATCAAAAGTATTGTCAAGAGTTGGTATCAGAAGTGCGAAAGTATATGCGCTGGGCGAAAACCTGCTCACCTTCTATGGTCATAAAGGAATGGATCCGGAGCAATCTATTGATGGTACCACTTACTACCAGTATCCGGCGATGAAGACGTTCTCATTTGGTGTGCAGTTAGGTCTGTAATTTTTTAACGGCTATTAATTTTTCAAAATGAAACTATATAAATATTTTGTTGTGGCGGTAGTTGCGCTTTCTGCCTGCAACAAGCAGCTGGATACAGCGCCATCAGATGCTGTATCAGAAGATATTGTGCTTAAAAACGTCTCTAATTTAGCTACCATCTCTGAGGGCACATGGGCATCTATGATGGACGACTTTTATGGTGGTACCTATAGTAACCCCGGCTTCAAAACTATTGCACTGACCAGCGATGCTATGGCGAATGATGTGGCTTTGATCACAACTAAATATGGATTCCCTACGGCCTATCGCTTTACACAGATGAATGATAAAACACAGGCACGTGTGAGCGCGATCTGGGGCCAGCTATACAAGATCATCAACAACAGCAATATCATTATTGCCAATGTGGATAAAGTAGATGGTGATGCCACTGAGAAACAATTCCTGAAAGGGCAGGCGCTTGCATTGAGAGCACACACCTATCTCACTTTTGCATCTTTTTACCAGTTTTCTTATCTGAAAGATTCCCTGGCAAAGACAGCGCCCATTTATACTACACCAACTACTGCTGCTACGCAGGGTAATCCGAGAGCGACTTTGAAAGAGATCTATGAACTGATCTTTTCTGATTTGCTGCAGGCAAAAGAGTTACTAGCCGATTATGATCGTCCTGCTAAGTATAAGATCAATAAAGATGTAGTGAGTGGTTTACTGGCGCGTGCTTTTTTAAATACAGGCCGCTGGGACCTGGCAGCAGCTGCTGCTACAGAAGCTCAACAGGACTATCCATTGATGGCACAGTCTGAATACAGCAAAGGATTCAATGATGTGAATAACACGGAGTGGATATGGGGACATCCTGAGATTCCAAGCCAGAGTGATGGAAGTTATAGTTTTCATTTCCTGGATGTATCTTCTTCTACTTCCTATTATTATAGCTTTATGGCGGATCCTTTCTTTAAAGAGTTATTTGAAGATGGAGATATTCGCAAGACGCTCTTTTCCTGGGATGGATCTGCAGCTGCCAGAGAGGGATATTTGCAGTACAAGAAGTTTAAATTCAAGTCTGACCAGACAGCAGATCTGGTATTAATGAGGAGTGCAGAAGCTGTGTTGATTAAAGCAGAGGGTTATGCACGGGCAGGGGATTTATCAAGGGGTACTGATGCACTGAATGAATTACGTGGCGCAAGAGGTGCAGGTTTATTTACAGGTGGTACGCAGGAAGAACTGGTTAATGCAATCCTGATAGAGAGAAGGAAAGAGTTGTGGGGTGAAGGGTTTGGCTTATCTGACATCATTCGTAACCAGTTGGCAGTAGTACGTAAGCCTTATGTAGATGCCAGTGGAAATGATATTAAGGTTACTATTACAAGACCGAATGGCAGTACGGCACAGGTACCGGCGAAATACCATACGGCATTGAAGTTTTCGGATGGTAGTAATTTTGTGGCGAATAGCCCTTATTATATTTTTGTGATACCGCAGGCGGAGGAGCAGAATAATCCTAATTTATAATTTTTGCAGGGGCCAGATGGGATCTGGCCCTTTTTTATGTCATGTGGGAAAGTAAGTGTTTTTTTGGGGGATAAAATTTACTCAGGAAGGAAATTATTTTCTTTCCATGTGGTGATAGTTGCAGGTTTTACACCACATTCCAGGAGGATTTCTTCTAACTCTTCGTTGTTATGCCCTTCTATGGACCAGTCTATAGCATAGGCGGCGAAATCTGTGGTAGTTTTAATTTTTCCGAATAGTTTGGTTTCGGTGAGGATGGCGGCAGCTTTTCTGAGGGCGGTGCAACCGATGTTCATGTCGTCCTGTTCTTCCATCATTTGTTCTATTTGGGCAAAGCCATCTTCGAATGGAGTGATGTCTATGATGGAGTCGAGGTAGTTGTCAGTGATAAAGACAAGTTCCCCGTTTTTCTGTTTTTGTGCTACCTGTTGTTGGGATTGAATGCCTAGCAGGGGAAGGTAGTTATCTGCATAGTGGTAGCCCAGCTCAAGTAGTGCAAGCGGGAGTTCCATTTCATTATCCTGCAGGGTATTGACAATAGATTCGGCCATCAACCGGGCGAGCTTTTCGATCAGCGCTTCGGGAGACAGGTTTTCGTTGTTACGGCTGAAGGTCAGGCGGCTATTGCCTTCTGTGTCAAAGGTTCTGATTTTATCAAGCTGGTTGTTATGGTAGGTGTATTCATCGTGAGAGGTATATTGTCCTATTCCCGGAGTGACGTGGGTGCTTACAGAGCGGATGATTTTGCCCGCAGTGTCATATTCAAAATTGGTGGCGGTGAGGAAGAGCGAGTGCGTGTCTTCTTTTATTTTTTGTATTAACGTTGCCCTGGAATCTTTTAGATGGGAATAGATAGTACCTCTGCCGTTTACGACCAGACGTTGTGTGGTGGTCTTACGGCCATTTTCAAATATGATTCTTGTAATGGCGGAAGGCGTACCTGTGTTGATATTAAATTCTATATACTCAGCGAGGTTATCGGTATATTTATAATAACCTTCCCAGTAAGTTTTGTTGTAATCAT
The DNA here is from genome assembly GCF_039596135.1 of Chitinophaga sp. Classification (GTDB taxonomy): domain Bacteria; phylum Bacteroidota; class Bacteroidia; order Chitinophagales; family Chitinophagaceae; genus Chitinophaga. The sequence continues at coordinate 178,736 of NZ_JBCNKH010000005.1, forward strand.
GGCTGAAGGCGACGTAGCAAGGTAGGCTCTGGTCGTTGAAGCCGTATTCGTGGTTTTGTTTTTCCTGTGTTAAGGGCCCGTCGGAGGGGAAGGAATGTAGGTCAAATTTTTCAAGATTATAGCGGGCGCCGTTGGCATATTTAGTTGTTTTAACCTGAGCTTTGAAAGCGGGGAGGTATTGAATATCGTCAAAGGCTTGTTCCCAACGGATGATGAGGTTGTTTATTAAATTGTTCATGAATAAAATTAAGGAATAAATGGGTTATGGGAGTTTTGGCGGAAGTGGAGGTGGAGCAATTCCTGGTGGTGAATTAATGTACCTCATATGCTTCCATGACAATATATTCTAGCCGGAGTGTTTCATCAGGTAATTATAATCTCTTATAAATTTCATCACTTTAGCTGGTGGCTGATAGTTGGGAACAGTGAAGTAATTCCCATTTTCCAGGTCATATGACCTGGAATCTTTAAGCGGTAATTTTCGGTCGTGTAGGATGCCGAACAGTTTATTATTTTCAAATAAAACTTCCATCCTCATATTTTCACCTGGTTCCCTCAAGCCTTTATCCAGAAAATAAGACATATAGCCAAATCGTTCAGATTTATCAAACTGATACCCTTTAAAGAAATCCATCAGCTCATTTAATCCTGCTGTATGCTGACTAATGATCCCGGCAAGTACCTGTTCCGGCAGGGTATTCGTTCTAATATTTTGCATAGCGGTAAATCCGCTTACTTCACCGATCAGATGACCATCATTGTCAGATACATTCTCCAAGATCAAACTTTTTACTGCCTTGCCAACTATTTTACCATTTACATACAGCGTAGCACCTTTTTCTATTTCTTCTGATTTATACTGCTCCGGAGAAAGGTCTAAATGGATGCCAATGAAATACCACTTGTTGTTTAATCCGGCAGTTATTACTGGTACATTATCTTCTAAGGACAATATCACTGTGCCTCTTGCTGAATCCCTTACATTGGCAGGCCCATCCACCCTTTCACTAATAATGAGAGGATTTATCAGCTTTGGCGGGATAGGAATTACTTTACAGCAATTACCATTCACATCCTTAGGGTTGTCCAGGTAAATACCATTCGTGCGAATATCTGTATTAATGGTAAGGGTGCTGTCATGCCGGATGTTTCCATTTCTGATCTCGAAATATTCGGAAGGAATGTAGTACATCGAGTCTTTACCAGGAGCTACTTCAGTTAGATCAGTACCGCCAAACTCTAAGTAGGAATCTTCATCTATATCCTGAATTTCAGAGTTGTTAGCATCAGCTACTAAATCTACTTTTTTGTCAGTGATCTTAAATGCGTATAGTCTTTTAAGGTTAGGACTCCCATTGCCATGGACGAATAAGAATAGGGCACCTCCATTTTCAATGATTCTGTTGGGTTCATCTATCAATAAATCCATTTCAGCAGCTTGCGGGTAGGCGTTTTTTCCGTTTATATAGATGCCATCACGCTGAAGTTTTATGGTCAATCCGTTGGTTGTTTTAAAGGTCGTTTGCTGGGCAAAGGAGTGATAAAAGGTAATAAGGGATATGAAAGCAGTTAATATAAATTTTAACATAAGATAGGGATGAGATAGGTGTAAGGTAAGTTATTTTTAATTTGGTTGTAGGGGTTGGGTTAGATGACGGGCACCCTAATGAGAATGGAAAAGTTATTTATCAGTGTGTTTCATGCGATAGGTGCTTTCATTAAGCTATACCATTGCTTAAGCTCATCCATCAATTTTAAGGCATATTCAATTTCTAATTCCTTATTCGTCTTATTAACCTGCCATTGAGTTGAACCAGCATCTTTCAAATCACTGATTTGATCGAGTAAACCATATACTTTTTCAAAACCTATACTATCATAGCAATAGTGTTTTGTCTCTTTATAAAATGGATAGGCATCAATTGCTATATTTTTTATTTCCATTACCCCTTCGATAACAGATCTTTTATTATCAAATATTTCATCAGCTATAGAAAGCCCCAATTGAATGGCGGCATTACGTTTGTCTGGCAATTCAATGCCCAATTCATGTAATGCGGTGCCATAATAATGAATGATTTCAAATTCACTATCGTTATCTGAGAATCCAGCAAGAATATAGAGTGAAGGGGTGTCAAGCCCTTGTTCCAGGGCTTGCAATGCGATATTGGGTATGGATCGTAAACTTTCAGTCCCCAATACAATTTTTAAAGCGTGTTGTCGGAAGTTCAATCTTTTTGCTTTTGAGTTGATTGGTTTATTAAAGATAACCTATAACCAAGCAATATTTGTTATCCCTGATAATATTGTTATGTAAGAGAGAACTGGCTTGCTGATAACAATAAGTACTCAAGTATAAGGCATTAGGTGGAAATTAAAAGGCTCACATAAGTGAAGCTTTTTCCCATTTGTGGCCAGAACTACCGAAATATCTTACCGTCTAACTATGAATTTAATTTCATTCTCCTATCTCAGCGATTGGCCCTTCTATTTCTGCATTCCTATTTTTCTGAGCTAATTGGCCTGCTCTTCTGTGTCTGGTACATTCAAACCACGAACATTGCTAATATGCTCCAGAATGCCATCAGCTTTATAACCTTTTGATATTAACACTGCACCTGCCATAATGGAAGATCGCCCAATTCCCATTCGACAATGGATAACAGTATTTGCACCTTCGTTGATGCGCTTCAATATGGTTTGAATAAATTCGTTAGTATTGGCAGGAGTACTTCTATCTTTTATTGGAAAGTGAAGGAAAGTAATTCCGTATTGAATGCAAAATGCTTCTTCATTTTTCAGATCCAATTCCGTGATCTCGTGAGCTTCGAGAAGAGAAACGAGTAAGTTAACGTTCTGGCGTTTGAAATAGATTATCTCATCTTCCAGCCAATCGCCGCCTCGTGGACGAGGCATGATGCCAATCCGGGCATTATTTTCAAAGGAATGGATCCAGCAAATTTTTGTGGGCATGTTTGTAAAAGGGGATAAAAAGAGGTCATTATAAAATTAGAAAAGGCTTTCAGCAATGCTGAAAGCCTTTTTACCAGTGTAGCGGGAATGATACTTTGTTGGAATCAATAGAAGACTTACTACATGATATTGAGAAGATTATAACATAAATATATTTATAATGTTACAAATTGACGTTTCCTGATTTTTGGGCCTATTCGGATCATCTCCACCTAGTCCTATAGTCTTCAATTACTGTTCTCACCTGCAGTCGCCATTGGCCTACTCCAAGCTTTTGAGTTAACCAATCAGCCTGCTTCCGAGTAGCGTCAATATCGACATCTAGCGTCAAATTTGAATGAGTTGCGAATTCGGCTAACTCCATTAGCATAAGTGTCATATTATGAGCACTTAAGTACATGTTATGTTCCAAAAAAATATGTTGCGCCTCCTTTGCAAATTCTGTATGTTGACGTATCCTTCTTATATGATCTTCTGCAAAAAAATTAAATTCTTTTAAAGGAAACCGTAAGGCATTCAAATCTAGGCTCAACCAAACACTTACCTGCGCTTCAAAGCACTGGGCTAACATAACACTATTTACAAAATTGCGCGCCAAGGGTTTAATCCAAGGGAAAACACGTTCCATCTGATCAGTCAACTTTACCATCATTGAATCGAATTCAAGCATCAAACCTGGATCTATGACCTCACCATTATCTTTGACAAATACAAACTTTCTTCTAAAAAAAGAATCAGTATAAATTGCAAGCGCGCCGAGATTAGTGATATTCTGCAGGTAATAATTTATCTTCATCCTTGTCGACAAATTTGCTTGGCTAATTCGATCATTGAATGTCCAAAATTGATTAGCCAGGTCGAAAAGATTAATTAGTTTTCCCGAACCGAGCAAATCAATTTCGTTTCTAGCAATAGCCAGTTCATAATTCAAACGCCGTGCCTCGTCCGATGCCGAAACATTTTGAAGCTGCTGCCTGATTTGTTGATTATACTGTTGAATACTTGTTTTCCCCAATATGTTATCTAGGTATAGTTTTCTCCACAATGCATGCGCATAATCATCAGCAGTTATCTTAGGGTTATCTAGCGCTTTCTGTAAAAAGAAGGACGCATCCACTGGCATTCCCATCGCCCAATAAGAGATACCTGCAATTAAGGATAAATGTGAATCTTCCCTTAAATACTTCATTTGTACTTCATCTAACAGTTGTTCAAGCATCGGAAGGTCATTATTATAAAACAATTCTAAACCCTTGGTTCTTAAGACCTCCTCAGGAGCTTTAATACTAGTAGGCTGCTTAGATTCTGATGGCAATGGTTGAGATGGTTGGGGATAGAGGGAAGGTGATCTGTCGCTTGAATTCTGATACCGCAAGATCATCGCATTATGAATCAGTCCCAAGCTTTGATTATTAATAACATTGGAGCGGGGTATATGGATATTTACCATGTCCTTGGTCTTCCATGTCATGTTGCCGTCACGTTTTTCTAAAAGCCTGGTATAAATGGTTTCAGCAAAGTCATAAAAGAAAGTCTTAGCAATAGGCCAATACAATAAAATGATGGCCATAGGAGGGCGCGCCTCCATCATATAACGCAATCTAGATACGCTAAAGCTATAAGAAATAAACTCACTATTTTCAACAAAATCCGGGTATTCAATACTCTTAATTTGAACAGGAAACCACCAATTAGTCGAGGCTCCATTCCTTATCAGTTCAACGATAAAGTCTATTCCTTTATCCTCTGGCTTAGTTGCTAAAAACCCGTTTCTTTGAGAAAAGTGCATCCTAAAGTAGACATTGCTTTCATCTTCATTTTGCGAATATTGATCTACTTTAGGAAATTCGTCGAAACTCATAAAGAGGGGAATTGAGATTATAATGATTTATCGAGCCTTTTATGTATAAGAGAAATTGTTGTCATTATGTCCAGCGCTTCCTCTTCTTCGATAATAAAGTGAATTTTAGCGGTGTGAGCTGTCGGATTCCGGATCAGTCCGAATAAACCTTTATTAAATTCATGAGGCCAATGTGCTCACTGCGATCCGTATCAGTTGTTAGTCTATTAATCCTAACTAGAGGATTGGTTGTAGAAAAAGCTGTATCCACCAATGCATTTCCGTCTGCATACAAGCCAGTCATAGAACGAAGCCTATCTGCAATGCTTTTTACCGCTTCGAAAACAGAATGAAAATAATTGTCTACTAAAAGTTCTGCGTTGCAATATTTGAAAACATTTTCGTGCACATTTCTATTCTGTAATCGATATTTAAATGCGTTAGATCTTTCTTCCGCTTCAGAGAGCTTTGTTGCTTTGTCTACAATTCTAAATAAACCATTCTCGGCCAATTCAATTCCTAAAAAGGCCAACCGCTTGTTTATTTCATGTAATCTCTCGGTGTAAAGCTCGCGTTTGTTAATATATCGGGAAGGGTGTAGAGCATATTGTATAAACTGCAAAATATGATTAGAGCATTGGTTATCATTTTGCCATTTAGCAAAAGCATTATACAATCTTAACCATTTAGTATTACCGTTATCAATGTCATCTATCCGGGAATCAGCCAGAAATCTTTTCAATTTCCCGATTACTCAATCCTTCTTCCGTTGCAGCAATAGTCTGACAAATAGATTCAAGTAGATAAGATGGAAACATTGGCCTTTTAACTACAGAATCTCCCATGATTTATTTTTTTGTAAGATACATCTTTCACGATAACGAAAACGTCCTGTCACATTACTCCTTAAATTTAAAACCAAATATATGAGTAAACAGAAATTTACACTGCAACAAATCCAGTCCGCACTATACCAGGTAAAGCCTGAAAACAAAACTGCCAAACAGGCATGCAAGGAACTAGATATAACGGCCACTCATAACAAAGACAGAGGTACGCGATTTCGATTTTAGGAAATTAAATACTGTCAACTTAAAATAAGTTTTTTCTGCAGATAATTTGTCTGCTCCAGTTCATCAATTACTAGATCGCCACCCATTTGTCGGTACCGTGCAATCATATCCGCATTGTAACCAAATGGACTAATTCGCAAACTGTGAAGAAAACATTCGAACTGCCTATACCCTCCGTTGGCGTCTAACTCTTTCAAAGATGCACGGCTAACATTGTCATTTACAGTTTTGTTTACTAGTAGGTCAATCAATTGGTGATGCCGTGCTTCAGTTTTCAGGCTTGCCTGTTTGTTTCCTCCTATCTTGTTCCAAGATGGAATATTGTTGTGTAATTGGGATGACGCTGCGATTGTTATTCCTTCCAAGATACGGATATGTTGAAGTGCATCCTCACCAAGCCCATCCAAATACTCTGGGTCATGGTTGTTAGCTTCAACCTTATACTTCTTCTTCTGTTTCCATGTAAAGGGTTGGGATAATGAAGACTGCAGGACCATACTAAAGCCTAACTTTTCATTATTATCAAAGTATGTGCTTATCTCAACAGATTTGCAGGTGCTTTTTCTTGCACGAACAAGTCCATTGTGCTGGCAGAACCGATGGTGAAGATCGCTTGCAAGCCCAATATAAAGGGGGCGTCTTGTTGTATAGTCCCAGTAACAATAAATTCCAGCAGTCGACCAGCAATCACCTTCAATCAAATCCTGAATAGCACTCGCCATCTCTTTTCGCTCCTCGTCTTTATAAACTTCTAAAACAAATGTTGCTAACATAAAATCAAATTTTGAAACCCATTTTATTATAGACCAGCCTCATTATGCTCCACCAAAGTAAAAGAATGTCCCCCAATTAGGATCAGTACCAATTTCAATAGAATAGCGGTCAGGCATAGATGTAAGTGCGGTGATCCTAGCGCCTTGAGGCTCTCTGTCCAAAGTAAAAATTTCCACATTTCGCTGGTAAGCAGCTCTTTTAAAGCCGAACGCAGCTCTCTGTCCGCTACCCATTGGCGGCAATGAGGTCTCACCGGAAACTTCTCCCCCAAACTTGATATCGTTGGCAAACCTTGTGAGTTGGCCATTATTAAAGATTTCTGCAGGATAATATCCAACTGCATCCGCCTTTTTGCTACCGTTGATATACAGCCACCAATTGCCATCAGGTCTTTGATACCATGCCATAGAGATGTCATATTGCTGTGCATTCGGTCTGCTGATATATGCAAATGGATAGCCGACCATCCAATTTGAATTGGTTTGTACAAACCCCGGCCCTGTTAAATTATAGTATCCTGTTTTGTAATCATCCGGTGTCCAGAATACAAATAGATTAGGCCTGCCGTCATGGTAGAGCTGAGGGGCCACCTGCCAACCACATTCCACTATTTGCCGGTTATTAGCTGTTATCCCACTCACCCATATCTGGGATAAAGAGAAATATTGTCCTGGTTCTACAGTCGGTTGCCAGATATTAAGAAAACTGATCCCCCCTCTGTTTTCCACCCGCTGTGCGCCCAACGCATATTCATGTCCTTTATTAAAGGCTGCCACCTTCTGGCTCTTCCCAAAACGAATGCTCTTCTTTCGTAAGAAAGACTTCAGATTTCCTGCAGCCGCCACGTCCTCCACTCTAACCCTTTTCATTGGAATGGTGCCGACGGGGCACTGCATCTTATTGCCATAGGGATCCACTTTCTGGTTATTGTAATTGGAAGTGATCCTCTCCTCATCTGATTCTTCATTCTGACCCGACCATTCCATATCTGCTGGCTCGGCAAGCTTTAGTTGATACTTGTTTAACGTTGGTTGCTCGTCGAACGGGATACAATCCCAAACCTGACCGTATTCGTCCTGGAAGCTATGCACAGCGGAAGTCCCGTCATAAAGATCGATGATATACTTTTTTATTATTGAAAGGTCACGTCGCTGATTGTATACACCAAATTGCTTATTGCCAGATCGTAGGGAGGTGATAAATTCCTTGAAAGGGGGAAAGGGGCTTTGAGACATAAATAATGCTGGTTATTAAAATAAAGTTAATAAATTAGCTGCAATAAACCCCTTAACCTTAGATATGAAACAGTTAATACCCCTGCTTATTTTAACATTTACCTATTTCACTTCATCTGCTCAATGTGGCCCTGCTACCAACCTTAAATCAACAGTGAATGGAACGTCAGTTAAGCTTGACTGGGATGCTATCGCTGGAGCATCCAAATATGCAGTCGAATACCAGGAGAACGGCGACATATTATGGACTCGCAAAGTTGTAACGGTAAATACGTTTACGGTAGATAGCTTGTCGGGTGGCAAAGATTATAACTGGCGGGTAATTTGCACAGATGCAGCAGGAACCTCCGGTCCCTCTGCTACTTCAACGTTCAAAATTGCAGGAACTGGTGCAGGTTTCGGGACTGGCACCTCCGGGCAAACTGGTAACGAAGGGAAAGCCTATGCCACCGTTGCGCCTGATCTGAGCATAAATTTTGCTGGCCCTAATACCAACTGGGGTAATATCAACCCAGTTGTGAACTTCGGTATTAACAAAGAAGTTTTGGGCGAGACTGGCTACCTTGCCAGATGGAAAAAGAGCGACAAAACGAAAAAGATCTCAATGCGATGGCTTTTCCAATTCGGCCCTTATATGGGATCACAATTTCCAATCAAAGATTCTACCGGTTATTTGCCGGCACTTTTCCTTCCAGGATCTGGCATCCAGATCAATAATTTTTTCACGTTTCCGGCAAATAACGAGGGAAAATTTAGTGTAACCTTTAGTCCGCTCAATTTGGGTGTCAAGGTAATGAGCGGGTTCACCGATTCAACGGTTTCTATTATTCAACACAGCATCAGATCGTCCATACTTTTAGATTTTTGGAATATCGCCCAGCTTACAGTTCAGTATACCCAGGGCTGGCATAATTTATCCACTTCGAGCGAGGAACATTTTAAGGAGATCTTTAAAACAAACTATACCAATTTCAGCTACATCACAGCAACGATTGGTGCAAAGATCACCAATCTTTCAGATGGTCAGAATAATACCCCTCTTTATTTTGTCTTTAGATTTCAAAGCGTTGCCGGTAACCGTTTCAAAGGAGAGCTACCGAATAGACGCATTGTTGGATTTGGCCTATTGGCCAATTTAGACTTCAGGAAGGGCACCCATCCCGGCTTAATGCCGATGGCCCCACGTAACTAATTCAAGGATGATTAACTTGTGAAGAATACAATCAATCATTCTAAGATATTCAGCGGCCGCAAACTTTTCCTCTTGCAAGGTTGTTGAATGCCTTGGCGCCGCTGTCCTCGTGCATAAAGTAAAGATTCACAAACTTATTAAGATGTTGAAACACATTTGACGCAAAAACGGGATCCTCGCACGGCATACGCGGTTACGATCTCAACTGCGATGTATAAAGTTTGTTGTGCTACCACACGAACGATAACCAAAGTTCTCGCCCATTAAAAGATAATAACTGGTTTGGCTGGCGACTCATCGGTGTGAAATGAATCTTTCTGTGAGCAGTTATATGAAAAATTGCAGGACGGTCTGGCCGAAATCCGGCTTGAAAAAAGCGATAATATCCTATTACGGGCCCGCTCTGCCACCAGATTTGTAGGGCAAATCTTAGCCGAATTAAAAACATATATTATAAGCTACCAGTTTGCTGATGAAGAAGAAGAAATTGAGTTTTTTAAAAATATATTCCCAGAGTTCAACAGCCTACTGATTTTTAATACCCTTGTTACTGACATTGAAATGCGGGTTCCGGAAGCCGAACGCCAGCTTCAGCGCCACTTTTACAAGGATGAGCTTCAGACTGTCCACTTTTACTTTAAGCGCAACAGTGAGGCATATGCTTATTATAGATCCCTGGCCACCCATTCAGACCGTCAATACTTTTTAAGAGCCACCGCTGCAGAGCAACCTTTACTGGACGAACACGCCCCACATTATGACCCCCGTTTTTATACGGCCATGACCTACCGGTTCGCTACAATTAAAGCACACGGGCTGCTACGGACGTATATCGAGGGACGCATTGATACCATCGAAGGCAAAACAATTCAGATCCCTCACCCACTCCATTTCAAACTGCGCAAAGTATACCTGGCCGAACTAATCTTTGCCCTTGAAGCTGTGAAGGCATTTGGTAACCTATCCACACGCATAGTTGTTGAGACGATCTGTCGAGATTGGAACTGCTCCATTGCCAATATTTACAAGACCTACGAGGAAATATGTTTGCGCAAAAAAGAGAAATTTCCCTTTCTAAAGATGCTGTTATTAAATGCAGAACGACGGGCGGAGGACTTCTTTGACAACAAGTAGGCTCTTGAAGGGCGCGCCTGGGACTTGCCTTCTTAGCCCAGTAGCGCCAGATGGGTATCTGCTGCCAAAGTGGTAATTATGTGACAGAAAAATGAAAGAAAATTTATGATAATTATCCGACAGCGGTTGATCTTTGGCGTGACCAGTAAACAAACCCTGGCTATACGAAGATGTGGACATTTGTGATGGGAGATATACACGGAGGGTTCAAAGCACTACAGCAATGCCTGCAGCGGTCAGGTTTTGACTATGAAAATGACATGCTTATTCAATTAGGAGATGTCACGGATGGATACCCTCAGGTGTACGAATGCGTGGAGTGTTTGCTTAAAATTCGCCATCTGATCGCATTGAAGGGCAATCACGATGACTGGTTTGAGGATTTCATAAAAACAGATCTCCATCCTGCTTTCTGGAATTTTGGCGGCAAAGGAACACTGGTTTCCTATCTCGAAAATGCGGGCAAGAAGGGGCTTTTCCGGGCGACGGGATCCGGTTATAAGACCTCACTTGAGGCTGCGGATATCCCCCTAACACATCAAACTTTTTTCGCTGGTCAACGACTTTATTATATTGATGAACAACACCGCTGCTTCGTTCATGCCGGCTTTAACAGATATCTGCCTCTGGACAAACAGCAGCCGGTTGACTTTTATTGGGACCGGAACATGTGGTCAGAGGCCCTGCACTGCCACACCTACCAAAGAAACAGGACTACTGCGAGCGATTTTTTTACCGGAACGGATTTCAAAGAGGTTTATATTGGCCACACTCCCACAACGAAACTGGGAACCGACAAGCCATTAAGAGCATTGAACATCCTGAACATGGATACTGGCGCCGGACATGCCGGCAGATTAACGATTATGAATGTTGACACCAAAAAGTACTGGCAATCAGATCCCCTATCCCAGTTGCATCCGAAAAACTACCGAGATCTTTAGGCAGTACCTATATTGCTTAATATCTGAATTTCTTCAGCAGCTCTTTCATAGCATGACAAGCATCCTAGTACTGATTAGCTTAGAGCTGTCCCACAAAATGTTCGAACCATTCACATGCAAAGATCGCAAGTCATACTTTATCCAATTAATCACTTTGGGGATGGCCATAGAATTTGTTTAATCTTAAATAAAAAAGGAAATTTGTAAAGATACCTACACCGATGGTTTTTGTATTTTTAGCATAACCTCCCCCGATAATGACAAACCAAGAAATTGAAACAAAGGATGTCCTGGACAGGCTCGCCTACTGGTTCTTACAACTACGGCTAACCAATGGTATAACACTTTTTGACGGCAACAAATTAGCTGAGCCATTGGTTTTAAAGATCCTCAATCTACTTTATGGTTTAGATCTGATAGACCTTAATGACGAAAAGATCAATACTCCTGGCATTGATCTGGGAGACAAACAGGCAGGCGTTGCCTTTCAGGTCACCATCCGTACTGACGCCGACAAAGTAATTGAAACCCTTCGCAAAGCATCATCACACAACTTTGCAGGGGACTACCCCAATGGTATACGTTTTTTTGTGCTTAATGATGGCGGCAAATTTAAATTTGGCCGTATTAAACCTGATAGCATATTAGCGTCGTTTGACGAGAACCGGGATATTGTCTACCTGGAGGATGTAGCCAAGCAAGTGAAGCGGATATATGAAAGGGATGAGGCGAAATTTCTGGAGCTGAAGGCTGTTGTCAAAAAGGAAATCAGATATCCACAACCGGAGCAAACAGGACCGCATATTGATACTGAGGCGCTCCTCAATATCCTTCGACAAGAGTTGCAGAAACAAGGGCAACCTACACCCACAGCGTCTTTTACCGTGAGTCCTGATTTCGAGCCAGACTTTTCGCTACCGGCCTTGTCTTTAGTGAGCGGACGTGAGGAAACAGTAAAAAGCTACCTGGCTACGCTGCATACAGCATTCGTGCTTTGGATAGATGGCAGTATCGGAACGGGAAAGACAGGGCTTGCATATCTGGTTGCAAAACATTTTGAGCCTAATGTATTTTGGATAGACCTCCGTGACAACTCGGAGAGCGATTTTATTTCACTGATCGTCAGACAGCTATGTATACATCTGGGAATAGAAATCCAAAAGTCATTTAAGGGAACCGTTTTGCGTCTGATAGGTCAATTACCAAAGGGGGCATTGCTCATCTTAAACGACTTCCCAGATATCAACGGAGAAGAAAAAGTGAAGCAACACTGCAGCTATTTCCTACAAATGCTTGTTCAAGGAGGTATAAAAGTGGTAGTTACCAGCAATTACCAGCCATATGGAGATCTGGAGATAGCCTTACAGCAAATCGTGACTAGGCCGGCAATGCCGTTTTCCGACCAAGAGACCGGTGAGGTACTGCGCTTCTACGGAGCGACAGCAGCGTTTGTTGCCGAAAATGCGACGATTATTAATACCATCACGGATGGACATGCCCTACTGGTAAATGCTGCTGCCCGATATTTACAGCAACATGACTGGAACATGTCTGAACAGGCGTTTATGGACATTTTTAAAAGCAACTTCGGACAGCAATATACAGGAGAGGTGTATGCACGTATTATAGACACTACTCAAGACGAAGAAACCAAAACACTGCTTTACCGTATGGGAGCTGTCCTGGGCACTTTCACCGATGAAGAAATAGGAGTAGTTGGCACAGTGGGTCCTTCGATTACCAATATCCATGAACGGTCACAGCAATTAAAGGGCTTTTGGCTGCAGGAGCTAGACAAGGGCAGCTTTCAGTTGTCACCGTTGATCAGGCGTCTGCCTGATAATTTACCGGAGGCGCATTTACTGGCCGTAAACGTCGCCCTGGGCGATCACCTTCTTTCTAAAAGGATGCTATCACAACTGGATGCCAGTCGTGCACTCTCCTACTATCTTAAAGGCAAAGCGTTCGCAAAACTCTCATGGGTTCTGCTCAACGTATTGCAGCAGTCTCTGAAAAATCCTTCGCTGTTTTTTGACTGGGGGTTTCAGATTTTCTGGTACAATTCTCCATTGCCACCAGAAATACCAACTGTCTTTAAAGTGATGATCCGGTCGTTTCATATACAACTGAGCCTGGATAAAGGAAATGACACGACCTATCTGGCGTCTGATCTAGAACAGCTACTCGAAACGGAAAATGTGGATCCCATCGCAAGTGGATTTGGTTACACCGTACTTAGCCACTTGTATATGCGAAAAGAGCCTGTCAAGGCGATGCGCTATTTTCTTGCGGCACGCAAAGGGCTGATGGAGCTGAATGTACGAGTACCTTTGGGCGAAGCCACAAGATACAATTGGGTAGACTTTATTTGGACCAGCTTTTATTCGCTGCGTACAGCAGCTCAGTTCCGAGACTGGTTTACATTATTCGATGCTGTGAAGGGCGAGCTTAACCTTTCAGAGCTAGACACCATAGCGCCTTATGTTGCAGCCGCCCACTCACTGGTCAATGTTGCTGTAGTGAATGCTGGTGAGGATCCAAAGAGTGCGCTGGATACGCTACAAACAGTATATACCGCCGCTATAAAAGCGGAACTTCCCTTAATGGCCGTATATGCGATTCGCTATCTGATTTCAGTGCAAGCTCACCATTTTAACGACCTGGAAGCGGCTGGACAATATATAGAGGCGAACCTGAATTTAATAACATCAACGCCAGTTTATACCTACCTGGTTAGAGAAGAATTTGGCCGGCAATTATATTATGCGGGCAGAAAAGAAGAAGCGCTGGCAATTCTTTCAACAGTAATTGAATTCGAGCTTCCGCCACTTTTTTTAGAGGGGGTCGAGGGTTACCGGGTTTACGCCGAGTTAATAGGTGAAAAAGACAATAGTGTGGCGCACCATTATATATGTAAGGCATTGGACAGGGTATTAGCCGATCAGACGAGCGGGGAGATGGAAAAGGTGAAGATACAGGGAGAAACGGGCATTTCGTATTGGCTAATCGGTGACAAACAACAGGCGTTTTACCAGTTGGCTGCTGCATATAAACGACTGTTAGATAATTTTGCCGGCACAGAAGAAGATCAGGCGGCCATTATCCGACTTACCCATGTGGCCAACTACATCAGAGGAGAGCTGATAGAGGGAAAAGCGCCGGCGAAAACGGCTGATGACCAGGAATACGTGCCACCTTTTCGCGGCCTGTTTTACCAGAATCATGCACGACTGCTAGCCGGTGGCTTTTATTTTGAGGAACGAAAGTTTATGGGCGCGGCAGTATTTGAAGAGGTGTTTGCATCTATGGGTGACTATACGATGTCGCGCACCTGGGCATTATACGGCATTGAGATATCTCTTTCACTACCAGAATCAAAGTATTTTCCGGTTCTGTTAAAAAGCTTATGTTATCTAATCATGGACAGGCAGTATATCAAGGCGGTTAATTTATATGATTATGTTGAACAACGGCTGCAACAAATCAAAAATAGATTAGATGCCGGAGAGGAATTAGACCATTTTTCTGAGGCGAAGGCTCACTTAGCCATAGAAAATGATGCGTTTCTGTATCAACAGCTTTTCATCCCAATTGCTGTGACCATTGCTCATGATATTGTAACTAAAAAAGCACCACAGACCGATTACCAGCCTTTAATCGAAGACATATTTAACACCGCAGCGTCAGTAGTAAAAGATCCTGATTCATTGCAATTTGCAAAGCAATTATTTGAAAACATATTAATTACCCAGTTGCAGCAAACTGAGTTGGAAACCCTTTTAAGCACCTATACAGGTCCTTACGTTTCTCAAATGAGAGCCATAGCCTATGTTTTGCAGAGCATTAATGCTGACGCCAAGCAGGCCGCAAGGTTGCATTTATCGATTGTTAGAGAATTTGACGCCACACAACAGTTGAATCCACCCTTCTATCGGTTTGAGGTCGTTCCTTTTTTGGAAGACTTTTGGATTCAGAAATTCGAGCAGTATCCAGGACAAGTCGAAAGTCGAACCTTTTGGCTCGATAAAAGCGTCCCTTATTTTCGCAATATCAGTTTACCTCAAAAGGTGAGGGCACTTTTTAAAACCATTATACACCACACAAACGTCGCCCCTTTGCCGACCATAGAAAATTGGCTGGACAGTTAACATCATGCAACTTTGCAAAACCAGGTCGACGGCTCGCCGCTCCTGTTATGACAAACATATTGATTTTCAAAGTTATTTTATGAGTGATACACTTTGGGATACCCAATTCGAAGACGACACCTCTTTAAGCCTGGAGATTGAGGCATTTGTTCAAATGCTGGCAACGAGCCGATTGTTGCAGTTCACTTTAGCCGAAACAACAGCGCGGTTTCCGGAAATGACCACAGCCGGGCTGATTCTCCCAGCACCATATATTGCCGGGGGGATGGATGGCACTTTTGACAATGATCCGCGGATCATGTACGCCTGTTATCGCCATTTTAGTCCACTCTTCAACTATACCTTGTCCTCGGACGTCACTGCTATGCACAAGTTTGCCCACCAGGTCGGTGACTACTTTCATACAACGAGCCGCCATGGGGTTTCAAAGCTGGTCGACGGGTTGTTCGGGTTCCTTTTGCAAAACGCACAGAAGGCTTTTGGTCTTAATCTTACTGCCTACGCGCTTAGCATGCAGTTGAGAGCAGACTCAAAGTTGTTTTATTCGTTTTTCACCCAATATTTTGCGACCATCCTTGATAGTGGTGATAGCTTTGAATCCGTTTGGGATGTTTGCAGCCACTATGCCGGCCAAGAGGGCGTCCCAGAGTCTTTTAGTGCCGCATGGAATATGCTGGCAAAGTTCGTCCATTCATTAGTAGACCACCACAAAGCGCACCTGCCAGTTATCCGAAGCATTGCCACACAGGAGCAGTCGGATCCTGCATTAAAGTTGTTGTACCTGCAATTGTTGAATAAGATCACGCTGGAAGGTGCAGTGACTGTGGAAGAGCTGGTCGATTGGTTAGATGATGAAACCTCTCGAACCAAAGCACTCACGTTGCTCGTATCGCAAAAAATTGATGAGGCTCCATTACGGCAACGATTAGTGGATAAACTGCGGTGCTTACCCTTGCATGAAGGCGAGAAATTAGAGCGGCTAAGAGTATTGCTGAATTTATTGGACAGCAGCGCAGCAGATACCCCAGCTTTTAGAGACCAATTAATAACCGAAATCAAGGCCCATTTTCAAGATCCTGCCATTGTGGATTTATCAGCATCCCTGCAACACTTGGGACGCTCTAATGAGGCCACTGATGCTGTCAACAGTATCATAGATGAAGTGCTCCACTCACAACAGTTTAAGCCTGACTACCTGAGGAGCATGGCTTTCTTTTTTGCTAACCACAAAGATTTTGTGCGGTTCTTCCATTTTTTAAGATCCGCCTGCCTAAAACTTCTTGCTGCCAGGAAGGTAGTAAAAAGCTCAGAGAGCGTAATTTACCTGTATCGAACGACGTCACCAGTGGATTTCGAAAAGCAGGCAATTTTACTCTGCACCGACAGTGAGGGGGTTTGCCGCTTATTGGGCCAGGAACTCTTGTTTGACACTTTTCAGCTGGACCAGACAGCAACCATTACCTATGATGTAGGTCAGCTGGACATGTTACAACAGTACAAACTGGTTATCAGCCTACTGACTCAACTACGGCCTATTAATCACACGATACCCATTGTTTTGAAGCTGTTGGATAGCCCTTCTCCCATCGTGCAGGAACTGATCGCCTGTAAGCTTGAAGCATTAATTCCATCTTACCAATATGAGGTGATTGAACAGGTGAAAAATAATCTTCCCGATACTCACACGAGGAAGGCACCCTTATTAGCACGACTGGAAGATACCTGGTCTCGGTTAGCAGCAATACTCCACAAGAAAAATACCATTAAAGAATTTGACCCTCATCTTTCTGAAACCGAAAAGATGAGGGCTTATCATCGCGCAACCGCGAAGGCCAGCCAGCAGATCAGTAAAAAGGCAAAAAAAGAACACGGAGGCCTGTTTAACACAATGAAATCGCGGCAGGTAGCAAGAGGAGGCGGCACAGTGATGCCCGACGGGCGTGTCAATCCGATGATGAGCCATAGCATAACATTTACCCTTCCCCGGACAATGTTTATTACACCGGAGCGTAATGACTATGAGATGGAGGAATTATATTCTTCAAACTGGGATAACGAATTTGAACAATGGGAACAGATAATATTATCGTCAGGGAGTATTTAGAAAGCCTGTCGGAAAGTGGTGAGCTTGATCACATCTTCCCCTTACTGCTGAGCCTGAAGGGTTTCAAAATAATCAGGACGGCAAAGGAAGCGTTGGGCCAGCCCCAATATGGCAAGGATATCATTGCAGTAGGCGTCGATAGTGATGGAGTCAAAAAACGATTCTATTTTGAGTTAAAAGGTCACGCTGATAAAGACATAGACATTGGAACGATCAGTAAACCTGATGGCATCCGGGAGTCGCTGCATGAAATGAAATATGAAATTTATGAGGACAGCGGCATCCCAGGTTTTAATCAGCTGCCGGTAAAGGCAGTGCTGGTGCATAACGGCATCGTCAAACCAAATGCAAAGCCTGTCTTAGATGGGCTCATCAAAAGCCTGTTCAATGAAGGCGATTTCGAACGATGGGGAGTTTATGAACTGACCGTGCAGTTTAGTGAGCATTTATTCAATGAATACCTGCTGACGGATAGCGAAAATATCCGGCTTTTCAAACGCACTCTGGTATTACTCAATGCCCCGGATTATGACCTGGCGGACTTTTCTGCATTAGTAGATCGACTGTTGGAAAATAAAGCAGATATCAGAACGAGGGCGTTTGCAAAGCTATTCGCTACCCTGAACTTACTAGCGTATATACTATATCACTACAGTAAGGAAAATAACAACCTCGAACCGGCCAAAAAAGGGTTGACCATTCTTGTCTTGAAAACGTGGGCATGGATACTTGAGCGCACACTTGAGAACAAAGCACCGGTAAAAAGGGTGTTCGGTAAAATTTTAGACACACAATACCGGGTACTGGACGATTATTTTAAAACTACCCTGCCTGTCGCTTTGCTCGAAGATGGTATTTTTTCAGAAAAAGGGGGCCCTTATGAGAATGTAGGTTATTCGATGAGGTCCATGAAATACCTCAGCTATCTGGTTTATTTCTTTCAATTGCGTCACCACTGGCCATCCGGTCGAGGCAGTATTCCGTCTCAGGTAAAAAAAAGATTGGAAAAGTTTCAGAAAGAGGTGTTGTTTAAAGTGCTGGGCGCCAATGCGGGTTGCCGGCGACCGCTCCTGGACCGACACTCGCGTCCGATTTTAATGGCTGCGCTGTTTGTATTGCAAGGTGAGGAAATAACTGAAGACGATAAGATACGGCTGCATAACTATATAGCCGAAATCATCAATAATATTATACTACTAAAGAGTATGCGCGGCATGCTACCTGAGTTTGCTGACAACGAAGAAGTCCTCATTGAATACATGGCCAGCAATCGTCGTCCCGATGAGTACATCGACAGTTCCTCAATGTTGATCCTGATCCTTTTCGAACTGCTGGCTATCTTCGACCAGGAAGAGTTTTATCAAAATGCCAGAAACGAACTGGCTGGTCTGGCGGATCTGCAGATTGCCTATCCTTATGCGCCAGATGAAGATATGGAACTACTCTTTTTTTCAGGACAGACCCATGATAAAATGGCGGTGGAATCCGGTATCCAATTGCCCGAGGAACTGGCAAAGTTTCAAGCATTCATAAAATCCAGACCAACATTTAACGTCAGTTTTCGAACGGATGTGGCGGGGTTTCCCTTTCTGAAATGGCTGCCTGTTATTTATTACCATAATGATATTTTTCCGCAATTCTGGCGCCCATTCATTATTTAGTGCGTGTCCAAATCGGTGATCGCTATTATAATATCTTTTTAAAAATGTAGCAGATGTGCACAATACCACAATTATAGACGCCTGATAAGCCTCGTTTAAAGCCGGTTATGCTACCGGCTTTAAACGAAAAACTCGGGCAACAAACATCGGGTATGGCCATTAATTCTCTAGTCGGCATCTGTTATTGTCGTTGTTATTCGGAAACAATTTATATCCACCTATTGAACTTACTTAATATAAATTACCCCGTCCTTTTTTATGATCACTTTCGGATCCGGTACCTGGTCCAAAAATGAGTCAATAGGCTGATGTCGGTTAATGATAATCATGTAACGATTTCCATTTGATGGACGCTGTATAATCACCGTGCGATTGTCTCCGCCTGGCTTTCGAGGTCGGGGCATAAAACGGGGTTTCGGTATAATGGCGAAAGGGTCAAGGGAAAACGCCTTAGCGTTTCCCTTGAAAGACGGTTTGGCGAAACAAAAACGATAGTTTTTGTGGCGACAAACCACGTCTTGCGTATACCCTAAAACATGACATCATTCTCCGATTTCGTCAAGAGGCGACAATCAGAAAACGCAATGAATATAAGGCGTTACAACAAGATACCGGGACGTGTAATGCAGTATTACGCCGTTCATTTTGAATACCGAAAATGAACAGGCCATCACATAAAATGAACGGCGAACGCAACCGCTAGAGGTTTTAAATTCGCGGGCAACCTCAAAACTGCCCCTATATGAATTTCGATACCCGCAAATTTCTTGCGTCCATCCGTCCCGCCGATATCGCCCATATCGTCACCCCAGAACTCAGCGCAGATCAACAAGCAAAACTTTTGTTCTTTTTAACGGGCGCGTTTCTAACCCCGATCACGCTTGCGGGTGTGCTGATCGGTTATGTTCGGGGCTATAATCTTTACATGCGCCCACGCCAAGCGGCGCCAAGTATCGGCGACATTCCCCCCATTGTGCAATTATCCATGGTGATATGGGGTGTCATGATCTGGCTTGCGTTGCTGGTCTTCGTGCTTCTGCTGCGAATGATAGCGCCGTTATTCGGTGATATGACCCCTTATATCCCGATATACCTGGCGATTAACGTCATCCTGTCGGTGTTGGTGTATGTCTGCTTTCATAGATGGCGAATTGATATCAATAATCATTTGATTGAAAGCACGCGGTTCGGCACCGCGCGTTTTGCGCGTGAAGAAGAATTATCTCCCTATCAAGTCATAAATAACCAGCAAAACTTCGATCCCATTGTTCTTATATTTTTCCCAGTATTCTATATCTTCCTTACGCGGAAAGAATTCAAATGATAATGGCTTGTCATTACGGATATAGCTATTGTCTGTACCGCTGGTTTTTATTTGGACTTTTAGACTTTCACCCACAGGTTCAATCTTTCTGTCTTCATTAACGCGAGTAAGTTCAATTTCCCCATCAATTCCGAAATCACTTTTCAGGACTTCCCGAAAAATGATATAAGGCTGATGATTATTGCAATAGCTTGCGAATTTGATAACACCTGCTTCGCCGCGAATGTGAGTGTTAAGTACAATTTTTGACATATGGTATTATTACAATGCCGAATACCCATATATGCATATAGGGGTAATGGAATAAGCAGTTAATAATATTCCGCTAATATGCGGACTAAGCAATCGTTAAATTACGAAATATTCTGCTCTATTCCATCAGAAGGTTGACAGATCAAGCTTTGCGCCAAATAATTGAATTTCAAGTGGATATATACACAAACGCCGTCTTAAAGTCTATTTCCTAAGTAATCATTTTAAAGTTTTACCAATACATATAAAACCCATACATGAAACACCTTTATTTATGCTGGACTTCACCCTTTATCAGACTGTATGTGTCTTTCTAAACAGATATGTTCTTTTTATGGCTAAACAAAAATTTACACTACAACAAATCCAGTCTGCCATATACCAGGTAAGGTATGAAAACAAAACAGCCAAACAGGTATGCAGGGAGTTGGGAATAACGGAAGCCACTTTTTCAAATTGGAAAAAACTACAAGAAATTAAAGATCTAAGAGAAGAGGTCGCAAGGTTGAAAGCATTACCAGTTACCAGGGGAGATTTGGAATATCCCGATCAAGAGGAAATGGATTTGCTCAAAACAGTGTCCGATATAATCGTAGATATTATTTTAAGAGAAGATGAAAAAGATAAAGAAAATATGTCAGAGCAAAAGATTCAAAAAAGGGATGGGAGTTGAACCGCTTTAAGGTTAATGCAACTTGGTGCCTGTCAGGATATAATATTAAATTAAAAAAGTAAAAGGAATTAAAAGCTAATCAGTTATGCATACTTTTTCAAATTAGTTGAAACCACAATTTCATAAAAGACAATATCTATAACACGGTTAAAACAAACAAAAAAAGCACTTTTTAAAGTGCTTTTTCATCGGAACGATATAATCAATTCCCATTCGTAGCGAGAAAGGGAGTTGAACCCTTGACCTCAGGGTTATGAATCCTGCGCTCTAACCGCCTGAGCTACCTCGCCATATCCTCGTCTTGTTCAAAACGGGAGTGCAAAGATAATAGGGAATTTGATAAAAGCCAAGAGGTATTTAGATATTTTTTTAATACGCCAATAATTCTTTAACCGCAGCCTTCACCTTTTGCGGATTCGGCAGCATTTCATTTTCCAAAGCCAGGTTGATAGGCACCGCCGGCAGGTCGAGAGCGCCAATGGTGAAAATCGGCGCATCCAGCGAGCGGAAGCAATGCTGTTGAATACGGCCAGCTAAAGCCTGGGCAAAGGAATTGTTCAGCTGCTCTTCGGTGAGAACAAGGCATTTTCCATGCCGGGCTACAGTGGAAAAAACCAGTTGCTCATCCAGCGGGAATAAACTGCGCAGGTCGATTACCTCTACCTGACCAGGGAAGGCCGCAGCGACAGCCATTGCCCAGTATACCCCCATACCATAGGTGATGATACAACAGGTACTACCTCTTTTTATATCTTTTGGGTGTGCAGGTACTACTACCCTACCCTTGCCTAATGGTAACTGATATGCCGCATCTGGTTCAATCATGATTGCCGCCTGGGTACCAGGGACTTTGCTCCAGTATAAACCCTTGTGTTCCAGCATAACAACCGGGTTGGGATCCAAAAATGCAGCCTTCATCAGCCCTTTCATATCAGCAGCATTGGATGGATAGACTACCTTGATACCTTTGATCGTCAACAAGGTCGATTCGATACTACCGGAATGATAAGGCCCTCCTCCCCCGTAGGCACCGATAGGTATACGGATTAACGTCTGTACCGGGAATTTACCATAGCTGAGGTAACAGGATTTAGAAATCTCCGTCACCAGCTGGTTAAAGCCGGGATAGATATAATCTGCAAACTGAATTTCCACAATAGGTTTAACACCAACTGCTGATAAGCCGACAGTAGCGCCAATGATATAGGCTTCCTGGATAGCGGTGTTGTATACCCTGTGGTCTCCGAATTTTTCAGCAAGAGTAGCTGCTTCGCGGAATACACCTCCCAGGCGGCGCCCCACGTCCTGACCAAAGAAGATGGCTTCCGGATAGTCCCGCAGTATTTCTTCTACCGCATGCAGAGCTGCATCTACCATCATTACTTTGGCACCATTTTCAGGGGTACGGTTCCCTTTTTCAGCTGTTACTGCGGCGGGTGCGAATACATGGTCCTTCACGGTGCGGGGATCCGGATCCTGCGCTATCCGCGCCTTGTCGAATTCAGCTTCTATATATTCCCGGGCCTCCCTTTCGATAGTCAGGAGCTCCTTCTCCGCAACACCGGAGGATATTAATAATGCTCTTAGTTTTGGTAAGGGGTCTTTTTCTTCATGAATGGACAGATCTTCATCGGTTCTATACCACTCCTTACGGACACCGGAGGTATGATGGCCCAACAATGGGACACAGGCATGCACAAGTACAGGCTTTCTTTCCTTGCGTACATAACTGATAGCCGCCTCCATGCCGTGATAACTTTCTTCAAAATCACTTCCATCTACCCGCATCCGTTTCATGCCTTTGAAACCCGCGGCGTATTCGTATGCATCCATTACACGGGTTTCTGCCGCGGAAGCGGAGATGCCCCATTCATTGTCCTGTACCAGGTAAATGACTGGCAGCTCCCAGAGAACAGCACTCTGCCATGCCTCACTCACCTCCCCTTCTGTAACACTACCATCCCCAAGGGAACAAAGCACTACAGGTAATTCACCATGAGGACCGGTGGCCAGGGAATCAGGTAGATTTTTTTCCAGGTAACGGATGCCCTGCGCCATGCCTGTAGCAGGAATAACCTGCATGCCTGTGGCACTGCTCTGGTGGGGAATTAAGGGACGATTCGGCACCCGGCTACCCGGATGGCTGTAATAAGAACGTCCGCCGGAGAAGGGATCATCCCCTTTTGCAAGCAATTGTAGCATCAGCTCAAGCGGCGTAAAACCCATGGCCAACATCATACTGTCGTCCCGATAGTAGGGGCAGGCACAATCCCAGGGGTACAACTGCATACCAGCAGCTATCTGAATGGCTTCATGCCCACGGGACGTGGAATGTACATATTTACAAATGGAGCGATTAGCTTCATACGTGGCCGCCATGTAGGAAGCCTGACACATCAGGCGGAAGGCTTTCAGCCACAGGCCTTGCTTATTAGCAGTACCTGCTTTTATAGTTGGGGCGATTGTATTATCTTTAAACACTTTATATCCAATTTGGATGTTTATAAGAATAAATAGTTGCTGATACAACTATTGCTAATGCAATTTAAACTATTATGCCTAATACTTTCGTAACAAATCCATCTTTTTTTAAGTTGGATGCTACCCTTAAAAGAATCCGTAACTACTGGCAAAAGACTTTTGACCTTCATAAAATGGACATTACTGTGGACCAGTGGCTGCTGATAGAGAACTTATATAAGCACAAAAAGATTACGCATAACGAACTTGCCAGGCTGACCTCGAAGGATATTACCACCGTTTCCCGCATTATTGAATTACTGGTTAAGAAAGAATTGGTGCTCAGGGAAGGATCTCCCCAGGACCGCAGAAAGGTGTTTTTGCAGCTCACTGTTAAAGGTGCAGAAAAGTATAAGGAGGCAAGACCTTTAGTGCTGGAAATGCGTAAAACGGGCTGGAATCATCTTACAGAAGAGGATTTTCAGGAACTGACGAGAATATTGGATGTGATTTATAGTAACGTGCCGGATGAGGTTACTTTGACTAAACAGGTGCCTGAAGACAAGTAATTTAAAAACATAAAAAAACGGCCTGCTCAGTGGATGAGCAGGCCGGTTCATTTATAATCAGCTAATTTATTTCACCATAAACTCCAGCAAACTATCATTCTCAATAAACGCTTCCAGCGTATCTCCTATTTCCACAGGCCCTACCCCAGCCGGCGTACCTGTAAATACCAGGTCCCCGATATTCAGCGTAAAGAATTTAGAGATATAAGCCACCAGAAAATCGAATGAGAACAACAGGTCTTTCGTATTTCCCTGCTGCATCAGTTCTTTGTTTTTATACAAACAGAAGTTAATATCCTTCTTATCCAATTCGGGGGTAATGGGGATAAACTGCCCTACCACAGCTGAATTATCAAACGACTTGGCAATCTCCCACGGCAATCCTTTCTGCTTTTGCTTATCCTGCAGGTCACGGGCAGTGAAATCAATACCAATACCAATCTGGTCATAGTATTTATCTGCAAATTTTTCCTGGATATGCTTTCCGTTCTTGCATATCCTCAGTACCAGTTCACATTCATAGTGGAGGTTGTCAGTAAACTCTGGATAGTAGAATGGGTGGTTGTTCTGCAGCAATGCATTCTTAGGTTTCATGAAAATCACAGGTTCTGTCGGTACCTCATTTTTCAATTCCTTTGCATGATCGGCATAGTTTCTTCCAACGCATATAATTTTCATGACGGTTAATCTTTATTAAGGTTAAATGAAATGGATTAATAAATTTAGTTTCCGGGTGAATATTTAAGGTTATTATACTTGTTCATCGTGCGTTCTAAACCAATGGATACAAATCCTTCAATGATTTCCACGCATTTTTCCAGTTTCCACTGCACTATTACCATTTCATCTGCAGGCCATTTGCTCAATACAAAATCTACCTGTCTGCCTTTAGGATAGTTGTTACCAATACCGAATCGCAGGCGGGGATACTGGTTCGTACCCAGCAGTTCCTGAATATTTTTAAGACCGTTTTGTCCTGCATCACTACCACCAGGTCGAATGCGCAGTACTTCTACAGGCAGTGCCAGGTCATCCACCAGTACTATGATATTTTCCAATGGTACTTTCTCCTTATCCATCCAGTATTTTACGGCTTTGCCGCTCAGGTTCATATAGGTGGTCGGCTTAATCACAATAAGGGTACGCCCTTTCCATTTCACTTCTGCCACATCTGCCAGGCGTTCGCTTTTGAAGGTACCTCCATGCCTGGCAACAAAGGTGTCTGCGATATCGAATCCAATATTATGGCGGGTATGCTCATATTCTGCGCCTATATTCCCAAGCCCTACTATCAGGTATTTCATCTGTCGACTAATTTAATAAATACGATCTCGTGGTATACGGGAGTTTTGCAAACCACGGCGTAAAAATAGAAAAAGTCCCATCCCGGACGAACCAGGACGGGACTTTTTGGAAAAATATCTACAAAGAAAATTATTTCTTCTTGGCGTCTTTTTCGTTAGCAGCCTCTTCCTGACGTAACTGACGAGTCATTACTACGGAAGCGATAGGAATACGAGGAGAGTTAGTGATCTCGATGTTTTCAGCTACTACGTCTTCTACGCGGATGTTACCATTCAGCTCCAGTTTATCGATGTTAACTTCGATATTCTCACGCAGGTACTTAGGCAGCGCCTTCACTTTCAGTGCCTTGATTTTAACAACCAGTTTACCACCGGCTTTAACACCTTCAGACTGACCTACGATCTTGATAGGGAGGGTAACGCTTACTGGTTTATCCTCAACCAGTTCCAGGAAGTCGATGTGTGCCAGTTCATCAGTTACAGTATCGAACTGAAGATCTTTCAGTACGCATCTGTAAGTTTTGGTACCTAATTTAATTTCAGCCAGCTGGAAATCAGCTGTGTAAACCAGGTCTTTGAAAGCAACAGCTGGAGCAGAGAAGCTCACAGTTTCAGCACCCCCGTAAATAACACAAGGCACTTGTCCCTCAGAACGTACCTGGCGGGTGGCTTTTTTGCCATATTCGCTCCTGAGTTGTCCTTCGATTGTTATCGTTCTCATTGATTAAACATTTATAATTGTTATAAATAAGCTTGTTTTTACTGGCGGCGGTGACTATGCACGAACAGGTTTGTAATGGACTTGTTCTCATGCATGTTCCGGATGGCTACTGCAAAGAGGTCAGCAACACTGATCACTTTGATTTTTGAAGATTGCTGTTTCAATGGAATGGTGTCGCAGATAACGAACTCTTCCAATACAGAATTTTCAATGTTTTCGTAAGCCTTTCCACTCAGCACCGGGTGTGTGCAGAATGCACGAACACTCTTTGCACCCTTCTCCATCAGTAGGTTAGCTGCTTTGGTAAGGGTCCCTGCGGTGTCGCAGATGTCGTCGATCAACACGATGTCTTTGTCCTTCACATCACCTATTACCACCATGGAAGCGATCTCATTCGCACGCTTACGGTGCTTATCGCAGATCACCATTTCCGCGTTGAAATAGGCGGCTACTTCCCTTACCCTGTTTGTACTACCCACATCAGGGGACGCAAAGGTAAGATTTTCCAGCTTCAAATTCTCAATGTAAGGAATGAAAATTGCTGAACTATCCAGGTGGTCTACCGGGATATCGAAGAAGCCCTGGATCTGAGGTGCGTGCAAATCCATGGTAATCACCCTGTTAGCGCCTGCCGACGTGAGCAGATTCGCTACCAGCTTAGAGGCGATGGCTACCCTTGGTTTGTCCTTTCTGTCCTGCCTGGCGAAGCCAAAGTACGGGATTACTGCGGTGATATAACCGGCAGAAGCCCTTTTGGCTGCGTCGATCATCATTAATAACTCCATCAGGTTGTCCGACGGAGCATTCGTGCTCTGCACAAGAAAAACATAATCACCGCGGATACTTTCCATGTAAATTGGTTGGAATTCTCCGTCACTGAACTTTTGAATTGTCATTTTACCCAGCCCGTTGCCGTAGCGACTGGCGATTTTCTCTGCCAGCGCTGGGTTGCTGTTCCCTGTGAATATTTTTACTGATGGTTGCATGAACTATGAAAAAGAGGTTGCAAAACTATGATATTTGGAGTATGAATTTTTTTATTTTTTGGTGATTACAGGGTCAGGCACACGACTTTGCATTATTCCGAATGAGTAAACTACTAATTACCAGAAGGTTACCTATTCTGTGTTGTGGAATGTAGTGCTAATTTAAAAAAAATTGAAAGACCAAAGGAAAAGATGTATCTTTTGGTAAAGATAGGAATAGGATGGGTACCGTTGATTCGTTAGCCGGGCATTTGCCAATCAAAAATTGGCGCATAGATGACCAACCAAGACAGAAGTTAATTATTAAAGGGACAGATACGTTGAGTGATGCAGAGTTGCTCGCTTTACTATTGAATACGGGCCATAAGCACAAATCCGCATTGTTGCTGGCACAGGAAATACTTTCCAAATCATCCAATAATTTACAGGAGTTAGGAAAGCTGAGTGTTAATCAGCTGAAGAAACTGAGGGGCATTGGCGAGGCCAAGGCAGCCCGGATAGTGGCTGCTATGGAGCTGGCGCGAAGGCGGCAGGCAGGGTTTATGTTATCTAAAAAGACAATCAGAAACGGGCAGGAAGCGGCTTTATACTTCAAGCCGATTTTGGGAGATTGTGCCTACGAACGGGTTCATGTGCTTTATTTGAACTTTGCTAATAAAGTGATCAGGGATTGTTGTGTTAGTAAAGGGGGCATTTCTTCAGCACCTGCAGATGTACGGATTATTCTGAAAGAGGCCCTGGAGCTGGGAGCTACGTCTCTTATTCTGTGCCATAACCACCCTTCCGGCAATCTGAGTCCCAGTCAGGCCGATATTCTTTTTACACAGAAAGTCGTACGGGCAGCTGCACTTTTGGATATACTGGTGCTGGATCACATTATTGTATCGGAAGCAGGTTACTATAGCATGAATGAAGAGGGCATGATGGATGAAGGGAAAAAGCAACCCGCCCCCCAGAGCAGGCTAATCAGAGAAAATGACTCCCCATTGGGCTTTTCAGGAGTGAGGATGGCTATAGCATAGGAGCTGCACAAACATATATAATATAACATTTGGATATAACACCGTCTTTTCCTTACATTCGCAATTATTTTATTTTCAAAGAATAATATGCTCAAAATAGGAATCTTTGGTGTGGGGCACCTGGGTAAGATTCATCTTTCCCAATGGGCCACCATAAAGGACGTAGAAGTAGTCGGCTTTTTTGATCCAAGTGATAGCAATGCCGCCAGTGTAGCACAGCAATACCAGATTCCGAGATTCTCGACCGCGGAAGAACTGATACAGGCTTCTGATGCCATCGACATCATCGCTCCTACCACCCAGCACTTCAAGTTATGTGAAATGGCTATCCGCAACGGAAAGCACATTTTCGTGGAGAAACCTATGACCAATACTATGGAAGAAGCTAAAACACTGGTAAAACTGGTGGAAGAAGCTAACATCAAATTCCAGGTAGGTCATGTGGAACGTTTCAACCCGGCTTTCCTTGCACTGAAAGGGCATTCGCTCAATCCTATGTTCATCGAAGTGCATCGCCTGGCTGAATTCAACCCACGAGGTACTGACGTGAGCGTGATCCTGGACCTGATGATCCATGATATCGACATCGTACTCAGCATCGTACAGTCTACCGTGAACCGTATCTCTGCCAGTGGCGTCGCTGTAATGAGCGATACACCTGATATAGCCAACGTTCGCATTGAATTCCACAACGGCTGCGTAGCCAACCTGACCTCCAGCCGCATCTCCCTGAAAAAGATGCGCAAAATGCGCCTCTTCCAGAAAGATGCCTACATCGGCATCGACTTCCTGGACAAGAAGACTGAAATCATCAAGCTGAAAACACCAGAAGATGAAGGTTTATTCACATTGGATATAGATACCAATAGTGGTAAGAAAACCATCGCTATCGACAATCCTGAAATCAAACAGGTGAACGCGATCAGGATGGAGCTTGAATTGTTCAGGGATGCTATTCTCCAGAATAAACCTGTACCGGTGAATGCAATTGATGGCCTGCAGGCTATGGAAGTAGCACACCAGATTCTTGCTAAAATCAATAAGGGATTATCTTCAGAAGCTTAATTTCTTGTTCCTAACAAGGCCTCCGCAATCGTCAGATCCAGCGGACGGGTAATCTTTATATTCGCTTCGTCGCCGGGTACCAACTGTACCTGGCGGCCCTGCCGCTCTACCACCGTCGCTTCATCTGTGAATAACGGATCAAAAGGCTGTTCAAATGCTGGCAGGATCCATTCTGAGAGGAATGTTTGCGGGGTTTGTATAATCTTAAATTGCTCTCTGTCTACCGCCCTGTTACCCTTTGGTCCCAGCTCACGGATACTATCTTTCATATCAGTCACAGGGATGGCACTCCCCTGCGCTATTGCACCTTCATAACAACGGTGAATCAATGCTGTGCTGACCAGCGGTCGTACTCCATCATGTACAAAAATGACTGCCGGTTCCTGCACCGTCTTCAACCCATTGAGCACCGAATGGAAACGGGTTTCCCCTCCTTTCACCAATGTAATCTGCCTGAAATTGCCAATCCATTTAGCCACATAACTGAAATGGGCCTCCGGCAATACCAATACGATTTCCATATCATCGTATGCCTGTACAAAAGCATTGACGGTATGCCATAGTACCGGCTTTCCGGCTAATTCCAGAAACTGTTTGGGAACGGTACTTCCCATACGGGTACCGGAACCTCCGGCTACAATGATGGCTACTTTCTTTCGTTGTTCCACGAGCTGAAATTAAATTGCGAATGATCCTGCCTAAGCAGCACCATTCGCAATAAATAATTGAGAATCTGTTTCGTTTATTAGAGAATCAGCATAGCATCGCCATAGCTGAAGAAACGGTATTTCTCCTTGATAGCCTGTTGATAAGCTTCCATCACCAGGTCATAACCGGCAAAAGCACACACCATGATCAGCAGACTTGTCTTAGGCAGGTGAAAGTTAGTTACCAAAGCATTAGGAATCGCGAAATCATAAGGAGGATGAATGAATGTGTTAGTCCATCCTTCTGCTGCTTTCAGCAAGTTTTGTGCAGTCACGGAAGATTCTACAGCTCTTACGGTTGTAGTACCGATCGCACATACCTTACGGTTTTCTTCTTTTGCCTTGTTCACAATCTTCACAGCGTATTCATCGATGTTGAAATACTCTGCATCCATCTTGTGCTTGCTCAGGTCTTCCACTTCGATAGGACGGAAAGTACCTAAACCAGTGTGAAGCGTTACCTCTGCAAACTTAATACCTTTGATCTCAAGACGCTTGATCAGCTCACGGCTGAAGTGCAAACCAGCAGTTGGCGCAGCTACCGCACCTTCATACTTGGCATACACAGTCTGATAACGCTCCTTGTCCTCATCTTCAGGTTTACGCTTGATGTACTTAGGCAGTGGTGTTTCACCCAGGGTGTCCAGCACCTGCTTAAACTCATCATCATTACCTTCAAACAAGAAACGGATGGTACGGCCGCGGGAAGTAGTGTTGTCAATTACTTCCGCTACCAGCGACTCATCATCTCCAAAATACAATTTGTTGCCAACCCTGATCTTACGGGCAGGATCCACAATCACATCCCACAGGCGATTCTGCTTGTTCAGCTCGCGCAACAGGAATACTTCAATCTTGGCACCTGTTTTCTCTTTACGGCCATAAAGACGGGCAGGGAACACTTTCGTGTTGTTTACCATCATTACATCCTTGTCATTGAAATAATTCAGGATATCCTTGAATACCTTATGCTCGATTTTGCCGGTGGCACGGTTTACCACCATCAAACGTGCTTCATCTCTTGTCTTGGAAGGGTGCTGTGCGATCAGATTTAAAGGAAGATCAAACCTAAACTGTGATAGTTTCATATTACGGTATGAATAAATTTAAAGGTTGCAAAGGTATTGATAATATACCATCTATCAAAAAATGATTATTTGCTATTTATAAAACAATTGATTACGCATAAATGTTTTTAGGAATAGAACTGATAAGCTGCTTTGTATATGCACTCTGTGGATGTTCATAGACCTGGTCGGCCAATCCGGCTTCCTCTATCCGCCCCTTATTCATGACCATCATCTTGTCACTAATAAACCGCACGACTGATAAATCGTGCGATATAAATATATACGTAAATCCAAACTCTTCCCGTAAGCGCATCAGCAGATTCAATACCTGCGCCTGGATGCTTACATCCAGGGCCGCTACTGACTCATCGCAGATGATGAACGACGGTTGTAACGCCAACGCACGGGCGATTACAATCCTCTGCCGCTGCCCACCGGAAAACTCATGTGGATAACGGTAATAATGCTCTGGTAACAGATTCACTTTATCCAGCAATTCCTGTACCCGTTCTTTGCGCTGGCGGTCATTGGCATATAATCCGTGTACCTGTAACGGTTCCAGGATGGCCTGGCCCACCGTCAGGCGTGGATTTAGTGATGAGTAAGGATCCTGAAATATGATTTGCAGCTCTTTGCGGAGGTCCCGCATCTCTGAAGCCGGCAACTGGCAAAGGTCTTTTCCTTTATATAAAATACTCCCGCTGGTGGGTGGTGTAAGTCGCAGCAAGGTACGACCAAGGGTCGTCTTTCCACATCCTGACTCCCCGACCAGTCCCATTGTTTCGCCTTCTTTTACTGTAAAGCTCACTCCATTCACTGCTTTTGTCCAGCTCAGAACTTTTCCAAAGATATTGCGTGAAGCGGGGAACCAGGTATGCAGCTCCTTTACTTCCAGCAAAGGCGGTTGCTGCGCGATATGCTGTTCCCTGAGAATGATCTTTTCTACCGGGATTTCGAGGCTGTGTACCAATGATTGTACGGCCTGGCCTTTTTCATGAATCTGACCAGCACTGTCTACTTCCATAAAATCGCGGGTCACCGGTAGTCTGTATAACCTTTTATCTAACGGAGGGCGGCAGGCCAGCAGCCCTTTGGTATAAGGATGTTGTGGATGGGTGAAGATTTCCTGCACACTGCCCTGCTCTACGATCTGCCCCTTGTACATAACCGCTACCCTATCAGCGATTTCGGCAATCACACCCAGATCGTGGGTGATGAATACCACACTCATACCCGTTTGCTGTTGCAGTTCTTTTAATAAAGCGAGAATCGCCTTTTGTACGGTAACGTCCAGGGCGGTAGTCGGTTCATCAGCTATCAGCAGGCGGGGTTGGCAGCTGATAGCCATCGCTATCATGACACGTTGTTTCTGACCACCGGACAACTGATGCGGATAACGATACAGGATTTTCTCCGGATCGGGCAGACGCACCTGCCTGAATAAGGCTAAAGTTTGCGTCCTGGCTTCGCCTGCAGAGACTTTCTTATGCAGACGAATGGCTTCCATGACCTGTGCTCCACAGGTATGCAGCGGATTCAGGGCCGTCATCGGCTCCTGGAAGATCATTGCGATTTCATTGCCTCTCCAGTTGCGCATCTCGCTTTCAGAGAGATCAGGAAGATTGACAGGGGCCTTTTCAGGGTCAACCTGGTACAATAAACTACCAGCTGAAATGAGACCGGGGGACTGAATGAGCCGCATCAGGGCCAGTGACGTCACAGACTTTCCTGAGCCGGATTCTCCGACTATTCCTATGATTTCCCCTTTTCTGATATCCAGGGAAACATCCTTCACCGCCTGATGGCCGGCGAAGGAGACGGTTAGATTCCGGATGGAAAGTAATGTTTGTTGCGTAGTGGCTGATGTGAGCATGAGTCCTTTATCGT
>NZ_JBCNKH010000006.1:0-204926 GCF_039596135.1 Chitinophaga sp.
GGCTAGTTGGGTAGCGCCGGAGGTGAGAACAATGTTGAGGGTAGTATTGTTACCTACTTTGACTTCCTGGGTTTCGTAGCCCACGTAAGTGATTACGAGGATATCGTCCGGGGAAGCGTTGATAGTGAATTCTCCTTTTTCGTTCGTGGAAGTTCCTTTTTTAGTAGCTTTTACCATAACGTTCACGCCGATCATAGCCTCACCAGTAGCTGAGGTAACCTTACCTTTAACTGGGGGGCCAAACCTTGCATTGGTGTTGATGCTTCCGGTAGCGGTCCGGAGGGGAGATGCACTGGCTTGGAATTGAATCCCGGCAGTCAGCAATAAGAATGACATCATTCTTATTGTGGTCCCTGGTCTAAACTGCAATCGATTGCAATTTCTGCGAATAGCAGGCAGCTTCATAGTTTTTCCGTGTTTAGGTTTATAAATAGTTGTTTTGTGCGCCACGACTAGTTTTGGTTTTTGGCCAGATACATAAGTATAGCGGGCCATTCTGGATGGTATCGTGAGATACGGCCAGTTTCAGTTCACATTGTTTGTTGATAAATAATTATAGGAATTCGTCCCTCCTAACTGGAATTCTACAGAGTTATTTCATTACACCACTTCCTTAATTTGCGGCTTGCTCAGGCGTTTACCCGCGTCGTCCACTGTTGTTTGGTTGTTTTTTCTGTTCGGTATATTTCCTTTTATATCTATGGAATTCAGTTTGAAGATAGTGAGAATATTTAAATTCTGCATTTTTTTTGAAAAAAAATGATTTTGGGGTGGTGGGGAGTTAGTGGAATGGACATAAATGTCCGCAGAACACTTATTTCTGCCTTTGGAAGGGAGAGGTGATTTTATAACAATTTATGAGGGGGATTTGTTTGGGGAAATACTGATTGGTCCTTTGAGGGGTTATTTTGTCTTACAGATGTCTGGATTATTTTTAACAAAATTGCTAAAATTAATTTTGAAATCAAAAAGGGTCTCTTATCTTTGCATCAGAAAAATTTAAGAATTAAGATGCCCATAAAAGATGCTCAGACCGAAAAGTTAATAAAGGAAACCGCTATGCGGCTCTTTTTTGTGGAGGGGAAAATTCATGCCAAGACGCAGGAGATAGCGGATGCAGCAGGGGTAAACAGGGGGTTACTTTATTATTATTTTCAAAACCGGGAACAGTTATTTGAAGAGGTATTTGCAGAAGCGATGCTGGTGGTGGAGAACCGGATAAAAGAATTGTTTATAACAAGTAACCTGGGGTTCAGAGAGAAGTTAGGGGAGTTCATTGAATTTTTTATAGAGAATAATCTTAAATATCCTTACCTGGAGATCTTCCTGATCACAGAGGTAAATACCGGGCACCGTATGCCTCCCAGAGAACGGCTGATGGTAGGTATGATATTGGAAAACATTGAGAGAGAACTGAGGAAAGAAATAGAAAAAGGGACAGTTCCCGAGATGTCTGTAAGGCAGTTTATGACCAATCTTATTTCTCTTTGTGCTTATCCTGTTTTATCAAAGCCGCTATTGAAGAATTTAATGCAAATGGATGAAAAAACATATCTGGCAATGTTGAAAGAAAGAAAGCAACTTATATTGAAGGTACTATTTCGCGACTAGTTCCTAAAAATTTAAATAGTGTTTTAAAGGTACCTGAGGGTACCAATTTTTTTACCTTTATTTTAGCAAAAATGCTAAATAAAATATCAATAGGCACCAGGTGCCTTTTTTTAGGGTTTTAAATTAGCAAAAATGATAAATAAAAAATGGATAGGTTTTCGGTTCTCTATACTGTTAGCAGCTACATTTTTGTTGGTTAACAGATCGTCGGGCCAAAGCCTGTATACCTTACAACAATGTATCGACACTTCATTAAAGAACAGTCTTCAGTTAAAATCAGACAACCTGGACCTGGACAAGACGAAAGCATCAATAGGTGAGGCCTATAGTAGTTTGTTACCTACAGTGAGTGCCAGTGGTTCCTATCAATACCAGTTTAAAGTACCCGTACAGCTAGTGCCTGGGGAACTGTTCGGAGGAACAGCAGGCACTTACCAGGTGGCACAGTTCAGTGTACCTCAGACAAAGTCTGGTTCATTGGACCTGAGCCAGACGTTATTCAATGCTTCTTCCCTGATCGCATTGAAGGCAGCTAAGGTAGCCGTGAACCTGAATCAGCTGCAGATACAAAGTTCTAAAGAGGACCTGGTCTACAATGTATCTGCTACCTATTATAACATTCAGACCATCATGAAGCAAATGGAAATGACCAGTAGGAACCTGCAGAATACGGAAGAGCTGTTACAATCTACCAGCGACCAATATAAAGCCGGGCTGGCTACTGAAACAGATGTAGACCGGTTGAATGTATCGAGAGATAATAGCAGGGCGGACCTGGAATCGGAGCGTAATAGTCTGGAAAAGCAATATAACCTGCTTAAGTATTTGATGAATGTTCCTTTGGAAAGCAATATTGTCATACCTGATATTGATCAGGCAGGCACCATAGTACCGGCCGAAACGCCGGCATTTGATATCACAAAGAAAACAGATTACCTGCAGGTTTTGGAAAATAGACGTGTAGCAGAACTGGAACGAAAGAATATTAAAGCTGGTTATCTGCCATCCTTGACACTGAGTGCTAACTATGGTGTGAGTGGATATTATTCCAACGCCGATCCATTTAAGAATCTGAATGATAAATGGTATTCTTCATCTTATATCAAGCTTGCTTTGAATGTTCCCATTTTCGATGGCTTTAATAAAAAATATAGGATTCAGAGCAAGTCTGTCGAGATAAAAAAATATGATGTGCAGGCAGAGCAATTAAGACAGCAAAGTTTAAAAAATGTAGCCAATGCCAATGCGGATCTGAAAAGTAATTTCCTGACCCTTCAGAATAAGAGAAGGAGCCTTGACCTGGCTCAAAAGGTATTGGATGACCTTCAGCTTCAATATCAAAATGGGATAGCGAAGATCACTGATGTAATCAATTCACAGACTGATCTGCACACTGCCCAGAATAATTATATAAATGCTTTGATAAACATTAAACAGGCAGAATTAGATCTTAAGAAAGCACAGGGAACCTTATTGAATTAATAACAAATATAAAAACTATGAAAGTTAATATACGATATGCAATTACCAGTGTGATCATACTTGGACTGATAGGTTTGGTCGTGGTCAAATTATTGGGCAATAAACAGGAAGTGGAGGAAAAGGTATATAAGAAAGATCCCGATCGCAGGGTAACGATACAGGCAGATACTGTTCAACCAGCGCCTATGAATCAAAGTACTTCATTCCTGGGAGCTTTTGCTCCTGTGCGTGAGGTAACGATATCGTCGGAAAGCACAGGGAAAGTGGTATCAGTAAAAGTAGAAGAGGGGTCATATGTCAGTGCCGGTGCTATCATCGCGCAGCTGGACACTGATCTGTTGAGGGCGCAACTGTCTTCTGCAAAAGCGAATTATGATAATGCTGTAACTACCCTGAAACGATATGAAGCAGCTGCGAGCGGGGTTACCAAATTGACGATGGATAACGCAGCCACCCAGGTGCTAACCTATAAATCACAGGTAGAACAATATGAAAAGCAGATTAGGATGTGCACTATTAAAGCTCCTTTTAGCGGGGTGATTACTTCCAGAAGTTTTGAGCTGGGAGCGGTTGTAGCCACAGGTGCACAGATGGCGGAGTTAACTAATATTGATCAGTTGAAACTGGAAGTAAATGTTCCGGAAGGTAATATTTCCAGCTTTAAGGATGGCCAGTCTATTTCTGTATTTACGGATGTATATGCAGACAAAACCTTTAATGGTACGGTAGATATGGTGGGTACTAAGGCGGATGCATCACACAACTTCGTATTGAAGGTGCTTGTGAATAATAGTGCAAAATTATTAAAGTCTGGTATGTATGGTCGTATTCAGCCGAAGGAGGCATTGCAGCACGATGTTATTTCAGTTCCCAGGTCTGCTTTGATCGGATCATCAAAGGTGCCTAAAGTTTTTGTTATTGAAAATGGGATAGCACGCGTGAGAGAGATTGAGAGTGGAGCTGGTAATGAATATGCAGTGGAAGTGAAAAATGGATTGAAACAGGGGGAGGTTGTTGCTACGGGTGGTCTCGTGAACTTATATGATGGAGCTAAGGTGTCGATTTCGAAATAATTATTAAAAGTAAGATTATGTCAATTACGAATATAGCGATTAACAGGCCCTCGCTGATCATTGTAATTTTTACGATCCTGATAGGTGGCGGTTTGTTTTGTTTCACCAAACTGAATTATGAGCTGATGCCTGATATTACACAGCCTACGCTGATAATATCTACCTCGTATCCTGGTGCCACGCCTACGAATGTGGAACAAACTGTCACCAAGAAAATAGAAGATGTGGTGAGTGGTGTGGACAGGTTGAAGAGTATGACATCGCAATCTATGGAAGGTAACTCTGTTATCCAGGCAGAATTTACCATGGGCACTGATATAGATGATAAGCAACAGGAGCTGCAACGTAAGATCAATAACATTATATCAGATTTGCCGGATGATGTGAAAACGCCCAGTATTTCAAAAATATCACCCAGCGATCAGCCTATTATGCAGCTAACGGCTGTCTCGTCAATGGATAATGCAAAGTTTTATGATATTGTAAAGGATGAGATCAAGCCTCAGTTCCAGCAGATAGGGGGAGTGGGAGAGATTACCCTGATAGGTGGACAGGAGCGTGAGATCCAGATTAATGTGAATAGTGATAAGCTTGAATACTATGGAATATCTATTGCCCAGGTAATAGACGCGATCAACAAGGGGAATGCTGAATTTCCAACGGGAAAGGTGAAGACACGCCAGGAGCAGATGACGGTGCGGGTAACAGGAAAGTTTACATCTGTGGATGAGATCTCAGAACTGGTAGTGGCACAGAAGGCGGTTGGTAGTGTGATCAAGTTAAAGGAGGTAGCTACAGTGAGTGATATTGTGAAAGATGCAACTGCTGTAAGCCGGTTAAATGATGTGAATGGCATAGGTATCCTGATTAAAAAACAAAATGGTGCAAATGCGGTAGAGATCAGTAATGAAGTGAAAAAGCGGTTAGTACAGCTGCAACAGAAATATGCTGCCCAGCATGTAAAATTTACGATTGCTGATGATACCGCCGACTTTACAATGGAATCGGCAGATTCAGTAGAGCATGACCTGATCATTGCGATTATATTGGTTGCGGCCATCATGCTGCTTTTCCTGCATAGTTTACGGGATTCGATGATTGTACTGGTAGCCATTCCGGCCTCACTTTTATCTACTTTTTCGGTGATGTACCTGTTGGGGTATTCTCTCAACCTGATGACCTTACTTGCATTGTCGCTGGTGATCGGGATATTGGTGGATGACTCGATAGTGGTGCTTGAAAACATTCACAGGCATTTGCATATGGGTAAGCCCAAACGGCAGGCAGCATTGGAT
The DNA here is from genome assembly GCF_039596135.1 of Chitinophaga sp. Classification (GTDB taxonomy): domain Bacteria; phylum Bacteroidota; class Bacteroidia; order Chitinophagales; family Chitinophagaceae; genus Chitinophaga. The sequence goes on from NZ_JBCNKH010000006.1 coordinate 5,462, forward strand.
GGGCGAATGGAGATCGGTTTTTCTGCTTTGGCGATCACGATGGTGGATGTAGTTGTGTTTGGTCCTATTGCCCTGGTGAATACTACGATTGCTCCCATGCTCAGGCAGTATTCACTGACTATTGTAACAGCAACATTATTTAGTCTGCTGGTATGTTATACCCTTACTCCCTGGCTTGCATCAAGGTTTGGTAAGATCACTGTGCTGAACCCTAAGAACTGGGGCCATAAAATCCTGATCTGGTTTGAGGCGTTGATAGAAAGTCTGACTGCCTGGTATGAAAATGCGCTGAAATGGGTGCTTCATCATAAACTGGTACTGACAGGTATTGTGATCAGTTTGTTTGTCGCCATTGGGCTGGTAATGAATATGGGCATACTGGGTAGTGAACTGGTAGCAACGGGCGATCAGGGGAAAATGCAGTTGAAACTGGAATATGATAAGAACACAACGGTGATACAGAATAATCTGTCGACTAAGAAGATAGAAGATTATTTGCTGTCGCAGCCAGAAGTACTTTCTGTATTCTCGAATGTAGCCGGACCTTCTACTACAGGGCTTGAATCGTCAGTGGCGGTAGGGAGTGAATATAAATCTGAACTGACTGTTAAGCTGGTGGACAGTAAACATCGTTCCATGACGACAGAGCAGTATATGATTCAGAAGACCCGTGAATTGGAACAGCATTTTCCGGGGGTGAAGATCCGTTCCAGTGTGGTAGGTATGGTAAGTATGGGAGATCCTATCCAGATTGTATTGAGTGCTGAGAATTATGACCTGCTGATGAAGACGGCCAATGATCTGAAACGCCGGATAGAGTCATTGCCTGGTACCAATGACATTTCATTGAGTGTAGAAGATGGTAATCCACAGATAGAAGTGAACATAGACAGGGATAAGATGTCGCAGCTGGGACTTGACATCAATACCGTTGGGGGTACTCTTAAAAATGCTTTTTCTGGTAATACAGATGCAAAGTATAGGGTAGGCACTAAGGAGTATGATATAAATATCAAGTTCGACGATTTTGACAGGCGAAATGTAACAGATGTAGAGAATCTGACATTTTTGAATACCTCTAACCAACAGGTGAAGCTGTCCCAGTTTGCGACAATTATACAAGGTAGTGGGCCAAGTTTGCTGGAAAGGAAGAACAGGAGAACAGCGGTAACGATAAAGAGCAATGTATTGGGAACGACATCTGGTATAGTAACTGATAAGATCAGGGAATCGTTGCTAAAGAACCCGATTCCCACTGAGGTAGATCTGAAGTGGAGTGGGGATGCGGAGCGGCAGGCAGACTCAATGGGGGCATTGGGTACGGCAATGCTGGCAGCGCTGGTGTTGATGTACCTGGTGATGGTGGCACTTTATGACAGTTTTGTTTATCCATTTGTAGTGTTATTCTCCATTCCTGTTTCATTCATTGGTGCATTTCTGGCATTGAACCTTGCCAAATCTTCTATGAGTATGTTTGCCATGTTGGGGCTCATTATGTTGTTTGGCCTGGTGGCAAAGAATGCGATCCTGATTGTTGACTTTGCAAATCACAAAAAGGAGCAGGGGGCATCTACATTTGATGCACTGATTGAAGCGGGTAAAACAAGGCTCCGGCCTATTCTGATGACAACGGTAGCAATGGTAGCGGGGATGTTTCCTATTGCTATTGCGAAAGGTGCGGGATCGGAATGGAAGAATGGTCTTGGATGGGTGCTGATAGGGGGATTGAGCTCCAGTTTGGTACTGACGGTGTTTGTGGTGCCGATGGTATATTATGTGGTGGATATGATAAAGTTATGGTGGAAGAATAAATATGGACATGTTAATGAGGAGCCTGCGCTCCAGGTAGCTCATCATTGACTATAAAGAAGGTAGTTGTGAATTTGTTCTATTTGGGCACTGGTCTTTAGCGGGACATGTGTTTCCTTTTAGGAACAGTTGTAGGTTTAAGTATACACCCGTGTAATCTTGCATGGGTGTTTTTTCTTCCAGTGTACAAAAAAGGTAGGTTTGACACCTAACTAATAGGTTCTTCTTTTTTTTGGAGTTTAGACCAGATATAATTAAAAAGCCAGGCGCCCAAAATGGCATAAACGGGAATCGCCAGGTATGATTGAAGTATAAAAGTTATACCGATTATATTTATAACGATAGAGCCGACTACTCCTAAAATAATTCCTACCAGGGCACCGTTTTTTTTATCTTTATTTCGTCTGAAATAACCAATTACTCCCCCAAGGATTATACAAATTAATAAAAGTTCTGAGCCTCCCAGTGAAAACATAGTAAGGTATTTAAGTGTTAAAACATTAGTTCTCTTGTAAAATATTAAAATATTTTAATATTTTACCTGGAGTGCAGGAATTTATTAATGAGTGTCTGCGCGGGCGGCTAAGATTTGCTGTAAATTTCCAAGATTAGGATCGGGATAGTCTGAATATTTATAAATAATATTTCCTTTCCTTTCAATAAGGAAAACCTCCGGATAGGCATTTATCTGATAAAGCTGGTTGATTTTATCGTTATCAACAATATTCATCCAATCCATTTGTTGTTCCTTAATGAATTGTCGAACTTTTTCAGGGGCGGATCCAACGGCAACTGAAATTATTTCTAATTGTTCTTTTGAATACTGCTGCCTTATTTTTCTGAGTAAAGGAATCTCTGCTATGCATGGTGGGCACCATGTTCCCCAGAATACAAGCAATACATGCTTCTTATTGTAAATTTCTTCAAATATTACCTTGTTATTGTTTATATCATTGGCAGTGAACGATATTGCTTTTTTTTGCTCTTCTATAATAGCTCTGTTCAATAGGTACTTTTTAATGCTGGTACCTTCTTCACTATTTCTGAAAGTAGCCGGGAAAGTTGTAGTAAACTGTTGTAAAAGCAGGTCTGGTGGCAGGGCTCTGATAGTGTACTTTTCAAACAAATAAAAAGAAGAATAGGATTTGGAGTGGCTGGTAATGTATTCCAGTCGTTTCCTATCAATTGCCATTTTGGCTTCTTTGATCTTTTTAAAGTCAAGACTATCTTCTGATTTCCAATTCGGTGCTATTGAATCATAGATTTGCCTGTAAGTATTTTGAGCTTCTTTTATGTATTCTTTCTCAGCTAAAAATTCCTGTTTAGGATCCTGTGCGTTTACAAGCGTATAGTTTTTAAAGGGATCGGCTTCATTGATTGGTTCAGAGAAGGTTACTTTAGCAGGTTTTTCTGTGGTGAATATGGTCATACCGGGTCTGAGATCGGCGGAACCATACTCTACATAAATCTGGGCATACACGGTGTTGTAGCTGTGAGAAATGATTGCTTTGTGATGATGATAAGATGCTGGAACTGATATAAAGTCTCTTAGCTGACAATCATAGTAGAAGAAAGACAGTTTTTTTGTTGCTGTGCTGTCCGGGAACGAAAAGGATACCTCGAATTTTTTTTGACCAAATATCAGGCATGGACAAATAAGAAGGATGAGCAAAAAAATAATAGATTTCATAATAATCCTGTAAGTTTTTCTGACGCTAGTTTTTAATGGCTGGTAAGTGACCTGTTATTCTTTTAGTTTGCTCTTAAAATACTCAATTCTCTTTTTATATGCTGCTTCATTCTGTTGTTTCTCCTTTAAATCCCAATCGGTTCTTTTTTGGTTTAGTGAGATAGCAAGATTAGCACAGTCAATGGCTTCTCTATATTTCATCAGTTTCTCCAGTATGTCAATTTTTTGTCTGTAATACCATGGTTCGTTTTTCTTTGTAATTGCTTTATCAATGAGCACAAGCGCCTGATCCAAATTCTTGTTCAGGTAGAAATTATATTCTGCTGCCGCTGCATACTCGTCCGGGTTAGTTGATTTGTCTGTCAATAAATGTTGTTCTATATAGTCTTTCGCTTCCCTGTCTGATGCTGTTTCTATCTTAAATGAAATTTCGGTTTTCTCCCATGCTACATAAACAAGCGCATTATTTGGTACCACATCGATGTCTATTGTCAGTGACTCATAATACCGGTTCGTTGGTTGACTTTTTGCTTTGAAACGAATGATATCCTTTCTCTCATCATAAGATGATATTCCATATAGTGTTGTATCTGCATTCAAAATTATGGTCCAATCACTTTTAGTGGGAATTGTGAAGAGGGAGTAGGTTCCTGCGTTTATTTTTTTATTGTCAATGGTGACTGGCCTGGTGAACCTGATCTTTGTACAATTTCCTGCTCCGGTTCTCCATAAATTATCATATTTAATTAATTCACCGAATACTATTCGTCCTCTGGCTGCCGGACGTTCATATTCAATTGAAATATTGGTGAGTCCAATGGTTTGTTCGATGCTTCCTTTAGGACTTAAAGCGGGGAAGATAAACTGAGCAAAGGATTGGGTTGTCGTTATTAGAAAAACTATGGTCAAAAGTGTTTTCATTTTGCTATTTTATTAAAGGTAATTTATGAAATTTATTTACCAAAAAATACAAACTAGTTGGTATTGTCTCTCACTTCATTTTACCCTAATTTGGTCATTAATTACCCCCAGCTACAACCTATAACTGTATTTCCTTATGAATAGAACAGAGAACATTTTCAACAGGAAAATTGCATTGGCCACCAGTGCTGCTTTAAACTTAAAGCAATTCCAGCAGCGCACTGATAGCGTTAAGATTACCCAGCAGATAGTTCGTGAAACTGCAAATATTAACAGGGAAGTGCTACGTTCCCCGACGGCGAAAATGATTGCCGCTACTGAGCGGATCATTCGGGGTAAAGATAACAGCACGGTTGTACCGCCCTCCCTGCGGATAGAAGGTTTTGGAAGGCCAGTGGCCCGGCTGCATGAACTGAATGCTGCAGTGGAACCTAAAGGTTTTGGATCAGGTTTTTTAGTAGCGCCTAATATTCTGATCACCAATCATCATGTCTTTGAAAGTGCAGGCTCCGCCGTAGGATGTGTGGCCAATTTTGGTTATCAACAGGATTTTGAAAGTAAACAGATCAATCTGGGTTGGCAATTCAGGTTACGTCCGGATATTTTTTTTATCAATTATGAAGAGCTGGACTTTGCGCTTGTTTATGTGGAAGAAGACGCCATCGAATCAGATAAGAAATTGACTGAATTGGGTTTGCTTCCATTGATTGCAGCCAAGGGGAAAGTTACGATAGGTAGTCATATGAATATCATTCAGTATCCTCAGGGGGGTATTAAGAAATACACAACAGATGATAATGAAATCATCAATATTGATGATGAACGTGGTATCATTTATTATTACACTGATACGGAGGTAGGTTCTTCCGGCTCACCTTGTAGTAATGACTACTGGGAGGTAGCGGCTTTGCATTATACGGGTGTTCCTGATACCAATGAGAAAGGTCAGTGGCTTACCACGAAGGGTGAAATATGGGATGAGCATACAATGAAAGAAAGTGACGTTAACTGGATTGCCAATGCTGGTAAAAGTATTAGTAAGATTGTTGCCTATCTGCGGGCATTACCTGATGGGAATAAATATCTTCAATCTGTATTGGCAAATACAGGTGACCCACTAAAAGAAAATAAAGCCATTGCTTCAGAGGGCGTAATAATTCCTCCATTCAATTCTTCAAATTCTTCCAATATGAGCAATTTCAATTTCAACTTTTACGGAAATGCAACTATTAATATAAATAACGATAGCTTGCCACGGGTGGAAACTACAACTGAATTGACAGAACTGGCGGCACTTACTGCTGCAGAAAAGAAGGAAAGATTTGATGAAGATTATAGTAATCGAAAGGGATATAGTGAAACTTTTATTCGCGGTTTTAAAGTACCAGTGCCTTCGGTTACTAAAACAAGAGAGAAAGAACTATATAAAAATTTTGGATCATCTGTACCTTATGTTGTTCCTTATTATCATTATTCTTTAGTGATGAACAAAAACCGGAGAATGGTGATGTGGACGGCGTGCAATGTAGATTACAGCGAAAAATTCAGGGATAACAGAACCCGGGAAGATCTGGGGAATGGTGCATGGAGGTTGGATCCGCGTATTCCTGCCAAATATCAGATTCAGGCGGCTGAATTTTATGATCCTGCTACGCTGGTGGATAAAGGACATATTGTGCGCCGGGATGATAATTGCTGGGCGCCTTTGAAAGGGGGGCAGACAGATAGTGTGGGTATTGAATATGCAAATGCCGATACTTTTCACTGGTCAAATTGTACGCCGCAGCATGAGGCGTTTAACAGAGATACAGCTCAATATACAGGTGTGGGGAAATGGGGGGTACTGGAGAATGCGATTAAATCCCAATTAGAAATAGATGAAAATGATCCTGATAAGGATTTTGGCCAGCGGGCGTGTGTATTGGCGGGGCCTGTTTTAAGTGATGATGATCCAGCGTATATGGACATTCAATATCCGTTGAAATTTTGGAAGGTATTTGCTATTAAAAGTAAATCGGCTGGTAATTTAGTGTATGGATTTCTATTGAGCCAGGAAGATAAAGTTGAAGAGTTTGGATTGGAGAAGGAAGGTAAACCGAGATTCAATCGGAAAGTCAAAGCTATGCAGAAGAGTTTGAAGTACATTGAAGAATTGACGGGTGTGATCTTTGATGCGTCGTTACATGTGTATGATGTATTAGCTAATGAACCGGACGAGGAGGGCGAAAGTTTGAAGGATGATTTGTCGAATTTTAAGATGAAGAAAGCTTATTTGGGAGTGCAGTAAGTTGAATTAACGGCTCCAATACCTCACGGTGAGTTTCTCCCCATTGGGCGGTTACTTCGATCACAGGTATTAATGTTTCGCCCAGTGATGTGAGTGCATATTCTACTTTGGGTGGTCGTTGATCAAAGACTCTCTTAGTAAGAATACCTTGATTTACGAGTTGTGCCAGTTGAGTATCCAATAGCCGCCGGGAGGCTTTAGGGATGCGTCGCTGTAATTCACCTGGCCTTTTAATACCAGCATGAATGCACCAGATGAGGCTAATCTTCCATTTCCCGCTCATCACTTCCATAAAGAGGTGCAGCCCGCATTCAAGTTCTACAGGTAACTTCTTTCTGTACATACTACAAATATCGGTCATCCATTTGTCTTTTTCTATAGGGCTAAATTTAGCCGGACTTGACTGCGTAGGATAAGCAACGCAACTTTGAGTCATGAAAAATAAACTATTTGGCGACCATACAGGAATACCAGCCAGCGAAATTATATTAGGAGCGGCCAATTTTGGTGAACGCAGGGGTTATGGGGCTCAATGGGAAGACATTCCCCAAATTTTATCTGCCTATACAGATGCGGGCGGTAATTTTATTGACGTGGCAGATCAATATCAGTTTGGAGAAGCGGAGGAAATCATTGGAAAATTTATAGCGACACAACGTCATAATTTTATTATTTGCACCAAATATACCTGTAGCAGTGAAAAGAATCCATCGGCTGTTAATTCGGGCAACCATCGCAAAGCAATGCGTCAGGCTGTTGAGGCGAGTTTAAAGCGGCTGCATACAGACTATATTGATATTTATATGCCACATTTTGATGACGGATTAACTCCAATCGAAGAAGTTATCCGCGGGCTCGAAGATCTTGTAAAATCAGGTAAAGTGCTTTTTACTGGCTTGACAAACTTTCCGGCATGGAAGGCGGCTGCGATTGCAAGTGCTATACCGCTTGCAGCATTACAGATTGAATACAATCTGTTACAACGAACAGCTGAACGGGAATTACTGCCAATGGCCAGACATTTTGGTTTGGGTACAATGCTATATTCTCCATTAGCAGGGGGATTGCTGACTGGAAAATATCGCAAAGGATCGGTGGGGCGTATGAACTTATCGGCACCGGATGGCTATCAGGAAGACCCGGCTACTAAAGAAATTATAGATCAGTTAGAAATAGTTGCAGCAGAAGTTGGTGCCACACCAGGTCAGGTAGCATTAGCCTGGTTGCTGACTGGCGATGCTTTCCCGATAATAGGCGCCCGGACACTTTCGCATTTGACAGATGGGCTTAAGGCACTTGAAATAAGTCTGACGGGGGATCAGGTGACGCGTTTGAATAATGTTAGTGCTGTAAGTTTAGGGTATCCACATGAGCTGCTTAAAACTGTTCAAAAAATTTATTGAGCATGGGTTGATGAGTGATGGGATGAAAATGGGACCAGAGTGGGTTCAGACGATCTTACAAACAGAACGAGCCTGGATTCTAAAAGAGATACCAGCAATACTTTCAAATAAAAAGCCATACAGCATTAGCTGTATGGCTTTTTAAATTTTTTCCATTTTAAAAATCACCACCTACGCAGAAACACTCTCCATTCCTGCCACATGAACTTTTTCAGTCTCCTGTGGCGGCGCGATCACCCTCAATTTAGCGACTTCCAACTCATGTAGCTGCTGCTCCAAATCCCTCCTGACTTCCCTGAATGCAGGATCATATGCCAGATTTGTATATTCAGAAGGATCGGCTACTAAATTATAAAGCTCATATTGTTTGTAATACGCGCCTGAAGCATCAAAATAATAACTGAACTTCCATTCTTCAGTTCGGATACATCTGATACGATTGGCTGCGTTTACCGCTGACCATTGGCTATTTGAACCTGCCTTTATATCATCAAAAGTAAATAATATACTATTCTGTACAGGTGTACCATCCTCCATTATCGGCAGCAGACTGGTACCTGCTAAGCCGGTTGGTGGATTAGAGACATTTGCTATTTCCATAAAAGTAGGCATGATATCCGCTAATGTAGCCAGTGCCATCGACTGCTGGATCGGATGACCTGAAAATAAAACAGGATTAGATATTACCAGCGGCACCCGCAATGCCTCTTCATAAGCTACAAAAGTTTTTTGTCGCAATCCTCCATGTGCTAACCCCATTTCTCCATGATCAGATGTAAAGGTGACAATGGCCCCATCAGCTAAACGTTTGCCATCGCTACTAGTATCATATAATTCTTTTATAAGGTAACTTATCTCCTTGTCCACTAAGGTTAACAAATACCCGTAGAAGTTGATATAATCTAATTTTTGCTCATCGGAGGGCAAAGGGCCTAATAAGCCATCCATCCCCAGCAGGATCTGTTCCTGTGCCATTGGTTTCTTATTAGCCAGCAAATGTTCATTTACCGTTTCAGGTAATTTGATTTCTCTTCCAGACCAGGAATCAGCATGATAACCTGAAGTTCCCGCAGTCTTAGGATAAGCTAATACATCATGTGGATTCACAAGTGATACTATCAGGCAATATGGCTGATGATTACCAGCCGCTCTTTTTACTTTTACCTGCTTTAAGTATTGGATGGCCTCTGCAACATACCGGGCATCATGATTAGCAAATCCACCGCCAAAATTCAATGGATTTACATCCTCTCCTGCATCGGGCGCAACCCATCCCATAGCGCCAAATAATGAAATATCTGCCGGTGTAAGATTATCGTAATTCGTTGAAGCCCCATTGCCTGCAACCCCCTTGCTCATATGCCATTTACCACGGTATTGAACATCATACCCCTCGCTCCAGAGCACATTCATCAGATTGGGCAATGAGGTACTAAGTGTCGGTTCCGAAGGTGATAATGGTCCTCCAATAGTGAGCGTTTGGGAAACATGGTGTTTAGCCGGATACAACCCGGTAAATAAAGTTGTTCTGCTTGGCGAACACATGCAGGTATTACAAAAGGCCCGGTCAAAACTAAACCCGTTCTTTTTGAGAAAGGTTAATGTAGGAAGGTTCTGCTCCTCCCACCCTACCGGGAAATGTTGTGTTGCACGTTGCTCATCGGTAATAATCAGGATTAAATCTGGCTGTTGTCCCAGTTGCGTCAGTTTTGATTTGAGGTTCATGATTTGAAAAGCTTTTAGGAATATGGAATTGTAACCTTTACTTATATATAACTCTTCTCTTTTTTTTTTGTTCAACCCTTACGTATTATATTTTCATGTGGAATCATCTTCATTTGGGCATCAGTGTATAACCTATTCCAGCAACGCAGCATTAACAGTTTTTCTTGTATTAATTTCAAACAAAACGTTATCATTATAACGTTCTACTGTATGTACATTGTTCATTTTTGCAAATATTGACCATAACAAGCTAATTCCATTTTCTTTAAAGTATGTTTTGAATTTCGGGAGTTTTATAGTCACAACTATTCTTCAATGGTTCAGCATCATTCTCTGTAAGGATAGAAGATATTGGGCCTGATAAATGGGCAGAGGAAGCTTATAGAAAAGAGATACTCCCGAATATTGACTCCCTTTATAAAAAGCCTGGTTATTCTATGTAGTCTTTAGTTATCCTTACAACCAAATTGGGAGATAATTTTAAAAACACTTTTGATTAACTGAGAATCAGGTATATTATACTCAGCAGATCAGCAATAACCTATTCAATCCGGATTGTTCCTTTGGTGCACGGTGAACACAAGGAGGAACCTGACTTTCAGGATGATCAACCGCTAATCGCAAAAAGTGGCTAATACTTAAGTTTATTAGGTTTGTATTAGGTGCTGCCTGATAGTACAGATCAAAGAAATGTTCAGTTAAGAATGATTCAAAACTTTCTTCTGCGCCTTGGTATAGCTACCGGTGAACATTGACCTAATGATGGATGAGAAAACCTATTGGGATCTGATAGCCGGTTCTATTGGGGGATACCATGCCCCGGAATTTACAGTTAGCATATAAAGGGCTCATCTAAATATGTTGGTGTTTAAGGTTAAAAAGCATGAAAATCTGGCACTCGCTATAATTGAAAAAAAGGCTTACAAATCAATGACTTGTAAACCTTTTAGTGCCCAGTAGCGGAGTGTTTTCGAACCAGATGATGTTGATTTTGAGTACCCTATGGCAAATAATTGGCAATTTTGCCGTCTATCCTGGTAGAATAAATCTAATATCCTCACATTCATTTTACCGTAAAAAGCACAATAATTATTCATTTTACAGTATGATTTATTAAATTTACCGTAAACAATGATAAATGGCATTAAACCCTGTAGGTAGCCAATGGTTAAAAGAAAAATTTAATATATCTGGATATATATTAACCCATAGTTCATTCATTGGGAGTAATGACTCAATAGAAATTACCAATAAAGGAAACATTGAACAGGTATATAATAGGAAATATGCTCCAAAAGAAGAAGCCCCCATCTATCATCTGGAGTTTGCGCTAAAATATGATGATTTGAATCTTCCTTTTTTAAAAAAGGTATTTGAATATATTTCAATAGAAGAAATAGAAGGTTTTATTGAAGCATCTCCAGGAGGGAAATATACAAGAAGAATAGGATTTCTATTTGAATTCTTAACTGGTAAACGGTTAGTGATCCGAAAGCCTGTAAGTGGAAATTATGTAAACCTACTGGATGATGATAAGTATGTTACTGGAAATATTGTGAAAAATACCCGATGGCTGGTGAATGATAATCTTTTAGGCACAAATTCTTACTGCCCTGTAATAAGAAAAACAAATAAGCTTAAGGAGTTATTAAAGTTGGATATTAATGCAAAGATAGAACAGTTAAAGATTGACTTCTCTGCAGCAGTTTTTCATAGAGCTATTAACTATTTATATAATAAGGAAACCAGATCTTCTTATGAAATAGAAAAAGAGCAACCGACACCTGATAGAATGGAAAAGTTTGTGTCGTTATTAACACAGGCAGGAACAGAGGAAACAGGGACGATGCTTGATGAGCAAAGATTGACACAGTTACAAAATGCTATTGTAGATAGTCGATTTGTATCTCCAGGGTTCAGGGATTTTCAAAACTATATTGGACAATCTTTACCCGGCTATATAGATATGGTTCATTACATATGTCCACCACCGGTTTTCGTCCCCTCTCTGATGGATGGATTAAAAGATACCTCAAATAAAACGATCGGCATATCAGCAGAAATTAGAGCTGGTATTATTTCATTTGGTTTTGTTTTTATTCATCCATTTGAAGATGGAAATGGTAGGATACATCGATTCTTAATTCATGATGTATTAGTCAGTGATGGCATTGTTCCCAAAGGTCTGATTATTCCAGTGTCAGCACATATGCTTAATAATATACGTGATTATGATGCTATTCTTGAACGATATTCAAGACCATTATTGCAGCTCATAAAATATTCTAAAAATCAGGACGGAGGGATTGAAGTCTTAAATACATATGAAGTGGAAGCTTATTTCCGATTTCCTGATTTAACAGAACAAGTTATTTATCTGGCTGAAACAATTCATGCAACTTTGAAAGAAGACATGCCCGAAGAACTATTGTTTATAAAACGGTATGACGAAGTAAAACGTGCTTTTCAGGATATTGTAGATATGCCGGATAGAAATATTAATCTGATGATTTTATTTTTACATCAGAATAAGGGAATATTTCCCAAACGGAGAAGAGAGCAATTTTCCAAATTAACAGATGAGGAGATCGAAAAGATGGAAATTGAATATCGAAATATTTTTGAATTAAAATAGTTGTTTGAAAATTATTAGCGTGCCAATTATCATTCATGCAGTGCGAAAATTATTGAATACTTCCCGGCTGAAAGCTGCACAATATGTTTCAGAAGATGCTCAAGATCAACTATTACATAGATGGTATGCCAGATTGATAAGTACAGGTTTTCCTGGAAAATTACTGGTAATGTATGTGTATGAGCCATCCCTGTTAACGGTCGTATGCCGGGGGAAGACTATAGGAGGTACCTGGGATGAATTTTGTAGCCGCCTACCGGGATCCTTCAAACCCCATTATTTTTAAGATCAGGGCATTTGCAAGCGTTTGTAAACGCATACCAAGTTCATATTCCTCCATTTCAAATGTTTTCTTATCTAAAGGTTCGAGTGTAATGTTTCCATGCAGCAATGCATTCCAATAAAGGATACGGCCGTTACGCCTGATATTGTTACAGTATACCAGGCAGAAGGGCTTTCGAGGGCGGCTGGCGCCTAATTTTTTAAGGCTTTTATTTTTGCTGCCGCTTCAGTATCGTTGGGTTCGAGTGTCAGATAGTTTTCAAATGTTTCGATGGCCTTACTTTTATCACCCGTCAGGCGGTATCCTTCTGCAAGACTGTAAAGCGCCCCGGATGATCCGGGAAAACTTTTTGTGTTCAGCAGTAACAATGCCAACGCTTCGTTATTCTTTTTATCAAACAACTTATGCCATGCCCAGCGGTCAATAACACTTTCCCTGAGTTTTAGTCGGCCTTTGTTTTCACCAACCAGCTTGAGCCCGGCTTCCAATCCGCCTTTGGCAGTTGTCTCGATGATCTTTTTTGTATAGAAATAGTTATCTGTTGCTGCTGATGGGCCGCACATACGGCTCTTGATAAAATTGCTGGCTTCCCAATAATTCTCTACTTCACCGTTGGTGAGGATAATTACGGTAAAACCAAGGTCGGGACAGATCATCAGTTCGTTGGCAATACCAAAATGCCCACCGGTATGACCGAAGAGCGGGTGGCCATTCAATGTGTCAATGCTCATGCCATACGCATAGCTACCTCTGTCATATTTGACTTTTCCATTTATATAAAGAGCCGTGTTTTCTTTATTGAGCAGCAGGTTGGTCAAAACTGCATTGGCAAACCTGAGCAGATCTGCCGCGGTGGAATAGCTGCCGCCGGCCGGGCCGCCTTTCACCACATTTACATACATATTATTTTTCCACTGGCCGGGATAGTCGGGCGACATGCTGTAGCCAATGGCTATACGGGGTACTGCATTGTCGAGTTCATAAGCATCGGTATCATACATTTTCAGCGGGAGAAAGATATGCTGTTTTACATAGTCAAAATAAGTTTGCCCGCTTACCTGTTCAATGATCTTTCCCAAAAGTGTATAGCCGGCATTGCTGTAAAGGTAACGGGTGCCTGGTGTAAAAAGGAGCGGTTTGTTGATGAACAGCGTAAGATAGTCGTCAACCGTTTTATATTTTTCTTTAGCCAGCTTTTCATGCTCTTCCCAGAAATTACCCATGCCCGAAGTATGCGTGAGCAATTGGTGAATGGTGACGGAATCAGCCACTGCTTTGTTGGCATAAGCCGGCAGGAAGGAACCGACATTGGCATTGAGGGAGAGTTTGCCGGCTTGCACTAATTGCATAATGGCCATGCCGGTGAACATTTTACCCATAGAGGCGAGATTAAAGCGTGTATTGAGCCGGTTAGGTATGCTATCGGAGAGATTGGCGTAGCCATAAGCTTTACTAAAAACGGTTTGCCCGTTTTTGGCGATAAGTACGACCCCGCTGAAGTGGTCGGTTGCTGCCAATTGATCGAGATGCCGGGCCGCAGCCGCAGCAAGAGGGTCTTTAACCTGGGCTGAAAGTGTGGGTGGAAATAATACAACTGCCAATGCTGAAACTACAGAAGCCAACAAATTTTTCATGATCATACTTTATGCAAAATAAAGTTATCACCCGGATGAATAATTGTACAAATGTCAGGCACCTGGTAGTTTTTTGTTAAATTAGCAGCTGATATGGAGGTCAGTATCTACAAACCGGTTTCCCCTTTGCTGCAACAGCATATCGCGTATTTTTATACCCTTCACCGGCAGGATGGGGATGAACCGGGCACCTACCTGACATTTCCTGGTATCTATAATATTGTATGCGTGTATACCGACACAGTAAGTGAGGTTAGTGACGACCTGGTATCTATCCGGCATGAACCGAATGGTGTACTGGAAAGCCGGGTGGTAGGAAAATTCAGCAAGGCAGTATGTGTTAAGTATGAAGGCCGGATCAGCGAGATCACCACTTTATTCAAACCGCTCGCTATAAATGCTTTTCTGCCGTCACCGCTAAAAGACTTTGCCGGAGGGCATTTTTCTTTTTTCAATCCTTATCCTGATTATGTGCCGGCGATGCAGGCAATGCAATTCATGCATACAGTGCAGTATAAACTGGCTACACTGGAAGCTTACTGGCTAAACAAATACAATGGTTATACACACCCTTTTCTACCTGCTATTCTGGATGAAATGGGCAATGAAGACATCCCGGAACGTAACATAAGCGAGATGTGCAGGGCGTATGGGGTGTCCCGTCAAACCATGCACCAGCATTTCGAACGATATCTATGCAAAACACCCGCAGAGTTCAGAAAGATCATCCGTTTCCGGAAAGCGGTGCATGCCCATCCTTTATTGCCGGCGGAGCAGAAGCTGACCCGCCTTTCGGTACTGGCCAATTATTTTGATCAGTCGCACATGATCCGTGACTTTAAAGAACTGACCGGTTATACGCCCAAATCCTTTTTTAAAAACATTTCCCGTTTTGGCGATGGCCAGATCAGCTGGCTATTCCTGTAGCCCGGACCTTTCCTGTGTTCTTTTCCTGGTTGGCGTTACCATTGAATGCGTTTTTAAACCATTTCTTTATAAAGTGCCCCTTCCATAACCAGAAGCCTGAAAGCGTGATAATGGGTATAAAAATAAACCTCATGCCCGGAGCTGCTTTCTGTGTTTCTTCTGCAGGCCCGTAGATAAAACATAAAAGCGGCACACTTAAAAGAATATGCACCCAGCGGATTATTTTTCTTTCTGTAGAGGTTTTCATAAAATGGGTTTAATAGGCGTGTGTTGAATCACTTTTCTCCCTGTAACATTCAGTATGCTCTTTGTCTGTATATCTCCAGTTCCTGCCGCGAAACATAAAGACATTGCCGGTGATAAAAAGCACAATAGCGAGTACAGCCGCCACTTTGGTGATCCTTGTCAGGGTCTTGCTGGCAGAGAAGTTCCCGAAAATATAGCCCAGGATAAATACCATGCAGGCTATAAACAATAGCCTTGATAAAAGGATCTCGATAAACATAATTCCAGTTTTTAGATAAATAATTGTACTGTAAAGCTACAGGCACGCAAAGCCCGGAAAGGGTAGAGTAGATAAAGGGGAGAATTGAGACAAGATTGCTAAACGGAAAGAGCAGCCTCCACTGCAGGGCGATAGGTTTCGCTCAATGATAATAGAAATACCGACCGGTAGATCAAATAGAAAGCAAAATATGGTTCCTTTAAAGGCTGAAATTGAAAAATGTAGGAAGAGGTTTACTAACGCCCGCCAGCTCATGCTGGATAAAGAAATTGAGGCGTAGGAGTACAGGGAGATCAAAGAACAATATGAAAAGAAGATCAGGGAAATTGAAACCCAAATAAAAGAAGCGGAGACCATGACTGACACTATTGCCGAACGACTGGATTTATGCGGTCAAATGCTGCCAAATCTTGCAAAGTATTATGATTCAGCAGATTTGCAGGCCCTTCGAGGCAGTACAGGAAACCCGTATAAAATATAGATGGGAAGCCCTTGAAGAAGAAAATAAAGCCTATGAACAGGCTAAAAAGCAGAAGATTCCCTATCAACGAGAAGTGTTGCATAATGGTGATACTATTAAACAGCTCCTGGCTCGTAGCAGATACTTATTGTTCAAACAGCCACGATTATGGACTAGAGAGCAGCAGCAACGGGCGGAACTATTATTTACCAGATATGCCGTTATCCAAAAAGCATATCAACTGTCGTTGGCCCTGGGAGATGTGTTCAGAATATGTACTAACAAAGAACAAGCCTTTAAAAGGCCCGCATTATGGTACAATTATGTAGATATCTCAGGAATACAATCCTTCAAAACTCTGTCCAGGACTGTGCAAAATCATTATCTGGGTATCCTAAACTTCTTTAACAACCGGGCCACTAACGCGGCGGCAGAATCATTTAATGCGAAGGTAAAATCATTTAGAAACGCTATGAGAGGAGTAAGGGACTGAACTTCTTTCTTTTTCGGCTCGTTAAATTATATGCCTAATGAGAATCCCCCAACTTTTCAACTTGATCCGTTATTTCGTGGATAGTCAAGGCAGACAAGGGTTTCAGCGAGATGGTAAATGAAAAATCCCCCAGTAATTCGAGGGATTCCACTTTCGTGCCGAGGACAGGCAAAGAAACGAACCTTATATTGAAAGATTTGTTAATAATTGCTAAGCTGCCTGACCTAAAGGCCCTCTTCGATCAATAATATAAAAACTGATTAAGCAGTATTCCTTATCGCATTATTTTTCTTTAGTTAACTTTTTCTGACTTTCATTTCAGCATGCTTGGATAGTTAAAAATACCATCCACTCTTAAATCATTAACATCGGGTTAACTTTTTTTGTTTTATAAATCATTAATATGCAATCTATTATATGAATGCATGCTATTTTCTATTTTAACTATCGTATATAATTTCTTATGCCTCAAAGAATTTTCTAAAAAGGTTTGTCTTGTAGAGTAATTCGGGATACTAGTTAATGTGTATACGAAAAGTACAATAATTAAAAAGCTATACCATGATCTCAAAAATTGATATCTTTAAATTTGGCCTTTTCTGTGGATATGAGTGGAACAAATCTATAGGTAAAGAAGAGTCTTTTCGAAGACTAAATATTATTTATGGCAGAAATTATTCGGGGAAAACCACACTTTCAAGAATTATGAAGTGTTTAGAACAAAATAAGCTGCATAAAGACTATAATAACGGTAATTTTAATTTAATGCTTGCTGATAATAGTACTATTAGACATAACACCTTAGAAAGTTTCCCCGGTAGGATGAGAGTATATAATACCGATTTCATAAGAGAAAATCTAAGTTGGCTGCATAAAGAGGATGGCTCGATCGTACCGTTTACAATTCTCGGCGCTAAAAATATTGAACTGGAAACTCGGATTTCTGAAATTAATTCCCTTTTAGGCAATGCGGAAGATAAAAATGGATTATTACATGAATATAATGATGTTAAAAAACTAATTGAAGAATATCGGAAATTATTAGAATTAAAAAATAAGAGTATTGACGATAAGCTGAGAAATAAGGCCAACGACAATATAAAGATTGATAAATCTTTGTTCATTGGAACAGCTACAAAAAAAAATTATACTATTACAGATATCATTTATGAGATTAATCTGATTAAAGCAGATATTAACAAACATATTTTACCTACACAAAAAGTTACAGAGCTTACTAATTCCCTTAATGAAATTGACCTACCAGATATCATTCCATTAAGAGAAGTTAAACCTAGCTTTATAGAAGCAGTAAGTGACACAGCAGAATTATTGAGTAGAAAAATAAAACCGACCAAAGTAATTACCGACCTAATTGAAGATAGTTTATTACAAGAATGGGTTAGACAAGGTATTGGTATACACAATGGAATTAAAGAAACATGTGGGTTTTGCGGCAGCCCAATTCCACTTGATCTTTGGGACAAATTGGCTGTCCATTTCAGCCAAGAATCAGAAGCGTTAAGAACAGAAATTATTGAAAAAATATCTCGCCTAAAATCGGTACAAGATAATTTATCATCATTCATCACACTTGATAAAAATTTATTTTATCAGAGCTTACAAGGAAATTTTGAACAATTGACTAATGAATGGACAGATTTAGTTAATTTATACAAAATTAGAATAGGAGTTCTTGTTGATCATCTAAAAAAACGAGAAGAAAATATTTTTCAAAACCTTACACTTCCAGAACTAAATGATTATTCTGATAGAATTTACGAACAAATATTGAAGTTTAATGCTTTAGTAAAAGAGCATAATATTAAAACTAAGACATTAGTTAAAGATCAAATGTTGACTCGTGAACTGCTGCGATATTCTAATATTGCTCAATTCATTAAGGATATTGATTATGATTCATTAAAAGATGAAGTTCAAGATTTAGATAATAAATGTAAGGAATTGGATAATGCTAAATTGCCATTACAGAATAAGATTGATGCATTAATTGAGGAAAAGAGAAAATTAGAATCTGAGATGAAAGACGAAAGTAAAGGTGCCGAACTTATTAACCAATATCTATCACACTTTTTTGGTCATAATGAATTAAAACTTGTAGCTGAAGGCGAAGCCCCAAAAATGCACTTTTCAATTAAGAGAGACAATTTTCCTGCAAATAATCTAAGTGAAGGAGAATGCAGTTTAATATCTTTTTGCTATTTTATTGCAAAAATCGAAGATGAGTTAAAGGATGAGTCAATAAGTAAAAATATGATTATTTACATTGACGATCCAATTTCAAGTTTGGATTATAATCATATTTTTTTCATGTTTAGCTTAATTGAAAATGTAATTGCAAAACCACAGAAGTACGGACAGCTATTCATATCTACTCACAACTTAGATTTTCTAAAATATTTAAAGCAATTAACTTATCCAAAATATAAGCCACAACCTAATAGTAAGGATAAGGCTGATCATAATTTTTTCATGATTGAACGGCAAAATAAAACTTTTTCAATAATAAGAAAATCTCCTGCTTATATGAAGGATTATGTGACAGAGTTTAATTATTTATTTCATCAAATATACAATTGTTCTATTTTACCCGAGAATGATATTGCAATGGAACAACAATTTAACTTTGGAAATAATCTTCGTAAATTTTTGGAGGCATATACATTTTACAAGTATCCCAGTAATAAAATAGCTTTTTCCCAACGATTAGAGAAATTTTTTGAAGGTGATAGGATATCAATGACATTGGTATTTAGAATGACAAATGAATATTCTCATTTGGAAAATCAATTTGATAGATCTATGATACCCATTGAAGTAAGTGAGATTTCAAAAATTGCTAAAGCAGTCATTGAAAAGATTAAGCAAACTGATCTTCATCAATATAATTCTTTAATGGAAAGTATTAATTGATGTAATTACGATCACCTCTTTAATTAGACAAATGGCAATTAATTTTTCTCTACGCGATTTTTATGATGGCACAACTGAAATTGTTGGAATAAAGTCAGGGCTTTTATTAAATCGTTTTCAAGTTGCAAAAATATTGTTGGAGAAGTTTGATGAAAAATATCTTAAAAGTGATGATTTGGACACTTACGTTAGAATTCACTCAGGAGATCTTGAAGAAATGCTCTTAAGAATCCGACAAAAGATAGGTAATTTACCTGAGAACTTGCCTTCACGTAAAGCATTTGAATATCTACAGGAATATTCAATAAAAAACAAAGATATTACTGTTGCCGCTACTGCCGCTTCCATTGGGTTTCAATATTTAAATTCAAATAATGAATTGACAATAGAAGACCTTACTAAGCTTATTCATAAAAATGAAGGCTATGATAAGGAATTGAGTTATGCTGTTGCGGTTATATCTCACGAAAAATTTGACCAAAGTTGTATAATACCTTCCTCAATTGGTTGGGATGGAGGAACAGAATTATCCAAATTATATAATTGTGAGTTGAAATCAGAAAATAATTTTTTAGAGCAAAAATTCATTGATTATTTAGCTGCAAATGGAGATGAAATCGAAATCATACATTGGAGAAATTTTGAACGCTTCTGTGCGGAATATTTTAAAAAACAGGGCTATAATGTGGTATTAGGTCCAGGAACAAATGATGGTGGAGTTGATATTAGAGCATATATAGAGAATAATAAAAATTCTGCACCTGAACTTTTAATTCAATGTAAAAGATACAAAAAAGAAAATAAAATCAGCATAGAAACTGTAAAATCGTTTTATACAGACGTGCAATTTGAGCAGGCCAAGTTAGGCCTTATTGCGACTACTAGTTACATAGCCGCAGGTGGCAAAAAAGTTTGTAAGACGAGAGGTTATAATGTTAAATTCGCTGAAAG
Organism: Chitinophaga sp.; assembly: GCF_039596135.1. Classification (GTDB taxonomy): domain Bacteria; phylum Bacteroidota; class Bacteroidia; order Chitinophagales; family Chitinophagaceae; genus Chitinophaga. Next base: position 26,119 of record NZ_JBCNKH010000006.1, read on the forward strand.
AGAAAATATTAAAAACTGGGCTAAACAAATGTGGACGCATAAATAAGGAAAATAGGCTGGAGTTATTTTATTAGAAGAAATTAATTATAAACAAAAGATGAGATTTTTTTACTCGATTTGACTTTTCAACTTGATCCTAGATTCGACAGTAATAGTAGAGTATACCAATAACAAAAAACGCCGGAGGTATTACCTCCGGCGTTTCGCCATCCAGGGTGCCCAGAACAGGAATCGAACCCCGCACTATCTTGCCATAACAAGGTTTTGGGGTATAAAAATGGCGAACGATTTATCACGTTATAAAATAAATATATCCACCGTCGCTTAGACCCAATAATTCTCTCTATCAAGAGAACGGAATAGTATAGCCTCTGCAATGTGATCTGATTGGATATGTTCACTTTTTGCCAGGTCGGCGATGGTACGGGAGACTTTTAAGATGCGATCGTAGGCGCGGGCGGAGAGGCTTAAGGTTTGCATAGCTCTTTTGAGCAGATCTGCACATTCGCTATCCAGGTAAGATACCTTTTTTAATAAAGATGGATGCATTTGTGCATTGTTGTAAATACCTCTATGTCTGGAAAATCTTTGCTTTTGAATATTTCTTGCGGCAATCACTCTTTCTCTTATTTTTTGGCTGGTTTCGGATGTGGATAAGTCTGTTAATTCCTGATGGGAGACAGGCGTGACTTCTATATGCAAATCTATTCTGTCCATAAGTGGGCCGGAGATTTTGCGCATATAGCGTTGCACCGCACCTGCAGGGCAGGAACAGGATCTTTCAGGATGGTTAAAATATCCACAGGGGCATGGATTCATAGAAGCAATGAGCATGAAGCCGGCCGGGAAATCGGCAGTGTAATTGGCTCTTGAAATGGAGACCTTTCTTTCTTCTATGGGTTGACGCATTACTTCTAAAACGGCCCGTTTGAACTCGGGTAATTCATCCAGGAATAATACACCATTATGGGCTAAGGATATTTCTCCTGGTTGCGGTGTGACACCACCACCGACTAAGGCTGTATCACTGATAGTGTGATGTGGTGAACGAAAAGGGCGCTTTGTGATTAAGGAGCAATCGAGTTTTCCGGCTACTGAATAAATTTTTGTGGTTTCCAAAGCTTCTGGAAGTGTCATCGGAGGGAGGATGGTTGGAAACCGTTTTGCAAGCATGGTTTTTCCCGCGCCGGGAGGACCGATGAGTAATACATTATGACCGCCGGCGGCGGCTATTTCCAGGCCGCGTTTTACCATGTATTGGCCTTTTACTTCGTTGAAGTCAAGATCGTTGGTGTTTTGTTGGGAGAAGATGGTGGAGGCATCTGAGTTAGTGGGATGTAAGGTTTTCGGGTCTACGCAGAAGTCAATGACTTCTTTGAGGTCAGATGCGCCATATACTTTAATACCATCTACCATCGATGCTTCTCTTGCGTTTTGCAGGGGTAATACGACTCCTTTGAAACCATCTTTCTTAGCTTGCACTGCAATGGGGAGCGCTCCTTTTATTGGAAGTAATGTTCCGTCTAAAGAGAGTTCTCCCATGAGGGTATAATGAGCGAGATAATCGGTTTTAATTTGTTCTGAACCGGCTAATAAGCCTATCGCTATCGGGAGATCATATGCCGAACCTTCTTTGCGGATATTCGCAGGCGCCATATTCACGATGGTTCTGAAGCGGGGAAAGAAGTAACCAATATTGTGGATGGCAGATTCAATCCGGTCTTCACTTTCCCTGATTGAGCTGCCTGGTAAACCTACGATTGAGAAACGGGTACCTTTGGGCGAGACATTCACTTCTATAACAATAGAGATGGCACTGACGCTTTGCAGCGCACTGCCATAGGTTTTAACAATCATGGATGAAATAGTTTGTTATTGAATATAACGAAAAAATCTCATCTACCTTTTGGCGGATGAGATTTTTCTTTTACTTTATCTCATTTAATAAATCCAATACCTTCTCTCGTTTCAATATCAAATACCCGATTTTTTCTTTCGCTATACCATCTTTTAACTGGTAAGTAAAGTATAAATTATCCTCTATTACTTCCGATTCAAAATACTTAAACCTGATATTTGAAGCACCTTTCAACTCCTCTGCAATTTCATACAGGTGTGTAGATAAGATGAACAAACAGTTCGTACTCTTCAACAAACCATTAATCACAGCGAGTGAACAATTCTTTGCATCTTCTACATTAGTGCCTTTGAACATTTCATCTATCAGCACTAACCATTTTCTACCATCATTGATTTTGACAATCGTATTTTTGATGCGCTGTACTTCATTAAAGAAGAAAGATTCTCCTTTGAAAATATTATCCTGTACCTGGATGTTACTGAAGATACCATTGAAGAAACTACACTTCATTTCTTTTGCAGGCACGCCCATGCCTATATGAGCCAGGAATACAGCTACACCCACGGCTTTGATGAATGTCGTCTTACCTGCCATATTCGCACCAGTTAAAAACATGAAGTGCGATTGTGGCGTGATCGATACATTGTAAGATACCGGTTTAGGTAAGATTGGATGATAGAGATCTTTGATCTCTACGAATGGATGAGGTGTATCTTCAAATGCAGGGAACTGTAAATTAAAATGACGGATTGCTTTTGACATCGCATACAGTGCATCCAGTCTGCTGTATAGGTCTAACAACTCCTGAATTGTTTTGCGGTGTTTCTTGCGGATGTAATGATCATGCCGCAGGATCTGCATGAATGATATGGTGCCTGCTGCATCTGCAGCAATGATGTCGTTAAATTCTTTTTGATATAAGAGATGATGCGCCCTGTCTAATATTTGCTTAAGATCGCGGGGCGTATTTTCGGTATTATAGGTGCTGACTAAGGACCGGAATCCTTTGAGCAGGTTGAGCAACTGTGTGAAAGAGAATTGGATGAACCCGTAATCTGAATTGTATATCATCTTTGTCATCACTGCACTGACTACGAGCGATATACCTTCCGGATTGCTAATCGGTTCTATCTGTGCCTCGAGGTAGTTTTCCATCACGACGATGGTACCATTGGTAATATCCGCAGGCCAGTGGTCTTCCTCCTGTATCAGGTATTGCAATGCTTTGTGTCTATGTTCAATGGAAGCTATATCTTTCAGCGGACTTGCATACATCTGCCTGAGATAATGTCTGCCGCCTGTCGTTGTTGTAAAATCCAGTTTATGAAACAGGGAGAATTCCTCTTCTCTGTTGAATATAGATAGGTCGTAGTAGGTCGTTTTGTCTAATTCCATTGCACAGGCTTTTAGGTGAATATACGGAAATATGTCGCTTTATTTACAGATGAGCAATGTGAAGAATTCCATAAGAATGGGCAAAAAAATACCCATCCCTGTGAAGAGATGGGCGAAAAATCTTAAGACCAGCGGTCTGTCTGAAGCAGGGTAAAGAAGCAGCCGGGTGAGCTACAACATTATCTGTTGAACAACAAGCGTTGCCCTTTCTCACTCTCATTGAATTTACCATTCTCATAAGCGAGGTGACCATTTACGAATGTATGTGTCACTGCTGCGGGGAATGTATGTTCTTCCAGCGGAGACCATCCACATTTGTAATGCAGATTGCTCTTGTCGACCATAGTCGCCTGTTGCAGATCTACGATCACACAGTCTGCAAAGTATCCTTCGCGGAGGAAACCTCTTTCCTTTATCTGGAAACAGATAGCAGGCGCATGCGCCATCTTTTCCACCACTTTCTCCAGTGAGATATTGCCTTTGGCTACGTGTTCAAGCATCATCAGCAGGCTGTGCTGCACTAATGGAACGCCGGATGGTGCCTGTAAATAAGGTTGTTGTTTCTCTTCCCAGGTGTGTGGCGCGTGGTCGGTTGCGATGATGTCCAGCCGGTCATCCAGCAAACCCTGCCAGAGGCCGTGTTTATTGTGTGCTGCTTTGATAGCAGGATTGCATTTTATGAGATTGCCGTAGCGGGCGTAATCATCTGCAGTGAAGTACAGGTGATGTACACATACCTCAGCGGTAATACGTTTTTCTGCCAGTGGCAGCATGTTGCTGAACAGCTGTAATTCTTTTTCTGTAGAGATATGCAGGATGTGCAGGCGGGAGTTGTGTTTTTTAGCAAACTGGATCGCTACAAGGGATGATTCAAAACAAGCTTCTTCATTGCGAATGATGGGATGGTAAGCAGCGGTGAGGTGCTCTGCGCCTACTTCCTGCTTGTATTTTTCGAGGTTGGTTTTGATGATCTTTTCATCTTCGCAGTGTGTGGCAATGAGTACTTCACTACCGCCAAAGATGCGTTCGAGGGTGATGTAGTTGTCTACCAGCATATTGCCGGTAGAGGAGCCCATGAATATTTTCACGCCGCAAATACGGTCTTTCTTTTCATTCGTTTTCAGTACTTCGTCGGCGTTGTCGTTGGATACGCCCATGAAGAAGGAGTAGTTGGCCAGGGAGTGGTTTGCACCGATGGCGTACTTGTCTTCCAGCAGTTCCTGGGTGAGGGCGGCGGGAACGGTGTTGGGCATTTCCATGAAGCTGGTGGTACCGCCGGCTACGGCTGCACGGGATTCCGTGTAGATGGTAGCTTTGTGGGTGAGGCCGGGTTCACGGAAATGGACCTGGTCGTCGATAACACCGGGCAGGAGGTGTTTGCCTTCGCCGTTGATTTCGGTGTATTGTCCGGGGATGGTGATCCGGGGAGCAATTTTTTCTATACGGTTATTGCTGATAAGGACGTCCTGAACAGAGGTACTACCTTCGTTGACTACGGATATATTGCGGATGATGTATGTCTGCATGCCGCAAAGATAGTGCAAAGAAAGGTTTGTTGACCTTCAGGGAATTGGCGGTTGGATGGAAGTTGTTCTGCAAACTGTGTATGGCTTATTAACCTTCCAGGTGGATGGAGAACACGATCATGCGGGACTTCAGGGATTGAATTACATTGGAGTAACGAAGGTTCTTGTCTTTCACCTGCATATTTGATAAACCATTACTGATTTTGAACTCTGGTGAGAAGATGAAACTTGGGAAATAAAATTCAAAACCGGCGCCTGCTTCATAGCCATAATCACCAGCTTTAATTTTTACGAGATCCTCTGCACGACGTGCGCGGGCATTGGAAGCCAGGTCATAGTCGTATTTCAGGCCGGCGATCACGTATACGCGCATATTATCGATGCGATCAGACTTGAACTTGATCTGTAAAGGGAATTGCAGGAGGATGGATTCGATATTTTTAGTGGTTTCCCGGGAGGGGAAGTTCTCTCTATAGTATAAGTTTTTCGAGGCAAATGACAATTGCGGATTAAGGCGAAGGTCAAAATACTCACTCAGGCGTACGTTGCCCAGCAGACCAAGGTTGAACCCAAAGGTCTTGAGGGGCTCTACTACCATAATAGAGTCCTGATGCAGGAAGACTGCATCGTGCAGGAGTTTGAAATTAGAGTTGTTGGCCGCGAGCGTGATACCAAAGTAATAGGGTTTGGCATCATGTTCTTCCATATTCAGTACGGTTTGCGCCTGTGCGCCCCTTGTATTCCATAGGATAGCCAGTATCAGTACTAGCGGGAAGCGCAATAAATAGAGCTGATGCCGAATGTGAGTTTTTTGCATGTCACTGCTTGAAAGCCGGTATTAGTTAAAATATTACACATTTGCTGACCTTGTGGAAACGCTTTCACAGATTCGGGGAGGTAGCTGTATGCTGCCTGGCTCTTTGCAATCCATTTTCCGATCAGCGGTGTAATATAGCGAAAATACAAATTATATAATTGTTTAATGGGAAAAACTGTTGGATTAGAGAATTCTAAAATCACCAATTTCCCGCCCGGCTTTAATACACGCAACATTTCCGCCAGTCCTTTTTCCAGATTTTCGAAGTTGCGAACGCCGTATGCTACCGTTATTGCATCAAACGTATTATCAGGAAAACTTATTGTTTCGCTATCCCCCAGCTGCAGGGTAATTTTGTCAGAGAGGCCCAGGTTACTTATCTTTTCCCGGCCGAAAGAGAGCATGCCTTCGGAAATGTCGATACCGGTGATAGTGTCGGGATTCAGCATCTTGTTGGCCATGATGGCGAAGTCGCCGGTACCGGTGGCCACGTCCAGCATCTTTTTGGGTTGGAGGGATTTCAGCAGTTTGAGGGCCTTTTTACGCCACATGATATCGATACCAAGGGACATAAAATGGTTTAAAAAGTCATAGCGATGGGCAATATCATTGAACATTGTCGCTATTTGTTCCTTCTTGCTTAATTTTGACGCGGCAAACGGTACTACTTTCTTGTCTGACATAGCCCGCAAAGTTAGGGTGTTCTTGTTGATAAGTAAAATGCTAAAAGTCATGTACGGGGCCATTTTTTGTTTTTTTGTGTAAAAAGAGATTATGATTATAAAATCTGCAGAATATCTGATTAGTAATGTTGACTGGGAGAAGTGTCCGACTCCGAATCTGCCGGAGTATGCGTTTATTGGCAGGTCGAATGTGGGTAAGTCATCGCTGATCAATATGTTAGCGAATAATGAGAAGCTGGCGAAGACTTCCGGAACGCCTGGGAAAACACAGTTGATTAACCATTTTGTGATTAATAAGGATTGGTACCTGGTAGATTTGCCAGGGTATGGGTTTGCAAAAGTGAGCCAGTCTCAGCGGAAAAGTTGGGAGCGGATGATTGAGGATTATTTGCGGAAGAGGCCGAACCTGGTGAATGTGTTTGTGTTGATTGATAGCAGGCATACGCCACAGAAGCTGGATTTGGATTTTATTAACCAGTTGGGGGAGTGGCAGATTCCTTTTAACCTGGTGTTTACGAAGGCGGATAAGAGTACGCAGGCGGAGACGAGTAGGAATGTGAAGGCGTTTTTGAATAGGTTGAGGGAGAATTGGGAGTTTTTGCCGGCGAATTTTGTGACCAGTACGGTGAAGAAGATGGGGCGGGATAAGATATTGGAGTTTATAGATGAGATGAATATGCAGTTTAGGGCGATTGCGTAGAGGGAATAGATAAACAGTTCAGGATGAATCTCTGGACATTTGGGAAGGATTATATAGATGAAAATGGGTAAACAGTTCAGGGTGAATGCCTAAACTGTTTACAATATTATATGGATAAAGGGGCGCTGTTACAGTGCTCCTTTATTTTTTACCCTAACATAAGTGGCTTTGATACCATCGGCGATGTGAACGGCAGATAGGTATAACGTATCGGCTGAGGCACAGAAGGCGCAACTGTAAATTCTTGGATTCCAGGGATCTTTGTCAGATACCAGGTAGGGCAAGCGGTCAGCTTTGAATGCCATGAGGAAAGATTCCCGGTTCACGAGGGTGTCGTGACGGTAAGTGAACATGGTATTGCCATTGAAGGTAATGGTATTGTGAGCGCTGCTATCTACCAGACTAAGATTCTTGCCGGAAACAGTTTGTATCAGCCGCCAGCTACCTTGCAGTTTGCTGGATGGGTTGTCTGCAAGGTTCTCTTTTTTGCAGGCAAAGGTTGCTAATATCGCTACTAGTGTGACAGTGACAGAAATGGGTCTCATTTTGATCCCTTTGTTTTATTGTAGGTTAGGTATGGAATTAAGATACGAAGAATTTTTGAAAAATGAGGGGATGAGGGTAGTTCATGAAAGAAATATGGATCATTGTTTTTGTCTTTGGTAAGTGCAATGACTGGTGGGCTTATTGGTTATAGTGATTGGAGGGAATTGACTTTTAGGAGAAGAGAGATTGAAGGATAGTCATTTAGCTTTTGCAGGAAAATCAATTAATTAAAAGATCTATGTTTTTTAGCTTTTTGGGAGCGGTTTTTCAGCAGGTAATGGGGGATAAAAGCCCCGGATGTGCGTGTACACATCCTAAAACAATGAGAGTGGGTGTGGACTGCGTTTATCAGTTGACTACCTTATCGGCGCAGCAACTGCTGGCAAACGCGTCTGGCTTGGCTTTGAAGGCGAAACCCATACCCAGTATGTAACCCATAGCTTCGCGTAATGCGAGGTTACTTTTGAACTGGGGGTTGGTGTTAATGTCCGCATGTACTTCCATGTCTACGTCGTATTCCGTAAACATGTCACAGAGTTCGTACGCGATTTCGATGCTTTTGGCTACTTCTATCAGCATACGCTCTTTGATAGAGTAGACGTCGCGGGTTTTTTCATTGTGAATGAACATGAATCCTCCATGTCCTTCGCGCAGAAATACGATAACGGTAGCGAATTCCGTGTCAGCACCTTTGACCTGGGAGTCGGTGCCGATGCATACTTTGAGGTGAAAGCCCTTTGCGGTTTCGCGGATGATAGCCTGGCGGACTTCTTCCTTAATTGGCAATTGGATTGGTTCGCCGTTGAATCTTCTCCATTTCATGATATATATATGATTAGAGTGAAAAGGCGGTGTTGATAAGTGATAGCCAGTCGATGATTTAGAGCCGGGCGGAGGGAATATTAGGATAACCGAATATACAAATTATTTCGATAGGTTGAGTATGGTATACATGCAAAAGGCCGGTTTTGCAAAAGCAGAACCGGCCTTTTTATGAAAAAAGCACTCAATATTGTCCGGTACTCAGGAGTACCAATGTACAAGCTTCCAATGTATAAATCCCTTTATCCTCCGCCATCTTCGCCAGTTCGTTGTTCTCTGTACCGGGATTGAAGATGATGCGTTTGGGATGTAAATTCATGATGTAATCATAATATTCCTTTTGGTTCCCCGGATTCAGGTACAGGGTGACTGTATCCACATCTTCGGTTGCAGGATGATCTGTAGTAACGGGGATATCCCCAATTTGTGCAGCTCTTTTACCAATAGCTACTACCGGGTGCCCATGTGCCGTGAGTCTGCTTACAGCCAGGAAACTATATCTTCCAGGATTGGGTGATGCACCCAATACCACTGTTTTTTTCTTGTCGCTCATGCTTATAGTGGTATCAAACTTTACACCAGATCATTAATAGAAGAGGTGATACCGTCTTCCTGGCAGACTGTGTATAATGTTTTCCATGGCGGGTTTCAGATATGGATACTGAAACCTAAAGCCAGCTTGTGTTGCGCGGGTCGGCAACACCCACCTGCTTTTCAGGAGTAATTCGGTTTCAGTGCCAATGAGGCAGGCGCCAATTTTTAATAACCAGGCAGGGGCCGGCAGGCCAAAGAGGTGACCAGCAGCTTTTCGCAGTGTGCGCATGAATTCACGGTTAGTGGTGGGATGAGGAGCACTACAATTGAAGGTGCCGGATAAGGCAGGATCTTCGTAAATCCATTCCATCATGCGGGCTACATCTGTGATATGTACCCAGCTGAACCGCTGGTTGCCGCTGCCCTGGTAACCACCCAGGCCAAATTTGACCAGGTTCAGGTAAGGGGATATGACACCTCCTTCGGAGCCAATGGTAACGGCCATGCGTAATAGGGCTTTGCGTACACCGGGTACGTTTGCTTCGTTAAAACCGGCTTCCCATTTTTTGCAGACCTGAACAGAGAAGTCGTTTTCTATTTCACCATTGAATTCGTCCATGGGACGATCTTCTGCATGGCGGTAGATGGTGGCGGAAGCGGCGTTGATCCAGACTTTTGGAGGATGGGGAATGGAACGAAAGGCGGTGGCTATGACGTTTGTAGCGTTGGTACGGCTGTCAAAGATGGCTTGTTTATTTTTTGGGGTGTAGCGACAGTTGACGGATTTGCCGGTGAGATTGATGAGTAGATCGGCATTTTCGAGGTGATTTACCCAGTTGCTAAGGGTCTTGCCATCCCATGCGGCGTAGGTGATACGGTTATGGGAAGGGAGTGGGCGGCGGGTCAGGACCACGATGTCGTTGTCCTGGCCGAAGTAGTGGATGAGGCCTGTGCCGATGAAGCCAGTGCCGCCAGCGATGATGATCTTTTTGTTTTTCATGTTCTGAACTTTCAGTAATTATTGAAAGATGTTGAGAAAAAAGAAGGCGGGGGGGCCGCCTTTGATTATTTAAATAGGTTTAAAAGCGAATTATTTAAAGAGCTTCATCAGCGTTGAATAAAACCAGTTTTCATCTGCTTTTACAAATGCATTCAGTGTTTTATCTGCCTGGTGAGCGAATCTGTTTATTTCTGTAATAGATTCTTTGAATGATTTTACGTGCTTGTCTTTCGGATCACCTTCCACTTCCTGGAGTTGTTCCAGGGTTTTGAGAACAGGATCCAGTTCACGGCGTTTCCTTTCGCGGGCAATTTCCTTGGCGACTTTGTACACATCTTTTTCTGCGGTAAAATATTCTTTTCTTTCACCGGGAACGAGTACACGGTCTACGAGTCCCCAGTTGATGAGTTCACGCACATTCATATTGGTATTGCCACGGGAAATGTTTAGCTCTGTCATGATTTCGTCTGCACTCAGGGGATCTGGCATGATCATTAGCAAAGCATGGATCTGGGCCATGGTCCGGTTAATTCCCCATTGTGCTCCGAGTGAGCCCCATGACTGGATGAATTGTGCTTTTGCTTCGGCTAATTTCATTACTTCCTTATTTCCTTATTGATGGTATAAAGGTATACCATGTTTTTGAACTTTCAAAACTTAGTGAAAATTAATTAGAGATTAGGTACGGGAATGGAGGGCGATGCGGTTGCCGTCGGTGTCGTAGATGATGGCGAAGAAGCCGGGAAAGGGGATGTCGGAGAAGGGGCGTTTGTCGAGTTCGATTTTGCCTCCGGCGGCTTCGACGCGGTCGAGGATGGGGGTGAGGTCTTCGCCGGCGTTTAAGTAGATGAGTGCCCCGCGCTGGCTGGGGAGGTATTCCATGCCATGAACGAGTGCTCCGCCTGCGCCTGTGGAGGGGTCGAAGGGGAAGAAGGCCATTTTTTTGAGTCCGGAGGTTTGTTCGGGAAGATCGCAGCCGAGGATGTGGCTGTAGAATTTCTTTGCCCTGTCGAAGTCGTGGACGGGGATTTCGAACCAGTTTAATGCATTCCTGAGAGGTTCCATTGTGACTGGGTTTGATATATAAATATAGGGATTTTTTTTGGCTGGTGGTGTGAAGGGGAGTTTGATAGTGGCCTGCGGCAGCAAGGAAAGGGGATTTTTTTTCAGCTGACGCTGGGAGTTGGAGGGGGGCGGATGTTGATTTGGTACTGGCGGCTTTAAATAAAAAAGCGACTTCCTGTTAAGAAGCCGCTTTTTAAAAACTATTTATAAATGGACTACACCAGCATTGTAACCGGGTTTTCCAGATAACCTTTCAGTGTTCCCAGGAACTTCGCACCTACAGAACCATCTACGCTACGGTGATCACAGCTCAGGGTCAGTTTCATGATATTAACAGCTTTGAACTGTCCTTTCTCTGATACTACTGTTTCCTTGATACCACCTACTGCCAGGATTGCAGAATCCGGAGGGTTGATGATTGCAGTGAATTCATCGATACCCATCATACCCAGGTTAGAGATAGTGAAGGTATTACCAGTGAAGTCCTGTGGTTGCAGTTTCTTGTTCTTCGCCTTGTCGTACAGACCTTTAGCATCGGCTGCGATCTGGCTCAGCGACTTCTGATCAGCGAAGCGGATAACCGGTACGATCAGACCATCTTCGATGGCTACAGCAGAACCAATGTGTATATGGTGGTTCTGGCGGATGAAATCACCCATCCAGCTACTGTTTACATCCGGATGCTGACGCAGGGCCAGGGCAGCTGCCTTGATCACCATATCGTTGAAGGAGATCTTAACAGGAGAAACCTCGTTAATTGCTTTACGGGCTTCCATTGCCTTATCCATATTTACATCTACTTTCAGGTAGAAGTGAGGAGCAGAGAATTTGCTTTCGCTCAGGCGCTTAGCGATTACTTTACGCATCTGAGTCAGCTGAACATCGGTGTAACCTTCCTGACTGGCGGGTGCAAAAGCAGGAGCTGATTTTGCAGCAGCAGGAGCAGCAGCGGTGGCAGCAGGTGCAGCAGATGGAACGAAGCTGTCCACATCTTTCTTCACGATTCTGCCGTTATCGCCGGAACCAGTTACTTTATTGATATCGATACCTTTTTCCTGTGCCAGTTTCTTAGCCAGCGGAGATGCTTTCACACGACCGTTAACGTCAGTAGCTTCAGGAGTTGCGGTTGGAGCTGCATTTGCAGCAGGAGCAGCAGTTTGAGCGGCAGGTGCAGCAGCGGCAGCAGCTGGTTTAGCACCACCTTCAGCAGCCAGGATTGCATCTACATTTGTACCTTTCTTACCTACGATAGCGATGATACCATTTACTTTGGCAGCATCACCTTCTTTCACACCCACATATAATAATTCACCTTCAGCGTAACCAATAACTTCCATGGTTGCCTTATCGGTTTCCACTTCAGCCAGTACGTCATCGCTTTTTACGGTGTCGCCTACTTTTTTATTCCAGGCTACGATCTTACCTTCTGTCATCGTATCGCTCAGGAGTGGCATACGGATTACAGTAGCATTTTTCAGTGCCTCTGCAGCAGCTGCATTATCAGCGGCTGGTGCTGGAGCTGGAGCAGCAGCCGGAGCTGGTGCCTGAGCAGCTGGTTGTGCCGGTGTAGCAGCCGGAGCTGGTGCAGCACCACCCAGTAAAGACTGGAAGTCTTCACCTGGTTTACCAACGATAGCTATAACTTCATTTACTTTAGCAGCCTTTCCCTTCTCTACACCTATATATAATAACGTACCCTCTACATATCCCATCACTTCCATGGTGGCCTTATCAGTTTCCACCTCAGCAATTACATCGTCTGCTTTTACGGTATCGCCTACCTTTTTATGCCATTCCGCGATCACCCCTTCTGTCATCGTGTCACTCAAAAGGGGCATTCTGATAACTTCTGCCATAGTATTTTTCCAAATTTTGCTCAAACCTACAAAAGAATTGCGAATTGTGAAAGTCGTATTCGTGATCTTCTGCTGATTCCAGACAGTATTAAAAATCGAGTTCCAGATTTAGTTTGTCTTTCAACTCTTTCACAAGTGGATATTTTTCTATCATCTTTGCAAATTTCTCACGGCTGGATAAAGGCGCAGGGCCAATATCCGCTGTTTGCTGGGATTCGTCGAGATGTAATGTGAGTACCAATCCATTGTTCCGGAACTTGTCTTTGAAGAAAGCCGAGATGGACAATTTTTCTTCTTCCATGAAGCGGAATTGCACAATATTCCTGCTGGTGATTCCGATCTCTTCAGGTCCTATCATGGAGATGACAGCCAGTTGTAAGTTACTTACGACTGTCATTTTGTTAGCCTGCCGGAAGCGGTCAATGAACTCCTCCCAATACACGTGCAGGGCACCCAGGGTCATTGGGATGGTTTCCTGTTTGGTGACGTTGGTTTGCTGTGCGGCAAGGGCCTGCTTCATGGCTGCCAGACCTGATACTTTGGGTTGGTTGGGTGCAGGTTGTGATGGTTTGGGCGCCGTCTGGGTAGGGGCAATCGGAGCGTGTGCTGTCTGCCCGGAAGCAGTTTGAGCGTGGGCTGTTTGTCCGAATGCAGTTTGAGAATTTGCTGTTTGTCCGGAAGTAGTTTGGGTATGTGCAACCTGTCCAGGCGTCGTCTGAGCGTATGCAGCCTGTCCGGATGCAGTTGGAGAACTTGCCGTCTGTCCGGAAGTAGTTTGGGTATTTCCAACCTGTCCGAATGCAGTCTGTGCATATGTTGCCTGTCCGGATGCCGTCGGAGAAGAAGTATATGAACTGTTCTGTACCGGCTGGGAATTGGTTGTAGCAGCCGTTTGTTGTACAGGAGGTTTATTTTCTATAGTGAGTCCCGGGCCATTGGCTGCGATAGATGCACTTGTAGCCGGCTGGCCTGCTTTGGCAGCTGTGGCCTGTGCTATCGGTGCCCGGAGCTTTTGTGGTGCGGAACCGTCAGCTACCAGTTTTTTTTTTACTACCTCTCCGGTTTGGTCATCGCTGACTAAAGTAACTGCCTGTTGCAGGAAACAGAGTTTGATCAGCGCCATTTCCACATGGAGACGTTTGTTGCGGGCCATGCGGTAGTTGATCTCCGTTTCATTCAGGAGGTGGAGGGCGGTAATCAGGTAAGAAGGACTTAGTTTGCCGGATAACTGGCGGTAACGGTCTTTCAGGTTACCACTTACTTCTACGAGGTGGAGGACTTTGTCTTCCTTACACAACAGGAGGTTGCGGAGGAATTCGGCCCAGCCATTGAGGAAGTTGTCACCTTCGAAACCTTTTTGGAGTATTTCGTCGAAGATCAGGAGGGCAGCGGCTACGTCCTGTTGCAGTACTCCATCCATGATTTTGAAGAAGTAATCATAGTCAAGGATGTTAAGGTGCTCCAGGGTGTTCTGGTAGGTAAGTTTTCCGCCTGTGAAGGAGACAATTTTATCCAGGGTGCTGAGAGAGTCACGCATACAGCCGTCGGTCTTTTGCGCTACGAGGTGCAGGGCGTCGCCTTCGGCCTGGATGTGTTCTTTCTGACAGATTTCCTGTAAGTGATCCACGGTGTCCTGGATGGTGATGCGTTTGAAATCGAAGATCTGGCATCGGCTCAGGATCGTGGGGAGAATTTTATGTTTTTCGGTGGTAGCCAGGATGAATATTGCATAGGAGGGGGGTTCTTCCAGTGTTTTCAGGAATGCGTTGAATGCGGAAGAACTGAGCATGTGCACCTCATCTATGATATAGATTTTATATTTACCGGCTTGAGGTGCAAAGCGTACCTGTTCTACGAGGGTACGAATGTCATCTACTGAGTTGTTCGATGCAGCATCCAGTTCGTGGATGTTGAAAGAACTTCCTTCGTTGAAGGAAACGCAGGAGTGGCATTGGTTGCATGCCTCACCGTCGGGTTGGAGATTTTCGCAGTTGATGGTTTTAGCCAGGATACGGGCACAGGTGGTTTTGCCCACACCGCGGGGACCGCAGAACAAAAAGGCGTGCGCAAGTTGGTTATTGCGGATGGCGTTTTTGAGTGTGGTGGTAATGTGGGATTGTCCTACAACTGTAGAAAAGTTCTGTGGTCTGTATTTACGGGCAGAAACGATAAAATTCTCCATATTCAAAGGCTATTCACGAAGGCCGAAAGTACAGAAAATTCAGGAGAAATGGAGAGGTTGGGGGATGGCCTGCGGCAGCAGGGAAGGGGGCTTTTTTTCGGCTGGCGCCGTGGGGGCGGGTTGGATTGCCACGAGGGTAACTTTTTTTTGAATAACTATTTATTATAACACCGCTTCTAACCACGCCTTTTTCATAAGAATAATGTAATTATTGTAATAATCCATCATCGTGGTACTGATCTCATGCAGATTGGTAATTTCTTCCATAACCGGTTCATTCCCATTTATATAACTGTAATTATACCTTAGAAAATGACTGATCTTCTCCTGCAAAGCACCTTCCCAACCTGCCGTCACCTCCGGCATCTGCTTTAGGCGAAGGAGGATCTTTTTGAGTAAGGCTCCTTCATCTATCAAACTATCAAAATAGGGTTGAGCACTCACAATCGTTAAACCCTGCTCACTGAATAGTGAGCTGATGGTGTGAAGGATTCTGGCCACAATATCATTTAGCTGCCAGCAGACAGCCTGGTGTTCCATTAAAGTATGATATTGTTCCAGCAGTTTTTGTGCCCACAGGGGATCCTTCTGAAAAGCGATGGTATAATGATAATGAATGGCCAGTATGTCATGCGCCTGTAGCCACTCTGTTTCCTGCCGGATGCCGGATTGCAGTTTGACACGTACTTTGCCGGCAGCTGAAGCCGGATATTGTTTGCCCTCAAACTCAAAATACCTTGTTTTAATTTGCCCCTGCTGTATGGCATGCAGGGTATCTGCATCCTGGAGATCCCTGAAATAGGCCCGCAACCGTTGGACATTGTTTTCTGAGTACAGACTGGAAAGGGAGAGCGTTGCCATCTGTTCATTTGTTAAGGGGGTAATATTCCCTTCAGGTAAAAGCGGGAGAGGGCGGTTGTCATAATACTCATTAAAGACTGCCGGCATTGAGTAATCCCTGATCCGGGTGGCGGTATCTGCAATAAAGTTTTCTACCGGGTACGGTATATATTGAGCTGAGGGTTGAATAAAAGGTTGATTGAGCAATGTGGACATCCGCTCCTGTAGCTCTTCGGCATGTTGAAACAGCTGCCACGCACTTTCTCCTTTGATGGATTTCCTGATATTGGCTGCCATGTAACGTTGTTCCCGTTCTTCACGTGAAGGGTGTGTGGCCCATTGATCGGGTAATTGTATCCTGCTGAGCAGGAAGGAACTAAAATAATTATCTGTCACCAGCGGTAACTGATGTGCATCCAGCGCTATTTGGTGTTGGGTGGCATACAGCCGGATCAATGATCGGTGTACTTCATAAATATTTCCGAAGCGACGTTGTTGTTTTGCCATTTCGGGAAGTTGCAGCAGGCAATGCTCATAAAAGAACCCACTTATTTCCAGCCTGCGCATTGCAGAAATAGCTGCATCTGTACCGGCTACTGTAAGTGCTACAGCATCTGCATGGAATTCCATTTCCCTTCTCAGGCGCATGTATTGCCGGTTTACCATGCTGTACATGAGTCGTAACGCTTTTTGTATATCACTTACAATGCGAAGATTGATGCGTGCCAGCAGTGCAAATCCTATCCATCTGCCGGAAATCCAGTTCATGGTTTTGTGCCAGCTCTGGTTTTCATACAGCATGTTATAGATCATCCTGTTCACGGTATATACATAGCTGGCCAGTTTCATACTACGTTGTGAAAAATGCCCGAATTCATGGGCGATGGCCATACTGAATTCACTTACGTTCAGACTATTGACAAGGCCTAACCCTATTTCCAGTTTTTTGCCGACAGGCCAGAACATATTCATGAAACGGACGGGGTAGATGACTGCTGCGTTTACACCGGGAGCGAGGTATACTTTTTTAGGAAAGCGGGTTTTGGTGGATCGCGCAATTTGATGGAGGCAATCGAATAACGCTGGTTGTTCCTTACGGGTGACGGGAATGCGGAGTGAAAGATCCTGGCGCTGGCGGGTAAAAAGGAACTTGATCAGGAACAGGACCTGCATGATGCCCATGAAAATAATCCCTAATCCTGCGATGAACAGGAGTGCTGTGAGGATGGTAATGGGGTGAAGCGGGGCGAACATAATAAGACTAACACCCGCCCATAGAAAAATGGCGGCGAGTATTCCTGCATAGATGAGCAGTAAACCGTAGGTGATGAAGAATAGCAAGATGCTTCCCATCATTTTGAGGACCTGCAATCTGAATGAGCCGGCAGGTTGAACGGTGGTGGACTTTTCGGAGCCGGCCGAAAAAAAGCTGGACATAGTTACAAGCAAGTTAGCATGATGATTGCTTAATAAATATAACTTTATTTTGAGAAGTAGCGAGCGGGAATGAAAGGAATTTGTGGAGGGCTTGTGGCAGGAGGGGAGGAATTTTTTTTGCGAATGCCAGTGGTAATGAATGGGATTTGTGGATTGCCTGCGGTAGGAAGGAAGGGGAATTTTTTTGGCAGGTGCCAGTGGTGACGAATGAAATTTAAGAATGACCTGTGGCAGGAAGGGAGGAATTTAAGCGATCACTCATAGTAAGGAATTGGACGAAATAAAATAAATCACTACCTTAATATAAGATATAGCACCACAGAACGGACCATAATTATCGTGTAGTAAGCAATCATTTTAATATTTCAATTTGTTATGATGTCGCGGATGGTCGTACCCAGGTTGACCTCATGTATTGCACCCCTTCTGGTGCAATTACCCGATAGCATTTTTGTCATTAGCATAGCACTATTATTTCTTTTAATAGCAGGAGGCGCTACTGTCATGATCTATCGCCTGCGGATGCAATTAAACAAAACAAAATCCGCCTTGTCTGCATCCAGGAACGGCAAGCTGGATATGATTACAAATTTCAACAGAGAAGTGCGCACACCACTGAATGCCCTCATCGGCATGAGTGAACAGCTTTCTCATACCCCACTGAATAAGGAACAAACTGAACTGGTACATTCTATCGAACATGCCGCCGGGGTGCTGCTGCGCATTATGAATAATGCGCAGGAAGTGTACAACCTGGCAAAAGGTGATGTACGACTGGATTCACAGCCGTTTGAAATTTATGCCGCCTTTCAGGCAGTGACCGAAGGAAGGCAAAAAGCCGCTTTTGAAAAAGGATTATACTTTGATGCCGTCTATGAGGGTGATAGGCACCTGCGTGTACTGGGAGATGAACAACGCCTGAAACAGGTGATACAACACCTGGTTGAAAACGCTATCAGATATACTACCGATGGCGGCATACAGGTTATACTGCGTGTATCAAAAGCTCCTGAAGACAAGGTATTGCTGCATGTGGAAGTTCACGATACAGGCATGGGCATTCCTGAAACTATGCTTCCTCATTTATTCGGTTATTATAGTTTTGCACGCCCTCCGCAAATGGCAGCGGTAAGTGGAGCGGGATTAGGGCTGGCTATTATTCAGCACATCCTGCACCTGCATGGAACAAATATAAATGTGGAAAGTACTCCGGGTAAAGGCAGCATTTTTTCGTTCGGGATTGTTTATCCATTATCTGAGGCACAGACAACGGTCATTACGCGAAGAGAGCTGGAAGATATGACGGGGAGTTTTATGGAAGGCAGGAATATACTGGTGGCTGATGATCAGGAGATGAACCTGCTATTGCTTACCCGCATACTGAGCCGGTGGAAGTGCAATTTTGATAAGGCTGCAGATGGCATTGCTGCCTATGAATTATTTTCTTTGAATGAATATGATATGATTTTGCTGGATGTGCAGATGCCGGGAATGACTGGGCTGGAAGTGGTTAAGAAAATCAGGGAGGATAGTGATGTGATTAAATCGAAAGTGCCAGTGCTGGCTATTACTTCTGATATTACACTTACGGAAAATAGCCGTTACCGGAATTTAGGATTTAACGACTGTATGTTGAAGCCCTTCAGGGAAAGAGATATTTACAATACTATTATCAGGCATTTACCACCGGAGGAAGTAAAGATATTATAACCAAAACGGCCTCCTGTAAGGGAGGCCGTTTTGTATGTTAACCCAGTTGAGGATGACGTTTGAATTCTTTGGTTCTATCAAAAAGATAGCGATAAGTAATTAATTTTCGGGTAATAGTTGTGCCCAATCCTTCAGCCATATTAATCATTTTAGGATTAAAATCTCCAATCCACTGCATCTCATATTTCTCATATTTCAGCTTATTCTGTATAATGGCTCCGCCTTCCAGGATCATATAAGCATCAGCTCCTTTTCCCTGAAACTCCGGTACGATACCAAATAAAATACCTGTGAACGTTTTGGTATTACGGGTCCATTTCAACCAGAGGAACAGGAGTTTTTGCAAGAGGCCAAATTTCCCGTTCATGTATTTGAAATACTCATTCAGAGAAGGCAAATTCAACCAGGCGCCGATAGGTTCATTGTTGTGGTAGATGAACCATACGATTTTTTCATCCATGACAGGTTTCATCTGCTTAAACAACTTAAGTGCCTGTGGTACGCCCATTTCCTTATTTCCCCCATGTCCTGCCCATGCTGCGTTATATACATGCACAAAGTCCTTTACATATTTTTCCAGCTGATTCTTTTTGATATGGCTGGAAGAGAATGCCGGATCTGCTGCCAAAGCGGCATGGCGGGTATAAAACTTTTCCTGCAGCCTATCTTTTACATTCAGGCCATAGCAGTACTGGTTGAAAAATGGCTGAAAACCATAATTCTCCATGAGCTGCTTATAGTACGGCGGATTGAAGTTCATGCCATATAACGGCTCATGGAAACCTTCTACCAGCAAGCCCCACCAGTTATTTCTTTCGCCGAAGTTGATAGGTCCGTCCATAGCCTCCATCCCCTTTCCCTTCAGCCAGTCGCGGGCATGATCAAAGAGGAAGTTGGCGGCTTGCTGATCATTGATACAGTCGAAGAAGCCTACCCCACCGGTGGGTTGGGTATCTCCTTTGGTTTTGTATTTTTTATTGACAAAAGCGGCGATACGGCCTATCAGTTTGCCATTGTCGTCTTTCAGGAGCCAGCGGATTACCTCTCCATGACGGAATGCCTTGTTCTTTTCGGGATCAAATACATCGTTGATATCTTTGTTCAGGGGGCGAACCCATCCGGGAATATCTTTATTCAGCTGCACATGAACGTCTAAAAACTGCTTTGCTGTTTTTTTATCATTTACAATCACCAGTTCCATAGGGAAAATTTAGAGGTGCAAAAATAACGATTGGTAAATATATATCAGCTGGGAAGAATTATCAGTTTAAACATTTATTTTTTAATAAACTTTATGCGATTATGGTATGAGCCGTGTAATTAAGTGCTGCAGGTGGCCATTAATTTCTGATTTTGACCACTGGCATCATTTTTTCTGATTAGTCCGTTATGAAACGGAATGTAGGATATATTGTCATTATTATTTTTCTCGGCATATTTCTCGTGATGAGTTATTCTCGTCAGCAAGAGCGGGTGAAGCAGGTGCTGGCACAGAATGAGCGGTTGGCAAATGAGAACCGTCATTTGAAACAATCGTTGGATATGAGTAGTAATACTGCGCAACAAATTGCGGACAGGGCTGAGGTGAGGGAGCGGGAGAACAGCCAGGGACAGTTTGTGGATCCACGGATTTATTATAGAAAGAACTGGAAGCAGTTTATTGCGGTGACGAATAGTGATTACAGAACTGGTTTCCTGGGAGGGATTAAAGATCTGGATGTGATTGTGAAGAACCAGACAGAGTTCGTGATCGACAATGTGATTGTGTCGGTGGAGTACCTGAGAGGAAATGGAGATGTGTTTAAGACGGAACAATATACTATCAGTGATATAGGGGCGAAGGGAACGAAGTCAGTGAGAGCGGCGGATAGCAGGAAGGGACAAAAGGTGGTGGTTAGGTTAGTGAGTGTTACCAGTCAGTCGATGAATTTTTGCTGGGCTGTGAATAAAGTAGTGGATCCTGTTAATGCGGATCCTTATAAATGCACGCCGGATAAGTGATAGGTATGTTTGCCGGATAGAAGTCTGGTCTAAGCAATGCAGGCCGGATAAGTGATAGGTATCTATGCCGGATAGAAGTCAGATCTAAGCAATGCAGACCGGATAAGTGGTAAGTATCTATGCCGGATAAAAGTCAGATCTAAACAATGTACGCCGCATAAGTGATTATCTTTGGGACATGTTATCATTCCGGAGTACAAAAATCATATCCCCTTTAGTTATTGCATTATATGAGTCGGCCTTTCCTGAGGAGGAGCGGCGGCCATTGCCTGCGCAGCAGCGATTGCTGGTGGAGGGGGCGTTGCAGTTGCTGGAAGTGGTGGCGGAGGGTCGGTTTGTGGGGTTTGTATTTTGCTGGGGATTGACGGATTTCACGTTTATAGAGCATTTTGCGATTGATCCTGCTATGAGGGGGCAGGGGACAGGCACGAAGGTGATTACCTTATTATTTGAGCAATATGGGCGGTTGGTATTAGAAACAGAATTACCGCATACAATAGAGGCGCAGCGGCGGATCCGGTTTTATGAAGCGCTGGGCTTTGGGGCATTTCCTACACCTTATTTACAACCTCCTTACAGGGAGGGATGGGAGCCATTGCAATTGATCTTAATGCAGAAAGGTATGTCCCGGGAGGAACATACCTTTTCAAAAGTAAGCAGTGAAATATATCGGGAGGTTTATGGTCTCTGATAATTAAGGCTGGCAATATTACCTTTCAGTTCTGCGTGGCGCAGTACGGGAAGGTTGGGATTGCTGTTGCTGCTGTACCCGTTGTTGTTGCTGCTGCTGTTGCTGTTGCACTCTTTGTTGCTGTTGCATCTGCTGTTGTTGAGCTCTCTGCTGTTGTTCCTGTTGGGCCCTTTGTTGTTGCTGCATTTGCTGCTGTTGTACTCTTTGCTGCTGCTGTTGCTGCTGGATACGCTGTTGTTCCTGTTGTTGTTGTTGAATCCTTTGCTGTTGCTGTTGTTGCTGTACTCTCTGCTGTTGTTCCTGTTGCTGTATCCTTTGCTGATTTTGCTGCTGCTGAATACGTTGCTGCTCCTGCTGCTGTTGTTGTTGACGCACACGTTCCTGCTGTTGTTGTTGTGCTTGTTGCTGCTGGATACGTTGCTGATCATTTACCTGCGTGCGCGCACCGGTATTGGGCGTAGACGTTGAAGGCGTGGTACGATCAGGCCTGTTAAAATTGTAATTCCTGTCAGAATTGCGATTGTCGTTCCGATCATTGTTAATGTTGTTTGTGTTATTGTAATTGTTTCTATTATCGACCCTGTTAGGGACATTATTGTTGTCATTCCTATTAGGGAAATTATTATTATTTCCCCTGTTAGGAAGGTTGTTATTATTCCTGTTATCAATCCGGTTAGGGAAGTTGTTATTATTGTTTGGACTATTAGGTCTGTCGAAGTTATTTCTGTTATTCCCATTACCGCTGGAGAAGTTTCTGTTTTGCTGACCCTGACGTAAGTCATTTGGGTTAGGGCGGTATACGCGTACCTGGTCATTACCGATAGTGCCACGACCCGGGCGATCGCTGTTTTCCACCCGCATAGGGCGGATATTGGTCCTGGTATAGCGTTCTACATCCCTGGTGGCAGGGCCACGGTAGTAGGTGCGGTTATTAATAATAGTGGTATTATTAATAATGGTGGTACGGTTATAGACTTCTACCCTGTTATAGCGTGGTACATAATAACGGCTTACATAAGCGTTGGTAATGTACTGGCAGGGTACAAATGACCAGTAAGCAACCGGGATATTCACACTTACCCCAATGGTCATACCTGGGCCTAAAGGTGCCCAGCCATAATAATCGGCGCTATTTCTCCAGCTTACCCATGCTGGTCCCCATTCATAACCTGGGATCCAGATCCATCCATAATAGTCGTCATATGTCCAACGACCGTAGTGGAAGGGTGCCCATCCCCAGTCATAATCGGACATCCAGGTCCATCCGTAATCGGTGTATACCCAGTGACCGTTGGAGGAGTAGGGTTGGAAGTCGGGTCCGGCATTTGGAATCCAGCAGTCTCCGTAACCATTATAATTTACCCAGCGGCCATAGGGGCTAAGGGCATCGTAGAAACCGCCTACGGAAACCTGAAAGTCTTGCGGAGGGCGGGCTGCTACACAAGACATACCTGGGAGTGCAGCAAAAGAGGCTGCTATAGCTATTGCGGAAATATATCGTTTGATGTTTTTCATATATGTAATCTTTTGGCGGCGATTTCTTTAAAGTATAGGAGTTAGTTCTACAGCAGTAAAGGAATCTGTTGATTTTAAATAGTTTACGAATGAGTAGTGTATAACATTGATCAGTGTTATTAGCTGGCTTTGGCTGGCCTGCTGCATTCAATTCAGGATGTTTGCGGTGTCAGATGTTAGCTTGATCAAGTAAAATCAAATCCTGTGCCGGATTAATCAAAGGCTGGGCTGTAGCGGGTTTGAATGGTTTGTAGCGGGTTGATTTTAGCAAAATGCTAACATTTTCCTGATAATTTATGTGGATAAGAATGATGACAATCATGCATGACAAATGGCTGGGAGCTGTTATTTTTACACCTGAGAATGCATATTAATTATGTTTAACGTAATTAACGCAAAGCCACGTTTTAAAGGGAATTTCAGCGGAATATCCACGGTATTTTGAATTTCCCCTATTAACAGTTACCTTTGCGGCAAAATTTACAAACCGCTCATTTTAAGCATTTATAAACCTCTTAAAAATATGCCTAACACAGGTAAGATCAAGCAAATTATCGGTCCCGTGGTGGACGTCCACTTCGACGGGAAGTTGCCCGAAATCTACAACGCACTGGAAATTACCCGCGAAAATGGTCAGAAGGTAGTGCTGGAAGTTCAGCAGCACCTTGGCGAAGACAGCGTTCGTTGCGTTGCAATGGACTCTACAGATGGTTTCGTTAGGGGAATGGAGGTAACAGACAAGGGTACTCCTATTAAGATGCCGGTGGGCGATGGTATTAAGGGTCGCTTGTTCAACGTGGTAGGTGAGGCTATTGACGGTCTGGGTGATATAGATAGAACAAATGGTTATCCTATTCACCGTAAGCCACCTCGTTTTGAGGATCTGGCTACAGATACGGAAGTATTATATACAGGTATTAAGGTAATCGACCTGATCGAGCCATATGCAAAAGGTGGTAAGATTGGATTGTTCGGTGGTGCTGGTGTAGGTAAAACAGTATTGATCCAGGAGCTGATCAACAACATTGCGAAAGGTTACGAGGGTTTGTCAGTGTTTGCAGGTGTGGGTGAGCGTACCCGTGAAGGTAATGACCTGATGCGTGAAATGATCGAAGCTGGTATCGTTAAATATGGTGAGAAATTCCAGGAATCCATGGAACATGGTGGATGGGATCTGGCAGCTGTAGATAAGGAAAAACTGAAAAATTCTCAGGCTACCTTTATCTTCGGTCAGATGAACGAACCTCCTGGTGCACGTGCACGTGTTGCATTGTCTGGTTTGACTATTGCAGAATATTTCCGTGATGGAGATAGCACTGCAGGTGGTGGTAAGGATATCCTGTTCTTCGTTGATAACATCTTCCGTTTCACCCAGGCAGGTTCTGAAGTATCTGCGTTGTTAGGTCGTATGCCTTCTGCGGTGGGTTATCAGCCTACACTGGCTACTGAGATGGGTTTGATGCAGGAGCGTATCACGTCTACCAAGAATGGTTCCATTACCTCTGTACAGGCGGTTTATGTACCTGCGGATGACTTGACTGACCCGGCTCCGGCTACAACCTTTGCGCACCTGGATGCTACAACGGTACTGGATCGTAAGATCTCTGACCTTGGTATCTATCCTGCGGTGAGCCCACTGGATTCAACCAGCCGTATCCTTTCTCCGGCTATCGTAGGTGAAGCACACTACAACTGTGCACAGCGTGTAAAGATGATTCTGCAGCGTTATAAAGAATTGCAGGATATCATCGCGATTCTTGGTATGGATGAATTGAGCGACGAAGATAAACTCACAGTAAGCCGTGCGCGTCGTGTACAGCGTTTCCTGTCACAGCCTTTCCACGTAGCAGAGCAGTTTACTGGTCTGAAAGGTGTACTGGTTCCGATCGAAGAAACTATCCGTGGTTTCAACATGATCATGGATGGTGAAGTAGATGAGTATCCTGAAGCGGCGTTCAACCTGGTAGGTAATATCGAAGCAGCTATTGAGAAAGGTAAGAAACTGCTGGAAGCAGCTAAGAACTAATTCATTTATCACCCTTAACTTTTAATATGTTATTAGAAGTATTAACACCTGAAAGAAAGCTGTACTCTGGCGAAGTGTATGGTGTACAGTTACCAGGTATAGACGGCTCTTTTGAAGTGCTGAATAATCACGCGCCGTTGATTGCCGCACTGGGCAAGGGCAGAATGAAGGTGCTGAAAGATAAGTCACAGAATGAATTCTATAACATAGAAGGAGGTTTTGTGGAAGTATTAAGGAATAAGGCGACTGTGCTTGTAGAAGGTGCATCAGCAATATAACTGAAATAGCAATTAGCTATAAATGAAATAGGCCGGGTAGGATTACCCGGCCTTCGTTTTGTCCTAACTATTCCAATCTAATTAATAATTACCCTGTTTAAAGAGCGCAGTAAGATTACTGGCCAGGGCGTCTTACAATCAGGACCCACGCCGCGCAGGATACAAGTATCCTACAGCCGCAATTGGGCCTGTTCCTATGAAAATGAATATCTTATATTATGTAATGATTTTTTTAATTGTATAACTGTCACATTTTTCACTAACCCCTGACTAGAAATAGAGGGTAGGTGATTTATATTTTAGTTGTTTCAATTATAGTCCAGGAAGGCATACGTAACGATTGTATCGGTTTGTCCTTCATAGGTGTTTATACTTCGGTTTAGTTCACGTTTTTCCAATCATAATACTGATAAACAGGGTCACCAACAATAGATTGCTCTGACTACATTACTATTTTGCGTAAGCAAGATATTTGATTTTTTTTAAATATCCTCGTGCTGAGTGGTTGGGGGGGGATGGTAAAATCCAGCCAACAACGTTAGTCGTTGGAACTGAGTCTGTAGGCTTGTAAATATTTTTTTTCTTTTTTTTCCACAGCGTGGCATTTACCGCTCATCTATGGTATACGGTGCAGTATACACGTTACTAATTCAATAGTGGATCTATTGGGAAATTGGCCATGATGGCAAAGTTGCTGCCGAGATTTTTTAATGCCTGTTTCCAAACGTTTTCATCTTTTTCATCGAAGATGAGGGCTTTATTGCTGGCGGAAAGTATCCAGCTTTTTTCATTTAATTCATTTTCAAGCTGTCCACTACTCCAACCGGAATAGCCGATGAAAAAGCGGATCTTATTCATATCGAGTTTACCTGCATTGATCATCTTCACAACCTGATCGAATTCACCACCCCAGTATACGCCGTTGATAATTTCAAATCCACCATTGATGAGTTCTGGTTGTTGGTGGACGAAGTGGATGGTGTCTATCTGTACCGGGCCTCCGTAATAGACGGGGATGTTGGGAATCAATATGTCTGGAACGAGGTCGTGCAGATTTTGATCGAAGCGTTTGTTGAGGACGAAGCCGAAACTTCCTTTATTGGATTGGTGCTCACAGAGTAGTACTACAGTGCGGGCGAAGTTTGGATCTTTCAGAAATGGGTCGGCAATAAGCAATATACCAGGCGACAAGGTTACCATACACATTCAGTTTTATCACTTAGTCAAATTTAACTAATTGAATGCAAGTAGCGTAGGATTTATTGGAGAATTCATGAGGGTTTTGGGAAAGTTTAACAGGCTGAGGCGGTTGGGGATTGGCCTGCGGCAGCAGGGAAGAAGGCTCGTGATTGGGCTGACGCCCGTTAGGAGATTGAGGTAGTTGTGAAAATGGCCTGCGGCAGCAGGGAAGAAGGCTCGTGATTGGGCTGACGCCCGTTAGGAGATTGAGATAGTTTTGAAAATGGCCTGCGGCAGCAGGGAAGAAGGCTCGTGATTGGGCTGGCGCCCGTTAGGAGATTGAGATAGTTGTGAAAATGGCCTGCGGCAGCAGGGGAGAAGGCTTGTGATTGGGCTGACGCCCGTTAGGAGATTGAGATAGTTTTGAAAATGACCTGCGGCAGCAGGGAAGAAGGCTCGTGATTGGGCTAGCGCTCATTGGGAGATTGAGGTAGTTGTGAAAATGGCCTGCGGCAGCAGGGGAGAAGGCTTATGATTGGGCTGACGCCCGTTGGGAGATTGAGACTATTGTGAAATTGGCCTGCGGCAATAAGGAGGGTTTTCCCTTTTTTTATTGATGGTTGAATTTGACAGCAGCAGTACATTTGAAGTGCATACATGATGAAACTCATTCAAATATCAAAACCTATTCAAAAAAATAAAGGAGGCTAGAAAGCCTCCTTACCATTTTATCAACCAAAATCTAAATCGCTTTATGGAACGAATCCATGTCGATGTATGTAGAAAAATTAAAATTGCTTGTTTATTAAACTGTTACATCAAATTTAGTACCAGTTTGATATAGCAAATGTACGTAAAGAAAGAGAATTACAAACGCCTTTTGCCAGTTAAAATTACGTTAAAGTGGTATTTATTTGCTTGATCCAAGCTGGTAAAAGGTTTTAGCGTATTAATTTTATATTAACGTTGCTATAGCAATTATCCAGTTTTAACAAAATAAGCGCTGGAACGCTCACTGAATGTGAGTATATTGTGCGCTTTACGAGCATCCTGAAATGGTACCACTGAAGAAAGTCTTTCCCATCATTGTGGTGTTAATTACACTGTCCTTGTTGGGCCTCATCTACATCCAGTTTAGCTGGATCCATAACGCCTCTATTGTACGCAGAGAGCAGATCGAAGAACGCGCTATCAATGTACTCGATAGGGTGCGGGAAGAGATGCTTGCACGCACCGGTCCGGCTATTCGCCTGAAAATGAATAATACCGTGATCAGACCTACCGAAAGAGGGCTCACCATCGATAAATTCAATACCCTCGACCTCAATATTGCCGTCAGCGACCGCTTCACCACTGCAGAAGTTAGAAACCTGCTCATCAGCGGCCTGAAACGCGAAGGGCTTGATACTACCTTCGAATTCGCAATCGTAGGCAAAGGGAACTTTGGCGAAAGCAGCATTAAAATGCAGTCTGCCGGCTTCCCTAATATGGCCACAGCAGTAGCCAGGGATAGTGTGAACTACCTTGTGAAATACATGCCTCTGCTGGGTAGCTATGAATACATGACTGACAATACGGAAACCATGGTCGTACTGCAACCGCGCAATAACATGAATTTCCTGTTGTCTCTCGGAAAAATGGTGGCCGGTGGTATTCTCTTTACTGCTGTAATTATCACTGCATTTGCACTCACCATTCGCACCATGCTGAACCAGAAGAAGATCTCTGAGATCAAATCTGACTTCATCAACAATATGACGCATGAGCTGAAAACCCCACTGGCCACCATTTCGCTGGCTATCGACGCGATCGGCAATGAGAAGGTCATGGACAATAGAGAAAAGATCCGTTACTTCTCCGGCATTATCAAAGAAGAGAATAAACGCATGAACAAACAGGTTGAAAGCATTTTGCAATCAGCCCTGTTAGAGAAGAATGAAATAGGATTGAAATTACAACCTACTGATGTGCACGAAGTGATCACACATACGGTTGAAAACATACAACTGCAGCTGGCTTCCAAGAACGGTCATGTTGAATTGAGACTGGATGCTATTAACCCGATTATTCAGGCTGATGACGTACATTTCTCCAACGTTATTTTCAACCTGCTGGACAATGCCATCAAGTATTCCAAAGAGAACCTGGAAGTCATCATCTCTACCTACAGCACTCGCAAGAACCTTGTCATCACTGTATCAGATAATGGTATCGGGATGAGTCGTGATACGATTTCACGTATCTTTGAAAAATTCTATCGTGCACACACAGGCAATGTTCACAATGTAAAAGGATTCGGATTGGGTCTCAGCTATGTGAAAGCCATTATCGATGCACACAAGGGAAAAATCAAGGTAGAAAGTGCTGTGGGCAAGGGTAGTAAGTTTACACTTGAATTCCCACAGGACTAATTCATTATTTTTAAATGGGGTTGTTCAATGGCATTAATCGAAAAAGAATTAGCACATTTTAAATATCCTATAGCCGTTCCCGGTATGGGCACCGCTATGCAGGAGAAACTGAAGGAAAGCCGTATCCTGGTGATAGGTGCAGGTGGTTTAGGTAGCCCGGTTATTCAATACCTGAGTGCCAGTGGTGTGGGTGTAATCGGCATTGCAGATTATGGTGTGATTACGGACGAAGATATACACCGGCAGCCTATTTACCTCATGCAGGATCTACGCAAGCACAAGGCAAAGATGGCTGCCAGCCGTTTGTGGGCGAGTAATCCTTTTACCAAACATTATCCCCTGCTGCTGCAGGTGAAACCTGATAATATTAACCAGTTGCTGGAAGGTATGGACCTGGTAATTGATTGTTCTCAACATATACCTACTCACCTGGTGGTGAATGATGCCTGCCTGGCAAAAGGTAAACCATTTGTGATCGGCGAGGTGCATAACTGGATCTCCTGGTGGGCTGGTTTTAATATCGCACCTTCCAGTGGTGATGCGGCTGCTTCTTATCGTTGCAATACCAGCCTGATTGATGAATATACCAATTTCGATGCAGGTGCTATTGGTGTGACGCATGGCGCTACCGGTATGCTGATCGTAAATGAAGTACTGAAATACCTGGCCGGTGTACCCGATGGCCTGGCAAACAAACTGTATAGTATGGATTACCTTCATAACGTATACCAGACCCATACACTGAACCCGGATGCCGAAATACTGGCTACTACCAAAGCCAATGGCCTGCTCACTGCAGAAGCCTATGGGCTGGAATTAGTACCTGATATAGAAGACTAAAAAAGAACTGCATGTTTCGAAAGGTATTAACCTGGATCTTAGTGGTATATGTGCTGGTGGGAGCGCTGCTTTACTTTTTCCAGAAGAAACTGATTTTCCATCCTACGGTATTGGCTGCAGATTATGTGTACCATTATGATGTGCCTTTTCAGGAGATGAATATCAGGGTCAATAGCAAAACTACCATCAATGCGGTACTCTTTAAAGCTGAGCAACCGAAAGGGATCGTAGTGTATTTCCATGGGAATGCGCGGAATATTTCTAACTATGCTTATGCCAGTAAATATTTTACCAAATATGGGTATGAAGTATTAATGATGGATTATCCTGGTTTTGGAAAGAGTGTCGGTCCGTTGACAGAAGACGATTTATATGCAGATGCATTGCAGATGTATCAACTGGCAAGGTCCCGTTTCTCGCCGGATAGTATTATCATCTATGGCAGGTCCCTGGGTACAGGTATTGCCGCACAACTGGCCAGTATCAGGGACTGCAGGCGACTTATCCTGGAAGCACCTTATTATAACCTGACGGATATGGCCATGAAGATGGCGCCTATTTATCCTTATGGGTTTATGCTAAACTTTAAGTTTCCGACAAATGAGTACCTGAAAGAGGTAAGGGCACCGATTACAATTATTCATGGTACGGATGACCGGACAGTGCCCTATGAGTCAGGGATGAAACTGAAAGAGGCGTTTAAAAAGGGAGATAGTTTTATTACTATTACAGGTGCGGGGCATAATAATTTAAAAGATTATCCACTATTTGGAGATACAGTAGAAGGATTGGTAAAATAGACGCCAACAAAAAACAGCTCCTGCCGTAGGCAGGAGCTGTTTTTTGTATCGGGCCTGTGGTCGGCTATAAAATTTAAGAACGGTCGATGAGTCTGCAGGTTTTTTCTCCAATCTGTAAGTCGTGCAGGATACCCAGTTTCAAGGTATAATTTTCATGGGTATGACCTACCGGAAACCCATAAGCTACCGGATATTCGTAATCCTTCACAATATTGTGTATAATTTCATATTCATTCTGGCCGAAAGGCGTAGTCGTTTCCTGGGAGTCAGTAAAGGTACCTACTACTAACCCCGCCAGTTTATCCAGCCATCCTGCTCTTTTCAGGTTGTGCATCATTCCATCTACTCTATAGCGATATTCACCTACATCTTCCAGCACCAGTATTTTACCTTTGGTATCAGGCTGAGACACCGTACCTGACAAATTGGCCAGCAGGGCAAGATTGCCGCCTATGAGCTGGCCGGATGCTTTACCGGTGCGGTTCAGGACGTGTGGCTCAAAGCTATATCTGTAACTTTTCCCTCTCAGGGCCTGGCGCAGGCTATCCACATACACATTATCCACTGTTTCGGGGCGGATGCCGCTACACATCACTGAATGCATGGTTGGAATGCCATATTGCCCCTGAATATGGCCATGGAGTGCAGTCACATCGCTGTAACCACAGATCCATTTGGGGTGCTTGCGGAACTTTTTGAAATCCAGCTGATCCAGCAGACAAATCATGCCATAACCACCGCGACCAAAGACGATTGCCTTTATTTCCGGGTCATCCAGCATATCCTGTAGTTCTTCCAGCCTCAGCTCGTCAGGTGCGGAAAAGTTGTGAAAACTGGTGCCCACGGTAATACCCAGGTGTACACGGTACCCCCATGAAGTGAGTACACCTGCTGCATATTCTGCCGCCTGTAAGTCCATTTTACTACTACTACAGGTGACGCCTATAAGGTCACCTTTTTTCAGGTATGGAGGAATTTTCATTGTTCTACGCTTTAAGTTACCTTTGCAACCTGCGAATGACGAATTCGCGAGACAAGCCCCACTTTTTTGCTGGGAGTTTTAACAGGGCTAAGTTGATAAATACTTTTCGCTCTTCCAAAGGATAAAATAGATTTCAAGATTATTTCAGTTAACATGGCAAAATTTAACAGATATCTAATCACGGCTGCCCTGCCTTATGCCAACGGACCAGTACATATTGGTCACCTGGCGGGTTGTTACCTCCCTGCTGATATCTATGTGCGTTACCTGCGTGCAAAAAAAGCAGACGTTAAATTCATTGGGGGCACCGATGAGCATGGAGTTCCCATTCTCATCAAAGCCCTGAAAGAAGGTGTAACGCCACAGGATATTGTGGACAAGTATCATAAGATCATTTCAGAGAGTTTTGCTGATATGGGAATCTCTTTTGATATCTTTTCCCGTACCACCAAACAGATCCATCATGAAACCGCTGCTGCTTTCTTTAAGAAGATGTACGACGATGGTCTGTTTGAAGAAAAGGAGACTGAACAGTTCTATGACGATGTAGCCAAGGTTTTTCTGGCAGACAGATATATAGTGGGTACCTGCCCTAAATGTGGTAATCCTGGCGCCTATGGTGATCAGTGTGAGCGCTGTGGTTCTTCCCTCAGTCCTGACGACCTCATTTCGCCCCGCTCTACCCTGAGCGATGCGGTGCCTGTGAAGAAGAAAACCAAGCACTGGTACATGCCGCTCCAGAACTATGAACCATTCCTGAAAGAGTGGTTGCTGGAAGGGCATAAGGAGTGGAAAAACAATGTGTATGGTCAGTGTAAAAGCTGGCTGGACAGTGGTTTGCAGAGCCGCGCCATGACCCGTGACAGTGAGTGGGGGATCAAAGTTCCCCTGCCTGATGCCGAAGGAAAGGTACTGTACGTATGGTTCGATGCACCGATTGGGTACATTTCTGCCACCAAGGAACTGACTCCTGACTGGGCAGATTACTGGTGTAAAGAGGATACCAAACTGGTTCACTTTATCGGGAAAGATAATATCGTATTCCACTGTATTATATTCCCATCTATGCTGAAAGCGCATGGTGGATTTGTATTGCCTGAGAATGTACCTGCGAACGAGTTCCTGAATATTGAAGGGGATAAGATTTCTACTTCCCGTAACTGGGCGGTGTGGGTGCATGATTATGTGAAGGATTTCCCGGGTCAGGAAGATATACTGCGTTATGTACTGTGTGCAACAGCACCGGAAACGAAGGATAACGACTTCTCCTGGAAGGATTTCCAGCAGCGTAATAACAGTGAGCTGACGGATATCTATAGCAACTTCGTGAATCGCACGATGGTATTGGTGCATAAGTACAGCCATGGTAAAGTACCTCCTTTCCACATGGATGTGAAAGATGAGGCAGATGATAAATTGCTGAGCGACCTGCTGGAATCCAAAAAGAAAATTGAAGAGTCGCTGGAAAATTATCGTTTCAGGGAAGCGCTGGCTGAGGTGATCAATGTAGCCCGTATTGGGAACGTTTACCTGCAAGGTAAAGCACCATGGACATTGGCAAAAGATCAGGAAGCTAATCAGAAACTGATTGACAACTGTTTGCATTTATGCTTACAGCTCACTGCTAACCTGGCTATTTTGTCCAATCCATTCATGCCTGCTACCTCCAAAAAGATCTGTCATATGCTGAAGGTAGTAGACCGCATGCTGGAATGGGAAAATGCAGGTAGCCTGAAACTGGTAAATACTGGTTATCCAATGCGCGAACCGCAATACCTGTTTACTAAAATTGAAGACGCTAAAATCCAGGAACAAGTGGATAAATTACATGCCGGCTTAGTAAAGCCTGTGGATGCAGCACCAGCTGCAGAACCAGCACCGGTAAAAGAAGATATACAATACGACGATTTCGCAAAGCTGGACCTCCGCGTAGGTACCATTGTAGAAGCTGAAAAAGTAAAGAAAGCGGATAAACTGCTGAAATTACTGGTAGATATCGGTACCGAAAAGCGTACCGTGGTTTCCGGTATCGCCCTGCACTATGCACCAGAAGAAATCATCGGCAAACAGGTAACCCTGGTAGCTAACCTGGCCCCCCGTAAAATGAAGGGGATCGATAGCCAGGGCATGATCCTGATGGCGGAAGATGCGACTGGTAAGCTCGTGTTTGTAAATCCTGATGTAGAGACTGCGCCAGGAAGTGAGGTGAGATAACAATTTAATATATAAAAAGATAGATACCCTCCGGCAATGAGCCGGAGGGTTTTTTATGCAGGATATCGGCATAATATCCTATATTCATTTACCGATAAAAATTACGCGTTCTATGAAAAGACACATCCATAAGGTAGCCGTTTTAGGTTCTGGCGTGATGGGTTCCCGTATTGCAGCTCATTTTGCCGGGATAGGCGTACAGGTATTGTTGCTGGATATAGCCCCCAAAGAACTTACTGATGCAGAAAAAGCGAAAGGATTAACCCTCGAAAGCAAAGCGGTAAAAAACCGTATTGTCAACGATGCCCTGCAATCCACGTTAAAATCGAATCCTTCCCCGGTGTACACGAAGGAAGTCGTACAACTGATCCGTACCGGGAACTTTACGGACGATATGTCCCAGATAGCCAATGTAGACTGGATCATTGAAGTGGTGGTAGAGAACCTGGACATTAAGAAATCCGTTTTTGAGCAGGTGGAGAAATTCCGGAAACCGGGTACTTTGATTACTTCCAATACTTCCGGTATTCCTATTCACCTGATGGCGGAAGGCAGGAGCGAAGATTTCCGCAAACATTTTTGCGGTACTCACTTTTTTAACCCGCCCCGTTACCTGCGTTTACTTGAAATTATTCCCACACCATATACAGACCCGGCTATCATCAGTTTCCTGATGGAGTACGGAGACCTGTACCTGGGTAAAACCACGGTACTCTGTAAGGATACGCCAGCCTTTATTGCCAACAGGGTAGGGGTATTTTCTATCATGGCCATTTTCCACATTATGCAGGAGATGGGACTGAACATTGATGAAGTAGATACCCTCACTGGTCCGGTAATAGGCAGACCCAAATCTGCCACTTTCCGTACTGCTGATGTAGTGGGGATTGATACCCTGGTGAAGGTGGCGAAGGGCGTAAAAGAGAATTGTCCGAACGATGAAGCGGGCGATATTTTTGTGATTCCGGCATTCCTTGAAAAGGTTGTGGAAAACAAGTGGCTGGGCGATAAAACAGGACAGGGCTTTTATAAAAAGACCAAAGGTGAAGGAGGCAAGGAAATCTTAACCCTGAACCTGCAAACGATGGAATATGGTCCTAAACAGCGCCCCAAATTTGCCAGCCTGGAAGCGGCAAAGCCAGTCGAAGACCTGAAGCAACGTTTGCGTATGCTGGCAGCAGCCACAGACAAGGCAGGACAGTTTTACCAGCAGTTTCACGCTTTGTTGTTTGCTTATATTTCAAATCGTATTCCTGAAATAGCAGATGATCTGTATAAAGTAGATGATGCCATGAAAGCCGGCTTTGGCTGGGAGATCGGTGCCTTTGAAACCTGGGATTTGCTCGGTGTGGAAAAGACGGTGCAGGCGATGGCGGAAAAAGGTATCACTGTGGCAAAGTGGGTGCAGGATATGCTGGCCAAAGGGATTAAGCATTTCTATAAAGTTGAAAACGGGAAGAAGTACTATTACGATATTACTACCCAGGATTATAAAGTACT
This sequence comes from Chitinophaga sp., assembly GCF_039596135.1. Lineage (GTDB taxonomy): Bacteria > Bacteroidota > Bacteroidia > Chitinophagales > Chitinophagaceae > Chitinophaga. The sequence continues at coordinate 61,530 of NZ_JBCNKH010000006.1, forward strand.
GCCTGGTGCAGAGACCTTTATCATCCTTGAAAACCTCTCTGGCAATGTTGTGTGGAAAAACAGTGCATGTACCCTGTATGATATAGGTGATGGCATTGTTACACTGGATTGGAAAACCAAGATGAACACCATTGGTGGTGAGGTGCTGGAAGGTGTGAATAAAGCGATTGATCGTGCGGAAAAAGATTACCAGGGATTGATCTTAGCCAATGAAGGTGCGAATTTTTCTGCCGGTGCAAATGTGGGCATGATCTTCATGCTGGCTGCGGAGCAGGAGTACGATGAGCTGGATATGGCAGTGAGATTGTTTCAAAAAACTACGATGCGGTTACGTTATTCCTCCATTCCAACTATCGTGGCGCCACATGCGTTGACGTTAGGTGGTGGTTGTGAAATGTGTTTGCATGCAGACAAGGTGCAGGCTGCCGCCGAAGCTTATATCGGATTGGTAGAACTGGGAGTGGGCCTGATTCCGGGTGGAGGCGGTACCAAAGAAATGACGGTGAGAGCCAGTGATGAATTTAAAGAAGGAAGGATTGAGGAGGAACCGCTGAAAGATCGTTTTATGGCGATTGCGATGGCGAAAGTAAGTACTTCCGGCAAAGAGGCTTTTGACCTGGGCATACTGAGATCCGGTCATGACGAAATTACCATGAACCAATCCAGGTTGATTGCAGATGCAAAGCGTAGTATATTGCAGATAGCAGCAGAAGGATATACCCGTCCTATAGAACGAAAAGATATTAAAGTGCTGGGGCGTGGTGCTTTAGGCATGTTGCTGACAGGCATACATAGTATGCGGTTTGGGAATTATATTTCTGATCATGATGCGAAAATTGCCGGCAAACTGGCCTATGTGATGTGTGGCGGCGACCTGACAGAAGCCAGTGTAGTGAGTGAACAATACCTGCTGGACCTGGAAAGAGAGGCGTTTTTGAGCCTGGCTGGTGAAAGAAAGACCCTGGAAAGATTGCAGAGTGTGATCAAAACCGGCAAGCCCATACGGAATTAGCGTACCAATTAACTTATGTCTATACTTACACTTCGGAACATTTCAAAAAGATATGGTTCCCTGCAAGCCCTGCGCGAGGTCTCCTTTGAGGTACCTCGCGGCAGTGTTTTTGGTATTCTTGGTCCAAATGGCAGTGGTAAGACCACGCTATTAGGGATTGTGACAGATGTATTGAAGGCGGATATCGGGGACTTTACCTTGTTTGACCAGCTCCCCACTGCAATGCAAAGGCGGCAGATCGGCACTTTGCTGGAGACCCCCAATTTCTATCATTACCTGTCGGGGTACAGGAATTTACAGATTACAGCAGCTGTGAAACAGCGGGATGAAAACGACATTGCCAGGGTGCTGGAGATTGCAGGGCTAAGTGCCCGGCAGCATGCAGCCTTCAAAACTTATTCCCTGGGGATGAAGCAACGGCTGGCCATCGCCAATACCCTGCTGGGAGACCCGGATGTCCTGATTCTTGATGAACCTTCTAATGGCCTGGATCCTGCAGGGATTGCAGAAGTCAGGGGATTGATCAAACAACTGGCACAATCGGGGAAAACGATTATTATGGCCAGTCACCTGCTGGATGAGGTGGAAAAAGTGTGTACCCATGTGGCTGTTTTGCAAAAAGGGAAGTTGCTGACATCGGGACCTGTGAATACCGTGATGGTTCGGGAAGATTTTGTGGAGATTGGGAGCGGTGATATGAAAGGATTGGAGGCATTGATCAGGCAGCATCCGCTGTTTGGCCACCTGGCTGCAACAGATGGGGTATTGCAGGTATTTTTCAGTGAACCTGTAGCACCCGGGGAGCTGAATAGCTGGCTGGCGGGACAGGGTATCTGGCTCAATCATTTACACGTAAGGAGGAAGAGCCTGGAATCAGCTTTCCTTGAAATGACACAAAACTGAAGTTATGCTGAACATAATTAGAATAGAATGGTTGAAGGTAAAAAACTACCGGACATTCTGGATCTTACTGATACTGGCAATCATCGTGATTCCGGCTTCCAATATGATTGTGGCAGATGTGGTGAGCCGGATACCCAAGCAGGCAACAGAGCTACTGGGCAAAAACTTTTATGATTTTCCGGTAGTATGGCAAACGGTGGCAAATGTGAATAGCTTTACCTCCGTGATTTTTGGATTGCTGCTGGTGACGCTGGTGACGAATGAATTTTCTTACAAAACGCACCGGCAACAGGTGATTGATGGCTGGGAACGGATAGACTTCGTGTTGTCAAAGGTTTTCTGGGTGGTGGCCCTGGCCCTGATAGCGCTGGTAGTGAGTTTCATTACAGCTATAGCATTTGGTACTACCTATAGTACATTCTCATTTAGTTTTGAAGGGATACAGTTCCTGTTTTTCTATTTTTTGCAGGTGCTGGTGTCTTTGTCGCTGGCTTTGTTGTTAGGTATGTTTATCAAGCGGTCCGGACTGGCCACGGTGATTTACCTGGGGTACACTATGGTGTTGGAACAATTGTTGACAGTTGGGTTGAAGCATTCCTTCGGGGCCATTGGGGGATTGTTGCCTTTGCAGGCGGGGGATGAGTTATTACCATTTCCGGTGGTGGATAAGGTACTGCCCGGCAGCGCTGATTATGGTCATGGGGTGTACGAGATCACAATAATACTGTACATCGCGCTGTTTATAGGGTTGACGTGCCGGAGGATGCTGCGGGTAGATTATTAAGAAATTAACATTCTTTGTCAAGGTAATATATTTAAGAATATTACATTTGTTGTCAGAACGGAATGACTATTAAGGATTAAAATATTTAATACAGTGGCGAAGAAGGAAAAGATCATACTGGTGACTAATGATGATGGGGTTACGGCTCCGGGTATCAAAGCGTTGATAGAAGCGGTAAGGCCGCTGGGAAAAGTAGTGGTGGTAGCGCCGGATAGCCCGCAGTCGGGCAAGGGACATGCAATCACGATTGGGGTGCCTTTGCGACTGGATGCTGTGGATATTTTTGAAGGGATAGAGGCATGGCAGTGTTCGGGTACACCGGTGGATTGTGTGAAGCTGGCACGGGATAAGATCCTGCATGGGTTGCCGGATTTATGTGTGAGTGGGATTAATCATGGAGCGAACCATTCTATCAATGTGATCTATTCAGGCACCATGTCTGCAGCGATGGAAGCAGCGATAGAAGGGGTGCCATCGGTAGGATTTTCTTACCTGGATTATAGTTTTGATGCAGACTTCTCTTTGTGTAGGGAGGTGGCTCATTCAGTGGCGAAGCAGATGCTGGAAACAAACCTGCCGGGGGGAACATTGTTTAATGTGAATGTGCCTGTTGTGACAAAAGCAGAGTTCAGAGGGGTGAAGGTGTGCAGGCAGGCAGACGCGAAATATGTAGAAACGTTTGATGAGAGAAGGGATCCGAGAGGGAAGAAATATTACTGGCTGACGGGGGAATTTACCAACAGGGATAATGGAGAAGATACGGATGTATGGGCGTTGGCGAATAACTATGCGTCGTTGGTACCTGTACAGTTTGATCTGACGGATTATAAAATGAAAAAGGAATTAGAGAAAATCTGGAAATAAAAGAATTAGCGCAAGAAAACCCAAATCACCGCATATTATAACAGTTATTTATGTTTAGAAAAGATAATCTTCCTTTGGGCATTATACTGGGAGTTTTTACTCCGGTAATCGCCTTTTTCCTGTACTATGTATTTTTTGTGATGATGCCGAGGCATATCAGTCTGGGAGAGTTTTTCACGATGATAAGTGATAACAAGCAGATGCAGCCAAAGCTGATTAGTATTTGTTTGTTGCTGAATGGGGTGGTGTTTTATTTGTATACAAGGATTAGGAGGGATGTGACGGCGAAGGGGATTTTTTTGGTGACGATGTTGTATGCGATCGTGATTATTTTGTTGAAGATATTGCATGGATAATGGCCTGCGGCAGCAAGGAAGAAATCTTTTTTTGATTGGAGGGTTTGTTCCGGCAGCGGGTTATTGAAAATTTGACTGAACGGTTTTGCCTGATGGTGAAACCGTTTCTTTTTTGAGGGCCTGTGGCAGCAAGGAAAGTTTTCTCTTTTTTATGAGCGGGGAAACTAAGCTGGCAGCGGGCTGGTTCGATCAGTATAAAAAGAACTTTTGTGTACTATATTTGCCACTGGCTGATTTAATGAAAAAATGAAATATTACATAATAGCAGGCGAGGCATCTGGTGACCTCCATGGCAGCAATCTGATCAAACAGTTAAAACAAATTGATACCAACGCGGATATTCGTTGTTGGGGAGGCGATCTGATGGCGCAGGCCGGGGGAACGGTAGTAAAGCATTATAAGGATCTCGCGTTTATGGGATTTATAGAGGTGGTGATGAACCTGCGTACAGTATTGCGTAATATGGATTGGTGTAAGCAGGATATTGCTGCTTATGAGCCAGATGTATTAGTATTGATTGACTATGCGGGTTTCAACCTGCGTATTGCAGAATGGGCAAAGCCATTGGGTTATAAGATTGTATTTTATATTTCTCCGCAGGTATGGGCGTGGAAGGAGAACAGGGTGAAGAAGATTAAGAAATCTGTTGATAAAATGCTGTGTATCCTGCCTTTTGAGCAGGACTTTTACAACAAATGGGAGTATCCTGTGGAATATGTGGGGCATCCATTGGTAGAAGTGATCAAAGCTGCGAAAGATGCGCCGGCGGAGCCGGCAATTGCTGATAAACCTATTATTGCGGTTTTGCCGGGGAGCAGGCGGCAGGAGGTGAGTGTGAAATTGCCGATTATGCTGACGATGGCGAAGCATTTTCCGCAATATCAGTTTGTGGTGGCGCAGGCGCCTAGTCTGGATGATGCTTTTATGCAGGGGCTTACAGGGGCGCATCCAAATGTATCGACTGTAAAAAATCAAACCTATGCTTTGTTGAGGCAGGCGAAGGCGGCATTGGTTACTTCGGGGACAGCTACGCTGGAAACAGCATTGTTTGGTGTGCCGGAGGTGGTGTGTTATAAAGGAAGTGCGGTCTCGTATTTTTTTGCCAGGAGGTTGATTAAGGTGAAATATATTTCATTGGTGAACCTGGTGATGGATAAACCGGTTGTAAAGGAATTGATTCAGCATGATTTGACGGAGGCGAACCTGCTCAGGGAGTTGACGTTATTGTTGGAGGATGAGGGTACCAGGCAGCGGATTAAGGAGGATTATAGTCAGTTGTGGACTAAACTGGGGGAGAAGAAGGCGAGCAGGAGGGCTGCGGAGGTGATTGTAGAGGAGGCTACGAAGAGGGGTTAGTGATGATGATGGAAAAAAATCATTTTGATGGCGAAGATGATTAGTGCGATAAGGAAGACGAGGATGGAGATCCGGTTCATGCCGTGCATGAGTTTTACATTTGTTGTATTCGGCGAGGTTTCGTCTTTTTTGCCTATGTAGAGGTAGCGGAGGATTTGTTGCCAGATGCTTTTCATGAGACAAAGATAATTGAATTGGCCTGCGGCAGCAAGGAAGAAGTCTTTTTTTCGGGCTGACGCCCTGTGTGGGGATGACTATTGGTAGTGAGTGGCCTGCGGCAGCAAGGAAGAAGTCTTTTTTTCGGGCTGACGCCCTGTGGGGGGATGACTATTGGTAGTGAGTGGCCTGCGGCAGCAAGGAAGGAGTCATTTTTTTTCGGGCTGGCGCCCTATCGGGAATTACTTTTGGCAATGAGAAGCCTGCGGCAGCAAGGAAGAAGTTTTTTTTCGCGCTGACGCCCTATAGATAGCTACTTTTAGCAGCAAGAAGGCCTGCGGCAGCAGGCCGGAATTCGAAAAAAATAATCAATTACAATAATGAGACGTTATGTGAATATTGCCTGCCTGTGCCTGCTTACGGCCACAGCAGGGGCACAGTCTTTTCAGCAAATTGAACTAAACAAAGACTGGAAATTCTCAAGCACTGACGACACTGCATGGCGCACTGCCACCGTGCCCGGTACCGTCCACACTGACCTGATGGCCCACCATCTCATTCCTGATCCCTATGTAGGTATGAATGAAAAGTCGGTACAATGGGTGGATAAAAAGAACTGGCAATACCAAACTACTTTCACTGTTACAAAAGATATATTGCAGCACGACTGGCTCGCACTTGATTTTAAAGGACTGGATACCTATGCAGATGTCTACATCAATGGTGACTCCATTGCTTCCGGTTCCAACATGTTCATACCACTCAAAATACAAATCAAACAAAAAGTAAAAGCAGGAAACAATACTTTACGTCTCGTTTTCCATAGTCCTATCAGGCATGATATGGACAACTTCCTGCAGGATGATGTGATCTATCCTGCAGGTAATGATGCAAGTGATATTCCTTTGAGTGTCTATGCAAGAAAAGCACCTTATCATTATGGCTGGGACTGGGGCCCAAGATTAGTGACATCAGGTATCTGGCGCCCCGTGTATCTGGAGTATGGAAATAAAGTGAGTATAGAAGATGTGTATTTGCAGCAACAACAGCTCACAGATAAATCAGCAACTATATTGGCGAAGCTGAAATTTGAAACTGAAGTAAAAAAGAAATACACTGTAAAAATAGAAAGCCCCAACAAGCTTTTTCCTGCTATTACTAAAGTATACGAAGGCGATACTACCACTGCAGTACTTACCATTCCCAACCCACGTCGCTGGTGGCCTAACGGTTTAGGAGATCCGTATTTATATAAAGTAAAAGTATCTCTTTACGATGGAAAGGACTTGTTGCAATCACGTGAATTAAACATCGGTCTCCGTACAATAGAAGTAGTGAATAGACCGGATAGTATGGGTGTGAGCTTTTATATAAAAGTAAACGGACGCCCTGTATTCATGAAAGGTGCCGACTATATTCCATTGGATAACTTCCTGCCGAGAGTCACTAGTGAAAGGTATCATAAGCTCTTCGCAGATATGAAGGCATCCAACTTCAACATGGTTCGTGTATGGGGTGGTGGTACTTATGAAGACGACCGGTTCTATGACCTTGCAGATGAAAACGGGATACTGGTATGGCAGGATTTACTCTTCGCCTGTTCTACATATCCTACACCAAAGATTCTGAAAAATGTAGAAGCAGAACTGGTAGCAAACATTCCCCGTCTACGTAATCATCCTTCTCTTGCACTTTGGTGTGGTAATAACGAAATAGGTGTTGCTATTGATCATTGGGGTTGGAAAGAGGGGTATGGCTATACCGGGAAACAATGGGCAGATATGAAAGCTGGTTATGATGAACTCTTCAAAGTACAGATTCCAAAAATCATCCGGCAGTATGATGCAGACAGATTTTATTTCCCATCATCACCTATCAGCAACTGGGGTACCAAGGAAGATTTCACTATTGGTGATAATCATTACTGGGGCGTATGGCACGGTATGGAATGGTTCGAAGCATTTGATGAGCGTATTCCAAGATTCATGAGTGAATATGGTTTCCAATCTTTTCCTGATATTCAGACTGTAAAGAGGTTTACAGCAGAAAATGACAGAGATATTTATTCTCCTGTGATGTTGTCTCACCAGAAGAGTTTATCAAGGGGGAATGCCGCTATCAGGACTTATCTCTTACACTATTATAAAGAACCCAAAGATTTTGAATCCTTCCTGTATGTAAACCATGTGCTACAGGCAGAAGGCATGAAAATGGGGATTGAAGCACATCGCAGGGCCATGCCTTTCTGTATGGGTACACTCTACTGGCAGTTAGACGATTGCTGGCCCGGTCCATCCTGGTCCAGTATTGATTATTATGGTCGCTGGAAAGCAATGCAGTATTTTGTACAAAAAGCTTACACGCCTGTGTTAGTAAGCAATATCGTAAAAAATGGTAACTTAAAGACCTATCTTATTTCTGATGAAGTAAAAGACCAGCAGGCAAAACTGGAAATGAAGCTGATGGACTTTGATGGTAAGGTATTATGGAACAAATCGCTGGATGTAAATATTGCAGGTAATAAAAGCACCCTTGCCCACGAGATAACATTGAACACAATTTTGCAGCAGGCAGACACCGGAAAGGTAATATTCTATACAAAAGTGGTAAATAGCGATAAGATATTGAGTGAGAATGTATATTATTTTGCTAAAACCAAAGATCTGACATTGCCTGATCCGGAAATTGAGATTTCTTATCCTGTATTTGATACCACGGCCACAGGGATTATGATAACAGCAAAAAAGCTGGCGAAAAACGTATACCTGCAATATGATGATCCGGAAGTACAGTTCAGCGACAACTACTTTGATCTGTTACCCGGCCAGGAGAGGGTAATATGGTTCAACAAAGCAGTACCACGGGAAAAAGTAAAGGTTATAAGTCTTAGAGATACATTTAAAAATTAATCATGCGAAAACTTTGTATGCTTTTAAGCAGCGCACTATTGCTAATAGGGTCAGCCAGTGCGCAGCGCAACCAAATTCCACCCTATATACCACCTACCGATCCTGCTGTTCAAAAGAATATGGAAGAGTGGTCTGACTGGAAATTTGGTATGCTGATCCATTGGGGGGCTTACTCTCAATGGGGGATTGTGGAATCCTGGAGCATTTGTCCGGAAGATGAAGGATGGACACAGCGCCAGCCATACGGCATTCCATACTATGACTATGTAAAGAAGTATGAAGAACTGGGTAAAACTTTCAATCCTACAAAGTTTGACCCTTCCAAATGGGCCAAAGCAGCGAAGGATGCAGGTATGAAATATGTGGTATTTACTACCAAGCACCATGATGGCTTCTGTATGTTTGATACCAAACAAACCGATTACAAGGTATCCAATCCAAACTATGCATTTGGTAAAGATTCCCGTTCAAACATCGCCAAAGAAGTATTCGAAGCTTTTCGCAAAGAAGGTCTGCACGCAGGTGCTTACTTTTCCAAACCTGACTGGCATAGCCAGGACTATTGGTGGTCTTACTTTCCGCCAAAAGACAGGCATGTAAACTATGATGTGAGCAAATATCCTGATCGCTGGAAAGCTTTCCGTCAATATACTTATAACCAGATCGAAGAGCTGATGACTGGTTATGGCAAACTGGACATCCTGTGGCTGGATGGTGGCTGGGTGCGTCCCCGTAAGCAGGATAAAAAAGCAGCTGCAGACATCACCGCTGCTGAAACTGGTGAAAGGGTCATTAAGCAGGATGAAGATATCGACATGGATGGTATTGCAGCGATGGCACGTACTCACCAGCCAGGTCTGATAGTGGTAGACCGCGAAGTACATGGTCCGAACGAAAACTATCGTACTCCTGAGCAGCAGATTCCAGACAAACCACTGGACTACCCATGGGAAACCTGTATGACCATGGCGAATAGCTGGTCTTATGTACCCAACGATCATTACAAGTCTGTGAATGTACTGATCCATAACCTGATCGACATAGTGGCAAAGGGTGGTAACTACCTGCTGAACGTAGGCCCTGGTCCTGATGGTCAGCTGCACGACGAAGCGTATACTACTATGACAGCCATTGGTGCATGGATGCATATAAATGGGGATGCCATCTATGCAACGAAATCTGTTGCTCCATATAAAGATGGAAAGGTATGTTTTACACGGAAGAAAGACGGCAGTGTATATGCGATATATATGTTAGATAAAGATGAGCAGCTACCTGCTACCATTGCATTTAAAGGGCTGACACCTGCTAAAGGTGCGAAGCTGGAAATGCTGGGTGCGAAAGAAAAACTGAGTTGGAAAGCCACCGGTGATGGTACTACTATTACGATCCCTGCTGCTTTACAGAAAAAAGGTTTTCAGCATGCTGTGGCTATCAGAATTCCTGCAGTTGCATCCTGAGATTGGATAAAAAATACTTTAAAAAAATGGCTGCCGGTGAACTGGCGGCCATTTTTTTTGTTAATAGGAATAATGGCATATTATAGATTCGATAATGATAATACCATTTTGAGTAACCCTATTTCAAAACCGTTACAACTGTTGTCCAGAACGAGTATTTCTGATCAATAACTTCTTATTAACTAAAATCAAAAGTTTATTCAGCAATATTGTAAAAATTTGGGAGCAGAAAAGGGTACAATCAGTTTTGTTAACAACCTAAATTGTAACGGGGAAAACTTTTACGTATGGAGAGTAATGTATCGATTCTTCTTGCAGAAGACGATTATCACTACGGAAATGTAGTAAAAAAGCATCTGGAGCAGGCAGGTTATCATGTGGTGCATTGTTTTGATGGGGAGGTTGCCTGGAAAAAGTTTCAGAGAGATGATTTTGATCTGGTCATATTAGATGTGGTCATGCCTAAAAGGGATGGTTTCTCGCTTGCGCAGGACATCCGGAAAAGGAATGGTATGATTCCAATTATATTTATTTCTTCCCGTTCACTGGATGAAGATCGGTTGCATGGCTTCAGGATCGGGGGGGATGATTATATCGTAAAGCCATTTAGTATGCGGGAACTGGTGATGCGCATCCGGGTATTTTTGCGCAGAACACTGCCTAAAGAAATTCCGGGGGATGGCATTTACCGCATCGGGCATGTACGCTTTAACTATGATGAAAAGGAGCTCACCAAGGAAGATGGAGAACCGATCGCTGCGCTGACCAAAAAAGAAGCGAAGGTGTTGAAGTACCTGGTGGAAAATAGCAATAAGCTGGTTAAGAGGGATGAAATATTACTGAAAGTTTGGGGCAACAGCAGTTTTTTCTCCAGCCGGAGTATGGATGTATTCATCACCCGGCTGCGCAAGCATTTTAAGATGGAACCGGGCATTGACTTAGAGACGTTGCACAATGTGGGCATCCGGCTAAACATACCAAAAGACTAAACACAATATTAAGGGAGTACATCTGTCGGAATCAGGCAGGGACATTTACATTTGGACGAACAATTTAAGAAAAAAGAGGGCACAAGCATATTACAAAGTAAGGATTCAGGCAATAGAACCCCATCACCATCCACTAACTGTACACACACAATGCACTATGAAAGAAAAGGGCCCGGGCTGGTAAACGGCGGTAAGTCCGGGCATGGACAACCACGATATGAGCAGCAGAACAATGATCGCCGCCGGAATGGCAATTCACAGGGAAGACAGGCAAATCCACGCAAACCACCGCGCCCTAAAAAGCCAAAGAAGGAAAGTAAGATCTATTTTATTGCTTTATTACCCAATGCCGCAGTGGGCAAGGAAATTATCAGGATGAAGCAGGAATTTGCAGACTTCTACGAGGCCCGCAAAGCGCTGAAGGTATTACCTTATATTACCATCCAGGTACCTTTCACTGCCGACCCCGTGCTGGAAAAGGATCTTTGTGAGGCATTGACGGATTTTGCATCGAGCATAGCGCCTTTTGAAGTTCAATTGGACGGGTTTGGCGCGGTTGCTTTCGAAAACAGGAGACTCATCTTCATCAATGTAGTCAAGACGCCCCCCATTATGCACCTGCATAAACAATTGATCCTGCTGTTGAGAAAGGACTTCGGGTTCAGCAATATGCTGGCGAAATATGGTTTTAATCCACACATCTCATTGGCACTGAATGATATAGGAGAGGGGTCTTTCGAAGTGGCCAGGCAGGAATACGAGGAAAAGGAATTCCATGCCGCCTTTCGGGTCAATAACCTTTATCTTTTAAGACATACCGGCACTGCCTGGGAAGTATTACACAAATGCCGCCTCGGTGGAGAGTGACAAAATCTCCTTGCGGGGAAACAATTACCTCCGTAAAAGATACCACTACTGTGGGATTTGGGACTATGGTTCTTATGCAAGAAAATTGTAACTTTAGTCCAGATGGATACAGTGGCAGTCAAAACATATAACCTCGACGAGGAACAAGAGAAAAAAGAAATCGTTCGTCATTACCGTGCTTTGTTACGCGCTTTGAAACCGCGCCTGAAGAAAGGTGATCGCGAACTGGTTCGCACTGCCTTCGAAATGGCAGCAGATGCTCACAAGGAAATGCGCCGTAAATCAGGTGAGCCCTATATATTACATCCCCTGGCTGTAGCCCAGATCTGTGTGGATGAAATAGGTTTGGGCGTTCGCTCTGCTATCTGCGCACTCCTGCACGATACTGTAGAAGATACAGAAGTGACGCTGGAAGATATAGACCGGGCTTTTGGGCCTGAGATCGCTCACATCGTGGACGGCCTCACCAAAATATCGATCGTGGTCGATTCCAGTACCAGTACCGCACAGGCGGAAAACTTTAAGAAGATCCTGCTCACCCTGGCAGATGACCCCCGTGTTATCCTGATCAAGCTGGCAGACCGCCTCCACAACATGCGTACCCTGGATAGCATGAGCCGTGAAAAACAGCTCAAAATCGCATCCGAAACCGTCTTTATTTACTCTCCGTTGGCTCACCGCCTTGGCTTGTATAATATCAAGTCCGAGATGGAGGACCTTTCTATGAAGTATACGGAACAGCAGACCTATCGTGACATTGCCCGTAAACTAAAGGAAACCAAGCGTGAGCGTACCCGTTATATCAACGAGTTCATCAAACCAATCAAAGAAGTTCTCCAGGAAGAGGGATTGAATTTCGAAATATTCGGAAGACCCAAATCCATTCATTCTATATGGAATAAGATCAAAAAGAAAGGTATCACTTTCGAGGAGGTGTACGACCTCTTTGCGATCCGTATTATCCTGGACTCTCCCATTGACAAGGAAAAGTCTGATTGCTGGAAGGTGTATTCCATCATTACCGACTTTTACCACCCCAGCCCTGAGCGTACCCGCGACTGGTTGAGTAATCCTAAGTCTAATGGATACGAAGCCCTGCACGTAACTGTAATGGGGCCATCCGGTAAATGGGTGGAAGTGCAGATCAGGACCAAGCGTATGAACGACTACGCCGAAAAAGGGTTAGCTGCTCACTGGCGCTACAAAGAGGGGAGTAACCAGAAGCAGGATACTGAGAACAAATTCGATCAGTGGTTCACCCAGATTCGTGAGATCCTGAATAACCCTGATTCCAATACCCTGGATTTCCTGGCCGACTTCAAAAGCAACCTGTTCACAGAAGAGATCTATGTATATACCCCCAAAGGGGATCTCAAGATCATGCCGGTCAACTCTACGGCGCTGGACTTTGCCTACGCTATTCACAGTGCGGTAGGTAATAAATGTATAGGCGCCAAGGTGAATTATAAACTGGTACCTATCAGTCATAAACTGCGCAGCGGGGACCAGGTGGAAATCATTACCTCCAATAAGCAGAAGCCTTCTGAAGACTGGCTGAATTACGTACTTACCGCCAAGGCTAAATCCAAAATTAAGGACGCCCTGAAGGAAGAGAAGCGTAAGGTAGCTATGGATGGTAAGGATGTGCTGGAGCGGAAACTGGATCACCTGAAGATACCTGCCAGTCAACATAATATTAATGAACTGGTACAATTCTATAAGCAACCTTCTCCACTCGACCTGTATTACCAGATTGCGGTGAAGAATATTGACCTGAAAGAATTGAAACAATTCAATGTATTGGGTGATAAGCTGGAGCCACCCAAGCCGGCACCGGTGAAGGCACCGGAACACATTTCTGAAGACCACATCAGGCACCAGTTACCTTCCAAGAAGGATGCGGAGCTGATTATCTTTGGCGAAAGTTCTGACAAGATCGCCTACAAGCTGGCTAATTGTTGTCGTCCCATTCCGGGCGACGATGTATTTGGGTTCATCACTGCCAGTGAAGGATTGAAAATACACCGTACCAATTGTCCGAATGCTGCCCAGTTGCTGGCCAATTATGGCCACAGGGTAGTGAAGACCAAGTGGGTGAAAAACAGGGAAATTTCCTTCCTCACCGGCTTGCGCCTGGTGGGTATGGATGATGTAGGGGTGATCCACAAGATTACTAATATTATTTCCGGAGAATTAAAAATAAACATTGCAGGGTTGACAATCGAATCCAGGGAAGGGCTGTTCGAAGGGCTGATCAAAGTGTTTGTGCATGATAAGGAGGAACTGGATGAATTGTTGCAGCGCCTGGGCAGGCTGGATGGTATTCAGTCAGTAAACCGGCTGGAAGACGAGTAAAATATTAAAGGGTTGCCGGCTGGCGGCCCTTTTTTTTGTCATTTGACAACGAGGTATAATTGTAATTATTCCATTTTCCCCGTAATTTTGCCACTTCTTTTTAAAATTCAATATCAATTCATATGGTAGATGTTTTGCTGGGCCTGCAGTGGGGCGACGAAGGCAAGGGAAAGATTGTGGATTATTTCGCAGGCAATTATGATATCATTGCCCGCTTTCAGGGTGGTCCAAATGCGGGGCATACCTTATATATCGACGGTCAAAAAGTAGTATTGCACACGATCCCCTCCGGCGTGTTTCACAAAAACATCATCAACCTGATTGGAAACGGGGTAGTATTGGACCCTGTAACTTTCAAGAAGGAATGTGATAAAATCACTGCGCTGGGCGTAGATCTGAAAGCTAACCTGTTTATCGCTGAGAGAACGCACGTAATTGTGCCTAGTCACAGAGCGCTGGATAAGGCTTCAGAATTGTCTAAAGGAGCAGATAAAATCGGTTCCACCCTGAAAGGGATCGGACCTGCCTATATGGATAAAACAGGCCGTAACGGTTTGAGAGTAGGCGATGTACTGCGTGCTGACTTCCAGGAGCGATATGCCAAACTGAAAGCAAAGCATGAGCACCTGCTGGCGGGTTATGACTTTGCTGCGGAAGTAAGGGCTGAAATTGCAAACGATATCGCTGAGTGGGAAGCTGAATTCTTCCAGGCTGTTGAATTCCTGAGGGGAATGAACATAGTAAATGGTGAGTATTTCCTGAATGACCACCTGAAAGCTGGTAAAAAAGTATTGGCAGAAGGTGCACAGGGAAGTATGCTGGATGTGGATTTTGGAACATATCCTTTCGTAACTTCATCCAACACGATCAGCGCAGGTGTATGCAGCGGTTTAGGTATCGCGCCGTCATGGGTGAAAGAAGTAATTGGTGTAACCAAAGCATATTGCACACGTGTAGGTAGCGGTCCGTTCCCTACAGAACTGCATGATGCTGTAGGCGAAAAGCTGCGTAAAGAAGGGAATGAATTTGGTGCAACTACCGGCCGTCCACGTCGTTGTGGCTGGATTGACCTGGTAGCACTGAACTATACCTGCATGCTGAGTGGTGTGACCCAGCTGGTGATGACCAAGAGCGACGTACTCGATGTGTTTGAAGAAGTGTACGCCTGTACTGCATATGAAATAGATGGAAAACAGACGAAAGCGATGCCTTTCCAGATCAATGATCTGGATGTAACGCCAATCTGGGAAAAATATAAGGGCTGGAGCGATGAGACTGCTGCGAAAAGCAAGACCTTCAGCGAGTTACCTGCCGAGATGAAAACCTTTGTAAAAGCTGTTGAAACTTACCTGGGAGTTCCTGTCAAATATGTGTCCAACGGGCCTGGAAGGGATCAGATACTGCCACAGTAAAATACTAAAAAATTACAAAAAAAAATCGGCAAAAAAAATTTGGCTAATCAAAAAAACTGTTAAAACTTTACGCTAAAGTAATACGCTAAAGACTTAAGTGAACCTATTATGAAATCAAAATCTGATAACGAAAAAGAGACCAAAAAGACGAGTTCTCCAAAGACTACTAAAGCAACGCCTAAAGCTGCTAGTAAGCCCAAGAAGGAAGAGGAGGACGAAGATGATGAGGATGAGGAGGAAACTCCCCGTAAGTCTGCTGCTTCTAAAAAATCAGATAAGCCGGCCTCAAAATCAAAACGTAAATCTGACGATGACGATGATGACGACCTGGAAGACGATGATGATGATCTGGACGACGATGATGATGATAATTGGGGAAAATCCGAAGATGAGGATTACGATCCTGACTTCGAAGAGTTTGACATGCCTAAACCTAAGAGCAAACGTGGCCGTCCTGGAAAGAAAAGTGTAGATGACGATGACGACTTGGGCATCGACGATGAATTCAAAGACATGGGCCTGTTTAACGACAGAGGTGGCTTTGACGATGACGACGACGATTTTTAAGCACTAAAAATCAGCATTATCAGGATATTTCACCATTTCCCGGTTAATGATCCAACGTTATTTAAGCAACAGATGTTGAATTGGGGTAACCAGTGCAACATCTGTTGTTTTTTAGACAACAATCATTACTCTTCTGCTTACAACCGGTATGAAGCCATTCTGGCTGCTGGCGCTATCGCTACTCTCCATTGCAATGCCGGCACTGCCTTTTCACAACTGCAGCAATTTTACAACACGCATTCCGACTGGCTCTTTGGCCACCTGGGATATGACCTCAAGAACGAAGTATTTCATGGAATGACTTCCGGAAATGCCGATGGCTTACAATTGCCCGACCTGTTCTTTTTCAGGCCGGAAACTGTTTTATTACTGAAAGGAAAAGAAGTAAGCATAGGAGGATGGAACATGGACCAGCAGGCAGCCGCAGCGATATTTACTGCTGTGCAGCACACAGTGATCAGCACTGTGACCAAAGCCGTGTCTAATACAGCCATTTCAGCGCATTTAGATCGTGCGCAATACCTGCATGCCGTTCGTGGTTTGCAGGAGCATATCCACAGGGGAGATTGTTATGAAGTGAATTTCTGTCGTGAAAACTTTATCCGTGATACAGCTGCTGAACCCCTTGAACTGTTCAGGCGTCTGAACCAGCTTTCTCCCGCTCCATTTTCTGCTTATTACCACTTTGACGATAAGTTCCTGGTATGCTCAAGTCCTGAGCGTTTTCTTCAGAAAAAAGGTCCTTTGCTGATATCCCAGCCAATTAAAGGCACCATTAAAAGGGAGGGCGATGTAGTGAAGGATAAACAGCGCCGGCTGGAGTTATTGCACAACAGCAAGGAGCGGGCTGAAAATGTGATGGTAGTAGACCTGGTGCGCAACGACCTTTCGCACACTGCGCTACAGGGTACGGTGCAGGTAGCAGAACTCTTTGGTATTTATTCTTTTGCGCAGGTACACCACATGATTTCCACTGTAACGGCTATGCCTGATCCTTCTCTGCCACTCACCGAACCAATTAAACAGGCATTTCCCATGGGCTCTATGACAGGTGCGCCTAAAAAACGGGTACTGGAGCTGATTGAGCAATATGAACAATCCAGGAGAGGATTATACTCCGGAGCTGTAGGATATATTACCCCGGATGGGGATTTTGATTTTAACGTAGTGATCAGGAGTATTTTGTACAATGCAGGCAACAGATACCTGTCGTTTCAGACAGGATCTGCCATTACTTATTATGCCAGTGCTGAACAGGAATGGGAAGAATGCCTGCTCAAAGCAGCTGCCATGATAAAGATTATTACTGCTTAAAGAAATTTTCCATCGCACTCCTGATATCAGGATAGGAGAACACGAACCCCGTATTACTGATTTTAGCAGCAGAGACATTCACACTTTTCAATACCTCTATACTCATTTCACCTAAAGCCAGTTTCAGGGCAAATGCAGGTACGTATACAGGGATAAAGCTCTTGCCCCGGGCCACCTGTGCCATCGTCATTACCAGTTCCTTGTGTTTTACCGGATTAGGGGCTACCGCGTTGTAGATGCCTTCCAGGTCAGGGTTCACAATGCCGCTCAGGTATAGCCTGACCAGGTCATGGATATGAATCCAGGACACCACCTGCTCCCCATTGCCAAGAATGGTAGCAAAGCCGAATTTCAGTGGTTTATAGAATTCCTTCAGGGCGCCGCCTTCGGGGCTGAGTGCGATACCAGTGCGGAAGATGAGTACTTTCTTCTGCAGGGACTGCATTTTCAGTACGGCATTTTCCCAGGCTACACAGGTAGTGCTCAGGTAATCGTCGATGGGAGGATCATTTTCGGTAAAGGGTTCACCACCTTTATATGGGCCATAATAGCCGGTAGCAGAGGCACTGATGAATTTCTTAACCTTATTGGCCGTACGGGAAAGGGCATTGAAAAGCAGCTCGGTACTTTGGGTACGGCTGTCAAGGATCTCTTTTTTGCGGGCGGCTGTCCAGCGTTTATCAGCTACGTTGGCGCCTGCCAGGTGAATGATGTAGTCTGCCTGGGAAAGGGCAGCTTCATCAATAGTCTGGCGTTGTACATCCCAATGTGCATAGGTAACCAGCCCGTTTTCTGCGGGGAGGTCTGTTTTTCTGCTCAGGATAATGACTTTATATCCAACTTCTGTAAGCAACCTGGTGAGTGCGCGGCCTACCAGCCCCGTACCACCTGTAATTAAGACCGTGTCCATAATTAAGCTCAAAATTACTGTTTATTTATATCAATTTAGGTGCCGGGGAGCCGTTAATAATGGTTTTGGTGTTGGTAATCCGTAATTCCTTATTTTAGTGTAACCGGTACGCAGGGATACAATGAATTCCAGTGATTTACCGTTAAATCTATATTCTAAAACTGCAGTAATTTAAATAAATCAGCATGCGTATATTATATCTCTATGCTTTACTGTTTTTGTTGAGTGGGGCGGTAATGGCTCAAAAGATCACTTATACGGAACCAGAGAAGGATGATTACAAAAGCACCGAGTTTGAAATTATCGGTCGCGTATCAGGCAATATTCTGGTGTATAAGAGTGACAGGGGCGATTATGTAGTGTCTGTGTACGACAATGCTATGCAACTCAAAGACAGGGTAAAGCTGGACTTTCTTCCCAAAAAACTAATCAGTGTCGACTTTATCAATTATGCTGACAAGGTATATATGTTATACCAGTTCCAGCGTAAAGACGCTGTGTACAGCTTTTGTGCTACCATGAACGGGGAGGGGAAGTTTAACGACGCCCCGGTAATGGTCGATTCCACCCGCATTGGTTATTATGCCAAGGATAATAACAAAGTGTATTCTGTAGAATATTCTGAAGACAAAAGCAAAATCCTGGTCTACAAGATCAACCAGGACAAGGAGAATGACAACGTATTTTACACCTTCCTGTACGACAGTGCTTTCCATTTTATGAACAACAGCAGGTTGTCACTGCCCATGGAGTCAAAGCGGAGTTTCCTCAGCAACTTCAACCTGACGAATGAAGGTGACCTCATTTTCAATAAACTGGAGCGTACGAATAACCGGGATTATATTGTAAGCGGCAGCCTGGTGATCAAGCGTGCAGCAGTGGATAGTTTTGAAACTGTGCCGATGGAACTGAAAACGACCCTGCTGGATGAGGTGAAGATGAAGCTGGACAACAACACCCACAAAGCATTGGTCACATCTTTCTATTACAGGCAGAAACGGGGCAATGTGGAAGGCTTGTATGTAAGCAAATACGACTATGCTGCCAAGACCCTGCTGTATGAAAAAGAGGTAGTATTTACACCTGAGGTGAAAAGCAGGGCTAAAGGAGAATCTTCTACTAATGCTGCTTTCAACGATTACTTTATCAGGAAGATCATCAACACCAAAAATGGTGGATTCATTCTGACCGCGGAATCTTTCTATACTTCCTCCAGGAACAACCAGCCATGGAACAGGTGGAACTATATGTATGGTCCTTATGGTATGTATACTCCATACTATTATTCTCCTTATTCTCCCTGGTATTACAACCCATGGTATAATAACTATAATGTAGGTAACAGGTACCATTATGACAACATCGCCGTGCTGTCAATAGATGACGAAGGTAACCTGCTGTGGAGCAACATTATCGAAAAGAGCCAGTTCGACGACGGGTCAGATTTAAACCTTTCTTACCTGATGGTGAATATTGGCAGTGAATTGCGATTCCTGTACAATGAACTGAACAGAAGAGATTTTATGGTAACAGATAAGGGCATTGAGCCGGATGGCACTACCTCAACCAAACCTACGCTGAGAAACCTGGATAAAGGCTTTACCTGGATGCCAAGGTATGGTAAGCAGATCAGTGGAAGGACGGTGCTGGTACCATGTGTATACAGAAGTTATATCTGTTTTGCTAAAGTAGACTTTTAGCAGCAGCAATTTGTTAGAAAGCCACTTTTGCCGAAGGGTAAAAGTGGCTTTTTTATTTACAGAAATGTAAAAAATTAGATAAATAGCTATGAATTATTGAATTTTTTTTGTTTGTTTATAGTATCAACCACTTCTCTCAGCCAAAATCGTCAATATTATTAAAAAAATAAATACATACAGTGCGACTGATAGTATTGCCTTATTAATAAATGGCGATAAGGGGGCTTATGAGGCTATTTACAATGAATACTGGCCCCGGTTATTTGCTTATGTGTACAACAGGTTGAAGTCTAAGGAAATTACAGAAGAAATCATCCAGGAAGTATTTTTTTCCCTCTGGAATCGCCGGGGGGAGTTATCGCTCACCCATTCGCTAAACGCCTATTTATTCACGGCGGTGAAGTACCAGTTATTTAACTATATGAAGGCGGACAAAGTGCGGAGGGCCTATGCCAGCAGTTATGCCCAATTTGTGGATGCCGATCATAGTAATGAACAGTATATGGCATATGCGGACCTGGTCAATGCCGTAGAGAAGGAAGTATCGCGCCTCCCTGAAAAATGCCAGCAGGTATACCGCATGAGCAGGAATGAGCATCGATCTATACAGGACATTGCCACTGCTTTGAACATTTCGCACAAGACTGTGGAAAACCACCTGACAAGGGCACTGAAGCACCTGCGTATTGCCTTCAGGGAATATTTCTGGCTGTTTTAAATTTTTTTTTGATTGTCATTGGGTGTTTGCCCTTTCTCAGTTTACTTACTATATAGAAAACAGGCTTGATGAATAGTAAGGATTTCAAACATATTCTCGATCAGTATACCGATGGCCAGCCAAATGAGCAGCTGGAAGCATGGCTGGATGCCATGGAAGATAAAACGGCATTCGACAGTTTGTCTCCTGAAGAGTTGCAGGCATCAAAGGATGCGACATTCCGGAAGTTGCAGCATCGTATTGCGCATAAGCGACCTGTATTCAGTTTATTAAAAATAGCTGCAACTATAGTGGTACTCATTGTAGCCGGGTTTTTATGCAGGAATGTGTTGCTCAACCTGGTAGCGCCGCACCGTAAAACTTATGCCACCAGCGTAGAAGGAAAGATTACAAAACAGATTTTATCTGACGGTACCATCGTGTGGCTGAAGGGGGAAAGCAAACTGGTATTCCCTGTTAAATTTGGCGGTCGGGAAAGAGCGGTAACATTAGATGGTGAAGCCTTGTTTGAGGTAGCGAAAGATGTGCATCATCCATTCCTCATTTATTGTGGATCTCTTACTACCAGCGTATTAGGAACAAGTTTTAATATAAAGAAAACCGGGGAGGTGGTCGCGATTTCAGTACTCACCGGTGCCGTATCCCTCAATGGCAAGAGCATATTGCATGAACATGAAAACGCCGTGTATTCAGAAAAACAAGCCACTGTGACGAAAGGTCACGCCACCAGGGAAGCCGTACATGAATTTACCAAAGGGACAGAATACGACATGGCATTTAATGATGCCAGTATGGAAGATGTGATTCAACGCATCGAAAAGAAATTTGAAATAGATATTCAAACCGGCGACACTGCTATTGCCAACAGCCTGTTCACAGCAGATTTAACAGACCAGTCTTTAAGCACTACGATGGAGATGATTAGCCAGGCACTCAACCTGGAAGTGACAATCAAAGGGAAGACCGTAATAATGCAACCAAAAAAATAAGTCGTCATGAATATAGGAAGGATCACACAAAAAAATAATTGCCTATGACAGTAGCTGCACTACAATTGCAACAGTACAGGATGTAATTCCCTGTTAATAAAGAATGATGCCCCTGCATGCACTACGCGCAAACGTGGTCAGGGAATGCTTTGCCTTAATCAACCAGAAATCTACAAAGTAATTCGTCTATGAGTGTAAAAGCTTTTATTACCAAAGGCCTGCGGATGGCGCTGCTTGTCTGTCTCTGTGGGAAGATGGTCCATGCCCAGAGTATTCTAAACAAAAAGATCTCGCTACAGGCAGATGATGTTAGTCTGCGGAATGTACTCAGCCAGATCAAAAACAAAGCTGATGTAAAATTTGTGTACAGCTCCAATCACATTGCCATGGATACGAAAATAAGTGCCCGGGCAAAGGATGAGGAATTGGGAAGTGTGCTCAATAAAGTATTAGGTCAGCTGGATATAAAATATATTGTGAATGACGGTTTCATTATTTTAAAAGATTACAGTGAACAAAATGTTATTACCGTTCCGCCAGCAGATACCGTCATCAGGGGAAAAGTATTGAGTGAAAACGGCGAACCTTTTCCCGGCACTACGATTGTGGAAAAAGGAACCAACAATGGCGTCACTTCCGGCGGCGATGGCTCTTTCACATTGAAAGTAAAATCCGGCGCCACACTGGTAGTCACTGCTATCGGCTATCATGTGATGGAAATACCAGTGGGAAATGCAGCCCTCATTCAACTGAAAGCAGCTGTAAAACAATTGCATGATGTAGTGGTAACAGCAGCTGGTATCGCCCGCCAGAAGAACAGTCTGGGGTATTCGGTGAGCACGGTCTCGTCCGATAAGTTAGCTCAGAAATCAGAACCTGATCCGGTGCGTGCCTTACAAGGTAAGGTAGCTGGTGTAAATATCCAGTCTGCAGGTGGTGTAGCTGGCGGTGGTACCAATATCACTATTCGTGGTAACTCTTCGCTGAATGGAAACAACCAGCCGCTCTTTGTTGTAGATGGGGTACCTTTTGATAACAGTACGTTTGCAAACGTAGGTGCATCTACCGTAGGAGGTGTGGGAGTGACCAACCGTGCTTTTGATCTTGATCCTAATAATATTCAAAGCATGACGGTGCTGAAAGGTGCAGCTGCTGCGGCATTATATGGGTCAAGAGCAGCGAATGGTGCCATCATCATCACCACAAAAGCAGGTAAAAAGAAAACGCGCAAAGGCACAGAGATCACTTATAATGCCGGTTATTCTTTTGAACAGGTAGCAGGCCTTCCTGAATATCAAACAAAATATGGCCAGGGTACTAACAATGATTATCGCCAGGGTGTATATGCCTCCTGGGGACAACCTTTTGAAGGTGTAGAAAGTATGTTGCCTACCCGCTCCACTATTCCGCATCAGCTGACCAGGCAATTTTCGTCTGCGGTATTTCCTGAGTTTTATGAATCAGATGGTACCACCCCCATACAGGTGCCTTACCGTTCTTATGCCAAACAAAATGCAAAGAACTTTTTCCGTACCGGTAATGTATTTGAAAATGCGATCTCCATTTCGTCAGGTACAGAAAGAGGCAACTTTACCGCGGGTTTTTCCAACACAGATAACAAAGGTGTAGTTCCTGAAAACGAAATAAAACGTACCTCTGTGAATATTGGTGGTAATATCAAACTTGAAAATAAATTCTATGCCAGTGGCTCCATCAACTACGTGACAACCCGGCAGAAGACCCCGCCAGTAGGGGGACTCACAGGTTCTATCATGTCTACACTGATGTATGTGCCTACCAGCTATGACCTTACCAACTATCCCTATGAAAACCCTATTGATGGTAGTAACGTGTATGATTATACAGGTGTTGACAACCCTTACTGGTCTGTAAAACACAGTCCGAATACCAGTGATGTGGACAGGTATTATGGTAACCTGATTGTTGGTTTCGATCCCTTCACCTGGCTCAATGTTCAAAATACAATCGGTTTCAACGCCTATACCGATCGTAGAATGAGCGTGAGAGGTAAAGGTTCTTCTTCTTACTCCGCAGGTAGCATCACCACCGACAATATTTACAGGCAGGAACTGGATAATACCTTGTTATTAACAGCCACGCACGCTGTAACATCCGATATATCTGTACGCGCCATTTTAGGTAACAATGTGAACCAACGCTTTACAGACAGGAAAGCATTTTATGGGGATAATATCATTGTAGCAGACCTGCATGATATTAACAATACAAGTTCCATCACCGGTGTACAACTTACCAATAACAGGAACCTGCTGAAGCAAAGGTATTATGCCTTCTTCACGGATATCACCTTTGACTATAAGAATTATTTATCTCTGAACCTCGTAGGCCGTAATGATATTTCGTCGACATTGCCTGCTAATAACCGTAGTTATTTTTATGGTGGTGTGAATGGATCACTGGTGTTCACAGAAGCCTTTCAGTTGCCCAAAGATGTGTTGAACTTTGGTAAGGTAAGAGCTGGTTATACCCGCGTAGGTAATGAAGCATCGCCTTATCAGACGGCCGCCTTCTACCAGATCAATGCCATCCTGGGTGGGGCGTCTACACCATCCAATGTTGGCCTGCCATTTACACCTGCCGGTGGTAGTACTTATAATATCGTGACACAGTCCAACCTACTCACAAATGCCAACCTGAAACCAGAGTTTATTACCGAACTGGAACTTGGTACAGAGTTACAATTCTTCGACAACCGGGTTGGTATTGATTTCACTTTCTACAACAAGCGTAGTACTTCGCAGATCTTTGAAGTAACAGCAGCGCCTTCTTCAGGTTATACCACGCAGATCCTGAACCTGGGTGAGGCGACTAACAAAGGGGTAGAGATTGGTTTCAATGCATCGCCGATACAGAAGAAGAACGGTTTTAACTGGGATATCAATGCCAACTTTACCCGGAACAGGAACATGATCAAGAACCTGGGTGGCTATGAGAAATTTAGTTATGGTGGCACGAATGGTACCAGCAGCGTGCACATTGTAGGTAGTCCTTATGGTTTGATTCAGGGTACGGCCTATGCACGTGATGATGAAGGGAACATCCTGATAGATCCCAGTACGGGTAAGCCACTGGTATCTGGTTCACTGAAAGCCATTGGGAATCCTAATCCTGATTTTATAGTTGGCATTACGAATACCTTCCGCTTCAGAAACTTTTCATTGAATATACAATTCGACTGGAAACAGGGTGGGCAGATGTATTCCAATACCGTGGGCCAGATGATGTCGCGTGGTGTGACCCGTGATACAGAGAAGCGTGAATTCCAGATTGTATCGCCAGGTGTGCTGGGCGATGCAAATACCCTGAAACCCTTGCTGGATGAAAATGGGAATAAGATCAAAAACAATGTGGCTATGTCTTATGAAGACCACTTTTTCAACGGCGGTATGGGGCCCGGTGGTGTGATGGAAGGCTCCATCTTTGACGCGACTGTGTTCAGGTTAAGAGAAGTTGGGTTGGCATATGAACTGCCAAAGAGTTTCCTGGGTAAAACTCCCTTTGGATCTGCCAGCATTTCAGTAACAGGTCGTAACCTGTGGTACAATGCGCCGAACTTCCCTAAATACAGCAATTTCGATCCTGAGGTAAGTTCTTTGGGTGTAGGTAATTCACAGGGTTATGATAACCTGTCTGTACCTACTACCAAAAGATTTGGTGTCAATTTAAGGTGCTCATTCTAATTGTATGATTATGCAGTCAAAAACACTTTTATATACTTTTCTCATAGCGGGACTTTGTTCCTGTAAGAAGTTTGTAGATATCAATACAGACCCGAACAACCCGACAACTGCACAGCGCTCCCTGTTGCTGCCGTCTACCGAAGTATCGATGGCTGCCAACATGTATGAGTTGAACAGTGGCACGGAAACTTTTATACAACATACTGTTTTCTCTTCAGACCTGGGTCGGTATCAACAACAGGGTACCAGCTTTGATGAGCCATGGGATGGATTTTACAGTCAGACGCTGAATGACCTGGAAGCCATTATCAGTAGTGGTACGGCGGAAAATGACTGGGGATATGTGGCCATTGCGAAACTGGAGAAAGCTTACCTGGTGAGCCTGATGGTAGATATGTGGGGAGATATTCCTTACACTGAAGCAGAGAATGGACAAACCAATGTAAGTCCTGCATTTGATAAGGGTGCAGATATTTATGAAAGTGTACTTACGTTGATCCAGGATGCAATTGCGGATGCGAATAAAGTCACCACTACCACATTGGTACCAGCATCTGCTGATATGATGTACAGTGGTACCAAGACTTCCTGGCTGGCGATGGCGCACTCACTGCAATTGAAATTGTACAACCAGATCAGATTGGTGGATGCGACCCGTTCTGCTACTGCTATCAAGGCACTGGTGACTGATTCTACTCTGATCAATAGCAATACCCTGGATTATACTTTCAAGTTCGGTCCTTTGCAGAATCCGAACAACAGGCATCCATGGCACCGTTCAGAGTATCAATCCAGCAAGACGTTCTATATGAATCAGGCGTTTATCGATCTGCTGTTTAATAATGATGATCCAAGGTTGCGTTATTTTATCTTCAGACAAAATGCAACAGCGGGGCTGAATAACTCTACAAACAGCAATGGTTATTACGGTCGTAATCCTGGTGATGGCACAGCGGCTCCTGCGGATTTGAATCGTCGTTCCACATTTGGGATTTACCCGGCTGGTGGTTTGTATGATGCGACGCCTATCAATAATCTTCCGGCTACGAACCTGTACCTGACCAATACAGATGCCACAGGTAGTGTAAAGGTAGTGGCTTCTACAGATGGAACAGGATCAGGTATCATACCACTGATTACAAATGCGATGGTGAAGTTTATTCGTGCAGAAGCTGCACTGACATTGGGAACAGGGGATGATGCCCGGCAAAATTTTGCAGATGGAATTACGGCTCATCTGAATAGTGTAAGTACATTCAGTTCTACAAGAGGAGGTGTGACGATGTCAACTGCAACCATCACTGGTTTTGTGAATAAGCAATTAGCTGCTTACGATGCAGCAGATGATGCCGGTAAACTTTCGCTGGTAATGACACAAAAATACATCGCGACTTATGGCAATGGCATGGAGACATATAATGATTACCGCAGAACAGCATTACCTGTATTGCGCACGCCATTGTCGCCACTCAATACTTTCCCGCTGCGCCTGTATTATTCACAGACAGAGCTGAGTGCCAACACCAGTCTGGGGGATGATGTGAGCAGCCTGCAGGTGGCACAGCAAATTACGCCGGTGTTCTGGGATAAATAAGATACTTATCAACCAAATTATTATTTATGAAGCCAATATCCGTTCTTTTAATACTAATGATATGTGCCTGTAAAAAAGCACATTATGAGTGGGAAGATTATCAATATACTGCGGTACCGATTGTAACGATAGATACCACCAAATCTGCATTGCCTACAAGGCAGGCTGGGAAGGTAGTTTTCTTCAATAAAAAGGATGCTAACCTGGCATCGCAGCAATTTTCATTTACTTTGGAATGGGCGGGATTTAACAAAGCTACGGTGACTTCAATAGAAGTATACAATAGTTACAACAAAGCAGAGAGCAGTGTGCCCGCTTATCCATTAGTGATCTCCTCACCGGGTAACCAATATACCAATATAGCACAGTTTCCGCTGCCCAGTATTGTAGGAACGAATGACCATTTATACGAAACTGTCACAGAGTTCCCAAAAACTTATATCTTCACAGCAGCGGAATTAGCTGCACTAAATAATGTTGACCTTAGTGCAGTGGCTGTCAACGATTATTTTCTTTTTAAATTCATTTTGAACCTGTCTGATGGCAGGCGGATTGTCACCTTCTACAATAATATCTGTGATGAATCCCGTGGCGAACCGGGAGACTGTCGGGTTGGCGTAAGATTTAAAAACCAGTAAGGAATGAAAAAAATAATATTGACAGCTGCACTGTTGCATACAGTGATGGGTCTATATGCGCAGGATCGTAAGGGCGTGGCAGACAAAAAGTACGTAACCGAAATCAAATCGCTTGCAGAGAAACCAGCGGTGAAAAAAGCCTTTCAGGCGATTGTGGAGATGGAACCGCAGACGGAAGCCAATCACATTTTACTGACCGAAATACCTGCACCTCCCTACAAAGAGGAAGTGCGGGCCAGGCAATATGCAACTATGCTGAAAGCAGCTGGTGCTGATAGTGTATGGACAGATAATATAGGGAATGTAATTGCGCTGCGCAAAGGGAAAGATGGTAAGAAGACGGTAGTACTCGAAGGACATATGGACACGGTATTTCCTGAAGGTACGGATACCAAAGTCCAACACAGGGGTGATACCCTTGCTGCACCCGGTATAGCAGATGATACACGAGCATTATCAGTGGTATTGACCGTACTCACTGCTATGGAGAAAACAGGTATTGAAACCAATGCCAATGTACTCTTTATTGGCACTGTTGGCGAAGAAGGGCAGGGGGATCTGAGAGGTGTAAAGAACCTGTTCAGCGATAAAGGCCCCGGCAGGATAGACAGTTACATTGCAATTGACGGCTGGAATAGTGAAACAATTACACACAGGGGGTTAGGCTCCCATCGTTATCGCATCACCTTCAAAGGTCCGGGTGGACATTCTTCCGGTTCCTTTGGCCTGGGTAACCCGCATAATGCACTGGGCCGTGCGATTGCTTACTGGTGTGTAGCTGCTGATTCGCTCACACAGGCACCGGGCTTACGACTCACTTACAATGTAGGTGTGATTGGTGGTGGTACCTCAGTAAACTCTATTCCATTTGAATCGTGGATGGAAGTGGATATGCGATCAGAAAGCCCGGAGCGTGTGGATAACTGTGATAAATTGTTGCACGCGGCAGTAGCCCGCGCGCTCGCTGAAGAAAATAAAATGAAAAAGTCAGGCGCTGATCTCACGGTTGATATGAAACTGATCGGCGATCGTCCATCTGGTGTAGGTGATACCACACAATTGTTGATACAGCACATGATGGCAGTCGTAACTTATATGGAAGGAACTCCTTCACTGCGGGTAGGTTCCACCAATTCCAATATTCCTATATCCAAAGGCGTACCCGCTATTACCATTGGTTCGGGTGGTGTAGGTGGCAATGCACATGCGCTGCCTGAATGGTGGGTGAATGATAAAGGATATAAGGGCATCCAGCAGGCACTATTGATCTTATTGGCGGAAGCCGGTATAGCAAAATAACAAGGCTTATGACTAGAACATTCTACGGCATGCTGATGGTGCTCATGCTATCGACAACCACGGCATGGGCACAACAGCAAATCCCTTCTCCCAAAGAGCATTTTGGTTTCAACATCGGAGATGATTACCAACTGGCCAACTACACACAAACGGAAGCTTATTTCAAAAAGCTGGCAACCAGCAGCAGAACAAAACTGGTAGACATTGGTTTAACCGAAGAAGGCAGGCATCAGTACATGCTCATTGTATCTGCCCCTGAAAACATTCAGCAACTGGAAAAGTACAAAACCATTTCGCAGCAACTGGCTCATGCAGAGGGGCTAACCGATGACCAGGCCAAAGCACTGGCGGCAACCGGTAAGGCGGTGGTGTGGATAGATGGCGGATTACACGCAACAGAGGTAGTAGGTTCGCATCAGCTCATTGAAAGCATGTATCAGTTAGTATCGCGTACGGATGAGGAAACTATGAACATCCTGCAAAATGTAATCATCCTCTTTACACATGCGAACCCTGATGGACAGGAGCTGGTAGCCAACTGGTATATGCGTACGGAAGATCCAAAGAAGAGGGCTATGAACATTCCAAGGTTGTATGAGAAGTATGTAGGCCATGATAACAACCGCGACTTTTATATGATGAATATGAAAGAAAGCCAGAACATCGGCAGGCAACTGTTTGTAGAGTGGATTCCGCAGATTATGTACAACCATCACCAGCGTGGGCCGGCGGGTTCTGTATTGGCAGGGCCTCCTTATCGTGATCCTTTCAACTATGTATTTGACCCGCTGATTGTGACAAGTATTGATGCGGTGGGTGCGGCTATGAATAACCGTTTGAATGCAGAGAATAAACCAGGTTACACACAGCGTGCGGGTTCCCAGTTTTCCACATGGTGGAATGGGGGCTTGCGTACAGCGCCTTACTTTCATAACATGATTGGGTTGTTGACCGAAATTATTGGTGGTCCCACGCCAGAGACGGTGCCATTGGCGCCAGACAGACTCATTCCAAATGGTGCGACACCTAACCCGGTAGTACCGCAGGAATGGCATTTTCGCCAGTCAATAGATTATTCTGTTTCGCTGAACTATGCGGTATTGGATTATGCAGCAAAGTATAGGAGTACGCTATTGTATAATATCTATCACATGGGTAAGAATGCCATTGACAGGGGAAGTGAAGATCACTGGACATTTTATCCACGATTTGTAGATAGTATCAGGATGGCTGCATCCAAAAAGGATACGGCTAAGAAAGAGGAGAGCAGTGGCGACTTGTCATTGGGAAAAGAAGATACGATTGCCAACACCTATTTTGCTACCTGGTTTAAAAATCCTGCTTACAGGGACGCGAGAGCATATGTGATTCCTGCAGATCAGGAAGATTTTCCAACAGCGGTGAAGTTCATCAATGCACTGAGTCGTGCGGGTGTGACTATTCATAAAGCTACTGCTGATTTTACTATTGCAGGTAAAAAGTATCCTGCGGGGTCTTATGTGGTCAAAGCGGCACAGGCTTTTCGTCCGCATGTGCTGGATATGTTTGAGCCACAGGATCATCCAAATGATTTTCAGTATCCGGGTGGGCCTCCTATCAGGCCATATGATGCAGCGGGTTGGACACTGGCTTTCCAGATGGGGGTACAATTTGATAGAATACTGGATGGATTTAATGCGCCATTGGCACAGTTGCCTTATGGACAGATAGAATCGCCAGCCACAAGAACATTGCCTGTTGTGAAGAAAGGATATTACCTGAACCCGTCCGGCAATAACGTATTCATTGCAGTGAATGATCTGTTGAACGCAGGGATAAAAGTATCCCGTGTATCTTCGGGTGTGTTCTTCGTACCTGTTTCTTCAAAATCAACAGAGATATTAACTAAAGCAACTACAGAACTGGGCATAACGGTGACAGCTGCTGATGCTGTACCAGCAGGTTTAAAACCTGTATCTCCTGCACGCATTGCAATCTGGAATACCTATGGTGGTTCTATTCCTGCAGGCTGGATGCAATGGTTGATGGAGCAATACCATTACAGGTATACCATGGTTTATTCACAGGAAATTGACAAGGGGGATCTGCGTAAGAAGTATGATATCATCTTATTTGCTACTGGCGCTATTCCTGATACAGGCAAGCCTAAAAGAGATAGTTACTGGTTTGGCAAACTGCCGAAGCCGGAAGAATTATCTGCTGAATTCAAGCCATGGTTAGGCCGTATCACAGCAGATACTTCAGTACCTCAGCTGAAGAAATTCCTGGAAGCAGGTGGCAGTATTGTTACCATTGGTACCAGTACGAATCTGGCATATCATTTAAAACTGCCAGTGAAAAATGCACTCATCGATCCTAAAACAAATAAGACATTGACAGGTGGTAAACTATACATACCGGGCAGCTTACTGATTGCAGATGTAGATACGACAGCTGCAGAAAATGCAGGTATGCATGCAAAGACAGATGTGTACTTTGATCGTAGTCCGGTGTTCAACATCAGTGGTGATGTGAAGAAGCTAATGTGGTATTCTACAGCTACTCCTTTGCACAGCGGATGGGCATGGGGACAACGTTACCTGAAAGATGGTGTGGCTGCATTTGTAGCACCTGTAGGTAGTGGTAAATTGTATGCCTTTGGTCCGGAGATTACTTTTCGTGGACAATCGCACAGCACCTTTAAATTACTATTCAACCAATTATATAAATAATGAAGAAAGTAATATTGTCCCTGCTTTGTTGTGCACCGGCATTTGTCTATGCACAGAAAGCAAATAAAGATAAAACGGCAATCATTGCAGCATTGGATGCGCAGGCACCCGCTTATACAACGATAGAGCAAAAGATATGGGGCTTTGCAGAAGTAGGTTACCAGGAAGTGAAGAGTTCTGCTTTGTTACAAGAAAAATTAACACAGGAAGGATTTACCGTGAAAGCAGGTATTGCAGGTATTCCAACTGCCTTTGTGGCTACTTACGGTAGTGGTGAACCTGTGATTGGGATTCTTGCCGAGTTTGATGCATTGCCGGGATTATCGCAGGAAGCCGGCCCTGAAAAGAAGGCCATAGTACCAGAAGGTGCAGGCCATGGTTGTGGACATAACCTGTTTGGAACAGCATCAGTAGCAGCGGCAGTAGCTGTGAAAGACTGGATGAAAGCAAGTGGTGGCAAAGGTACCTTAAGAGTATATGGTTGTCCTGCAGAAGAAGGCGGCTCAGGTAAGGTGTATATGGTAAGGGCAGGTTTGTTTGATGATGTAAGTGCAGTATTACACTGGCATCCGGGCAATGAAAATTCTGCTGGTCTGGCACCCTGGTTAGCGAATAAGAATGCAAAGTTCCGTTTCTATGGTATTGCTTCTCATGCTGCAGGAGCACCTGAGAAAGGCAGATCTGCGCTGGATGGGGTAGAAGCCATGGATTACATGGTGAACATGATGCGTGAGCATGTGCAGCAGGATACCCGCATTCACTATGTGATCACCAAAGGTGGCGATGCCCCGAATGTAGTACCTGCTTTTGCAGAAGTATACTACTACGTACGTCATCCGGATATGCAGGTAGTAAAAGATACCTGGGAAAGACTGGTGAAATGTGCAGAAGGAGCCGCGTTAGGAACGGGTACTACCATGAAGTATGAAATAATCGGCGGTGTGTATAACATGATGCCGAATGAAACGCTGTCGCACATGATGGATAAGAACCTGCACCTGGTAGGTGGATTCAAATATACGGCGGAAGAAAAGGAATTTGGTAAGAAGATTCAATCTTCCTTTATCGATCAGAAAAACATTCCTGATATGGATAGTGCTTCTATGAAGGTACAGCCATTCACGATTGTAAAAGAAGGAGGCATTGGTTCTTCGGACGTAGCAGATGTGAGCTGGGTGACGCCTACAGCAGGTATGAGTGCAGCTACCTTTGTAGCGGGTTCCGGTGGTCATAGCTGGCAGAACGTAGCTGCTGCGGGTTCCAGCATAGGTGCAAAAGGGATGATGGTTGCAGCCAAAACCATTGCACTCACAGCCTATGACCTGTTCAATGATCCTGCGGCAGTTACTGCTGCACAGGCTGAACTGAAACAGCGCAGGGGAAAAGATTTCAAGTACGAAGCCATGCTGGGCGATAGAGCACCTGCACTGGATTACAGGAAGAAATAAAACAGGTGTATGAAACAGTTATTGTCCGTCATTATATTATGTTGCGCCACTACCTTGTATGGGCAAACCGTACCCTCTCCCAAAGAACATTTTGGTTTCAATATGGGAGATGATTACAAGCTGGCGAATTATACACAGACTGCCGCATACTTTCAGAAGCTGGCAGGTAGTCCCCGTGTAAAACTGGTGGATATAGGTCTTACGGAAGAAGGCAGGCATCAGTATATGCTGATCATTTCTTCGCCGGAAAACATCCAGCAATTAGAAAAGTATAAAAAGATTTCGCAGCAGCTGGCACGTGCCGAAGGGATTAGTGAAGTGCAGGCAAGAGCGATGGCAGCTACCGGCAAAGCTGTGGTATGGATAGATGGTGGATTGCATGCAACTGAAGTAGTAGGTTCTCATCAGTTGATCGAAACTGCGTATCAACTCATCAGCAGAAATGACGATGAAACAAAGCGCATTCTTGACAATGTGATTGTATTGATGACGCATGCTAACCCGGATGGACAGGAGCTGGTGGCTAACTGGTATATGCGTAATGCTGACACGCTGAAGCGTACTACAGACCAGGTGCCGGTATTGTATCAAAAGTACATCGGTCACGACAATAACCGTGACTTCTACATGATGAACATGAGCGAAAGTGTAAATATGGGTAAGCAACTGTTTTTAGAATGGATGCCCCAGATCATGTATAATCATCACCAACGCGGTCCGGAAGGCTCAGTATTAGCTGGGCCTCCATACCGCGATCCGTTCAACTATGTGTTCGATCCTTTGATGATTACGGGTATCGATGCATTGGGTGCTGCGATGTACAATCGCCTGAATGCGGAAGATAAACCGGGGTATACCCGGTTGAATGGTTCCAGTTTTTCCACCTGGTATAATGGTGGATTACGTACCACTACGCAGTTTCACAATATGATTGGGTTACTTACTGAGATAATCGGGAACCCGACACCTGAAAAAATACCTGTGGTACCACAGCGATTAATTCCGAATGGAGCTACCCCAAATCCTGTATTGCCACAGGATGTATGGCACTTCCGCCAGTCTATCGATTATTCAGTATCCCTGAACTATTCAGTACTGGATTATGCTGCGAGACAGCGGGATGAAGTGTTGTACAACATTTACAAGATGGGGCAGCATGCGATAGATCGGGGTAACAGGGATAGCTGGACTTTGTCTCCAAAAGGTGCGAATGCGATTACTGCTGCTTATAAAAAAGATAAGAATGATACGACGAAAGATGATGGCAGTGATCCTTACGGCTGGATGAGGCGTGGGAATAATATTCCGATGTCTTACTACGATGCGGTGTATAAGAACCCTGCCACCCGCGATCCAAGGGGGTATATTATAGCGGCGGATCAGGCAGATTTTCCGACTGCTGTGAAGTTCATCAATGCACTGATCAAAACTGGTATTAGTGTGCAGAAAGCGAATGCTCCATTTACGATAGAAGGGAAGCAGTATCCTGCCGGGTCTTATATTGTTCGTACGAACCAGGCATTTCGTCCGCATGTACTGGATATGTTTGAACCACAGGATCACCCGAATGATTTTCAATATCCTGGTGGTCCTCCTATTCATCCTTATGATGCTGCAGGGTGGACGTTGGCATACCAGATGGGCGTACAGTTTGACAGGATATTGAATGATTTTAGCGGTCCGTTTGTACAGGTGCCATATGGTGAGTTGCAGGAAGTAAAAGCAGTAAAAGTACCGGCAAGTAAAGGAGGGTATTTATTAAGTGGAAAGCAGAATGATGTATTCGCAGTAGTGAATAAGTTATTGAATACAGGCGTGGAGGTATACAGAACAAAGACAGGAGATTTCTATGTGAAGTCACTAAATGATGTAGCGGTGCATGTACAACCTGTTAGTAAAAGACCTGCAGACCTTGAAAAGGTAAAACCAGCACGCATTGGATTGTGGGATAGCTACGGTGGTTCCATTCCTTCCGGTTGGGTAAGATGGTTATTGGAACAATATCATTTCCCATTCAAGGTGATCTATGCAAAAGATATAGACAAGGGTGATCTGAAAAAGGACTATGATGTTATTGTTTTCGTAACAAGAGCTATCCCGCCTGTATCAGGAGAGGAGCCGAACCGTTATGGTTTTTCACAGAAAGCACCCGCCCCAGACGAAATTCCTGAACAATACAGGGGTATGCTGGGCAGGATTACCAAAGATACTTCCATTCCCCGGTTGAAAGCTTTTTTAGAAGCGGGTGGTAATATTGTTACCATTGGTACCAGCACCAACCTTGCTTATCATTTAGGCTTGCCGGTGCACAACGCACTGGTAGAAAATGGGAAGCCATTACCAGGTACGAAGTACTTTATACCGGGTAGTATTCTGACTGCGAGCTTCGATAGCACCCTATTACCGGCATGGGGTATGCCGGCCAGTGGGGATATTAATTTCGATAACAGTCCTGTATTTAAAATAGACGCAGGTGCAAAAGATGTAAAACCCATAGCCTGGTTTACAACAGATACACCGTTACACAGTGGTTGGGCCTGGGGGCAGCGTTACCTAAAAGACGGTGTAGCAGCCTTTTGCGCACCAGTCGGCAAGGGAATGTTTTATGCCTATGGACCGGAAGTTACATTCAGGGGGCAATCACATGGTACATTCAAGTTATTATTCAACACACTATACCAGGAAGGGGGGCGATAAGCCCCCTTTTTTATAGCGAAAATTGGCATATATTTCCGCCATGATTTATCGCTTGATATGAAAAAACCTATTCTCCTCCTTTTATTGCTTACGCTGATCAGTAGTTACGTACTGGCACAAAAAGCACCTCCAAGAGCAGCCGATACCACCTTATTCGGCGACAATAACCAACCAACAAGAAGTGATTACCTGGCCGGGTTTGAAAAAGTTTTTCAGACCATGAACAAAGTACCTCTTGTCACCAGTTCCTTTACCCATCTCCAGGACATTCAGTCCCATCTGAAAGACGCCGATTCCATATTGGAAATTCTGAAAGACCGTTTCTCCGGTGGTGACAGGAGCCTCAATATCCGGAACCTCCAGATGTACCAGTCATTATTGGAAGAACTGGGAAACACGATGGGCGAAACCGGGAAGGTGCTGAATGGTTATGACCAGAAACTGGATGATGTAAGAAAGGAAATACGGGATCTCCGCAAGGATACCCTGATGCGAGGCCTGTTCAAAGACTCTGTGCTAAGGGCCACCTTCATGCCACAACTGCAAACCCTGCGTGCTAAGTTCAGAAGAGCAGATAGCCTGGTGCGTACTAATACCGCCATTCTCAATGATCTGAAAGCAAAGGTTTCTACCGATGCTATCACCATCGAAGAATTGGGGTACCAAACGGAAGACGCCCTGAAAACAGCCGGTGGCCGTGCGTTTACCAAAGAACGCCTTTACCTGTGGCAACCTGTTAGTGAGAAGGGACGCAAACCTCCTCCGGGTGGGTTTAAAAA
Source organism: Chitinophaga sp. (assembly GCF_039596135.1). GTDB lineage: Bacteria > Bacteroidota > Bacteroidia > Chitinophagales > Chitinophagaceae > Chitinophaga. The sequence goes on from NZ_JBCNKH010000006.1 coordinate 98,039, forward strand.
ATCTGTGAATGCAGAGCAGCAGCTGGCCAGTTATTATTTCAGGAATACCAGGAGTAAGCGGTCTTTGTTGTGGATCATTGGCATTGTTTTCTTTGGCTGGGTCAATTTCAACTTCCGTAGTCTGAAGAAATTAAATAAGCTCAGTGCTATCAAGGAGTTTGACTTCAAATATGTAAAAGCGCTGCCATGGCTCATGACGTTTGTACTGATCCTGAACCTGGCACCATTATTTGATCACAATGCACCGGCTATTTATATAGAGACCACCCAGTTTTTCCTGATGGTGTTGTTGACGCCAGTCTTCTATAAATTACTACCACGGCAGATCTTTATGGGTTGGGGATTATTCATTCTCCTGTTCCTCTTCCTGCCTGTTATCAGGATATTAGGGTTACCAATACGATTGATGCGCTATGCGAATGTGGTACATGATATAGTCGCCATAGTAATTGGTCTGTTATATATACAAATCCGCAGTTTCCGCAAGGAGTACCGTTTGATGTGGTGGGCGGTGATACTATATACGTCTCTGAATACGCTGGCAGTGCTTATGAACCTGTTCGGCCGTGTGACGTTGTCCCAGATCTTTAGTTCTACAGCGGTATATGCACTGGCACAGGCAGCGAGTCTCAGCATCTTTGTACAGTTGTCTATCGAAGCTTTCCTTTTACAAATACAAGGTAGCCGTATTCGTAAGCGCTATCCGGAGCATTTCGATGTGGCGGATATAAAGAAATCTCTCTTCCGTTTTATAACTGTGCTGGCGGTGTTGATATGGGCCATTGTATTCAGTACTAACCTGAATATTTATGATGCATTCAGCACAGGTCTGACGGCGTTGTTCCAGACTTCAGTTGTCATAGGTAATAGTTCCTTCACCATTGGTGGGGTGATATTGTTCCTGGGTATAATCTGGGTGGCAAATTTCCTGCAGAAGTACATTGCTTACTTCTTTGGGGACATCGGTGACGATGCAGCCTTTGACGATAAGGGGCAGCGTTCAAGATTGCTGGTGACCAGGCTGATATTGCTGGTGCTGGCTTTCCTGCTCGCCATCAGTGCATCAGGGTTGCCGGTAGATAAGATAACCGTGATCCTGGGTGCTTTGGGTGTGGGTATTGGTCTGGGTTTACAGAGCATTGTAAACAACTTTGTATCTGGTATCATCCTGATCTTTGACCGCCCGCTGCGTATTGGTGATACAGTGGAGATTGGCAGTAACAAAGGTCGTGTGAAGGAAATCGGGATCCGCAGTAGTACGCTGCTCACAGAAGATGGGGCAGAGGTAATATTGCCGAACGGGGATGTTCTTTCCAAAGAGATTACCAACTGGACCCTGAGTAACAACAATGGACGGATCAATTTCAACTATAAGGTAGCGAAACTGGAAGATCCGGAAACCGTGAAGCAGGAATTGAAAGCGTTGATTGCGGCTAATGAACAGGTGATAGCAAGAAGAGAGGTGGAGATTATTATGAATCTCGTAAGTGCGAGTGCCCTATCGGTGAGGATAGCTTTTTGGTGCAAAGACATCATGAAAGTAAGCCAGGTAGAGGCAGAAATCAATAATGCGATCTACAATTATTTCGAGCAAAAGGGCATTACGACCCTGTAAAAAGAAATGTTAAAAAAGAAAGGCCCGGAACTCCTTATGGAGTCCGGGCTTTTTTTTCATCCTATATTCGTAACGACTTAACCTCTTATGCAGAAGACAACCTTATTACTGTTATTGAGCATTTGGATGGGACAAGCTGCCATGGCACAGGCTAACAAGGATACGGCAGAAGCCAGGTATAAGGCAGCCATTGCGATGATGGAAGACGGAAAACCAGCAGCGGCAATACCATTGCTCGAAGAAGCGATCAAGCTGAACCCGGATGAATGGAGCTATTCTTACGAGATTGCTTACTCGAAATACATGCAGCAGGATTATGGTGCTGCCATCGATATTACCAAAAAGCTGACAAAGCGGAAGGATATCAACAGCAGGGTGTACCAGCTGTTAGGCAACGCCTATGACCTGAGTGGAAAACGGGACAAAGCCCTGGAGGCGTATGAAAAAGGGTTGAAGGTGTTCCCGGATGCGGGCAACCTGTACCTGGAACGCGGGGTGATGGAGATGGGGGTAAAGGATTATAATAAAGCCTTAGGGTATTTTGAAAAGGGGATTGAGGTAGATCCTATGTTCCCTTCCAATTATTACTGGGCATCCAAAATCTTCCTGAGTACAGAGGAAGAGGTATGGGGTATGCTGTATGGGGAGATTTTTTTGAATCTTGAAAGAGGGTCTAAGCGTACGGACGAGATTAGCAAGCAATTGTACCTGACCTATAAAGGTGAGATACAGTTTAAAGACGATACGTCCGTGACGGTGAGCTTTTGCAGGCAGAATGTGGTGGCCGTTTCTCCGGATGGTAAGTTTAATCTGCCTTTTGGGGGGATGGTATATGAACCGGTATTGCTCATGTCTGTAGCAGGGGAGAAAATTATCAACCTGCCTTCCTTAAATAGGATCAGAACCCGGTTTGTGGAAAACTATCAGAAAATGCCATTTGCGAAAAAGACACCGATGGTCCTGTTTGATTATGAGCAGCAGGTAAAGGATGCAGGTTTCATGGAGGAATATAATTACTGGATATTGGCAGAAGGGGATGAGAAGCAGTTTGAAGAGTGGAGGGGTGAGCATAAAAAGGAATGGGATGATTTTATTGTGTGGTTCAGGAAGAATCCTTTGAAGATCACGCAGGAGAATAAGTTTTATAGAGCGAAGTACTAACTTTAGTGCATGACAGAACTGGAAATATTAGAACAGGCGTTAAGGAACTTTTGCGGCATTGATAAGCAGAGTTTTGCATTGTCGTTGCCGTATTGGGAATTGAGAACCTACCAGAAGGGGGAGTATTACAATGAGTACAGGAATGTGTGTAAGCACCTGGGTTTCATTGTAAACGGGGTATTTCGCACATATTATGTAAATGCGGAGACGGGGGAGGAGAAGAATATGCTGTTTTATACTTCGAACCAGATGGTGACGGCATTTAAGAGTTTTCTGTCGCAGCGGCCGTGTAATTTTTATACGGAGAGTATGGTAGAGTCTACCATCTTGTATATACACATTGATCATTTGCAGGCATTATATAAACAGTCCCATCAGTGGGAGCGGTTTGGAAGGTATATTGCGGAAGTAGCTTTTAACCTGATGATGGATCATACGGAGGATTTTTTATTTAAGAGTCCGGAAGAGCGGTATGTGCAGATGGTAGCGGAGCATCCGGACCTGGTGAACCAGGTGCCGTTGTATCATATAGCTTCGTACCTGGGTATAGCGGGACCATCTTTGAGCAGGATCAGAAAGCGGATGCAGAAAAAAAATTAATATTTTACTTTACCTTTGGAACGCTTTCAAAAAGTTGAAAAGAGAATCAGATTGTGGTTAAATTCTTCCGCTCCGGCAACCCTTTAACAGTAGTATTACTGTTAATATATACATTGGTAGTAAAGTTCTATTACCTCATACATCCGTCCACTTACCTGGCCGACGGCTCCGAAGGGTTATTATATGAACTGCTGGTAAAATGGCTGAAGGCAATTGTGGGCCCCAGTCCATTCTTTTTTACCGCCCTGGCTATCATGCTGCTGCTATTGCAGGCCCTGCTGATCACAAAAATTGTGAATCACCAGCGTCTCTTTGCCAAGCCGAACTATTTACCTGCCATGGCATACATGCTTTTCACCTCCCTGCTGGAAGGCTGGAATGTGTTTTCACCTGCCTTGCTCGTGAACCTGATCATGCTGTGGGTATTCTCTTCTATTACATTATTATATACCCGCACTTCTGCCAGAGATGTGGTATTTAATATAGGGTTTGCACTGGGGATTTGCGGATTATTCTATTTCCCGGCTATCATTTTTTGCCTGCTATTATTAATGAGTTTGTTGATAATGAGGCCGTTCCGACTGGCAGAATGGATCATTGCCTTATTGGGACTGGTGGGGCCGCTGTACTTGCTGGGTACTTACCTTTTCCTCACTGACCAATGGGCATTATTTACAAGAATCCCGAGAATTGGTTTTTCCATAGAGCTCCTATTGCACTACAAGGTTTGGGGTGCCATTATATTCAGCGTCGTGTTTTTCCTGTTGGGCTGGCTGCTGTTGCAGCGAAGTCTGAAGAAAATGCTGATCCAGGGCAGGAAGATATGGGGAGTATTGGTGATATATGTGTTCGTAGCCATGCTGATTCCTTTCTTTAATATACATTTCTCTCCTGCATACTGGGTACTGGCTATTTTGCCATTGTCCATGTTCGTCGCCAATGTATACTGGGCCATCCGGAACAATACCCTGGCCAATGTTATTCACCTGCTGACGGTGGCTTATGTGATTGTCATGCAGTGGTTTAGCGCGAATCCGTAGAGGTTCTCCCTGCAGCTTTTATTTTGAGCGGCTATGGAAATGTGCAAACGGCACAGTAATTTTGTGGTTTTTCCGGTACTTTGCGTTCAATGGTCCAGGCCGTAAAAGTCGGTTAAAATCAATAAGATATATTTAAGACCATAAAATTCAAATATTTAATATGAAATTCGGCGTAGTCACCTTCCCTGGCTCAAATTGCGATCATGATATGATAGATGCCCTGCGTAATGACCTGGGGCAGGAAGTGATAGAGTTATGGCACAAGGATAAAGACCTGAGCATGTTCAATACAAAAGATTGCATTGTACTGCCGGGTGGTTTTTCTTATGGCGATTATCTGCGTTGCGGTGCTATTGCTCGCTTTAGTCCAATGATGCAGAGCGTGATCGAATTTGCAAATAAGGGTGGGCGTGTAATAGGTGTATGTAATGGTTTTCAGATACTTGTAGAAGCGGGTCTGTTACCAGGCGCCCTGTTGCGCAACGAGAACCAGCAGTTCGTTTGTAAAAATGTGTACCTGAAGAGTGAAAATACTGTTGCTTCCATCACCAAAGATGTAGCCGGTCGTCCGCTGATGATCCCGGTAGCGCATGGTGAGGGTCGCTATTATGCTGACAAGGCTACCCTGGAAAGTCTGCAGGCGAACAACCAGATCCTGTTCCGCTACTGCGACGAATTCGGTAACGTAGTGGAGGATGCAAATCCAAACGGTGCTACCCTGAACATTGCAGGTATCTGCAACAAGGAGCGCAACGTATTTGGTATGATGCCTCACCCTGAAAGGGCCACCCGTGAAGTACTGGGTAATACTGATGGGCAGCTGATATTCCAGAGCCTCATCAACAACAACTGATCTGTTTAGAAGTATAGTATAAAATCAGCCAACCAGTTAAAAAAAACGTATGAAACAATTATTAACAGCGATCTGTCTGTTCGCTTTGCCCCTGCTGGCAAGTGCCCAGATAGAGAATCCGGTGAAGTGGAGCTTTACGTCGAAGAAGGTTAACGCTACCACGTATGAATTGCACATGACAGCTACTATCGAAGGTGGCTGGCACCTGTATGCGCAGGAAGCCGGAGAAGGTCCGGTACCTACCTCCTTCAAGTTCACTAAAAGCCCACTGGTTGTAACTGAGGGTAAGGTAACTGAAGTTGGTAAGCTGCATAAGGCTTTCGACAAGAACTTTGACTCAGAACTGAAATACTACGAAAACCAGGTAGACTTCGTACAAAAGGTAACCGTGAAGGGTAAAGCAGCTACCAAGGTAAAAGGATCCGTAGAGTTCATGACCTGTGATGATCATGAGTGTCTACCTCCAAAATCAGTAGACTTTGCTATTTCTGTAGGAGGAAAATAAATTATACAGGAAGCTGTACACCACAGTGTTCCCGTACACGTCAATTGAAACGAGTTCCTCCGGGAACTCGTTTATTGTTTGAAAGGGGAAGCAGTCCCTAAATCCTATTATCTATATGAAGCAGTTGCTTACATTCATTATATTGATTGCGACAGCCTTTGGGGTGCACGCGCAGAGCGACTCTGTGGTCCACTGGCAATATACAGCAGAGAAGAAGGGTGCGCAGGATTATGTGCTGCACTTTGCAGGAACTATTGAAAAAGGTGTGAGAGTATTCTCCACCACCATGCCTGATGACCAGGTGAATACCCGTGTGGTAGCAGACAGTGTGGCCACCATTGGCACTATTACAGAAGAAGGTAGCCTGAAACAGGTGAAAGAGCCGCTGCTGGACAATGCAGAGGTGAAATTCTTTGAAGACAAGGTGGTTTTGAACGTAGCTGTTCACCTGAACGGAGATGTAAAAAACCTGGAAGGTGCTGTGAACTATATGTTCCAGAAGGGCGAGGAAATAGGTGGTCCTGAAGAATTTAAATTCAAGTTCAAGGCAGATGCTTCGGGTACACTGGTCAACGTAGCGGCAGGTTTGCAGGAAGCTTCTGCTGATGCGGTAAACGCGCTGAAGCGTAGCAATATCAAGCTGGATCAGCCGGTGATAATAACTGGTGAGCAGGTGCATGAAAAGAAAAGCCTGTGGGGTATTTTCCTGTTAGGCTTGATTGGTGGTTTTGTAGCGCTGGTAACTCCTTGTGTGTTCCCGCTGATTCCACTGACCGTGTCTTTTTTCACCAAAAAGTCACAAGACAGAAAGAAAGGGGTAGCAAATGCGGTGACATATGGTTTCTTCATTTTCGCGATCTATGTATTACTGAGCACACCATTTTATTTCCTGAACAGCATTGCGCCGGAGATATTTAATAATATCTCTACCAATGTGTGGTTGAACCTTGTGTTCTTTGTGATCTTCATTGTATTTGCCATTTCGTTTTTCGGGGTGTTTGAAATTACCATTCCAAGTAGTTTGGCGAGCAAGGTAGATTCTAAATCAGGTGTAGGTGGTCTGGTAGGTATTTTCTTTATGGCGCTTACACTGGCGCTGGTATCATTTTCCTGTACAGGTCCTATTCTGGGTTCATTGCTGGCAGGTGCGTTATCAGCTGATGGTGGCGCCGTACAGCTCACAGCGGGTATGGCGGGATTTGGTTTTGCACTGGCATTGCCGTTTGCGTTGTTTGCGTTGTTCCCTAATTTACTGAGTGCCTTGCCAAAATCCGGTGGATGGTTATCTTCAGTGAAGGTGGTATTGGGTTTTATTGAAGTAGGTATGGCGGTGAAATTTCTTTCTAATGCTGACCTGGTAGAGCACTGGGGGATTGTGAAGAGAGAGATTTTCTTTGCGGTGTGGATTATCTGTGGTATCCTGATAGTATTGTACCTGTTGGGTAAGATCCGATTCCCGCATGATTCACCAATTAAGAAGTTTAGCATTACCCGTTGGGTGTTTATTATTGTTTTTGGGGTACTGACTATTTATATGTTGCCCGGACTGAGTAATACAAAGTGGGCGAATCGTAAACTGATTAGTGGTTTTCCACCGCCATTGAGTTATAGCGTTTATAATAATCGTGCGAAAGGGGTGGAGGCGAATGTGGTGAATGATTATGAGAAGGCGCTGGAGATGGCGAAGGCGCAGCATAAGCCGATTCTGATTGACTTTACAGGTTGGGCGTGTGTGAATTGCCGTAAGATGGAGGAGAATGTGTGGACGACGGAAGAAGTGAAACATTTGATTGAAGAGGATTATATTCTGGTGTCATTGTATGTGGATGACAGGAAGGTATTGCCGGAAGATCAGCAGTTTTTGTATACGACGAGTAATGGGCAGAAGAAAGAGATTAAGACGATTGGGGATAAGTATGCGACGATGCAGACGGAGAATTTTATTAATAACTCACAGCCGTATTATGTGTTGATTAGTCCGGATGAGCAGTTGTTGACTACGCCGGTGGGGTATACGCCGGATGTGGATAAGTATGCGGATTGGTTGAAGAAGGGGTTAGAGGCGTTTAATAAGGTTAAATAATTTAAAGGGCTGCTTGAGAGAGCGGCCCTTTTGGTTACTGGGTGGCCTGCGGCAGCAAGGAAGGGGGGATTTTTTTTCCGGCTGACGCTGGAGGGGGGAAGGGTGGCATTGTGGGAGGTGGTACTGATGGAGGAGGTATTGACTGGTAATGTTGGAGGTGATATCGACCGGAACTGTTGGGGAGATATCGACTGGAACTGTTGGAGGGATATTGATTGGTACTGTTAGCGGGTTGCTGCTCGTACTGTTGCGGGGGGAGATTATTCTCCCGGAGTTATAATAATATAATGAGCAAATGGAAAATCATTTCTGATAGCGGCTTTTACACGTGAAATGGCATCTGTGATAGCCTGTGTATCCAGATCGTGTTTGAAACGTACCAATAACAATAACATTACTTCTTCAGGAGATTGATAAGTAGAGAAGATCTGCAGTAACTTTTCAATTGCCTCATCATTTTCCACAATACTACGTATTTTGACTTGTGTGCCAGGGGCAATGCCTTCGCCCATGAGGAGGCTACGGCTTTCACGGGCCAGCAGAACAGAAACCACTGTTAACAGCACCCCAACAAAAAGAGAAGCGACACCATCTAAATAAGGGTTATTGAATTTGTGGCCCAGGTAAAGCAAAATAGCGACAACTATCACTCCCAATACGGCGGCACTGTCTTCAAATAATACCTGGAAACTGGAGGGGTCTTTACTCTGATGTACTGCTGTCCACCACGACTTTTCACCTTTTACCTTTTTGAAATCTATTATAGCCACTACGAGGGAACTACCGTCGAAGAGGAAAGAACAAGCCAGCACAATATAGTTCCAGAATGGATTGTGTGGTGGCAGGGGATGGCGTAGGTGGTTAATTCCCTGGAGGATAGAGATGCTGCCGCCGATGGCAAAGATCAATAACGAAACGATGAAGGACCAGAAATAGAGTTCTTTGCCGTAGCCAAATGGCCGCCGGGCGTCGGCAGATTTTCTGCTGAGGCGGATGCCAAGGAGGAGTAAGAGCTGGTTGGCGGTATCTACCAGGGAGTGCACTCCTTCGGAGAACATGGCGGTGCTGTGGGTAACAAAGCCGGAGATGAATTTGATAACGGCAATCAGGAGGTTCGCTGTCAGGGCGATATATATTGTTCTATTTGGGCGCATACTATTTACCCTGTGAAAAGTATGCCGAAGACAGGCTTCATCCTATTGAGGATGAAGCCTGTAATATGTTGGTTTACTCGAAGCTATAGCTCTGCAATGCAGATGCAGCCACTTTTTCCTGTTTTCCGCTCACCATGTTTTTGATACTGAGCATACCTTCCTGCACTTCACTTTCTCCCATGATGATTACATATGGGATACCGCGCTTATTTGCATACTTCATTTGCTTATCCATTTTGGCGGGCTCGTGGTAGAGTTCAGCGGAGATACCGCGGGCACGGAGGCTGGTCAGCATTGGGAAGGCAATACCTGTGGTATTGGCGTCCATATTGAAGATAAGTACCTGGGTACCTTGCTGGGCGGTAGCGGGGAAGAGCTGTAATTCTTCCAGCACATCATAGATACGGTCTACGCCGAAGGAGATACCAACGCCGGAGAGGTTAGGCAGGCCAAAGAGACCAGTGAGGTCGTCATAGCGGCCACCACCGCCGATGCTACCCATTTTTACGGCAGCCGGTGCTTTTGCCTCCACGATCATGCCTGTGTAATAGTTCAGGCCACGGGCAAGCGTTACATCTAATATAGGCGTGGTTTTAAAGGCTGTCGGCTGCGTATGTAATACATAAGATAGCTCTTCAATACCTTTTTTACCGGTTTCAGAATTTTTGAACAGTTCGCCTAATTGTTGCAATTTTTCCTCATTATTCCCCTCAATGTTGAGGAAATTTGAAATAATTGCGATTTCGCTATCGTTCAGGCCACGTTCGGCAAGTTCTTGTTTTACAGCATCCAGACCTATTTTATCCAGTTTGTCGATAGCGATGGTGATATCGGTCAATAACTCAGGTTTCCCAGCTACTTCCGCCAATGCACCCAGAATTTTTCTGTTGTTGATGCGGATTTCATACCCTTCCATCCCCAGTTTTGTGAATACGGTATCGTAAATCATGAGCAATTCGATCTCATTGATCAGGGAATTGCTGCCTACGATATCGGCATCACACTGGTAGAATTCGCGGTAGCGGCCTTTGGCAGGGCGGTCGCCACGCCATACCGGCTGCATCTGGTATCTTTTAAAAGGAAATGCCAGATCGTTCTGATTCATCACTACAAACCTTGCAAAAGGAATAGTGAGGTCATAGCGCAATGCTTTTTCGCACAGCAATATGCCCAGTTCACGGCTATCTTTTGCTTGCTGGGCACGGCCCAGTATATCGCCGTTATCAAGAATTTTAAAAATCAGTTTATCTCCTTCCTCACCATATTTACCGGTCAGGGTATCCATTTGTTCCATGGCCGGGGTTTCCAGTGGTTGAAAGCCAAACAGTTCGAATGTTTCGCGGATCGTCTGAAAAATATACTGCCTTTTCCTTACTACCACAGGGCCGAAATCACGGGTACCTTTTGGTATACTGGGTTTTATCATCGTTTTGATTTTTATATATCAGTACCTTGCCACTATGCGCTGGCAGGCTTTATAGATCATATTATATACAGGTTCGAAGAGGGCGTCGTCGTACCATGGGTCGGGTACAGGTTCCTGGTTATCAAGGAGCAGCTGTACTTTTTCTTTGTCCGCTTCGGTGCGGGCTTTGCGCAGCACATCGCGGTAATTGTCCAGGTCCATAACGAAGATGCGGTCAAATTCATCGAAGTCGCTTACCTGGAACTGGCGGCCTCTGAGGCCGGAAATATCTATGCCATGCTGCCTGGCCACCTTTACAGAGCGTCTGTCTGGCGGATCGCCCACGTGCCAGTTGCCAGTGCCGGCTGAATCAATGTCCCAGTTCAGTCCTTTTTCGTCTGCCAGATGCCTGAGGATGCCTTCCGCCAGGGGGGAGCGGCAAATATTACCCAGGCAAACCATTAATATTTTCATAATTGCCGCAAACCTACAAGATTTTAACATTATTTTATTAATCCACCTCAATTTTGCCAAAAGGCCCGCAGGGCGGGAATCCGGCCACTGTCAGGCCCGGTGCAGTATAACTGGCATGGGTTATGGAATTTAAATTATGTAGCATCTATATAATAATTATGTGATACTATGATGAGGATTATTCTCGTATATACTGCAAATAGAGGGAAATTTGATTCGTATTAGTATTAACAAGGTTTTAACAACTTCGTTCATAATTAGCTGTAGATTGAATATGAAAAAATGTATGAATGCCTGACGTTTACTAAACCTGCGCTAGTGGCGGATTTTCCAGTTATACGTTCAGCATGCAACCCATTTTTCTTGACAATCTTCTAATAGAACAGGTATTTGTTTAGAAATTTTTTTTTGTATAATTGTAATTCGCAACAATGCTGATGGAAAACGAAAGATCTGGTAAAAGGAATATGAGCATCGATTATCGCTCACTTGGAGAGTTAATTAGAGGGTTATTTTTTATGCTCTTTGGATTATTTGCAATATTTGCGGAACGGCTCGGTTTGGGTCAGTTCCGGGTATCGCAGACTGTACTCAATATATTTGGAGGGATCCTGATCGCTTATGGTATTTTCCGCGTGTACCGGGGAGTTAAGAATACATTTTTTAACAGGAATTAACGATTTAATAGTCAGGCATATGTTTACCAGTATCATTAAAAGGAACCGGAATTATATCGCATTGTTAGCGACAATGATTATCTTGTCATCCTGTACGTCGAACAACAAATCTGATCAGGCCCAGGATACGCCAACTTCCGGTACTATCAGAATAAGTGTAGACGAGACATACAGGCCGCTGATTGAGTCGGAAATAAAAGTTTTTGAGTCACTTTATCCGAAAGCTCATATCATTGCGGAATACAAGCCCGAAGTAGACTGTTTCAGAGACCTAATGGCCGACAGTGCACGATTGATCCTCGTAACCAGGGACTTCAATCAGCAGGAGCTGGATTATTTGAAAAAAGTTAAGATATCGCCACAAAGTATGTTGCTCGCCTGGGATGGCGTAGCATTGATTACCAACCATAGTAATCCGGATTCTATCCTCACTTTGGACCAGGTGCGCAATATCATGGACGGAACCGACACGGAAAAAAAGTGGCAAATCATTTTCGACAATTCGAATTCAAGTACGGTAAGATATATCCAGGATTCAATTAACAAGGGGAAGGCCCTGCCAAAGAACGTAATGGCGGCGAAAACCAATCCTGAAGTGATTGACTACGTGGCTAAATCAAAAGATGCACTGGGAGTAATCGGGGTAAGCTGGATCTCAGATACCAACGATGCCCAGGCGATAGAATTTACAAACAAGGTGAACGTAGTGAAGGTGCGTGCTGATAATGGTTCAGAATTTGTAAAACCATATCAGGCATATATTGCTCTCGGTTCATACCCGCTGAAAAGAGGTTTATTCTTTTGTTTAAAAGAGCCTTACGGTGGATTGGGGTCCGGGTTCGCAACCTTCCTGGGAGGACAAGAAGGACAGATGGTGATAGGTAAATTCAAACTGTTCCCTGCGAGATTGAACATCGTGTTTAGGGAAGCGAACATCAAGTAAAAAACTAACACAACTAAAATTAAAAAACCGGATTGCTCATGAACAGACGGAAAAGTTTAATTGTTGCAATGCTGTGCGTCGCGAACGGCGTAATGGCTCAATCTGTAGAAGATGGATTGAAAGACCTGTATTATGGCAAGTATGAAACAGCCAAACAAGACCTGGAGAAAGTTATTGCCGCCAAACCTAATGACGAAAGAGCATATTATTATCTCGGTATCGCTCAGCTGGGTCTGGGTGATAACAATGGTGCTGCTGCTACCTTTCAGAAAGGTCTGAGTGCTGTGCCTACTTCCCCTTTACTGCAGGTGGGTATGGGCAGACTGGATCTGTTGAAAGGTGATGCTGCTGCTGCAAAGCAGAAGTTTGAAGCTGCAAGTGCTGCAACAGAAGGTCGCAATGGCGATGTAGCCCGTGCGATTGCAGATGCCAACTCTGAGATTAAAGGTGGTGACCGTGGTTATGCTGCGAGTGTAATGGAGAAACTGCTGAACAACGAAGGCCGTAAGAAAAAAGAAGTTTATACAGCTACTGCTGCTGACTATATCGAGCTGGGTGATGCTTACCGTATGCTGGGTGGTGAAAATGGTGGTAAAGCAATCAACACTTATGAGAAAGCTTTAGAGCTGGATCCTAACAGTGCTGAAGCTACCATGAAAGAAGGTATTGTAAACTACAATGCCAAGCTGCTGCAGGATGCTGTAAACGACTGGACCAAAGCCACCAACATGGATGCTAATTATGGTCCTGCTTACTACCAGCTGTACGAATTCTATATTACTCCAACCAAGGCTCAGCTGTCACTGGAAAATGCAGCTAAGTACCTGGAGAAATATATGAGCGTGGTAGGTGAAGGTGCCGGTAAACTGGAAAACGAGTATAACCTGGCTGCTATCTCCTTCTTTAAGAAAGATTACGATGCTGCTATCAGCAAAGCTAAATCTGTATTACCGCAGACAAATGAAGCTAACAAGGGTAAATTTACCCGCCTGCTGGCTGATGCTTACCTGCAGAAAGGTGATACTGCTACCGCTAAAACCGAACTGGAAGCTTACGTAAAAGCAGTAGGTGAATCCAAACTGGTAGCTAACGACTACAAGCTGCTGAGTGCTGTATACCAGGCAAACGTAGGTGATTCTGCACAGAGAGCACAGAATGATGCCCTGGCTGCAAATTATCTGGAGAAATATGCACTGTCTGACACTACTAAAGATGCAGATAAATACAGAAGCGTAGCTGAGTCCTTCAAAGCAATGGGCGACAGCAAACGTTCAGCTGAATGGTATGGTAAACTGGTAAATGAATTCCCTGATGAGAAGAATACCGGTAAAATCCAGGATATGTTCTGGAAAGGTACCATGGAAATCTACGCACATGAGTATGATCAGGCAGACTCTACCTGGGGGCAGTTCGTAGCTAAATATCCTACACAGGAAGTACTGGGTACTTACTGGAGAGGTCGTGCAAACATGGCGAAAGATCCTGAAGCGAAAGAGGGTGCTGCACTGCCATACTTCCAGCATCTGTTTGAGATCAAAGGTGATGAGAAACTGAAGCCAAGCCAGCTGATGTTCCCTTACCAGTACCTGATGATCTACTATTACAACAAGGATGACGATGCGAACATGAAGATCTGGATGGACAAGGTATCTTCCATCGATCCTAACAACGCTACTGTTGCTGCGATCAAGGAAAACCTGGCAAATAGGGCTAAATCCAGCTCCAAACCAGCTTCTCAGGGAAACAAGAAATAAGCGAACTTAGCTTTAAATAGAAAACCCCGGCGACTGCCGGGGTTTTTTTATTTCCGGTTGGGGAAAAAACATAATATTTTAATCCTTCAATAGATTTGAATATTGCTAGACTTAGCCTATTTTTGCTCATTCTGATGAACGATTTATAGGGAAGCTTATGTTTATAGACACAGTATTATTGTCAGCAACTACTCCTTTTAGCTATTTTCCTATTGTATTACAGTTAATAGCTGCTCTGGGTTTTGTAGGTCTCACTATGTTCGCCACCCACTTTTTGGGTCCAAAAAGGAAAACCAAAGACAAACTTGTTACCTTTGAAAGTGGTATTGAGCAACACGGTAACGCCCGTCAGCCGGTAGCTATTAAGTATTTCCTGGTGGCTATCCTGTTCGTACTTTTCGATGTGGAAGTCATTTTCTTCTATCCTTATGCGATTAATTTCCGCCTGTTGGGTTGGGAAGGATTTGTAGCCATGTTAATGTTTGTGGCATTTTTTATGGTAGGTTTCCTTTATATATTGAAGAAGGGAGCCCTGAAATGGGAAGATTAATATAATATGGCGCACAGCCCTATGTGAAGCTGTGCCTGTTAAAGGTCAAATCTGATATTGAAATTTTAAATCTGAAAGGTTATGGCACGTCCGGTTCAGTATAATACGAAAGTGAAGACAGTGGAAATCCCTGAGGGATATTCCGGGGAAGGTTTTTTTGCGACTTCGTTTGACAAAGCGATAGGTCTGGCACGTAAGAACTCCATCTGGCCGCTGCCTTTTGCCACTTCCTGCTGTGGAATCGAATTCATGGCAACCATGGCGTCTACCTATGATCTGGCGCGTTTTGGTGCAGAGAGGATGGCATTTACCCCCCGTCAGTGTGATTTGCTGATGGTAATGGGTACTATTTCCAAGAAAATGGGTCCTGTATTGCGCCAGGTATACCTGCAGATGGCTGAGCCACGCTGGGTAATGGCTGTAGGCGCCTGCGCCAGCAGCGGTGGTGTATTCGACACCTATTCCGTATTACAGGGTATCGACCAGATCATTCCGGTTGATGTATATGTGCCAGGATGCCCTCCACGTCCTGAAGCAATTATTGATGGTTTTATGCGTATCCAGGACCTGATTGGCCAGGAAAGCCTGCGTCGCCGCCATTCCGATAAGTACAAAGAACTGTTGAATTCCTACGGCATACAATAAAGATCACTATACATTTTACTCCTGTATCTGTGATCTTAAATATACACTGCAATGTCCTTGACTAACGACTATATTAAACAACGACTAACCGACAAGTTTGGTGAGGCTGTCTCACAGGTGGAAGAAACCTTTGGGATGTTAAATTTTACAGTACCTAAAGATCTGAACCTGAAAGTGATGCAGTTCCTTTACGATGATGAGGAGCTGCAATTTCGTTTTTTAACAGACCTCACTGCTGTGCACTATCCTGATCGTACAGGAGAAGAGCTGGCAGTAGTATACCATCTCTACAATTTTGCCCAGCGTGTAAGATTGCGTATGAAGGTTTATACCAGTGTGGCAGATCCGAGAGTGTTTACCGCTACCCGCCTGTTTGAAGCTGCAAACTGGATGGAGCGTGAAACGTATGACTTTTTCGGGGTCAACTTCGTAGGGCATCCAAACCTGAAGCGTATTCTGAACGTGGAGGAGATGGATTACTTCCCGATGCGTAAGGAATTCCCACTGGAAGACCAGACGCGTATAGATAAAGATGATGAAATGTTCGGCCGCGGCGGGCATATTGGCATATAATTAATTATTCGTTGATCATGTCAGAGCAACATATTACACTTCCGGAAGGATCTATTGAACGGGTTACACAAACCCTCAACCTCGGACCTACCCACCCTGCTACACACGGGGTGTTTCAAAATATATTGGAAATAGACGGTGAGCGTGTTGTCAGCTCCGAATCTACTGTGGGGTACATCCACCGTGCATTCGAGAAGATTGCTGAACGCCGTCCTTACTACCAGATTACTCCTCTTACAGACCGTCTGAACTACTGTTCTTCTCCTATTAATAATATGGGATGGCACATTACCGTAGAGAAACTGCTGGGTATTCAAACTCCTAAGCGTGTGGACTACCTGCGTGTGATCATCATGGAGCTGGCACGCATCTGTGATCACCTGATCTGTAATGGGGTAGTAGGGGTAGATACCGGTGCCTTTACCGGTTTCCTGTACCTCATGCGCTGGCGTGAGCTGGCTTATGAGATCTACGAAGAAATCTGTGGATCCCGCCTCACTACCAACATTGGCCGTGTAGGTGGTTTTGAAAGAAACTTTACACCCGCTGCTTTCGAGAAAATCGAAAAGTTCCTGGTAGAGTTTCCTAAGGCCCTGAAGGAGTTCGAAACCCTGATGAACCGCAACCGTATTTTCATGGAGCGTACACAGGGGGTAGGTCCGATCAGTGCTGAAAGAGCGATGAACTATGGCTTTACCGGTCCGAACCTGCGTGCTGCCGGTGTGGATTACGATTTACGCGTAGCACATCCTTATTCCTCTTACGAAGATTTTGAATTTTCTATACCTGTAGGCTCCACTGGTGACTGTTACGACCGTTTCCTGGTTCGTAACGGCGAGATGTGGGAAAGTCTCAGCATTATCCGTCAGGCGATGGATAAAGTGAAAGGTCTGCCTGCTGATGTATATCATGCAGACGTTCCAGCGTATTACCTGCCTGAAAAGAGTGATGTATACACCAAAATGGAAGCACTCATTTATCACTTCAAGATTATCATGGGTGAATCCGATATTTTACCAGGCGAATTGTACAATGCTGTAGAAGGTGCCAACGGGGAGCTGGGCTTTTACCTCATCAGTGATGGTGGCCGTAGTCCTTACAGGTTGCACTTCCGCCGTCCCTGCTTCATTTATTACCAGGCTTATGGTGAACTGATCAAAGGCGCCATGCTGAGTGATGCCCTGATCTGTATGAGTAGCCTGAACCTGATAGCAGGTGAGCTGGATGCATAAAGCAAACGAAACGCCTTTTTGTTTTTTTAACTATAGAATATGTTTTCAGAAGAGAAGCTGAATAAAGTAAAGGAGATCATCGCCCGCTATCCTCAGGGTAGACAGAAGAGCGCGCTTATTCCCGTGCTGCACCTGGCACAGGAAGCGTTTGGCGGCTGGCTCAGCACAGAGACTATGGATTACGTAGCTTCCCTGCTGCAGATAAAGCCAATTGAAGTGTATGAAGTGGCTACCTTTTACTCGATGTTTAACCTGCAGCCGGTAGGCAAGCATGTATTCGAGGTGTGCCAGACTGGCCCCTGCATGCTGCGCGGTTCAGACAACATCATCGACTATATTAAAAAGAAACTGGATATAGGAGTAGGAGAGACCACGAAAGATGGCCTTTTTACTCTGAAAGCAGTAGAATGCCTGGGTGCCTGCGGTTATGCGCCGATGATGCAGCTGGGTAAACACTACAAAGAACACCTCACACCAGAGAAGGTGGATGCCATCATTGCAGAATGCAGGGCAAACGCAAACTAAAAGCCAATCTACAAATCATAATAGTAAGATGGGACGCAAATTACTTTTTGACAAAGCACATATAGAAAACATCCGGTATTATGATGTATACCGGGCTAACGGCGGCTATGGATCGGCGGAGAAAGCATTGAAAAGCATGACGCCTGAGCAGGTGCTGGACGAAGTGAAAAAAAGCGGTCTGAGAGGCCGTGGTGGTGCTGGTTTCCCTACCGGTATGAAATGGAGTTTCATTGCAAAACCAGAAGGCGTACCCCGCTACCTGGTATGTAATGCCGATGAATCTGAGCCAGGAACTTTCAAAGACCGTTACCTGATGGAATTCATTCCTCACCTGCTGATAGAAGGTCTGATCATTTCCAGCTATACCCTGGGATGTAATACCTGTTATATCTACATCCGCGGTGAGTATGCCTGGATTCCTGATATCCTGGAAGAAGCAATTGCTGATGCACACAAAAACGGCTGGCTGGGTAAAAATATCCAGGGCACCGGTTTTGACCTTGAAATACATGTACAACGTGGTGCAGGTGCTTACATCTGTGGTGAGGAAACTGCCCTGATCGAAAGCCTGGAAGGTAAGCGTGGTAACCCACGTATCAAACCTCCATTCCCTGCGGTGAAAGGTTTATACGATTGTCCTACTGTGGTAAACAACGTGGAAACACTGGCTACCGTAGTACCGATTCTTCGTATTGGCGGTGAAGAATACGCCAAATATGGCACTGGTAAATCAACCGGTACCAAACTCATTTCTGCCTGTGGTAATATCAACAAACCAGGGGTGTATGAAATTGAGATGAACATTTCAGTAGAAGAATTTATTTACTCTGATGAATATTGCGGTGGTATCGCAAATGGAAAACGCCTGAAGGCGTGTATTCCCGGCGGTAGTTCCGTACCTATCCTGCCTGCTAACCTGCTGCTGAAAACGGCGAAAGGCGAGCCGCGCATGATGACTTACGAAAGCCTGGCTGACGGTGGCTTTGCTACCGGTACTATGCTGGGTTCCGGTGGTTTCATCGTACTGGACGAAGACCAGTGCATTGTGAAAAACACCCTGACCTTTGCCCGTTTCTACCACCACGAAAGCTGTGGACAGTGTAGCCCATGTCGTGAAGGTACCGGATGGATGGAGCGTGTGCTTAAGAACATCGAGAACGGTAAGGGTAAAATGAGCGATATAGACCTGCTGTGGGATATTCAGCGCAAAATTGAAGGCAACACCATCTGCCCGCTGGGTGATGCTGCTGCCTGGCCGGTAGCTGCGGCTATCCGTCACTTCCGCGATGAATTTGAGTGGCATGTGCTGCATCCTGAAGAAGCGCAGAAACGCAATTTTGGCCTTGCACACTATGCAGATCCGCTGGAAATCGCTGCCCCTGCTGCAGTATAAGAATTAACAATACTAACACGACGTTTCGTGTAAAGAACGAGCGCCTTTTTTAAGCGAACAAAATGGCTGAAGAACAGAAACTCTTTAAAGTCAAGATCGACGGGATCTCTGTGGAAGTGGCACCAGGTACTACCATCCTGAATGCTGCCCGTCAGATAGGAGGAGATATAGTGCCGCCTGCAATGTGCTACTATTCCAAACTGCAGGGTAGTGGTGGTAAATGCCGTACATGCCTGGTAAAGGTATCGAAGGGCTCGGAAGCTGATCCCCGTCCTATGCCAAAACTGGTTGCCTCCTGTCGTACTACTGTAATGGATGGTATGGAAGTAGCAAACATCACCTCTCCTGAAGTGCTGGAAGCACGTAAAGGCGTGGTAGAATTCCTGTTACTGAATCACCCGCTGGATTGTCCGGTATGCGACCAGGCTGGTGAGTGTCACCTGCAGGATCTGGGTTATGAGCATGGTGCAGATGGTACCCGTTATGAATTCAAACGCCGCACTTTTGATAAAGTAGACCTGGGTGATAAGATCCAGTTACATATGACCCGCTGTATTCTTTGCTATCGTTGCGTATTCACTGCCGATCAGGTAGCTGGCAACCGTGAGCATGGTGTACTGGGCCGTGGTGAGCACGCTGAAATCAGCACTTACCTGAGCAAGAATTTAAACAGCCCCTTCATCGGTAACGTTATTGACGTATGCCCTGTAGGTGCACTGACCGATAAAACTTTCCGTTTTAAAAACCGTGTATGGTTCCTGAAACCGGTGAATGCGCACCGCGATTGCGATAATCCTAAGTGCTGTGGAAAAACTGTACTGTGGATGCGTGGCGACGAGGTGTTCCGTGTAACTGCCCGTAAGGATAAATATGGCGAAGTAGAAGATTTCATCTGCGATACCTGCCGCTTTGATAAGAAGGAAGCAAAAGACTGGGTAATTGAAGGTCCACGTAAGATTGACCGTCATAGCGTAATTTCTGCTAACCATTATGTAGGTGTAAACAAGCCTAAGGATACACTGGTAGAAGTACTGGATGGCCGTAAGCCTAAACTGCTGATGGATATTCACAGCATAAGCCAGGTAAACCGTCCAAACATTGATTTGTCGCAGATCGACGGGCCTGCACACTCTGATGATTTTAATAAGTAAGTAACTTTTATAACTCGTATTTGATGCAAGTAGACTGGTTTTTCATTCTTGAGAAGATACTGCTGATATCTGGTGTATTGGTAATATCTCTGGTCGTGGCCATGTATTCCACATGGGGCGAAAGAAAGGTAGCGGGTATTATGCAGGACAGGCTTGGACCAAACAGAGCGGGTCCTTTGGGATTGCTTCAGCCGCTGGCGGATGGTGGTAAACTCTTTTTCAAGGAAGAGATTATTCCAGGGTCCTCCAATCGTTTCCTCTTTATATTAGGTCCATCACTGGCTATGACTGTAGCCTGTATGACCAGTGCGGTAATTCCATGGGGCGATACACTGACCATTGCAGGTCATACTGTGTCCCTGCAGGTGGCTGATGTGAACATTGGTATTTTATACATTTTTGGGGTGGTGAGCTTAGGTGTATATGGTATTATGCTGGGTGGCTGGGCTTCCAACAATAAATTCTCCCTGTTATCATCTATCCGTGCGGCATCCCAGATCATCAGCTATGAGCTGGCGATGGGTATGGCACTGATTGCACTGCTGATGGTGAATGGTACACTGAGTCTGAAAGAAATTGTGGAGCAGCAGCGTCATGGGGTATGGAATATTCTGTTACAGCCACTGGGCTTCATCATTTTCCTGGTATGTTCTTTTGCTGAGACGAACCGTTCTCCATTTGACCTGGCAGAAGCAGAGAATGAACTGAACGGTGGTTATCACCTGGAGTATTCTTCTATGAAACTGGGTTTCTTCCTGTTCGCTGAGTATATCAATATGTTCGTCAGCTCTGCGCTGATGTCTACATTGTACTTTGGTGGCTATGCTTTCCCATTCATGGATAGTCTGCATGTATCGCCAAACATTCTGACTTTGCTGGGTACACTTGCCCTGTTTATAAAAACTATTTGCTTCATTTTCTTCTTCATGTGGGTACGCTGGACTATTCCGCGCTTCCGTTACGATCAGTTAATGCGTTTGGGTTGGAATTATATGATCCCGATTGCTTTGGCAAACATGCTGATCACAGGTGCCTGGATTTTGTGGCGTCAACATTAACAGAACGAAATTGTAAACTTATTTAATCGCATTATCAATTATGCAAACTTTAACGAATAGGGCAAAACCGGTAGATCGCAGACCGATGACGATGTTGGAGAAGATGTACCTGCCAGCTAT
Organism: Chitinophaga sp.; assembly: GCF_039596135.1. Classification (GTDB taxonomy): domain Bacteria; phylum Bacteroidota; class Bacteroidia; order Chitinophagales; family Chitinophagaceae; genus Chitinophaga. The sequence continues at coordinate 119,550 of NZ_JBCNKH010000006.1, forward strand.
TGGAAAAGGAATGCTTATTACTTTCAAGCATATATTCCAGAAAAAACCAACGGTAAGTTATCCTGAGGAGAAACGTGAGTTCAGCCCGGTATTCCGTGGCCTTCACATTCTGAACAGGGATAAGGAAGGACGTGAAAATTGTACAGCCTGTGGTCTGTGTGCGGTAGCTTGTCCTGCGGAGGCGATTACCATGGAAGCTGCTGAAAGGAAACCAGGGGAAGAGCATCTGTACCGTGAAGAGAAATATGCAGCACGTTATGAGATTAACATGCTCCGTTGCATCTTCTGTGGTTTTTGTGAAGAAGCCTGCCCTAAGGATGCGATTTATCTCTCTGAAACATTTGCACCTGCACATTACAAACGTGAAGGTTTCATCTATGGCAAGCAGGATCTGTTGATTCCATTGCCAGGAGAGCAGAAAAATGCATAATTCCAAACACAACAATCAGACAATATAGCAATGGGAATGAATTTACAACAAGTCGTTTTCGGGGTCCTCTCTATTATTTCACTGATCACTGCGCTGGGCGTAGTGTTTAGTAAGAGCCCCGTTACAAGTGTCCTTTGCCTGATCCTTACATTTTTTACCATAGCCGGCCATTACGTGATGCTGAATGCACAGTTTCTGGCGGTGGTGCACATCATTGTATATGCGGGTGCGATCATGGTATTGTTCCTGTTCGTGATCATGCTGATGAACCTGAATGCCGAGGGTGAGCCGCAAAAGCGGAACTGGCTCAAGTATGCAGGGGCGATCAGTGGGGGTGCACTGCTGGTAGTACTGCTGGCTGCGCTGCGCGAAGCAAGCCTGCCGTCATTAACACCGGAATCTAACAATATTGGTTTAATCGCTAATCTTGGTCAGACTTTATTCAAAACATATGTTGTTCCTTTCGAAGTGAGCAGCATCCTGTTTTTGAGCGCCATGGTCGGTGCAGTCGTGATTGGTAAGAAAGAACATTAATCGTAATCTGTAATTCATTTTTATGCCGGTTCAATATTATATCTTTTTAAGCATTGCGCTCTTTTGTATCGGGGTGATGGGTGTACTGATGCGCAGAAACGCCATCATCATCTTCATGTGTGTAGAGTTGATGCTGAATGCTGTGAACCTTTTGTTAGTGGCGTTTTCTAAAATGTGGGCAGATGCGGGAAGAGTAGATGCGGCCGGGGCCCAGATCTTTGTATTTTTCATCATGGTCGTGGCGGCGGCGGAAGTTGCTGTAGGTCTGGCCATTATCGTTATGGTATACAGGAATTCACAATCAGTAGATGTGAATATCATGAACCGTCTGAAGAATTAACCATAAGGCAAACCGTAATTTGTAATCGTAATTCGTATTTGATAGATGATTAATCTAGTTTGGCTGGTACCATTATTACCACTATTAGGATTTCTGGTGAATGGATTGGGAAGAAGATACCTCTCCAAATCACTGGCAGGTATCGTTGGGAGCGGGGCTATACTGGCGGCTTTTGTGATTAGTTTGCTGATGTTCCTGGAAGTACGTACGCCGGGTTTTCAGGCGGTAACCGTACAACTGTTCGATTTCATTTCTGCAGGCAGCCTGCATATTCCATTTGCCTTTCAGGTAGATCAGTTAAGTACACTGTTTCTCCTGATCATTACAGGCGTAGGCGCGCTGATTCATATTTACTCTACTTCTTACATGCACGATGAGACCAGCGAAGGGTTTGCGCGTTATTTCGCGTACCTGAACCTGTTCGTGTTCTCTATGTTGATCCTTGTATTAGGTGCTAACTACGTGATGATGTTCATAGGCTGGGAAGGTGTAGGACTTTGTTCTTACCTCCTGATCGGCTTCTGGTATAAGAATACTAATTATAACAATGCTGCCAAGAAGGCTTTCATCATGAACCGTATTGGTGACCTTGGTTTCCTGCTGGGTATGTTCCTGATGATCGTTCACTTTGGTAGTGTAAATTATTCAGAAGTACTACCACAGATTGCGGGTGTAGCAAAGGGTGATGGTACCCTCGCTGCGATCGCAATGCTCTTCTTTGTAGGGGCGATGGGTAAATCAGCACAGGTACCTTTGTATACCTGGTTGCCCGATGCGATGGCGGGTCCAACCCCGGTATCTGCCCTGATCCATGCTGCTACGATGGTGACAGCTGGTATCTATATGATTGCACGCAGCAACATTTTGTATACCCTTGCTCCATGTGTGCAAAACGTAGTAGCTATCATTGGCCTGGTTACGGCGGTGCTGGCGGCTTCTATTGCACTGAAGCAGGATGATATCAAGAAAGTACTGGCTTACTCAACTGTATCACAGTTAGGTTATATGTTCCTTGCACTGGGTGTAGGAGCTTATACAACTGCGGTATTCCACGTCATGACACACGCATTCTTCAAGGCGCTGTTGTTCCTGGGTTCAGGTTCAGTGATCCATGCGATGGGCGGTGAGCAGGACATTCGTAAGATGGGTGGTCTGAAGAAATCCATGCCAATCACCAATGCAACATTCCTGATCGGATGCCTGGCTATTTCAGGTATCCCTGGTCTGTCAGGCTTTTTCTCAAAAGATGAAATTTTATCCCACACCTTTGCTGCCAACAAACTGCTGTATGTAGTAGGCTTGCTGACGGCACTGATGACGGCGTTCTATATGTTCCGCCTGTACTATATGACATTCTGTGGTCAGTTCCGCGGTACACACGAACAGGAGCATCACCTGCACGAAAGTCCGGGCGCTATGACGTTCCCGTTGTTTGTACTGGCTATCCTGTCTGTGATTGGTGGTTATGTAGGTTTACCAGCAGTATTTGGTGCACCGAACCTGTTAGAACATTACCTGCATCCTGTCTTCGCTGCGGGTGCAGAAAAGGTTGAACTGCCTGAGGTCGCACACAGCACTGAGTGGTTGCTGATGGCGCTGAGCTCTGTGCTGGTAATCATCACTATTTTCCTGGCGCGCAGCTGGTACCGCAACTTCACTGACGATGGTGAGCCACGTACCGGTATTGCGAAAGTGCTGGAGAACAAATGGTATGTAGACGAAATTTACGATGCTATCATAGTAAAGCCCCTGGGTATGCTGAGCCGTTTCTTTGAAGAAGCGATTGAGCGTTCCGGTATTGACAGGCTGGTGAACGGTGTAGGCCGTGGTGTTCAGTGGAGTAGTCAACAGGTAAGGTTGCTTCAGAGCGGGCAGGTAGGTTTTTACATATTTGCCATGGTTATAGGGATGGTAGTATTATTTGTAATAGGCTTCCTGTTACGATAATTATTACCTGCATCATCATTCAAAAAGGACAAGTTTAGATAAAATTATGTTGACAGTATTACTCATTTTGATTCCTTTGGTGACGGGCCTTATTGCATTTGGCCTGAAGGGATCAGGCCCTAAGACGGTGGGTTTGATATCATCTCTGGCATCGCTGGCAGTCACTATTGCTGCGCTGTTCCAGTTCAGATCTGCACCTGAGAGCCTCAGCCATAGCTGCAACTGGATACCACAACTGGGAGCAAGTTTTAGTGTAGGATTGGATGGTATGGGCATGATGCTTAGCCTGCTCACTTCTATTTCATTTGTACTGATCTTTATTGTTATCAATAAAAGGGAGTATGACCGTGCGAACAGTTTCTATGCACTGATGCTGTTGTCGCAGGCAGGTCTCATGGGTGTATTTGCTGCCTATGATGCGATGCTGTTTTACTTCTTCTGGGAACTGGCGCTGATTCCTGTTTATTTCCTTTGCTCACTGTGGGGTGGAGAAAAGAGGATCCCGGTTACCTTCAAGTTCTTCGTATACACTTTTGCAGGTTCGCTGTTGATGCTGATTGGTATTATCTATATCTATCTGCAAACGCCTGATCATTCTTTTAGTTATGCAAGCTTCACAGCGGCAGCGTTGCCCAAAGAAACACAGTCATGTTTGTTCTGGCTGTTCTTTGTAGCATTTGCTATCAAGATGCCAATCTTCCCTTTCCACACATGGCAGCCAGATACTTACGAGCAATCACCAACCCCGGTTACGATGGTACTGTCAGGTATCATGGTAAAAATGGGTCTGTTTGGTGTGATTCGCTGGTTACTGCCGGTATTGCCGCAGGGTGCATATGTATGGTCTGATGTAGCGATTGTATTGTCCATCATCGGTATTGTATACGCTTCCTGTATTGCGATCGTTCAATCTGATTTCAAACGCCTGATTGCTTATTCATCCATCGCTCACATCGGATTGATGAGTGCTGCAATCTTTGCGAATAATGAGCAGAGTTTACAGGGTGTGCTGGTACAGTTTTTCAACCACGGTATCAACATCATTGGTTTGTGGATTATCGTAGAGATTATCCAGGATCGTCTGAAAGTGAAGTCACTGAATGAGATGGGGGGTATAGCTGCTTATGCGCCACGCATGGCTACCTTCCTGGTGATCATCAGTTTTGCCAATATTGCTTTGCCACTGACCAATGGTTTTATCGGGGAGTTCCTGATGTTTAGCGGTCTGTATCAATATAATCCATGGTTTATGGCGGTTGCAGGTCTGGGTGTGATTCTGGGTGCGGTGTATATGCTGAACATGGTGCAGAAAGTGATTTTTGGCCAGCCTAATCAGCTGACAGAAACGACTACAGATCTGCGTGGTAATGAATTGCTGGCGTTGAGTGTGATAGTGGCGATCATCCTGGTACTGGGCGTATATCCAAAGCCTATGCTGGAGTTGGTTCAGAGCACTACTGAATTGGTTAATAAGGTTTATTAAAAAGTTGTTCTTTCGTAACACAGGAATATGAATGCATTAATATCTACTGCTTTATCGGGTGTTTTGATGATGTTTGCGGGGCTTTTCGTGAAAAATAAGCAGTCCATTAAATTTGTTGCCATCGTGGCGTTGCTGATTTGCTTTGCAGCGAACCTGGCTGAATTGTGCACATTACAGGGAGGTAGCCGCACTCTGTATGGTATGATCACTGTGAGCAGTTTCAGTGTGTTGTTCAACGCGGTGGCTTTTGGAGCTACGTTGTTGTACTTTATGCTGTCAGGCAGTGCTTTTGAAAAAGTAGGGGAACATGTGTCAGATTACTTTGCGCTGGTATTTTTCATACTGTCGGGTATTACGCTGGCATCTTCGTTCAGCAGTTTATTAATGCTTTTCCTGGCGATAGAAATTATTTCTATTCCACAGTATATCCTGGCTGGTAGTGATAAGAAGAGTCCTAAAAGCAGTGAAGCTTCGTTGAAGTACTTCCTGATGGGTTCTTTTTCTACTGGTATTTTGCTGATGGGTATTACACTGATTTACGGTGCATCCGGATCTTTCCAGATCGATGAGTTAGGAATTGGTGAAGGAGCGGTGAGTCCGCTGGCACTGTGTGGTGTAATCCTGGTTGCATTTGCATTGTCTTTTAAAGTTTCTGCAGCGCCTTTCCACTTCTGGACACCAGATGTGTATGATGGATCGCCATCTGTATTTACTTCTTTCATGGCAACTGTGGTGAAGGCGGGTAGCTTTATTGCATTTATCCGTTTGTTCCATGGTGCATTTACAGGAACAATTAGTAGAGACTGGCAGTTGCTGCTGGCACTGGTTACAGCAGCTACACTGATCATTGGTAACTTTACAGCGGTGTTCCAGCAGAGTGTAAAGCGTATGCTGGCTTATTCAAGTATTGCGCAGGCAGGGTTCATGCTGCTGTCAGTGATTGCGTTCGGCGACTTTGCGCAGAAAGGTATTATCCTGTATGCAGCGGCTTATTCTGTGGCTACTATCGGCATATTCGCTGTGTTGATCAAAATGAAGGATTATACCTTCGATGGCTTTAACGGATTGGCGAAGAAGGAACCTTTGGTAGCTGCGGTGACTACTATCTGTTTATTATCGTTGGCAGGTATTCCTTTGACTGCAGGTTTCTTTGCAAAATATTATGTATTGACAGCGGCGGTACAGGAAGGTAACCTGTTCTGGCTGGTGATTATTGCGGTAGTATGTGCTGCGATCAGTGTGTATTATTATTTCAGGGTGATTATGGCAATGTATTTTAAATCTGGTGAGCCGGGTGTTGAAGAGATGAATGGCAGGTTTAAGTTTTTGCTGGTGGTGACAGCTGCGATAGTGATACTGCTGGGTGTGTTTCCCGGACTGCTGTTACAATTAGTATAGAAAGATTGATTCTTCAATAAAAAATGCCGGCTACATGCCGGCATTTTTGTTTTTAAATGGTGCTGCTTTTCAAACGACGCGATCTGGTGTAGTGATCGCTTTAAAAAAGATGCCCTCCTGTTCGCTGATACGATCTAACAAAGCCAGCTGATTGCCTGCTCTTACATAGTTGTGCTGTTCGTATTTAGCGCCGTAGTAAATATCGTTATTCAAATAGTCTGTTAAGAACCGGATGGCCTGCATATAGACCATAAATTGTCCTGCGTATACCAGGTGATGGATCTCATCAGGACTCAATTCTTCCTTCAATTCGCTCAGATAACCACTCACAATTGCCTTAAAAAATGAGGCCCGGGCCTGTACCTTACTGAAGTCTTTTTCCTCCTCATTTGCGGGGGATAAATACGTTCTCATCATATCGCCGAAGTCGCTGATGAAGTATCCGGGCATGACGGTGTCCAGGTCAATTACGCAGATTCCATTTCCACTATTATCAAAGAGTACATTATTGATCTTGGTATCATGGTGCATCACCCTGATTTTGAAAGCAGGATTCTGCTTGATAGCTTCGAATGTGTCGGTGAGATAAGCGTATTCCCTGATTTTCAAAATCAGTTCTTCCGATTCTTTTATCCGCTCTTTGTTGCCGTTTTTCAATGCATCCTCAAACTGTTGATATCTTAGGGTGAGGTTGTGAAAATCTGGTAAGCTATAGCCGATTTTACTTGTGTCGATATCAGCCAATAAACGGGTGAATCTTCCGAACTGTTTTGCGGCTTCGTAGGCCAGTTGTTCATCGTTTGCGACATCGTAACTGCGGGAGTCGGGTACGAATGGCTGCAGGCGAAAGTATTCACCGTTTTCGGTTATTACCAGTCCTTTATCGTCTAATGTATTCACGGGTTGTACAAAGAAGTACTCCGGTGAATGCTGCTGCAGGTACTGGCCGATGTAGCGGATGTTGTTTGCAATGACTGCTGGTTGTTTGAAGACCAGGTGATTGATGCGCTGTAAGATGTATGACTTATCGCCATGGACAACTTTCCAGGTGGTGTTGATAAGTCCGCTGCCAAAAGGCTGGATGGTACATTCATCTGCCACTATTCCATAAGCTGCCAGTATCGAAGCCTGCATGATGTTTTGATTGATAAAATGTTGCTGATATTTCAAACTTAAGGATAAGATTGATAGAAAGATTGCGCAAACGGTTGCGTGAATTTTGGTGGGCCTGTGGCCGGCTGGAATGAGCACTTATCTCACCACAAGCCGGGAATCAATAATAATATGTTGATAATTTGAATCCTCCTTGTTGTTTAATAAGGACAATAATATCTCTGTTGCCTTGAACCCCTGTTCATAAGGGTACTGTTCTACAGAAGCAATGGGCGGAAACGCCATATAACTGCTCAGTGGCAGATTGGCATAACTCACAAACGTAAGGTCTTTATTCACGGCAATACCTTGTTCCAAAGCATACTGTACGGCATCCTGCGCCACATAATCATTGAACGTGACGATCGCGGTTACTTTACGTTTATTTGACAGAAGCTGCTGCATGGCAGCACGGGTTCCTGCTTTTGTAAGATCAGAATGTACAATGAGACTGGCATCGAATTTTAATCTTTTCTTCTGCAAAGCCTGTTTAAAACCGGCTTCCCTTTGCGGGGTCGCTACCAGTTGTTCCGGACCATTAATCATCCCAATTACACGATGCCCTCTTTCCAGTAAAAGAGATACGGCCTGCAGGGTACCAGATTCCATATTGCAGGCTACATAGTGAATGTCCTTTTTATCCGGAATACGGTCAAAGAATACTACCGGGATATTGAACTTTTCCAGTGCTTCAAAATGTGCATAATCCCCGGTATTTTTAGCCAGCGAAACTATCAGTCCATCTACCCGGTGATTCTTCATAATTTCCACAATCTTTTTCTCCCTGCCGGCATCGTCATGCGACTGCCCCAACAGCACCATATAGTTATTCTGATTTGCGGCATCTTCAATTCCGCTGATAGCTGCAGAAAAGAATGCCTCCGAAAGTTCCGGTAACACAATCCCGATCGTAAAGGTCTTTTTCTGCTGAAAATGAATAGCAGTCTGGTTTGGTTCGTAATTAAGCGCCCGCGCCAGCTCCTGTACCTTCATCCGGGTGCGCAACCCGATACTGGGATGGTCGTGCAATGCCCGCGAAACCGTGGACTTTGCCAGCTTCAGTTTTTCTGCTATTTCTTTTATAGTAGGAGGGTTCGCCATTTATATAATAAAAATAGCGGAAAAATGTTTTTTGTTATCTTTAATTCATGCAATTCCGTGACATATTTTCCCTCGCCTACCGTTCTGTAAGCGCGAATAGATTACGCGCAGGGCTTACCATTTCCATCATCGCATTTGGAATTATGGCCCTGGTGGGCATTCTGACTGCTACTGAAAGCATGAAGAACAGTATCTACTCCAACTTTGCCAGTATGGGGGCGAACAGCTTCTCTATTCAGAACAGGGCATTACGTATTTTCATAGGGGGGGGGCCTGATGCAAAGAAGAGTGACAAGAAGAAAAAGAAGGTAAAAACGTCAAATAGTAATATCCCTATTACATGGGAAGAAGCAAAGGATTTTAAACAGCGCTTTTCATTCCCTTCCACCGTGAGCGTATCAGTTACGGCGAGTGGTGCAGCTACTATTTACAAGGGTGAAAACAAGACCAATCCAAATGTACAGGTGTTAGGCGGAGATGAGAATTACCTGGAGTTTTCCAATTATAAGTTGAAAGAAGGCCGGAACTTTAATCAGTTAGATATGGAAACCGGGCGGAATGTCGCTATATTGGGAACAGATGTAGCGAAGAAACTGTATGGGGACGGCATGAAAAACGTGATTAACAGCAATATCCGTGTAGGAAATGTACGTTACAGGGTGATAGGGTTGCTGGAATCAAAAGGAAACAGTGGATTTATGAGTGCTGACAAGGTAGTTATTACTACTGTGACGAATACGAGGAGAGTATATGGAGGCAACACGATGACCTACAATATAGGCGTGTCAGTGAAAGATATCAACCGAATGGATGCTGCTGTGGGAGAGGCTACCGGCTTATTCCGCATTGTGAGGCACCTGCATCTGAATGAAGAAGAGAACTTTTATATCAGCAAGAGTGACAGTATAGGTGAAATGTTGTTTAACAGCCTTGGCTTTGTGGCTATTGCTGCTGCTATCATAGGAGTCATTACCTTGTTCGGTTCCGCTATAGGATTGACCAATATTATGCTGGTATCTGTTGCAGAGCGTACACGTGAGATTGGTGTGAACAAAGCACTGGGTGCTACGCGACAGGTGATTCGCAGACAGTTTGTATATGAGTCAATCATCATCAGTGTACTGGGAGGTGCCCTTGGGGTGCTGCTGGGCATGCTGGTGGGAAACGTAGTATCACTGTTATTGCATACAAGTTTTGTGATACCCTGGTTCTGGATCTTTATGGGTATCAGCCTGTGTGCCGGCGTAGGTCTGATGGCAGGTATATTCCCGGCTATCAAGGCTTCCAAACTCGACCCTATTATTGCACTCCGATATGAATAACCAGGTAATTTTAGTCGCCAACATCTAAAGAATTTCGATGGCTTTATTCATTGTACTATTTTCGATCCTGCTGCTGGTTTTACTGGTGGCTGGGGTCAGGCTCAATACATTCATAGCCTTCCTGGTCGTGTGCCTGTTCATGGGCGTGGCCCTGAAGATGGATACCAATGCCATCACACAATCTATTACTACTGGTATTGGCAAGACCCTGGGCGGGTTGGTCACCATCATTGTATTTGGCAGTATGCTGGGAAAGCTGGTGGCGGAGAGTGGCGCTGCCCAACGAATTGCGAATGGATTGATGCACCTCTTTGGTCGAAAGTATATTCAATGGTCTTTGATGCTGACGGGGTTCATTGTAGGGATTCCGTTGTTTTATAATATTGGTTTTGTACTGATGGTGCCGTTGATATTTACGGTGGCAGCGCGTACAAAACTGCCTGCGGTATATTTGGGTATACCTATGCTGGCGTCGCTGTCAGTGACACATGGTTATCTGCCACCGCACCCATCACCGACTGCACTGGTAGGTGCTTTTGGCGCGAATATGGGTATGACGCTCATGTATGGTCTGATAGTTGCCATTCCTGCTATTATTGCGGCAGGGCCCATCTTTAGTCGCTTTTTAAAGGGATATAAACAGGAGCCTGCTGCACTGTTTCATATAGAACCTATTCCGGATGAAAAATTGCCGGGTATGGCGGAAAGTTTAATTGCGGCATTGCTGCCGGTGATACTGCTGGCGGGAACAACGATCATAAAGTTAGTGGGGCATGGTAGATGGGTGAAAGTGGCAGACTGGTTTGGAGACCCGATCATTGTGATGCTGATTGCAGTGTTGAATGCCATTTACTTACTAGGTCTTAAGAGAGGTTTGACCATGAAAACAGTGATGAAATCACTGGATGAATCAATAAAGGATGTGTCTCCTATTATCCTCATCATTGGTGGTTCAGGGGCATTGACACAAATGCTGCTGGATAGCAAGGTGAGCGATATTATAGCACAGGGTATGATGAGCACGCATATGAATCCTTTGCTATTAGCGTGGTCACTGGCGGCGTTGGTAAGAGTTGCAGTAGGGTCTGCTACTATTGCGGGATTGACCACAGCAGCCATGCTGGGACCATTGGTAGGAACTTTGGGGGTGAACCCCAGTTTGATGGTTTTGGCTACGGGGGCCGGCAGCCTCATGTTCAGTCATGTGAACGATGGCGGCTTTTGGTTGTTTAAAGAGTATTTTAATTTATCAGTAAAAGACACTTTTAAAACCTGGTCTGTGATGGAGACGATTGTAAGTGTGGTGGGATTAGCAGGGTGTTTAATTTTGAGTGTATTTGTACATTAGCGGAGGCTTGCGAAGCAGGTTCCGGAGAGCGGAAAATAAACGAAATAAAAAACTTAAGTGATATGACAGCAACAGAAAACTTCCAGGCATTAGGGTTGACATTGCCACCAGCCCCTTCTCCGTTGGGGGTGTATAAGCCTTACCTGATCGATGGCAAATACCTGTACCTCTCCGGCCACGGCCCGGTGCAGGACGATAAAAGCCTGATCATAGGCCGTATTGGTGATAGCCTGGATATTGAGAAAGGTAAACTGGCTGCCAGACAAGTTGCCCTGACCATGCTTTCTACCATCGTTACCAACCTGGGTAGCCTGGACAAAGTAAAGCGTGTGATCAAGGTGTTGGGTATGGTGAATTGTACACCTGATTTTGGTCGTCATCCTTATGTGATCAATGGCGCCAGTGAACTGTTTGCCAAAATATGGGGAGAAGAGAATGGTATAGGTGTGCGTAGTGCCGTAGGTATGGGGTCTCTGCCTGATAATATTCCTGTTGAAATAGAAGCACTATTTGAATTAGCATAGCTATGAACTGGTACGAACTGCACAACATTAACACGGTGGATTCACCAGCATTGCTGGTGTACCCGGAGCGTATGCGAGATAACATCCTTGCAGTGAAAGCTTCAGTGAAGGATGTGCAGCGACTGCGCCCACATGTGAAAACCAGCAAGATCACGGAAGCCGCTCAGCTACTGATCGAGGAGGGCATTCATAAATTTAAATGCGCCACTATTGCCGAAGCAGAAATGTTGGGATTGGCCGGCGCAAAAGATGTATTGCTCGCTTATCAGCCGGTAGGGCCTAAGATTGAACGATTGCTGGAGCTCACAGAGCAATACCCGGATACGAAATACAGTTGCCTGGTAGATAACGCTGCTTCGGCAGTAGCCATCGCAGCACAATTTGCCACAGCGCAAAAAGTATTGCCCGTGTATGTCGATCTGAATGTAGGTATGAACAGAACCGGTATTGTACCAGATGCAGCAGCACTGGCATTGTACCAGGAACTGGTGCACCTGCCTGGTGTAACGCCTGTAGGTTTGCATGCGTATGATGGTCACCTGCATGATATGGATATTGTGGTTCGCAAAGAGAAATGTGATGCCGCTTATGTGCCTGTACAAGCCCTTGCACAAGCTATTATAGACAGTGGATTGCCTGCGCCACGGATTGTGGCAGGAGGTTCACCTACATTCCCCATTCATGCCGAAAGGGAAGGAGTGGAGTGTAGTCCCGGTACCTTTATTTTCTGGGATTGGGGGTATCAGCAGCATTTACCGGACCAGCAGTATGACTATGCCGCCGTGTTAGTAACAAGAGTGATCTCGATTATTGATGGAGAGCGCCTGTGCCTTGACCTGGGGCATAAGTCTGTAGCAGCAGAAAATCCACAACCAAGGGTGGTTTTTCTGAATGCACCGGAAGCTTCGCCTGTATCACAGAGTGAGGAACACCTGGTAGTGAAAGTAGCTGATACCGCGCAATATCCTGTAGGTACAGTGTTGTATGGCGTACCATATCATATATGCCCTACCGTAGCCCTGTATGAGCGCGTAGGTGTTGTAGAAAATAATACCTGTATTGCGCAATGGAAAGTTGTAGCGAGAGACAGGAAAATCATGATCTGAACTTAAAACTATTATAAAACATGTTTGCAATAGACGCGCATCTGGATCTCAGTATGAACGCGATGGAATGGAACCGCAACCTCCGCTTGCCTGTGAATGACATCAGAAAAAGGGAGGAAGGGCAAACCGATAAACCAGACCGCGCTCAAGGTGTTGTATCCTTTCCGGAGCTGCGCAAAGGAAATATTGGATTGGTAGTAGGTACACAGATTGCCCGTTTTGTGGCACCTGACAATCCACTGCCGGGGTGGTTTTCACCTGAGCAGGCATGGGCACAGACACAGGGACAACTGGCGTGGTACAAGGCCATGGAAGCCGCAGGGGAACTAACCCCCATCACCGATCTGGCCTCATTGGAAAAACACCTTGCTTACTGGAATGATGGTCAGCCAACTGACAACAAAGCCATTGGTTATATATTAAGCCTGGAAGGTGCTGATTCTATTGTAGACATCTCTTACCTGGAAAAAGCGTATAACAATGGTTTGCGTGCTGTAGGACCTGCTCACTATGGCCCTGGCAGATATGCACAGGGTACAGATGCAACAGGCTTTATGGGTGAAAAGGGCAGGGCGCTGCTGAAAGAAATGGAGCGTCTGAACATTATACTCGACGCTACGCATCTGTGTGATGATTGCTTCTGGGAAGCTATTGAGCACTTTGACGGGCATGTGTGGGCCAGCCATAACAACGTACGTAAACTGGTGAATCATAACCGCCAGTTCTCTGACGAGATGATATTAGAACTGGTAAAGAGAGGTGCTGTAATAGGAGGTGCCATGGATGCCTGGATGATGGTGCCTGGATGGGTGAGAGGTGTATCAGATCCCAAAGGAATGGATTGTAACCTGGAAAAACTGGTAGATCATATGGATTATATTTGCCAGCTGGCGGGCAATGCATTGCATATTGGTATTGGTTCTGACCTGGATGGCGCCTTTGGTAAGGAGCAGTGTCCGTACGACCTGGAGACGATTGCAGATGTGCAGAAACTACCTGCATTATTTAAAAAGAGAGGTTACTCAGATGAGGATGTGGAAAACATCATGCATGGGAACTGGTTACGGTTCCTGCGGAAGGCATGGGGTGCATAACAAGTCATTAACATAAATTTATCCAGCCCTGCGGGAACATCCTGCAGGGCTTTTTGTTATTAGTAATATAATTGGGACAATACGTTAGTAGGATCATCTTCCGCAGGTTTCAACTGAAGAAAGCTATCATATTGCTCGGCCGTCATGGCTGTTTTAAGTTTTTTGTAAAAGCCGTTATGCATGCTTTTTATTTTAGCATCGTAGGCCTTGGGGTTGGTTTTTGTTTCCGCAACCACGGTGTTGCGTTGTGTAATAAAATCGGAGATATATCCCCGCAGTTTTACCTGTTGATCTTCTTTGAGAGCAAGCGACTTTGTCAGCTTACTAATGATTGCATTGGTATGACCTTCCACATTGGCCATAGGGGCCTGTGCAAAGGATGGTATTGTCAGTATGCAACAAAGAAAGGAGAGCAGGAGGGTATATTTCATATCAGTAGGTTTTAACTGGAAGTTACAGCAATTATAAGTCTATATTATGATGTTTCTCACGTGGAGGAGGATATTACCATGCGCTATCCTTTTATATTTGTTACCTGCATGCAAACATGAATCTGCTTCCCAGGCCGTGCCTGTAGATACTTCGCTGGCGGTGGGCCCTGGTGCAAAGCAGGAGTTAATTTTACTCAATCAGCATTATGGGGATGATTCTTTACAGACAATCGACATCTATCTGCCGGCAGGCCGATCGCCCAAGCGTACACACCTGATGGTTTTTGTGCATGGCGGTGGATGGATGGGTGGGGATAAGAGTGACTTCACCACGGCGTGTGAAGGGTTTGTAAGGAATACGACTTTCTCTCCGGCCTTTGCTTATGTAAATGTCAATTACAGGTTGGTCAGGGATGGGAAGAATCAGTTTCCTGCAGCGGAGGAAGACCTGGTAGCAGCAATGAATTACATGTATGCACATGCAGATTCATTTCAGGTATCACCTTTATCAGCGCTGATTGGGGCCAGTGCAGGCGCACAGCTGACTACACTGATTGCTTATAAGCACAATGAAAAGAAGAATATAAAGTGTGTGGTGAGTAACTGGGGGCCTTATGATTTAACACGGATGTATAATGAAGGGTCGTCCGGAGTACCGGAATTGATGAACATAGTGCTGGGCGCGACACCTTCGGAGAACCCGGAAATATATGAAGTGAGCAGTCCTGTTACTTATGTATCGCCGGATAGTCCGCCTACATTCCTGGTGCATGGTAAGCAGGATACTTTGGTAAGGATAGACCAGGGAATGGAGTTGGACAGTGTATTGTCGAAGAACAAAGTGGAACATTTCTTTTATACGTTCGACGGCTATCATGGCTATTCTTCGGACCAGGTAGCGAATGATGCGGCGGATAAAATGTATAATTTCATCGCAAAGTATACAAAGTAAAAAGTGGTTGTAACGATTGAGTGATACAACCACTTCTTATTCTGATTATTACTGCATGATTATCTTCACGGGTTTTGTGTGGATATTCATCGCGGTATCCATCGTCTGGTACTCGGCTTCCAGTGTGTGGGCATCTACCCATTTGATCTGGCCGGGTCCCCAGTGTTGAAGGTCTGTTTCTCCCAGTAGTTTCACATTGCCATTCTCATAACTATAGAGTTCAAACCCGTTATTGTTGAATCCTGCTTCCAGGTCGAAAGAAGGGCAGATTACAAATTGTTTATCAGGAGAGAGGTAAGGAATGCCCCACAGGTGTGTTTGCTTACCGTTGGAAGGGTTTACGAGCAGGTAGTCGCTGGATTCGTAATAGCTGCCAAAGGCGAGGTGCTGCTGCAGGTCTTCCTGGTAGCCGGCATAGTAGTATACGGCATAATCCTCGTCGATAGCTGGATTTTTTGAATTAGCGAGTACCGCCGTTTTTCCGTTCTTCAGGGTGAAGAGGAGGGAGTCGCCTTGTCTTTGTACTTTAGCTGCTTCGCGGGTCAACTGTGAACCTTCGGCGCTTTCATAGTCTAATTCGGTAGCGGGACCGAAGGACGATTTTGTAAGGCTGTACACCAGGAACTGTTTGTTTCCAATGCGGAATGAATCGATTGGTTGTTCACTAGTGGATGCCGGAACAGGGACGGTGGTTTCGGCAGCTGGCGTGCTGTTTGATGCGGTGCTTGGGTGGCAGGCAGTCCAGAGGACTACGGCAGTTAATAAAGATAGGTACTGTTTCATATAATGAAACAAATATAAACGAAAATTGTGCCATACATGAATATGGCACCACATAAAAAAATCCCGGGCTTTGCGGCCCGGGATCTTTTTTTAGAAAGTATGTAAGACTTACTCAGCTACTACTTCGAATTCCAGTTCAGCTTCATTGCCTTTACCGAAGTCCAGTCTCGCTTTGTATGTACCTAATTCTTTTACATCGTCCAGGATGTGGATGCGGCGACGATCGATTTCGTAACCTTTCTGTTCTTTAATCGCACGAGCGATCTGAACACCGGTAACGCTACCGAAGATCTTGCCGGAAGTACCGGTTTTAGCACCAATTTTCACTGGGCCAGCCTTCAGTACTTCAACCACCTTAGCGATTTCGGCGAGCATTTTCTCTTCTTTCACTTTCTGCACTTTCAGGCGCTCCTGTAGTTGCTTCAGGTTAGATGGAGATGCTTCTACCGCAAATTTCTGTGGGATCAGGAAGTTTCTAGCGTAACCGTTTTTTACGTTAGCCACTTCATTTTTCTGACCCAGATTATCTACGTCTTGTATTAAGATTACTTGCATGTTAATTAGTTTTAAGGACCTTTTACTTACGATAAGTAATTTGTCGGTTTACTTTAAAAGGTCAGTAACGTAAGGTAACAACGCCATCTGACGAGCCTTTTTAATAGCCTGAGCCACCTTGCGCTGGAACTTCAGGGAGTTACCAGTGATACGACGAGGGAGCATTTTACCCTGGTCGTTCAGGAATTTCTTCAGGAATTCAGCGTCTTTGTAATCCACATACCGGATGCCCATTTTCTTGAAACGGCAGTATTTCTTCTGACGTTTCTCGGTTTTTACGGCCGTTAAGTACTTAATTTCTTGTTTTACTGCCATAATTTTAAGCTTCAGCGGTTTTAGAATCAGCATTTACGCCATGTCTCTTGCGATTGTTGTACTGAACAGCGTATTTGTCCAGTGCAGTAATCATGTGACGGAGCACATTTTCATCGCGGTTCAGCTGAATTTTCAGCTTCTCATTGAGGTCGGATGGCGCACTGTATTCCAGTACCAGGTACAAGCCCGTGGTTTTCTTCTGGATAGGGTACGCCAGTGATTTTAATCCCCAGGGATTTTCGTGCGTTAATTCACCGCCATTTTCTTTAATAACGTCAGCGAATTTTTTCTGAGCAGCTTTGTAGTCTTCCTCAGACAGCACAGGGGTAAAAATCACCATCAATTCGTAGTTCATAATTTCCCTGTTTTTAATTTGATTAGAAAAAAATTGGATCGCAAAGATAGTGCTTTATTATCAATAAAAGCAAAAAACCACTTCTGCCGTAGGCGGAAGTGGTTTTTTGCGGGCGGCAAGGGTTATTGCCGGCTATAGTTATCTGGTAATCAATATCTTACTAGTTGTTACCCCATCGAGGCTTTGTACCCTTAATATATATATACCATTAGGCAAAGCGTTCACATCAATGGTTTTAGTGTTGCGGCCTTTGTTTACAAATTGTTGTGATTTGAAGCGGCTGCGTCCCTGCATATCTATCAGTTCAAACTGGGCTGGTCCAGGCTTTTCCATATCCACCCAAACCTGGAGGTTATGCCCGATGATGCACCAGATGAGTTTTTTGATCAGGTCTATCAAAGATACATATACCTTGTCATTTTCGCTGTAGCGAACGCTGCCGTCTTTGCTTACAATCTTCAGGCGGTACCAGGAGAATCCCAGCCATGGCTGATAATCGTAAGAGAGATAACTGGTTGCTACGTCTTTGTTACCCTGTGCGGCGAGGGTATCTACCGCTTCGTAGTTCCGCAGGTTACGGGTTTTCTCCACTACAAAATAGTCTGTGTTGATTTCGTAATCTGTAGACCAGGTCACTTTTACATTGCCTGAATCCACTACAGCATTGAAGTTTTGGGCAGTAACAGGATTGCCCAGGATGCGCAGGTTGTAATTGGTCTGTACCGGGTAGTGGTCACTGGTAGTGCTGCTGTAACTACTGATCAGCTGAGCGACTTCCTTATGGATCTTCGCTGAACCTGGCAGGTAAGCGATGGCCATTTCGTCGGAAGCGATCACATTATCAATTACGGTTGTATAAGCGGTAGTAGACTGATCGCCTGCCAGGCTCAATGGCAAAGTAAGTGGTTTATAGTGCGCGGTATCATTCATGAAATCTATATAAGACGTCGTGGTATCCGGCGCCAGCTCAGTGGTAATGGTTTTATTCAATGCGTCGTTGAAATCGCCGAGAATGATGAAGTTACTGTTAGGATACTGTGCATCCAGGGAGTCTTTCAGTTCCAGGTTACCATCTTTGCGACGTTGCCATGACTGGATCTTTTCTGCTGTGGTGCCTGTATTCGCCTTGCTGTGAATGAGGACGAAGTTGACCAGTGCACTATCTCCATTCAGATTGGCAGTGGCCTGCAGCAGGAATGGGAAACGGCCGGAAGACCAGTTGTAATAAGCATTTGAGCTGCCCCCATTTCTCAATACGCCATAGGAGCGAATAGAGCGGATCACGCTCGTTTTATAAAGGAAAGTGAGTTTCTGTGCAGATGTGTAATCCACATCAGTGATGCTGTCTGCATAAGAGCCAAAGTCAGAAATGATATAGCTGTAACCTGGCATCTGGCTTACGACAGCTCTGAAGCGGGCGGTGTCTACAACTTCTGCGAGTGCATAGATATCAGCATCCAGTTTTTTCAGCACTACGGTGGCATTTGCCTGCTGCAGACTGTCGTTGGCCGGATTTTGTGCAGGACTACCAAACCATTCCATGTTCCAGTTCATCACTTTCAGGGAGCGTAAAGACGTGCCAGAAAGTGCGATTGGCGCAGTATTCAGGCTTGCACTGGTGAAAGTGAGAGAACCTGTATATGCCTGATCAGCCGTTGTAGGCGCGAATCTTACCCATACTTTCACTGTACCTGCCAGGGAGTCGACAGGATAATCCAGGGAGGTAGTGTAAGTACCTGCACTGTCTTTAGACAGCTGGAAACCTGCACTGGTAGAGAGTGTGAGTGGTCCGGTGAAGTCGTTGGCATTGAAGGTAATGTATTGCGAAGAAGAGGTCTGACCAGATTTTACATAATCGAAATCCAGGCTGCTGGCAGACTTGTCAACAGACGGTAATGGCGCCTGAGGGCTATTGTATACGTGTAAATCATCCAGCGTCCAGCGGGCTGCATTCAGTGTAGGAGAAGAGGTATATTTAAAAGCGATATACACGCTGGATTGTTTAAAGCCAGCGAGGTTAATACTATCAGACGTTTTCCATGCATCTGACGAGATAGCAGGGAACCTCCCATTGACAGTCGTCCATGTGGCAGTATTTGGATTGCTGCTGCCATCATAATTAGTAGAGATGAGCAGTTGTAAAGATGGACCTACAAAAGCGGTGCGGCTGGCGAAGGAGAGGAGTGGATAATCAAAACCTGTGAAATCAAAAGCAGGCGAGATGAGCCAGTCTTCATTTTCAACAGGACCTCCGCTATAGCCATTGATTTGGGCACCATTCAGGGTTTGGCCGAAAGTGGTACAATCCCATACCTGGGCACCGGTTACGCTATAGGCAGTGAACCCGCCTACTACACCTGTACCGCTAGTACAGTTATTGAAATCAAAATCCAGTTGTTGTGCACCTGTGGAAAAAGCCCACACGGTGCTATCGGGGATACCGGCAAAGGCATTGCCACTATTGTCTGTAACGGCGCCGCTATCGATGGTGATGTAATAAGATTTATTGCCAGCGAGAGAGGTAATGATACTGAGCAGCTGATTTCTGATTACGATAGCAGTGCTGGTGACGTCAAATACCTGCTGGGTGCCGTTTGTAGCATTGTGAAGTGTGAGGTGGCCGCTGCCTGCAATGATATTTTCAGAGAAAATAATACTGGGGGTAGCGGTGGGTGGTACATTCGTTTCGTGGTTCAGTGGTGTGAGTGAGTCAATTACCGGAGGTGTGGTATCGGCACCACCACTGCCGGCGATAATATTGTCGATGGCAAATGAGGGGCGGGAGCCACTGCCGCTGATCTGACGGTTTACCCAGCGAAGCTGTACCAGTGGCTGGTTTTCGCAGGCGGCGGGGAGTACCAGTGTTTTGGTAGCGGGGTCTAGTGGAGTGGTGACACCGCTGGTTGTCTGGAGGGTAGTACCATTTTGATATTCTGTACCAGTAATGTTGGTAAAGGAGCCAGTGCTACCGATTCTGTATTGTAAGATCACTTCATTGATACGGGTATTACTGCTGCCATCGTATGGATTGCGCAGCGTCATAACGTCGTATTGCAATGAGATGTTTACCTGCCCGGTGGTGTTGAGGGCCAGGGCAAGAGAGTTGTCCACACTGCCACTGTTGAGGAAACCCAGTTTACCATTATAATTATATACACCGTTGGCGGTGCTGGAGGCGGTGCCGGTAGTCAGCGCTTTGTCTGATGCAGGGGCGGCGGTATTGAAGCTGGAGGAAGGGGAGCCGGAGAGTGTCCAGCCCTGCCATCCGTCAGGGTAAGTGGTGGATGTAGTGGCCAGTGCATCAAAGTTTTGCTGGTAGGGCAATGCCTGAGGCGTGGGTTGGGTTTGCGCGAAGGAGCACAGAACACCAAAGACAGTAAGGATTAGGAGTAGAGTTTTTTTCATGTAATAAATAGATGGTTGTTAGGGGTGGAAAATCTCTTAAGGGCCATGAGATGTTACGCGTTAAATCTACTACATTTGTGTTATATTTTGCATGATATAATTGTTAACTGGCCTGCGGCAGCAAGGAAGGGCTTTTTTTATATGCCTGACGGCAGGAGGGGGAATTTGCCATGGACAGGGGGGCTTTTTTGCAGGACTTGATTGATCTTCGGCGGTGGGGGTAATTGTAAGTGGGTTATCGGATTTTTCTTTTTTGCAGGAATTGATTGATACCTATCCGTCACTTTGTCAGCATTTTCCCGCTGGCATACCCTTTGAAAAGAATCCACAAAAACACAGATACCCATGCAGAAAGGAGCAATACGTGTTCAGACAGAGAACATTTTCCCCATTATCAAAAAATTCCTCTATTCAGATCATGAGATCTTTATCCGCGAACTCGTAAGTAACGCGGTTGACGCAACCCAAAAACTGAAAACGCTGGCAAGTGTAGGTGAATTCAAAGGAGAACTTGGTGAGCTGGCCATCACTGTGAAACTGGACAAAGAGAAAAAAACGCTGACCATCTCCGACAATGGGATAGGGATGACAGCTGAAGAAGTAGACAAATACATCAACCAGGTAGCCTTTTCCGGTGCGGAAGAGTTCCTGAATAAATATAAAGGTCAGGGTGACGGTACTAACATTATCGGTCATTTTGGTCTGGGTTTCTATTCCTCATTTATGGTGAGCAATGTGGTGGAAATTATCACCCAATCTCACAAAGAGGCACCAGCAGTACGTTGGGAGTGCGATGGCAGTCCTGAATATACCCTGGAAGAAACCACCCGCGAGGCAGGCAGAGGTACTGATATCATCATGCACATCAACGAGGAAAGTGAAGAATTCCTGGATGAGCATCGTATTAAATCCATCCTCGAAAAATTCTGTAAGTTCCTGCCTGTTCCGGTTAAATATGAAGATAACCAGATCAACAATACACATCCTGCATGGACTAAGAAGCCGAGTGAGCTGACAACCGAAGATTATCAGAACTTTTACAAAGAACTGTATCCCTTCTCTGAGCCGCCACTGTTCTGGATCCACCTGAATGTAGATTATCCATTCAACCTGACTGGTATTCTCTATTTCCCTAAGATCAACAAGAGTTACGAAATCCAGAAAGACAAGATCAGCCTGTATTCCAACCAGGTATTTGTGACGGACGAAGTAAAGGATATTGTGCCTGAGTTCCTGATGCTGCTGCACGGTGTGATCGATAGTCCTGACATCCCGCTGAACGTGAGCCGTAGCTACCTGCAGGGAGATCCGAATGTGAAGAAGATCAGCTCTTACATCACCAAAAAAGTGGGGGATAAGCTGGAAGAAATGTTTAAAAACGATCGTAAAGGGTTCGAAGAAAAATGGGAATCTATCGGCCTGTTTGCCAAATATGGTATGATGACGGACGATAAGTTCCTGGAAAAAGGGAACAAGTTCCTCATTCTTGAAGATGCAGATGGCAGCAAATTTTATACCCTCGATGAGTACAAGCAGGAAACTGCTGCTATTCAAACCAATAAAGAAGAAAAACAGGTGATCCTGTATGCGACCAACCCGGTACAGCAGGATAGTTATATCACTGCTGCGAAAGCGAAGGGATATAAGATCGTGAAGCTGGACAGCCTGGTGGACGCTGCATTCCTGAATCAAATGGAGACCCGCTGGGATAAAGTACAGTTCACCCGTGTAGATGCAGACATTGCAGACAACCTGATTGACAAGGATGAAAATACAGCTCATGTACTGACACAGGACCAGGAAGCACGTTTGAAAGCGCTGTTCGAAAAGATCCCGCAGCAACATGTAAAAGTGGAACTGAAAGGGTTGAGTGCAGAAGCACAGCCAGTGATCGTAACACGTCCGGAATTCATGCGTCGTATGAAAGATATGGCAGCAGTAGGTGGCAGTGGTATGAGCTGGTATGCAAATATGCCGGATGAAATCAATATGACGGTGAATGCGAATCACCCGATTTACCAGCAGATCCTGAAAGAAGGCAATGATCAACGGCAGGAAAAGCAAATCCGTAACCTGGCTGATCTGGCATTGCTGTCACAAAACCTGTTGACAGGTGCGGATCTGACGGCATTTGTCACCAGAAGTGTAGAGCTGATGGGTGAAAAAAGCAATTAAGCGATATAATAAATCATTGGGGATGCCGTTTTGATAGCATTGCGCAAGCCCTTATCCCGTCCCATTTAATCGTGGGACGGGATTTTTAGTTAAAGGGAGACATGTAAAAAGAATAGTAATTATGGATTTCGGCCATGCACTATGGCGTCATTTCCCCATACTTACCTTTATAGTAAAGAGAAAACGGAAAGCCCTATCATAGGAGATCTTATCAAATCTCCGTCCGCAGGGGATCAAGGCGAATGTTTTGATTCCCTGCAATTTGTGGTGATCATTACTCGCTTTGAGTAGTAAAAAGTCAGTGAGAGCGGATATCTATTACTTTCATCTGGAGGTTCATCTTACCATTCCATTCATTCTCATCAATGGTAAAGACCATATCAAAAGGCTTACGGCTGCTGACAATGGAGAATTTGTCAGACATATAGAAGCCGATACCTGTCACAGCAATAGGGTGTTTGCCTTGTTTCACAGAAAATTTAATGTGCTCATCTTTTATCAGGCGGGAGTAGCCACTGTCTACCACGTTTCGTACCAGGAACACGGGGCGTTGGTTGTCCGGGCCCAGGGGTTCGAACTGCCTGAGGATGTTGAAAAAGGCGGGAGTGATATCTTTCAGACCTATTTCGGTATCGATGGTGATTTCCGGGATCAGCAGGTCTGGATTGATGGTGGTGGCAACGACCTCTTCAAATTTTTCCTGGAAAGCGGCAACGTTTTCAGGTTTGAGGGTCATACCGGCGGCGTAGAAGTGGCCGCCATAGTTTTCCAGCAGGTCTTTGCACTGGTGAATGGCTTCGTATACGTTGAATCCAATCACAGAGCGGGCAGAACCGGCAACTTTATCATTACTGAGGGTAAGGATAATGGTCGGTCTGTAATAATATTTATCGATCAGGCGGGAGGCTACGATGCCCACGACTCCTTTGTGCCAGTCGGGTTTATAGAGTACGGTCGACTTTTTATTGTGAAGTGTAGTATCGTTCTGAATCAGTTCAACGGCTTCTTTGGTGATGTTGCCATCTATTTCCTTGCGGTCAAAGTTGTCTGCATGCAACACTTTTGCAATTTCCATGGCCTTTTCCATATCATTTTCAATGAACAGGTTCACAGCCTTGCGGGCATCATCCATTCTGCCGGCGGCGTTTACGCGGGGGGCGATCACGAAGACCAGGTTGGAGATAGTGAGTTGTTCTTTGAGGCCACTGAGTTGGATGAGGGCCTGAATGCCGGGTAGGGGAGATTCATTGACTTTTTTCAGTCCATGAAAGGCCAGTACACGGTTTTCGCCGGTCATGGGTACGATATCGGCGGCGATGCTGGTGGCCACCAGGTCCAGGTAGCGGTATACAGCTGATTCCGGCAAACCTTTCTTCTGGGCAAAGGCGGTAATAAGTTTATAGCCAATACCACAGCCGCTTAGTTCCTTGTAAGGATAAGGGCAGTCGTATTGTTTGGGATTGAGGATAGCCACGGCCGGAGGTAGGATGGCATCTGGCAGGTGGTGATCACATATAATAAAGTCTATACCATGATCGGCGGCCCAGGTAATCTGGTCGATGGCCTTGATGCCGCAGTCCAGCGCGATGACAAGACTAAAGTCGTTGTCCCTGGCGTATTCAATGCCCTGGGTAGAGATACCGTAGCCTTCGCGGTAACGGTGTGGAATATAGAACTCTATATTATTATATAAGGAGTGTAGAAAATCGAATACAGTTGCTACGGCGGTGGTACCATCCACGTCGTAGTCGCCGAACACCAGAATCTTTTCATGCCTGAAGAACGCCTGTTCGATCCTGGATACGGCTTTATCCATATCCTTCATGATCCAGGGATCATGAAGATCTGCCAGGGTAGGGCGGAAGAACAATCTTGATTCGTCATAGGTATGCATGCCGCGCTGCACCAACAACCTGCATAACAGGGGATGTATGCGCAGGGAGGCCTGCAGCAAAGCTTCCTGTTTTGGTTGATACGATCGGACTGTCCAGCGTTTTTGCATCTATAATCTAAAGAAGGATGAGCGATTCTTGTTTGAACGGAAGATAGGGTATAAATTTCAAAAAGTTAGGCCTGTTCTCATTAAGAACTGTCCAACAAGTCATTATATTGTCCCCATATTATTATTAGAAGTTGCGGTCGGTGGTGTACCTGACCATGGATTCGAGTCCCTGCCTGATATTGCTATCGGGGAAGCTATGGAGGATGGCCATGGCTTCGTCGCGGTATTCGAACATCTTCTGTTGTGTATACTCGATGCCACCGGAAGCTTTTACCAATGTAATGACTTCTTCCACGCGGTTTTTATCGGTATTATGATTTTTTACGATGTTGATGATTTTTCTTCTTACGTCTGGCGAGGCGTGTTCCAATGTATAGATGAGGGGGAGGGTCATTTTTTTCTCCCGTATATCTATGCCGGTAGGTTTTCCGATTTTTTCGCTGCCATAGTCGAAAAGGTCATCTTTGATCTGGAAGGCGACGCCTACTTTTTCGCCGAAGAGGCGCATTTTTTCAGCGGTTTCTTCATCATTAGAGGTACTCCAGGCGCCGGCAGAGCAGGCGGCGGCGAGGAGGGAGGCTGTTTTTCGGCGGATGATTTCGAAGTAGATATCTTCTTTAATATTGAGTTTACGTGTTTTCTCGATCTGCAGCAGTTCTCCTTCGCTCATTTCCTTTACGGCCTGGGAGAGGATCTGGAGTGCTCTGAAGTCATTATTGTTCAGGGAAAGGAGGAGGCCTTTGGAAAGGAGGTAGTCTCCCACGAGCACAGCGATCTTATTTTTCCACAAAGCGTTGATGGAGAAGAATCCACGGCGCTCATTGGCATCATCCACGACATCATCATGAACGAGGGTAGCGGTATGCAGCAGCTCAACGAGGGCGGCGGCACGGTATGTACTTTCCTGGATGTCATTACTGAACAGGCGTGCCGAGAGTAATACGAACATGGGGCGCATTTGCTTCCCTTTTCGTTTAACGATATAATGCATGATCCTGTCCAACAGTGCGACATTGCTCTTTACTGCATCAGAAAATTTGCTCTCGAAATCCCTTAATTCCTTACTGATCAGGTTTTTAATCTCGTCCATGGTTGATTGAAAAAGATTGCTAATCTATGCTTAAAATATCAAATTTTAACAATTTGGCCCCTAATTTGTATATAAGGGAGTAACAAAACTTTAACATTACTTTGTTTTAGTTATAACAAATATGCTTATTCGTTATATACTCTTTCAAAGTACGGCATAACATTAGTTTGGCCTAAGTGTTAATTGTTAACCAGTTATCAATAGAAATAATATTGCAACAAAAATTTGAATATTCATTTGAGAATTTTACCTTTGCTGGGTAAAAAAACGGGTTATTAGTAAATTTTTAACAGTTTTTAAATAGAAAACAATTATGGCAAGCAAAAAGTACTTATTACTGGCTGGCGCTATGAGTCTCCTAGCGGCGTCTTCCAGTTATGCACAAGTTACCCCTGTTTTTGACGCCCTGGATTCAACCAAAGTTCCAGCATCAAGACAGGCACAACAAAACAATTTCGCTAATCACCAGTATGATTTCCCTGCGAAACCTCGCGATATGTGGGAATTAGGTTTCCACGGTGGTTTGCACTTGATCAACGGTACCATTCCTGCTAAACCAGGTTTTGGTGGTGGTATCTCTCTGAGAAAATCTCTGGGTCATACATTCTCTGTAAGAGCTGAGTATACTGGTTCTTTCGACAAAGGTCAGGATTACAGACTGCGCCCTGCGACTGGTAATGCTGCTTCTGTTTGGTCCAAAACTGCTGCTTTAAACAACGGCATGATTGTTCCTAACTATAAAACTGCTACTCACCAGCTGTCTTTTGATCTGATCGCTTCCCTGAGCAACATCCTGTTCTACAAGGCGCAGCCAAAAGTTAACTGGTATGTATTCGGTGGTTACTCTCTGGGTCTGATCGACGTTGACGTTGATGCAGTAGACGGTAGCGGTAACGGTTATAGCTATTCTGGTGTTAACTTCGGCGCTAGTCGTAAAGACATTAAGGATCAGCTGAAAAATATCTATGATGGTGATTATGAATCAAACGCTCCATCTCAGGGTAACAGAGCTAACATCGGTCGTAAAGACAACAACCAGCTGTGGCGTCATGGTGCTGATTTCGGTACCGGCGTAGCTTTCAGAGTGTCTAAACGTTTCAACATCGGTATTGAAGAGAAATACACCCTGTATTTCGATGATTACCTGGACGGTTATTCTTCTCCATACTCTAGCCACAAGGATGCATTCAGCTACACTAGCGTACGTCTGAACTTCAACCTGGGTAATACTTCTAAGAGAGTAGAACCACTGTGGTGGGTTAATCCGCTCAACTATGCTTACAATGAGCTGAGCGCTCCTCGTCACATGAAACTGCCTACTCCAGTTCTGCCTGATGCAGATGGTGATGGCGTAACTGATCAGTTCGACCGCGAGCCAAACACACCAGCTGGTGCTCCAGTTGATGTTCACGGTGTAGCTAAAGATACTGATGGTGACGGTGTTCCTGACTACAAAGACAAGCAACTGATCACTCCTACTTATTGCCAGCCAGTTGATGCTGATGGTGTTGGTAAGTGCCCAGATCCTGAGTGCTGCAAGAACATTCAGCCTACTGCAAACTGCAGCAGCCTGGTTCTGCCTAGCGTAGCATTCAAAGGTGCTTCTACTAAAGTAGGTTCTGATAACGAAGCTATCCTGGCTTCTGTTGCCAGCACACTGAAATCTAACCCAACTTGTAACATCCTGGTAACAGGTCACGCAGGTGCTAAGGGTAAGAAAGGTGGTGTTGACCTGAGCAGCCGCCGTGTTGATGCAGTGATCGACTACCTGGCTGACAAGCAAGGTATCGACCGCGGTCGTTTCATCAAACAAAACACTCCTGGTGAGTCTGGTACTGTAGATCTGTCTCCAGCTAACTAATTCTCACTGAGAAAAATATAAGGCCCCGTCTCAACAGAGACGGGGTTTTTTTGTGCCTGCTCCTTGATGAGTGTCTGAAGCCCCCCGTAGATCGTTTTTACTCCCCCCCAAACCCCCTGCCGCTGGCTTTGCTAACCGGGGAAGCATCCGTGTTAACTCTTACAAAAAATTTTCTATATTGCTTAATTCACACTACCTTTGATGGCTTTTTTGAGTAGTAGAACTGTTTGAGTGCACACTCCTAAAGGGAGGTAGTTACGACATCAAAAGAAATACTACTCTTATTCATTTAATTACTTATTTCGTGAGAAAAGACATTAACAGGGTTAGCCTGGCCGGTTTAGTAGTAGCATTAGGTATTATTTACGGTGACATTGGAACATCTCCGTTATACGTTTTCAAGGCTATTATAGGTACAAACTACATTAGCGATCTCCTGGTCATCGGTGGTATATCCTGTATTTTCTGGACCCTGACTTTACAAACAACTATTAAGTACGTAATCCTGACACTTCGGGCCGACAATAAAGGAGAAGGCGGGATTTTCTCATTATATGCACTCGTACGGCGACACGCCAAATGGGCCGTTATCTTCGGAATGATAGGCGGCGCCGCATTACTGGCAGATGGTATCATTACCCCACCTATTACTGTAACGACCGCAATCGAAGGTCTACGCACACTGGAAGTATTCAAAGATCTTAGTCAGTGGACAATTGTGAAGATTGTACTGACCATTATTACCTTACTTTTCGTGGTACAGCAGTTTGGTACCAACTCTATTGGTAAGCTGTTTGGCCCTATCATGGTGATTTGGTTCTCTATGCTGGGTATCCTGGGACTTTCACACGTGGCAGATGATTTATCTGTATTGAAAGCTTTCAGCCCACACTATGCGATACAATTGTTAACCACCTATCCCCGTGGGTTCCTGATTCTGGGCGCCGTATTCCTGTGTACGACAGGTGCTGAAGCCCTGTATTCTGACCTGGGGCACTGTGGTAAAGGCAATATCCGGGTATCCTGGATTTTCGTAAAAACCTGCCTGCTCCTGAACTATCTGGGACAGGGTGCATGGTTGCTTACCCATAAAGGCACGATGCTGCCTAAGGACCAGAACCCGTTCTTTACCATTATGCCAGAGTGGTTTGTGATCTTTGGTATCTTAATCGCAACGTTGGCATCTATTATCGCGAGCCAGGCATTGATCTCCGGTTCATTTACCCTGATTTCAGAAGCGATGCGACTGAACCTGTGGCCTAAGCTGAAGATCAATTATCCTACTGAAATGCGTGGTCAGCTGTATATTCCGGGTATCAATACTATGATGTGGGTAGGTTGTACGGCCATCGTACTAATCTTCCAGGAATCGGGGGCCATGGAAGCGGCGTATGGTCTCTCCATTACGATTTGTATGTTGATGACTTCGTGTCTGTTTGCCTTTTATTTATACACGCGGCGAGTGCGTGTCAGCCTGATTCTACTTTACCTGATTATATACTTTACGATAGAGTTCTCTTTCCTGTTCGCCAACCTGGTAAAATTCATGCATGGTGGTTATGTAACAGTGATTGTAGCAGGTGTGCTGTTCCTGGTTATGCTGGTGTGGTTTAAAAGCCGCAAGATCAAAAACCGTTACGTGGAATTCGTACGGTTGGAAGATCACCTGGCAGTGATCCAGGAGCTGAGCAACGATACGACTATACCCAAGTATGCTACGCACCTGGTGTATATGAGTAGTGCAGACAATCCGAAGGAGATCGAACATAAAATCATCTATTCTATCCTGAATAAAAAACCCAAGCGTGCGGATATCTATTGGTTTGTGCACGTAGATGTGGTGGATGAACCTTATCTGAGCGAATACTCTGTACAAACGATTATTCCGAATGAGGTGATTCGTGTGGAATTCCGCTTAGGATTTAAGGTGGAACAGCGTATTAACCTGATGTTCAGAATGGTGGTGGAAGATATGGTGAGGAATAAGGAGGTGAATATCACGAGCCGTTATGAATCACTGAGTAAGAATAATGTGGTAGGTGACTTCCAGTTTATTGTAATGGAGAAGTTCCTTTCACATGATAATGACCTGCCGCTGTATGAGCGTATGATCATGAGGATGTATTTCTGGCTGAAACGCGTGAGTCTTTCCGAGGAGCGTGGTTTTGGACTGGACTCAAGCTATGTGACGATTGAGAAATATCCGCTGGTGGTAGCGCCGGTTACGAATTTGCAACTGAAGCGAATTATTCATTAATAATAAGAGGGCCGCTCCATGGAGCGGCCCTTATTTTTTAGTCTATATAGAATCCGAATTTGCCCATTCTTTCATCGCGCATCGCTTCCATGATTTCCGTTTGTGTGTTCATCACGTACGGGCCATGCCAGGCGATGGGCTCGTTTAGTGGCAGGCCATCGCAATATAGGATGAGCGCATCTTTGCTGGCACTGATTTCAATCTCCTCTCCATCGTTATTGAAGAGTACCATACTTCTGTCGCCGGTGGTGCGACCATTGACAGTAACCTCTCCGTGAAGGACGTAAAAAAGAATGTTTCTTTCCTTCGCTACGTTGATGGTAGTGCTGCCACCTTCACTGATATCCACCAAATAAGCATTAATGTCTGTAATCGACTGTAAAGCCCCTTTATGACCATTCCATTGACCGCCTGCGATTGTGATCTTCACTTTGTCATTTGTTATAACCGGGATATCGGCTTTTTGTAAGCCGGTGTATTTAGGTGGGATCATTTTGTCTTTTGCAGGCAGGTTGATCCATAATTGCAGCAACTCCAGATCGCCACCGGTTTCCTTGAAGGTGTCTTCCACATATTCATTGTGAATGAGGCCGCGGGCGGCGGTCATCCATTGTACGCCACCTTCGTCGATACGGCTGTGAAAGCCGTGGGAGTCTTTGTGTACGACGTGACCTTTTATGATCCAGGTTACGGTTTCAAAGCCACGGTGTGGGTGTGGTCCGAATGGCATGCCTGGATTGAAGGGAGGCAAGGTCATTGGGCCATGGTGATGAAGGAGGAGGAATGGATCGATGGTGTTGCCGTCGGGGAGAGGCAGCGGACTATAGAAGTGGTATGATGAGAGTGAACCACTGATGGGGTGGTTTGTGTTGATTTTGTTAATTGATCTTTGCATGGGGCAAAGGTACGAAGGATGGGAGGAGTAGGGGGTGGACGGAATTCACAATTATTTGGATGATTTTATCTGCGATTTAGGTTTATGCCGGCGACTGTAACCTTGAATGCTTTTAAGGTTTGATCAAATAGAGCGATAAACTTGTCGCCTTCCATTTTGAATTCCATGAGTTTGGCTTTTTTCTCATTTGGGATGAGAAAGCTGGAGCAGTATTTTCCGTCTTTCAGGTCGTAGATGTCTATGGTGAGGGAGTTGGTGAATTGTTTTTTTGATTGGTTGTCTGCTTTGAGAGCGGCGTTGATGAAGAGGTAGCCATGGCTAACGCTGCATTTGCGGTTTACGACGAATGGTGGAGAGGTCATTTTGATTATACCGTTTTCATCGGGTGTGGATAATGTTATTTTTGCAATGGAGTTGGTATCGATGGTATGGCCCCTGTAGAGGAGTTGAAGATTGGTATCTGCGACGATGAATTCGTTGCGGTAAGAGTAAGTATAGACTGCTTTGGAGGAGTAATTGTCAAATGTAAATTTACCGTCTTTGCTGAAGACTTCGTCTTGTTGTTTTTGAAGTAGATCAAAGGCGTTCTGAAGAGAGTCTGAGCCGATTGATTTTTTTGCGAGGTAGAAACCTTTATCGCGGGTTAGCATGTAATAGAGAAAGGAGCCGGAGGAGAGTGGTATGGCGGAGAGGAATTGGATACGATCAGATCTTAAAAATTGAGCTTTCCATTTTCTTGTTTCTCCTCGGTAAATTTTTCTCACATTACCATCTATTAGATAGAAACTACTGTCATTAATATATAAACCAGCATTACTAAAATGGGAAGTATCGGAATAGTCCATCTGAATTCTGATTACTTGAGTGTCTTTTTTATCGATATCAAATTTGGTTAAGACATTCAGGTATCGGATGTTATTTAGGTAAATATACTTATGGGGCGTACCTGCTATTTTCCAGGCATTTCCAGCAAGAGTCCATTCATTTAATTGTTCAATTCGGGCATTGGGGAAAAAGCGATTGAAGCCATTCGAATTATTTTGAAGAGATATCGAATGCACGTGTAGTAAAATGGTAATAAAAAAAGCAATACAACTAATAATTGAGAGGTATAGAATTTTCTTTTTCATTACTTATATGGGATTGGAAGTGGGGATGAGATAGGGTATCTCATCCCATGTGAATTAATAAGGTCTTCTGAGATAAACCAATGGATAAGCTTCACATGTGTACACGTCTGGATAGGCTGGTTGTGATTGGATAGTACATACGTCACCAAATCCATCTGGATCACACCCACCAGTTACAAGGTAAATGGGATCAAGACTTGCATAGTTACAAACTACATAGCTGTAGATATGAGCCCATCCGGAATAAACAGTGGTACGTTTCATTCTCTTACTACCAAATGCAGTCAAGGTTCCAACTAGCATTAAAGCAATGGCTACGAATTTGAAATTTTTCATTTGAGTTTGTTTAAGTATGTGCCTACTCTGGTCCAGGTTTTCAGCGTCCCCTGATTGTATTTTGACAATTATTTAGTGGTTATTTTGAGGGCTATTTATTTAGGGCTTTACCGGTTTGTATATTAAAATGGCTATTACAGCCAGGAGTATAAAGAAGCTGTTAAATATCAGGTGCTGGTTCCACGTCATTCTCTCCAAAATGCCTCCACATGAACATGGCACATAATTGCTAAACTTCGTAATTGCTATTATATAGGAGGTAAATAGCATCATTAATCCGAAACTGGCATATAATGCAGTTAATCTTGTTTGGCGTCTCAATAGCAATATTGAGAGTAAGATTTCCAGTAGCGGTATTAAAATGACCACCAAGGATGTGTATGAAGTGAGTAACGGTGATTGACTGACCTGTTCTTTAAAAGTATCTCCAGCTAATAATTTGCTGATTGCTGCATAAATGAAAAGGAGAATAAACAAACAGGAGATAAAGTCAGTAAACCATTCTCTTTTGGGATATGGGGTTTTAACTTTTCGCATAGTTTAGACTTGTTTTTTGGGAATTTGAATCTGGTCAACAGAGATATTATCTTGTTAGACCAGACTCATTAAATCACCCAAGTGGGGTATTGGTACTGGTATGCATGCTTGTTGAATAATGTAAGTGAAGTAACAAAGATTTGTTGTATTAGCATATATCAAAAAGGAGCAAAATTTAGAATGGTAGAATTATTTTGTATTTATTGCTGTACCTATAGCAATATTTTCCTCATCAATCACATCATTATAAAAGAATGAACTGCCATTTTGTTTGACTCCCATTATTTGTAACCTGAATTTTTTTGCTGGAATTTTAAATTTATAATACGCATCTGTTATAAATGGATTCCAGTGATAAGTTATCCGATCTGGAGACGTCCACTGAAGTGGCTTATCATATCCTTTTAATGCCAGCGTTTTCATTTGAGAAGGTAACGCTTTCAAATCATTTCCTTTGCGTGTATATATAACAATGCATGGACAAGGTTGGAGATCAGAGTAGGCTTTAAAATAGGCGTAGCGGTTCAATGGTTGTGCATTTAAATATTGTCCGTTAACGCGTCGCTCATCTTCATAATATAATACACCTTCCCTGCATGATCCTGTCATAAATCCCAGGCTATTTCTCGCCCAACCTTTTGGAAGTGTTCTTGACATTAAATCATATAAGGAGCTATATCTTGTTGTTATTTCAGGATCCCGCAGATCAAATGCAAATTGTTCAATTGGTTCAAATTGAGAGGACATTACGTATCGTTTATTCAATTCCAGGTTTCTATCCTTCCATTTACTTTTTACAACAAAAGTTTTTAAAGTGCGTTTGCCGATAATAAATGGTATTGAATCGTTGCCACCAAACATCCCAATATTTTCAGTTTTGTAAACGGAGGTAAGCGGTAATTTGAATGGAGGATATTTTAGTGTATCTATATCGAGATTGAATGCATCTTTTGAACGTTTGTTATTATTGAGTTTATAGTAAATAAAAGCTGAATCAAAAAAGTAAAGATTATTGAGAGAAAGAGAGGCATTATTATCAAGGGATATTAATTGTGGTGTAGTCATGGTAGTATCTTTTTGAAGTACAATTACTACATCCTGGTTAGCGAATTTTAAATCCCTCGCGGATATCGAATAACTTAAGTAAGCTGAGTCTATTGAAATAGATGAATTTCGCTGGCTTACAATTCGGCTATAAGGCACTGACACGTCTGGATTTTCTGCATTTGTGATAGAAATAGAATAATTGGAGAATTCGGGATCATCAATATGAATATATATGCCACTCGTATCTCTACTGTAGCTTACCATATTAGTGTTAATATTTTCTTGTTGAGTCTTATCTAATAACTCTTTGACCGCTACCTTTCTGGGGTTATCGATTATCGTAAACGGATATATCAGTTCATTTTTAGAATTTAGTGTGTAGCCTCTCAACCAATAAATACCGGCACTGTCAGGTGTTTCTATCTGCCCCATACTAATGCCATCTTTAACAGGGAATAGGTATCTTCTGATTGGTTTTGTAGTGTCGGTATTTTTATCACTATAAAGCTCAACATAAAAGTTTGTACTAGTTGTATGCACAGTATCACGCAGGAAAATCCTTAACCAGATCGTATCTCCTGGGAGGCAAACCTTTTTATCAGCAAAAAAGGATGCCTGCTCTGTTTGCGCTTTTAGACCCAGTGTCAGGCTGAATGAAATAAGCAGGGTAATAAACAGAATTTTAGGATGTATGCATTGGGTGCCCATAGTTATTGAGTTAGGATTAAACAATTGGATTACTATTTATTTCCTCAACTCCGTTCTCTGCCATATTTGCTTTTTTGGATAGCTCTAACGGGAGCATACCTGTATATTTTTTAAAGTCTCTCGAAAAGTTGGAACAGATAGAATAACCGAGAGTTTCTGCTACTTTGCAAATCGAAAGAGCGCTGTTTCCCGCAAGCAACGACTTAGCCCGCTCCATTCTTAATTGAATAATATATTGATGTATAGAGATATTGAAGCGCAGACGAAATGTTTTGCTGATCATGCTTTTACTCATGTAGTGCTTCTGCGCGATTTGTCCCAGCGTTAACTGATAGTCGTTGTTGAGATTTAATGTGTCAATAGACTTTTTGACGTCTTCTATCTTTCTCCATGCATGTACAGATACTTTCAGAGAAAAGGGACTGTTGTTCCTGGTTAAGTTTTCCATAGTAATAAAAGGTGGGATTTTGAAGCAAAACAATTGCCATTTACTCTTGCTAATCAGAGTATTACCGTGCCTTTTCGCGTTGTCGGAATGAATGTCAACTTTTTTTTGATAGCAACAATACAGGGAAAAATAACTGTAATAACCTGTGGCTTTTATTGATCGCTACAGTGTTAAAACAATCCAATAAGATTTGACTTGATCCCTCAAGTCAACAAATTTTTTGCATTCTTAAAAGAAGAAAAGAATAAGCACTGAATTCAGTTAGGATTTGGTTGGTAGTACATTTCATCTATTCACGAACAATCTTTCACGGTCATAGGTAAGAGAAGGAGAATGCTGTTACGAACGTATTGATATCAAAATAAACCTGTTAGTTTACTCTTCAAAAAAAGTTGAAAAATTATTTCAGGATGAGTTCGATGTAAACTGGGTTGTATCCATTTTGAGGGGGGATTTTGAGGTTCAGAAAATTGTGTGATTAACGAAAGTAAGTTCGGTAATCTTTCGAAGAAAATAGTTAAGGTGATGTTAATTAGATCAGATTATTATTTTAAGGATCATTTTGATTGACAGGAGATTAGAATAAAAAAGTCCCCCGGAGAACCAGAGGACTTTCTTTAACACAACTAAAAAAACAATCAAACGTTCGAATGTAATCAATCGGGTTTTTTCCCATCTAAAAAAGTATTGATCGTATTGATTTCTGCCTGATTATTCTGACTATCAGAAATTGTATAGTTAGAATAGAAATTCTCAGCAGAACCAGCGCCATTGTCGAGATTGATATTTCGACGAATGTATGCAGGAACGTTTTCAATTTCTGAATTATTATCGATGCCTTTCACGTTAAAGCTGAGGCTACGCAGTTTTGCTACGCGCTCTGCCTGTTTACGCTTTTGCTCTTCTAATTGCTCTTCAAATGCATGCAGCTGCTGCATATCATTTGTCATTTCAGTGCTTGGCTCTTCTTCACGGAATACGATCTTCATCTCTGGCGTTTCGGCAGGCGGTGGAGTCGTAGTCGGCTCAATAAAAATGTGTCTGGCAGGGTATCCACCAGCCGCCTGATTATTGGGCTGTATTACGTTTACGTTGGTGAAGCCTGGTGTAGGAGCAGTTGTTCCTACAGGTTCAATGTTCAGGGCAAAGCTACTCCTGTTGGTTTCTGCCGGAGGCTCTGGTGTTACAAACGTTGTAGCCGGCTGCGTTACCACAGGCTCTACCAACCGTGGCGCCATATGGTCGGTTGGTTCGATGAACAGTGAGTTATTGTTGGAGCTAACAGGGGTGTTCATCTTTTTTTCATCACCTTCACGACCCAGTTCCATTACGATTCTAGGTTGATTATGAGATGGATCCTGTGGGGCCGTTTTTACCTGCTGAATCGGTTTTTGTTCAAAACCTGTAGCGATAACAGTTACACCCAGTTTACGATCCAGGTCCTGGTCGTAGCCAACACCGAGAATCACATCGCAATCCTCACCTGCCTGGCTTTGTACGTAAGCCTGGATAGTATCCATTTCATCGAGTGTGTGTTCAAATTCACCTTCTGCAGAAGAGATGTTCAGCAGAATCCATTTAGCACCACGGATGTCGTTATCATTCAGCAGCGGTGAAGTGAGTGCTTCTTCGATTGCTTTCTGCGCGCGGTTTTCACCTTCTGCAGTAGCAGCACCGAGGATGGCTACACCACCATTGCGCATTACGGTACAAACGTCCGCAAAGTCCACGTTGATCTGACCAGTGCTGTTGATCACATCTGTGATACATTTAGCAGCGGTAGCCAGTACGTTATCTGCTTTTTCAAAAGCAGCCTTGAACTTCAGGTCGCCGAACTTCTGGCGCAGTTTATCGTTAGAAATTATCAGCAGTGTGTCTACGTATTCTTTCAGACGGTTTACACCTTCATCAGCCTGTTGCATCCTTTTCTTTCCTTCGTAAGAAAAGGGAGTGGTCACAATGCCCACTGTAAGAATACCCAGTTCTTTACAGATCTTGGCGATGATAGGTGCTCCACCTGTACCGGTACCACCACCCATACCCGCCGTGATGAATGCCATTTTGGTATTCACCTCCAGGATCTTTTTGATTTCTTCAAAGGATTCTTCGGTCGCCTGTTCACCAATGCGGGGGTTGGCACCAGCACCCAGACCCTGAGTCAGGTGAGGACCTAACTGAATTTTATTGGGTACAGGACTATTGGAGATAGCCTGTGCATCTGTATTACAGATGATAAAATTCACGCCCTCAATACGCTGGTTGAACATGTGGTTCACCGCGTTGCTTCCGCCACCACCAATGCCTATCACTTTGATGATGGAAGACTTTTCTTTGGGAAGATCAAAATGTATCATGACTCTATCTCTTTTATGGGTTAGTAAGTATAATTAATAATGCCCACAAATTCTTCTATAGTTAGTAATTATTGGTAGTGGTAGAACCCACTACCATTTAGCCGAATATTAATTATTTGATTTAAAATCGTTTATGGCTGCAACAATTACGCCATTCTCCGAAAATATCCTGTTAAAGTTTTGCATCCTCTTCTTCTGTGAACATGTCGATGATCTTCGTTTTCATTCTGTCGAGGAATGTTTTCAGCGAAGCATTTCTTTCTCTCGCTTTTCTTGCCTGAATTTCTTCGATTGACGGGGCATCATCTTCCCAGCCACTATCCGCTTCTGTAGCGGCTTTTGAGGCCTGCTCCTTTGCGATGTAGCTGGTGTTGATTTTTACGTAATTATCTTCCAGCGCCCTGCGGTCATTCTCGTAATCGTTGTAACCTTTAAGAATAAGACCTATACAGGTTGCATACATTGGTTTGGTCAGTTCTTCGATATGACCGGAGGCCAGGTGCTCGTTCGGATAACCGATTCGTGCGCTTACACCGGTGGTATATTCTGTGAGCTGGATCAGATGTTTCAGCTGGGAGCCACCACCTGTGAGGATGATACCACCATTGAGCATCTTATTGTCCATACCAATCTGCTTGAGATGATAAATGACGAAGTCCATAATTTCACTCATACGTGCCTGTATGATATGAGCCAGGTTCTTCACTGAAATCTCTTTAGGACTCTGTCCGCGCAGTCCGGGAATGGTGATGTAAGCATTGCTTTTTGCTTCGTCAGCCAGTGCGTAACCGAATTGCACCTTCATTTGTTCCGCCTGTGTTTTCAGTACACCGAGACCGTTTTTGATATCGTTGGTGATATTCTCACCACCGTAAGGAATTACGGCTGTGTGCTTCAGGATACCTTCGTAGAACACAGCCAGGTCTGTAGTACCACCGCCGATATCTACGATGGCTACGCCTGCTTCGAAGTCCATATCACACATTACGGCAGCGGCAGAAGCCAGGGGCTGAAGCACCAGGTCATGGATTTTCAGTCCGGATTTCTCCACACTACGGTTGATATTGCGAATCGCATTCTTATCACCTGTAATGATATGAAAGTTCGCTCCCACCTTCACACCGCTCATCCCGATCGGGTAAGTGATGTTCTGGAGGCTATCAACAATATATTGTTGTGGGATCACGTCAATGATCTGGTCACTGGCGGGGATCACCGTTTTATACTGGTCATTTATCAGTTGATCAATATCTTTCTGGGATATTTCCGCTTCGGTATCGTTACGCACGATATCGCCACGGGTCTGCAGGCTCTTGATATGATGACCTGCAATGCCAACATACACTTCATTGATCTCCAGGTTTGGATTAGATGCATAGCAGTTCTCCAGGGCCTGACGTATCGCCTTGATCGTCTGATCAATATTCAACACCATTCCGTGCTGAACACCAAAAGACGGGGCTTTACCGAAACCCAGGATTTCCAGTTTCCCGAATTCGTTCTTTCGACCTGCAATGGCAGCAATCTTTGTAGTTCCAATATCAAGACCTACAATGATAGGAGCTTCCTGATTCATGGCGTTTCTATAGTTTTTTGTTGTGT
This sequence comes from Chitinophaga sp., assembly GCF_039596135.1. GTDB lineage: Bacteria > Bacteroidota > Bacteroidia > Chitinophagales > Chitinophagaceae > Chitinophaga. Next base: position 158,567 of record NZ_JBCNKH010000006.1, read on the forward strand.
TACTAATTTCTACCGGGCCTATACACTGCCTTTGGTTCCTTTTTTCCAGACGACTTGTCCTTTTGATTTCTTGGTTTTGAAGCCGTCGGTCTGGCTGGTACCACCCTGACTGAAGCCTCTAGTTTTGCTGCTTCCGGTTGCACTGAATCATTTCCGTGAACCATTATCCTCGCCAGTGTATCGCCGGCGCTGGCTATTTTTGCGCTGTCTTCAGCAGCCAGCTTTTTCGATAATTCCTCCCCGCTTCTCCGTGTGCATACTACTTCGTTTTCGAATGCAACATTGATTTTTGCGTAATTGTTCCATCCCACTTTACTCAATCCCTCTTTATAGAACGCCAGCAGTTTGTTAAATTTTTTTGTTACATCGGTACCGTCTCCAAACAGTATCACATGATCGCCCAGTGTCGGTATGATTTCAAACTCACGCTGGGGGGTGATGACCACTTGTTCTACCTGTGCAGTCCAGAAAGGGTCGCTCTGTATGAAGCTGCCTATTTCCATGATTCCTGCTGTCAATGCGCTGTCTGCCTTTTGCACTTTTGCAGCGTCTGACGGATAATCTGTAAACACCGGCACTCTTGCTGTATATCGGGCCGATACCGGTATTCTGTCTCCATCCCTGTCGAGGTAGTAAGAATTGCCTGTTAAGGTAAAAATCCTTGCTACGGGCTCTCGCTGAGCGACTTTGACGGTGAGTCTTCGTTGGTTGTCCACAAAGATGTTCGCAGTTTTTACCCAGGGATCACGGGCTACAATCTTCTCCAATGCTGCGATGTTGATCTCTTTTATGGGCTTGCCTACAGGATTTAAATTCTTGTCGCCAGCCACCAACACTTTTATATCTTTCTCTTCTATAAAATAGTTGTTCTCGTCACCTACCAGTTTTACAACGATCCCCTTGCATTTACCTTCTTCTTTGTCCTGCACTGCCGCAACAAGCAGGATTACGAATCCAGTCAATACCGCTGTCCAGAGCAGTACACTACCTATTCGCTTTAATGCCCGGCGGGTCTTGGTTTGCATTTGGGTTTAAGTTTTTGTTGTCTACTCCTTCACTTTTTCTCCGTTCAAAATTTCCCTGATTGGATCTCTGAATTGGTCAATGTCTCCGGCACCAGCCGTGATGAGCAACGGTGCGCTATTCGCTTTTACCCAGGTCAATACTTCTTCTTTCGGTATGACCTGCACTGGTACTGTAATCTTTTCCGCCAGAATCTCACTGTGCACGCCTTCGATGGGTAACTCTCTGGCCGGATAGATGGGTAACAGCAGCACTTCATCTGCCAGGGACAGGCTCTCAGCAAATCCTTTGGCCAGGTCACGTGTACGGGTATACAGGTGTGGCTGGAAGATGACTGTACAGCGCTTGTCGGGGAATAAGCTGCGGGCACTGCTAATGAGGGCGCGCAATTCTTCCGGATGATGTGCGTAGTCGTCGATATAAACCTGGTAATCGTTCTTCACCAGGTATTCAAAGCGACGTTTGATGCCTTTGAAATCAGCTATTGCTGCTTTGATTTTTGCGGCATCTATGCCTAACAGGTGCGCCACTGTGATGGCTGCCACTGTATTTTCAATATTGTGTGTGCCACCTATAGGCAGTCGTACATCGTGAATGTGCCAGTCCTGCTCTACTACATCAAACAGGTAACCACCGTCAACTGTTCTGATATTGGTCGCAAAAATATTTGCTTTTGAATCTTTTAGATGATACCAACGTTTATTATCACCTTTTAGTTCTGTTGCACGGGGTAATCCCAGCTTTGCGATCAGCGTACCATTTGGTTTGATGTTCGCAGTATACTGTACGAAGGCATCACGCATGTCTGCTTCTGTACCGTAGATATCCAGGTGATCTGCATCCATGGCAGTGAGTACTGCGATATCCGGGTGCAGTTTCAGAAATGAACGGTCATACTCGTCTGCTTCGATCACAGCTACCTGTTTGTCGCTGCTCCAGAAGTTGCGGTCGTAGTTGGCACTGATACCACCAAGGAAGGCGTTGCAACCATAACCACTATGACGCAGTATGTGAGCGGTAAGGGTAGAGATGGTTGTTTTGCCATGTGTACCACCTACGGTGATGGCGAACAACTCTTTTGTGATCTCCTGCAATACGTCGCTTCGTTTTACTACTTCGTATTCGTTTTTGCGGTACCAGATCAATTCTGCGTGCGTACCTGGAATAGCGGGTGTATATACAACCAGCTGTGTATTTTTATCCAGCAGGTCTACATCATCCGAGTAATGAATCTGCATACCTTCTTCAGCCAGCTGACGGGTCAGCGGTGTTTCGGTGCGGTCGTAGCCACTCACATGCACGCCTTTTTCATTAAAAAAGCGGGCGATGGCGCTCATGCCTATGCCTCCGATTCCAATGAAGTAAACACGTTGTATGTTGTTCAGATCCATTTTTCTTATCTCTTTTATTTGACCAGTGCTAACACTTGTTTAGCAATGACCATATCAGCATTTGAATTTCCCAGTTTACCAATATTCTCTTCCAGCTGTTGCAGTAACGCATTGTTTTGTAACAAACTGAATAATGTGTTTCCCAGTTGTGCGGCTGCGTCATCATTTTTAATGAGGAGCGCTGCTTTTTTATCTACCAGGCTTTTTGCATTGAATGTCTGGTGATCTTCGGCCGCAAACGGGTAGGGCACGAAGATGACAGGTTTCTTCACCACACAGAGTTCGGCGATGGCCAGTGCACCTGCACGTGATACCACTACATCCGCAGCCTTGTAAGCGAAGTCCATTACGTTGATAAACTCATACACCTTAACATGGGAGGTGTATGGTGCTGCAGCGGCTTTCGCTGTTTCAAAGTAAGGCTTACCTGTTTGCCAGATCAGCTGAATATCTTTTTCTACAAAAGTGGCGAGTATTGGCGCCAATGCCTCGTTGATTGCTTTTGCTCCCAGGCTTCCACCTACAGCAAATACTGTTTGTTTGCCTGTGTGGAGACCAAAGTGTGCGAGTGCATCTTCTTTTGATACCGCAGATTGTGTAATGTTTCCTCTTACAGGATTGCCCGTCATTACAATTTTATCAGCCGGGAAGAATTTCTCCATTCCTTCGTAGGCCACACAGATCTTGTCGGCTTTCTTTCCCAGCACCATATTGGCTTTCCCTGCAAAGGAATTTTGTTCCTGTATGAGGGTAGGGATACCTTTCTTCTGTGCTTTGCGCATAACGGGGAAGCTGGCGTAACCACCCACACCCACTACGGCATCCGGTTTGAAAGTGTCAATGATCTTGCGGGCCTGTGACAGGCTTTTCAGAATCTTGAAAGGGAGCAACAGATTCTTGAGCATATTGCTGCGATTGAATCCTGCTATTTCCAATCCTTCGATGCGGTAGCCAGCCTGCGGCACTTTCTCCATCTCCATCTTTCCTTTGGCACCAACAAAGAGAATGTCTGTTTCTGGTTCTATTTTTTTCAACGCATTGGCAATAGCGATCGCCGGGAAGATATGTCCTCCGGTACCACCACCTGCTATGATAATTCTGCGTTGCATGTTCATTTTAGTTTTTAAAATTCTTCGATTTCGGCTTGCTGCGCTACTACCTTCGCAATCCTTTCCTGTTCTATTCTTTTACCTTCCAGTTCTTCCACATTTCTTGACACACTCAGTATGATTCCTATGGCCAGACTGGTAAAGATCACGGAAGATCCGCCCATACTCACCAGTGGCAGCGTCACCCCTGTTACGGGAAAGAGTCCTACATTCACTGCCATATTTGTCAGTGCCTGTATGACTAATGTGATGCTGAGACCAACTGCCAGAAAAGCGCCGAATGCATAGGGACATTTTCTAAACAAGCTGATACTTCTTAATAATAGCAACATATAGGCCATCAATATCAAAAAGGCGCCAAAGATACCATACTCCTCAATAATTGTAGCATATATGTAGTCGCTATAAGCATGTGGGAGGAAGTTGCGCTGGGTACTGTTTCCAGGACCTTTGCCGAGTACACCGCCACCTGCAATAGCAATGTTTGCCTGTTGTACCTGGTAGGGCATATCCGATTTTGAATCATCACCAGAGATGAAATGCTCTATTCGGTTTATCCATACCTGAGTACGTCCTTTCTTTCCTGTAAGAGCGGCAATTGCGAACATCAGTACGATCAACACTACACCTACACCTACCATGGCAGCCAGATACCTGATGGGTACCCGGCCTATAAAACAAAGGATCATACAGCTGGCGCCCAGCAGCAATGCAGTAGACATGTTTGCAGGCATAATCAGTACACAGATGATACCCACCGGAATAATGATAGGCAGAAAGCCTCTCTTAAAATCGGTGATGTTACCTTGTCTTTTGGACAACTGCCTGCTTACGTACATAAATATGGCCAGCTTAGCTACGTCAGAAGTCTGAAAGGTCAGATTAATAACGGGCAGTCTAATCCAGCGGCTTGCATCATTAATATGGCTACCAAATGCCAGCGTATAGATTAATAAAGGGATAGAGATCAGGAAACCTATCTGTGCCACACGGGAGTAAATAGTATAATTCACCCTGTGTGCAAAGTAGATGATCAGCAACCCCATTACCAGTACACTTAATTGTTTGAAGAGGTAGTACTCCGTATGACCGCCCTGCAGGCGATAGGCAAGCGACCCTGTGGCGCTATAAACCGCCAGCAGACTCACTAGTGAGAGGAAGATCACGATCGTCCAAATCACTTTGTCACCCTTTGTCCTATGAAGTATACCGTCCATTTAACTCTTTTAGTCTCCGGAATATCCCGGGTATTTTATAGTTCCCTCACGGCTTCTTTGAATTGCTTACCCCTGTCCTCGTAGTTCTTGAACAGATCGAAGCTTGCACAAGCCGGAGAAAGCAATACTACATCACCTTTTTCTGCATGTTGAAAAGCTGCATCCACAGCTTCTTTCATACTGCGTGTATCAACCATTACCGGGGTATCTTTTGATAGTGCATCCTGAATTGGCGCATTGTCTATACCCAGGCAGATAATTGCTTTTACTTTTTCTTTTACGAGATCCCTGATAGCACTATAATCATTTCCTTTATCCACACCACCCATAATCAGTACTACCGGGGTTTCCATGCTTTCCAGTGCAAACCACAGCGAGTTTACATTGGTCGCTTTACTATCATTGATGAAATCCACTCCACGCACAGTGGCAACGTACTCCATACGGTGCTCCAGACTCTTAAAAGAAGTCAGGCTCTCCCGAATTTTTTCTTTCCTTATCTCCATGGTCCTACCAGCAATACCCGCTGCCATGGAATTGTACAAGTTGTGCTTGCCCTTAAGCGCGAGATCATACATTGATACGATTACTGGTTCATCATTAACCTGGATGTTTACCTGATCGTTTACCATAAATCCTCCTTGCTTTAACGGTTCCATGATAGTAAAGGGTATTGATGTTGAATAAATAGTTTGCTTCTTCAAATAATTGTTAATCTCCTGATCGTCTTTGCAATACACAAAGAAATCTTCCGGTCCCTGATTCATCGTTATGCGGAATTTTGACGCCACATAGTTCTCCATTTTATAGCCATATCTATCCAGGTGATCTGGTGTGATATTCAGCAGGATGGCCACGTTGGGTTTGAACTCCACGATATCGTCCAGTTGAAAACTACTCACTTCGACGATGTAATAATCAGCGGGTGCGGTTGCTACTACACGGGCATAACTCAGACCAATGTTACCTACCATGGCGGCATTGAGACCAGCTGTCTCAAAGATGTGGAAGGTGAGCGCTGTGGTAGTGCTCTTTCCATTGCTGCCGGTAATGGCGATAATTTTGGCATCCTTGCTAAACCTGTAAGCCAGCTCGATTTCAGAGATCACTGGTACTCCTTTCGCACGGATCTTTTTCATCAGTTCCGTTTTTTCAGGAATGCCAGGGCTTTTAACAATTTCATCGGCACCTAAAATCACATCCCAGGAATGCTGTCCTTCCTCAAAAGGAATATGGTTGACAGCCAGTTCCTGTTTATAAATATCCTTGATGGTTCCACCATCTGACACGAATACATCATACCCCTGTTGCTTGCCTAACAGGGCTGCACCAATTCCGCTTTCACCGGCTCCGAGTATGATGAGTTTCTTTGTCATTTTGCTTATCTGATTTTTAATGTTGCAATACTAAATACTGCACACATGATTGTAATGATCCAGAACCTTACAGCTATTTTACTTTCGTGGTAACCCAGCTTCTGGTAATGGTGGTGGAGGGGAGACATTAAAAATATGCGCTTGCCTTCACCATATTTTTTCTTGGTATACTTAAAGTAAGAGACCTGCAATACTACGCTCAGGTTTTCTACCAGGAATACACCACAGAAAATCGGTATCAATAATTCTTTTCTTACAATGATGGCCAGGGAGGCAATGATACCACCCAAAGCCAGACTACCTGTATCGCCCATGAACACCTGAGCCGGGTAAGCATTGTACCAGAGGAAGCCTACGCAGGCGCCTACAAAGGCGGCAATGAATATAGACAGTTCACCCAGGTTGGGGATGTACATAATATTCAGGTATTCGGCAAACTGGATGTTACCGGATACATAGGCAAATATGCCAAGGCAAACACCTATGACCGCAGAGACACCCGTGGCCAATCCATCTAATCCATCTGTGAGATTTGCACCATTGGACACTGCTGTAATGATGATGATCACGATGAGGATGTAGAGGATGTAAGTATATTTTTCTGCACCAGGGATCCAGGAGATCAGTTTGGCGTAGTTGAATTCATGGTTCTTTACAAATGGGATAGAGGTGATTGGTGTTTTCACATCTGCAAAGCGATGTCCTTCTTTGGTCACTCTTTCCTGCTTGCCAATTACTCTTTCGTAAGGGGCGAGTTTCTTCGCACCCAGGATCTCGCGGGAGATCACAACATTTTCGTTGAAGTACAAAGTGCTACCGATGATGATACCTAAACCAACCTGGCCCAGGATCTTGAACTTACCGGCAAGACCTTCTTTGTTCTTTCTGAATACCTTGATATAGTCGTCCAGGAAACCGATCAGCCCCAACCAAACGGTGCAGAGCAGCATGAGCCAGATGTAAACGGTTTTTACCTGTGCGAACAGCAGGGTAGGGATTACGATGGCAGCCAGGATGATGAGACCACCCATGGTAGGGGTACCTTTCTTACTGTTTTCACCTGCCAGGCCGAGGTCACGGATGGTTTCCCCGATCTGTTTTTTCTGGAGGAATCTGACGATACGTTTACCTAACAAGAGAGAGATTACCAGGGATAACAGTAACGCCATCGTCACACGGAACGTGATGAATTGAAACATCCCGCTACCGCTGAAATTTAACGTTTTCAAATAATTGAATAAGTAATAGAGCATACTGTTAGTTAGTAGTTGTTAGTTAGTTTGTTGTCGTTAGTTGTTTGTTAGTTTTATTTCTCCATCATCCTCATTGTCTCTTCCAGCACCTGTTTATCATCGAAAGGATGCTTCACGCCTTGTATTTCCTGGTATTTCTCATGGCCTTTACCTGCTATGAGAATGATATCTTCAGGATTTGCGAGGCTGATTGCTGTTTTGATAGCTTCTTTACGGTCGGTGATAGACAGTACTTTCTTTTTAAGATGTACGGGTACACCGGCTTCCATCTGCCTGATAATTTCGTTCGGATCTTCAGAACGGGGATTATCGGAGGTAAGGATTACCCTGTCACTGCGTTCTACTGCTACTTCGGCCATGACCGGGCGTTTTGCAGTATCCCGATCGCCGCCGCAGCCTACTACGGTGATGACCTGTTCGTTGCCTTTGCGCAGGTTTTTGATAGTGGCCAGCACATTGAGCAATGCATCGGGGGTATGTGCATAATCCACGATACCTATAATGCGCTGATGGGGAGAAACGATGTAATCGAAACGTCCTTCAGCACCTGACAGGTTACTGAGTGCCTGTAATACGAGGGCTTTGTCCTGACCGAGCAGGGTAGCGGCCCCGTATACGGCCAGCAGATTGTATGCGTTGAACTCACCGATGAGGCGGAAGTGTACTTCTGTCTCATTGATCATCATGATCAGGCCAGTGAGGTTATTCTCAAGGATCTTTCCTTTAAAGTCTGCAACGGTGCGCAGGCTGTAAGTTTGTTTTTTTGCTTTGGTGTTTTGCAGCATCACGTTACCTCTTTTGTCGTCGAGGTTAGTGAGGGCAAAGGCCGTAGCTGGCAGACCATCGAACCAGGATTTTTTCACCCTGATGTATTCGTCGAAGGTCTTGTGATAGTCCAGGTGATCGTGGGTGATGTTGCTGAAGATGCCTCCGGCAAATTTCAGCCCTGCTATTCTTTGCTGGTGAATAGCATGAGAGCTTACTTCCATGAACACGTAGTCACAGCCATCATTGACCATATCCGCCAGGAGTGCATTCAGGTGAATGGGATCCGGGGTGGTATGGGTAGCAGGAACAATCTTGTCACCGATCTGATTCTGTACGGTGGAGAGCAGTCCGCAATGGTAGCCGAGAGCGCTGAACAGTTTGAACAGGAGGGTAGCGATGGTGGTTTTACCATTGGTACCGGTCACGCCTACGAGTTGTACCTTGTGAGAAGGGTTGTCATAGAAGTTGCCTGCTATCATACCTGCTGCCGTTGTGCTGCTGCTTACCTGCACGTAGACTACGTTTTCGGCAGTCTGTGCGGGGAGTTCTTCACAGATCACGGCAATAGCGCCATTTTGTACAGCTTTGTCAATGAACAGGTGACCATCTGCATGTACACCCCTGATTGCAATGAAGGCATCTCCAGGCTTAATGGCCCTGGAGTCGATGTTCAGTGCATTCACGGCAGTATCGGTTGAGCCCTTTACAGCCACGATGTTTACATTATATAATATGTCACGCAGTGTTTTCATTAACTCAGTTCTATGACTATCGTTTGATTTTTTTCTAATTGTGTTCCACCTGGAATGGATTGGCTGGTTACTTTACCAGCACCTCTTACCACCACACGCAATCCCGCATTCTCGAGCAGGTATAATGCATCCTTCAATCCCATTCCTGTTACATTGGGTACGCTGCCTTTTACCTGCGCTACCTGTGCAAAGTTTACTTTCTTGTCCGTCACTTTTGCACTTACCCAGTTGTTGTTATTCACATCTCCTTCCACGGGCAGGTCCAGTGTAGTCGTGATTTCTTTCCAATCACGGGCTTTACTGTTTTTGAATGCCAGCAATGTATCCAGCATCAGGTTAGCCCGCATGGGTTGTTGTTTTTCGACAGCGATAGCATACAGTTTGTCTGCTACTTCGCGAAAAACGGGTCCTGCTACAGAGGCGCCGTAGAACTTAGCTGCATGTGGTTTGTTTTTGATGACCACAACGCAGGTGAACTGCGGGTCTTTGGCAGGAAAATATCCTGCGAAAGAGGACTGGTATATTTTATCGGCATAACCCCGGTTAGCATTTGCTACCAGGGCGGTACCGGTTTTACCGGCAAAGCTGTAATATGGTGACCACAATGACCTGGCCGTTCCATTCATCACGACTCCTTCCAACATTGCTTTTACCTGGGTGAGTGTACTGGAAGAGCAGATGCTGTCCATTACAACTTCAGGTTCGAAAGTCTTCACTGGTTTACCATATTCATTAATGGAGTTCACCAGGTAAGGCTTCATCATTTTGCCGTTGTTAGCTACAGCATTGTAGAGCATGCAGGTTTGCAACGGGCTTATTAACACTTCGTAACCGAATGCCATCCATGGAAGGCTGGTTGCGCTCCATGTTCTGCTGGCGGTGGTTTTGATAATTGGTTGGTCTTCACCTACGAGGTCTATACCAGTTGGCTTGTCGAGCTTGAGTTTTCTCAGGTGCCAGACGAAGTCGTTTGGTTTTTTACTATAGAACTGGTAGGCCAGTTTTGCCATTCCCACATTTGAGCTCAGTTCGAACGCGTGTTTGATGGTAACGTTCGTTTGGCCTGGGTGTGGTTCGGAGTCAAATACGGTTCTGCGTCCTATCTGCCACTTACCTTCCTGCAGGTTTACCATGTTGTTCATGGTGGCGTATTTGTCGTCGAGTACGGAGATGACGGTAGCCAGTTTGAACGTAGAGCCTGGCTCTGTTGTTCTCAGGGCGTAGTTCATATCCTCAAAATAGCTGCCATCTGGTTGTCTGCCCAGGTTGGCGATTGCTTTGATTTTGCCGGTTTTCACTTCCATCAGTATGCAGGTACCGTTTTCAGCTTCGTTGGCGACCATCATGTTCATGAGGGCGGTTTCAACGATATCCTGCATGTTTACGTCGATGGTGGTGATGATGTCGTGACCATTTTCAGGTTCAATATCATATCCTTCGACGGGGACGAAAGTACCACCAGCAATGCGACGCATCAGTCTTTTACCTGTGGTACCGCTTAAATAGCTATCGTAGGTCCTTTCGAGACCTACGTTCTGTGCATTTTGCCTGCTCAAACCGATGGTTCTGTTAGCCAGCAGTTTGAAGGGGTTAATGCGTTTGTTTTTTGTTTCCGCGATCAGTCCGCCTTTATTTTTCCCGAGTCTGAACATGGGGAATTGCCGGAGGAGCTGATATTGGGTGAACGTGATATTTCTTTTCAGGAGAAAGTATCTGTCTTTGTTTTTATAGCCTTCGCGGAGGATATTTTTATACTCCAGCGGGGTGTGGTCCTGAAAAGTCTTTGAAAGACAAAGGGACAATGAGTCAACATTGTCCTTGAAGATCTTTCCATTTTTATCGGTGAGCCCATCTGCTGCGAAATCGACTCTTACGTCGAAGTAGGGGATCGATGTTGATAGCATCCTGCCTTCTTCGGAGTAGATGGTACCCCGGTCTGCGTCGAGGGTTACGTAGCGGGTGTGCAGGCTGTCAGCCATGCTTCGCCAGTAATTGCCTTCAACGTTCTGGAGAAAGAACACCTTTATTAATATAGCCACACCAAACAGTACCATGCCGATAAAGCACAGATACACTCTCCACAATATGTCTTTCTTTACTTCCACAGTCTGATATGATTATTACTGTTTCTTCAGTACGATTTTTTGGGGTGGGGAACTAAGAGGCTTAAGGCCCCAGGGTTCCACTGATTTGCTGACTTCACTCATTTTGCTACGAAACATCAATTCACTTTTCACATTGAGGTATTCCCATTTCAGTTCTTTGATCTCACGTCCCAGTTTGTTGATCTGGCGGATTTTTTTTTCAGCCAGGTGACTATTGGCGATATAGATCAGTGCGAGTGCGGAGAGAAACAGAATAAAGGGCATATTTTGCGTGATGGCTGCGTAATTGATACGCAGGCGCCATTCTTTTTTCTGTTCCGGTTCATCCGGTAATTCTGCAACTGGTATATGTTCTTCCTGTTCCAAACAGCTCGGTTTTATTAGTCAACGTGAATGATATGGTATAACATCCTTCGCACATGATCAACGTAATTTGGGGGATTGACGCTTTTTTTTAGTTGTACCCTTTTAAATGTTCGTCAGTCCGGACCTGTTATAATTTTTCGGCTACCCTTAGTTTTGCGCTACGGGACCGGGAATTACGTTTTAGTTCTTCGGGGCCAGCGGTGACTGGTTTTTTTGTAACTAACCGGTACAATTTGGGGGGTGTGGTAAAAGAAAATGGATCGTCCTGCACCTCAAATTGTCCTGTTTTCATAAAGTTCTTCACCAGTCTGTCTTCCAGTGAATGGAAAGTTATGATAGCCAGTTTACCGCCCGGTTTTAATACTTCAGTTGCTTGTGTGAGCAAATCTTTCAGGGCGCCCAGTTCGTCGTTGACGGCAATCCTGAGTGCCTGGAATACCTGTGCGAGGTACTTCTGCGGATTGCCTTTTACGATTGGCTGAATAACGGATTTGAACTCGTTAATGGTCCTCATTGGGCGGGCTTTTCGCTCTGTGACTATAGTTTTAGCCAGTGTGCGTGCGTTGGTTACTTCTCCGTAGTTCTGGAACAGGAGGTGTAATTCCTGTTCTGAGTAGGATTGTAGCAGCGCTGCTGCTGTGAGGGTTGTTCTTTTGTCCATGCGCATATCCAGATCTCCGTCGAACCGGATACTAAATCCTCTTTCTGCTGTATCAAACTGCCATGATGAAACGCCCAGATCTGCGAGGAGGCCGTCAACCGGGGGAACTTTGTACAGTTTGAGGAACCTGTGCAGGTGTCTGAAGTTTTGCTGTACGAAGGTGACCCTGGGGTCATCTATCCGGTTATTATAGGCATCTTCGTCCTGATCAAACACGATGAGCCGTCCGTTTTCGTTCAGTTGTTCCAGGATGGCCCTGGAATGACCGCCGCCGCCAAAAGTGGCATCTACATAAGTCCCTTCGGGATTGATTTGCAGATGAGTAACCACTTCTTCCAGCAGAACGGGCAGGTGATATTGTGACGCTTCTCCCATAATAGCTGTTAAATCGAAATATTGTTATCTCCACCTCCCATGACCTGCATTGCAAGGTCACTGAAGGCTCCTGGTGAGAAATTTTCAAAGAACTCCTGGTATTTTGTTTTATCCCAGATTTCAATCTTGTTGGTGGCCGCAGAAAGCACGATCTCTTTGTCGAGCGATGCGTAGGCCATCAGGTTTTTTGGCACTAACAATCTGCCTGCACTGTCCAGTTCACAAATGGTGGCTCCGTTCAGAAAGTACCGGCGGAATTCCCTAACTTTTGGATCGAAGTCGTTTAACTTGCTGATCTTCTCAAAAATTGGTTGCCATTCGTTCATGGGATACAAGGACAGACATTTTTCAAATCCCCGGTTGATGACAAACTGCTCCCCGGCGCCTTCTGCCAGCTGCTTTTTAAAACCAGCGGGGAGTAGAAAGCGTCCTTTTGCGTCAAGCGTTGCTTCATATTCTCCCAGAAAACCTGTCATACTTGGGGGCGAAAGTCCTTGAATTCCATTTTCTAACACAAAATAACACTTTTTCCCACTCTCTAACGAAAAAATGAATTATAAATTTTTTCCACAGTATTTTTTTGCCTATAATAATGGGGTTTTGAATGGTTTATTGATGAGCTTGTGTTTATTCTGTGGGAATGTATGTTGATAATATGTGGAAAGTGTGTGAATATGTGTTAGTAAGTAAGTTAATTCGCTGATTATTAATGTTCATTAATATTGTTGACATTTTCTTGTTTAGTCGAACAAGCGTCGAAGAAGCATCGAACTAGCGTCGAAGACGCGTCGAACAACACTCGAACAGCACTCGAACAGACCTTATACAAGCCCAAAAATCCTTTTTGTGGGAAAATGTGTTTTGGCAAAATTTTAACAGCTGTATTTGCTACCCTATCTTACATTTACATTTAATTCTTAACTTTGCCCTCTTTATGCGGAAAATGCAGAAATTTTCTTTTTTTATCAGTCTTTTAGTAATTGTTATCGCGTCGTCCTGTAACACAGAACTACGTAAGATCGAAAAAAGCAAGGATTACGAAGCCAAACTGGCTTATGCGAACAAAATGTATGAGAAGAAGAAGTACATGACCGCACAATCCCTGTATGAATCCCTGTTCCAGGTTTACAAGGGAACGGAGAAATATGAGCCGATTTACTATAACTATTGCTATTGCTCTTATAAACTAAAGGATTACGTTCAGGCAGGGTTTTACTTTAAAAACTACCTTGATAACTTCCCTAACAGTCCAAGAGCGGTCGAGATGGATTATATGCAGGCCTACTGCTATTACAAGCAATCTCCTAAAATCCCGTTGGACCAGGCGAATACCATCAAGGCCATTTCTGCCATGCAGACCTTTATCAACAACTACCCCACCTCCGATAAGGTGGCAGAGGGTAACCTGGTAATCGAACTGTGCCGTCAGAAACTGGAAAAGAAGGAATACAATAACGCAGAATTGTATTACAACCTGGGTTATTACAAAGCTGCCGCTATCAGCTTCAAAAGCCTGATGCGCAACTATCCGGACTCCGACAAGAGCGATGGATATAAGTATATGGCTATCAAAGCTTATTACAAGTATGCCGAACACAGCATCTGGGATAAGCAGAAAGAGCGCTACGAAGATGTGGTATCTGAGTACATGGACTTCGCAGACCATTATTCTTCCAGCCGCCTGAAGCCAGATGCCGAAAAATGGTATACCTTAGCAAAAAACAATATCAAGGATATAGATAATCTGAGCGCACCGGTTAGTAAGAAACAAGAGCGGAAGAAGGCGAAAGCAGCCAAAAATGCGAAGGAAACAAACAATACCCTTAACAATATTAATAATCAATAATTAATTCTCTGGAGAATGAGCAAAATAAAAAGAGGTCTTACCAGCAGTCTTAATCCAATGGTAGAAACCAAAAATACTACCGAGATCAAAGGCAAAACTGGCAACCTGTATGAATCCATTGCAGTAATTGCTAAACGCGCCAACCAGATCAACATATCTGTGAAGGAAGAACTGCACTCTAAACTGGAAGAATTTGCCAGTCATACAGATAACCTGGAAGAAGTGCACGAGAATAAAGAACAGATCGAAATCTCCCGTTTCTATGAGCGGATGGCAAACCCTGCTATCCAGGCTACCATGGAATTCCTGGAAGATAAGATCTACTTCAGAAGAAATGATGATGACCTGTACAGCTAATCGCGTGTACTGAAAAAATATCTACCTTCATGGCGGCAGAAATTTATTTCTGTCGCCTTTTTTATAATTGGTATACGCTACATGTTGCAAGGAAAGAAAATACTACTGGGTGTGTCCGCAAGCATAGCGGCTTACAAAGCTGCTACCATCGTCCGGTTGCTGGTAAAGGAAGGAGCTATTGTCAAGGTGGTGATGACACCATCTGCCTGTGAGTTCATCACCCCGCTCACGCTGGCGACCTTATCGAAAAATGAGGTGCCCGTGTCCATCAGTGATAATTCTAGCTGGAACAATCATGTCATGCTGGGTCGCTGGGCCGACGTAATGCTCATTGCCCCCGCCTCGGCCAATACCCTGGCTAAAATGGCCATGGGGCTCTGTGACAACCTCCTGTTGGCTACCTACCTCTCAGCCACCTGTCCCGTACTTTTTGCTCCTGCCATGGACGAAGATATGTGGCACCATCCTGCCACCCGTGCAAATGTGGAAAAACTGCTTTCCTATGGTCACCAGCAACTGCCGGTAGAGAAAGGAGAGCTGGCCAGCGGCCTCTTTGGCGAAGGAAGAATGGCAGAACCGGAACATATTATCGCCTTCCTGCAACAATATTTTAGCACCAACCAACCCCTGAAAGGAAAAAAAGCGCTGGTAACTGCCGGGCCTACACAAGAACCATTGGACCCTGTTCGTTATATCAGTAACCATTCCAGTGGTAAAATGGGTATTGCCATTGCTGATGCACTGGCAGCTGCGGGAGCAGATGTGACTTTAGTACTGGGACCTACCCACCTGTCAGCAAAACATCCGGGTGTGCATACACTCCGGGTAGTGACGGCTGCAGATATGTATAATGGCAGTGCAGCCCATTTTGCCAATAGTAACATCGTTGTGATGGCCGCTGCTGTTGCAGACTATCGCCCTAAGCAGGTAGCAGACATTAAGATCAAGAAAGGCGCCGGTGATGAACTGACCCTGGAACTGGAAAAGACCACCGACATCCTGCGCACCCTGGGTGCTCAGCGACCTGCCGGACAAGTACTTGTAGGCTTCTCGCTGGAAACCAACAACGAAAAGGAATATGCACTGAAAAAACTACATGAGAAAAACCTGGACCTGGTCGTGATGAATTCCCTCAATGATGCAGGCGCCGGTTTCAACCATGACACTAATAAAGTAACGCTGTTTGACAGGCAGGGCATTGCAACGGAATTACCGCTCAAGTCCAAGCAGGCAGTAGCGGAAGATATTGTGAAGGCCATTACTACCATGATCGGACAGCAATGATAGTCTCTATAATCGTATGATAACATGCAATATACTCCACAGTTGAAAGTCCTCACCTGCTTTGTGTTATTTCTGCTCTTTAGTTCCGGCCTCATGGCCCAGGAGCTGAGAGTAAATGTAACGGTTAACGCCAACCAGATCACTGGTACTGACAAGAAAGTATTTACTACCCTGCAGAAAAGCCTGATGGAATTCCTGAATGGCCGCCGCTGGGGAGACGATGTCTATACCCCGGCAGAACGTATTGAATGCAACTTCCTGCTGAATGTAACCGGCGATATGGGGAGCAATACTTACAAGGCGACCCTGACGGTGCAGGCTACCCGCCCTGTGTACAATGCAGGCTATGTGAGCAGTTTGCTGAATATGCAGGACAACAACATTGTGTTTCGCTATGTAGAGTTTCAGCCATTGGAGTTCAGTGACAATAGGGTATCTGGCAATGATCCGGTTGCCTCTAACCTTACTGCAATCCTGGCTTATTATAGTTATATCATACTGGGCCTGGATGCTGACAGTTTCAGTCCCCGGGGTGGAGACGACTTCTTCAAGAAAGCCCTGAACATTGTAAACAATGCTCCTGACGGCAAGGATGTATCCGGCTGGAAACCATTTGAGGGCAACCGCAACCGCTATTGGCTGCAGGATAACCTGCTGAATGTGAAGTTTGCCCGTTTCCACGACGTAATGTACCAATATCACCGCCAGGGACTGGATGTGATGTATGATGATATGAACAAAGGCAGGGCTGCGGTGCTGAACTGTTTGAATATGATGTACGCCATCTACCAGGATATACCTAACTCTATGCTGATGGCAGTATTCTTTACTTCTAAATCTGATGAGCTGCAAAAGATCTTTTCCAAGGCGCCGCCACAGGAAAAATCCCGTGCGGTACAGTTATTGTCCCAAATGGACGTAACGAATGCTGTGAAATATCAGCAGATGAAATAGCTTTGCGCTAATAACGGAATAGTATTTATGCAATATAGAATCATATTTGTTTGCTTTCTTTTGGTATTAATGGCATGCGGACAGGCTGGTAAAGTGCCGGAAGGTGTATTGCAAAAGGAAGAAATGAGGGATGTGCTGCTGGACATGACTATGGCAGATGCATTGAGCACTAATAATGAAGACCCACGTACGCCAATGCCTGATTCTGTGCGCAGGTACCGGGTAAAGCTATATTATAAACAGATACTGGACATGCACCACCTGACCCAGGCGCAGTTTCAGAAGAGCTATGATTGGTACGAAAGCCGCCCTGACAGGCTGAAAGAAGTGTATGATATGATGATGGAGGCAGCAACTGCCAACAGGGAAGACCTGGACAAGGAAGCGCGTGTTAAGGCGTACCTGGAAAATCCATTTGACGATTTACCGTTTGGTCAAAATGTTCTAACTTCAAAGAAGAACGGTTTGCCTACTCCTTTTATCAAGCAATTGAATTTGCCTACAGTGCATAAAGTGGTGCCACCGCCTCCTAAACCGGCACCTCCCAGGCCAAAGCCAACCGGACCTGTGCCAATGGGAACCGGTGGAATGCCGTCAAAACCACTGCCAGGAGCGGTTAAGCCATTACCAAAGGAAGGTTTACCAGGACACCATAAACCTGATTTCGCGCCGAAACAGTAACATTGTTCCGGCCCCCAAAAATTTTCAAAACACCAAAACATGAACAAAGTTGTAGCAAATGCTGATGAAGCACTGCATGACATCCACGATGGAACTACGCTGATGCTGGGCGGTTTCGGGCTATGCGGCATTCCCGAAAACTGCATTGCCGCACTGGTACGCAAAGGTATCACACAACTCACCTGTATCTCCAATAATGCAGGTGTAGACGACTTCGGACTTGGCCTGCTCTTAAAAACAAGACAGATTAAAAAAATGATGGCCTCTTATGTAGGCGAAAATGCGGAGTTTGAACGGCAGCTATTGTCCGGAGAGCTGGAAGTAGACCTGATACCACAGGGTACACTCGCAACCCGTATTCAGATGGCAGGAATGGGCATTCCTGCTTTTTTTACGCCTGCTGGTTACGGTACCGAAGTAGCGATAGGTAAGGAATCCCGCGAATTCAACGGCAAGCAATACCTGATGGAAATGGCGCTGCATGCCGATTTCGCAATGGTGAAAGCATGGAAAGGAGATACTATGGGCAACCTGGTATTCAGAAAAACGACAAGAAATTTCAGCACCTCTATGGCAAAAGCTGGCAACATTACAATTGCGGAAGTAGAACACCTGGTACAACCGGGAGAACTGGACCCTGACCAGATTCATGTACCGGGTATCTATGTACACCGCATCTTCCAGGGTACGGGTTACGAAAAGCGCATCGAACGCAAAACTGTTAAGATTTAAACTGTAATGTATGTCTTTAGATAAATATAGCATCGCTAAAAGAATAGCGCAGGAACTGCGCGATGGCATGTATGTCAATCTCGGTATCGGCATTCCCACACTGGTGGCTAACTTCATTCCTGATGGCATTTCTATCATGTTGCAGTCAGAAAATGGATTATTAGGCATGGGACCTTATCCTGAGGAAGCAGATATTGATGCAGATCTGATCAATGCAGGGAAAGAAACAGTCACCGTGTTGCCGGGTGGTTGCTTCTTTGACAGTGCAGAGAGCTTTGGTATGATCAGGGCAGGCAAGGTAGATCTGACAGTACTGGGTGCGATGGAAGTATCTGATACAGGTGATATTGCCAACTGGAAAATACCCGGCAAGATGGTGAAAGGAATGGGCGGGGCGATGGATCTTGTTGCCGCTGCGAGAAATATTATTGTTGCCATGATGCATACTAATCCCAAAGGAGAAAGCAAGTTGTTACCACAGTGTACATTGCCATTAACCGGCGTATCCTGTGTGAAAAAAATTGTCACAGAACTGGCTGTGTTGGATGTGACACCGGGAGGATTCAGGTTGCTGGAACGGGCCCCGGGAGTGAGTGTTGATGAGATCAAAGCTAAGACAGCAGGACGTTTGATCGTGAGTGGCGACATACCGGAAATGAAATTATAAAGAGGGGGCTTGTAGTACAAGCCCTTTCGCTTTTAGATAATCATTCTCTTTTAAATTTGCAATACCCACAACTTGCTATTGTATTATAATTTAAAAACAGCATCTTTGCTACGTCAACTTCTGATAGGGGCAGCGTCCAACTTCAGAGCAAACTAAAGAAGAGCATTTCGACGGGAGCTTATTGCCGAAATAAAGTTTCGGGTAAACCAAAATAATAAATTGGATAGGATTGTCAGTGAATAAAACTTCACGCTAATATTTATTGCGCCAACGAGATTTCAGTATGCTGATAAGCAGGATCAGGAACTATATATACTTATTAAATAAGTTTAATATATTGTGCCCTGAAATAGTTCTTTGAACCTACCTGTTTTATCTAACTGTACTACTATGACTAAAATTGTGTCAATTTTGACAGTGTGTCTGGGCATGCTCACGAGTGCCTACGCACAGCAAGACCTTGCGGGCTACCGTACAGGCAATTACACCGGGGTGAATGGTGTATTTTCAAACCCCGCTAATATCGCTAATAGTCGTTATCGTTGGGACGTAAATTTATTGGGGGTTAATGCCAGCGTTGGCAATAATCAGGCGCAATTTAAACTGGGGGACCTCGGAAAAACCTTTGACGGGGACAAACTGACAGATCAATTGTTCGGAGCGAACGCCGGCAAAACAAGTGGTATTGTAAACGTGGCTATCCACCTGCCTTCTGTCATGATCAGCGTGGGGCCTAAGATGGCTTTTGCATTTACCAGCAGGGCAAGAGTATTGGGCAATGTAACGGATATGGATGGACAACTGGTGCATCAGATCCGTGAACTGGATCAAAATTCCAATTTGCCTTACACCATCAACAGTAATGGGAATATGGGTGTGAATGTAAGTGGCTGGATGGAGTATGGATTGTCTTTTGCCCGCGAAGCATTTGTAACAGGGCCACATTATTTCAAAGCAGGGGGTACGATTAAATACCTGTCAGGCATTGGCAATATGAATGTGCACCTGAATAATTTCAAAGGAACGATTGACGAAGATATTATTCAGCAGGATGGTTACCTCACCAATACTTCTGCCAGAGTGGGCCTGGCTGCATCAGGTGTGAATGTCTCAGATTTTGATGTGGACCAGCTGACCAAAACTTCAGGTCATGGCGTAGGCCTGGACCTGGGTGTGATATACGAATACAGACCAGCGGAAAGCAAAGGTTATTTATTTAAAGTGGGGGTATCTGTACTCGACATCGGCCGACTCAAATTTGAGAAAGACCTGGCAAGGAGTGCTGGTTATAACCTGAATATTCCGGCTGCTGACAGGTTTTACCTGAGCCAGTTGAACGGTGTTTCCATCGATGATTATAAGACTACGCTGGACCAGTATCCACAGTATTTTGTACCGGATGGTTCGAACAGTGAAACGACTTATAAAGTAAGTCTGCCAACAACTATGCAGATCAATGTAGACTACCATTTGCAGGATCATTTTTACCTGAATGCGAATGTACAGCTGGCGATGGCGAAGAATACCACGAGGCCATTCAACGGACAGTACTACAGCGGGTTTACATTGACACCACGTTATGAAGGAAGGAAATTTGGCTTTTATCTTCCTCTTAGCTATAATGGGTTAACAAAATTCAATGCAGGAACAAGTTTCCGGGCAGGACCATTGTATGTGGGATCCGGCAGTGTACTGACAGCTTTGCTGGGCAATTCCAAACAGGCAGATGTATTTGTAGGGTTCCGTTTCGGGCAATTATATAAGAAATCTAAATAGACGGGTGTTCATTCCGGGATCAGATCCGGGAAGTACCCCTGTCCTATGTATAAAGCGGTTATTCTGGCATAGGCTGGGATGACCGCTACCCATTTTAGGAGGGATATTGTCCCGGCTGCTAATGCCTGCATGACATGAATATTTCGTACCTTTCTATTCCTTTCTAACATTCAAAAAGCGTTCGAAGTGCAACAGGTGTATACATGTTATAATGGAAAGTTTATTTCGGCGTCAGAACCCATTTTTACGGCAGATAACCGATCTTTCCGGTATGGAGACGGATGTTTTGAAACAATGCGAACAGTACGGGGAGAAGTGCAGCTGGCTGAGCTCCATTTTGAGCGATTGATGGCCAGTTTGCATCTGCTACATTTCGATGCCCCTCACCATTTCACCCGAACTTATTTTGCCCGGCTCATAGCAGAGCTTTGCAGCCGGAATGGTCATAATCGACTGGCCCGGGTAAGGCTTACCATTTTCAGGTCAGACGGCGGATTGTATGATCCTATAGATAATCATCCCAATTTTGTTATTCAAAGCTGGGAACTGGACCGGCAGGTAATGGAGCTGAATGAAAAAGGACTGGCAATAGATGTGTTTCCGGAAGCACGCAAGAGCTGTGATAAATATGCGACCATCAAGTCGAATAATTGTCTGCCTTATATCATGGCAGCCATGTATGGTAAACAACACCGCCTGCATGAAACCATCCTGTTGAATGCACATGGCAGGGTGGCAGATACTACCATCGCCAATTTGTTTATCGTAAATAACAAACAACTGATTACCCCTCCATTGAGTGAAGGTTGTGTATGTGGTGTAATGCGTAAGCACGTGATAGATATGGACCTCCCGTTTAAAGTGATAGAAAAACCATTGACAATAGCGGACCTGGAGAATGCCGATGAGATATTTCTCACCAATGCCATCACCGGTGTCAGGTGGGTTGGCCAGTTCCGCGATAATAATTATGGTAATGCCGCCGCAGTGATATTACATGAGTTGCTGCATGAAGGAGTATTATAGAAAATCCACCCGGTTATTAATACAATAATTCGCTGAAAATGCGCAGCAGTGGCGTATTTTTTGTGATTCTTTATTTAAATATTACACCTTAATATTGTCCACGGAATGTTTCATTGAGAATTGCAAAAATTAACCTCTATTATGCCTGCTACTGTTAATTTGTGCTGGTTGCGCCGTGACCTGCGATTGCTGGATCATGCTGCATTATACCACGCTTTAAAATCAGAATATCCCGTTGTACCTGTATTTGTTTTTGATACTGTCATCCTGGATGACCTGGAAGATAGACGTGACCGCAGGGTCACTTTTATCCGTGATACGCTGGAGGAGATGCAGGAACAATTAGCAAAACTGGGTAGCAGCCTGGATGTATTTTATGGTACACCTTCAGAAGCATTTGAGTATTACACGGCTCAGTACGACGTACAGACGGTGTATGCGAATATGGATTATGAACCTTATGCACGTGAGCGGGATAAGGCCATTGGCCAGCTTTTGAAAGGAAAAAAGATTGGATTCAAAGTGTACAAAGACCAGGTAATCTTTGACAGGGATGAAATCCTGAAAGATAACGGCGAACCTTATACGGTTTATACGCATTACAGTAAAAAATGGAGAGCAAAGCTGAATGATTTTTATCTGAAAGCATACCCGGTGGAAAAGTATTTCCGTAATTTTTACAGGCAAAAAAGCAAGCCCATTCCCTCTTTGCGTACGATAGGATTCCTGCCTGGAAAGAGAGATTTTCCTGGTGTGAAAGTAAAGGATAGTTTCATTGAAAACTACGATAAAACAAGGGACATACCGGGAATTCATGGTACTACCCACTTAGGTATGCACCTGCGTTTTGGCACCATCAGTGTACGGGAACTGGCAGAACGCGCGAATCATCTGAACCAGGCATTTTTAGGAGAGCTGATATGGAGAGAGTTTTATTACGCAATTTTGTGGCATTATCCACATGTTGTACAGCAGTCGTTCAGAAAAGAGTATGATAAGATCAGGTGGAGAAATAATGAAGCTGAGTTCAAAAAGTGGTGCGATGGTGAAACCGGCTACCCTATTGTGGATGCAGGTATGCGCGAATTGAATGAAACGGGTTTTATGCACAACAGGGTGCGCATGATCACTGCAAGTTTTTTGACGAAGCATTTGCTGATAGACTGGCGATGGGGAGAGGCTTATTTTGCAGAGAAGTTACTGGACTATGATCTGGCGGCTAATAATGGCAACTGGCAATGGGCCGCAGGATGTGGCTGTGATGCGGCACCTTATTTCAGGGTGTTTAATCCATTATTGCAAACGGAGCGATTTGATCCTGATTTGAAATATGTGCGTAAATGGGTGCC
Source organism: Chitinophaga sp. (assembly GCF_039596135.1). Lineage (GTDB taxonomy): Bacteria > Bacteroidota > Bacteroidia > Chitinophagales > Chitinophagaceae > Chitinophaga. The sequence goes on from NZ_JBCNKH010000006.1 coordinate 181,635, forward strand.
TGAGTTAGACGAGTTGACATATGCACAACCCATAGTGATACATGACGAGGCGAGAAAAAGAGCATTGGAAGTATATAAAAAAGCAGTCGCGAAAAGTTAACGCGACTGCTCCTTCAATTTTATAAAGCGGCTGCCATTAGTCTGTCTACAGCAGCTCTGCCGGCTTCGCCCAGGTCCAGGGAGAAGTCATTTACATACAATTCAATATGCTGGCGCATCACACTTTCTTCCATTTCCTGTGCGTGAGATGTCACGAACGGGGAGAGGGTAGGGTAGTGTTTAAATGATTCCTGCAGGCTATCGTGAATCAGTTGATCTACCTGTTGTTTCAGTGCAGCAGGCAGGGATTTGCGGATCACGATACCACCCAGTGGAATCGGGCTACCAGTGGTGCTTTCCCAGTATTCACCCAGGTCAATGATTTTCACCAGCCCTCTTTGTTGATAAGTGAACCTGTTTTCGTGAATGATCACACCCGCATCTACACGACCGTCTAACACCGCGTTTTCGATATCGGAGAAAACCAGGATTTCCTTGTTTTGAGCTTCGGGAAATGCAGTGGAAAAGAGCAGGTTAGCAGTGGTATTAATACCTGGAATAGCGATTTTACAATCCTTGATTTTTTCTTTATCGATCGGTTTTTTCGCGATCAGGAGCGGGCCACAGCCTCTGCCCAGGGCGGAGCCACTATTGAGCAGTTCGTATTGATGTAGTACTTTAGGCAGGACACCATAGCTTAGTTTGGTGATATCCAGTTTCCCTTCCAGCGCCCATTTGTTCAGTGTTTCCACGTCTTCGAGGCGGGTGTTGAATTGTAAGCCTTTCGTGTCGATCTTGTTGTTCACCATGGCGTCAAAGATGAAAGTATCGTTGGGACATGGCGAAAATCCGAGTGTTAATTCCATAATGCTTTGCTTTAGGAGGCAGAACCCTGTCTCAGATGTTCAATATATGTGATCAATGTTTCATTTAGTTGTTGAATGGCCAATGGAATTTTCCATTTGGATTTGTCGCGTACTTCCACGTAGTTAGAGATGCTGCGGAGCTGGAAGAAGGGAATCTTTTCCAGCAGGCAGGCGTAATGAAAGGCGGCACCTTCCATGCTTTCTACGGCGGGGTTGTATTTGTCAACCAGTTTTTGGCGGGTGCGTTCGTTACCGCTTACGGTATTGATAGTCACGCCGCTTACCTGTTCAAGCGCGGGTAAATAAGGAACGCCTTCGAACAGGTTGACCAGTTGTTTGTGCGAAAATGGTGGTTGATCAGGCTGCCAGAGGTTGGTATCGAACAGGTCTTTGAAGGTCTGGTCGTCTTCCACACCAAGGTCGCCGAATTGCTCTCTATCGATGATCACGGTTTTGCCCATTTCCCACGAATGGTCAAAGCAACCAGCGATACCTGCCTGAATAACCAGGTCGGGGCGGGTGCCGGCAAGGTGACGGCCCAGGTGGTAGGCAGTGTGCATCATACCAATGCCATGAACGAGGGTCGTGATCTGGATGTCAGGGTGGTGATGACCTGACAGGTAGTCGGAGAAAGGCTTAATCTCGAAAGGAGTGGCAGCGGTGACCAAAATTTTCATGTTGCAAATATCGGAATAAAATGGATAGCGACCTACCGGCCTTATCTGCCCGCTGATTGGCTTGTCCTGCAATTGTTGTATTTTTGCGGAAAATTGCAGCTAATCGCATGATCTATTTAACGCGTGTGGAGAACTTCAATGCGGCGCATAAATTATCAAATCCCGCATGGAGTAAGGAAAAAAATAAAGAAGTGTTTGGGAAGTGTGCTAATGAGAATTGGCATGGTCATAATTATGAATTGCATGTTACAGTAAAAGGCAATCCTGATCCTGAAACAGGGTTTGTTTTTAACGCTAAAACACTGGGTAATTTAATCGAAGAATATGTGGTGGAAAAGGTAGACCACCGCAACCTAAATATGGATGTAGATTTCATGGCAGGCAAGTTCACCTCTGCGGAGAACCTGGCTGTTGGAATCTGGGAGCAGCTGACCCCGCATTTGCCGGAAGGGGTACAGCTCCACTGTATCAAGTTGTACGAAACGCCCCGTATCTATGTGGAATATTACGGAGGGAAGTAATTAATTAGTTGATCTTAAGATTAAATAAGCAATGGCTTACAAGAAGGTTGAATCTTACGATGAGAAGGTAACCACCGATCTTATCGAGCATTACAAAAATAGTATTTCCCTGTTGGGGGAAGATGTGGAAAGGGAAGGATTGCAAAAGACGCCGGAAAGGGTAGCAAAAGCAATGCAGTACCTGACTACAGGTTATCAGCAGGATGCCAGAGAGATATTGAATAGTGCCAAATTCACAGAGTCATACAGCGAGATGGTCATCGTGAAAGATATCGAGTTGTATTCACTATGCGAGCATCATATGTTGCCTTTCTTTGGCAAGGCACATATTGCTTATATTCCAAACGGATATATTACCGGTCTGAGTAAACTGGCAAGGGTAGTGGATGTATATGCCAGAAGGCTGCAGGTACAGGAGCGCATGACGCATCAGATCCTGGATGCTATACAGGATACCCTGCAACCCCTGGGTGTGGCAGTGGTAATAGAGGCACAGCACCTGTGTATGATGATGAGAGGAGTGCAAAAGCAGAACTCGGTGACAACCACTTCTGCCTTTTCCGGGCAGTTTGAAGATGGCAGAACGAGGAGCGAGTTCATGCGACTGATTGGTCAGAGTATTTAAAAAGTTAATTGGAACCCTCTCGTGAGAGAGGGTTTTTTTATTGGATGCAAATTTTGATATATCACAAAGACTATGAATATTTGCAATCCTAATCACTGAGATATGTATTTAATGATAATACATATGTCTGATTGGCAACCGTAAATCAATGTAAATGAAACAAGCTTACGTATTTCCCGGTCAGGGCGCTCAGTTCCCGGGTATGGGTAAAAACCTGTATGACACTAATCCAACTGCAAAAGACTTATTTGAGAAGGCTAATGAGATTCTTGGTTTTCGTATATCTGATGTAATGTTTACAGGTACTGATGAGGACCTGAAGCAAACCCGGGTAACACAACCGGCTGTATTTCTGCACAGTGTCATTGCATTTCTGTGTGGTGCTGCAGGTGCTAAGCCTGATATGGTGGCTGGCCATTCGCTGGGTGAGTTTTCATCGCTGGTAGCGAACGGTGCACTTACTTTTGAAGATGCGCTGAAACTGGTCTATATCAGGGCAACTGCTATGCAGAAGGCGTGTGAACAGAATCCTTCTACCATGGCGGCGGTTTTGGGGCTGGAAGATGCGAAGGTAGAGGAGATTTGTAAAGCCGTGAGTGATGAAACCGGTGAGGTGGTAGTGGCGGCAAACTATAATTGTCCTGGTCAGCTGGTGATTTCCGGCTCCCTGAAGGGCATTGACGTGGCTTGTGAGAGAATGAAGGCAGCGGGTGCAAAACGTGCACTGGTATTGCCTGTGGGTGGAGCTTTTCACAGTCCGCTCATGGCGCCGGCAAAAGAAGAACTGAAGGCTGCAATTGAAAAAACGACATTTAATACGCCTACCTGCCCTGTGTACCAGAATGTGGTGGCAAAGGCAGTGAGTGATCCGGCGGAAATCAAGCAGAATTTGATAGATCAATTGACAGGAGCGGTGAAATGGACGCAGTCAGTGCAGGCGATGGTGGCAGATGGTGCGACTAATTTTACGGAGGCAGGGCCTGGAAAGGTACTGCAGGGGCTGATTCAAAAAATCAATAAAGAGTCTATCGTAAACGGAATTAATTAAAAAAACAGAGCGCTTTTGCCATAGGTAAAAGCGCTCTGTTTTTGGGCCAGGGCCTGCGGCCGGCTTATATCGGGCGTTTCATTTCATATTGGGTGAGGATTTGAGTCATTCCAATATGTGCTAAGAATTTTATCAGACCTTTGTTTTCTTCATCCACATTTACCAGCGTAAAAGGATTCCCCAATGCCTCCGCAGCCTGCTGCATCAAAGCCGTTCCAATTCCCTTTCTCCGCATATCCTTTCTCACGCCTATCTGCCTTATTCGCCTGCTGGCCAGAAATACACTGATATAGCCTACTATTTCATGTTCCAACAGCGCTACCCAGGTGGTGGTATGCTGTTTTTCCCTTCTTACACTTGCGATGCTGTTCGACCAGCTGGGTACCTGGTCTGCAAATGGAGCTAGCAGGATTTCTGAGGGCAAAGGGCTTTTCTGGATGAGAAATTCACTTTTTTTGACAGGAACTTCTCCTTTAAAACACAGAAAATTGCGCTGGTGCTGAAAACCGGCATTTTTATAAGCCTTTATCGCCTTTTGATTGCTGGCTATCACTTCCAGCAGAATTTCCTTTACCCCCTGTTGCTGATACTTTGGTATAAAATGCTCATATAATTCCTGCACCAGGTGGTGCCCACGGGCCATTGGAACCACCCCCGTTCCTCCATTGTACAATACCTCCGGGCAGCTTTCATCCCTGCCATGCAAGATAAATCCACACAATTCATTCCCCTGAGATGCTCCTGCTGAGCAATCCAACTGTATACTTTCTCCTGCCATTTTCTGTTGTAGCAGGGAAACCGTTAGCTGCATAGGAATGACGTAGTCACTAAAGGCTTCATTAAACACCCGGCAAAGTTGCCCGGTGCCAATACCCTTCAGGTCGTGGAATCTATATAGCATAAATCATGATCATTAGAAGCTGATGCTGGCATTCCACCACTCAGGATCGAAGCTGGCACCATATTTTTTATAAAAGTTAATAGCCGGTTCGTTCCATTCCAGCACCTGCCATACCATGCCATTGTAATTCTTCTCTCTCGCTTCTTCCAACAGCTTGTCAAACAGCATTTTACCAATCCCTTTACCCCTATAGCTTTCTGTCACCAGCAGGTCTTCGAGGTATATGCGGCAGCCTTTCCAGGTAGAATAGCGGATGTAGTAGAGGGCAAACCCGATAATCTGGTCTCCATCTACCGCTGCAAAAGCTTTCCAGACAGGGCTTTCGCCAAATCCGGCAGCTGTAAACTGCTCTAGCGTCACGGTCACTTCATGGGGCGCTTTCTCGTATTCCGCCAGTTCCCTGATCAGTTCCAATAAGCGTGGACAATCTTCTCTTCGTACGTTCCTGATGGTAATTGGTGTCATATATATTTTTCCTGTTGTATAAAATTTCGGTATTTTGTTGAAGGTAACAAAAACTCAATAATATTGAAGGAAGTCGTACTCAATCTGGCTGGTTATCACCTTTGGGCCAATCAGCGCTTAGCAACGGTACTGAAAAAGCTGACGGAAGCGCAGCTGGATCAGGAAGTTGTGAGTAGTTTTTCCAGCATACGCCAGACAGTGTATCATATGTGGGATGCGGAAAGTGTGTGGAAGCAGCGTATAGAGCTGGTGGAACAGACGCAGAAGCCGGCGCCTCTGTTTCAAGGTACATTTGAGGCGGCCTGTGATGAGTGGATGGGCGTATCCAGGCAATTGCTGGAGATGGTGCAGCAGATCAACCCCGTAAAACTACCCCATACGGTAGCTTATTACAACAGCCAGAAACAATATGGTAAATTAACCGTTATAGAAATACTGATGCACGTTTTTAATCATGCTACTTATCACCGCGGCCAGTTGGTCACACTATTACGGCAGGTCGGTGTGACGAAGATACCGGGTACTGATTATAGCGAATACGCCAAAAAATAACGTTATCAGTACTTCCACGTGACTAAAAGTTATTTCCGGTGCCGGAAGTGGCAGGAAAATGTAGCATCTTTGCAGCTAATAGATGAAAAACAACAGGTTTCACGGCCTTGCCAGCTGCGACAACAAGAGGGCCGTCAACCACGCAGACAATTAATTTTCAATGAGTGCACAATCATTTTATGCAAATGTACCTCAGCACCTGGTAGCAGTAGACTGTATAATTTTTGGATTTGAAAATGGAAGGCTGAAATTACTGATCATGCAGCGAAAAGTAGATCCTATGCAGGGAGACTGGTCACTGATGGGAGGCTTTCTTCAGAAAGATGAAAGTGTAGACGATGCTGCTGCCCGTGTATTGAAACAAACCACGGGGTTGGAAAACATATACATGGATCAACTGGGCTGCTATGGAGATGTAGGGCGCGATACGGGTGCCAGAGTGATCTCCATGGCTTACTATGCCTTGATCCGCATTACAGAACAGGAGCATGTTCCTTCGCAGGCGTATAGTGCACACTGGCTGGAGCTGCACCAAATCCCTAACCTGATCTTTGATCACAGGCAGATGATAGCCGATGCCCTGAAGAAACTGCGCGACAATGCGCACTTTCATCCCATCGGTTTTGAATTGCTGCCAGAGAAATTTACTTTGTCACAGCTACGCAGCCTCTACGAAGAGATCTTTCAGCATGAGCTGGACAAGCGCAACTTCAGGAAGAAAATCCTCTCCATGAATATATTGGAAAAACTGGAAGAAAAGGACAAAACCACCTCCAAGAAAGGTGCTCACCTATACCGGTTTGATAAACTAAAATATGAAGAACTAAAGACGAGGGGACTGGTATTTGAAATCTAAACCAGCATTATATGAAAAAGCAAACGAACGATGTGCCGAAGCCAGCAAAGTTTTGTTATGGGCACATTGGCGGAAAACTAGGAGAGTTGCTGGCGGCCGCTTTTATAGAAAAAGGGTGGATAGCCAAAGATGGCGCTGACAACAAACATTTTTACATTACCCCAACAGGAGTACAGGCATTAACAAAAATAGGTGTTGACCTGTCCCTGATAAAATCGTGATAGCTTTTTAGCTGTAGGCATTTGATCTTCCGTAACTATAACAGATGGCTATTATACAGTGTAATGGCAACTGTCGGACTCCTTGTCCGCTGTGAGCTATCTTTTGGCCAGATTCAGAAATTGAAAAATGCGTTGCCCGTTACCAAAGATAGTGTCGTCTATTCACGCATACTGATAGCCCTCGCGCAGAAATACCAGAACCGCCAGCTGGATACCTGTTTTCAATACCTGACTATGGCCAGGGGCGTAACCAAGCGCATTGGCTTTAAGTGGGGAGAAGCAGAAGTATACAGGGGATTGGGAGGGTATTATGCCTACCGGGATAATAGTTACCTCTCTTTTCGTTTTTACCTGGATGCCCTAAAGCTGTATAAGGAACTGGAAGATAGTACAGGGATGACCCTGGTAGATATTAAACTGGGAGTATATCAGCATTACCAGGGCCGGCACAGGGAAGCTGAAGATTATATCAAACAGGCCCTGAACATGGCTATGCGGCTGCGCAATGATAGTGTGATGTCTGCAGTAATGGCCAATTACTTTTTTATTTATCACAACGATACGTCGCATATGGCGCTGGCGAGCCAGTACCTGGCAAATGGCGCTCAGCTGGCCATGAAGGGCGGACATACCCGCATGCTTATTTATACCGGTTTGCTACAGGCCGATGAATTATATGATAAAGGAGATACAGCACTGGCTGTATCCAAAGTAAAGGACCTGGTGCGGATGGCGTTGAAAAAAGGATTTTTGTACCATGCACTGTATGGTTACGCACAATTGGCAGATTACAGTATACAACGGCATAGTGCAGATTCTATGATCTATCAGAAAGAGATGATCAGACTGGGGTTGGAAGGTGGTTACCGGGAAATTGTATTGCCGGTGGTAGCGAAGTTTTATCGTTACTATGAACTGAAGCATCAGGCAAAAGAAGCCGATTATTATGCAGACCTGATGGCAGATATTACAGAGCAGTATGAACAAAGCCGTTCGCAGGGAGAACAGGATTACATGGACTATTACCTGCAGGGAAAGCAACTACGACAACTACAATTGCAACACGATTTTCAGCAACAACAACTGGATAGAAAATCGCTGGAAGCAAGAACCCGTTACCTGGTTATCATTTGTTTGATCGTATTGCTGATACTGGTGATTTTATTGCTGCTGGATATCAACCGTTCTCATCGCAGTTCCCGGAAGAATGCCGCGCGTCTGCGGGAAATGAACAAACATATCAGTGAACAAAATGCACAGTTACGCACGCATGATGATTTCAAGAACAAACTGATCTCTCTCATTGCACACGATTTTCGCTCGCCATTGATTCAGATTATTGAAATTACTGCTTACCTGCAACAAGGCGCTTTCTCTGTACAGGAAGCTGCTATTCTGTTCAGGAAACTGGAAAGCAATGCAGAAAATACTTTACAGATTTTTGAGAATATTCTTCGCTGGATCAGGACACAGCTCAGTGGTTTTGTGTATCAGCCATTGCCCTGTACTCCTGCTGATCTGATCAAAGAAGCGATGGGCTCTATGAAAGAAGAAATGCTGGAAAAGCAGGTGCAGATATTGGTACAGGTGCCACCTGATATACAGGTATCAGCAGATAGAGAGATGTTACAGTTTGTGCATCGGAACCTGTTGCACAATGCCATTAAGTTTAGTCCGGCAAGAGGCACAATCGCAATCACCGCCACTACTACTGAAGATACAGTAACAGTATGTATCGCCGATGAAGGAAAAGGAATTTCAACAGAGGTGCTGGATCGGTTATTTGAATACCATCCTGGAAAAAAAGGAACTACACAGTCAAAAGGAGGAGCAGGATTGGCATTGATCATCTGCAAGGATTTTATGGATAAAATGGGCGGTACGATCGTAGCAGAAAACCGCTCAGATAAAGGAAGTACATTTTCATATACATTACCGTGTTTAAAAAACTGATAGTCATATTGCTGCTGATCACCCAGGTGGTGTGTGCTCAAAAGAGTGCCGTACAGCAACTGCGCCAACGACTGATGACGGAGCAGGATAGTACTGTGTACACGGATGTATTGAATGAACTGAGTATGAAATGGCACCTGAGCAATGCAGATAGTTGCTTCTGGTACGCAGTGCAGGCAAGGGATCTGGCAAGCAGGTTAGACTACCGGAAAGGGGCCGCAGATGCATTGAACAACCTTAGCATTGCATACGCACTCAAGGCAAACGTGAAGCAGGCTATTGAATATGAGAACAAAGCTCTAATGTATTACAGGCAACTGGACGATAACAGCAATGCTTGCCAGGTGCTTATGAACATGAGTGTGTTTTATAGCCTGGCAGGCATGAATGAAACGGGTGAACAGTACCTGTACCAGGCTATGGACATCGGTAAAAAGCTGGTATACGATTCTATTTATAGCCTGGTGCTGATCAATTATGCCATTCGGTTTAACAATGATACTACGCGAAGAGATTCTGTGCAGTGGGCTATAAAACAAGCAAAAAAAATAGCAGGTCATTACCCGGGTTGTGTGAGAGATTTGTATTACATCCATGCATTTGAAGCAGATAATTTATTCAGAAACGGACAGCAGGCAAAAGCTGTAGCCTGGATCAACTCGCTGGCAGCACACGCACAGAAAGATGGATTGATTTATGTTGCGATCGACATCCTGGAGCACATTGAAGGTTACAATAGCCAGGGGTACCAGCTGGATATCATTCCTTACAAAGAAAGGATTTATGCACTGGGCAAAATAGCGGGTTATACTGACCTGATGTTGCCGCAGGTAATAAGCATTTACCGCTATTATACAAAGGCGCATAATGCAGCGAAAATGGCGGAATACGGGCATGAACTCTGGACCCTTACTGACAGACAGGAAGTGATGAAAGACAGCCGGCATGTGAATTACCTGGACTATTTTCTAAAAGAGCAGGAGCTGAACGAATGGCACCTCAGCAATAAAGTACAGCAGGAAAAACTGGCAAGAGCCAATACCCAAAGGTTAGCGAGACGAAAGCTGATAGCATTTCTGTTGGGCATATTATTGATATTGGGTGGGTTTACATTTACCCGTTACCGCAGCTATCGTTACCTGCGGCAGCAGGAAGAACTGCTGGCAAATATGAATGCGGAGATCTCGGACAAGAACCGGCAGCTGCAGGTACAGGATGATTTTAAGAACAAGCTCATCTCTGTGGTGGCGCACGATTTCAGGGAACCTTTACAGAATATTATCAGGGTATCTGCCTTGTTCAGAAACGGGGATGCTGAGGCTGTGCTGCGGCAGCAGCTGATACGGGATACGGAGAATAGCAGCAGGAAGACGCTGGAAATCTTTGATAATATTCTCAGGTGGATCAAGTCACAGTTATCCGGGTTTGTGTATGCACCTGCTCCCTGTGACCTGAAGGAGATGTTCAGCGGGGTATTGACGGAGATTCCCGAAGGCTTGCAGGTAGCAGGCGATTATGAGATGCTGCAGTTTGTACACAGAAGTTTACTGCAGGGAGCGGCTACTTTAGGAAAAGAAATAAAGGTAGTGGCAGAGCAGGAAGCAGAGCGGGTAAAGGTGATGGTAATCAGTTATCCGACAGTACTGACGGCACAGCAGGCCACGGGTTTGTTTGCCTACGAAGATGCAGTCTATAGTGTACAGGGTGAAGGGGAGGAGCTGGCGATGCGGTTTATAATCTGTAAAGATTTTATGGATAAGATGGGCGGGCACATTTGGGCAAATGTAGCAGGTGAGCAATTGCAGTTAATCTACGCATTACCCTCATTCAGTTAAAAAAATAGCTGCCATTGATTACTAATGCCTACGGCATCAGCAATCAATGGCAGGAAAAAATGGCCTGCGGCCAGCTTTAAAAATCGAAATTTATCATTTAGGATCGTATGCCCACTTCAGATAAGTAGCACCCCAGGTAAATCCGCCGCCAAAAGCAGCCAATACCAGGTTATCTCCTTTTTTCAGTTGTTTTTCGTAATCCCACAGGCACAGTGGCAATGTACCAGCGGTGGTATTACCATAACGCTGAATATTCATCATCACTTTTTCTTCTGGCAATCCCATGCGGTGAGCAGTGGCATCAATGATACGCTTGTTTGCCTGGTGAGGTACCAGCCATGCGATGTCATCTGAACTCAGCTTATTGCGCTCCATAATTTCAGCAGCCGCATCAGCCATGTTTGCTACAGCATATTTGAATACCATTTTACCTTCCTGGTACACGTAGTGTTCGCGGTTGGTAACAGTTTCGATGGAAGCAGGCTTGGCAGAGCCACCGGCTTTCATGTGCAGGTATTCACGGCCGTGACCATCACTTTTCAGGATGCTGTCTATCAGGCCATAACCTTCTTCGTTAGGTTCCAGCAGCACGCCGGCACCGCCATCACCAAAGATGATGCAGGTAGTACGGTCGGTATAGTCAATGATGGAGCTCATTTTATCAGCACCGATCACCATTACTTTCTTATAACGTCCACTTTCTATAAAACGTGCACCTGTATCCAGTGCATAGAGGAAACCGGAACAGGCTGCGGCGATGTCGAACCCAAAGGCATTCTTTGCACCGATTTTGTCGGCTACTACATTGGCTGTAGCAGGAAACACCATGTCCGGAGTAACAGTTGCAACAATAATGAGGTCGATATCAGCAGGCGTGATCCCTCTTTTACGGCATATTTCCAGCGCTACAGGTACGCATAACTCAGAAGTCCCTTTCCCCTCGCCTTTCAGAATCCTTCTTTCTGTAATTCCTGTACGGGTGATGATCCATTCATCTGTAGTATCAACCAGTTTCTCCAGCTCTTTGTTAGAGAGAACGTAGTCCGGAACATACCCACCTACCGCAGTAATAGCGGCCGTTATTTTGTTCATATTAATAAAATAGATGTTTTAACAGGCCGTAAAAATACATAAGAATTTGGAAATGTAGCTTATAAGCCAAAATACCCGTCTGCCATCTTCCTAAAAATCCTTAGGTTTGCCAACAATTATAATCCTGAATAATCCTGTATGATTGCTTACCTAAATGGAAAACTGTCCTATAAATCCCCTGCCATGGTCCATTTGGATGTTCAAGGGGTGGGATATGAAGTGCAGATTAGTTTAAATACATACTCCCGCATACAGGGTCTGGACAGCTGTAAATTGCTGACTTATCTCCATATAAAAGAAGACGCCCACACATTATACGGCTTTTTCGACGATGCGGAGCGCCAGATATTTCTGTTGCTGATAGGCGTATCCGGTATTGGTGCTAATACTGCCAGAATGATGTTATCTTCCCTGCAACCAGAAGATATTCAACGTGCTATCGCTATGGAGAATGCTAAAATGCTGGAGAGCATTAAAGGTATCGGCGCCAAAACAGCCCAAAGGGTCATACTTGAGCTAAAAGATAAGATCAAAAAGCAAAAAGACATTGGCCATCAAATATCTGTACCTGTAAACAATACAATGCAGGAAGATGCGTTAAATGCATTAGTCACGTTGGGAATAGCCCGTAATGTAGCAGAACAGGCTATAAACAAAGTACTGAAAGCAGAACCACAATTGCAGGATTTAGAAGGACTGATCAAAAAGTCATTAAAAAGTCTGTAAGCGTAGCACCTATTAAAGCTGGATTTTTATTTTTTAGTAATAGCCGCCGGCAGCCAGGTAAAGTTGGCTCGTCTGCGCTGAAAAATCAGTACTGAGCAGGACCACTATTGCGAATTCTGGAAGGAAAAGACTGCAGGTACTGAAAGCAAAACCACTATGTCAGATCTGAAATGACCATAGTAGCCCTTCATTTTCAATTAGATGGGTTACTAAGGGGAGTTGCAGGTCTGTAAACTTTTACCCTGACCTCTATTAAAACCTATTTCTCTTGTCAAGGAAGACAAATTATGGTGCTATAGCAGTAATAGGAGTCGCTTCCTTTTTTATTGTTAATACTGCAGCAAGGAATCGTTCGGGTTATAGCAGCGATATTTATAAACAACACTGGCAACCAAAAGATATTGTTGGTAAGGATACCACGGTGAAAGATACTGTCAAACGGGATACCCTCAAGTACCCCATCAAAGACAGGTTCGGTACCCGTATTACTGATCCCATACGTAATGAAATCGATCTTAAAGATCCGAAGAATATCACACAGTCAGTTGATTATGATCCTGTTACGAAGGAATACACTGTATCGGAAAAAATAGGTGACCACTATTACCGTAACCCCACTCTCCTCAGCTTCGAAGAATTTAACAGATTACAGGCGCAGAAAAGTGAGCAGGACTACTGGCAAAAAAGAGCCAGTACCCTGGGATCCCTGAACCAAAGGAATTCAGGGCCGGAATTGTATAAAGGCAGTAAACTGTTTGACAGGATCTTCGGCGGCAGTAAAGTGGATATCCGCCCTCAGGGTAGCCTTGATCTTACCTTTGGTTACCAGGGTCAGAACATCAAAAACCCGGTACTCACCGAGCAGGCCCGGAAAACCGGCGGCTTCGATTTTGATATGAACATCAATATGAACCTGACGGGCAAGATCGGCGACAAACTGAAAATAACTACCAACTATAACACACAATCCACATTTGATTTCGAAAACCAGATCAAACTGGAATATACCGGCTATGACGATGAGATCATCAAGAAGATAGAAGCCGGTAACGTGAGCTTTCCACTCCGCAGCACCCTCATTTCAGGGGTGCAATCACTGTTTGGTATCAAAACCCAGTTGCAGTTTGGCCGGCTCACCGTCACCTCTGTACTCTCTAACCAGAAATCCCAGAAGCAAAACCTCCTCATCAAAGGGGGCACGCAGGTACAGGATTTCACGATCAGGGCAGATGAGTATGAAGATAACCGGCACTTCCTGCTCGGACAGTTCTTCCGCGATACGTTTAATTATAGCATGAGCAACCTGCCTATAATCAAATCGCTGTCGTATATAAACCGTATAGAGGTATGGGTGACCAATAAAACCGGTGCCACAACCAATACCCGCGACATCGTTGGTTTGATGGACCTGGCTGAATATGCGCCTTACAATCAGACTATTACGGTGACCCCCGGGGCTCACCTGCCAGCAAACGGAACGAACAATTTATACTCTAATATCATCTCTGATCCTGCCAGCCGCTATACCGGAACTGTGGTGAGCAGATTACAATCTATGGGATTACAGGGGGTGCAGGAATATGAAAAGACCTTTGCCCGTAAACTGGATTCCTCTGAGTATACCCTGAACCGGCAGCTGGGTTTCATCTCCCTCAACCAACAGTTGCAGGCAGACGAAGTCCTGGCAGTAGCCTATCAATATACTTACAATGGCCGTGTATATCAGGTGGGTGAGTTCTCACAGGATGTACCGCCAGATCAGAACAACAGTGCAAACCAGAAGATCCTCTTCCTCAAACTCCTCAAAGCAACTTCTGCCAGACCCAACCTTCCTATCTGGGACCTGATGATGAAAAACATTTATTCAACAGGTGCTTACCAGATCAACAGGGCAGATTTCAGCCTGGATATCTACTATAAAGACCCGGGCAGCGAAACCCGTACCCCGAGCGATAAACGGTATTTGCCAGATGCGACAGGAGAGTGGGCCGGTGCACCGTTGATCTCTGTGCTGAACCTGGATAGATTGAATAACCAGAATGACCCACAACCGGATGGTGTGTTTGATTATGTGGAAGGATATACCATCAATTCCAATACAGGCCGTGTGATGTTCCCGCAACTGGAACCTTTTGCACAGGGTATTCAGAAGGCCTTTGGTGGAAATCCCACCCTCGAAAAGCAATATATGTTCAAGGTGTTGTATGACTCCATCAAGGTAGTTGCACAACAGTTTCCGCAACTAAACCGCTACCTGCTGAAGGGGACCTACAAATCCAGTAACTCTTCTGAAATTCAGTTAGGAGGGTACAACATTCCGCAGGGTTCGGTAACGGTAACTGCCGGTGGACAGCTTCTTCGTGAAAATGTCGACTATATCATCGACTATAACCTGGGCCGTATCAAGATCGTGAACTCAGGGGTGCTGGCTTCCGGGCAGGCAATCAATGTACAGTTTGAAAACAATGCTTCATTTGGAACACAGGTGCGCAATTACTTTGGTACCCGGTTTGACTATGTGGTGAATGAAAAACTGAGTCTCGGTTCTACCATCGCCCGTATGAGTGAGCGACCTTACTACCAGAAAGTAAACTATGGGGAAGACCCCATTAAGAATACAGTGGTCGGCTTCGATGTGAACTATAATTCACCTTCAAAAGCACTGACACGTATCCTGAATAAACTGCCGAACTTCAATAGTACCACACCTTCCAACATTATGTTCACGGGTGAGGTGGCCAAATTATTCCCAGGCCACAGCAAACTGGTAAATGCGGCAGGTAGTAGCCAGGGACAGGTATACATCGATGACTTTGAAGGTTCACAGAGTGGGTATGACCTGAAGTACCCGGCTACCAGCTGGGCACTGGCATCTACACCATCACAGGCAAGCGATAGTGCAGGTACTGTATTGTTCCCTGAATCAGAGGCCAATAACCAGCTTGGTTATGGCGCTAACAGGGCAAAACTGGCCTGGTATATTATCGAACCTACCCTACAGATCCCTACTGCATCAGGGTTGCCTACTGGTATTGATAATAAAGTACAATCCGATCACCGTACCCGCCTGGTGTATCAGCAGGAAATATTCCCGAACAAGTCTACCGACTTTGGTCAGGCACAGTTAAGTACCCTCGACTTAGCCTATTATCCTACAGAAAGAGGCCCTTACAACTTTACTGCCGGCAGGGATAGTGTGGATGCAAATGGTAAACTGAGAAATCCGCAGAAGAAATGGGCTGGTATCATGCGTGCACTGGACAACAGTGACTTTGAAACCAGTAACGTAGAATTCATCGAGTTCTGGATCCAGGATCCTTTCATCGATAATGCGAATAGTACCGGTGGTCAGCTCTACTTCAACCTGGGTAATATATCTGAAGACGTACTGAAAGATTCCCATAAATTCTTCGAGAATGGGATGCCGGATCCTACAACTGGTCTGGACAAAGTTGACTCAACTGAATGGGGCCGCCAACCTAAATTCCAGCAGCAGATCACACAGGCGTTCGACAATGACCCCGCTATCCGCAAATACCAGGACGTTGGTTATGATGGTCTGGAAAGCAGCTATGAGCAGACATACTACAAAGATTACCTGTCCAGACTGGCGGCTAACTTTGGAACTGCTTCCGTTATCTATCAGCAGGCAGCGAAAGATGCAGCGAATGATGATTACAAACACTACCGTGATTACGACAGTGGTAACATCCTGATCCGTTATAAGAGATACAGCAACCCTGAAGGTAACTCTCCTGTATCTACGAATTCAACCTACTCCATGGCAGCGACCAACATCCCTGAAACAGAAGATCTGAACAGGGATAATACGCTGAATGAAACAGAAGAATATTTCCAGTACAGAGTGAACCTGCGTCCAAATATGGCCGTAGGTACCAACAACATTGTGGATAAGATTCAGGCAGATGTAACACTGGCAGATGGCAGAAAAACTACTGAAACCTGGTACCAGTTCAAAGTGCCGATTGATAAATATGATAAGAAAGTAGGTGCTATTCCTGACTTCAAGTCCATCCGCTTTATGCGTATGTTCCTGACTAACTTCCAGGACTCTGTCGTAGTACGTTTTGGTAAACTGCAACTGGTGCGTAACCAATGGCGTCAGTACAATTATAAACTGCAGCCAGGTGATCCTGTGCCGAATGATGGGAATACATCTTTCAACTTAACCGCTGTAAATATCGAAGAGAACTCTTCCCGTAAACCTATCAATTATGTACTGCCGCCGGGTGTAACACGTCAGAACACGGTAAGTACCAACAATACTACCTTACAGCTGAACGAACAATCCATGTCATTGCAGATTAAAGGTCTGGAAGATGGCGATAGCCGTGGTGTGACCAAGAACCTGGGTATGGACCTGCGCCAGTACAAGCATTTGCAAATGTACCTGCACGCTGAAGCAATGGAAGACCAGAACTCACTGAAAGACGGCGACCTGAGAGCCATTGTGAGGATCGGTAGCGACTTTGTTGAGAACTATTATGAATACGAGGTACCATTGAAAGTGTCTACCTGGGATCAGCCAAACAATCCAAATAATATCTGGCCGGCAGCGAATGATATGGACATTGTGCTGAGCAAGCTGACAGAATTGAAATTGCGTCGTAATAATTGTGATACCTGTTCTGCGCTGAGAAAATATACAGAGACTGATGGTACAAATTATATGAGCGTAATCGGTAATCCGAATTTAGGGGATGTACGCACCATCCTGTTGGGTGTAACGAATCCAAAGGATAATGGATTGCCGAAGACGGGTGAGGTTTGGTTCAATGAATTGCGATTAACCGGTCTGGATGAAAAAGGTGGTTATGCAGGTATGGGTAGACTGGATCTGCAACTGGCAGACCTGGGTACGATCACGATATCAGGCAATATGCATACTGCCGGATTCGGTAACCTGGATCAACGTGTGAACGAACGCTTCAGAGATAACTATACACAATACGATGCAGCTGCTAACCTTGACCTTGGTAAACTCTTACCAAAGAAAGCCGGCATGGTGATACCTGTATATGCGGGGTACTCAAGAGCCGTGAGCCGTCCGGAATACGATCCATATGACCTCGACATCAAGCTGAAGGATAAGCTGCGTATGGCGAAGTCTGATTGGCAACGGGACTCCATCCGCAAGGCAGCAGAAACCTTTACCTCAATCAAGAGCCTGAACTTTACCAACATCCGCAGGGTGAATCCAAACAGGAAGAAATTTCACCTGTGGGACCTGGAAAACTTCGACATCAGTTATTCATTCTCCCAGACCCTGGCCCACTCACCGATCATTGAAAATGATGTGCTCACCAAGCACAGAGGTGGCTTAGGTTATACCTTTACCGGTCAGCCAAAATATGTAACGCCGTTTAAGAAACTCTTTAAGACGAAAACGAAATGGCTGGACCTGGTGAAAGACTTCAACTTCAACTATGTACCTTCCCTGCTTAGTTTCAGGGCCGATATTACGAGACAGTTTGGTGCCACACGTATCAGAAACGTAGGTGGTGATGGTACATACAAGTTGCCGGAAACGTACAACAAGTACTTTACATTCGACCGGTACTATGGTGTGAAATGGGATCTGACTAAGAGCATCAGCCTGGACTTCAATGCGGTGAACAATGCCCGTATTGATGAGCCGACAGGCAGGTTGAACACAGCAGCGAAGAAGGATACCATGTGGCGTAACTTCTTTAAACTGGGCAGAACGACGAACTACTATCATTCCGGGAACATTACATATACCCTGCCTACTGCCAAGCTGCCACTTACCAGCTGGACAAACGTAGCATTGGGTTATAGCTTTGACTACCGGTGGACAGGCGCTTCCTTACTCGCTAAGTACCTGGGTAATGCAATCGAGAATACGCAGAACAAAACGGTGATGGCAGAGTTTAAATTCTCTGATCTGTATAGCCGGTCCAAGTTCCTCCGGCAGTTTAGTTCATCGGCATCAAAGCGACCGCAACCGCAGAACAACAATAATAGTAAACAACCACCAGGTAAGAATCAGCCGGCGCCAAACAACAACCCTGATGTAGAGATTTCGCCGATTCTGAAAGCTGTGATGAAACCACTGTTGATGTTGAAACGTATCAATGTGGACTATTCAGAAAACAGTGGTACCAAGTTGCCGGGATATATAGATAGTACGAAGGCATTGGGTATGAACTGGGCACACTTTACGCCGGGCGTAGGATTTGTAACAGGGCAGCAGCCAACGAAAGCATGGCTGGATAATTTTGCAAAGAAAGGTTTGATCACGCCTGATACCACCTTCAACGTACAGTTCCAGCAGCAATTTACACAGCGACTGCAGGTGCAGGCACAGCTGGAACCTTACAATGACTGGCGTATAGATCTGAGTCTGACCAAGTCATTTACAAAAACGCATACAGAGCTGTTTAAGAACATGGATTCTGCAGGGTACCAACACCTCACACCATATGATGCGGGTGGTTTTGAGATATCTTATGTAGCAGTGAAAACCATATTTGGCAAGATAGATTCAGAGACGGGAACGACGACTACCTTCCGGGATTTTGAGCGTTATCGTAAGACCATCTCCAATCGTTTGGCAAACGCTAACCCTTACAACAGTATACCAGGTACCCCGACCTATAATACAAAGGATCCGGAGTATCGTTATGGTTATAGCCGTTATGCACAGGATGTGTTGATCCCGGCTTTCCTCGCAGCATATACAGGTAAAGATCCTGAGAAGATCGGATTGCTGAAGAATGGTGGTCCTGCGAATGTGCGTAGTAATCCGTTCAGTAATTATATACCTCGTCCTAACTGGCGTGTAACATATAATGGGCTGGCTAAGTTAGAGCCGTTCAAGAATTACTTTACCAACTTCTCTATCACCCATGCATATGTAGGTTCACTGAGCATGAGCTCTTACAACTCCGCATTGTTGTACGAGGATCCAAGACTGGCTGGGTATCCGGGATTCATTGATACCGTTTCGGGTAACTACATTCCTTACTTCCTGGTACCGAACCTGACTATGACAGAGCAGTTTGCACCATTGCTGGGAGTGGATATGACATTTACCAACAGTCTGAACCTGCGTGTGGAATTTAAGAAGAGCCGTTCACTCAGTTTGAGCCTGATCGATTATCAATTGACAGAATTGCGCTCTACAGAGATCACGATGGGTGGCAGCTATCGCATCAGGAACGTGAAGTTTAAGTTCCTGGGCGAGCAAACGGGCAAGAAGGTATCGAATGATATGAACTTCCGGTTAGATTTGAGTTTGCGAGATGATAAGACGGTGAATAATAAACTGGATGCGGACCTGGTGATACCGACCAGTGGGCAGAAGGTGATAGGAATAGCGCCGTCCATAGATTATGTGGTGAATAATAGGTTGAACTTACGGTTCTTCTATGACCGAAGGCAGACGATACCAGTGATCTCTACGGCTTATCCGATAGTCAGTACGAGAGGAGGATTGACACTACGGTTTATGTTAGCACAATAATAGAAAACGCTTATGCCACCCGGCATAAGCGTTTTTTTATGACTTAACTCATAAAGTTTAGAAAATATTTTACCTACTTTTGTTCCGTGAGGTACTTCTTATTCATAGCGCTCTTAACAGGATTATTGCTACAGAACTGTAGCCAGTACCTGATTGTGCTTGAATATAAGGTCAATCAAAACTACATAGCCAGCGTACTCTGCGTAAACAGGGACAAACCTGATATGCATTGTAATGGTAAATGTCAGCTGAAGAAACAACTGGAACGGGACCAGCAACAGCAGAACAACGGTACTGCCGGAAAAGAGAAATACGAAGTGTCGTATATCGATGATCTCTACTCGTACGACTTCCGCTCTTTCGCCCGATCCACCGCATTAATCGCATATTATCAGAGCTCTGTACCACATACTCCTTTATCTGATACCTTCCGCCCCCCACAAGCCTAATCCTCCCTTTGATTTCCTTTTTATCTGATGAGCAGTACACTGCTCAATTCATAACCTATTGACTTAACATTCACATGAAATATCTATTAGCGATAATAGCGGGAGTTCTATTGTCCTTACATTCGTATGCTCAGGTACAGGGCAGCGTGATCGATGCACAAACAGGCGAAGTATTGTCTGGCGTAAATGTCCAGTTATTACATCATAGCAAAGGTTGCGTAACCGATGCACAGGGAAAATATACCATTACCGGCACTGCCGGAGACACCGTACAGGTATCCTACGTAGGGTATCAATCGCAAAAAATTCTATTGCCAGCAGGCATCATTTCCTTACATCCTTCTACTGCCAGTCTCAATGAATTTGTAGTGACCAGCAGCAGAGATAAACAATTGCGTACTGATGCACCTATCGCCATCAGCAGAATCTCTACACAGGAAATGCGCGATACAAAAGCGACTACACTCGATCAGCTATTGAACAAAGTAAGCGGTGTATACATGGTGCCATTACAGAATGAGCAGCATACCATGGCCATCCGCCAACCGATCGGTTATAAGAGTTTATTCCTGTACCTGGAAGATGGTATTCCTATTCGCACTACCGGCGATTTTAACCACAATGCACTCATTGAAATAAACATGGCTGCATTGCGCACGATAGAAGTGGTGCGCGGTCCTGCTTCTTCTTTATACGGTAGTGAAGCAGTAGGGGGCGCAGTGAACTTCATCACAGCAGCACCTTCATTAAATCCTACCGGACGTGTGCAGGCAGAGGTGACAGACAGGGGTTACAAGCGCACGGACTTCAATGTATCCAATACATTTAATAAAGTAGGACTTACTATGGGCGGTTATTATGCCAACCAGCGCCATGGTTACATGGACCATAGTGACTATCATAAATTCGCGTTTACAGTAAGAGGAGATTACCAGGTCAGTGAGCATACCAAATGGATTAACTCCGCTACATTGGTTGATTATTATACCGACCAGATAGGTGGCCTGGATAGTGCACACTTCTTTGGTAAGAATTATACAAACTTTCAGACCTTCTCCTACAGAAAGGTGAATGCATTCCGCTACAGAAGTACGGTAGAGCATGACTGGAATGATCTGAACCATACTACATTTACCGCCTTTTTCAGAAACACGAGTATCAAACAAAATCCATTTTATTACATCTCTGATTCCAAAACTGATGCGTTGAAAGCATCAGGGCAAATCAATAATGATAGTTTTAAAAGTTATGGAATCATCCTGCAGCATAAGAAAGAATTCGGCTGGCAGGATGCAGGTATCATCGCTGGTGTGAGTGTGGATTACAGCCCTGCAGGTTACATTGCTAACTACATAGATGTGGATAAGAATGCAGCAGGTTATTACATACATTATACACCCACCGATTCTGTGCTCACAAATTATAATGTAAAGTTGCTGAATACCGCTGCTTATGTACAGGGCAATATGACGCTGGCACAGGGATTGAAACTGGTAGCAGCATTGCGTTATGACCGCATGGATTATAATTTCGAAAACCATTTATCAGCTACCTCTTATACTGGTGCTGCCAGTGGGAAAAACAACTTCAATGCATTTACGCCTAAGTTGGGATTGACTTATGATCTGGGGCATAGTCGTGGATTGTATGCGAACTATAGTGTAGGTTTTGCACCTCCGAATATTACCGAATTATACACAGGCGTAAAAGTACCTACACTGAAACCAGCTACTTACAATAACTATGAAGTTGGCGGTTGGCTGGGATTTGCAAATGATAAAGGATACGTGGATGTGAGTGTGTATGAAATGAAAGGGAACAATGAAATAATAAGTGTACGGCAGTCAGATGGTTCCTACCTGAATCAGAATGCAGGACATACTACACATAGAGGTGTGGAATGGAATGTGCGTTATACACCTGTTACATCTATACAGCTTCGTGTAAGTGGTCAGTACGCAGATCATTTCTTTAATGACTATACAGAGAAGGGAGTGTCTTATAGCGGTAACCAGATGAATGGAGCACCGCATGTGATTACAAATTGTGAAGTGACCTTCAAACCTGCATTCATAAAAGGATTCAGGATTGGTGCAGAGTGGCAGCACATTAGTAAATATTACATGGACCCAAAGAATACCAAAATGTACAATGGATATGATTTGTTGAACATTCGCACCGGTTATGCATGGAGGAGTTTTGAGTGCTGGATCAATTGCCGCAATGCAGCAGATGTGATTTATGCAACGACAGCGGAAAAAACGGCTTATAGCACCAGCTATTATCCCGGACAGAAGAGAACATTTGATTTTGGAATTGCTTATTCATTTAAATGATGAAAAATAAATTGTGGATCGTGTTGGCAGGCTTTCTTTCGGCCTGCCATCCTAATAAAGATAAAGAATATGTGCTTTCACATGGAGAGGCATCCTGTGCATTTATATCAGAAACTGCGGATGGTAAAAAAGTTATCAGCTGGGTAGCAACACAGCCGGGTGCAGATACAGGTACCATGTATTATGCGGTGCAGGAAGGCGATACTTTTTCCACACCGCATGCCATACCGGTGGCCAACAATGTGTTGCCGCATGCTGAGAATATGCCGAAATTATTGTTCAAACCAGATGGTGAAATAATTGCCATGTATGGTGTAGAACAGCATGATCCGCGCAATCAATGGGCTGGCAGGGTATTCTATACACATTCGCTGGATGCAGGTAAGACATGGTCTGCACCGCAACAACTGGTTACAGATACCAGTAGCTATGACCAGCGTTATTTTGATATGGCTTTATTACCTGATGGACAGGCGGGCGCCATCTGGCTGGATAACAGGAAAGACATCAGTGCCGAAGGTTCCACCTTATACTTTGCAAAGACCAGTGGGCATGATGGTTTCAGGGGAGAGCATGCTATTGCGGAAACGGCATGTCAGTGTTGTCGTACTGATTTATACACA
>NZ_JBCNKH010000007.1:0-201968 GCF_039596135.1 Chitinophaga sp.
TTTTTCCTTATAATCGATCAGCCTCTAAAGAGTTTGAACTACCTGCATAAAATCGTTCCGGCTCCAGTGATCGGTTATCCTTCCGTCCTTTAAAATATCTATTTCAATTACATTCATTTCCACTTTCTTTCCTGTGGGAGCCTTTCCCATAAACTCTCCGGTATGTGTTGCAGTAATTGTTTTTCTTAGTGATACTTTATTTGCTTCGCCTATCACTTCGTGAATTTGCACGGAAATATTTGAAAATGCCCTATGAAAACCAGTAATGAATTGGATCATTACACTTGCATCTGTAGGAGCGTTAGGCGGAGCTGTATGGTTTACAAATGTATCCGCTAATACCTCCTTTGTAATTGCTGTATTACCTAATTCGAAAAATTCTTTATTGAATTTGATAACCACTTTTTTATTTTGTTCTACTTCCATCTTATTACCTTCTTTAGTTTTTAAATTTTGTGCCTGTGTTGTTTTATAGCCTAGCGTGAAGATTAATAACAGAGATACCATTAACTTTTGCATATGAAACTACTTTATTTCAACATATAACTGAGCTCTTGTTTTTCTTGCTTTTTCTGCAATTGCCAGCAGATCTGCTTCTTTGTTGCGATAACCCAAAGCCAGCAATACTACGCTTTGCAGTTCTTTTTCTTTTAAACCTAAAATTTCATCTACCATAAGAGGATTAAAACCTTCCATGGGTGAAGCGTCTATTTCTTCGAAAGCCGATGCAATTAAGGCCGTTCCCAAAGCAATATAAGCCTGCCGGGCGGCGCCATTGGCACGTTGCTCATGGGTCAATGTATCATTATGCCCTTTAACCATATTGAAGTATCCATCCAATGCTTCTACAGGTATATTTCTTATACCCGCGGTATTGGCTACAATTTCTCTGATGTAGTTGTCGGTAATAGTAGTTTTGCTGGCAAAAACAAATAAATGTGAAGATTCAATAACCTGCAGCTGATGACAAGCCTTTTCATAAATTTCCTTTTTCAATGCTGCATTACTAATTATAAAAATGGTATATGGCTGTAAACCTGCTGAAGACGCAGAAAGACGGATAGCTTCTAAAATTGATTCAATTTTCTGATCGGGAACTTTCTCCCCGGTCATTCGTTTGGTGGCGTACCGCCAATTGAGCTTACTTATTAACATTGACATTATCTTTTGTATTAAATGATAATGCAAATTTGGCCATAAGAAAAGCCTCTAGCCAATAAGGTAATTTAAGAAATAGGCTTAAGATAGTTTAAGGGTAAGCTACTTTTGGGCGATATTCTTTCTTACAACACTCAAAAACTCCGGTGTAATACCAAGATAAGATGCTACCTGGGTATTGGGCAATCTTTTGGAGAGATGAGGGTATTGTTCTAAAAATGCGAGGTATCGTTCTTCGGCATTGGAGCTTATGTTTTGCAACAGCCTGTTTTGAAGTTCTATAAATTTATTTTCAATGATAACCCTAAAAATCATACAGAACTTTGGGTAATTTTGATACAGATGAATGAGGGCTGGCTTATCAATTTGTAAGATTACGGATGGTTCAATAGCTTCTATATTAAGGCGGCTTTTTCTTTCGGAATGAAAACTGCCAATGTCCATTATCCATTCGTTTTCAGAAGCAAACTGAATATTATGTTCCGCCCCGTTATTATCAACGCTATACATTTTAGTACAACCCGATACTACAAAAGTATAATGCCTGCAAACGTCATGTTCCTGGAGAATAAATTGCCGACGCTTGATTTTTTTTTCGATCACGCGACTCCATAGATCTTCCTTCTCCCTACTATTTAACGGAATGTAATTGTGAAAATAAGTTATAAGATTGTCTACCGACACGATATCTTTTTATCATAATAATAACAAAAAAATCAAACCGATGACACTGTCGGTCTGATTTAATTAGGGAATAGATAATGTTTGCTGTTAGTCTTTTAAGTACCAAACGGCGAATCCATGATACTTACCTGCAATATTCCCCCCTCCAAGGTTTGTGTTAAATCGAACGAGATCGACAATAAATATCAAGATCGAACAAATCGATAAAAGTCGCCCCTGCCTGTACAAATTTCGAACTTATTTTTAATGGATTTAGAACAGATTGTAAATATATCTAATTGATATACAATTATTTGCAGATCGTTTCTTATTGCGCATACTTGATTGTGAATCAGAAAAACGTGTGTATAAAAAAATAATGTGTGCAGCGCAAAGCAGATTGATCTGGTAGCTTATCTGGCCCCACTGACTGCCATCCCCAAAGGGTAACAAACCAGGAGTTTTTTCCCCGATAACACAGAAGAAGAAAAGCGATTGTTGGATATACTGAAAAACGCTTATCTAAAAGCCCGGTACGAAGATCACTACATTGTACCAGAAACTGATCTATCATTGTTTTTTAAAAGAGTCATGCAACTACAGGAAGCCGCCACAAAAATTATAGAGGAGAGAACTGAATGCTCTCCTTTTATTTGAGCTAATTAAAGTGTATCAAGATTCTTCATCTTAAAAAGCGGATTATCCTGAAGTTTGAATGGATCAGCACAATTCAGATTAACTTTCTTTTTGGCTACAACGTCAGTCATTTTGGCTACATCTGTTTTTTGAAGTTGTTACAACTTTACATCAAAAAGGAAAATGAATATTGTATTAACAGGCTCGTTGGGCCATATCAGCAAACCACTTGCAACGGAATTGATTGCAAAAGGACATTCTGTAACAGTTATCAGCAGTAAAGCTGAGAGACAGAAAGAAATTGAAGCATTGGGTGCAAAGGCGGCAATCGGCAAAATGGAAGATGCTGAATTTCTTACAAATACTTTCACAGGTGCAGACATTGTTTATTGTATGGCAACAGGCGACAGAAGCCGTATGTTTCATAAAAGCAATCCATTGACATTGCAGGAAATGGAAGACAACATGAATTTAATTTGGAACAATTATAAACAAGCAATACAAAAAACAAACGTAAGAAAAGTAATTCTTCTTAGCACTATTGGCGCACATACAGACAAAGGCGTTGGCGTACTTAAATGGGGATATTATGCCGAAAAAACTTTGAATGAATTGCCAGCCGATGTTTCTATCAAAGTGATGCGCCCTGTAGGGTTCTATTATAATTTGCTTGGGTTTGCAGCAATGATAAAACAACTCAGCAAAGGTGTTTTGGGTGCGCTCATGTCGCTTCGTTATTATGGGTTAGGAGGGTTTTTAAGTGGCAAACGTGGAGTTATACTTAATAACCTTGACGGAAGCGACGTGAACGTTTTAGTTTCGACATTTGATATTGCAAGTGTTATTGCAGAAGAAATAGAAACACCTTTTGTTGGCCGAACCATCCGCTATATTGCAAGCGAAGAACTAACGTGTAATGAGGTAGCAAAAATCTTAGGTGAAGCAATCGGTAAGCCTTATTTAAAATGGGGGCGGATTTCCGATAAACAATTATTGAATGCTATGAAAGGTATGGGAATGAGTGAAGGCGTTGCAAAAGGATTTGTGGAGTTTCAGGCAGCCGGACGTGGAAAAAATGGTCTTTTGGGCGAAGATTACTACAAGCATCGTCCGGAATTGAGCAAAACAAAATTAAAGAGCTATATGCCCGAATTTGTGGAAGCCTATAATAAAAATTGATTGAGTGCATGATAAAATGGAAACAATTTTTCGTAGATAGAATAAAGGAATTTCCATTCAAATTTCGATGTCATACATAATATGAGCTTGAATAATTAGTATACTGCTAATAAATTTAAAAAGTAAAATCTTTTTATGGTAATAAAAAACAGCACCATCCTAATCACTGGCGGCACTAATGGCATAGGTTTGGAGTTTGTGAAACAATTGCTGCGACAAGGGGCAAACCTCATTGTTACCGTGCGGGATATGATAAAGCTAAGCCGAACCAAACAGCAGTTTCCACAGATACACACTTTTCAAAACGATGTAAGCAACCCGAAAGATATTGAACAACTTTGTGCGGCTGTAACCCAGCAATTTCCCGAGCTCTATATCATCATTAACAATGCCGGCATCATGCAAATGGCCAGCCTGCAAAACACCAGCATCAACACAGAAAACATCGCCCATGAAATTGATACCAATTTTTCAGGAACGGTACGGATGACCCACCAATTCCTACCACATTTATTCGCAGGCACTAAGGTTACAACTAAAGAATACGCCAGTAAAAGTATTTGAAATATCCCCGCCACAAACCGAAAAACCATTGCAAACGGCCGTGCCCGGACTAAACCGTGGCGGTCGGAAAAATGAAGATTGACAAGATGGTAAATGTGGCCATCAAAGGCATTTTGCAAGATAAATTTGAAATCAGGCCCGGCTTATCCAACGGCATGAAATGGATGAACCGGATTGCCCCAACTTTTTTGCAAAGATGATCGAACGAAATATTGAGAAGGCGAAGCGAAACATCATAAATTTTACTTAAATTAACGAATGAAACCCATACGCATCAAATCAATTAGCGAATACCATCGGCATTTGGGCTTGCCCAAGCCTGAACATCCCTTGGTTAGCATAATAAATTTAAATGATTCTTCGCACAAATCTCAGCGTGACTCTATCAATGTAGTATATGATTTTTATTTCATAGCGATGAAACGCATGAAGGGCGTGAAATATAAATACGGAGGACAGCCGCATCTTGATTTTGAAGACGATGGCGTGTTGTTTTTTATGTCGCCTAAACAGGTTCTTAGTATCGAAATTATTGATAAAGAAATTGCCAAAAAAGTTTCGGGGTGGATGTTGCTGGTACACCCCGATTTTATTTGGAATACCTCACTTGCAAAAACCATAAAGCAATACGAGTTTTTTAATTATTCTGTAAACGAAGCGTTGTTCCTTTCCGAAAAAGAAGAAAAAACGCTTAACGGGATTATAGAAAATATTCGGCAGGAAGTTCATTCTAATATTGATAAATTCAGCAAACAAATCATTGTAACACATATTGAAAACTTGTTGAGTTATTCTGAACGATTTTACAATCGCCAGTTCATTACAAGAGAAAAAGCCCATCATCAAATCTTAAGTCGTTTGGACGAATTATTGACTGACTATTTTGGTAACGATGATTTAATTTCAAATGGATTGCCGACAGTTCAATATGTTGCAGGCAAATTAAACGTTTCACCAAGTTACCTTAGCAGTTTGCTTAGAGTGCTTACCGGACAAAATACACAACAACACATTCACGACAAACTAATTGAAAAAGCCAAAGAAAAATTATCTACAACAGATCTTTCAATTAGTGAGATTGCTTACGGATTAGGCTTTGAACATTCACAATCATTCAGCAAACTTTTCAAGACAAAGACAAAACTTTCACCATTAGAATTTAGACAATCGTTTAACTAACAACAAATAGACAGACAACAAAGCCACTTGCCCATAACATCGGTCACTTCCAAATGGTGTGATTTGAAATCATGAAATACGTTTTGATAGGTTAAAAAATGATTTGATTCTCTCTTCACTTTTCCGTTAGTCCGCAGGTTCGAATCCTATCAAAAAAGGGCAAATTTATTTACATAGATACTGTTATACAGCTACTTACGAGTATTCTGGTGAGTTCAAAGCAAATGCCAAACTTCACTCACCGAATCACTCACTGATGATTTGATATTTTATAATATAAATAGATAGTAGAAGAAATAAAAAAACCTGTAATCATATTGATTTACAGGTTTTGATAACATTTGATATATCATTTAGCCAGGTAGATCCCGCTCGAAGCGAGACGACCTTCCCGACACGTCGGGACACGCTACCAGGGCTGCACTGCTCTTAAATAAAAAAGCCTCTGGTACATACCAGAGGTTTTTCTTTTTGTCGGGTGAACCGGATTGCCTTCGGCGATCCAGCATTCCCTCCATATTACCCAAGAAGCCACGCCCAATTTCATTGGGCTGCTTTGTTTTTCTGTCAGCTTATCCGAGCAAGCTCGGAACGTTGCCCCAAAAACAAAACCCGCAGCTTTCGCTGCGGACTTCTTGTTTGTCGGGATGACAAGATTTTGCGCTCCTCATTTTCTTTATTTTCATGTATTGATATTCAAATTGTTATAGTCAAGCCGTTAATTTAATAACTAACGACTTGACCCCTGATTGACCTGCTAAATTATACTTATCGAAGGAGTATTACTTCAGTAATATATTGAGTACTATCGCTTCCGTAATAAGTGGTAGACATATATTTCAAATTTAATTGACCCGAAACCGAAAGATTTACATGAGCAGTAAAGTTGTTTGGTGAACATTCACCTGCTTGAATCAAAATAGAATCACTTTTTTGAGTAAATGTTGTGCTGCAAGTATGATTACTGGCCTCATCATATATTGTTAATTTGCTGTCCTCAGTGAAAATCCAGCTGTCTTTTGGTTTACCGTATATTATGGTTGAGTCCTTTTTTACGATAACCCCAGTTGAAAAATATACACCTATAGTCTTGGAACTGTATTTGCGCCAAGTAGAGAATATTGTTGGTACTGGATTATCCGAGTCCTTTTTACCACAAGAGAATAGGCTAACAGTACACGCTAACAGTAAAAGTTTTTTCATAGCGCCCTTTTTTGTTGTTTTATAAATTACTTTTAATCATCATTGTTTCATATTTTGCTTGTTCTGTATCAGCAAAGCGGTAAGCGTCTTCCCTTCCAAATTTATCAGCATCTTCTCGGGCAACAATTTCCCCATCATGGTTTGCGATGAAATATGCTGATAAAGATTGCTTTGCATTATTGAGTAATGGATTTATAATGGTATATTCATTTTTATATACTGTATAATCGATATCCTCTGGCCTCATAGTAGATAAGTATTTTAACCTGCTTAATTTATATTCCCAAATACTTAATTTTTCATTTCCATTTTCCCGCATTTGAGCAACAAGTTTTTCAACTATTTTAATTTGATCTGTTAAAGGCTGCCCTTCACTTTTATTGATTCTATTCCATTCTTTCAATGACTCCCCTACAGTTACCGTTTTAACTTCTACTAAATCATTAGAATGATACTTCAAATCAACGCCTAGCGCTCTTTTGGTAATATACTTTTCGATTGATGATTCTCTGTCCGCTTTTTGACAACCGAATAAAGATATCATGCTAAATAGCAGTACAATTTTTTTCATAGTGGTATATTGATTTTGTGGTTAAACAAGTATTAATTGGTAGTTAATGCATTAAAATTCACATTTTTGTGTGATTAATGTCGCAACGCATATATACTGCGTTGTCGGGGTTGAGCTTTGATACTACTTACTACCTATATTTGTCCATTACTCCAATCGTGAATGTGTTATGAAAAAACAAAAAAAACGCCCTGGTAAGAGGGCTATAGTGTTTGTCCCTAAGAATTTAAGCGTTTGTTTACCAGCTCTTGCAATTGACCAAGAGCAACCGTTGAAGATTGCCCATTCGCCTTTGCCAGAAGTTCAGCTACAGCAGACAGAGTAACCTCCTGCATTGCTTCTATCTTTTTTATTGCCGCCCCCATATCATATTCTACCATATCCTTTCCCTCTTCTTTCTCGACTCGGCTTTTAAGTTTTTTTAAATTGCCCAATAACTTGTCATTGCCTCCGCGGGATAATGCTTGAGATATATAATTAGGGTTATAACCAAACTCTTCCTCTATCTCTTTCCTACCCCAGTTATAATTTTTTAGATCAATTAGCAGCTTTTCAATCTCTTTTTTGAGTTCCATCTAATTAGGGTATGTCGTTATTGAATATTGACTAAATTTTGCCTAAAACAATAATTGTTGACTTTTTATTGCTTCTGTCAATGTATATTTGCATTAACAAATCAGTTAACGCAATGATGAACGCAAATATAGTTAATAATCCGGCTGTCAGGATGATACTGCTAGAATCAGGGGAAAAATCCGGACTGCGGAGGAAAATCACCGGTCACGGTAATCTTAAGGCTGCCATCCAGTCCACTGGATTATCGGAGGGGACTCTCAAGAGAGCGATTATGGGATTCCCTGTAAAAGAGCCTACTGCCGTCAAGATTCGCAATTACCTAAATCCTCAGCCATGTACGTCTCTTTCAAGCGCGGTGAGCAACCAGTAAAGTCGAAAAAGCCCACGCGTAAGGAACAGGTACATGAGATGGCCCGACACCTTATGGCAAAGTGGAGATACCTGGATAGACAGGAAGCGCTTAAAAAACATTCTCAAACCAATAACACTAACACCAAATGAAAAAATTCCGTAAGAAACCAGTTGAGATCGAAGCAATGCAATTGACTATCGATAATATTTATGAAGTGCAGGACTGGGCTAATTCTATTATGCCTTCCGATAAACAGATTACCATCTCATTCTTGGAGGAAGATGACTTGAACTGGCGTCCAGCTGGTCTGAACATACCTACAAAAGAGGGTATAATGCTTTGTTGCTTTAACGACTACCTGATAAAGGAACCATTCCCTACAGATGATCGCATGTTCTATCCATGCAAGCCTGACATGTTTGACCTTACTTACGAACCTATAAACTAATTATACCATGAACCTCCAAAACTTCTACCAACACGAAACCTTTATCTGGTTTGCTGTATGTGCTCCGCTGATTGGATATGGCCTGTATAAGTTGATGCCTGGATTGATCCGAAACTTCATCAAGAGCTAACCATGTACGAACTCTGCTACGCTATTTGGATAGTTTACCTAAGCATAGCACTCCTTTCTCTAATCATTCAACTAATATTTTATGAGCGTTACAACCAACGTCGCCGGATACCGGCTGACAATAACATCTCATTGCCTTCTCGGCACGATTGAGCGGTATAGTGTAAACATTGAGTTGGGGAAGAAGGAGGCTCATGGCATCATCACGGTAAGCAGTGATGGAAAGTATTATCTGTTGGATATCACATTCGATGTGCCTACAGGATTGCAATCAATGTATCACTTCTGTAAGGGGTTGATTGCTTTAGGAGAGGATGTGCTGATAGAGGCAGTAAAATACTACTGTGATAATTTATATTCTTAATCATGAATATCATTTCATTGGGATTAGGGGTCCAATCAACAGCACTTTATTTCATGAGTAGCATGGGAGAGTTACCGAGAGCTGACTATGCAATCACTGCAGATCCAGGAAGGGAAAAGGCTGGTACTTATAAATATCTTCAGTTCCTTCTCCAATGGCAATCTGATAATTCGGGTATACCAATAATTGTAACCGATAAAAAGAATCTATTTGAAGATCTATTGAAAGGAACAAATAGTTCTGGTAATCGCTTTGCGTCTATTCCGTGCTTTACTAAAAATGATGATGGCAGTCAGGGGATGTTACGTAGACAATGTACGAGCGAGTACAAAATTGGGCCTGTTGACGAGGTGATTAGAAGATTATATGGAATGAGACCACGGCAACGACGTCCAGAAACCTTTGTTTGGAAGGGAATTACAGTTGACGAATTAGATAGAATGTCAGAACCAGAGCAGAAATGGAAACGACATGTATATCCTTTTACAGGATATCAGTTCAATGCTAAAGGGATTTGGGAAAAGTTAAACTGGGGTATTCAAATGAGCAGGGTTGATTTATATAATTGGTATCAAAAAATGGGGTTCCCGATCCCTCCAAAATCATCATGCGTATTCTGTCCATATCAGTCTGATCTTAATTGGTCACGGATGAAAAAACATAATCCTGAAGATTTTGACGCTGCTGTTCAAGTCGATTACGCTATCCGTAATAGCACGCAAAAAGGTGTAAAAAACCAGTGCTTTTTGCACCGCAGTATGACACCACTTGACATGGTTGAATTTGATGACCAAGATGATTTATGGTCCGGTGAATGTTCTGGTAATTGTCACATATAAAAAAGGCCGGCATTCGCAGTGCCGACCAATTAAATAACAACTATTCATTTCAAAAGTATGAAAAAACTTGAAACACTAACGCCTGAACAGGAACAAAAGATGTTAGGAGTCCGTGACTTCTGGAAGGACTATATCTTCTCTTGTAAAAATAGGACTAACAGACCAGCGGCGGCTGCGGCAATTTCTTGGCTTTACAAATTTTGTAAGCAAGATGGCCTGAAGCAAATCATATTTGTTGATAGCCCTTTGGCTGTTCAATATGCAGTGTCCTATCTCAAAGAAATAGCGAAGCTGCCAGGAGGGGAGCAAAGCGAGCCTTTGGCCAACGTCGGGGACAACGTCGGGGACAACGTCAGGGCCAACGTCTGGGCCAACGTCAGGGCCAACGTCTGGGACAACGTCTGGGACAACGTCGGGGACAACGTCGGGGCCAACGTCTGGGACAACGTCGGGGACAACGTCTGGGACAACGTCGGGGCCAACGTCTGGGACAACGTCAGGGCCAACGTCAGGGCCAACGTCAGGGCCAACGTCGGGGACAACGTCGGGGACAACGTCAGGGCCAACGTCGGGGACAACGTCAGGGCCAACGTCGGGGACAACGTCGGGGACAACGTCAGGGACAACGTCGGGGACAACGTCAGGGCCAACGTCTGGGACAACGTCGGGGCCAACGTCTGGGACAACGTCGGGGCCAACGTCTGGGACAACGTCGGGGACAACGTCTGGGACAACGTCGGGGCCAACGTCGGGGACAACGTCAGGGCCAACGTCAGGGCCAACGTCAGGGCCAACGTCGGGGCCAACTATGAACCATTCGCTTCATATGGAAATGTCAGTGATTACAGCTGGTTGGCATACTTTGATTATTTCCTTCAAATTGATGCTATTCAACCGAACGATGATTTCATTCGTTATCGCGACCTAATGCTTTGTGGAATATATGATATGGTGCAACTATCAAATGTATGTATCGTGTCAGACATGCCTACAAAGATCATTCGCAATGCAGCCGGAAGACTCCACAACCCAACCGGACCAGCCATTGAATTTGCAGATGGATATTGCCAGTATTATATCAACGGTCGTGCGTTGCCCTCATGGATATGGGAGAAAGCAGCCGCTAATGAGATCACCCGTGAAATGTTCCTGAAAGAGCAAAATAGTGAGATAAAGGGTGGCATCTACGAGGTGTTAGGGCAAAAGCGTATGATGGATTTGCTAGGTTCCGAGGAAGTGGATGTAAGGACAATTACCCACAAGAATGGAGATCTCGAAACGGTCACCTTGCTAAAAACAAAGGAGACCTTTGAGGAAATAGACAACCAGCCATTTGCATGGGTAAAGATGGTATGTCCGAGTACCGGATCACAATATCTTCAGGGTGTAGAACCTCATCACACAAATGCTATGGAGGCCATGGCATCGCTGTCAATGTTCTCCGTTAGCGAATATTCTTTCGACTTCAGATCATAATTATTCACCAATCACAATCACAAATCATGAAAAACGAATTACGCGGTCACCAGGGTGACGTACAGTTTAAATCTATTGGATCCATTCCTGCCAATGCAAAGAAGGTAGCAAACAAGCCTATCGCATTGGGAGAGCATTCAGGGCATATGCATGTATTAACAGGAGATGTGCAGATGTTTGAAATAGATGGGCGCATTGTCTGTGCAGTAGGAAGTGACGGTGCTCGTCTTCAGCATGTGCATGAAAGCAATTTTACAGATGCATCCTGGACAAAGACTGATGAACTACAAAAGGCTGATCACAACAGTCACCTGCTGCCGGAGGGAAATTATGAGTTCTTCATTCAGAATTCATATAACCCATACAGCAAGTTGCTGGAACAGGTTATTGATTAACGTTTCATAGGGTTTAGTTAGTGTAATAAGCCGGGACTGCTCTCTGTTCCGGCTCACTTTAAAATATTTACTTATGCCTGGTACAATGATTATGATTATTGATTCGAAAGAGGTGGTGAGGTGCAGGTATTACACTAAGAATGACCGAAATAATATCATCTCATTTTTCAATTTACTATATGCGCCGAAAGAATACAGTTTACTTCTCCAACCTGACGCCTGCACAGAAGGTGAAATGGTTGCGCAAGTTGCAAAGGCGGGACACATTTTCGAGTATCGCAGGGCTTTTAGTGTTTATGGCGATGGTGATGATTCCAATTATTCTTTGGCACTATAGACAACATATTTGATATGTCTAACAATACATTCACTCTTCGCAAAGCAGAAAGGAAGAAGGCAAAAATTAGGCTGGGTTTATCTGCTGTAGCTGGTGGTGGTAAAACAATGTCTGCTTTGCTCATTGCATTCGGCATCACTGCTGATTGGAGTAAGATTGGAGTGATCGACACTGAAAACCAATCAGCAGACCTGTACTGCCATTTAGGTGACTATCAGGTACTGTCACTTTCTTCTCCATATTCACCGGAAAGATATATACAAGCGATTCGTGCATGCGAAGAGGCGGGTATGGAGGTAATTATTATTGACAGTATCACCCATGAATGGGATGGGAAAGGTGGATGCCTGGAAATTGTCGATAGCCTGGGTGGAAAGTTTGCCGACTGGGCAAAGGTAACACCGCGACATCAGGCATTCCTTGATGCTATCCTTCAATCAAAATGCCACGTTATTACCACGGTTCGCAGAAAGCAGGAATATGAGGTGATCAAAGATGGTAACAAGACAAAAGTTGAGAAGGCCGGCACAAAGGAAATTACTCGTGAAGGATTTGAGTACGAGCTGACCGTTAACTTGGAGCTTGACCAGCGTCACAACGCTACTGCGTCAAAGGACCGAACCGGTTTATTCATGGGGAAACCCGCCTTCGTGCCAGATGCATCTACCGGCAGAATGATATATGAGTGGTGTGAATCTGGTGCGACACCTACACCAGTTCAACTACCTGCCATCTCTGATGAGCAGTTCTTCAAGGCTAAGCAACGACTAGGAACCGGTGAGATAGATGTGTACGAGAAGATCATAGCTGCGTTCACACTGACATCGTCACAGCTTAACGAGCTGGATGATTTACTTAAAACTCAAAAAGAGAAGCAAAATGGGAGCAAGTAAACAATTATACATGGATCAGCAAGAGCAGCCAGCTGCACCGGTGAAGAAGTCACTGTTCAATATCAGGCAGGATCATCTTTCATTACTGGCACTCATTGAGGAAAATGACGGTGTGCTGGATGATGAAATGCAGGCTGCTCTTCAACTCAGTGAAGAGGACTTCAAAGAGAAAGCCATCAGCTACGGGTTCCTTATTCGGAAGCTGGACGCTGAGTCAGATACTATTGCCGCTGAAATCAAGCGCTTGCAAGGGCTGAAACAACGCGCTGATAACCGCGCAGAGCTATTCCGGAAAACGCTGGATGAAGGCATGAAGCAATTCGGATATGATAAAATTGATAGCGAGCTGCTGAAGATCAGTTATCGCAAGTCAAATCCGGTGGAGCTATCTGAAACCTTCCTTGACGATATCCTTCAATTCACTACGGTGTCAATGAAGATAGTTGAAGGGATGGAAGACAAAGCAGCGGACGCGGGGATCAACGAAGATATACTTCAGCTGCTGGACCTAAAACCATCAGCTAGCAAGACGCGTGTCGGTGATGCGCTGAAGCAAGGGGTCAAGGTGCCTGGTGCGAGTATAGTTGAAAAGAAGAATCTTCAAATCAGGTAGAATGAAACAGCTTAGACTGTACCAGGAAAACGCGATTACCGAAGTAGCCCGCAAGATTGCTGGTGGTTTTAAAAAGGTGGTGTTCCAGTTGGCAACCGGTGGCGGAAAGACCGTCACCTTCGCCGGACTGGTACAGCGGTACCTGGCTCGTAATAATAAAAAGGTGCTCATACTGGTGCACAGGTCTGAGTTGCTTGAACAGGCTAAACGCACCATGTATGACTGGCACGAGATTATTGCATACCCTGTGATTGCTGGACAAAAATGGATACCGAATGTGCCGGTGTATGTCGGCATGGTCGAGACTGTAAATAACCGGTTGAAGAAAAATCCGCAATACTTCGGCAATGTGGGTATGGTAATTATAGACGAGTGTCACATCGGGAATTTTAAAAAGATTCATGAGTACTTCCCGGATGCCTGGATAGTTGGGTTCACAGCTACGCCTATCAGCGCCAGTAAGAAAGAACCTTTGAAAGATTTGTATGAAGACATCGTTTGCGGTATTGATATACCCGACTTGGTCGCCTCTGGTAGCCTCGTACAGAATCGCACATACCACATTAAGAATATCAATAGGACGGATCTGAAAATTAAGAATGGTGAATTCGATGACAAGGTGATGGGACAGGCATTCAGCAAGAAGAAGCAGATTGATAACGTCGTGCATGGATATGAACAGCATTGCCTTAATACCAAGTCCATAGTATTCAACTGCTCCATAGAACACAGTGAATTGGTCAATGCTGCCTTCCTGAAAGCCGGCTATCAATCACGTCACTTGGACAGCTACGCCGGTGAGGAATACCGTAAGGAATGCCTTGCCTGGTTACGAGCAACTCCCAATGCGATCCTGAACAACGTCGGCATCCTCACCACCGGCTTTGACGAACCTTCTGTTCAATCTGTCATCGTCAATAAATCCACTATGTCCTTGCCGCTATGGTTGCAGATGACTGGCAGAGGCTCCAGACCATATCCTGATAAGGATATATTCACCATTCTAGACATGGGAGGCAATGCTATGACGCATGGGGACTGGTGTGCGCCGCGTGACTGGAAGGAACTATTCTATAATCCTGATCCTCCAAGTAAGGGTGATGGGGTAGCACCGGTAAAGGAGTGTGTACAGTGCGAAGCGATCATTTCCGCAAGTGCCCATATCTGCCCTTTCTGTGGAGCCAATAACAAGCCGGCTATGAAGGTGGATACTACACTGGCTGAGTTTGAGTTGCTGACGGAACAGAAACCACTGGTTATAGAGGTTGACAGGATGATACAGGACGGCCAGGGGAAGCATAACTATGCCGTGCTGCATAAGATGAAAAAGACCATCATTATGACCGGGAAGCATAAATGGCATCTTACCAGTATAGACAACGGTGTGGCAGATCGGCTACGTGAGATGTTCCAGGGGAAGGTAAAGGAATGGTGCGAGAAGCAGGGTGAAGGATATACCCGGTACTACCGGGACATGACTGACAAATGGATGCTTAAAGAGTTAAAAGATATATTCGGATGGGAACCACAACCATTAGCCTCTACGGCAATATAAAGCAAGTACAAGGCGGGAAAGACATACCGGTTGACATTTTACTTCAGTACATCGCTGAGGGGAAATGGCAGGATGAAGTGCTGGCGGTTCGTACCGGGAGCATGGCAAAGACAGATCTGCCTTACTGCACTATCTCTGGTAAGTTCACCGAGCGTAAAGCTGCCGGGTTGGTTCAGCACTCAGGATTTATCTGCATTGATATTGACGATGTGGATCCTGAGGAAATGAAGTCGCTGCTGTGTCCTGACCGGTATGTTTATTCCGCCTTCACGAGTGTAAGCGGTAAGGGACTGGCAGTCATGGTCCGCATTAACCCTGAGAAGCACAACGAGGCATTCGAAGGATTGCAGGAGTACCTGTACACCACTTATCAGGTTGTGGTGGATCCGTCCTGTCGTGACGTTAGCAGAGCGCGTATAGTTTCGTATGATCCGCATATATACGTTAATGAAAAGGCTGACAAGTTTACTATCTATCCAAAGAAGCAGGCTGCATTGAAAAAGGTACCGGAGGTGGTGTTTGTGCAGAGTGACTTTGATTCCATCATCAAAGAGATCGTTGGACGGCGTATTGACATCACAGGGGATTATCAGTCATGGCTGCGTATAGGGTTTGCCATCAGCGATAAGATGGGAGAGAGTGGCCGGGCGTACTTTCACCAGGTCAGCCAGTTCCATCTGGATTACCGCGCCGACTTGTGTGACCGGCAATATGATAACTGCCTGAAGGCCCGCCGGACAGGTATCACCATTGCCACGTTTTACTTCTATGCCAAGCAGGCTGGTATCCGGGTAATGTCAGAGCAGACGAAGTTGATCGTACAGTCTGCCGCACTGGCAAAAAAGGGTGCACGCACCAAGGAAAGCGTAATTGAGTATCTGCAGGATGCGGAGGGGATCAGCCCAACAGTTACCCAAGACATCGTTGACCAGGTGTTTGATAATAACATCACCATTGACACAAAGGACAATGAGGTTGATGCGGTGGAGTTATGGCTCAAGCAGAACTACGAACTGCGCCGTAATGTGATCACAAGGTATATTGAGAACCGCGGCAAGCCCTTGCAGTCTAAAGACTTCAACACCATTTACATCGCCGGGAAGAAAGTATTCGAAAAGTGCAGCTATGAGCTGATTGATAGAATCATCAATAGCGACTTCACGCACGATTATAATCCACTGTTGGAGTTCTTTGAGCGTCACCAGCACCGTCAACCGAAGGGAGCAATTAACGCCTTGTTTGACACTATTGAGTCTGACACGGGTCTTGCCGGTGATGAGTTCTTCCCAGATTATAAACTGCACTTTGGAACAAAGTGGCTGGTCGGACTGATATCAGCAGCTCATGGCAAGCACTCGCCGCTGATGCTGGTCCTGTCTGGTAATATTCAGGGTACTGGTAAAACGGAGTGGTGGCGAAGACTACTGCCAGCAGAGTTGCGGGGCTACTATGGTGAAAGCAAACTGGATGCCGGCAAGGATGACGAAATCCTGATGACACAGAAGCTCATCATTATGGACGACGAGATGGGAGGGAAAAGCAAGGCAGAGGCGCGTCGTCTGAAGGAGCTGACCAGTAAACAGGTATTCTCACTGAGGGAACCATACGGGCGAAATAATGTGGACCTCCACCGGTTGGCAGTGTTGGGCGGCACCACTAACGATAACGAGATCCTGAACGACCCCACCGGTAATCGCCGCATCATACCTATTAACGTTTTGTCCATCAACCAGGCAGCATATAACGCTATCGATAAGATTGATGTGCTGATGGAAGCCTATCATCTATACTTGTCAGGATTCCAGTGGGAGTTGACCCGAGATGATATCAAAGTGCTGAATGACAATACCAGCACATTCGAATCATACAGTATCGAGTATGAACTGATCAACCGGTACTATGATCTCCCTGCCAATGGTGACAGGTTTAATATCTGCGTGCGTACTGCCACGGATGTGAAGGTACGACTGGAACAGTTGAGCGGTCAGCGTCTGAGCCTCGACAGGGTAGGGAAGGAGATGAAGCGGCTGGGGTATGTGAATAAGGCTTTTAAGAAGAATGGCAAATCTAAGAAGGCATATGAGGTTGTGGAGATCGGGATCGCAGGAGCACTTATAACTCAATAAGGGTGGTAAGGTGGTAACCGGGTGGTAACCTAAAAACAGATATGGTTACCACCGCTCAAATCTACCACAGTAAACAATCATATAGAAAAGGTGGTAAGGTGGTAACCGAAAATTTAATAAAACTATAATTATAAAATAACTGTACTAGTGTATTAGTGTACCAGTTAAATATATATGGTTCGCGGCAACTTCCAGAAAATTGGTTACCACCGTTACCACCTTACCACCACAAACCAATAAATCATGAGCGAATTACAACTACAAGCAAAATGTTTCCAGTGGGCATACAACAGCTACCCACAGCTCAGGAAGCTACTGTTCGCGGTACCGAATGGCGGTACCAGGCATGCAAGGGAAGCGATGAGTCTGAAAGCGTCAGGGGTTGTATCCGGAATACCAGATATGCTCTGCCTGTATCATGGGATGCCGGTTGGAATTGAGTTGAAGACGGAGACCGGTAAGTTATCACCAGATCAGAAGGCGGTGCATGAAGTGTGGTTGTACCACGGGATCACAGTGCACGTAGTTCGCTCCTTCGAGGAATTTCAATCATTAATCTTAAAAATAATATCATGAGTGATCAAGCAAAAATCGTCCTTAAGGGACGTATCAAAAATATCTTTCCATCTGAGATATTCGGGAATTTTGAAAAGCGGGTAATGTGGTTAGAAGAACAGGACGTTCAATATCCACAGACCTACGAGGTAC
Source organism: Chitinophaga sp. (assembly GCF_039596135.1). GTDB lineage: Bacteria > Bacteroidota > Bacteroidia > Chitinophagales > Chitinophagaceae > Chitinophaga. The sequence continues at coordinate 17,965 of NZ_JBCNKH010000007.1, forward strand.
AATTCACCCAGGGTGATTGTAATGTGCTGGATGGCTTCCAACCTGGTCAAATGGTGGAGTGCCATATTAATCTGCGTGGTCGGCATTCGGAGAAGAGTGGTAAGGAATATGTTTTTAACTCCCTGCAGTGCTGGCGGATTAAGAAGCTGGCTAATGCCGAACCAGTGCCGACCGAAACGAATGAGCCTGCGCAAGCGGCGGATCTTGGTTATGCGCCTGCAGCATCTTCAGATGACTTACCATTTTAATTCACCCGCACCCCGTAAGGTGCATAATCATAAAAAAACATGAAAAATAAATTCTGGTTTATCGTTCACAATCTCATCGCTCATCCGCTACTGTGTTTAAGTAGTCGCAGTGCCTCATGGCCTGGTAGGTTTCATGACTGGACAGGCGAGAAAATGGGAATGCCACATTAATCAATTAAACCATGCCAGAGGCCAAACAAGCATGAAAATACTATCACTCGTTAACAACGCAAGCGGATGCGATTATCACCGTGTCCGCTTGCCGATCACCTACCTACAGCAAGCCGGATATATCCAGGGAGTCCCTGCAGGGTTATCCTTTGAAGACAGCATGAAGGAATGTGATATCCTATTCTATAACAGACTGCCATATAATACCTCTCTGGATCAGATATTGGACTTTAGGAAGAAGTACGGTTTCAAGATAATAGTAGACTTGGATGATTATTGGAAGCTGTACCCAGGACATTTACTGGAAGGGATATGGAAGGCGCAGAAATTGGAACAGCATATCCTTAGAAATGTATCTGTTGCAGATGCTGTAATATGTACTAGCGATCGTCTTTACCAGAAGATACTGCCATATAATGGTAACGTTCACGTAGTACCTAATGGGCTGCCTTTTGATGATGACCAGTTTATCCCCAGACAATCACAGCATGAAGACAATGCATACGTGTATGTTGGTGGTGGTTCGCACTATTGGGATCTCAGACTCCTTGAATCTACGATGAGAAAACTGGCCAGACATAACTTCACCAACCAGGTAGTCCTTGCCGGGGTAGCAGAAGATGCTGAGGTGTATCGTAAGATGGGAAACATGCTAGGTGCATCAGGTCAGCTATCGGGGTTCAGAACTGTACAGCACCTGCCAGTATCCAGCTATATGGACCTGTATGAACATGGCACAATTGCCCTGGCTCCTTTAATAGCTAATGAATTCAATGCCCATAAATCAAATCTGAAGGTATTGGAAGCTGGGTGTAAGAGCATGCCGATCATTGTTTCCAATACTGGTCCTTACCTGGACGATGTATGTCCCTTCCTGATGCGGGCAGACAAGGCATCTGACTTCTATCGGTGGATCCAGTGGTGCGAGGACAATCCGAATCATGTGGCTGACAATGGTGCTGCCCTTGCCGCATACGTTCGCCAGAACTATGACATCCGTATCCTTAATTACCTGAGACTCGACGCTTTTAAATCTGTGCTATGAAGAGAGACGATATCATTCGGGCATTCACGACAGATCCCGACTACCGAAAGATTTGCAACCAGATAGGCGGTTTATATGCAGACGACCTATATCAGGAACTCGCCCTGGTAATGCTGGAACTGCCCGGCGATAAGCTGGAAAGGATTAATGAAACATGTATTAAGTGTTTCTATTGGAAACTGGCAAAGCATCAGTTCTGTAGCCGTAACAGCGCATTTCATAAAAAGTATCGAAGGGATGCTGAGGTTATACGTGAGCACGCGAATGATATCGTCCTTGTTGGGCAGTCTACCCTACCAGATATAGATCTGGTAGACAAAGTAAATAGAGCTATTAAAGATGTGTATTGGTATGATTCAGGTATCCTGTCCTTGTATGCTGAAAAAGGAACATTACGGGAAGTGGCCGACTGCACTGGAATTCCGATTAAAAGCATTCATGATACCGTTAACAACGCAAGAAAAATAATTAAGAAGAAAATCAAAAAGTATGAATAACCTATTGCTGATTGTAGGAAGCGCATGTTTATCTCTGGCGTTTATTGAGACTGGCATTCCATTTAGAGTGAAGAAGCTCTTTAAGGTCAAAAGGCTGAAGCCCTTCGACTGCCCTTTATGCCTTGCCTGGTGGCTTGGTATATCTTCTTCCATCTTTTTTGAAAAAAACACGCTCGAAGTGATATATATAGGTGCGGCTGCATCAGTAACAGCCGTCATAATTAATAAATGGATCGACACATGAAATTCACAGTAGAACACATTAAAGTACTTGAGCAGCATAAAGGACATTGGGAGAGCTTAACCGAGGTTGGGTTTATGCGAAATATTGATAAGCCGGTATTTGATGCCCTGCAGAGAGTCCACAATGAAGCTATTAGCGAAGTGCACTATTCGAGATGGTGCGGAGAGTGCGTCTCTGAAATGGTTAGAATCATCTACACCCAGTATGATAAATACAAATTAGAGGCTAAATCACAAAGAAGGAATGGCAAATAATATCCATCCTACCGCTGTCATAGGTCCGAACGTTCAGCTGGGGGATAATAATTATATCGGGCCATACTGTGTTATCGGGATGCCAGGGGAGCACCGGGAGAGGTGGGGAGCAGACAAGGGTGTGATCATAGGGGACAATAATGTATTCACCGGACATGTCACTATTGATTCTGGCATTGCGGATTTGACGGTCATCGGTGACAATTGTTTTTTGATGAAACACTCGCATGTAGGTCATGATGCTATTGTTTGTAACGAGGTGGTTATATCATGCGGGGCTAAGATAGGCGGGCATGTCCTGTTGGAGAACAAGGTGAATGTCGGCCTTAATGCGGTGATACACCAGCATCATGATATCTCAGAAGGTGTAATGGTTGGTATGGGATCAGTTATGACCTTAAAAGTAAAGACAGAAAGTTATCAAACCTACGCCGGTAATCCAGCTAGGCATATCGGCCCAAACAAAAAGTACGTATGAGAGTTGCAGCGTTAATGCTTAGTTATAACCGGTATGAATTGCTTCAGCAGACAATAGAGCATAACCGGAATAATGCTGGGCATCCATTTGACTTATACATATGGGATAATGGTAGTACTGATTCTCGGGTAAGGTCTTACCTGAACTCGTTAAGTAATGTATCTGGTATCATATTCGAAGCTGAGAATGTTGGTATTGCCAGACCTTTTAATTCGATATTGTCAGTTATTGCCAACAAATACGATGCATTTATCTTCATGGCTAATGACATTCTCGAGCCTGATAATTGGCTCCGTGATCGCGTCAACTACATGCAGACTGTTTTAAATTCCGGGATGGTATCTATATCTGTAGGGGATCATAACTACCCCAGCAGAATGAATAATGGCATGATCATTCACCCAGGCCATGTCATTGGCCAGTTTATGATAAGCCGCGAGGTATTCGATACTATCGGATATATGCGTGAAGACTTTGGCTTATACGGTCCTATCGACAATGACTATAACGTTAGATGTGAAAGGATGGGATACGTCAACTACTACCTACCGGCAGTTAAGGCTATCCACCTGGATGACAAGGATGACATCAAATACGGGTATAGTAAGTCCGAACAGGTGAGTAAGACATGGCCCGAATTCGTCAATACCTTACAACGGTATATCGATATCGAGAATATATATATCCCATTTGATGGGCAGATGACAATTGATATGAAGGAATATGTGCAGTAAACGTTCACTCTCGAAGGAAGAGGCTAAAAACGCCCTGTACTGGATACGGGCACATAAGGGGCGTAAGTCCTTTCGTAAACGGAAGGAGTGCAGGTATTATTTCTGCCGGGAGTGTAACGCATATCATTTAACCAGTAAACAGACATATAATGAGTAACGCAGGCAGACCAATGAAGTTTTCAGAACCGGCAGAGATACAGAATGCCTGGGAGGAGTTTAAGGTTAAATGTGATAATAATATAAAATACGAGGTGTCAGCAGGCAAGGTTCTTCAGGTGCCGGCACCGCGTATTTATACACTTGGTTCCTTCCAGGTATATATCGGGATATCTCGCGAAAGTTGGGGTGATTATAAAACGTATCCCGAATTTTCTGACACGATTAACGCCATAGAGGCCGAGGTACTGGCTCGTAAGGCTGATGCTCTCGTTAACGCAGAAGGTAGCACTCAGGGCCTTAAATTCGATCTGATGGCTAATTACGGCTGGCAGGAGAAGCAGGCTATTGAGCAGAAGGTGGAGCTAACTAGTGTTGAGGTCAAAGTAATGCCGGCTATTGATGGAGCACTGATATCAACTTCCGAGAAGGAGGTGGATATCTGATGTTTAGCGTAGGTCCACTATACGAGGCTAACCTGATGGCAGGTGAAGATGTGATTGTCAATCAGGGGGGGACATCTTCTGGTAAGACGTATAGCATCCTACAAGTCCTTTTCACAAAGGCCATACAGGCCCCCTACCTGGTAATCACTGTAGTGGGTCAGGACATACCAAACCTGAAAGCGGGTGCGTTAAGGGACGCTGAGGCAATTGTAGCGTCCTCGCCTGACCTCAGCAAACTGGTAGTTGATTATCATAAGACGGATAGGATATTCAAGTTCTGGAATGGCTCAGTAATAGAGTTCAAATCTTATGATAGTCCGCAGGATGCCAAGAGCGGTAAGCGTGATTACCTATTCATCAATGAAGCGAACGGCATACCGTACGGAATATATACCGAGCTGGCAATGAGGACCAGGAAACAGGTGTTTATTGATTACAACCCGAATGCTGAGTTCTGGGTGCATTCAGATGTGCTGATCGAGAAAGGGGTAAGATTATTCATCAGCGATCACCGGCATAATCCATTCTGCCCGCAGAAGATCCGGGATAAGATAGAGGCATTACGCTTTAAAGATTATGAGCTGTTCAAGGTGTATGGTCGGGGCCTGACTGGGAAGATCGAAGGGCTTATATTCAGGAACTACAGCATAGTAGACGAGATCCCGGCAGCAGCAGAATTGATCGCACACGGTCTTGACTTCGGCTTCACAAACGACCCTACGGGCCTGCTTAGTGTATACAAGTGTGATGGTGAGCTGTGGTTAAAGGAACGTATATATGAAACAGCATTAACGAATCAGGACATAGCCAGTAAGTTCCCGGGCCTCGGAGTGTCCCTGTATGATGCCATAGTGGCAGATAGCGCGGAACCGAAGTCGATAGCTGAGATAAACAATTTCGGGTACCAGGTAGAGTCGGCACAGAAAGGATGGGATAGCGTAAAGAACAGTATTGATATCATTAAGCGATTCAAACTCAATGTTACCCGGGACAGCACGAATCTGCGTAAAGAGTTGAATAGCTATAAGTGGAAACAGGACAAGAACGGTAAGACGCTCAACGAGCCGGTGGATTTTCTGAATCACCTGATTGATCCGTTAAGGTATGTAGGGCTGAATAAGCTGGCTAATAGTAATAGTGGTATTTACGATTTAAGATAATATGATATGTGGGATAAAGTAACAGTGGGTCAATTCCAACAGCTGTATGACATTCAGCAGGGCAACTTTGAACTGGAAGTGGATAGACAGGTACATCTCCTTTCATGCTTGGATGGCAAGCCTATTGAGCACTATGAAAGTATGTTGCTTACAGACCTGATGAAGGAGTGTGAGCGAACCAAGTTCCTGTCCATAGGTGATGTGCCAGTTATCCCTACTCCAAGGGAGATTACTGTCAATGGGCAAGTATATCGACCGCTATACGAGTTTCGTGATGTGGTTGCAGGTCAGTTCATCGATGTGATGTCAGTGGCCAAGACGCCTGACGAGAACATCCTGAACCTGCACCGGATGCTGGCCGCGATCTGCCGACCAGTTAAGGACAAGAAGATCCAGTCGTACGGGTCGATACCGTTCGACGATGTAGCAGAGGCCATGCTGCAGTTGCCAATTGTACAGGCACTGGCTATATCAAATTTTTTCTTCGATGCCTGGAATCGCTTCTTAAAAGTTATTCCGGGCTATTTGGAACGAAAGATGAAGAAGGGGAAGAGGCTGACAGAGATGGAGCAGATCATTCACGGATTAGCTTTGGTGAGCGCTGGGGGTGGCTACTAAACGCTACTCAAGTAGCAGAGATGGAACGTATACCACTTGCCCAGGCGTATGACCTTAACACAATCAATTTCCTTAACGATCTTGCCTTCCTGAAAGACAAGGCAAGGTATGAAAAAGAAGAGCACAACAAATGGCTTCAGAAGGGCAAAGGCAAAGGCAGTTATTAGATAGTGGGTTCCTTGATACATTAGGGATATCCAAGAATGACATCGATCTTGATCCCAAGAGTGGGGAGCTTGTGTTTACATATTGGATGGGAGAGCTTATTAAGGAGCTACAGAAGGGACTTAATAATCAGGGGAAAGGATATGGGGGTTATAAGGCGGAGATTACAGCTTCTGGCGTCCTATCTGCATCTATTAAACTGGAATTCGTAAAAATGAATTCGCTGGCCTTTAAGGGCCGGGTCAGCATGTTATATTACGGGGATTTTGTAGACAAGGGGGTGAAGGGGGTAGGTCCGGGAAATAAAAACACCAGCAGCCCATACTCTTTTAAGAATAAGTATGTGCCGGAAAGCATGCGCAACGCCTTGGTAAAATGGCTACAGGAGAAAAATGATCTGTCCGATAGAGTAACTAAAAAAGGGATCATGGGCGCGCATGCAGACGAGAATGGAGTACGACCAAATGTGAATGCGATTGCGGCTGCAATAGGTACAATCGTTAAACAAAAAGGGTTGGCCGCCAGGCCATTTAAACAGAAGGCCCTGGACAGGATAGTAGAAGGTTTAAAGCGGGATCTTGGTGCAGCTCTGGCAAAGGACATTGCTATTAATATTAAAGTAAATATAGACTCACTTAAAGGCATATGATTACGATAGGCACAACTCCGCAGAAATATACGCCAGCGTTTAATCCGGTAGTCTTTTCGCTAACGTCCGACAACTATTCTCAACCGGATTTCAAGTTCGTGGCCGACGTATATAGTGGCGACGGTCAGCTACTGGCCACTTTAAAATACCAACCGCAGGCGGTGGGGACGGATCCGGTAACCATTGATGTTTCCCGAATATTGTACGAGTTAGTTAGCGCTGACTACTGCAAGTTAAATGAGGTTGTCAGCCCATCCATTGTGGTAACATCAGGTGGCGCATTGTCTGATTATAGTGTTCAGTTTGGAGAGCAGTATAATAACGTGATATACGCCAACCTTGCCAGCTATAGCGGGTATATTTTTAATGGAGCCATAAATGGTTTGCGGTTGCCTTTCTTTAATCATACCGGTTACCTCAATAACCGCTGGCTGACAAGATTCGCCCGGCAAGTGGCGAGGAAGCGGGACAGCATAATGATGTCGTTAATGCAAAGCGACGTAACGGCAATAACCGGATTCGATCTAAAGATATATGATCTGGCAGGTACCAACATCTATTCAACTACCATATCTAATCCTTACAATAGCCTATCCGCCTCCAATAATCGACTACTGCATTTGCACATTGGATTTGATTACCTATATTCCAGGTTAGCATTTAGTAGCACTATATACAATACTGCTGCGTACTATACCCTACAGCCTATTGGTGGCTCCGTATGCCAGATCGATCTATATAGTCTCTGCGAGCGCTTCCCCGGTACCCGTCTTCACTTCCTTAACGAGTTAGGCGGGTTTGATTCGTTCAATTTCACGCTGGATACGAAACAGACTCAAACCACAGAGCGGAAGACGTACCAGCGACAGCCAGTCAATAAAGCAACTGGGTATGATAGTACCAACAAGAGGTTTGAGGTATTGACCCGGAACTATTACAGCACCTACACTGAGAAGCAAAAACTGATTAGCGACTATCTGACTGACACGGAATCAAGGATGCTGGCGGAGTTATTAAAGTCTCCGCTCGTTTACATGGAGACTGATGCCAGTGTTTATGGCGGGGCAGGTAATATCTTGATTCCAGTGACCCTCACGACTACGGAATGGGAGATAAAGAAGGGGAAAACAGATAAGCTGTTCAACCTGGAACTGGATGTGGAGATGGGATTTGAAAATGTAGCTCAGGTAATTTAGAAAAAAAATCAGCTTTTCTGATATATACCTGTGATGATACATAGCGCAGTTATAGTCGAAGGGGTAGAGTTGGACCTTATTCAAGATGTTACTACCGACTTCACGTATTCCATTCAGGACATCCGTGAGCCGGATAAGCGCACGACCGACTTTTCTAAGACTATCGATATACCGGGCACTCCGAAAAACAATGCCCTATTCGCTCACATTTTTAACCTTAATGTAGAGAATACCTACAACCCTGCCGATACCAATATCGGTTATAACTATAATCCAAATAAGGTAGCAAAAGCGCTGGTGCTGGTAGATGGGATTCAGGTGTTCAACGGCGTCATCCGGATATTAAAGGTGACAGTTGAGAAAGGTGAGGTGAAATATGAGACCAATGTGTTGGGTAGGCTCGCTGATATCTTGTATGCGTTTGGTGATTCCAAATTAAGCGATATCGATTTTAGCGATCTGAATCATACACTTACCGCGAGCTGGATTCAAGGTGTATGGAACAATCCCAATAACTATCCATACACATATCCGTTAATTGATTATGGGCTGTCAGTGGATGGTATCAACTATCCTATTCAGAACTTCGCCCCAGCTATCAGGGTGAAAGAGTATATCGATCGTATGTTTACTCAGGCAGGATTTACCTATGATTGTTCATTCTTTAACCTGCCATATTTCAAGAACCTCATCGTTCCTAATACTGAGAAAAAAGAATTCACGCAATCCGCAACGAGCGCGAGATTCCTGCAACAGACATCTTCTCAGCAAACCGTCACCAATGGTAGGGTAGGGAAGTGGCGCGAGGTTACAAACTGGTGGGGGCCACCAAGAGGTATAGATAAATATGGGCTTATTGTTGCTCTTACCGGCGATGACTCCGACTCCCGTACTCAAATTAAATTCACACGCGATATAGAGACCAGCGTTCAATTTAACTTAAAATATCTGTGCAGTAGGGATGGGTATATAAATGTGAGGCTGAATGGAGAAGTAATTACTAACCTGGACGCTGGCACCTATGAGGTGTTCCCACATACTGCGACTTTGGAAATTGAGAAGAGGCAATTTGTTGCTGGGGATATCCTCACCATCTCTATGGACATCTCCCCTAAATGTAAGATTACATTATATCCAGAGTCCAGCGTTATCATGCCTTCACCGACCGATGATAGCACCTATCCGGTTGACGAGGGAGCGGATATTGTGATAGCCGACTTTGTGAGTAAGAGCATCGCTCAGAAGGACTTCTTCAAGTCAATTATATTAATGCATAACCTCTATGTATTCACCGATCCGAATAACGACAAGAATTTATTTATTACTCCACAGGGATGGTTTTATAATACATACGCAGGAGATGCTGTTGACTGGACATATAAGGTTGACTACAGCAAAGAGATCGAGATTGTACCAATGGGGGAACTTACTGCGAGGGAGTTCTTGTTTACCTATAAGGAGGATAGCGATTATTGGAATTCCGATAAGTATAAGAAGATATACAACGAGATCTACGGGCAGCGCAACTATGTTGTTGATAATGATTTTGAGAAAGATACTAAGAAGATAGAGCTAATCTTTTCTCCCTCCCCTATGGTAGACGGCGTAAGGGTTGGCAATAACGACCGTCGGGTTATTCCCCATATATACAAAGTTGGTAGCGACCTGACCAAAGAGCGTGACACTTTTAATATTCGGATACTACAGTATGGTGGATTGCAGCATAGTTATGCGGCAGATAATGTTACATATGCCACTTGGCATATTACCGATTCAACCGGAGCAGTGCTTCTCAGCTCTGTCATGTACCCTTATTCCGGGATGTGGGATAACCCTACAGCCCCCAGCAGATCGTTGGAATTTGGGCCTCCTAAAGCCATTTTCTTTACCTCTCCACCTACCGGATATCCCGATGTGGGATTGTATCGCTTTTACTGGGAAGGTTTCATTAACGAAGTAGCGAACAAAGATAGTAAGCTATGGCGAGGCTATGTATTCCTGACACCTTCAGACATCAATCAGCTTGACTTTAAGAAGCTGGTAAAAGTGGAAAACATCTATTTTAAACTAAACAAGATTGACGGATATAGCCCGCTCACAAATGATGTGACCAGGGTGGAATTATTCAAAACAGTGGTACAGGTCGATGTGGTTAAGCCTGGCTTCATTCTTCACGAGGATGGTGGCTATTTAATTCACGAAGACGGTTCATCACGAATACCATATGCATAATGGCAGATAAAAAAATATCCCAGCTTGACGATGCGGCAGCCCTTTCGGCCAATGATTACTGGCCCGTCAATCAGGACCATACTACAGGGAAAGCACTAAAGGCTACGCTGCAGGCATTAAAAGAATTTGTACTTGGCGGAACTACGGCAGGGGCGAGGATCTTTTTTACAGTTGGGGCTCCGTCCTCAGGATTGGGAGTTGACGGTGATGTAACATTTGATATTCAGCTGCACCGGATATACCAGAAAGCATCGGGGGCTTGGGTACTGAAAGATACATATGGCGCCATCGGTGGTATGGATCAGATTCGGTTTACTTCTGTTTACGGCAGCGGCGGCTTATCTGCGGATGGATTGACATATACAAACCCGGACCTGATAGATACGGTCCCACAGGAGGTAAGGGTGGAGGCAGACCCGCTTATCCGGGTAGAGGAATTCGGCAATACACCTGCATTCGATGAATGGGATTTCGATGTCACTACCGGAGTATTTGTATTTGGCTCGGCACTGCCAGCCAATATGAGAATAACCATTTTATACTCACTATAAGGCATGGCTAATAATGTACCTGTAGATGTTAACGTCAACCTCAATGGGGCACAGACGTTAAAAGACCTGAAGAAGGAACTAAAGGAGGCGCAAGGCCAGGCTATTGCTTTGGCACGCCAGTTCGGTGAGCTATCACCACAGGCGCAGGCAGCGGTGGCTCGTGTTGCTGCGCTGCGGGATGAGATCGCGGATATGAACGAACGTGTGGCCCTCGCAGATCCTGGTGCTAAGTTCCAGGTATTGGGCAATGCTATTCAAACTGTGGCCGGCGGCTTCTCCGCTGCACAGGGAGCTATGGCATTATTCGGCGCTGAGAGCCAGGACCTACAAAAAACAATGGTGAAGCTGCAGGGAGCCTTGGCATTATCCCAAGGGCTATCCACCATCGCCGACAGCTGGAAGGATTTCCAGCGGTTAGGAGCTGTGATCAGAACTCAGGTAGTGGGAGCCTTTACCACCCTAAAAGGCGCTATTGTAGCGACAGGCGTTGGTGCATTGGTTATCGCTCTCGGGCTGATAATTGCCAATTTCGAGAGCATTGAGAATTGGTTGAAAAAAGTAATACCTGGATTCGAGGGGTTTGGTAAGGTATTCGATAAGGTGAAGGCCGTAGCAATGGGCGCATTGAGCGCTATCGTGGAGGAGTTCAAGATCATCGGGGATATACTTGGTGATATCTTTAAAGGCGACTTCTCTGGCGCAATTAAGGAGGCGAAGAACTCCGGGAAGCGCCTTGCCAATGCATACGTCCAAGGGTTTAATGAGGAGGTCGCAGACCAAGCAGCAGAAGCATCTCGTAAGGCTGCCGAAGATCTGGTAAAACAACAGGAGAACCAGCTAAAAATACTTAGGGCCTATGGCGCAACCAGGAAGAAGGAAGCCGATGCGCTTGAAATGGATATTGCCAAGAATAAGATCAAATCCCTGAAGAACGAAACGAAGGATGAGAAGGACGCAGTACTTTCTGCACAGGCGGATCTGGAAGCTTTAAGAATAAAGCAGGCGCAGGAAGAAGGGCAGAACAGGCTGAATGAATTAAAGCAACGTCAGGCACTTCAGACCAAAGCTTTGCAGGATGCCGGCGTTAACACTATTGGCTTACAGGAGAAACAATTACAGGCGCAGCTCGCATTGGAGAAGAGGTACGGTTTGGATACGAAGGACACTATACAGGCTATAGCTGATGCCAGGCTATCGGATAAGAAGGCGCAGTTTGATAAAGAACTGGCTGATCTCAAAGCGCAGCAGGAAGATGAGGTTAACTTTAGAAAGATATCAGGCGATGCTATTTTAAATAACCAGATCGCAGCACTCAGAAAGCAGCTGGAAGCAGCAAAGATTTCAGGGCAGGATACTGCCGATATTGAGAAGCGGATAGCTGATTTGCAGGATAAAACTTTGTTTAACCTAAAGAAGGTACACCTTGATGCGCAGCTGGAACTGTATAGAAAATATGGCATAAGTCTAAAAGGGATCCAGGATCAACAGGCAGCGGAGGAATTGGACCGCCGGCAAAAGCTAAATGAATTATTGAATAAGAAGGTTTATGCTTACTCCATGGATAATTTAACAGCTCTCCAAGGAGTAGGTAAAGCTGTTGAAAAATTAAATAAGGACAATGAAAAGGTTGCTGGGGAAACTAGGGCAAAAACTGAAGAACAAGAGAAAGCTAAGCAAGGTTTGTATTCTAGCACAGCCGCGTCATTGCAGACATTAGCAGATGCCAGCGAATATTCATCAGACATACAAACTGCCACAGCGGCGGCATCCGCTGCTTTAATTGCATTTTACGAGGAAGGCAAACAAGGGTGGCTTGAAAAAACCAGTGCTGCCTTAAAGGCGGCTACAGCTGTATTTGGTACCCAAACTGCTCAGGGCAAGGCCGTGGCTATTGCATCCACCACCATCGATACATATCAATCCGCATCCCTCGCATATAGGAACGGACAAATGGTAGGCGGTCCGTGGGGTATTGCTCTCGGTATTGCCGCCGCTGCCGCCGCTGTTGTTGCGGGTATTGCACGAGTGAAACAGATAACAGCGGTGAAAATACCCGGTGCCACATCTTCCAGTAGCGCCTCTACTATCGCCTCAGCATCCACTCCGTCTGTCCCTACTATAAATCCGAATATGACCAGCACGTTGGTAGATCAGGCGATGCAGCAGAACAGCAATCTCCAACAGGCACAGAGAGTCTATGTAGTGGAGACAGATATTACCGATGCACAGAAAAGAGTAGCAGATATTAAAGCAAACGCACAATTCTAAAACATGAAAAAAGACCTACCAGTATTCGAACTGACAATCTCCGATAACCTGTCCGACGATAGTGAAGTGAATTTTGTTGCCTTGGTAGACAGGCCAGCTATCCAGCGTGATTTCCTTATGTTTAACCAGGACATGAATGAACAAGATATATCCTTTGCTCGGCAGATGATTCCACATCATCAGATGGCGATAGACATGGCCAATAAGGAGATTGTGCAGGGGGCTAATGCCGAGTTGAAAAAAATGGCACAAAATATAATTGACGCCCAATCCTTGGAAATTGATATACTAAAACAATATTTGCCAAAGGATACCCCTGTGAATATGCGAGTCGGTTTCGCAGTTCAGGACGAAGAACAACACATCGTAACAGGTCCGGCCATGATCCCGGATAGCTTGATATATCGGAACGACACCAACGGCGAATATTATGTAACATTCTCTACTAATACAATTAATAAGATAGCTCAACGATTTTTTCTAAACGGCTACCAGGGTAATATAAATATTATGCATAAACAGGCCGACGTAGTAGCCGATAGTGTATTCTATGAGTCCTGGTTGGTTGATAGAGAGAAAGGGAAAATGCCGCTGAAAGGATTTGAAGACTTGCCAGATGGTACCTGGTTTCTCACAGCAAAGATAAATAATGAGGATACGTGGCAAAAGATAAAAACCGGCGAGTACAAAGGGTTCTCGGTCGAAGGATTATTCGACTATTCTCCTGCTGGCACTTTTACACCCGAACAGAAAACACTTAATCGGATCATAGACATTCTTAATTCCATTAACGAATAATACCGGCGGGAAAATAAATGTATCTCCCTGGCATTCCTGCCGGGGATTTTTTATTCCCTCAATCCGCAAAAAACGACCCCACTTGATATATGCCTGTAGAAACATAGGTATATGACTGCAAAAGAAGCACTCACAAAAATAAAAACACTTCTTACCACTGCTTTCAACGACGAAGGCGCCGGCCAAAAATTCGAATCTGGTAAGCTGTCTGATGGCACCATGATCGAGTACTCCAAGCTGGAAGCAGGCGGAGACATCTCTGTCGTTGGTGCTGACGGCACGAAGACCCCAGCACCTGTTGGAAACTACGAGCTGGAAGACGGTCGCATTGTAGTAGTATCTGAAGCCGGCAAGATTGCTGAGGTTAAAGACGCGGCTAAGGCGGCAGAACCAGCAGCCGATCAACAGCAGCAACAGGCTCAGACTCAGCAGATGGCTGAAGGCGATCCAGCCACTCCTGCAGCAGGAGGCGGTGCTGTTGACTGGACGCAGGCAATCAAAGACATGAAGGCGTCAATTGCCTGGCAGGCTGAAAGAATTGCATCTCTTCAAAATGCTATGCAGACTTTCAAAGATGCATCCAGCAAGACCTTCACAGCATTCATGGAGTTTTTAGAAGCTGATCAGGCAACAGCGATCACCAATCCCAAGCAGACCGTATTCAGCGACGCAAAGACAAAGAAGGATGCCGCCAAAACAAATTTCATGAAGGCTTATGGCGCTTTCCAGGATAAGCTGAAAGAAAAAACAGCAACTGCCTAAAAGTAATCACTTCCTCAAAATAACCATTAAAAATTATTCACATGGGTTACGACGTTTCAGCCCTTACTAATTATACGAAAGACAACAAGGATATCCTTGTTACCAGCTCCGTTTTTAGCGCTAAGACACAGGCTCTTATTTCTCAGCAGGGCAATGTTCTTACTGGTATTAAGACTGCAGAAAGGATTGGCAATATTGATACCGATGCTGTCTTCCAGGCAGGCGGTACATGTGGATTTAATGCAAGCGGCACTACCACCATTACTCAGCGCACCATTACCGTAGGCAGTATCAAGGTAAACGAGTCTTTATGTCCGAAGACGTTGGAGGCAAAATATACCCAGCTCGCTCTTTCTGCCGGCAGCCGATACGAAAAAATCCCTTTTGAGCAGGACTATACAGACAAAAAATCTGCCCGTATTGCCGCACAATTAGAAACTGCAATCTGGTTAGGTGATACTACCAGTGCCAATGTGAATCTGAACAAGTTTGACGGCCTGGTTAAGTCGATTGATGCTGCCTCCGGTTCTGTAATTCACGCCAACGTAGCTGCTTATACCAGCGGTGCGCCTTATGGCACTGGTACTGTTATCACGGGAGATGTTGCCTTGGCAATCGCAGATGGTATGTATAGTGCCATCCCAATGCAAATCATTGATAAAGATGACCTGCGTATCTTCTGCGGGTGGGACTTCTTTAAGGCGTATATCTTGGCGCTGAAATACAAGAACCTATATCATTATTCTGCAGAAGACGATAAGTCTGGTGAAGTATCTATTCCTGGTACATCCTACAAGCTTACTGCGGTGCATGGGCTGGATGGCACTAAGAGGCTCTTTGCATTTCGCATGTCCAACATCTACCTAGGTACAGATATGGAGAATGAGGAAGAGAAATGGGAGATCTTCTTTGCAAAAGAGGCAGATGAGGTTCGCTTCGTAGCAGAGTGGAAGCTGGGCGTAAACTTCGCCATTCCGGATGAAATCGTTGAGTTTCACCTGGGCGCATAAGTAATTGGCCGGCTCACACCGGCCTTTTTTCTAACATCTAAATCATAACACCATGGCCTGCAACCTTACGCAGAACATGACAATAGATTGCCGGGATTCAGTCGGCGGTGCTAAGGAGATTCTCTTTATCGAGTTCGACAATGTTACGACAATCACTGAAGCGAGTGGCGTAGTCACTGCGATCACAGTCGCTACCGGCAAACAATTCCGCCGGTACCAGGTACCAAAGGAAACATCCTTCTTCACAGAAGCACCTAATAGCTCCGTTCAGAATGGAACAATTTTTTATCAGCAAGAGCTGACCGTCGTACTGAATAAAATGCAGGCAAACACTCGGAACGAAATACAGCTACTAGGCCAAAATCGATTATTGGCAATAGTGCTTGATCTGAATGGTAGGTATTGGCTCTTAGGCAAAGAGCGTGCACTCGATATGACAGGAGGCGAGGGTGGGACTGGTACCGCCACTGGTGACCGGAATGGATATTCCAGAACGTTTACTGGCATGGAACGATTCATGGCTCCGGAGGTACAATCTACTATTATCACAGCGTTGCTGTCCCCGGCAAGTTAACCATATCCTTAACAGTTAGGAATAGCCTGGAAACACCAGGCTATTTTTTTTGAAAAAAAATGTGTGTTTCTGATATATAGTAGTGATGATAATCTTGAAACGAAATGAGCCGGGAGTAATGATAGTGACTGCATCTGAGAATGCAACACTTGACTCTACTGAGTTCAATATCAGTTTCGTTAACGACATCACTAAACAGGAGATAGTTATTCTGAATGCGTCAGACATTAGCGGTTATCCAGAGAGGTTCAATAGGTTCTCAGTAGATATATCTCTTTTCGACGGTGCCAATAACGGATTCTGGACGTATAGCATTACTGATCAAGACGATAATCTGCTTGAAGTAGGCAAGATGAGGCTCGAAGGCGAAAAAGTATCTCCTGTTCAATATGAAGGTGCACCTATAGAATACAAAACATATGGCGAATAGCGATTTGAAAACAACTGAGATGGGAAATGGAGTAGTGCTTCTTCACTTTGAGGATGCCGCTCAACCAGTGTTCGTGGAGAAGAAAGGCAAACCATATGTTCTTTATGGGGAAAAGAATGATTACCCCAATTACCTGCTTTACCTGTACAACAATTCCGCCAAGCATAGCGCTATTATCAATGGTAAGGTAGATTATGTGTGCGGCAAAGGCTGGGTTTATGATAAAGAATCCACGCCGGCTGACCAGCAAGCAGCCATTAATCAATTTTTGGCTATTGCCAATGCAAAAGGAGAGTCACTAAACGAGGTGACTGAGAAGATAGCGCTCGATATGGAACTCTTCAACGGGGCTTATCTACAGGTGGTATGGAATCTTCTTGGGGAAATAGCCAGCGTCTACCATGTAGACTATACGACCGTTAGAAGCAACAAAGACAATACGGAGTTTTATGTGTCTGACGAGTGGGTAAAATACAGCCCAGATGGTACTTACAGGACCAATAACAACCCGGTATATAAAGAGTTTGGTGCATTTAATACCAATCTAAAGAAAGGCACACAGATACTCTATATAAAAAAGTATCATCCTGGTATTGACATTTACACACTGCCAAGTTACAGGGGGTCTATCACTTGGATCGAGGTTGATATTGAGATTGGAAACTATCATTTGAATAATGTAAAGGGGGGATTCTTTGTAAATAAGCTAATCAACTTCAATAACGGGAAGCCAACACAGGAAGAGCAGGGGAAGATAGAGAAGATGTTTGATTCGAAGTTTGGCGGGGTGCGTGGTAGAAAGTATATGCTGGCATTCAATGCTGATGCTACCAAGGCAGCAACAGTACTGGACCTTAATGTGGCTGAATCAGATAAGCTATTTGACCAATTAAATAAGACTACTCAACAGGAAATTTTTACCGGGCATAGGATTACGAGTCCTATACTATTCGGCATCAAAACTGAGGGGCAGCTTGGAGGGAGAACCGAGATCCGGGAAGCATATGAGGCCTTTCAAAATATATATGTTAATGGGCGGCAGCAATGGCTGGAGAAGGTCTTCAGTATGCTTATCAAATTCAAGGGAGGGATCGCTTATCCACTGACAATACAAAGGACTGAACCTATATCATTTGAGTTCAGCGAGGCAATCCAGTCACAAAACATGACACAGGATGAGATAAGAGAAAGGATTGGATTACCGCCAGCTGAAAAGAAAGACAACTCTGCCGCACAAGAGACCATTAATGCAATAAACAGCCTGTCTCCACTTGTTGCCAATAAGGTTTTAGAGAATCTTACGAGCGATGAATTAAGAGCTTTGATTGGATTAAAGCCTGCCCCTACAGGCTCCATCCCTAATACGCAACCACTGCCACAACAGCAGAATCATCATCACTTTACCCAGGAGGAAGATGAAAAAGACATTGAAGTGTTTGCTCAATTTGGTGTTGCTAAAACTGAGCGCACCATTTTAAAGTCTAAGAAGGTCATTTTTTCTTCCGATGAAGAAGAAAAAACTTATTTCGCTGATGAGACGAAGAGCATGACAAATCTTGAGTCAAATATTTTGGAGCTTCTGAACAAAGATCCGTATACCACTCAGCAGATTATTGCTGATACTCTCAATATCGACGTAATAGTAGTCAATAATGTATTACGTGTGCTTGAATCTCAGGGACAGATTGTGGTTACACATGAATTGAATAATGGGGATGAGACTATTAAGCGTGTACCAATAAAGAAAGCGACTAAAGAGGCTGCAAAAAAAAAGCCCTTTACAAAAACTATTGAGGTAATGTACTCATATGAAGGGCCTTACGATAATAGAAATAGAGCATTTTGTCATAAAATGATGGAGCTGGATAGGCTGTATTCCAGATATGATATTGAACGTATCAGCGATAAGCTGGGGTATTCTGTTTGGGCCCGTCGCGGTGGATGGTACGACGGTAGGCCATACTGCAGGCATCACTGGGAGGCACATGTTGTGGTAGATAAACAGGTCGTAAATAATCTTAATTAGACATGAGCAAGAATATCTTATTCATATCAGAACAGAAATTGAAGGACAGCAGCATGCTCTCAGAGAATGTTGATCCGAAACACCTTTTACCCATCGTAAAGGTCGTTCAGGATCGGTTTATTCTTCCCATGCTGGGCACCAACCTATATAATAAATTACAGGACCTGGTAGCTGCCAATGCGGTTGATGGCAATTATAAAATATTGCTTGATGATTATCTCACTGATACTCAGGTATGGTACACTTTGGCTGAACTACCCATTAGTATTCAATATAAGCTAATCAATAAAGGCGTAGTAATCAGGACCGGAGAAGCGATTCAAACAGTTTCATTCAGTGATGTACAGAGCCTTATGGATAACTTCCGGACAAATGCAAAATTCTATGCCCAACGGACTATTGATTACCTGTGTGAGAAACAATCTCTATTCCCTGAATATGTAAATCCAGGTAATGGATCAGATACGATTCATCCGGACCAGACACAGTATGAGTGTGGGATATTTCTTGGAGGGTATTGTCATGAGGATAGGAGATCATTTGAGGAACGATATCAGGGCAATAGCTATCGCAAACCATTATAATATGGCTTACAAAAAGAACGAAAAAAAATTACAGGAGTACTTTCAGAAAATAGGCAAACAGCATGACATTAAACAATCTGATAAATCTGCTAAGAAGCTACGCCCAAAGCCACCTTCAAATTAACGACTTCGGCTCAGGAGATCTGTCAGATTTAGCAGCATCGAAGGATGTGAGATTGCCTGTAATGTGGGTATCTTATCCCACTGGAAGGTATTCACAAAATCAGATGTTCTACAACCTCACGGTTTTTTTGGCCGATCAAATTTTTGATGACAAAAAGAATGAATTGGAGGTACAGAGCGACATGCTGTCTATTGCTTTAGACACATTCGCTTTTTTGAGAGATAATCCCGGCTTTGATTTTCAGGTTGACGCTGACGCAACAATTGATTTTTTTACCGAACGATTTGGCGAACTCACTGCCGGGTGTGCAATGAGTTTCACACTTCGTGATCCAAAACCGCTAGACAGATGCGTAATTCCATTCGACTGATTATTTTATTTCTCTTTCTTTCCCTCTCTGCTTTTTCACAGTGGAGGCCAAGCCCGTATAACTGGGAATATTATGGATTGAAGGTTACAGGTCCCCTGATTTTACCAAATTTTAGTGCTGATCCTGCTTTATTAGAAGATGGGGCAATTCGTTATAATGGCTCTGATGTGCAAATCAGGAAAGGTGGAGTTTGGGTTAATATTGCAATAGGCGTACACTTAGACTCCGCCAGGCGTTCAAACGATACGCTGTACTTCCGGAGGACAAATGGAGGACAATTAGCCGTTAATATAGCTGGATTGCCTATTAGCGCAACAAATGGACTGGCAGATAGCCTGCTGAATATCCGTTTTAGCGGGATGATGGATACTGTTTCCACTATTACTGGTCTACAGTCTTATTCAGGAGCGGCGAAAATCCTATATGTAAAAGATTCCATCCGAGGTGGTTTGTTTTATCATCAGAATACCGGCACTTCCGATGGAGGAACTGTATTTGCAGGCACGTCTGGATACTGGAAACGGTTTTATGATAGAGGCGTCGTGCAGGTAGGATGGTGGGGTGATAAGACCGATGCTGGCATTCAGTCTGCTATCAATGCAGCCGATACCGGCGGAGTTGTTTATCTCCAACCTAAAACAAGATACATAATAGATGGGCCGATAAATCCACGTAATGGCCAGCAGATTATCGGGCAATTTGATACCATACAGCGCTGTAACGAAGTGAAGGCTGTTCTACAGACGGCTATTGCAACGGGGAATGGAAACAGGACATTTAATGTTAGTAATGCGACCGGCTGGGTAGTCGGTATGTATATTAATTTTTATTCTACTTCTGTACCGCGCGGTTCTACGGCCATACATAAGATTCTATCTGTATCTGGAAACACTATCACAACCGATGGTGCGAATACATATGACCAGGCTTTCGCCATAGGAGATACCGTAATAACAGAATTCCCTATGATCGCAAATCCATTAGGGGGAGGACCATATTTAAGAAATGTCTTATTAAGTCGTATTGTCTTTGATGGCAATAAAGACAACAACAATTCGCATCCAGTGTGGGAATGGGGGGCATCTGTTGGGCTTTACGTGAATGGAGGGAGGGTGGAGGATTGTGACTTCTTAAACTCAAAAGCAGATGGCCTGATCATTGGTGGTGTAAATCCCTATGTTAATCATTGCCGATTTATAAATGGGAATAGCAATGGGGTCCATCTATCTGGCGCACATACACCAGTTGTAAGTAATAGCTACTTCTATAACAACAACCAGAACCTAAATACGGGACACAATGAGGGGCACATCACATTTTCGGATAGTATTTTTAATGCGAATATTTATGGTAACTGGTTTAAGCTGACCTCTCAGTCTGGCATTGGCTCGTTGGATAATCCTTTTTCAGGAAACGGCAACGCAAGTATTCACGATAACGTGTTTGATAGTTGTACGTATGCAATAATGTATATTGGTAATGGCTCTTATGGCAATCCTAATATTGTCAATTTTAATATAAGTAATAATAGGTTTAAAGATTGCGGTCCGCTGCGCATACAAGGCCTTGCTCAAACAACTATCGATAGATCCAAAGGCCCTGGAAGGATAGAGGTAAACGGGAATTATTTTCTGAACAGTGCAATGACCATCGCAAGGGCCAACAACATCAATGTTAACGGGAATTTATTCTATAAAGAAGCAGCGGCAACATTAAGTCAAAATGCCTGGATTTTCTTAATAGACAATGAAAACATAACAATTACAGGAAATCATTTTTATAATCATGTGTATGCGTTGCAGTGTGATCAATCCGCTGTTACAACAGGCACCTACAAAGACAAGGGATATCTGATAGCAAATAATTTTTTTATTGACCAGTCAGTACGGTCAATTGCCTTTAATTCTAAGAATAGCGGAACATTTGAGAATATAAAAATTTCCAATAATAATTTTAGAAACTCTGTTACAAATAACGCTGTAGTACATCTTGCAAGTGGTATGGAGTTTAGTGACAATACTATGCTCTGCATGGGGGCATATGCGTCTTCATATTGTGCGATTGGAGCGCAATATATTACTGGCAATTACCTGGATAGCGTCTTTAATATTGTTATTAAAAATAACATAATAAAAATGACCACTGGATATGCCATTAAAATCGGCTATGGCGGCAGTGGTGTTCAGGTTGTTGGCAATCAATATACATTGGGGTCGGGACTAGGTCCGCAATCAGTGGGCGCCATTATCGATTCTACCGGCGGTAGGGCCTACTATTGGGGTAACAAATATATAGACTCTTCTACCACCATACTTGGTGCTACGAAGCTTGTTGCCGGATTGCCCGGAAGTGGTAAGGTGTTAACCGATACTACTGGTCGTGGAGACATAGCATGGCGTTCTGCTGTTACTTCTGTTGGGTTGTCCTTGCCCTCTATTATGTCTGTAACAGGATCTCCTGTTACAACTACAGGTACTTTATCCGCCACGCTGGCAGATCAGGGAGCAAATACTGTCTTTGCCGGTCCGACGTCTGGCGGTGCTACTACACCTGCTTTTCGTGCACTGGTTGCGACTGATATACCAACGCATGATGCATCCAAAATTACTTCGGGAGTTTTGCCTGTTACATATGGAGGTACTGGATTATCGGCGCTGGGGTCTGCTTTACAACAGGTTAGGGTAAATTCCGGCGGCACAGCTTTAGAATATTTTTCAGCCGCTACTGAAACATTCGGTACTATTTACGGAGATGGAACAATGACAACGTTCCCTTCTAACGTTTCAGATATAATTCTCACCCCAACCGCAAACAATACGATAGATCTATCTACGAGTGCAAGTTATCCAGGGGCCACAGGGAGAATAGTTAGAATTTACAATACTACTAACTATACATTCCAGATACATGGAGTAACCGTTTCTAATAAGTTTGTTTATGTGGTCTGGACCGCAACCAATTCACCAGCATTTATAAATCTATAACAGGCATGAAAGAAAAGGCATTGGCATTTAGCAGTGGAATTATAGCAAGTATCCCATCTTGGCCGTGGAACGACGGGGTAAAAACATTGTTGTTGGCGATGTTAGGAGGTATCGGTGGTATGATCGGGAAAGAGATTTTTAACCATATAAAATTTAAAATAAAACGATGGCGGACATTAAAGTAGGCGTTTCGCAAATAAATAGACCTGCTCCTCTGTGGTATAGGAGACTAAGCAATGCTTTAATCATCTTTGTTATACCTGGTGCAGTGTCTCTTGTACAGGGCTGGGGCCTAACCGATAAAATAACTAACCGGTGGCTGCTAATCCTTTCTTTCATTCCCGCTATCCTAAAAGGAATATCTGCTTTGTTGGGCAACGGGCAAAACTATACGCAAGATGAAAAGTAAATTATTAATGATCGGCATCTTTCTCCTCTTTGGGTGCCGATCTCCCGAAAAGATCGCGGCCCGCAAAGCGGCAAAAGAATCGGCGGCTCGACAAAAAGAAATGGTACAGCTGCAGAAGGTACGGGAAGCCCTTCCTTGTGTTCCTGTGCAGCCGTTGCGGCTTGGTATTACGCAATACCTGCCTGGTGAAAAGATCCCCTGTAATGGTAAGGATAGCGCTACCTGCCCTGATCAGAAGTTTCGGGTTGATACAATGCCAGTTTTGGACATGGCGGCGCTGAAAGCGGTACGCGACAGCCTTGCCGAGGCAAACTTAAAGTGCGATAAGTTACTTGATAGATACACTGACGAAGCGGCCAAGAATGATAAACTGCAGGCAGAGCTCAAAGGAGAGAAATCAGATAAGGATGCCTGGAAAAAACGAGCATGGTTAACATGGATCGGCATTAGCCTGGTTGTAGGCGGCGGGATTTTCTCAAAGATTAAAGGATTAATATGAAAAACGCATATCCAGAAAAGCTGATGGTTCCATACCAAAGGACAAAGGTAGAGATGGGCAAAGTAGTAGCTTACTTAAAGAATGCGGATATACCAGTTGAAGTAAAACGTTCTACGTATATAGTCTTCCGAAATGAAAGTGCAAATGGCAAATCAGGAGTAAACAATAATTTCGGCGGCATTCAGGTAGACAGTACCAGATGGCCGGCCAAATATGACCACCTGATCACTGGTGTGGTTTCCAAAGCGGAGAACGGGACCGGGAAGGGAAGATTATTTGCAGCTTTTGCCAGCCCTGAATCATTCCTTGAAATGCTTGCAGATCGTTTAAAAGATCGGGGCATATTTGTCGGTGGCAATACCTACAGGGTAGTTAAAGCACATGTAGATACGCCAGAAGAACTGGCATTGATTTATAAACGTGAATGGGTAACAGGGAATGAGGATGCTATTCCGACAGAGACTGAGCAGAATAACTTCCTATCTATGTACAGCCAGGCGGCTAAACTGTTTACATAAAATATAGTCGATCGACTATATTTTCCTACTATTCTCGGTGGCCTTTCTATTAATGGTGCATCCCAGATCCCTAAGATATATCATAGTTTGATCAAGTGATCTATGCCGATATAATTGCATAATAGCATAAGGGTCTACTCCCGCATTTGCAAGGTGAATGCCTCTAGTATGTTTGAATCCATAAAGTGTAAACCGATCCTCCATGCCCAACCGATCGCGATAGGCCCTGAAGTGGAGAGCATAATAGCCATGGGACGCTGGCATTGCCCCGGGCTGGCCCTTGGCCCCAAATAAGAGATAGTCTTTTGGTAGTTTATCAAATCCCTGTGCCAGATAAAATGCCTTTAATTCGGGATCCAGCGGGATATAATCATCACGCCGGGCCTTGGTGTCTTCGCCATTAAGCCTAATAAGGTCACGGTCGTACAGGATATTGCCTGCGCGTAATGCCATCATTTCCTCCTTTGAGCGTACGCATGCGTAGTAGCTGGTAAGTATCAGACCCTCCATGTATGTATCACCTGCATCGCGAACTGTTTTCAAAATCAGCGTCAGCTGTTCATCACTGTAAGCGGCATGCTTTCTGGCGATAGTCTCCCTGTATTCCGCTCCTTCAATTGGATTCTTATCAATGATACCGTGAATAGGCTTGGAGATCATATTGAAGAAGCCTTGCAATGTCATCAAGTAATTGTTGTAGGTGGTATTACCCCATCCATTTTTCTTGTCTTCTTCCTCAAGAAAGGTCAACGCAACCCCGGCAGTAATATCGCTGGCTTTATAGAGCAACATTGACTGGCGGTTCAGCCACTCCTTAAACAGGTTCAGATGACCCGAATAACGCCGCATGGTACCAACACTTTTCCGTTGGTGGGTCTTCTGTTCTAGGTAATAAGTGATCGCTTGAATAACTGTGTAACTGCTTCGTTGTATTGACTGCAAGGATGCCTTATGCTCCTGTTCAGCAATAACAGCCTGCACCTTCTGCTCTTCGCCGAATGGTGAGTATCCCTCACGCAATGCCTGGTTGACGGCATCTCGCAACAATTGTGCATACGCAATCTTGTCGGCGCCATGCTTTCGGTTAAGGTCTTCGTAAACCCGGAACTTTTCTTTCCGAAAAGTCAAAGGATTAACATACCTGTAAATCACATACCATTTGCTCACATTTAAGTTTAATGTGGCAGGGTAGATTACTGCTGGTGTAAAATTTAAACTGGTCATATGCATAAATTTTTTCTTTTTAGCATTGACCCCCGAACGACCCCTGTTTACTTCTTTTTTTAGTGAAACCCGCGTCGGGAGCGGGTTAGTTAGTACATTGTCGGGATGACAAGATTCGAACTTGCGGCCTCTTCGTCCCGAACGAAGCGCGCTACCGGGCTGCGCTACATCCCGCTACCTACCCAATTACTAAATTTAAGAAAAAAATTGGCATATAATTCGCCTTCTATCCCCCAGGTCGCAATATCTTTGCGCCCACAATTACTATGAAAAGATTATTATTAGCCGTTTTTCTCTATGCCGGTGTAAATGCCTTTGGTCAGGACAATCCAAATCCCAAAGCCGTTTCAGCCTTTATCACTATTGTAAAACAACAGGATAAACAGGTACTCGCCGATAAAGTCATTTATCCTTTAAAAAGACAATACCCGCTTCCAGCCATCAATAATAAGCAGGAATTCCTTGCCCGTTACAATGAATTATTTGATGACTCACTGATTCATATCATTGCTAATTCCGATCCCGCAAAGGACTGGACCTCAGGCGGATGGAGAGGGATTTCCCTGAATCATGGGCAGGTATGGCTGGATGACAATGGGAAACTGGTAGGAATCAATTATCAGACAAAAATAGAAGCCGCTAAAAGAGCTGCACTGATAGCAGCCGATAAAAGCCAGATTCATCCCTCTTTGAGAGATTACAAACAACCCGTTTTAGCATTTCAGACGGATAAATTCAATATACGTATCGATGATATGGGGAATAACAGTTTCCGGTATGCCAGTTGGCCGGTGAATGTCAAAACCATCGATCAGCCGGAGATGGTGATCCAGGATGGGAAATTTATACGTGAAGGTTCAGGCGGGAATCATTCTTTTTCTTTTGAGAATGGTGCGTACACTTACAACGTAGAAATTACGATTATTGGAATGGGGAAGGTACCGCCTACATTGACGATTTCAAAAGGGGATGAAACGATCCTGGTACAGAAAGCAAAGAAATAATAAAGCACTTATTGAAACAATTAGCCCCAGCCGGTAATCCAGCTGGGGCTTCCCATTAAAATTGTAAAATAAACAAACTAATATGGCTATACTAAACGCATATCCACTGCTGTTTATCTGAGTCACAAATTTACACCCTTTATCCACGCTTATTAAATCCGCTATCAATCATTCATCACCTCCATGTACAATCATTAAAATTTAAAAAACACACCATATTCAGAAAATTGTCCATTTGCCAGTAAAAAGTCGTTGTACATTTCATCTTTTTTCCTGATTCGCTATTGTTGTTCTAACACAAATATTTAATTTCGGTGATATAATACATTGTCTCTTAATCAAAAAAACCGAAAACCATGAAGCAAACTGTATCTGCTATTGCTTTAATGCTTGCCCTGGCCGCTTGCGGCGGTGGTACTAAACCTGAACAGGCAAAAACTTCTGAAGCACAGGAAGCTGCTGCTACCACGGGTGCTGCTTACGGCATCGATACTGCCGCAACTACTGTTGACTGGAAAGCTACTCACAAAGGTGGTATGGCGCCTCGCTGGGGTGTCATCAAGGTGACTTCCGGTACCCTGAATGCTGAAAATGGTACTATTACAAGTGGTGAATTCGAAGTAAACATGAATTCTCTGACCACTGATCCTGCATCTGTTACTGAAAAGGATAAAAAATCCACTGACCTGGATGGCCATCTGAAAAGCCCTGACTTCTTCGATGTTGCTAAGTATCCTACTGCTAAATTCGTTATCACTGCCGTAGCTCCTTACGACAGCACTAAAGGTAAAAGCCTGGAAGCAGGTGCAACTAACCTGATCAGCGGTAACCTGACCCTGAAAGATAGCACACTGAACATCACCTTCCCGGCTACTGTTACTGTAACTGCCAGCGATGTGACTGCCAGCGCTAAATTTGTAATCGACAGAACTGCCTGGGGTATCCACTACAAAACTGAAGGCAGCCCTGAAAACTGGGTGATCAGCAAGGATATCGAAATCGGCTTCAAACTGAAAGCTGCTAAGAAATAATTGCTATCTGCAAAAAATAGAAATAGGCTGTGTCGTAAGTACGATACAGCCTATTTCTATTCGGGATACCCGATGGTGGCAGGTAGTCTTTATGCGATACCTAGAAAGTTCATTATAGGAATACCGATGGCGGTAGGTACCCTTTTACGCGATTTCCAGAAAGTTCATTATTGGAATACCGATGGCGGCAGGTAGCCTTTTATGCGACTCCCGGAAAGCTCATTATAGACGCCGGTAATCTTTTCACAATCCCCCAGAAAACTAATTGCGATACCCACAAAAAAAAAGAGGTAGCATCTCCGCTACCTCAATAAATTCTATCTAGTCCTTTGAAAACCTAATTTGTATTATTCCCCTTCAAATATTTGGTATGCAAATGTAACAACCTTTTCCCTCTCCTTCCAAATCTTTTTTCCCTTCCAAATACTGCACAATAGCCAATTCACTCACTTTCAATCATCTCTATCCGTTATACTCACATAAAGAAAAATATATTTTATTATATAAAAAAATATCATAATTTACCTATCTCTAAAACCATCATCGACACATACAGCTACCGTGATATTGAAACCTTTTTAACCAGAATCAGCGCCTGTATGCATTGAAACCTTTATCCTATACCTAATGCCAAAACTCTATTCGCTGTTCCTGGCACTGCTTTTATCTCAATTGCAGCTAAAAGCACAATACGCCGACACTGGAACCGGATCCCTCAAAGAGCAAATCTACTGGTGCAACTGGGCCGGTTTTACCATCACCGAAGGCGCCACCAAAACCTTTGTCACCAGTGATAGCCTCACGGTTACCGCCACCTTTTCCAACGTAACAGGTACCACACCCGTGCCTAACTATATGTCTTACGCCGGCTATGACTTTAATAACCCAGCCATCAAAGGCTCTTTAAATACTACAGGCAGCGCTCATTTCAAAGTTGCCTTTACCGCCACAAGAAATAATACACCCACACCCGTTACTATGGTCGCCATCGGTACAGGCAGCACTACCTATACAGGTGCCTGCAGCACGGGTATGGCGCTAATCACTGATACGACCGATGTTACTATGGGCACCACCTCCACCATCATCTTCGGTATCTTAGCCGGGTTCGATAGGGGAGACCTCCCTGCTTCGTACGGCTACGCCGCCCATGAACGCTCTTACGAACCCTGTACCCTCACCCCACAACCGAATTATTACTTAGGTACCACCGCCCCCGATGCTGACACACTCAAAGCTCCTGACGACGGTGCCGATGAAGATGCGATTACTACCTTTCCCACATATACAGGGGGCGGAGAGTACACGCTAACGATTCCCGTTCAGGCCAGTAACAAAGCATACGTTTCGGCCTGGTTCGACTTTAACCGCAACGGTACTTTCGATTCAGACGAAATTGCTATTGATACAGTAAGCGCAAATACCGCTACCTTAAAATGGGTAAATATACCCGCACGACTCCCTGCCGGCAAAGTCTCCCAATGCGCTTTTCGTTTCCGCATCTCTGATACACTCCTCACCAGCCCCACTGGCTATGCCCCCAACGGCGAAGTCGAAGACTATTTCATTGCCCTCACTGCACCCTGCGATGTAAAAGTCACCACCCTCCCCGACGTCATTCTCTGTGCAGGCAAGTCCACCCAGCTCAGTGCCACAGGTGCAACCAGCTATAAATGGACACCCGCCACAGATCTGAACACCGATACCATTGCTCAACCTGTTGCAAGCCCCACCATCACCACAAAATACACGGTAACCGGCACCGACCTGTATGGATGCACCGGCGAAGCATCGCTGACTATCTACGTCAATCCTTCCCCCGTCATCACCACCAGCAAGGATACGTCTATGTGCACCGGTACCACCATCCAGCTATCAGCTGTTTCAGACATCCCTGCCAGTTATACCTGGTCGCCCGCCAAAGGGCTGAGTAACTCAACCATCAGCAATCCATCCGCGTCTCCGGACACGACTACCAATTACGTCATTACCGCTTCCACTATCTACGGTTGCCGTACTTCCAAAACCATCCATATCAATGTGACGCCGACGCCTGTGTTCAAAGTTACGCCTGATTCACCCGCCGTGTGCATTGGCCAGTCTGTAATCATGACAGCCGCCGGTGGCGATGAATACGCATGGTTCACATCAAAAGACTCCCTGCTTACCACAGGTACCGCTATAAATATATCTCCCCTGCACGACACTACCTTCAAGGTATTCATCAAAGACTACACCTGCAAAATTGCCGATACCCTCGTCGTACCCGTGATTGTATACGATACCCCTACCACTACCATCGCAAAATCAGGCGACATTGACTGTGCCAATGCCAGCATCAGTTTAAAGGCCACCGGCGGCATCTATTACACCTGGGAGGCAGCCCCCGGTATTACTAATACCCACACTGCAAGTCCGGCCGTTTCGCCGCTCGAAACCACTACCTACGAAGTCACCATCATGGATGGCCACGGCTGTACCAACGTAGAAAGTATAACCGTGAATGTAGATGTCGCGCTCGCCTTTACCCGCTATCCCATTCCTTCGGCATTCACACCTAATGGAGATGGTAAAAATGATTGCTTCGGACTCAAACGCTGGGGAGAAACCTCCTGGTTTGAATTTAATATTTTCAACCGCGGGGGGCGTATCGTATTTACTTCAAATTCACCAAATGCTTGCTGGGATGGAACTTCCAAAGGTCAACCCCTGCCCATGGGCACCTATATTTACATGATCCGGGCCAGAACTATCTGTGGCGATGTGGTAAGAAAGGGCACCATCCTGCTTATCCGTTAAGCTAAATCCATTTTGCAAAAAATAAATTTTAGGCTCATAGATATTTCCTATTTTAAAGGACTAAAAATCATGACCCTATGTTCAAAAAAACAAGGCGCCAATTCTTAGCCGCCGCAGGAAAAACCGCCGCTCTCACCGGCATCGCTTCCCTGTCAGGCACCGCGCTCATGGCTAAGCCAACTGAAAAAGTTTTCGTACACCATGTCTACTTCTGGCTCAATAACCCGGACAGCCAGGATGATAAAACAAAGCTGATTGAAGGACTACAACAACTGGCTAAATCAGCCAAAACCATTCGACAACACCATATCGGACTTCCTTCTACTACCAACCGCGAAGTGATTGACCGTTCTTACCAGGTATCCTGGCTGCTGTTCTTCAAAAACAAAGCAGATCAGGACATTTATCAGACCGATCCTGCACACCTTGCATTCATCAAAGATTGCTCCTCCCTGTGGAAAAAGGTGGTTGTCTACGATGCAGAAGACATCTAGCATAAACCACCTTACAAGACAATTCTTTTTTCTACCTATCAACCTAATACACCGACGTTATGTTAAAAACATATATGATGATCTGTATATGACATTAGTATACCGCTATCTTTATTACCATTATTACTTATTAGCACAAAAATTTACAAAACGATATGCAAGGGGAAATGCCGTTTTGTATCTGACTGCGGTAGGTTTTATGGTGCTATTACCATTCGTAATAGCCAGCTTTATTATGATCTTCGATGAGGTGTCTTACGGTTCTCTGAGCATAATTGCAGGCGGGTTTACCGTTTTTATCTATACGATAAACCGCTGCTATTTTAGCCGGAAAACAGTCATTCGCAGAACGTATAAGGAGTTTGCCCATCAAAGTGAACAAGCCATACATGATGGACTCATTTTCGCCACCGGCCTCCTCATACTGGCACCCGTACTTTTCCTGCTGCTGCTCGGCTTTATGTCGCTGCTGGACAGATAATAAAAAAAGCAGCGGACCCGCCGCTGCTTTTTTGTTTTTCCCCTGTCCTTCTTATATACAATTACATCTGCATTGAATTCGTATCCATACTGCTGTTAGCCTTACGCTTGAACAGGCTCGCATCTATCTTGCCAAATCGATACGCCAGGTTCAATCTTACTAACTGTGGATTACGCAAACGTGTATATTCCTGTGTAAAATAAGTGCTGTAAGAAATCTGGTCCGTTTTTCTGCTGCGGAAAATGTCGTTCACACTCAGTGTCGCCGTCAGCGCCTTGCTCTTCATAAAGCTCTTCTTCAGTGCCACGTCTATACCATAGAATCCTTTGATATAACCCTGTGAAGAACTCTGTGCCTGCATATTTGGCGGACCATCACCAAAACCTTTCTGTGTATTCACCGGCAGGTTGGTCTTTGACTGATAAGTACCTGTCAGTTGCAATTCAAAGCTGGCAGGTAATTTGAAATTACTGTTCACCTTTGCAAACACACTCCACAAGGCATTGTTCTGTACTTCTGAAGTACCCGCATTTACCTTGGAGTTGTAAGCGTTGATGTTCGTATTCATATCCCACCACTTTGTTAAGTAATTCACCAATGTCAACTCCGCACCTGTGGTATAACTGTTCTTCGCATTGATGTATGTATTAATCAGTGCTGTGGTGCCGGTGGTCTCGTCGGTCTCAGAGTCAATATAGCTGGTGATGGTATTGGTCGTACGTTTGTAATAACCAGATGCCATAAAGGTACTGTTATTTTTGAACGTCTTCATGTAAGATAACTCAAACGACTGTGTGAACTCCGGTACCAGTGCCGGGTTACCCTTTGTGATATTCAGTTTGTCCGTACTATCCGCAAATGGTATCAACTGGAAGAAGTTCGGACGGTTGATCCTTCTTGTTACGCTCAGCTGCAACTCCTGGTTGTTTGCCAGTTTCTGGCTCAGGAAGATGGTTGGGAACAGGCTCACCGGGTAACTGTTGCTAAACTTATCTCCTGAGTTGAGCAGTTTACCATCGTAGTTGGAACGCTCTGCACGCAGACCCAGTTTGTAACTGAAGTTTTTGATACTGCTGCTGAATGTACCATATGCAGCATAGATGTTCTCATGGTTCTCGTAGTTGCTGCTGGAGCTGGAAGACAGATCGTACTCACCGGTTTCGTCATTGTAGTAGTAAGTAGCGTTCTTGTTCAGCGTATAGTTCATCTGTGCACGTACCCCTGCTTCCAGTTTGGATTTTGAATTCAGTTGCTTTACATAATCCGCCTGTGCAGTGATGCGGTGCATCTTGCCATCACCATTGATCTTCTGAATCACATCATCTGTATAAGTACCACCCTTGGCAGTGTAGTAATTGGTGGTGTACAGCGAATTATTTGTGTTGGTACCACCGAAGTAGTTACCCGTGATACTCAGTTCATCTCCTTCGTGGGGGAACAGGTGTTTCATAGCCAGTTCCAGGCCATTCCCGTTGAACACCCGCTTACCATCTGTAATACGATGGCCATAAGAGCTGGTGGTACCACTGTTGTACAGGCTATCTGTGAAGATATCCAGTGTACTATTTGGTTTCATTTCACCATGTACTTTCGTACCGGTCAGGGAGAAAGTCGTTCTGTTAGTCATGAAATAATCCAGTCCAACCCGGCCAAACATAAATCCACCATTGGTAGTTTGTATATTGTTCTGCAGGGTGTGCAGGTTCGGCGTGGTAGAGTAGTCAGTACGGTCGGTGAACCCGGTTACGCGATCTTTGTTCTGGTGGTACATAGCATTTGCACTCAGGTTAAATTTACCCTGGCGGGCATTGAAATCCAGACCACCATTCAGACCGCCACGGCTATCGACGCCTGCCCTGATATTACCATTGTACCCGGTTTTACGGTTCTTTTTCAGCACGATGTTCACGATACCTGCACCGCCACCGGATGCATCGTATTTAGCACTGGGAGCAGTCATTACTTCCACGCTTTCGATTGCATCTGCCGGAATCTGATCCAGGGTCAGCGTAGTAGGGCGGCCATCCAGGTACAACTGCGGCGTCGCATTGCGCATGGTCATGTTACCGTCTATATCCACATTTACAGAAGGTACGTTTTTCATCACATCCTGTGCGGTACCACCTACGCTGGAAATGTTCTGCGTTACGTCGAACACCTTTTTGTCCATATCCACTTTCATGAGCGGTTTGGTAGCGGTCACTGTTACCTCGTTCAGCTGGCTGATGTCGGAAGTGAGTTTGATATTACCCAGGTCTTTGTCAGTAGAGGGCGGACCACCAGCTGCTTTTTTGAAAGATACAGTCTGCACATACTGTTTAAAACCGGTAGCCGAAATTTTCAGGATCAGCGGGCCAAAAGTAGGCACGCCTTCCAGGCTGAAATCCCCGTTATTTTGTGTCATAGCCCCTTTTACCAGCACATCTTTTTTAGTGCCGGATGCGGAGTCATATCTGTTCTGAAATACGATTACGGATGTGTAGGGTAGGGGTTTACCTTCATTATCCAGTACCTTTCCGTAGAGGTGACCATTTGCGGCGGGTCTGCCCCCGCCTGGGAAACCTCCTGCAGGAGGCATACCTCCCTGTGGCATTTGTGCATGAGCTGCTACGGTAAAGGTCAACACGGCAATTAGCCAAAAAATTCTTTGCATAAGCTTCTATTCTGATAGCGCAAAACTAATTGCAGAATTTAATTATGCATAGCCAAATGAGACAATAGGAAAAAATATAGCGACAAAAGGTAGCTTCTTTTCATGTTCGGCCTGCCGGGTAAAAAAAATGGGTTTTTAACCAGTCAGCAAAGCCCCTATTTCGTGCCCGTCAGCGCTGCCACGGCCTCCCTGTAGTTATCTCCCACAGGCAGCTCCATGGTGCCAATAAATACGCTGTTTTTCCTGATAGCAGTAATATGCGCCACTGCAATGATGTAACTCTTGTGAATCCGGATGAACTTCGCCGGGTTTAGTTGTTCTTCCACCTGTTTCAATGGCATCCTGGTTACCACCGGCTTGGCAGTACCTGTCATGTGGATCCGGATATAGTCCTTCAGGGCCTCAATCCAGATAATATCTGCGATATTGATCTTCAGCAGGCTATAATCCGCATTCACAAAAAAGAACTCTGGTGCAGGGGCTGCTGTTGCCGCTGTGGTGGCAGGCTGCTGCTTTAGCTGGTACAGTTCTTTTGCCTTATTACAAGCCTTGATAAAACGGGGCAGGGCTACCGGCTTTACCAGGTAATCCGTCACCTCCAGGTCAAAACCCTGTAAAGCGTATTTCTCATAAGCCGTAATCAGGATGATCATCGGCTTGTGCTGTAAACTCTGTATAAACTGTAATCCCGTCAACCCCGGCATCTGGATATCCAGGAAAATCAGGTCTACGGTATTCTCTTCCAGTACCTTAATCGCTTCAAAAGCATCCGCACACTTTGCTACCAGCTCCAGGTAAGGTACCTGTTTTATATTATCCTCCAATAAATCCAGCGCCAGTGGCTCATCATCTACTGCTATACAACGTAACACCATAATCGTAATTTATTAATGCAAATGTAGTTGAAGGGATACTACGAACCATCCCTCTTTTTTATTAATCAGTAACTGATAATTGTCCCTGTACAACAGGTTCAGCCTGCGTTTCACATTCGTCAGCCCAATCCCCGAAGTCTTATCCTTTACCTCTTCAAATTCTTCATTGTACTTGTTCATCACAGAGAACTGCAGTAATCCCTGCTTTGCTCTCAGTTCTATATCAATCCTGGCATCCGGTATCATACCCGTGCCATGCTTAAAGGCATTCTCTACAAATGGAATCAGCAGCATCGGTTCTATCTCATACCCGTTTTCCGGCAACTGCAGGTTTACATTCACCTGTACTTTGGTCCCGAATCGCTGTTGCTGCAGGTCTATATAACTTTGCAGGTAATCTACTTCCTTGTCCAGTGGCACCTTGTCCTCATCTGCCTCATACAGCATATACCGCATCAGGGAGGAGAGTTTGATCAGGGAAGGCTCCAGCTGGTCAGAGTGCTTTCTGGCCAGGGCCACCATGTTGTTCAATACATTGAACATAAAGTGTGGACTCACCTGGGAGCGCAACAGGCTCAGCTCCGTTTTCAGGTTCTCATTTTCCCGGTCACTGGCCATCTGGTCTGCTTCTACCTTGTCTTTGAGAATCCTCCAGGTTGTACTACAGGCGAGTATAAAAAGCAGGGTGAAAAAGCTGAAAAATATTGTTGGTTTCAGATCAAAATCCTCTGATCCGATAAATAAATTGATAAAGATCCACCGTACCACTACCTGTGTAATCAGCATCAGGAACAGCACGCCGCCGTACTGCCACCACTTCTTCTTATATACCAGTTTGGGTATCAATACATTCGAGTTCAGATAAAACCAGGAGGTGAGCAACACACAGTTAATAATAAAGTGGATATGCCACAACGGATCTTCCTTCTTATACCCCTGATGTTTGTCTGGCGAAGGACGCAGTAAATAGGGGAGGGTAAATAAGGTAACCCAGGCCACTGCGTGAAGTAAACTTTGAGCCCATTTCTTCGTGTACCATGCGGGTTTTATGTCATTACGTGTAACAGTCATTTCTTTAATTCATCCATTATAACCTTCAAAAAAACTGAAAATATCTGGATTACGAGATAAAATAGAGATGAATTACTCGTTTTTGGCGGCAAACTTGTAGTTTTCTCTTAATATTGTCGTTAATATTTTGTTATAAATCATATCCGTGTCCAACCAATAGAAATAAAAACGCTCAATCTTTAAAGAGAGTGTTCCAAAATAACTATGGTGCAATTTAAAACCTCTAACCCGGCGAACAATTGGTGGGGCGCAATAGCCGCCGCATTCGAGGATGGCTATATTGCCACCAATCAGGCTGGCCAGATTGTAGCCTTCAATCCCTCCGCACTGGAGATCCTGCAGATCTCCGAATCCCAGATGGAAGATCCCAACTGGTGGAAAAGCCCGGCTGCCGGTGCGCTTGGACGCCTGTTGCAGGAACGGAAAGAATTTTCCGGCCAAAAGATCCGGCAGGATGTTCCCCACAAAAAAGACTGCTGGCTGCAGGTCACCGGCAAGGCTTTGCATACACTTACTGAGACGGGTTATATTCTTACCTTCAAAGATGTCACCAATTACCTGGAAGTAAACCGTTCACTCAATACCATTATCTCTTCCCTGGATGATATCATCCTCGAAATGACAATCGATGGTGTGATCCTGCATGTGTGGATGAACAGAAGTACCCGCCTCACACTTCCCTGGATGGAAATGCAGGGTAATTCGGCTTATCAATACATGCCTGACCGGTTAATACGGGAAATACAGCAACTGATGCGTGAAGTCATGCTCTCTGGCAAGGAGGTGGTGCGGGTGGTGCAGGACCCCCTGGCCAGGGATCAACAGGTGTGGTACCGTATCCGCCTGCTTAGACCAGGTACGGCAAATAATACTTTTATTGTCAGCATACACGACGTGACTGCCGAAAACAAGGCGAATGAAGAACTCAAAGAGACACGTACCCAGCTGGAAGACAGTCAGCAGATATTCAAGAGCATCTTTGACTATTCACCTACCGGCATCGCCCTGTTGTCGCTCACAGGGCAGTGGCTGGATGTCAATGCCTCGCTGCTGGAAACCCTGGGGTATACCCGCGAGGAAATGTTGAACCTGACCGTAAGTTCCATCATTCATCCTGACGATATCAATAAGGCCATTGCCCAGATGGAGCAGGTCCGCAACCGAAAGATCAATAGTTACCGGGCAGAACGACGATACCGGCATCGCGACGGGCATTATATCTATATGTTCCTGGCCTGCTCCGCCATGCAAAATCCGGATGAAAGTATTCGCTACCTGATCCTGCAGATGATCGACGTGACTGAACTAAAACACCTGGACTCAGAAGCCAGGAAGAAAAACATCATCCTGCATGCCACCTCCATCGACCTCCAGCAAAAGATTAAACAACTCTTCGAACTCAACCAGATCATTGCCCATAACCTACGAGGCCCCGCTACCGCCCTTATCAGTTCAGTAGAGCTCCTGCCAGAACTGGAAAATATGCAGGAACAAGAGGCCCTGCTCTATCACATGAAAAATTCAGCTAATGCTATATTGAATACTCTCAATGACCTGAAAGACGTGCTGGCACGGCAAATCAATACAGAGCAGCTCCCCTTTACGCACTGTGACCTGGAAGATATAACCCGGCAGTTGTGGAGTTCGCTAAATCAACAGGTTGTGGAAAAAAATGCACAGTTAAAGATGCATTTCCGGGTGCCGGTTATCGCCTATTCCCGCCCGTATCTGGAAAATATTTTATTTCATTTGATAAACAATGCATTAACTTATACCCGCCCCGAAGCTCCGCCTGAGATTGTCGTAGAGACCTGGCAGGACGATGATCAGATCGTATTGATGGTCAGGGATAATGGCATAGGGATTGACCTCCAAAAGCACGGAGAACAATTGTTCAGGTATAAGAAGAAGTTTCATCGCGGTTATGAAAGTAACGGAGTGGGCCTTTTTATGATCCGGAATCAGATCCGGACTTTCGGTGGCCGTATAAATGTAAAAAGTGAGGTCGGAAAAGGAAGCAGTTTCTTTGTTTATTTTAATAACCGGGTACACATATCGAAGGATGATGAATAAGATTAAAAATGTTTGCGTTGTTGATGATGATGAATTATTTCAATTTGTCATGCGGCAGCATTTTGAAAGACTTGAACTGGTGGAGAAGGTCCATAAGTTTACAGATGGGGAGCAGGCCTTGAACTATATCAAACAAAATCTGAATGAGCCGGATAAGCTTCCTGACCTCGTTCTGCTGGATGTAAATATGCCCTATATGGATGGATGGCAGTTCCTGCGGGAGTATGTAAAATTACAGCTGCCGGAAAATAAACATATAAAAGTGTATGTATTGACCAGTTCCACCCATGAGAGCGATTTGCAAAAGGCAAAGGAGTTTCCTTCGCTGGCAGGGTACCTGGTCAAGCCAATTGGAAAGAATATCATTAAGGAAATATTGACAGAACTATTGCCGGCCTGAAGCCAAAGCTGAAAGGAGCTTTTTCCAACGAATACTCATTTGCCACTGGCAAATGAGTATTTTTTTGCAATCTTATAATACATGGAAGGCCACCACCAGTGTAACCAGTATAAATACTTCTCTTTACGGGCAATAATCACATGTTTTTTCTTTTGCGCCACCCCTTTTAAGATGCGCAAAGCGCATTCCATTGCCGGTATCCCTTTTGCCTGTGCCTCATCCATCACCCCATGTGCCTCGCCACTGGCAGTAATCGCCGACAAGGATAAATTCGTTTGCACCCTGCCCGGACTCACAATGGTCACCGGCACATCCTGTTCCACCTGCAACGTTTCAAAATACCCCTTCAGCGCATGCTTGCTCGCCGCATACCCCGTTCTGCCCGGAAATCCCATCAATCCCGACATGCTCCCAATCACCACCATATGCGCCTTACATACAGGTAATAAACACCCCGTAATCGCCACCGGGGCAAAGAAATTAATCTCCATCAATTGCCGGTACACCTTCAGGGGCGTTTCCGCTGCCAGCGATCTTTGCCCTATACCAGCCGCATGTATCACCATATCAATCCCGCCAAATGCAGCCAGCGCTGCTGTGGTCAATGCCTGAAAATCGGCTGCATACAAATCTGCTGCCAGTACCTTCACAGCCGTATCCAACCGGTCTGACAATGCCATTAATGCTGCCTCCCGTCTTGCGGTCAGTATCAGTTTCGCTTTTTTCCCTGCCAGCAACACGGCCAGTGCTTCGCCAATCCCTGAGGAAGCTCCCGTAATCCAAACTACTTTTCCCGTAAAATTTGTATCATTCTCATGCATGACCCTGGTCATCTGTTTAAAAATTGCCGTATTGCATCTTTGCAACACAAGCTTAGTTCACCATGAAAATAGAACAAATTTATACAGGATGTCTTGCACATGGGGCCTACTACATCGAAAGTGATGGGGTAGCAGCTATCATCGATCCCCTGCGCGAAGTGGCCCCCTATATCCAAAAGGCCGCCACTGCCGATGCCTGTATCAAATATGTTCTGGAAACACATTTTCATGCTGACTTTGTTTCAGGTCACCTGGAGTTGGCTGCCATTACCGGTGCCACTATCGTCTATGGCCCTACGGCTCAACCAGGTTTTCCTGCCTATGTCGCAACAGACAACGAATTTCTGTTCCTGGGCAAATGCACTATCCAGGTGTTGCATACACCTGGCCACACACCAGAGTCTACATCTTATCTATTATACGACGAGTTTAATAAACCGGTGGCCCTGTTCTCAGGAGATACCCTCTTTATTGGCGATGTAGGACGTCCGGATCTGGCCCAAAAGGCTGCAAACATGACCCGGGAAGAATTAGCCGGTGTGCTGTTCGACTCCCTGCGCAACAAGATCATGACATTACCTGGTGATATCACCGTATATCCGGGTCATGGTGCAGGTAGTTCCTGTGGCAAAAATATGAGCCGCGAAACCACCGATACCCTGGCCAACCAGCTTGCTACAAATTATGCCCTGCGCAAAAATATGACCCGCGAGGAATTTATCGTAGAAGTAACCACCGGTCTGACTACACCGCCTGCTTACTTCCCCGAAAATGTGCGGTTGAACAAGGAAGGGGCTACTGAAATGGGTATCGTATTGTCCAGGGGGCTACATGCATTATTACCTGAAGATTTTGAAGCAATCGCAGCCGAAACCGGGGCACTCATTCTCGATGCCCGTGATCCTGAAGAATTTGCTACCGGCTTTATCCCCGGTGCTATTAATATTGGCATTGATGGCAGCTTTGCTCCATGGGCAGGCACCCTCATTCCGGATATAGAACAACCCATCCTTATCGTAGCAGCTACAGGCAGGGAAGAAGAAGTGATTGTTCGTCTTGCCCGGGTAGGATACGATTATACTATGGGTTTTCTGAAAGGTGGCATGCTCTCCTGGATGGCCGCTAAGAAACCGGTAGACAGGGTCATCACGGTAGAAGCCAGTTCCCTCACCGGTGCTGAGCATATCGTGGATGTACGCCGCAGCAGTGAGTTTGAAAGTGAGCACGTGATAGACGCCATCCATGCACCGTTGGATTATATTAATGACAGCATGCTGCTGCTGGACAAAGAAAAGTTGTATTATATACATTGTGCAGCAGGCTATCGCTCCATGATGTTTATCTCCATTCTGAAAGCCAGGGGCTATAGCCACCTGGTAGACATTAGAGGTGGGCTCAAGGCGATCCGTCAAGCGAATAAACTGCAGTTGAGTGATTATGTGTACCCGGCGACCCACATCTGATGTTCTTCATAGACTATACAAATAAACCTGCAAGGAAGCTGACTGAGAAGATACCCTTCTGCCGGAGGATCGTCTTTTAGGTTGGCTTCCATTTTAGTTTGCTGGCATGCCGCTTGTTTTCACTATCTAAAACTGATACGCATGAAAACATTAGGTCTCATTCTCATTATCGCTGGTATTGCCATGATTGTCATCAGAGGCTTTTCTGTGACCACCCAAAAGAAAGTAGTTGACCTTGGCCCTGTAGAAATCAACAAGAAAGAAAATAAATGGATTGGATGGCCTACCTATGCAGGAGGGATCGTAGCCGTAGTGGGCGTGGTACTGGTATTGGGGGCCAGGAAAAAATAATTCTTACATTTACAGGCATAAAATTAGGAACATATGCCTGAATTGAAGAACGAACAGTTGCACGTAGTCATCGCTGAAAAAGGAGCGGAGCTCCGCAAAGTAACCCGTACAGACCTGCAGCAGGAATATCTGTGGAATGCAGACCCTGCTTTCTGGGCCAAGACCAGCCCAGTGTTATTTCCTATAGTAGGTACGGTGAAGAATAATACCTACACGTTTGAAGGGAAAAATTACACACTCAGCAGGCATGGTTTTGCAAGGGATAATGTGTTTGCTGTTACTTCGCAGAGCGATACCCAGGTTACGTTTGAACTAAACAGTAATGAAGAAACCCTGAAAGTATACCCTTTTCATTTTCGCTTTGCCGTTATCTATACGATTGAAGGTGCGAAACTCACCGTAACTTACCAGGTGGAAAATAAAGGTGCTGCAGATATGTACTTCTCTGTAGGAGCACACCCCGCCTTCAAAGTTCCCCTGGAAGAAGGGGTAACTTACGAAGATTACTATCTTGAGTTTAATAAAGTAGAAAATACTCCCTTATACCTGCTTTCTGATGGCGGTTTTGTAGAAACAACCCCTGTTCCCTTCCTGGAGCATACACAGCGTTTAGACCTGAAGAAATCGCTCTTTTATAAAGATGCACTGGTATTTAAAAACCTTGCTTCCAATGCGATCTCTATTAAAAGCGATAAAAAACCACGTGGTCTTACCCTGCAATATGATGGATTCCCATTTATGGGTATCTGGGCAGCTATTGATGCGGATTTCGTTTGCATAGAGCCGTGGTGTGGAGTGGCGGATAGTGTGGATGCGACAGGAGAATTGACTGAAAAGGAAGGGATCAACAAGCTGCCGGCAAAGCAGGTGTTTGAAAGAAGCTGGACAGTAAGTTTCTTTTAATGTGGTATGATATTTTCAGGTATTATGATGAGAAAAACGATATGTCATGATACGAAAACTGAAATCAGGGAAGTATCGCATTTACTCCCGTAAGGTAGATCCGAAAACGCAGAAACGAAGAAACCTGGGAACATTCGATTCGCTGGAAGAAGCGAAGAAACATGAACAGGAAATACAGTATTTTAAACATCATTAATAAGCCTCCCTTCGGGGAGGTTTTTTTTCTGAAAATGGGTTTCATTCCCGTTGGTGAATGCCCTCTTTCATGAATGTTTCATTTTAAAAAGATAATTCGCTCGTAGTATCCCCCCTGGATTAACATCTATCGCGTAACGATTGCCCCCCAAACCCTTTCTTCCTTAAAAAATAATAGTATACTAATTTGGTGGACTAATATTTTTTACTATTTTTGTCCCCATATCACTGTAATTTATTTTGTACAATGGCAAATACAGTACAAACCATTTACCATCAACCAGGATGTCCTAACTCAGCCGACCGCTGTTGTTGCCGCTAATTATAATCTCTCTCAACCTACTCATAATAATAGTCCTAATCACGCCTTCCTATGTCACTTATAGACATGAGAATGCTTCAAAATCGCAATATGCACACACATCTACATAACAAAGGCACTCCATTAGTGCCCTAAAAAAAGAAAGCCGGTAACTGCGGGAACAGTCACCGGCCGGATTTTAACAAGGCTCGTTATCGCACCACTCAACGACTCGCATCGCTGGGCAGGCACCTTATTTTCTAATCGCTAACTACAAAATTAATGAAAAAAGTTCTCTTGCTTATCTCACTCACCCTGGGATTAGCACCTGTAACGTCGTATGCTCAAACAGTGAATGAACCAGTCATCAACTCCACACTCACCGGCATTGTCGTAGACAGCAAATCCCAAACCCCACTGATCGGGGCTTTGGTAAGAATCAAGGGTACCACCAACCAGGTACTTACTGACAACAAAGGAAAGTTCTTTTTCAAGACAGGACAAAAACTCCCCTACGTACTCGAAGCCGTTTACATAGGTTATAAAAAACAGGAAATCGAAGCCACTACCTCTCCACTCACCATCTCGCTGGTCGAAAATGAAAGCCAGCTCAGTGAAGTAGTCGTGGTCGGTTATGGTACCCAGCGCAAAAGTGACCTTACCGGTTCTGTAGCCAGCGTGAACAAAGGGCTGCTGTCACAACCCGCTGCCTCTTTTGACAATTTACTGCAGGGTTCTGTACCAGGTATCAATGTTACACAAAGCTCCGGTGCTCCCGGCGCTACCGCCACCATCCGTGTCAGGGGCGGTAACTCCATCAGCTTTGGCAACGCGCCGCTCTATGTGATCGATGGATTCATTATCTATAATAACAATGATAACGTGAACACCGGCGCCTCCAATGGCGTAGGCGTCAATGCGCTCTCTACCATCAATCCCAGCGATATAGAAAGTATCGAAATTCTCAAAGATGCTTCTGCCACCGCCATCTATGGCTCCCGTGGCGCCAATGGGGTAGTGGTGATCACTACTAAAAGAGGTAAACGCGGTCGTGACGAAATCAGCTACAGCACCTACTTTGGCCAGCAGGAAGTGCGAAAAAAACTGAAACTCCTCAATGCCTCCCAATGGGCCTCCCTCATCAATGATATCAATACCAGCACCGGTAGCGCTAAAACTTACAGCGATTCTGCCATCGCCGCTCTCGGCGCAGGTACCGACTGGCAGTCCGCCGCCCTGCGCAAAGGTCCCATCCAAAACCATGAGCTCTCTGTATCGGGTGGTGATGATAAATCAAGGTACCTCATCTCCGGCAACTACTTCAACCAGGATGGTATTGTTGTAAACACGGGTTTCAAACGCTACTCCGGTAGAATCAATTATGAAAGGAACATTGGCGACAAACTGAAAATCTCTGCCAATGTATTCGGTAGCCAATCCATCGAAGATAAGCTCTTTGGGAATGCTTACAACAGCATCAACTTCCAGAGCACAGCCTTCGCCAATTTATTGCAGGTATCACCCGTAGTGCCTGTCTATAATGCCAATGGCACCTACTATACAGCCAGCCCCTATTCGTCCATTCCTACCAACCCTATCCAGGATTTTAAGTCAACTACCAACCGTACTTACATCCGTCGTATTCTCGGCAACGCCTCTGCAGAATACAAGATCCTCAAAGAACTCACCCTCAAAGTTACAGGCGGTACAGACCTCATTAATACCAAACAAAATTATTACTCGCCCAGCTACGCCGGCTCTCCGGGTGGCAGCAGTACCGGTTATGCTTCACAGGGTTATGCATCGGTGGGCAACATTGTTGCGTCTACCTGGATCAATGAAAATACCCTT
Source organism: Chitinophaga sp. (assembly GCF_039596135.1). Taxonomy (GTDB): domain Bacteria; phylum Bacteroidota; class Bacteroidia; order Chitinophagales; family Chitinophagaceae; genus Chitinophaga. The sequence goes on from NZ_JBCNKH010000007.1 coordinate 62,155, forward strand.
ACCTGGGATCATACCATCAACGATAAGCACTTCCTGAATGTACTGGCCGGTTATACCACACAGCACCAGGAAGATCAGTCTGCCGTGGCCAGCGCACAGAAATTTCCCAATGACCTGACCTCATTTAATAACCTGAACTATGCGGGTACTGCCGTACTCTCTACTTCCGATGCGCATGAGTCTTCACTGAATTCATACCTGGCAAGGGCCAGTTATTCTTATAACCATAAATATAATGTAACGGTTTCCGTTCGTGCGGATGGTTCTTCCAAACTGGGTAAGAATAACCGCTGGGGGTATTTCCCTTCCCTCGGTGTATCCTGGAATGCAGGCAGGGAAAACTTTTTCCGGCCTGCCAGCGAAGTGGTGAATGACCTGAAGATACGTGCATCAGTAGGTCGCACCGGTAACTCCGAAGTGCCGCCATACAGTTCTCTGGCAGCATTGTCTCCCAGCAATTACTACTTCAATGGTACACTGGTGACCGGTATCGCTCCTACACAGATCGCCAATCCGGATCTGAAATGGGAAACAACCACTCAGTACAATGTAGGGTTGGATGCGGGGTTCCTCAATAATCGCCTCACTTTCACTTTTGATGCGTATTATAAAAAGACCACAGACCTGCTGCTGAATGTACCCTTCCCGCTCTATTCAGGTTATGCCAGTGTATTGCAGAATGTGGGTAGTGTAGAGAATAAAGGCATAGAGCTGAGTCTCTCATCAGATAATATTAAGAATAGCTCCTTCACCTGGAAGACCACCGCTGTCTTTGCTGTGAACAGGAACAAAATACTGAGCCTCGGTCAGGGCACCGATTACTACTTCCCGCTGGCACCCACCGGCTATGTATCGCCTGTGATTGTAAAAGTAGGTTTGCCTGTCGGCAGTTTCTGGGGATATAATACTGCTGGCTTGCTCACCGCTGCTGACGTAGCGAAAGGTGTTCCTTACCTCACCGGCGTATCTCAGCAGGTAGGCGATACCAAATATGTAGATACAAATGGAGATGGTACGATTACTACTGCCGATAAGCATTATTTAGGCAGTGCACAACCTAAGTTTACCTTCGGCCTCTCCAATACCCTTACTTACAAGGGATTTGACCTGTCCTTCTTCTTCCAGGGTTCTTATGGTAATAAGATCTTTAACTTCCTGCAGCAAAAACTGGAAATACCCACCCTGTCTCTGAATACTTCTGCTACGCTGCTGGACAGGTATAGCGCCACCAATCCAAACGGCAAAGTTGCGAAAGCTACCAACGCTCCTGTAGCACAGGTAACTGACAGGTATGTAGAAAATGGCTCTTACGTAAAACTGAAAACACTGTCCTTAGGCTACTCCATCCCCCGCGATGTGATCCGCCAGTTACATATCAGTCAGCTCAGGGTCTATGTCACCGCCCAGAACATCTGGACATGGACCAAATACACAGGCCTCGACCCCGAAGTCAATTTCTTTGATAACGATAATACCAAGCAGGGTATTGACTACGGCGCCTATCCCAGCACAAAAGGTTTCCTCGCTGGTCTGAATCTGACATTCTAAAATAAACAACCATGAAAAAATCATTCGTCATACTTTCTTTACTCTTCGCAGCTGCCTGCAACAAGCTGGAGGAAGATCCGAACTCCATCGTCACGGTGTCGCAATTTTATAAAACACAGTCAGACGCTGTCTCCGCCGTAGCAGCGGTCTACAGCTCACTCAATTCCGACGCTGCCGGCGACTTTGTGATCTATGGCCGCAACCTGAACCTCCTGACCGGCAATGGCAGCGATGACCAGATCTATAGCCCATCCAATACCAATACAGACGTACGTGCATTAGGTACCGCGACTTACGTATCTGCCAATGATCGTATCAAAAAGAACTGGCAGCAACACTACTTTGGTATCAGCCGTGCAAATGTGGCGATAGACAATATTCCCAATATTGATTTCGATACCACTATCCGTGCAAGACTGGTGCGCGAAGCCAAATTCATCAGGGGCTTACTGTACTTTAATATCGTACGCCTCTGGGGCGATGCGCCTTTGGTACTGCATGACCCTACCAGCATCGATGTGAATGCACAAAAGATCAAGCGTAGTCCAAAAGATAGCATCTATGCGCAGATCATTTCCGATCTGAACGAAGCAACGTTATTACCTAAAACGTACACGGGGGCTGATATCGGCCGTGTGACCAGTGGTGCCGCTCATGCTATTCTTGCAAAAGTATACCTCACCCGCAGGGAATGGGCCAAAGCTGAAGTGGAGCTGACTACCGTCATCAATGGCGGTTATGGTTATGCTTTGTTCGATAACTTCCTCGACGTATTCCAGCAGGCGACCAAGAACGGGAAAGAACATATTTTCTCTGTACAATTCGGTACAAACCTTGGTGCTAAAAACAGTACGAACTCCCTGAGCGGTAGTAACTTCAACTCTTTCAATCCCGCTGTATATCCCGGCGATCAGCCTTCGGACAGTAATCTGTATAAACTGTTTGCCAGCTTTGATTCCCGTCGCGATGTAACCTTCTTTACCCAGATGTATAATGCAGCCACCGGTAAGTATGTACAATTTGGCGCTGCCCGTTTCGCTAAGTTCATCGACTACTCCATTTCTCCATTGACGAATCAAAGCATCAGTGGTATCAACTACCCGGTGATCCGCTATGCAGATGTGCTCCTCATGCAGGCAGAAGTATTGAATGAACTCAATGGCCCTGGCGCCGATGCCTATGCCGCTATCAACCAGGTAAGAGCTCGGGCAAAGATCAGCAACCTCACAGCGGGTTTGAGTCAGGCTGATTTTCGTGACTCTGTATTCCTGGAACGGAGAAAGGAATTCATCCAGGAAGGCAATCGCTGGTTTGATTTGTCGAGAAGGGGCGGTACTTACCTGTACGATGCGCTGAAGTTGTACCCTGCCAAAACAGGTGCAGCTGTGAAAGATACGCTCTACCCGATTCCTCAGTCTGAAATAGATATTAATAACGAACTGACACAAAATCCCGGTTGGTAACACACACAAAACACTGTCAATGAAAAAACAATTTTTAGCTGCTGCCGTTATTCTCGCTTCGCTTGCTGCCACGGCACAAACTTATCAGGGCACTGTAGGCCGTACCCTCGCTGAATCCAAAGAGTGGTGGCCTGAACCTGTGCACCCGCCACAAGGTGCACCCAACGTATTGCTTGTATTATTGGATGATGTGGGATTTGGTGCCAGCAGTACTTTTGGTGGTTTAATCAGTACCCCCACTTTCGATAGCCTTGCGGCGAATGGTCTTCGATATACAAACTTTCACACAGCTGCCATTTGTGCGCCTACCCGTGCAGCATTGCTCACAGGCAGGAACCAGCACTTTGTGCACATGGGCGGTTTTGCACACTACTTCTCATCAGCTGGTTTCCCCGGCTGGGATGGTCGTATTCCCAGCTCTTCCGGCACCATTGCCGAAGTGCTGAAAAATGCAGGCTACAACACCTTTGCCGTGGGCAAGTATGGCGTAACACCTGATGAAGATACTTCCAACGCAGGTCCTTTCGACTACTGGCCTTCAGGCAAGGGCTTCGAACATTTTTTTGGTTTCCTTGGCTCACAAACAGATCAGTATAAACCTGCACTGGTAGAAGACAATGTGAACATTCAACCCGATGGCCGTCACTTCAGTGAGCAACTCACTGATAAAGCGATCAGCTATATTGCCCGCCAGCAAAAGGCGGCACCGGGTAAGCCCTTCTTCCTCTACTATGCACCTGCGGCTACTCACGCTCCACACCAGGTACCTGCAGACTGGCGCGATAAGTACAAGGGACAGTTCGACGAAGGCTGGGATGTATACCGCCAGCGGGTATTCGACAACCAGAAAAAGCTGGGCATCATTCCATCTTATGCCACCCTGCCTGCCCGCAATGCACGCATCAAGGCATGGAACAGCCTCAAACCGGAAGAACAAAAACTCTATGCACGCTTCTTTGAAGTCTACGCTGCATACCTCAGTTACACCGATTACCAGGTGAGCCGTGTTATCAACTATTTAAAGAGTATCAATCAGCTCGACAACACCCTCATTTATGTGGTAATAGGCGATAACGGCGCCAGCAAGGAAGGTACAGACGAAGGTGTAGTCTCTGCCAAACAAACACCCCGCGGTAATAAAAACCTGACCCGTGCAGAACTGACTAAATACAATGAAGAGAACATTGCACTCATTGGTACCCCTGAGTCAGACGCTAACTATCCTTTAGGCTGGGCACAGGCCACTAATACGCCTTTCAAATTCTGGAAACAGGATGCATATGCAGAAGGTGGTACCCGCAACCCGCTCATTGTGTTCTATCCTAAAAAGATCACTGACAAAGGTGCGCTCCGTACACAATACGGTTATGTGACGGATATCCTGCCTACTACTCTGGAAGTAACAGGGGTGCCATTCCCTGCAAGCATCAAAGGCATCAAACAGGATACCCTGCAGGGTACCTCACTGGCTTACTCCTTTGATAATGCCAAAGCACCTTCCCGTCATAATGAACAATATTATTACATCTTCGGTAACCGTGCTGTGTACAAAGATGGCTGGAAAGCCGCAGCAGCGCATCATCCAGATTACATCGACCTGAATGAATATGCAGATACGAAGCACGATGTGCAGAAGGACTTCGACAAAGATGAATGGGAACTCTATAACCTGAATGAAGACTTCAACGAGCAGCATAATCTTGCTAAAAAGTACCCTGAGAAACTGGCGGAGTTGAAGAAACAGTTTGACGAAGATGCGAAGAAATACAACATCTATCCGCTCATCGACTGGGAAGATGTGTTTACAGGAAAGTTAATTAATGCAAAGAAAGTAAAACGATAAGTTATGGTAGTTCAGGACATACTGTTACTCATCAGGAAAATCATAGTGGGGATCATTATTTTCCTCATTCCACTGGCGGTAATCGGCCTGCTATTATGGCTGGTCAGGTATTTATTGTCTAACTAAAAAAAACAAAGGGTATGAAAACACCAGTAGTCACTCAAAAACGCATATTGAGAGATGCGGTCATCAGTATCTTTATTTATGCGTTGCCGGTAGTGCTGATGCTATTGTCTTTTAAGATTTCGGGCCAGCGGCCATGGAAAGATAAACCGGCAACAACTATTCACAAATAAAAACTCATTCATATGCTAGTACATATCGAAACCATTTTTCGCAATCTCAATGGCTGGGGGCTACCCGTCATCATGCTGCTCGTCGGTATTATCGAATTTGCTTATGGACTGTATGAAAACCACTGGACGAAAAATGAAAAGGTGCTGGACATCGTTTGTTTTGTAGTGCCTAAAATTGTGGTAAGACCTTTTGTAGCCTATGTGGGTCTCTTACTGTTTCCCCATTTACTGCCGGATGCTAAGAATGCATTTGCATGGGTACCTTTCTGGTGGGGCTTTGCAATCATAGCAGTAGCAGATGATCTTACACAGTATTGGTATCACAGGTTGCATCATCAGCTGCCGTGGCTGTGGCGGTTCCATCGCACGCACCATTCAGCGCCTTATATGGGTATGGCCATGGCGAGCAGGCAGAATATTATTTATACCATTTTCTTTTCACAGATTTATCTCACCACCACACTGGTGTACCTGGGCTTAGGATATCCTGTGCTTTTTGTAACAGGAGTGAAAGCACTGATTACAACAGGTGCGCATTCCAGTATTAAATGGGATAAACCGTTTTATACCATTAAGTGGCTGAAGCCGGTGGGTTGGGTAATGGAAAGGCTGATTTCCACGCCTGCTACACACCATGCGCATCATGCAGATACTTCAGATGATGGGGTAGGGTATTACAAAGGGAATTTTGGAAACATGTTTTTTATCTGGGACCTGATTTTTGGTACGGGAATTATTACCCGCCAGTATCCTTCCGGGTATGGCATCAAACATTACAAACAGGAAGAGTGGTATGCCCAGTTTATGTGGCCTATATTCAAGTCTAAAAAAGAAGGCAGCGAACTGGCGGCAAATGGCCCTATGGTAGGGGATGCCTTGCCGCCTGAGGCGCCTGCGGTAGTGGCAGGGTCATGATGGTTTTTCCGCTTCGCCCCAAAAAAGGATCGCTTTGATATAAGCGATCCTTTTTTTTGAAAAAAACAACTGCTGCAAACCAAAATTTAATATTAAATGTTACACCATCATTAGGCAAATCCCTTCACACTCCGTATTTTACATTAACAACCTCAAATTATGAAATCACTTAACCTCGACATCCATCAGCAATATGCCGAGATCTACGATGGAGACAACTGGGTAGGGGTCAGTTTTTGCAGTGCCATTGATGGCGTCACCCCCGAACTGGCTTTTCAGCAACCTCCCGGCCACAGGAATTCGATTGCAGCTATCGTAAAACACATGACTCACTGGAAGCAATTCGTCATCCAGAAATTACAGGGCAATATCACCTTCGACGTCGACCAGGAAGAATCACTCAATGTAGCTGATCTCGCAGCAGACCCGGCGGCTGGCTGGAAACAACTCCTCGAAGCACAGGAAAACGTACACGAAGACCTGCTCGATGCCCTCGATGAGCTCTCGCCTGAAGATTTAGACACACAGGTAGGCGGCAGGGACTACGACATCAAGTACCTGATCAATGGGGTAGCCCTCCATGATATGTACCATACCGGTCAGATAGAACTCTTAAAGAAACAACTACAATCGCTCTAAAACCACCTATCAAAACTTTCCCTCACATGTCCTGATTTTTTAAATACCTTTGCCCCGGAAGATAAAAAATTAGGAAAATGAACTTTAACCTGGACAAGATGCCAGAACGTACGCAACGGCCTCGTTCCTACGGCATCACAATGGTAACAGACAAGGGACTGAGCCTGCAAGACACTAAAGACTTCTTATCCGTTACAGCACCCCATGTAGATATGGTAAAGCTCGCCTTTGGTACGGCCTACGTAACGCCGAACCTGAAGGAGAAAATAGACCTGTTCCATTCCTTCAACGTACCTGTCTATTTCGGAGGTTTACTGCTCGAAGCATTTATCATCCGCAACCAGTTCGATGACTACCTGAATGTAGCGAAGGAATATGGTATCAAATATTTTGAAGTATCCGACGGATCACTCGATATCCCACACGCTGAAAAATGCGGCTATATAGAAAAACTGGCTAAACTCGGCACTGTACTAAGTGAAGTAGGTTCCAAAGATAAAGATCGTGAGCACATTACACCGCCTTACAAATGGATTGAACTCATGAAGGCAGAAATGGATGCCGGTGCAGCTTATGTAATCGCCGAAGCAAGAGAGCAGGGTACGGTGGGGCTGTACCGTGACTCTGGTGAAGTAAGAGAAGGGCTGGTGCAGGAGATCCTCACAAAGATCCCGGGAGAGAATATTATTTGGGAAGCGCCACGTAAAGATCAGCAGCTGTATTTCCTTCGTTTGATAGGTTGCAATGCCAACCTGGGCAATATATCTGCGCATGAAGTCATTTCCCTCGAAGCGATGAGAGTCGGCCTGAGAGGCGATAGCTTCCATTTTTACCTGTAAAAAAAACGACTCCCCGGGGAATACCCGGGGAGCCTATATAACTTAGCAGGATATCATCCTTTCGAATGCTACACGGTTCAATCTGACCTCACTTCAGTATTCCCTCTATCTCCTCCAGCTCCTCCACCGTATACCTCAAATTCTCCAACGCCCCTAAATTATTATCCAGCTGCTCCACAGAACTCGCGCCAATTAATACGGTCGTAATCCTCCTATCCTTCAGTAACCATGACAGTGCCATCTGGGCCAGGGACTGCCCTCTCCGTTGTGCAATTACATTCAGCTTATTGATCTTATCCAGCTTTTCCTGCGTTATCTGCTCTGCTTTCAGGAACCCACTCGGCTTGCTCGCTCTCGATCCCTCCGGAATACCATGCAGGTACCTGTCTGTCAATAATCCCTGCGCCAGCGGTGAAAAAGGAATACATCCCACACCATTGCTTTCCAGCACATCCAGCAAGCCATTCTCTACCCATCTCTCAAACATAGAATACCTGGGCTGATGAATCAAACAAGGCGTACCAAGTGATTTCAATACCGCTAGCGCTGCCGCTGTCTGTTCTGCTGTATAGTTCGATAAACCTACATACAGCGCCTTCCCTTGTCTCACAGCCGTATCCAGCGCCCCCATTGTCTCTTCTATCGGTGTATCAGGATCCGGACGATGAGAGTAAAAAATATCTACATAATCCAGCTGCATCCTTTTCAGACTCTGATCCAGGCTGGATAACATATATTTCCGGGAACCCCATTCACCATAGGGACCAGGCCACATAAGATAACCTGCCTTGGTAGAAATAATCAGTTCATCCCTTAAATGCCCGGTAAAATCTTTTTTCAGGATATTCCCAAAATTCTCTTCTGCCGAACCAGGTACAGGCCCATAGTTATTCGCCAGGTCAAAATGGGTAATGCCCCTGTCAAAGGCACGGCGTACAATCTTTCTGCCGTTTTCAAAAGTATCTATGGAACCAAAGTTGTGCCACAGCCCCAGCGAAATAGCCGGGAGCCTGATGCCGCTTTTCCCGCAACGGTTATATTGCATGGATTCATACCGGTCACCAGCAGGTACATAAGCATTCATATTTCGTGAAAATTTAGGAGCCCCAAGATAATAACATTCGCTCACAAAAAGCTAAAATCCGCAAACCCATATGACCGTGCATCCCTTAAATTTATCCTTATGAAAAATATTTTCCTGCTGATCATCTTATTCCCTGCATTTGCCAGGGCCCAATCCTTACCTCCCTATCAGCCATCCATTGCTGAAGAAAAAACTGCTTACCAGCAAGCGGCCCATCTCGATTCCATCATTCGTGGCAAAGCTTATAAACTCACTGTCAAACCTCACTGGCAGGCTGATAATAAATCATTCTGGTACAAAAACTACCTGGCAGACAGCACGGTTGAATTCATCCTCGTAGATGCTGTGAAAGGCACCAAAGCCCCTGCATTCGATCACGAAAAACTTGCAGCAGCATTGAAAATATACGATAGCAAACATCTGCCCATCACTGATCTGATCATTGATAAAAACACACTCAAATTCGCTATCAAAGAGCAATGGTACGAATATAAAAACGGCCAGTGCACACCGGCCAAAACACCTGCTACTACCATCCCGCAAACGAACTTCCGTGAAGTATCCCGCTGGTTCTTTCACGATGACAACACCGCTTCTGACACTACCTCTCCAAACAAGGAATGGATCACCTCTATTCAAAACGGCAATGTCTTCCTCAAAGCTGCCGGCGCTACTGATTCCATGCAGCTCACCACCGATGGCAATATCGATCAACCCTACGGTGCACTGAAATGGTCTCCTGATAGCAAGTACTTTGTCGGCTACCGCATTCGTCCTGAAAAAATAAAATCTATTCACCACTTACTTTCTTCGCTCCCTGATCAGACCCGTGCCCGCCTGGATACAGAAGAATATGCACAACCCGGTGACCCTTTCACCTCGTTCGAAATGTTTATTTTTAACACGGCGGATAAAAAGGCCACCAAAGTCAACACACCCCTTTACGATTTTCTCGGCAAGCCTTACCTGCGCTGGCGCAAAGACGACCCCCGCTATTTTACTTACGAAAAAGCAGACCGTGGTCACCAGCGTTTCCGCATCATAGAAGTAGACGCTGCCAATGGCAATACCCGCAACCTGGTAGATGAACAAACAAAGACCTTCATTTACGAATCCCGCATCTTTACCCACTACCTCGAATCTACCAATGAAATTATCTGGTCCTCCGAAAAAGATGGCTGGTATCATTTATACCTGGTAGATGCTATCAAGGGTACTATTAAAAACGAAATTACCAAAGGACCCTACGTGGTACGCGACATCGACAGTGTAGACGAAAAGAAAAGAGAAATCTGGTTCAAAGCCAGCGGCATGAACCCCGGCGAAGACCCTTACAATATTCACTATTATCGGATCAGTTTCGATGGCACTCATCTTGTTGCTCTCACAAAAGAAAACGCCCAGCATAACCTTAGCTTTTCTCCTGACAGAACGTACTATCTCGACAACTATTCCCGTCCTGACTTACCGCCCGTTACCACCCTGCATCGCACGATTGATGGCAGGCAAATTATGGAAGTAGAAAAAGCAGACCTACACGACTATTTCGCTACCGGCATGCGCATGCCCGAAGTATTCACTGCTAAGGCCCGCGATGGGCAAACTGATATATGGGGCATAGTATGCCGCCCCCGCAACTTCGACAGTACCCGCAGGTACCCTGTCATTGAGAATATTTATGCAGGCCCGCAGGATGCTTTCGTACCCAAAACCTTTATGACATTTGGCGAAATGCAAAGTCTTGCAGAATTAGGTTTTATCGTGGTACAGATTGATGGCATGGGCACCGCTAACCGTTCCAAAGCATTTCACGACGTATGCTGGCAAAACCTGGCTGATGCAGGTCTTCCTGACCGTATTTTGTGGATCAAAGCCCTTGCTGGTAAATATCCTTATGTAGATACTACCCGTGTAGGTCTCTATGGCACTTCTGCCGGTGGCCAGAATGCAGCAGGTGCGCTGCTTTTCCATCCTGAATTTTACAAAGCTGCTGTATCGTCCTGCGGTTGTCACGACAATCGTGTGGATAAACAATGGTGGAATGAACAATGGATGGGGTATCCTGTAGGCCCGCACTACGCCGCTCAGTCCAATGTAACCAATGCCGGCAAACTCAAAGGTAAACTCCTCCTCATCGTAGGCGAGGCAGATAACAATGTACCTCCTGAATCTACCTACCGTGTAGTAGATGCCCTTATCAAAGCCAATAAAGATTTCGATCTGCTGGTGGTACCCGGTATGGGGCATAGTGATGGCGGACCATATGGCAGAATGAAAAAGCGGGATTTCTTTGTGAAGAATTTATTAGGAGTAACACCACCTGATAGAAATTAACGGGATACTTATAACATATATCTACATCATTTTTCTGCGTAAATGCCGGTACTTACCGGCATTTTACATTCCCCTGACACGTTATCCAATATCTTTCTTATTTTACAACCGCCATTAACGAAGACAAGTCTAAACCATGCCTTAAATATATCCTCCTATATTCATTCATCAACAATCCTATACATGAAGAAAAACCTACTCACCATTTTAATGTTGGTGTTTCTCTATGCCAGTCCTGCTTATAGTCAATTGCCATCTGCATTTGTGCTCAAACAGCTCTCAGGCAATAACATCAACGAAGCCACTGCCCTGGCCCATGCACCTGATGGCCGCATCTTTATTGCCGAACGTGGCGGCAATGTAAAAGTCTATCAAAACGGTACTGTCTCCATCGTACACGCTGTATCGACTACTACTGCAAATGAACAGGGGCTGTTAGGCATCACACTGCACCCGCAGTTTGCCACCAATGGTCAGTTCTATATCTTCTACACCAATGCCGCCAGTACCGTGCACTACCTGGACCGCGTTACCATCAACGCTGCCAACCAGGTTACAGACACGACCCGCATTATGGAATTCGATCCTATCATCAATGGCTTTCACAATGGTGGTGCCATCCTCTTCAAAGACAATTACCTGTATGTAGCTATCGGAGAAAGTAATTCTCCTGCAGAAGCTACCAAACTGGATACCTATCGCGGAAAAATTTTGCGTCTCACCGACAATGGGCAGCCTGCTCCGGGTAATCCATATTACAATACCCCCAATGCTTCCCGCCAGCAAAGAAGCATCTGGGCCATCGGTATGCGCAACCCATGGAAAATGGCACTGGACCCTGTATCCGGAAAAATATTTGTGGTCAATGTAGGTGGTAACTATGAAGAGATTGACGACGTCACTGCCCCGGATGCTGCCAAACATTATAACTATGGCTGGGATGGCAAAGGGCAGTCTGGTCCGGAACAACCTGATTCTACCATTGCACCTGTATTTGCTTATCCGCATGATGGCTGGGGTTGTGCTATCACTTCTGGTGTGTTCTTCAATCCAACGAATACAAGGTATCCGGTTGAATACAAGAATCGTTTTTACTTCTCCGACTGGTGTGCGGATTGGTTTAAAAGTGTAGATGCTACCAATCCCGGGGCTGGTGCTACGACTTTTTCTACCACCGGTTTCAGAAGTGTATTAGGCACCAGTGTAGGGCTGGATGGTAATATTTACTTTGTATATTATGGTAACGGCGGATCATTGTATCGCCTTGAATACGATACCACTCAATTGCCCCTGATCGTGAATCAGCCGCAAAGCCAGTCTATTGTGACCGGCGATCCTGTTGCATTCTCCGTCACCTCTTCCGGTGCTTTACCATTAACTTACCAATGGCAAAAGAATGGCGTAAACATTGCCGGCGCTACTGCCGATACTTTCGTGATTGCAGCTGTTGCCGCTGCTGATTCAGCTAATTATCGCTGTATTGTAAGCAACAGTGCAGGCCGGGATACCAGTGACAATGCAAAGCTCACCGTATTGCCATTCAATGCACGCCCCGTGCCACACATCTCCGCACCACTGTCTACACTCACCTGGAATGTAGGCGATACCGTTCACTTTGCAGCTACAGCTACAGATGCAGAAGACGGCACCATTCCTGCCAGTAAATATCAGTGGGAAGTACGTTTCTATCACCAGGATGGTCCGGGCAATTTACACTATCACCCTGGTCCTGCTGTGCCCAATGGGGTAACTTCTGGCACCTTTGTTGCCGACAATGGCGGTGAAACTTCTCCGAATGTATGGTTACGCATCCTGCTCACTGTAAGTGACTCACAGGGCCGTACCGGTGTGGATTCACTGGATATCATTCCTAATAAAGTAAATATTACCGCGGCTGCTAACATCGCCGGGTTACAACTTATACTTGGTGCACAGAACACGGCGCCATTCACAAAGACACTTGTGGTCAATACACCGATCGCCCTGGAAGCCGTTACGCCACAGGTATTGAACGGCAAGTACTACGAATTCGCTTCCTGGAGCAATGGTGGTGCTGCCAGTCAAACGATCCGCGTGCCTGCAAAAGACAGCACCTTCACGGCAAACTATGCCCTCGGTGCGAACCTGCAGAATCCATATTTCGCCACTCCTACACCTATTCCCGGCAAGATCGAAATTGAAAACTTCGACCTCGGTGGTGAAGGCATTGCTTACCATGACAACTCCACCGGCAATGCGGGCAATCAATATCGTACCACCGAAGATGTGGACCTTGAGAACTGTTCCGAAGGTGGCTTTAATATTGGCTATGTAGCGGCAGGAGAGTGGCTGGAATATACGATAGATGTGACGACGGCTGCTCAATACACATTGTCTGTGCGTGTAGCTAACCCTGGTGCCGCGAAGACCATGCACATAGAACTGGATGGTCAGAACATCTCCGGCAATATCACTGTACCAACTACTGGTGGCTTCCAGGCATGGCAAACGGTTGCTATCACTACACCTGTATTGACCAAAGGTGTGAAAGTACTGCGCGTATCACTGGATGCGACAGACTTCAATGTCAACTATCTCACCTTTGCACTGGCGGGCAGTGTAGAAGGGCCGGTGATCAGCCTGAGTGCTCCTGCGAACAATACTACATTCTCCGCAGGCGATAACATCGAAATAGATGCTGCAGTTTCAGATTCTACCGGCACCATCACCAATGTAGAATTCTACCAGGGTACCACTAAGATAGGAGAGGATGCCGATGCGCCTTACACCTTTACCTGGGCAAACGTACCAGCCGGCAGCTACTCCCTCACTGCCAAAGCTACAGACAATGCTGGGCTCACGGCTACTTCCATCCCGGTAAGCATTACCGTAAGCAATGGCAGCAGTGCTAACCTGGCACTGAATAAAAACGTAGTGGTATCTGGCAATGAAAACGCCGTGACCATGCCTGGTTCCGCAGCAGTAGATGGCGATCTGAATACCCGCTGGTCCAGCGCATTCGAAGATCCTTCCTCGATCTATGTAGACCTGGGGGCAAGGTATAATATCAGTGAAGTGAAAATTACCTGGGAAAATGCCAAAGGCAAAGACTACCTCGTACAGGTGGCAGATACCGTTGGCAACTGGCATACAGTAAAAACTGTGACCGGCAATAATGATCTCATTAACGATCACACGGGTTTAACAGCTGCGGGTCGTTACGTAAGAATTTACGGTACAGCCAGAACCACAGGTTATGGTTACTCTATTTTCGAACTGGAAGTATACGGCAACAGCGCCGCAAGGTTAACTAATTACACGACTACCACACCGCAAAAGTCGTTGAAGATCTACCCGAACCCGGTATACAATTACCTTAACATTAGCGGAATAGCCAGCGACGGCCTCTTTACCATAGTGAACGTAGCCAGCGGACAAAGCAGCTACCTGCGTTCAGAAGGTGGTAAAATCGACGTGAGCAGGCTGACGCCGGGTACTTATATTATACAGTTTAGAGATGGAGAGAAGAGGATAAATAGGAAATTTATTAAATTGTAGGGCAAAAGCATGGAGGTCGATGAAGACCTCCATGCTTTTCTATAAATTTCCTTTATCATGAAATATTATACCTGGGGCATTTTTTTATGTTGTTTGTTTGCCTGTCAGCTCATCTATAGGGACAAGATGACCACCGTTTTAGCTGACTGTATTAAGACCGGGCGTTAAAAAAATCCAACCATGAAAAATATGATCTTCTTTCGGTTGGTATTAGCCATCAGCGTTCTTGTACTTTTACTGGCTTGTATGGAATTGCAGACGGACCTTGCTAAATTTAGGGTAGCCACCAGGGGCGTTCCTATCAGCACAAAGATCACTAACTTATATCAAATTACAAGATCGCGGAGAAGAATTGATTTTTATGCAGAATTTGAAGGGGCCGGAGTGCAAAGAATGAGAAGAGTGAGTGAAGTGTTTTATAATACGCATCAGATCGATGATGAAGTGACTATGAAATATCTGCCGGATGAAAGTGTGATCCTGTATGAAGATGAACAAAGGAAGTCGCCCTTATTAGTAAGAGGTATAATTATCCTGCTAGTGATAGGAATGTTGATTGTTGCCTGGAAGATAGATAAGAAAAATGAGAAAAAAAGAAAAGAAAAAGTAAGGATGGCAAGACTCCGCAGGAGACGCCACCAACGCCACCACGTAAGACCATGACCCATGAAAAAGAAAAGAAGACCTCCCATCAGCATACCCGGACAGCGAACCAGAACCGACCAACCTAAATGGGGCAAGCCACAGATCAACATACTTCTGCTGATCATAGTCTGCCTGATAGGCCACATATGGTTAGGTATTCAATACGTAAGAGGAGAAGATGCGCAATTGGTCACAATGCATATAGATAATGTTCGTCTCGGCGGTGGCAGAAGCCAAACCTGTTGGGTAACCTTAAGCTACCAGGGCGAGACCTTTCAGGAATCGACTATCACAGGTGAATATAATCGGTTAAAAGAGCTAAGCGAAATAGAAGTATACCACATACCCAATACCAATTTTGTCGAATTTAATAAAGATGCCCCCGGCCGGCGATGGATAAAATTTACCTGGGTAACAATCGGCTTTATATTAATCCTGGTTTTTGTTTACAAAAAAGAACTTCGAAAATTAAATGGACTATTATTAGGAAGATAATTTAGGTCAAAAAACAAACCCGCCGTAACAGGCGGGTTTGTTTTTTTATACACTCTGAAAATAACTCGTCATATACTCACTCGGCGACTGCGTCGTCACCGTCTTAAACACCCTGTTGAAATTCGTAATACTATTAAACCCACACGTATACGCCACCGTGGCAATATTATCAAACGCCCCATCCGTCAGCTTCTTACACGCCTCATTAATCCGCACCTCATTCAAGAAAGAAACAAACGTATGCAAAGTATGCTTCTTAAAGAACCTGCAAAAAGCCTGCGGTGTCATATGCGCCTGCTTCGCCGCATCTTCTAATGTAATCGGCTTATCATAATTCTGCATAATATAATTATAGATATTCCCGATCCTGATCCCCTCATGCTCACTCACCAGCTGCGTCTTCTGTGCCGTAGCCAGCGGTGTCATATCCGCATACCCTGACAGCTGCTTCAATAAATCTACAAACTGCAATAACTGATCCGTGCCACTACTATTCGTAATCTGCATCATCTTGCTACTCACCTCCGCTGTATACGCAGGTGGTACCTTAAACCCCGACTGACTCTGCGAAATAAAGTTCTTCAGCAACTTCGTCTCCGGCAGGTTAAACAGCGAAGCCAGCTCCCCATTTGGATTAAAGAAAATCGCCAATGCCACTATCTTCTTCCTGCTCTTTGGCTGAAAATACGACGCCTCGCTTTTAAAGATATGCGGTTGATTCGCTCCCAGCCAGAATATATCATTCGGCCTGAATGCATGCATATTATTATCCGCTACCAGGGTCCCCTCACCCTGCTGGATCCAGCTCATCTGGATCTCCTGGTGCCTGTGTAAATGCGGATAGAAAAAAGGCAATACGTCTTTTTGAACAATGATCGATTTGTCCAGCGGAACAGGTATAGTAAACTGTAACACTTTCATCGTAAAGTAATTTAAAGTCACCGCAAGCAGGTACTTGCAAAAATGGTTTACAGGTAAAATGTAAAAAGGCCCTTCGTCAGTAGCGCTAAATCTAAAGTATTTTGGTTGGTCCCGTCTGTCGGGCGGAAATGAGTGTTAAATACACAATTAAAATTTCGTCCACTCAATATTACATATTTTAACCCAAATTTCATAATATTAAACTTATACCGGTTAATATCCGGGCAATGATGGCTAAAATCCGGATTAACGGTATTTCCACCTGCTCACAGCACCGCGTTTCCGCCCCCGCGAACCCGGGCGCATGCCGGCGCAATATGTGGAGATCTGCGCACAGCGGGCATTGCAGCCACCCCTCAGTCAAAGAGGTTAAAATTCACGAATAATTGATTACTATCAGAGCGGCCCCCTTACATCCTAGTAGATATTTTTGAAAAAAAAATATACAGTCTATGGCTATTGAATGGAAAGGAATATTTCCTGCATTTACCACCAAGTTTACACCATCAGATGAACTGGACCTCCCTCTGTTTGGCAAAAATCTGGATGCACAGGTAGCAGCCGGTATCGATGGCGTTATCCTCGGTGGCTCACTGGGTGAAGCCAGTACCATCAGCATCGCTGAAAAAGAAACCCTTACAAAGTATGCTGTTGAAAAAGTGCAGGGCAAAATCCCGGTTGTACTCAACATTGCAGAAGGTGCCACTGCCGAAGCCGTAAAACAGGCAGAAGCTGCCGCAAAATGGGGTGCAAAAGGTCTGATGCTGCTGCCTCCCATGCGCTATAAAAGCGATGAAAAAGAAACCGCTACCTTCTTCAAAACCGTAGCCGCATCGACTGACCTGCCAATCATGATCTATAATAATCCTGTAGATTATAAGATCGAAGTAACACTGGACATCTTCGAACAACTGAGCGCTTTCCCCAATGTACAGGCCGTTAAAGAATCTACCCGGGATGTTTCTAATGTGACCCGTATGATAAATCGATTTGGCGACCGCTTCAAAATACTTTGCGGGGTAGATACGTTAGCTATGGAAGAAATAATGCTGGGTGCCGATGGTTGGGTAGGTGGACTGGTATGTGCCTTCCCTGAAGAAACAGTGGCTGTATACCGCCTCACCAAAGCAGGCAGAATCCAGGAAGCCCTGGCTATCTATCGCTGGTTCCTGCCCTTGCTTGAATTGGATTTACATCCTAAATTAGTACAGTATATTAAACTGGCTGAACAACAGGTAGGGCTCGGCTCCGAAACTGTCAGAGCACCCCGCCTGCCACTGGAAGGGAAGGAGAGAGAACAGATCCTCGCCGTGATCAATACTGCGCTGGCCAACAGACCGACGTTGCCCAAATATTAACATTTCAATCTATCATACCGCATGCAGATACAAAAGATTATGCAGCAGTCCGCACAGGCCTTTGAAACGTACAGTCAGGTGACCCCTGCTGTACGTGCTGCATTCCTGGAAACCATCGCCACAGAACTGGAATCGCAAAGAGCCATCATGGTAGAGACAGCCGGCGAAGAAACCAATCTGCCTGCTGCCCGCCTCAATGGAGAACTGACCCGCACCACCAACCAGTTAAAATTATTTGCTGACCTGATCAAAGAAGGTAGCTGGGTAGAAGCTGTCATCGACTCGGCCCGGCCGGAAAATACTCCTGCCCGACCTGATCTGCGCAGGATGTTACTGCCTGTAGGCCCGGTAGTCGTATTTGGCGCAAGCAATTTCCCTTTTGCATTTTCTACCGCAGGTGGCGATACTGCCAGTGCCCTCGCTGCCGGTGCCACCGTAGTAGTGAAAGGGCATCCTGCACATCCGCGCACTTCTTTATTAGCCTGGCAGGCCATTGCCAATGCCATTGAAAAGACGGGCCTCCCTGCCTATACCGTGCAGCACGTAGCTGATGCGGGCTATGAAACAGGGAAGCAATTAGTGATGGACCCTGCTACCACTGGTGTGGCCTTCACTGGTTCTTTCAATGGAGGTAAAGCTTTATTACAATACGCTTCACAAAGAGAAACACCGATCCCGGTCTTTGCAGAAATGGGCAGCGTAAACCCGGTTGTTTTTTACCCGGATGCATTGCTCACGCAGGGCCCGCAACTGGCACAAACCTTTGCGGCAAGCATTACCCTGGGCATGGGCCAGTTTTGTACCAACCCCGGTTTACTGCTCGGCATACAAAGCGATGCGTTAGACAATTTTGCGCATATGCTGGGTGGTGCCATCTCCGCCAGTGTACCTGCAAAAATGTTGCACACTGGTATCCATGCGGCCTATGTAAAAGGCAGGGCCCATATGCTCTCCCTGGAAGCCGTGACCCTGGTAGGACAAACCCCTGAACCTGCCGAAACTGAAGCCTGGCCAGCCGTAGCGCGCACGACTGGGGTTGAGTTTTTACAAAATCCGCACCTGGCAGAAGAGCTGTTTGGTCCATATTCATTGCTGGTATCCTGTGCCGATGAAGAAGAACTGCAGCAGGTACTCAAAAGTTTGAAGGGACAACTCACCACCACAGTAGTCGGTACCGATAAGGACACTACTATTTACAAATCACTGATCGCATTGCAGGCCACTTTAGCCGGCAGGATCATCCTGAACAATGCACCTACAGGTGTGGAAGTATGCGCTGCTATGGTGCATGGTGGCCCTTATCCGGCTACAACCGATAGTCGCTTTACCAGTGTAGGTACCAGTGCTATTCGCCGCTGGGTAAGACCGGTATGTTTTCAGAATTTTACAGATAGCATGTTGCCCGATGCATTAAAGAAATCAAACCCGTTAGGAATATGGAGACTGGTCGATAACGAATTTACCAGATAAAAAACAGCTATGTCAGATCAACCAAAATCATTTAAACGTTCATTTGGCCTGCTCGATGCTACAATGATCGTAGCAGGATCCATGATCGGCTCCGGGATCTTTCTCGTGAGTGCCGATATCACCCGCAATGTAGGCTCGGCCGGCTGGCTGATACTGATATGGATTATTACAGCGGTACTCACCATTACAGCAGCTGTGAGTTATGGTGAGTTGAGTGCCATGTTTCCCCATGCCGGCGGCCAGTATGTATACCTGAAAGAAGCTTTCAATGACCTGACAGGGTTCCTGTTTGGGTGGAGCTTTTTTACGGTCATACAGGCGGGTACCATCGCCGCGGTGGGAGTAGCATTTGCGCGGTTCACAGCTTTTCGGTTTCCGGTGCTGAGTGAAACGCACGTCCTGGCAGACCTGGGGTTTGTAAAAATTTCTGCTGCACAGGTCACGTCTATTTTGCTGATTATATTTCTCACGTTTGTGAACACGCGGGGCGTGAGAGAAGGGAAGTTAATTCAGACGATTTTTACATTGACCAAGATCGTCGCATTGCTGGCACTGATTGTGTTTGGCTGCTTTGCGGCAAATAAGCAGGTATGGGATGCGAACTGGCAGAGTGGGTTTGGGTTTAATAAACTGGAACCTGCACAGCTGATATCTTATTCCGGGTTTGCAGTGTTAGGCGCCATAGCAGCGAGTATGGTAGGCGGGTTGTTTAGCAGTGATAGCTGGAACAATGTGACCTTTATAGCAGGGGAGATTAAAAACCCTGAGCGGAATATCGGGCGCAGTTTGTTCTTCGGCACCTTGCTGGTAACGATGATTTACATTGCTACTAACCTGATTTACCTGGCGGTATTACCCTTGCATGAGATTGCCTTTGCGGAGAATGACAGGGTAGGGGTGGCGGCTGCGGTACGCATCTTTGGGAATAACGGTACCATGATTATTGCGGTGTTGCTGATGGTGTCTACGTTTGGTTGTGTGAACGGGTTGATCCTGTCAGGAGCCAGGGTCTGTTTTACCATGGCAAAGGATGGGCTGTTTTTTAAACAAATGGGATTGTTGAATAAGAATGCGGTGCCGGGCAAAGCATTGTGGAGCCAGTGTATATGGGCTTCTTTGTTGTGTTTGAGTGGGCGGTACGGGCAGTTGCTGGATTATGTGATCTTCGTGGTATTGATCTTTTATATTCTCACGATTGCAGGTATCTTCCGGTTAAGGCGCACAAGACCCGAAATGGAAAGACCGTATAAGGCATTTGGATACCCGTTTATACCCATGCTATATATTATAGCCGCGACGGTTATTTGCCTGTCTTTGCTGGTGTATAAGTGGGAGAATACCTGGCCGGGATTGCTGATAGTTTTGTTAGGAATTCCTGCGTATTACTTCTTTGGAAAAGGAAAAGTAGCAGTGCAAAGCCCGGTACTTAATTAATCTTCAGGCGGGCGGAAAAATTTTACCTACGGTAAAATTCTTCCGCCCTCGGGGGAATGGCACCCGGGGAGGATGGACGCCTGTGGCCGGCTAACGCCACGGCCTTATTGCTGGCCAGCGCTTTCCCCTTCTTCCCGGGGCGTTTCCTCCTGTTGCCCCTGCAGGTGTACATTATTCAATTCTTCAAATACATACCCGTCTTCATACCCCACCGCTACAAATACAGATAACTGTTGTTTTGCTGGTCCTTTAAAGGTGCCCTTCACAGGTGTACAATCTCTAAAATCCCGACCCACAGCCAGTTTTACATGTTTATTAGTGACCCATACATTATTAGTCGGATCAATCCCGGCCCAACCTGTTCCCGGTATATACACCTCTACCCATGCATGCGTAGCACCTTCGCCTCTCAATCCATCCTTATTCGGACAAATATATCCACTCACATACCTGCTGGGAATCTGGCAACTCCTCAATATCTGCAACATCAGGTGCGCAAAATCCTGGCATACACCCGCCTTGTGTTGCAAAATTTCATCTACCGTCGTTTCAATATTCGTAATCCCTTTGATGTATTTGAAATGCCGGAAGATGTATTCACTACAATGCTCCACTAAAGCGGCTACGCTTTTCCCCCTTTCGTAAATATCAGCATGAATATTTTGAATCACCTCCTGTGCTTCAATAGGCGCTGTCATCGCCATTTCCAGCAATTGTAAATCCCCCGCCATTTCCTCTTTCAGTTGCTCAAAGCCAGAGTGAAAGTTCAGCTGCAACTGCGAGGTAGCTGTGGTTCTTACCAGTAATTTGCTTTCTATTTTTAGCAGCTTGTGTGCGGTCAGTATATTGAACCCGCCTGTCTTATTCCCAAAGTAATCCGTAAATGTCTGCACATCCGGATGCCCTGTGATAGACAGGTCATGCTGCAATACTTCCTGCCCCGGACATTGCGAAGGAAAAATTTTTATTTCGTTCACACTTTCTTTGACCGGTCTGTCGTATTCGTACCTTGTAATATGATGAATTCTGAAAATCGGCATATAGCAAACACTTATGCGTAAGAAAAAAATTGTTGACTCAGCAGTTTGGTAAAGTGCGATACCTCACCCCGCAGGTCTTCCATGTAAGGATGTAAGGAATGATTGTTCAAACTATCCAGGTCGGTATGTTTTACCTTACTGAATAACCTGCCGAAACAGCGCATCAGTGCAGCGGTTTCTTCTGAAAAATTTCGCTTTGTTACATCCTGCAGATGCCGGTCAATGCGGCCTAACGAATATACCACTGAATGGGGAAAATCTTCATTGAACAATACCTGGTGCAATACATCATGATTATCCGCAGAAGAGCGATATGTCTTCAAATGCAGTTCATATCCGGAAAGTGACATGAGCAGCTGCCTCCATTGCATGATATCCCTGCTCTCATGAATCTTGTAATGATTGAGCTGGTAATGTTTATTGGTCAGCACGATGGTTTCAAAACACCGCTCAATGTATTTTCCTAAATTCATAAACGCCCAGCCGGTACCGCGTGCCATGGTAATATCTGTAATGCCGGTATATAAGACACTATGTCTTGTAAATAGATCCAGCATATCTGCCGCTTCGTAACTGGAAAGACGCTTGTCCAGTGTAGGCTGATTGATGAGGTGATAAAAGGAATTCACTTCCTCCCACACTTCTTTGGTAATATAATCCTGGATACCTCTCGCATTCTCCCTTGCCTTGCTGATGATCACCTTTAGTGAGTTGGAATTGCTATTGCTGGTCAGCAACAATTTCAGCGCCTCTGCAGTCTGGGTTTTGGCCGCTTCAATATCCGCAGGCGTAGCAGTCGTGAAGGTTTCCAGCACTGATTGCCAGGTGAGGGCACCATTCACATCTTTGTCGAGAGAAAGAAGATAATGTGTAGACGTTACTCTTAGTAAACCTTCGGCCCTTTCCATATACCGGGCCAGCCAGAACAGTGAATCCGCAATCCTACTTAGCATGTACGATCTATATTAATGTTTTAGTCAATAACCCAGGTATCTTTACTGCCTCCGCCCTGCGAAGAATTCACGATCAGGGAGTCTTTGCGCAGGGCTACCCGCGTAAGGCCCCCCGGTACAATCTGTACGCCCTGGGGACCGCAGAGTGCATATGGTCGTAAGTCTACATGCCTGGCCTGAAAAGTGCCGTCAATAAAACAAGGTACAGTAGAGAGCTTGATGATCGGCTGCGCAATAAAGCTGCGGGGATCCGCTTCAATAGCGGCTTTTGCTTTCACCCATTCTTCAGGGGTGACTTTATTGCCCATCACCATGCCATATCCACCTGATTGATTCGTGCGCTTGATCACCATGCGCTCTATATTTTCAAACACATGTTTACGCTGCTCCGGGTCACTCATTTCGTAAGTTGGTACATTGGGCAGGATCGGCTCTTCATTCAGGTAATACCGTATCATGGCCGGTACGTAAGCATAGACTGCTTTGTCGTCGGCCACCCCGTTCCCGATGGCATTCACAATCGCCACATTCCCCATACGGTAAGCATTCATCAACCCCGGCACACCCAGCGCACTATCTGGTTTAAACACCAGCGGGTCCAGGTATTCATCATCTATGCGCCGGTAAATCACATGCACCTGTTCCAGCCCTTCCGTTGTTTTCATATATACTTTGTGGTTATCTACGACCAGGTCCCTGCCTTCTACAAGGGTAATTCCCATCATACGGGCCAGAAAAGCATGTTCGTAATAGGCAGAGTTATAAATGCCGGGAGTGAGTAGTACCACACTTGGATTGGAAATCTGTGCCGGCGCCATTTGTAAAAGGATCTCATGGAGCATGAGGGGGTAATTGTTCACCCTGCGCACATGACTGGATGCCAGCAGTTCCGGGAAAATCCGTTTGGTGACTTCCCTATTTTCCAGCATATAGCTCACACCCGAAGGGGTGCGGAGATTGTCTTCCAGTACATAGAACTTGCCGTCTTCGCCCCGGATCAGGTCTATACCGGAGATGTGTACATAAATGTCATGGGGAACTTTGATACCAAATACCTCCCTGGTATAATGGGGACAGGAGGCAATCAGCGCTGCAGGAACGACCTTGTCTTTCAGGATCTGCTGTTCATTGTAAATGTCCTTTAAGAAGAGATTCAGGGCTTTTAAACGCTGTTGAATGCCCAGTTCAATATGGTCCCATTCCTGCCCGGTAATGATGCGGGGAATGATATCGAAGGGGAATATCCGTTCTATACCGGCATCGTCACTATATACCGTAAATGTAATGCCCTGGTTCATAAAGAGTTCGCCGGCAAGGCGGTCTTTTTGCTGAAGGGCATTGACGTCGAATTGCTCCAGCGAAGTAAAGACTTTGTGATAGTGCTCTCTTATCTGTTTTCTATCATACATCTCATCCCAGATGTTTGGGGAAAGGTCATATTGGTCCAAAAATCCCATAAGCGGTTGATAAAGTTTGATACTGGCTTGATACAATATAATAAAATGAAGGGTTTGTTTTAGAAAAAGTCTACATATATTTTTATTTAATGTATTGAGAGGGGAGGGTAAAAGCATATCAAAGCTTCACTATCACTAGTAATCCATAAGGTCACCAAAAGGGCACTTCAATATCCCCTGGGATAATGAAGTGCCCTTTTGGTGTACTATTGGTACCCTGTTTATGATAAGGTTATGATATAGTTATGATAAGACCAGAACCTGTTAATATCCGTACTGCCCACCCCCCTCATTTCCCCTATTTTTATAAAAACCTGTCGATAGCAAACCCTCATGCTATAACTCCTTATAATCCAGTTACTATTTAAAAACACACGCCATGAAAACACATGTACTGTTAGTCTGGTGCCTGCTCATTACAGGCATCGCTGCCGCCCAGAAGTCGGTATTTATCCCCACCGAATTCTCATCGGCCCCATTGAACACCTGGTCGTATAGCAAGTCTTATCAATCCGCGAACTTCATTGTCTTCTGGGGCAATGTAGTCGGCACTGACCCTGCCAGTTATTCCGACCCAAACCTGGCCTTCAACCCTCAGTCCATTTGCGACACCCTCGAAAAGATTTACACGAAGTACATCTCCGAGATTAAGTTTTGTTCTGACACGAGTACTAAAAACCTCGGCAAGTACAAGATCATCATTGTTATGAACGACACCTGGGGCACAAACGGTCCCTCCGGCTGGGCGTTTGGCGGTACGTACGACAATACCATTGGCGCTATGTGGGTGCACCCCAACGCTACCCGCGATGGAGGGGTGATCAGTCATGAACTCACCCATTCCCTGCAGGGCATGATCTCCATCCAGGAAAACACTGTCGGTGGTGGTTTTGTCAATTATGAACCTGCCGGCTTTTTTTGGGAAACCCATGCCAATTTCATGCGCACCCAGATGTACCCCCGGTTTGCGGCAGACGATATGCCCCGGTGGATGGGCACAGCTATGTTTCACTATAGCTCCACCCGCCATCACTACGATGCCTTCCGCCTACTGTTTACCATCCAGCAGCTCGATGGCATCGCTATGGTCAACCGGCTCTGGAAGGAGTCAGTAGCCAACGAACACCCGTTAGTCACTTATCGCCGGTTAAAAGGATGGACCCAGTCACAGCTGAACGACTTTATGTATGGATATGTAAAAAGAGAACCGACGGCAGATTATACGGTGAATGGCTTTGGTGGTATTATCCGTGCCCAGCGGGATGCCCTCATTAACAGTGAACCACATTATGTATGGCGGCTGAATACCATTCTTACCCGCATCAGCGCCACTACGGGCCGTTATGTGGTGCCAGATGCTTTTGCACCGCAGGATTACGGGTATAATATCATCCCATTGTACCCCACCTGTAGTTCCGGGTTAGTGACCGTCAAGTTCAAAGGCCATACTGAAGTAAACAGCACCGCCGCCTGGCGGTATGGCTTTGTTACCGCGCTGGCAGATGGCACCATCTCCCGCTATGGTACCCTGAATAGTGCCAATGAAAGTGAAATCAGTTTTCAACTGAACAGCAATGAGTCAAAATTGTACCTGGTAGTGATGGGGGCGCCTACTACCCATACTTCTTATGTATGGGAACCGGGCTGGCCAAAGATCAAACGATATCCTTATGAACTGCGCATTGCAAATGCAGTACCTGAAGGGTACCAGAGCACTTTCCGTGCGGCTTACAAAACAAATGGACATACACATTCCAATGGCGGTGGCTGGGTAGCGAATACCGCTACGGTGGCATCTACGGCCTATGTAGGTCCTAATGCGATTGTACTGGGTTCCAGCAATATCTCAGGTACAGCCAGGATAGATGGTTTTGCATGGGTGGAGAATGCAACTGTATCTGGTAGTGTGGTGATCAATGGCAATGCCAATGTATGGTACGGCACTTACTCCGGTACTGCACAGGTCACGGACAATGCTTTGCTGAGCTATTGCACTGTAACGAACAATGCGATTGTGAAAGGCGATGCCATGGAATGGGGTGTGACGTTTGGTACGGGCGTGACCGTAGGTGGCGATGCGGAAATAGGTAGTTGTAGTACGGCAGGTGTGTACCTGCAGGTGCCGCATACGAATAATGGCCGTAGTGATTGCGATGGCAAGGGTGCCAGTGATGCATCTAACACAGATGTAAACAGTACTTACACACAGTTTACAGATGCACAGATGGCATTTACAGGCAATGTGGCATGCTCAGCAGCAGCTGCTGCTGCAAAAACAACCACAAAAGAAGTGGTCATATATCCAAATCCTGCTGCTACCTCTTTTAATGTGAATCTACTCAACTTTGATAATGAAGAAGCACTGATAATATCAATATATGATGCCCAGGGAAAAGAGGTATGGAGACAGGGTGTAAAAGGTCAGCATAATATTAATGTAAACAAAGTATTGATTCCCGGTGTATATGTGTTGAAGGTGAGTGGTGCGCAGGTATATACAAAGAAACTGGTTATTTCTAAATAATTTAAAACTTATTGGAATGTTGAGATGAAGGGGCACTCTGTTTTTACAGAGGCCCTTTTTTAAACTTAATATTCAGTTTACATCCGGTGAGTATGTTTGTACCCTAATATGGAAAAGTATCCGGACAGCCAGCTATTAGCGTTAATTAAAACTGGGGATCAGCAAGCCTTCACTGCATTGGTAAACAGGTATTGGGAAGATTTGTATGCCCATATCCATGCCCGCCTGAAACAGGAAGACGACACAAAAGACATTCTCCAGGAAATCTTCATCACCACCTGGAAAAAACGCGACACCATCACCCCTGACGAAAATGGTCGCCTCAGCAGCTACCTCTTCACTGCTGCCCGTTACTGCATCATAGATCACTTCAGCCGTCCGCACACCCCTATACATAATGAAGAATTTTTTGCAGAAACAGTGCCCCAGCAAACCACTATCTCTGCCCTCGAACTACTCGAAACAAAAGAACTGGAACAACAGGTCAATGATGCCCTGGACCGCATGCCAGACCGGCTTCGCCTGCCATATCGCCTGAGCCGCTACCAGCAGCTCTCCAACAGAGAAATTGCCCTGCGCCTCTCGCTCTCCGAACAAACCGTAAAAAATAATATATCCATCACCCTGCGTTACCTCCGTACTTACCTGAAAGAGCAAAACGATATTGCAGGTGTTGCCCTCATTATACTCTTCATAATTCCTTAACATACT
The DNA here is from genome assembly GCF_039596135.1 of Chitinophaga sp. GTDB lineage: Bacteria > Bacteroidota > Bacteroidia > Chitinophagales > Chitinophagaceae > Chitinophaga. The sequence goes on from NZ_JBCNKH010000007.1 coordinate 89,661, forward strand.
TCACCGGTACTTCTTATCGCATAGAGAGATGTATAGGGTGTTATGAGCAATCAACAGCTAAAATTCCTTTTATCCCGGTACCTGCAGGGCAAGGCTACACCCGCCGAAGCCGCGCAGGTAGAAGCATGGTACGACTCTTTTAATGAAACACCTTTATCTGCAAATGATAAGGCACGCCTGAAAGACGAGATTATTTCCAGCGTATTGCAGGAGATCCATCCACCTGCACGCGTGCGCAAGCTATACTGGTGGTATGCCGCAGCTATCGCCGTTTTGCTGGTATCAGCGGTTCCTTTTTTTATCACTAAAAAGAAACCGCTCCCTGTCAATGCAGATCAATTGGTGAGCACACCTGCCGGCAGCAGGAAAACGATCCGCTTGCCCGATGGTACGGTCGTACAGATGAACGCAGGTACTTCATTGCTGATTCCCGGCAACTTTGGTATGAAAGATCGTGCTATCACCCTCACGGGCGAAGCATTTTTTACCGTTGCTACCGATGTTTTACATCCATTTATTATACATGCCGGAAGTATTCAGACCACCGTGCTGGGTACTTCCTTTAACATCCGTGCCTGGCCGGAAGAAGATACCTGGGCCATTGGTGTAAGTACCGGCAGGGTAAAGGTCTCGGATGAAACAAACAGGCAGGTAATGGCCGCATGCCTCACAGCCAATAAATCGCTCGTTCACCACCGCACAAGCGGTACCTCCGATATTACAGATACGGATGCGGCAATGTTGGGTGCATGGCGCAACAACATCTTTCATTTTAATAATAGCAGCATGGCCGAAATAGGGCAGGAGCTGCAGCGGCAATATAATATACCCGTCGTCGTGAATGGAGAAGGCAAAAACAGGGGGCATTACAAAATCAGTTTCTCCCGCGAACCACTTACTAAAGTGCTGAAAGTACTCGCCGGCCTGACCGGTATTACATACACAATTAAATCAGACCAGGTGATGATTCAAGTGCCAAAAACAAATTAAACCGGCGTATGCAGTACTAAAAAGCCGGAAGTGGTTGCAACACTTCCGGCCGGATAACGCACTGCTAACAGTACGTCACATTTTTAACGGATTCAACTCACATTAAAAACTACTTCAAAGATGCGAAAAATTTTCTCAGGTTATTACAACCTGTTTAAAAAGCTATTTACCCTGAAAATGAGACTAACGAGCTTTCTGATACTCTTTTCTTCGGTCATTTCCTTTGCAGCCACCGGCTCCGGCCAGTCTATGCACGAGGTGAAAGTAAGCCTGCAGGTCGATAACAGGCCTATTAAGGAAGTGCTGGCCCTCATCGAAAAGCAATCTGCTTTTGTAATCGGGTATAACCAGGACAATATTCCCGATAGCAGCAGAATCAGCTATCATGCAAACAATAAATCTGTGAGCGATGTACTGAAAGATATCCTGCATATCTACCCGGTAGTCGCCCGCCAGATAAATGAGAAATATATCGTGCTGAACAAGGTATCCTATTCGGAGAAATACCTGTTGATGCAGCAGATCACCATCACTGGTAAAGTAAGTGACAAAACTACCGGCGAAATGCTGCCCGGGGTAAGCATTGGTATTAAAGGAACTTCTTCCGGAACCGCTACCGGTGCAGATGGCAAATTCACCCTGCGCTTTCCACAAGACCAGGAGCAGATCACATTGGTCATTTATTCTCTCGGCTACAAGAGAATTGAACGCAGCCTGACACGTGACAAAGCCGGTACCCCGCTGGATATTCAGCTGGAAACGGATCGTATGGGCCTGGATGAGGTAGTGGTAACCGGTCAGGGACAGGATATCTCTAAAAGAAGACTGTCGTCGAACATTGTGTCTATCGGCACAAAAGAGCTGGACCAGGCACCTTCAGGCAGGATCGACCAGCTCCTGCAATCACGCCTTCCAAATGCCCAGATTCGCCTTACAGGTGGTCAGGCAGGGGCGAGTTCCATCATCCGTGCAAGAGGCGTAAATTCCGCTTTTGTAAACGCTACACCCATCATCTATGTAGATGGTGTGAGAATGGACAACCTGAACACTGCTTCCAAACTCGGTGGCGGTTCTGCTACCGGGGCTGCTGTAAGCTCTATCGCAGACATTCCGATGGACAATATTGAAAAGATCGAGTACATCAACGGGGGGGCCGCTACTACCATGTATGGCTCTGATGCAGCGAACGGGGTGATCCAGATCTTTACAAAAAAAGGAGGAGCTGACAGAACAGACGTTACTGCCGAAACACAAATGGGAGTAGAAACACCTACCGGCGATTTCCTGCATTTTAAACGGACCAAAAATCTGCTGTTCCAGCATGGGTTCTACCAAAAACAGCACCTGGCTATCAATGGTGGCAAAGACAATTTTGGTTACAGCTTCTCCGGCAATTATATGAACAACCAGGGCGTGCAGATCTATGATCAGAACAGGAACAAACGGGTAGATTTCGCCAGCGGGTTCCGTGCAGCACTGGGTAAGAAAGTGACGTACGAAAGCAGCTTCACTTATATTAATAACAATTACAAGCGTAATAGAAACGGGAACCAGGGTGGATATACAGGATTATGGTTTGCGGAAAGTGGTGCAAGTGCCATCACCGGACCCAAGTTCAGCCCTATTATCGATACATTGTCTGCCGCCAGCTATGCGAAGATGAAGGAATATGTAGACGAGGCTGAACGCCTGCAGAATAACAGTATAAAGGTAAACCGCTTCCAGACATCACAGGTCTTTAAATACTCCCCGCTCAAAGATCTTGTGTTCAAAGCGACCGGTGGTATCGACTACCGTGTGATGCGCAACCAGGTGATCACGACCAATCAATACCTGTCTGTCACCACCAATGCAATGGTAGTGGATCAGGGTAGCATCAGTAATACCGACAGAAAGTACATGGGTATCACCCTGGAGCTGAATGGTCAGTACCAGGCCAAGTGGCGGGATTTTTCTTTCGTGACTACTGCCGGCGGCCAGTACTTCCGCAACGAAGACCAGCAGATTCAATACGTAGGCAGCAACATCCGCGATGGTGCGCAGATCATCACCGGCGCTGCGACCAAGACAAGTGATGAATATTATTTAGAAGTAGTTAACTACGGTGTGTACCTGCAGGAGAATGTGGGCTTTAAAAATAAACTCTTTCTCGATATGGGGGTAAGAGGTGATGGTAACCCGGCATTTGGTAGCAACATCGGTGTACAATATTATCCTAAAATCGGATTGTCCTATATTCCCAGTGCTGAGCCATGGTTTGACGGCCTCTCCAAAGTCATCTCTTCTGCGAAAATCAGGGGAAGCTTTGGGGTAGCCGGAAACCTGCCGACTGCTTTTGCCAACCAGCGCACCATTGCCTTTAGTGGTTACCTGAATGAACAGGCGGCGTACTTTGGTCAGCCGGGAAATGATAACCTGAAGCCTGAAAAAACACAGACTACAGAAGGTGCCCTCGACCTGGGCTTTGTGCACGACAGGATTTTGTTATCCGCAGGGTATTATCATTCATTGACAAACAATGCCCTGTTTTATGTGCCTGCTACTCCTTCCAGCGGCCAGTCGCAATCCCAGCTTTACAATGTAGGTAAGATCCTGAACCGGGGTTTTGAATTCAACTTCGTGGTGATACCTGTAGAAACAAAAAATACTTCCCTGCGCCTGAACGCTTCTGTCAATACCCTGTATAATAAAGTGCAGAGCAGTGGTGGTGTGGCAGCATTCAACATCAATGGTTTTAGTGCCAGAACGATTCAGACAGTGGTACAGGAAGGGTATGCCATTGGTTACCTGAGAGGAAACAAAGGGGTATTTGCTGAAGATGGTACACTGGCATCTACCACTGCGCAGCAGTACCTGGGTACCACTATCCCCAACCTGTTTGGCAGCATGGGGCTGAACTTCCGCTTCAAAGACCTGGAGGTATTTGCGAATGCAGACTACCAGAAGGGTGCCTATGCAAACTCTTTCGACCGTCAGTTCCGCTTCTATTACAGCGCATCCAACGAAGGCATTCCACAGGCAGAGATTACAAAGAACGGCCGTACCAACTGGCTGAACTTCACTGACCGCTTTGTAGAAAAAACTGACTTTATTAAAGTAAGAACGATCGGTATGAGCTATACGCTGAAAGGGAGTGTGCTGAATAACAGGGTACGTTCTGTGGTGATTGGTTTTATGGCGGTAAACCCGCTGAACTTCAGCGCTTCCAGCTTTGATCCTGAAGGTACCATCAGTGGTGCGGCACAGGGCCAGGGCGGTGCTACCACCGGCGGTATTTCGTATGCCACTTATTCTTCACCACGGCAGTGGCTGGGTTCTTTAAAGTTAAACTTCTAATTCAGGAAACGATGAAAAAACTCTTTATATTCCTCTTACTCGGTGCCAGTGCCTGTAATGTGCTGAACCCGAACATTACTGATGATGTATATGTAGACAATGCCGGTGCAGCCAGCAGCTGGGTAAATGGGGTGCGCAGGCAGCTGGCGCTTACTATGAACCAGGTAGTGGTAAGTGCAGAACTGGTGTCGGACGATTACTATAACAACCGTACACAGAGCAGTAAGGTATTCGACATTCCGCAGATTAACTATTATGATACGGATGTGAATAACATGCAGTCACAGATCGCCATATTGCGTACCATGGCGGAATACGGCCTGAACAAGGTATTGCCGGGCGATAATACGGCTACTGCTGCAGACAGTGCAGAGATGTATTTTAGTGTAGGCTATGCGCATATACTGAGTGGCGAACTGTTTGTAGGTTTGCCCGGTAGTGAAAAAGGGCGCGTGCTCACACCAACAGAACACCTGAACCTGGCCATTGCCAGCCTGAATACTGCTATTACACTGGCCAAAGCAGGTAGTACGGAACAGATGGCCTATACACTGCTGAAGGCACGTGCATTCTATTCCCTGGGCAATGCAGACAGTGCGGTGGCCATCGCAAAGACAACGATGAATATTCCTACTTTATTAAGACAGGTAAAATATGATGGAACAAATGGGGTGACCAATGATATGCAGACGTATGTATTTTCTTCTACCTACAATGAGTTTGCACCTTCGCCAAGACTGGATTTCCTCGATCCTAAATATTATCATACAGGGTTAGCATCCGGCGATCAGAAACCAGTGACCATTGTGAAAGCAGAAGAAGCGTGGCTGATTGTAGCTGAAGCGGCGATTGCCGGCAATGACCTGGGTACTGCCCGTGCTACCCTGAAAGACCTGCTCACTGCTGTAATAGCCAACCGACCTACCGTATCGCTGGATGATAGCAAAGAAACCCGTAATGGAGGGAACAGGACGGACTACCCGGTAACTGCCGAAGGGGTGAAATTTGATGCAGCGGATAGCACCCGCAATGGCTATATACTGAATCGTAAGGCGGGAAATATCACTGCTTATACCGTATCAGGTACAAAAGTGACAGCCACCGACCTGGATGCTGCCACCACGCAGGATGATTTGCTGTACCTGCTGTACCGCATGCGCCAGGAGATATTTATGGCAGAAGGCCGCCGTATGACGGACCTGGGTATCAAATTCCCGGTGTCACAAACAGAGCAGCTGAACAATACGAATGTGTCTGATGCCGATATCGTAGCGCAGATTCCGTCTTTCATTCCACTGTCAAGAGGGATGGACGATTTTACAAATGATCTTGCAACCGGCATTGTGACGATGAAATATGACATGAACAAAGTGCTGGTAGCCAATAAAACATCTCCTTACATTTTCCCATTTATCAAATAATATGAAGAAGTTTATTATATCCATTGCAATATTTCTTTGCAGCTATCAGCTGATGGCGCAGCAGGTAAAGTACGTGGTACTGGTGAGTGTGGATGGCTTTCGTCCTGATTTTTATATGGATGCTTCGTGGCCGGCACCCAATATGCAGCAGCTCATGCACAGCGGTGTGTATGCCGAAGGTGTGCGGGGTATTTTTCCGACTGTCACCTATCCTTCACATACTACGTTGATTACAGGCGTGATGCCTGCCAGACATGGCATTGTATACAATACACCTTTTGATCCGAAGGGACTGAATGGTACCTGGTTTAAATATGCGAACCAGGTCAAGGCAGAAACGCTGTGGGAAGCCGCGCATAAAGCGGGTTTGAAAACGGCGGCCGTGTCATGGCCGGTAACTGTAGGCGCTGATATCGACTATAATATTCCTGAAACCTGGTCAGAAAAAACGCCTGGCGACAGAAGGCCCGCCACCAGTCAGGATGCTACACCCAAAGGATTGTTTGAAGAAGTGCAGGCAAATGCTACCGGGCAGCTGGAAGCAAGTGATATGGACCTGCACTACCTCAGTATGAATGAGAACCTGGGAAGAATGACGGCGTACCTGATCCGTAAATATAAGCCGAACCTGGTAGCTGTACATTTGCCCAATACAGACGAATTTGAGCATATGGAAGGTCGTGAGGGACTGGGAGTGCGCAAGGCAGTAGCAGCAGCAGACAGGGCTATTGGAGATATTATCGAGGCATTGCAAAAGGCAGGCATCAGGGATAGTGCAGCCCTGATCATTACAGGCGATCATGGGTTTGTGGATACGCATTCCAGCCTGGCGCCAAATGTATGGCTGGCACAGCATGGCCTGCAGGGCACTACTGCTGACCGTGGCAACTGGAAAGCGACCTTTCATGCCAGTGGGGGATCAGCTTTTTTACACCTGAAAGATCCGAAAGATACAAAGACCCTGGAAGCCGTGAAAGCGATACTGGCCGCCCTGCCAGCTACGCAACAAAAACTGTTCAGGGTGATAGACAAAGCCACCATCGATAGAATGGAGGCCGATCCTGAGGCCGTACTGGCACTGACAGGGGAGCAGGGGATTAGTTTTAATAACAATGCAGACGGGCCACTGCTGAAGCCTGCAAAAGGTGGTGCACATGGTTACTTCCCGGACTTTAAAGAGATCAGGACCGGGTTTGTGGCAGGTGGTGCTGGTTTGGGGAGTGGAGTGGTATTGCCTGAAATTGGGTTGGAAGATGTGGCGCCATTGGTGGCCAGGTTGCTGGGAATTGAATTGAAACAGGCCGAGGGATTGGTATATCCCGGAATATTGAAGAAATAAAGGAATTGCAGGCCCATTGCTGAAATAAAGTATTGTAAGCCGGCCGCAGGCCCTTCGCTGAAATAAAGGCATTGTAAGCCAGCCGCCGACCCACCGCCGAAATAAAGGCATTGTAAGCCGGCCGCAGGCCCACCGCTGAAATAAACGTATTATAAGCCTGCCGCAGGCCCACCCCGCAAAAATCCATATCTGCCGAAGGCGGATATGGATTTTTGCTTTACCGGCATGATTTTTACAATACAATCTGAAAATTATGCTTTTATGGAAGCCCCAGTCATTATACATACTGCCTTTGACCTGATTACCACTTCAGAAAGGATCATCAATATCAGCAACGATGTCCCTTTCGTCTCCGCCGAATTCCTCACTTCATCCAAAGGGGAAAAACTGCTCTCCGTAAAGGCCATTATCGGCCTGAATGCCGATAGCATGGAATCATTCAGACTCATTGTCACCGAAGTAGGCGAAACCCTGGGAGTGACCCTCCGTTACGACCAGGATGTGGACAGTGCGCAACGTAGCCTGTGGTATGTGGATGCTGTATTTGGGAATATCGACCAGGTTGAGAAGGTTGAATTCATGATCGACTCCTCCGATGACTACCATGACGTTAAAACAGGCAGGATTGCCATCCCCAAAAACTAATACTTTTTTCATACCTCGCCGGCTTGCATCCTAATTGATTTTATGTTAATTTTTGCACATCATTGATCAATACCCGGGAGTACACATTCCTGTGCACCGGGTATTTTTACCAATGAGGAAAACAAATTAACCAGAATCAAGCACCCGTGAAGAAAACATTTTTTTGTATCGATGCCCATACCTGCGGCAATCCTGTGCGGCTAGTGGCTGGTGGAGGACCTGTACTCCATGGCGCCAATATGAGTGACAAACGCAACCATTTTTTACAGGAATACGACTGGATCCGCAAAGGACTCATGTTCGAACCGCGGGGTCACGACATGATGAGTGGCAGTATCCTGTACCCACCACACGACCCGTCGAACGATGTGGCCGTTTTATTTATCGAAACCAGTGGTTGCCTGCCCATGTGCGGCCATGGTACCATCGGTACTATCACCATTGCCATCGAAGAAGGGCTCATCACCCCAAAGGTACCCGGCATTGTGCGCATGGAAGCCCCTGCCGGCCTGGTCATCATCGAATACAAACAGGAAGGCAAAAAAGTAAAAAGTGTCAAACTTACCAATGTTGCTTCTTACCTGGCTGCTACCGACCTGGAAGTGGAATGCCCTGATCTGGGTCCGCTGAAAGTAGACGTTTCCTACGGTGGCAACTACTACGCCATTGTAGATGTGCAGGAGAACTTCCCCGGCCTGGAACACTATACCGCTTCCCAGTTAATTAGCTGGGCACGCGAACTGAGAAAACGCATCAACGAAAAATACACCTTCGTACATCCTGATAATCCCCACATCAACGGTTGTTCGCACGTACTCTGGACCGGTAGTGTGCTGGATCCGGCATCTACTGCCCGCAATGCGGTGTTCTATGGTGACAAGGCCATTGACCGCTCACCCTGCGGTACAGGAACCTCGGCACGCATGGCACAGTGGTATGCAAAAGGGAAACTGAAAAAAGGAGATGCTTTTGTACATGAAAGCATTATCGGTTCTAAGTTTATCGGCACCATAGAAGAAGAAACAACGGTAGGTGGTATGCCGGCGATCAGACCAGGTATTGAGGGATGGGCGAGGATTTATGGATATAATACTATTTCCATCGATCCGGAAGATGATCCATATGCATATGGTTTTACTGTATTGTAAACAGTTTGATCAAAGCAGGAAAAAAATTTATACTAAATGAAAATTATCATCATAGGCGGCGGTATTATCGGGTTATCCAGTGCGCTTTACTTACAATCCGCCGGCCACGACATCACTATTGTAGATCGTACCGATATGCAGAACGGCTGCTCTTATGGCAATGCCGGTTATATCTGTCCCAGCCACTTCGTACCGCTTGCTACACCCGGTATTGTATGGCAGGGCCTCAAATGGATGCTCAATTCAAAAAGCCCGTTTTACATCAAGCCGTCTTTAAATAGCTCGCTGGTAAAATGGGGGCTGCAATTTGTAAAGAGCGCCACCAAATCACATGTAGAGAAATCCGCCGTTCCTTTAAGAGACATTGCTTTACTCAGCAAACACCTTTATGAGGAATGGACCAAAATACCCGGCCTTGAATTCAGTTACGACCCCACCGGCATGCTGGAACTCTTTCAGAGCGAAGCTAACGCCCACCATGCCGAACACACCATCAAAGCTGCCAAAGAGCTGGGCATCGAGGCCCGGCTCATAGATAAAGCCACCTTGCAACAAATGGAACCTGACACGGAAATCAACGCACTTGGTGCTGTGTACTTTCCCGGCGATTCTCAATTATATCCAAACCAATTGATGTCCAGCCTGATTGCCTACCTGAAAAGTAAAGGTGTGGTATTCGAAGGCAACAGGGAAGTAACAGGGTTTACTAAAACCGGTGTTATGACCAGCAAAGGCAATATTGAAGCAGATCATACCATCGTGGCTGCCGGCGTATGGAGTGGTGAACTGGCCCGCCAGTTAGATGTAAATATTCCCATGGTGGGTGGCCGTGGTTATTCCGTAACCTACGAAAATGCACCGTGGAAAGTAAGGCGATCTGTGATCCTCAGCGAAGCGAGAGTGGCTATTTCACCCATGAATGGCAATAAGATCCGCTTTGGAGGCACCATGGAAATCACCCCTGTCAATACGCCGCCACGTATGGAAAGAGTACAGGGCATTCTCGAATCAGTCAAAAGATATTTCCCTGCTTACGACATTCCATTACCTGCTGCCGATAAGGTATGGTATGGCTATCGCCCTTGCAGTGCAGATGGTTTGCCACATATCGGTACATTGAAGAACTATCCGAACGTCACCGTGGCCACTGGTCACTCTATGTTGGGTATCAGCCTGGGTGCCGCCACTGGTAAGCTCGTCAGCGAAATCATCAATGGCGATCAGCTCTCCATGGATATCACTCCTTTCAAGGTAGACCGATTCTAAAATATACAAACTCATTATACATGAAAAGACTCCTCCTTTCGATCATGCTGGGGACCACCATGCCTGTATGGGCACAACAAAAAGATATTACCGACCTGCTCATTCACTATGAAGCAGACAGGGGCAGCCTGTACCGTTTTTACCAGGTAGATGAATCGCCGGAAAAGAATGCCCGTTTCAAAACATTCAACAACGATTACCTGAAACAGCTGGAAGCGGTCAACTTCGACGCTCTTACTACTGATGCCAAAGTAGACTACATCCTCTTCCGCACTAAGCTCAAAGAGAACATTTACCACCTGGACGAAGCCACTGCACAGGTACAAACACTGTCGCCCTGGTTTCCCATCGCCGATAAAATTTACGCTGCAGAAAAGATCAGGAGAAGAGGAGGAAAGCAGGATGCACAGGCGCTGGCAGGCACCTACAGGGAGATGGCCCTCGCTATCAAAGAAAAGGAAAAACAGTTAACCAATAATACAGACCTCAACATCTACCTGCTGCGCAGGGGAGAGGCGGTAACCAAAGGGCTGCAGGAAGCGATTCATAGCATTCACACATTTTACAATGGCTATGATCCCCTGTTCACGTGGTGGATACCTGCTCCTTATGCACAGCTCGACTCCGCATTGACCAGTTATGCCGCTGCATGGAAAACAAAGATGAAACAATCACCGGGCACCAAAGACGACGGCAGTGGCATTACCGGTCATCCCATTGGCAGAGAAGAACTGGTTCGCCAGTTACAAACGGAACTGATTCCTTATTCTCCTGAAGAACTGATCGATATTGCCAACAAGGAGTTCGCTTTTTGTGACAAGGAGATGCTGAAAGCCAGCCGTGAAATGGGCTTTGGCGACGACTGGCACAAGGCGCTGGAAAAAGTAAAGAACACGTATGTACCTGCCGGCGATCAACCGGAAGCCATCATGAAACTCTACAACGAATCTGTAGACTTCATCAAGGGGCACAACCTTGTGACCATTCCACCACTGGCTGAAGAAACCTGGCGTATGATCATGATGACGCCGGAACGCCAGCTGGTGAATCCATTCTTTACAGGGGGAGAGGAGTTAAGTATTTCCTATCCGACCAATGATATGGAGGAGGCAGATAAACTCATGAGTATGCGTGGGAACAATCCGCACTTCTCCCGTGCCACCGTGCACCACGAGCTCTTTGCCGGCCACGCTTTACAGGAATTTATGACCAACCGTTATAAGACCTATCGTCACTTTGAAACCCCTTTCTGGATCGAGGGCTGGTCTCTCTACTGGGAAATGCTGCTGTGGGACCTGAAATTTCCACAGTCGCCCGAAGACCGCGTAGGCATGCTCTTCTGGAGAATGCATCGCTGTGCCAGGATTATCTTTTCCCTCAATTACCATCTTGGTAAATGGACACCACAGCAATGTATCGACTTCCTCGTAGACAGGGTTGGGCATGAAAGAGCCAATGCGGCCGGGGAAGTGCGCCGTTCTTTCAAAGGTGATTATAGTCCGCTGTACCAGGTGGCGTATATGATCGGTGGCCTGCAATTCATGGCCCTGAAAAGAGAACTGGTAGACAGTGGTAAGATGACATACCAGCAATTCCACGATGCGATTATGCAGAATAATATGTTGCCAGTAGAGATGATCAGGGTGATCCTCGAAAACAAAACCATTACCAAAGATTTCAAAACAAACTGGCGCTTCTATTAACCGGTTAAAACGACATTGACGCATGAAAACACTCGCTATATTCTCCTTGTTGTTGCCTGTAGCTTTTTGTTCCGCACAGTCTTTCTCGCCCATGAAAGACAATGGTAAGATGAAGGTAAAACCTGTTGTGAAATTACAGGCATATACCTTCCCGCTGGAAGACGTGAGCATTGGCGCGGGCCCTTTTAAACAGGCCATGGAAGCAGATGAACGCTTTCTGCTGGTGCTGGAACCTGACAGGTTATTATCTGATTTCAGAACGCATGCAGGGCTGAAAGCAAAAGGAGAACGCTATGGCGGCTGGGAAAATTCCGGGCTGGCAGGGCATACCCTGGGTCATTACCTCTCTGCCTGTGCAATGGAATATGCTGCCACTGGCGATAAGCGTTTTCTTGACAAAGTAAATTATATCGTACAGGAACTGGACGAGTGTCAAAAGGCCCGCAAAACCGGTTACCTGGGCGCTATCCCGGGCGAAGACTCCGTATGGGCGCAGGTGGCCGCCGGCAAAATAAAAAGCCGTGGTTTTGACCTGAATGGGGGCTGGTCGCCCTGGTATACCGTACATAAAATTATGGCTGGTTTGCTGGATGCATATATCTATTGTAATAACAATACTGCACTGGTGGTAGAAAAGAAAATGGCCGACTGGACCTCAAAGGAAATCAATCACCTGCCTGATTCCCTGATCCAGAAAATGTTGCTTTGTGAATACGGTGGCATGAATGAAGTATTAGTGAATACTTATACGCTCACAAAAGAGAAGAAGTACCTGGACCTCTCTTACAAGTTCCATGATGTACGCATTCTCGATTCACTCGCTGCACAACTGGATATATTGCCCGGCAAGCATTCCAATACACAGATTCCAAAAGTGATCGGTTGTATCCGTCGCTATGAAGTGACCGGTCAAAAGAAAGACAGTGTGATTGCTGGTTTCTTCTGGAACACGGTGACGCAGCATCACAGCTATGCACCCGGTGGCAACAGTAACTATGAGTACCTGGGCCCTGCGGACAAGCTGAACGACTACCTTACTGACAATACGATGGAGACCTGCAACAGCTACAATATGCTGAAGCTCACGCGCCACCTCTTCTCCCTGCAGCCGGATGCACATTTCATGGATTTTTATGAAAGAGCATTATACAATCATATACTCGCATCACAGAACCATGCAGATGGTATGATGTGTTACTTTGTTCCATTGCGGATGGGTACCCGCAAGGAATTCAGTGATACCTTCAACACCTTTACCTGCTGCGTAGGCAGTGGTATGGAAAACCATGTGAAGTATGGGGAGAGCATTTACTTTCAGGGGGCCGATGGCAGTCTGTATGTGAACCTCTTCATTCCATCGCGCCTGCAATGGAAAGAGAAGCATGTAGTGATAGAACAATCTACTTCGCTGCCGGCAGATGATAAGGTAGAACTCACTATCAGTACCAAAGAACCAGCTACCTTTCCCCTACGCATCCGCAAACCGCGCTGGGTACAACCGGGCTGGAAAATTGCCGTGAACGGGGAAACAGACAGGGGCGCAACAGTAGGTGCTGATGGGTACATTACACTGAAACGCAGCTGGAAAAACGGGGATAAGATTACCCTGGAACTGCCCATGAATGTGTACAAGGAAAGTATGCCTGACAATCCTGACAGGATCGCCCTGTTCTACGGCCCTGTTGTTTTAGCAGGTGTATTGGGTAATACAGAACCAGACCCGGTGACGGGTATTCCTGTACTCGTAACGGCAGACAATGATCCGAATAACTGGGTAAAGGCCGATCAGCCGCTGGTATTCCACACAGCACAGACAGGCCAGCCCAAAGACCTGACACTGGTACCATTCAATACGGTAGCGAAAGAATATTACAGCGTATACTGGGATGCCTTTACACCGCAGACCTGGGCTGTGCAGCAGGAGAAATATGAAGGGGAAAAGAAACGCCTGCAACAGATAGAAGCAAAGACGGTAGACATGCTGCGGGTGGGAGAGATGCAGCCGGAAAGGGACCACAACTTTAGTGGTGAAAAGACCCTGAATGGCGAGGAGCATGGCCGTAAATGGAGAGCGACAGAGGAGGACGGGTATCTGACCTTTACGATGAAAACAGATCCTGCAGCTGCAAATAGCCTGCTCTGCAATTACTGGGGAATGGATAACCGTTACCGCAAATTTGATATTCTGATTGATGGGGTGAAGGTAGCGACAGAAGATCTGAACCAGTACAAAGCGAGCAAATTCTACGAAATCGTATATGCCATTCCAGTGGAGTTAACGAAGGGCAAAAAGCAGGTAACTGTTACAATGAAAGCAGGCCCGCACAATAGTACGGGCCCGGTATATGGTACGATCAGGATGATGCGGGATTAACATTTAATGTTGATCGATCGCCAGATCCTTCATCAGGTAAAAGTTCATTGAATGCGGGATTAACATTATTTAATGTTGATCCCCATTCCTATTAAGATCTGTTGAGAATGCCAGTGAATGTCGGTACGGTCAGCCGGATGTACGTTCAGAACATCATTGATACCATATACGTAACGGCCAAAGAAATGTACAGTAGATACGGCCACCTGCACGCCTAACACAGCCCCGATATCACTTTTGGTCAGTGCATCCCTGTTGCCTTTGAAGATGTTTTCATCAGCATATACGAGGTAACTGTACTGCGCACCTGCGTTGATGGTAAAGTTTTTGATCGGGTTGTAACGCAGTAACAATGGCACAGTCACGTAGCTGAGTCTTAACTTGTCATTACCATACGTATTCCTGTCTGAAACGAAGTAAGTAGCGAAATCGTCTGCTTTCTTCGCAGTTGCCTGTGTAAAAAGCAATTCAGGCTGGAAGCCCCATTTCCCATCTTTTGACAGGTCCCATATGGCATACACACCACCCTGGAAACCTGGCTTAATCCCTGATTGCATGCCATCTCCTTGAATACTGGAAAACATCAGGCTGGCTTTTAAACCGTAATGAAATGTCTGCGCTTTGGAAGCCGTTCCAATAAACAGTGATAAAACTCCTGCCAGTAATAATCCTTTTTTCATAGATAATATTTGCTATTTGACAATTTTAAAATTTTTCAGGGTTGAAAAAAGGCTCCTCCCTTTAAAATATAACCTAAAATTTATTCGCGGGCAAACTTACGTAATTCATCATAATACGTTATTATAATTAAATTAAAGTTTGTCAGGTTTTTTAGATACCCTTTCCCGGAATGAGTTTAAAAAGATCAGACATAATGGGATGAATGGGTAAAAAATATCTGTAAAACTAAGTAATTAATCTCTGAATAACCTAAAAACGTCGCTCGCCAATTTTTCATTATTATTGCACGAAATTCCTTTTTTCGCTTATATATATGGAGATTATCATCATTGTCGTGCTTTCTTTAGCGATTATTGTGTGGCTGCTTTTTACCATACATCAATACAGGACCCGCATTGCCGTTATGGAAACGCAAATGGGTTCGGGCAACCAGGCAGTGGATCTGTTGAGACAGGACCTGCAGGAAAAAAAGTTGCTGGCTGAAGAGCTGAATGCCCGTATGCAGATTTTACAACAGGAAAACATCCGTCTTCATAGTGATGCAGAGGCCCGCGAGACCCGGTTGCGGGAGCAACAACACTTCATTGAACAATCTAATTTACAACTCAGGGATGCCTTCAGTGCACTGTCTACCGAGGCACTGAAGCATAATAATAATTCATTTGTAACACTGGCTAAGGCGGCGCTCGAAGCGCAGCTTACCGATGCTAAAGGAGATCTTGAAAAGAGGCAGCAGGCGATTGACAATATGGTGAAGCCGCTGAGTGAAAGTCTGCAACGCTTTGATGATAATATGCGTCACCTGGAAAGTACCCGGCAGCAGCAGTATGGACAGATTAACCAGTTTATACTTGGGGTGCAGCAAAGTACAGAGAAGCTGCAGAAGGAGACGCATAGCCTGGTGAGTGCACTGAAAACTTCTCATATCCGTGGGCGGTATGGAGAGATTGCATTGCGCAGGGTCGTTGAGTTCGCCGGTATGACAGAGCATTGTGATTTCAATGAACAGGTGTCTGTAAATAGTGAGGATGGGCAGTTAAGACCGGATATGATCATTCATTTGCCCGAAGGGAAGACCATTGTGGTGGATTCGAAAGTGCCATTGAGTGCTTATATGAAAGCATTTGAGACGGATAATGAGGAGGAGCGGAAGGTGTTGCTGGCGCAACATGCTTATGCTGTAAAAGATCACCTGAAACGACTGAGTGCAAAAGCCTATTGGAGTCAATGGAAAGATTCACCTGATTATGTGATTTTGTATATGCAGATTGAGTCTTCTTTTGGTGCGGCATTGCAGGCAGATCCTTCACTGATAGAAGAGGGTATTCGCAGTAAAGTGGTATTTGCTACGCCAACTACGCTGATTACTTTGCTGCGTACGGTTGGTTTTGTATGGCAGCAGCTACACGTAGCAGAGAATATTGATGAAATCAGGAATGCGGGGATTGAGTTGTATAACAGAACGGGTATGCTGATCAGGCATTTTGCGAGTATAGGGGGGAGCCTGACGACAGCTGTGGGGCATTATAATAATGCGGTGGCGAGCCTGGAAAGCCGGTTTTTGCCGCAGGCGAGGCGGTTGCAGAACCTGGGGCCTGCAGTAAAGACGCAATTACAGGAGGTGAAGCCGGTGGAGACGGCGGTGAGGCAGTTGCCGGAACAGAATGAGGAAACACTGGAAAATTAAAATATAAATTATTTATTTTGTAGCCAGCCGGATCGTTTTAAGCCGGCCGCAGGCCAATCGCTCCTGCGAAAAAATCACTTTTGCCGTAGGCAAAAGTGATTTTTTCGCCCGGAATGTTCGCTTGCGAAGGGCAAAACACCAGCTATTTTATTTATTTAAACCACCCACGTAAATGGTCTACTCAACTAAAGGTCTGAAAAGAACTATAGGCCTGCTATGCCTATCCGCCTCCCTGATACCTGCATCAACCCAGGCACAGGACAAAATCGAATCCATCAGCCGTAAAGGTTATACCCTTGTCTTTACTGACAAGAGCCCTGACCTCGACTCAACAGTCAAAGCGCGCCTGATCAGCACCTTCTTCACCGTCTACCCGGCCCAGGCGAAGAAGTACAACCGGAACACCGTAAAGAAAGTAGATTTCGTCATTGACCCTGCTTACGACGGCGTAGCTGCTACCAGTGGCACAGTGATCACTTTCAACCCGGAATGGTTCCGTAAGCACCCAGGTGATATCGACGTGGTAACGCACGAAGGTATGCACGTGGTACAGGCCTACCCGGAGTACAACCCCGGCTGGCTCACCGAAGGTATTGCCGATTATGTACGCGCTACCATGGGGGTAGACAATGCCGGTGCTAACTGGACCCTGCCGGAATACAATGAAAAGCAGTCCTACAAAAACGCTTATCGCGTGACTGCCCGCTTCCTGATCTGGCTGGAAAAACACAAGCGCAAAGACATGGTGCTGAAACTGGATAAGGCCATGCGCACCAACACCTACACAGACGGTATATGGAAAGAACTGACCGGAAAAACTGTGGATGAGCTATGGAGCGAGTATGGTGCCAATCCGGCCCTGTAAAGGTCCCATGTTGAAAAAGTGTATTAGTCTACTAAATTAATATAGTATATTTGCTCTTACCTTTTATCAACTAAAAAAAACATACATGCAAACCCGTAGTATTACTTGTGTATTGTCTGTTTTCCTGAGCTATGCCACACTGTCGACTGCGCAGCAAAAGCCGGTCACTGGTTACAACAGCAGTGAATCTGCCGCACAGCTACAGCTGGAGACCCGCTTTGACAAACTGCTTTCTGCTGCAGAAATAGGCGATAACATCAAATCGCTTTCTGCTTACCCGCATCATATAGGCTCGGCCCATGGAAAGGCTGTGGCCGAAGACATTGCTGCCAGATTTAAAAGTTATGGCTGGGATGCCAGTATTGTTACTTACCAGGTGCTTTTTCCAACGCCCAAAACAAGGGTGCTGGAGCTAACCGGCCCCACTCCCTATAAAGCGCTGCTGAAAGAGCCGCCATTGAAAGAAGACGGTACTTCGGCCCAGGAGGGACAATTGCCAACTTACAATGCATGGAGCGCCGATGGTAATGTAAGCGGGGAACTCGTATTTGTTAACTACGGGCTTCCTGAAGATTATGAATGGCTGGAAAGACAGGGTGTGGATGTAAAAGGTAAAATCGTCATTGCAAAATACGGACATAGCTGGAGAGGTATCAAGCCCAAAGTCGCTTACGAACACGGTGCTATTGGGTGTATCATCTATTCAGACCCGGCGGATGACGGTTATACCCAGGGCGATGTATATCCCAAAGGCGCCTATAAAAACGAATATGGGGTGCAGCGCGGATCAGTCATGGACATGGTAATTTACCCCGGCGACCCGCTCACACCGGGTAAGGGGGCTACGGAGTCTGCCACCAGGCTGGATAGAGCCCAGGCGCCTACCATCCTCAAAATACCGGTATTACCAATCAGTTACCACGATGCGCAGCCATTGCTCAAAAGCCTGGAGGGCCCTGTAGCACCGGCAGCATGGAGGGGTACACTACCTATCACCTATCACGTAGGCCCCAGTGCAGGTAAAGTACACCTGGAAGTGGCGTTTGACTGGAAACTGGTACCTGCTTATAATGTGATCGCCAAAATAAAAGGCGCCAAATATCCTGATCAATGGGTGATCAGGGGTAACCACCATGATGCATGGGTGAACGGCGCATCTGACCCGATCAGTGGTATGGCAGCGGAACTGAACGAGGCGAAGGCCATTGGCCAGCTCGTGAAAGAGGGTTACCAGCCTGCACGTACCTTGGTGTATTGTGCATGGGATGGTGAAGAACCAGGGTTGCTGGGATCTACAGAGTGGGTAGAAGATCATGCGCAGGAGCTGCAACAGAAAGCAGTGGCTTACATTAATAGCGATGGCAACGGCCGTGGGTTTTTGTATGCAGGCGGCTCGCATGCCCTGGAACCACTGGTGGCCGATATTGCGCAGACAGTGACCGACCCGCAGACAAAAGTAAGTATCTATGAACGCAAAAAAGCGGCCGATGTATTAAAGGCTGGCAATGCCAAAGCGAAGAAAGACCTGCTGCAGCAGCAACAGCTAACCCTGAGTGCATTGGGCTCCGGTTCTGACTATTCATCCTTCTTACAGCACCTGGGTGTGCCTTCACTGAATATAGGTTTTGGTGGGGAAGATGAAGGGGGCGATTACCACTCCATCTTTGATAGCTGGGATCACTATCGTCGTTTTGGCGATCCGGGATTTGCATATGGAGTGGCGCTGGCACAGACCACAGGCAGGGCGGCATTACGCCTGGCAGATGCACCGGTATTGCCTTTCAACTTCAGCAATCTTCAAAAAACGATTGCCGGGTATGTAAAGGAACTGGATGCACTGGTGACGACCACCAGGGAAAATACTTCGATAGAAAATGAACTGATACGGAGCCGCCAGTACGACCTCGCAGCAGATCCGCAGGAAAAGGTAAAGGCACCGGCTACGAAGGCAGAAGTACCTTACCTGGATTTTTCTCCTTTGCAGAATGCATTGGTGGCGCTGGATACGGCGGCACACCATGTAAATGTAAAGATAGCAGCGGCAGGTGACAAAGCAGCCCTGAACCAGGCATTGTATCAGGCGGAGCAACAGCTGCTGGTGGCAGGTGGTTTGCCCAGGAGAGACTGGTATAAGCATACGATTTATGCACCGGGGTTTTATACCGGTTATGGTGTGAAGACGGTGCCGGGTGTGAGAGAGGCGATAGAACAAAGGGATTGGAAAGAAGCACAGGAACAAATTATAATAGTAGCAGCAGCGATCAATAAACTGGCTGCTTACCTGGAAAAGATTTAATGCCGGTGGCAAAAAAAGAAATGGACATCGCATAAGAAGCTTTCAGGCACCCGAATGAAAAGAGCCCGTATCTTAAGATACGGGCTCTTTTCATTCGGGTGCCTGATGGAGACAGGTGGTCTTTTATGCGATGCTCAGCATGATACATGCTCCTTTTTTTTCAGCAATGTATAATGTGGCATTATATTTACAGCCTTATACACCGCACAACAACGAATGGATGAAAACTAGTTCAACTTTCAGGAGAAATCTGCTGATCGGATTTGGCCTATCCTTATTCCTGCTGGTCATCAGCTCAGTTGCCTCTTTTTTCAGTATCAAAAACCTGATGGAAAGTGCGGCCCGGGTAGACCATACTAACCAGGTGATCATGGGGCTTGAAAACATCATCTCCTACATGAAGGATGGGGAAACAGGGCAAAGGGGCTACCTGCTCACAGGCAACCAGGAATTCCTGGCTCCCTACAAAGGGGCATTTGACAGTGCTATTGCAGGTGTTCAACAGGTAAAGCAAATGACTGTGGATAATCCTCCACAACAAACCTCAATAGAACAGTTACGCCTCCTCATTATGAGGAGACAGGCACTCCTGCAGCGATCTGTCGAAGCGAGAAGTGCTGGCCGGCCTATCAGCTATGATAGCCTGCAAAGTGGTCGTATGATTATGGAAGATGCCCGCAATGTGGTCAAGGTCATGGAAGCGAGGGAAAAATCTTTGCTACAGAAACGTATCGACCGTATGAGCCGCGTTTCCGGTTATACGCCCATCGTTATTGTAATCGCTGCTATTTTCGCGCTATTGATCACGTCTATATTTTATGTAAGAGTAAAACGGGATTTCGACGTCCGTACAGGGTTACAACACGCGCTGGAAGAAAAAGACCGGGAAATAACCCGCCGCATCCATATCATCCGCAGTATTGCCGAAAAGATCTCTGATGGAGACTATGCTACCCGTGTCAATGATGAAGAGAAAGATGGACTGGGCAACCTGTCTGTCGCCCTCAATAAAATGGCCAGGTCGCTCGAAGAAGCTTTCAACCAGCTGGGTGAAAAGGAATGGCACCAGACGGGGGTGGCTAACCTGAATAATAAAATGGTAGGCGAGAAGACGGTGGAAGTGCTCTCGGCACACATCATCGAATTCCTGGCAGAATATACCCGTAGCCAGGTGGGTGCTTTGTATGTAAATGAGTCCAACAAGAAACTGTGGCTCTCCGGCAGCTATGCGTTCTTACCTACGGAAGAAAGGGAAGAAATCAATTTCGGTCATGGACTGATAGGACAGTGTGCTGCCAGCGCCAAAACGATTATACTCTCTGGCGTAGTACCTGAAAACATCAGCATCAGTTATGCTGCCGGCGAAATAAAACCGGCCAGCATCATCGCCGTGCCTATCAATTACGAAGGCCGGATCAAAGGGGTGATTGAACTGGCCAGTCTCACTCCGTACACCAAAAATGATGTAGCATTCCTGGAAGAGGTGAGTCACAACATCGGCCTCGCCATCATCACGGCCGAAAACCGCCGCCGCCTGCAGGAACTCCTGGAAGAAACACAGGCACAGTCAGAAGAACTGCAAACCCAACATTCCGAACTCGAAAATATCAATGCAGAGCTGGAAGCACAGGCGCATAAACTGCAGGCATCTGAAGAAGAACTCCGCGTGCAGCAGGAGGAGCTGCAACAGGCCAACCAGGAACTGGAAGAGCGCTCCCGCATGCTGGAAGACAGGAACCAGGTGATTGTAGAGCGTAACCTGGAAATCCAGAAGAAAGCGGAAGAACTGGAAGTAAGCACCAAGTACAAGTCAGAGTTCCTCGCCAATATGTCGCACGAGCTCCGTACCCCGCTCAACTCTATCCTGCTCCTGAGCCGCCTCATGGCAGAAAACAATGAAGGCAACCTGCTGGAAGACCAGGTAGAATCTGCCCGCGTGATCCAGAGCTCCGGCAAGGGCCTGCTTAACCTGATCGACGAGATCCTGGACCTCTCCAAGATTGAAGCCGGTAAGATGGACCTTGAAATGGCTAACGTACCGGTACACGATATCTGTACAGACATGGAATCCCTGTTTGCACCGATCGCCAGGGAAAAGAACCTGACGTTTACCGTCAACATCCTGGCCGATGCACCGGCACTGATCGAGACTGATAAAATGCGGCTGGAACAGATCCTGAAAAACCTGCTCTCCAATGCGCTGAAGTTTACCGCCAAAGGCGGGGTGACCCTGCAGGTAGGACTGATGCCTGATCAGCCAAATTACGTAAGGTTTGCCGTAAGAGATACAGGTATTGGTATACCCAAAGAAAAGCAGGCAGTCATCTTTGAAGCTTTTCAGCAGGCCGATGGTTCTACCCGCCGCAAGTATGGAGGTACAGGTCTGGGCCTTTCCATCAGCCGGGAGCTCACAAAGTTACTTCGTGGAGAACTGAAGCTGGATTCTGAATCAGAACATGGCAGTGAATTTATGGTGATCATTCCCATACGCCCGGGGGAGGCAGAGAAGGAACTGGTCCCGGAACCTACACAGGAACAGGCAGAAAAAGTATGGGCGGAAGCACAGCAACCTGCAGACAAATATGCTGACTTTATAGCCACTTCTATTCCGGATGAGATTCCTGACGATAGAAACGAAGTTACCGCCAATGATAAGATCATTCTCATCGTGGAAGATGATACGAATTACGCCCGCATATTGCTCGACTTTACCCGTAAGCGTGGATATAAAGGAATCGTGGCAGTAAGGGGAGACCAGGGCCTGGAATGGGCATTGAAATACAAGCCGGTTGCAATTCTGCTGGACATTGTACTGCCAGTACAGAGTGGCTGGCAGGTAATGGATGCCCTGAAATCGAACCCGGCTACCCGCCATATACCGGTGCACATCGTTTCGTCTATGGATGCGAGGCGGGAAAGTTTGCAGAAAGGAGCGGTAGACTTCATCAACAAGCCACTGGCGCTGGAGCAGATGCCACGCATCTTTCAGCAGCTGGAAGAAGCCCTGAGCAGGGGACCTAAGAAAGTATTGATTGCAGAAGAGAATCCGAAGCATGCGCAGGCCCTTGCTTACTTCCTGGAAAACTTCAATGTAAGTACAGAAATCACCAGCAATGTTAGCAACAGTATTACCGCCCTGCAAAAACAGGATGTGAACTGTGTGATCCTGGATATGGGGGTACCTGACCAGCATGCTTACGAAACGCTGGAAACGGTGAAGAACAACCCCGGCCTGGAAAATTTGCCTATCATCATCTTTACAGGTAAGAACCTGTCGCGTGCAGAGGAGCATAAAATCCGGCAGTATGCCGACAGCATTGTGATCAAAACGGCGCATTCCTACCAGCGTATGCTTGACGAGGTAGCACTGTTCCTGCACCTGGTAGAGGAAAAAGGCGGGCAAAAACCTACCCGCAGGCAACCGGGTAATCTGAAGGAAGTATTGAATGGCAAGACGGTGCTGATTGCGGATGATGATGTACGCAATATCTTTTCCCTGACGAAGGCGCTGGAACAACATAAAATGAAGATCATATCGGCGCTGGATGGGAAAGAGGCGATGCAGCAGCTGGAAAATAACAGGGAGGTAGACATTGTACTGATGGATATGATGATGCCGGAAATGGATGGGTATGAAACTATTCGCCGCATCAGGGAGGTGCCAAGGTATCGCCACCTGCCTATACTGGCGGTGACGGCTAAGACGATGATTGGAGACAGGGAGAAATGTATTCGTGCAGGAGCGTCTGATTATATTTCCAAACCTGTGGATATAGACCAGCTGGTATCGTTATTAAGAGTCTGGTTGTATGATAATTCCCGTAATGCTTAGCTAAGAATATGGTTGAATGATAATTCCCGTAATGCATAAAAGACAATGAAAAAGATTTTGATTATAGACGACGATTCGCGTAACATTTACGCCTTAAGACTGGTACTGAAGGCGAAAGGATTTGAGGTATTGACAGCAGCGGATGCCCCGGCGGGCATCCGGATACTGAGGACGGAAAAGGGGGTTAAGGTGGTATTGATGGATATGATGATGCCGGAGATGGATGGGTATGAGGCATTGTCGATTTTGAGAAATGACCCGGAGCTGGCGGAGATACCTGTAATAGCGGTAACGGCGCAGGCGATGGTAGGTGATAAAGAGAAGTGCCTGGCGGCGGGGGCGAATGGTTATGTGAGTAAGCCGATAGATGTGGATGTGTTGCTGGAACTATTGGAGCAACAATAATTAGTTAATTCGCATAGATGAAGTGGCAGAACCCATTTTTTTTGCAGCTTACTATTGGAGCAACAATAATTAATTGATTCCCATGGAAGGGGGCTTATTTACACCTTGATAACTTTACGGATTCCTAAAAAAACTAAATCGTTAAAGCAATAAAGCGTCCTTGTTTCAGTTAATAAATCGTACGTTTACCCGCGGTTTTAAAGGTAAATTTTACATGATTTTCCTTTCCGGAATAAGCCATGGACGGCATAAAAAGCGTAAAATATACCTGTTAACATGGTATTAACGTTTTGGAGATCAGGGAAATATGATATTTACGGTAACAACTGTTAACGATTTCCCAAAAACACGCTGTATGCAGTACATGGATGATTCGGTAATGCTGGCTGCCCTCAAAGGCGGAGATTTGAAAGCTTATCAGTATTTCTTTATGAAATATTATAAGCCATTATGCCTGAAGGCCAGGACAATGCTCACGGTAATGGAGGAGGCGGAGCAATTGGTGCAGCATGTATTTGTACAGGTATGGGAAGAACAGCTTTATCTTGAAATAGACCACTCTATGGGTGGATATTTATATAAAATGGTTCATAACAGTTGTGTTAACCTGGTAAAGAAGAGCAATTCTGACGACCGCTTTTCTGCTGATCCCGGTTTACTTATGGTTCGACATGTTGAGTTCCCTTTACCGACATCCTATAACCAGGTAGATTTGAATGGTGCATTGAGTTTGTCCGGCTCTGAAAAAGACAGGGTTGAGCATTTCAGGAGAATAATGGAAAACGGTGTATTGTATGCTAAACAGTTATGCAGAGAAGTCCTCAGAACACTCGGGCTTCGCAAATAGAGATTATTAATGCCAACGAAAAACCTGTCCCCCTTTTGTAGGTGGCAATTTTCTTTTTTAGCTCAATGTATTATAACGAAGAACATATCTTTCAACTGATCCTTGAAAAGTTGAGCGGTGAAATCAGCCCGGAAAACCTCGACTACCTGAATAAGGCAGCCGCGGCGGATCCGAGTGTCCGGCGGTGTCTCGACGAAATGGAAGATGCGCTGGAAGCTGCAGGACCCGGCTTTATGACGGATGTGTATAATGAAATGGCGTGGGGAAAGGTGTTGTCGCTGCTGGAGGTAGATCAGCAGGATGGGCAGAAGCAGGAGGAGCCTGTGGTAGGGCCGGGTGCAGGTGAGGCAGGGGAAGAACCTTTGGAGACTGCTGGTGTAACAGGGGGGCTGGAAGAACCTGTAGTAAATTCTGATGCAGGTGAGGTATGGGAAGAACCTGTAGTAAATTCCAGTGCAGCTGAGATACGGAAAGAACCTTTGGTAATTTCCGTTGCATCTGACGTGCCGGAAGAACCCCTGGAACAATTGCGACCTGTTAAACAACCGGTATCTAAATTATGGCTGGCCGCTGCCAGTTTACTCATGCTTATTTCTATCGGACTGTTTTCCCTGCTTTCGGTCAATAAACGACCCTCCAATGCGGTGATGGCTGGTACTGCTACCACCGGCATGATCAAACTGCTCCTGGATAATGGAGATACCATCAGTCTCCCGGAAAACAATAGCGAAGACATTGCTGCCCGGCAGGCAAAATTGCATCCTGTACCCGGTCAGCTCACCTTTACACCTACCGGCAATGCTAACGGCTGGAACACTTTATTAGTTCCCACAGGCAGAGATTACAGGGTGGTGCTCGCCGATGGCTCACAGGTACATCTCAATGCTTTTTCCCGGCTTCGCTTTCCATTTGCTTTCAACGGAAGCACAAGGGAAGTCTACCTGGAAGGAGAAGCTTATTTTAACATTGCCCCTGATCCCCGGCATCCATTTATTGTGCATACGGGTGCAATCGATACAAAAGTACTGGGTACCGCATTTAATGTGAATGCGTATACTGATAGCCTGATCGTTACCTCCCTGGTACAGGGAAGTGTGAGTACAACACGGAGCCAGGAATCAGCTGTGTTGCTAAAGCCCGGTATGGAAACGGTGTATGCAGCCGGCCACTCACAAATTGTACGTGCATTTGATGAAAATATCACGTTGGGCTGGCGCAAAGGAGAATATACTTATTACAACCAGCCATTAAGCGCCATCGATGCGGTGATCCGCCACTGGTACGGCAAAACATTGGTGCTGGCAGATACTACCCTCAAATATAAAATGCTCACAGGTGTGATAGAAAGAGACCATCCTGTTACCGAATTCCTCGACGGCCTGAAAAAAACTTCCGGTATAGCATATCACATTACAGCAGAGAAGATTTATCTTAGTACCAACAATTAAGAGGGAGTCCCATCAGGACGAAAGCATTTACGTTATGACGTAAACTCAATTAAGAGGAAGTCCTATCAGGACGAAAGCATTTACGTTATGACGTAAACTCAATTAAGAGGAAGTCCCATCAGGACAAAAGCATTTACGTTATGACGTAAACTCATTAAGAGGAAGTCCCATCAGGACGAAAGCATTTACGTGGTAACGTAAACTCAATTAAGAGGAAGTCCCATCAGGACGAAAGCATTTACGTAGTGGCGTAAACTCAACCAGTTTAAAACTTGTCAGAAAAGCCAACAAGTCCGTACCTTAAAACTCGAGGATGGCCAAGCATGTTTGTAGCGCTATTGGAACCCTTTGTGTTTTATACCTTTTTTTACTGCCGTCCGCTGGCTTGGCCCAATCTGCTAACCACAGTGTGAAAATAACGGTGGTGGGTAAACACCTTCCATTATCAGCGATTTTTAAAAGTATTTCTAAGCAGACCGGTTACTATTTTGTTTTCGATAATGCTATCCTGGATGAGTCAGAAAAGGTAACTGTCCACTTTCGAAAAGTACCCTGGGAACAGGTATTGCAAATCGTATTACAAGGTAAAAACATCAGCTGGGCACTGCTGAACAACAGGATCTTTTTACAAAAGCCGGCGAATGCCAGCACTATACCAGCACCTGTTCCTGCAAAGGATACCCTGCACTATGCCGTAAAGGGCTATATCAGAACAGATGGCGAACAACCTGTACCTGGTGTAACCGTGATGCTCAAAGGTACTTCCCGTGGTATCACCACAGGTAATGACGGTGCATTTGAACTCAACCAGCTGCCCCGCAATGCTGTATTACACATTTCATCGCTGGGCTTTGCACCACTCGATACGATATTGACTCCCTTCCGTACCCATGTGATTCACCTGTCAGAAGCGGTGAATAGCCTGGATGCTGCCGTAGTAATCGGGTATGGGGCCAGTAGCCGCCGCCTGCTCACGGGCAATGTGAACCGCATTTCCGGGCAGCAGATCGCTACCCAGCCGGTGGTAAACCCCCTCACAGCACTGCAGGGACAGATTCCCGGATTACTCATCACCAATACCAACGGCCTGCCCGGTGCCGAAATCAAAGTATACATCAGGGGGCGTAATTCCATTGCCGCAGGTAATAATCCCCTGTTCATCATCGATGGTGTTCCTTTTGATATTACCCCGCTCAATAACACAGATGAACTACAGGGCGCTATTAAGTATATCAGCCCTTTTAACAGCATCAATCCATCTGATATAGAAAGTGTCGACATCCTCAAAGATGCGGATGCTACGGCTATCTATGGCTCCCGTGGAGCCAATGGTGTGATCCTTGTGACCACCAAAAGAGGAAAACCCGGTAGGCCCCTGCTCGACCTGAATGTTTACCAGGGCGCGGGGCGTACAGCAGGTTCCCAGCGCATGCTGAATACCAGCCAGTACCTGATGCTGAGAAGGGAGGCTTTTAAAAACGACGGTGTCACCCCTACCG
The DNA here is from genome assembly GCF_039596135.1 of Chitinophaga sp. Lineage (GTDB taxonomy): Bacteria > Bacteroidota > Bacteroidia > Chitinophagales > Chitinophagaceae > Chitinophaga. Next base: position 117,443 of record NZ_JBCNKH010000007.1, read on the forward strand.
AAGCAGAAGCTCCCGATTTATTGTTGTGGGATACCACCCGCAGCACGAACTGGTCAAAATACCTTACGGGGGGCACTGCACCGGTTACCAATGCACTACTGAGCTATTCCGGGGGGAGTGACCGCACTACTTTCAGGCTGGCGGGTAACTATTACAGGCAGGGTTCCGTATTGCCGGCTGCACTGACGTATGCACGGGGTGGCGGGCATTTCAGTATACAGCATCACGATGTGAATGAGCGTTTTGAAGTGAACAGTACGACCTTATTTACAAAGGATAATAATAAAAGCATTTCCAACGATCTCTTTTCGCTGGTGAACCTGCCTCCTGATTATCCTATGTATGACAGTAATGGAAAGTTTTTCTGGGGTTCTTCCTTCGATAATCCGGCAGCCTATTTAATACAGCATGCCAACAGTAAGACGAGCAATCTGCTCAGCAATGCCGTGCTGCGCTACCGGTTGCTACCGGGGTTGTACCTGAAGGCCAGTGGCGGGTATGCCCGCATTGATATGCAACAGACCTTTTCCTATCCGCAATCTTCCCAGCACCCGGATTATGCGCCTACCAGTTTTACGAGAGTGGCAGACAACAGGAGAACAACCTACATTATCGAACCACAGGCCGATTACACCCTACGTATTGCAAAGGGGAGCCTGCATGCATTGGTAGGGGGCACTTTTCAACGCACCCGCAGCACGGGCAAGTTTGCCGAAGGCCGGGGCTATGCAGATGAAAGCCAGTTAGGCTCACTGGCCGGTGCAGATACCATTATCCGGAAGCCGGATAAGCATGTGGAATACAGGTATATTTCTTTCTTTACCCGTTTGAATTATAACTGGCAGGACAAGTACCTGCTGAGTATGAGTTACAGAAGGGATGGTTCTTCCCGCTTTGGTCCGGGCAGGCAGTTTGGGGATTTTGGCGCAGTTGGTGCAGGATGGATCTTCTCAGAAGAATCCTGGATGGGCGATCTGACCTGGCTGAGTTTTGGGAAACTTCGTGTGAGTGCCGGGATCACGGGCAATGACCAGATACCCGATTACCAGTATATGAGCAACTATGGGGTGAATGGTAATTACCAGAACAGCAGCACACTATCGCCGTTGCGCATTGCCAATAACGACTATAGCTGGGAGGAAAACAGGAAGCTGGAAGCAGCACTGGAACTGGGTTTCCTGCATGACCGGCTTTTCTTTGCCATAGCACGGTACGATAACCGGAGCAGCAACCAGCTGGTAGGGTACCAGTTACCCGGCATCTCCGGCTTTGGCAGTTACCAGGCGAACCTGCCTGCTGTGGTACGTAACCGGGGATGGGAAATAGAACTCACTGCTACCAATATAAAGCGTAAACAATTCAGCTGGAAGAGTAGTCTGAACGCCACTTTCTTTGGCAATAAATTACAGGCATTCAAGGGGCTCGCCACCTCTTCGTATGCGAATACATTTGTGATAGGGCAGTCGTTGAACATTGTGAGGGGATATCACTTCCTGGGTGTAAACCCCGGGACGGGCGTTGCGTTGTTTGAAGATGTGAATAAGGATGGTAGTCTTTCCAGCAACAATGATTTTGTGACGATTGCCAATGTGGATCCACGTTATTATGCAGGGCTCACAAACGATATTACCTTCAGGCATTTTTCTTTGAGTTGCTTTCTGCAATATGTAAGACAGCAGGGGCAAACACTGGTCAATACACCGGGCAGTCAGCGGAATGAAACGGTGACCGCCCTCCATCGCTGGCAGCGTGCAGGGGATCATACCAATGTGCAAAGGGCCAGTGCCACGGCGGGTAATGAGGCATATGATCTGAATGCGAACCTGTCACTTTCCAATGCGGCTTATATGGATGCTTCTTACCTGCGGCTCAGGAGTCTGAATATCTCTTATGCGTTGCCTGCCACCTGGACCAAGCGGGCGCGCCTGACCAGTGCCAGGGTATATGCAGAAGGGCAGGATCTTTTTATTATTTCACCTTACAAGGGTGCAAACCCCGAAACACAGCTGGCATTGCCACCTATGAGAATTGTGACGGGTGGTGTGCAGTTAACACTATAGTACATGGCGTATGTAAGAATCATATTACTGGCACTCTGCCTGGTATCGTGCAGGAAACTGCTCACTGTTTCTACCCCGGACAGCGAGCAGAGTTCAGATACTGTATTTGGTGCGGATGCCAGTGCGGATAATGCGGTGGCAGATATTTACTACACCATGGGTATGTATTACAATGGCAATTTATTGTCTGCCATCAATGGTATGACAGGGGATGAAGGGGGTACGCTGGACGCGTATTACCAGCGCTATGTCAACAATAGTATTCCATCGGATGATGCACAGCTCAACCAGGTCTGGAAGGCATATTATAGAGCCATTTACCGTTGTAATGCCGTGCTGGAAGGCTTGTTGCAGTCCACGAACCTGACCCCTGCCAGGGTGCAGCAATGGACGGGAGAGGCAAAGTTTATGCGGGCATTGTGTTATTACTATCTCATGAACTGCTGGGGGGATGTGCCTTATATTACAACGACGGATGTGGCACAAACGGCACTGGCTTACCGTACAAGTGTAGATAGCATCCGGGTGTGGATGCGGCAGGATTTGCTCAGTGCCACCAACCTGTTGCAGACCAGCTATCCCGGCACAGAAAGAGTGAGAGCCAACAGGTGGGCGGCAATAGCTTTGCTGGCAAGGATTGCGCTGCAGGAGGGGGATGCTGAAAGTGCGGAGTACTATGCTACGCAGGTGATCAATGCGGGTGTGTATCGCTTATGTGTGCAGGACAGTGCATTCCTGTACAATAGTCCGCAGGCGATCTTACAGATATGGACCAGTGAAGGGTATACTTTGCCCGGGCAATTATTTATCCCGCTGGAAGACGGTATATCTTATTACCCGTTGTCGGCAGACCTGGTAGCGGCGTTTGAGAATGGAGATCTCCGCAAGGCGGCGTGGACGCGATCATTTACATATGGAACAGGTACTTACTATTACCCTTATAAATATAAGAAACGGGGCGCTACCACAGGCGAAGACAGGGAATACCTGATGGTAATGCGGTTGGCGGAGCAATACCTGATCAGGGCAGAGGCGCGCGTGCTGCAGGATAATTTTGCCGGTGCGGTTGCCGATCTGAATGTGATCAGGGAACGGGCAGGATTGAATGACCTCGGTATAGTCGCTGACAAGCGGCAGTGTATGGATGCCGTGTTGCAGGAGCGAAGGGCAGAGCTGTTCTGCGAATGGGGAGACCGCTGGCTCACGCTGCAACGCCGGGGCATCATGAACGAGGTATTGGGTACGCTGAAGCCTTCTTACTGGAAAGACTGGGCGGCATATTATCCTATTCCACAGCAGGAGCGGGACAGTGATCCTAATTTAACACAGAATCCCGGGTATCAATAGCAAAGCTATAAATGTAATCCCTGCACTGGGCGACCAGTTTATCATCAAAGATAAAAATGCGGCGTACTTTTTCCGGTTTCAGTGGCAGGTAAAAACTGCCCAGGTAATGACCTGTACTGAGGTCATACTTATCGATGGCAGCATTGTTTGTGAATTTACCTGCAGCTTCATGATCTCCTTTCAGGAGGGAGTGTATGAACAATTTTCCTTTGTATACAAAACTGGCGTTGTTGATCATCGGGTCAGGCCCCTGGCTGGTGAACACGTGTTCCTTGCGGGCAGTGGCTTCGGCCAGCTGGTAATGGGAGTAGCTGGAGGTGTCTATGGTATGGCCAGCCAGTGTTTTTTGCAGGGAGGTATCGAAGCTGAAAAACCGGTTGGAGTAAAAATGTGTATAGATCAGCTGGTGGGTAGCTGTATCATAAATCAGGCTGCCGTCGGTACTCATGCCACCATCCTGGTGGAGTGCGGACAGGTTCTTTTCGGTCGTAATAGCCTGGGTGGTGGTATTGACTTTCAGGAATTGCTGGTCGGATATTGTTCTGTCCAGTTTGCGGAGGATGAACTGATCCGGGCCGATGGCAATTGCTTTTGAAAAACCGCCGGGCGGGAGTCTGAATACCTGTGCGGGGCCACCGGAGAGGGACAGGGTAATGATCGCCGGCATGTTATAGCCATAGATGTGTACGAGGGGGGAGTCTATGGTGGTGTAGAAATACGTTTGCAGGGAATCGAGGAGGCCCTGGGAGAGGGAGAGCCTGATTCGCTTAGGGTGTTTAAAATGGTAGTCGGTACAGAGAATAACGGTGGGGTCGGTGGTGGTGAAAAAGAGCTGGGTGGCGGTAGCGCCGCTCACGAGCTGGATGCTGTCGCCGGTGGGCATATTGCCCAGTGGGGTGAGGGAGCTGGCGGGCTGGATGGTTCTGTCAAATCCATTGAGCACTTTGTTGGGGAGTGGCGCAGACTTCACCAGGAAAGTGATGATGGCGATGGCGCTGAGGAGGAGGAGGGTGAGCGTTAAAATAGCTTTGCGCATGGTTGTTTTTTATATGAAGCGGGGCTGATGCTGAATGGAGATCAGCCCCTGAAAATTTTAGGAATGTTGGCTTATGGGCGATAGATTACGTTGTACCCATTGTCGAGATCCGTGGCGCAAACCCGGACGTTGCCCCCGTTGCAATACTGAATTTTGATGTCACTGGCGAGACCTGTTTTAATGGTCCCTTCCCAGAGCATCCAGCTGGTTACACGTTTATGGCTGGCAAACGCGGAACCTGCCGCCAGGGCGGCGGCGAGCAAGGTGATACTAAGGGTCTTTTTCATGGTCTTAAGGATTAATTTAACTGATAAATGCCTACTCTTTTCTACAGGTTTTCGGCGGTTCCTGGCAATGTCTTTCATCGCGGTTTTGTTACGTGCAAGAGAATGCCGATAGTAGTAATGATTACGAACGCTGAATTAAAAATGATATGTGCCTGCCAGGAGAGGTGCTGCAACACGCCTCCGCAGGAACAGGGTATATAAGGGCTGTACCTGAGCATTGCCGACAGGTAAAGTGTGAACAGGCAAAGTAGAAAAAAGGAGGCGTAAAGGCCCTGTAAACGGGTTTTACTGACCAGTAGCAGGCCAGCTATGATCAGTTCTCCCAGGGGCAGTGCCCACGAGATGATAGCTGCATATTGGGTAATGAAGGGCGATTGGCTGAGTTGTCTGCTGAATACGGAATACTCCAGTAGTTTACTGATACTGGTATATACAAACAGGAAGACCAGCAATGCTGATATTAGTTCAATCCATCTTTTTCTTGGCATAGGGCTGGGAATGGGGGCTAATATAGTGCTTATTTTTAATTTGTTTATAAAAAAATAAGGACCGCAATTGCGGTCCTTATTAAAATCTTCACCTTATATCCCGTTTCCTTACTTCCTGCGCCTGCGTAACCAGATTCACGGGAAAATGTTCTGTTACATACTCATCAAATCCAATTCCCAATCTTCTTGCGTCTCTTTCCATATTTTCCAGCTTTTCCAGCATGTGCTGCTGGTGTCGCCTGATATGTTCTTCATTAGAAGAATCGTTTCCGTTTGGGGCTAACCAGGCTTGCTGTAAAGCCACCTCATTGCGCAGGGCTTCGAATCGTGTATCCATCTGAAGAAAAGCAGTATGAAAATATTCCAGTTTTTCTAACAGGGAACGATCAAAGTGATATTGTAAAATATTGGCTAACTGGGTCTTAAGGTTGATATTCCGGTTTTCCAGTACGGCCAGTTGTTTTTTGCACCTGTCAAGGGCATTGCGCAAGTCTTCCATCGCTAAAAATCTTATCAGTTCAAAGATACTTAGCGCCTGTTTGGCCAAACAGGATACGGGTCAGTAAGAAAACTGATTTTTATCATGCCTAGTTTACAAGGTTCGCCAGCTTTTGCTCGTTCAGGATCGTGATAACCCCTTGTTTGATCTCCAATAACTTCTCGTCTCTGAAATCGCCCAATGTTCTGATCATGGATTCTGTAGCTGTACCTGCGATAGTTGCCAGATTTTCTCTGGAGATGTCGATCGAGAACGGCTGATCCTTGGCTACATGGTATTTCTTTTTCAGGAACAGGAGGGCTTCGGCCACTTTCTTACGCAGGGAGCTGTAAGCGATGTGAAGCAGTTGTTGTTCTTTTTCGGTAATGTTTTTTGCCAGCAGGCGGATAAATTGCTGGGCTACTTCCCGGTTATTGTTAATGAGTGTCTCAAAGTCTTCCCTGGGAATGGCGGTCAGTTCACAATCATCCAGTGCTTCTGCATTTTCGTGATAGTTGCTGCCTTCCAGGAGGGCTACATAGCCCAGGAAGTCACCGGCGCTGTAGAGGTTAGCTGCCAGTTCTTTACCGTCGTTATTTACCTTGTAGGTTTTTACCCTTCCTTTTTGTATGTAATACAGGCTGGTAGGGCGGTTGCCTTCCTGGTAAATGAGTTGTTTTTTCTTGAACCGGTCGGTATTACCTTCTTCCATGAGGGTTTGTAGTGTGTTTGTGCCGGTTGCACTCGTCAATAGCTGTTGTAATCCTTCCATATCTGACGTAAGTTCCAGTTTCTTAACAGCGGCTTTCTTCAGCCTTCTTTCCACGGCATTCAGCAGGTCGGTGCCACTGAATGGCTTGGTGATATAATCGTCCGCGCCCATTTCCATACCTTTACGGAAATCGCTACGTTCACTCTTAGCGGTTAGGAAGATAAAGGGAGTATCCTGTACGTCGGGGTTCTTTTGCAGCAGGTGCAGTACCCCGTATCCATCTAATACTGGCATCATGATATCACATACCACCAGGTCTGGTTGGTGTTCCAGCGCCAGTTCCACGCCGGTTTTGCCGTTTTCGGCGGTGAGTACTTTGTAGTTGGCCAGTTCAAGGATTTCGGCGGTGTTCTCGCGAATATCGTCATTGTCCTCTATTAGTAAGATAGTTTTCATCATTTGAGCATTTTAATTAAGATTGCAGAAAGGTCACTGTAAAGGTAGTACCTTTATTTAATTCACTCTTACATGTGATTTTTCCATTCATCAATTCTGCATATTTACTTACAATGTGCAGCCCCAATCCTGTCCCCTGTATATTGCTGACATTGGTGCCCCTGAAAAACCGCTCAAACAGATGTTGCTGGTCCTCTTCGGAGATGCCTATACCGGAATCGCTTACTTCGAGTTTGATAATATGTCCTTTCTGAAGGGTATTGACGCGGATCACCGCATGTTTTCCGGAGAATTTGATCGCATTGCCCAGTAAATTGAGCATAATGTGTTTGATCAGTGAAGGGTCCAGTTTTACTTTGGAAGGGCCTTTGTGTTCGTACTCAATTTTCTGGCCTTCCTGTACCAGATCCTGCATTTCCTGGATAATGGCGGTGGTGTGCTGCTGTATATCAAAGGTATTGCTTCGAACCTGCACACCTCCTTCTTCAATTTTGCCTACAGACAGGAAATCATTCAATACTTCGGTGAGCAGGGTCACGGAAGAGATGATTCGTTGTATATGTTTACTTCTCTTAGGTTGGTCTTCAGTATTTATATATTGGTTTACCAGGAAAGCTGAGGAAAGAATGGTACTGAGGGGTGTTCTGAACTCGTGGGAGGCCATAGACACGAAGCGGCTTTTCAGCTCACTCAGTTCTTTTTCCTTGTTCAGCGCCATCATCACTTCCTGTTTGGAGAGTTCCAGTTGTTCCAGGGCATGGGTAAGTTGCTGGGTACGTTCCGCAATCTTCTGTTCCAGCTCATTATGCATTTTTTCGAGCTTTTCTTCCGCCTTTTTCCTTTCAGTGATATTATTGATATAGGAGATGACGAAAGAACCTTCCTCATGTTGGTATTGACTGAGGCTGACCTCCACGGAGAATTCAGTGCCATCCTTTTTGAGCGCAAAGAGATCCATGCCGATACCCATAGGGCGGCTTTGGGGTTGGCTACTGAAGTTGTCGCGGTATTCTTCATGTTTGGGCCGGAAGCGCATGGGCAGGAGGAGTTCAATGGTTTTGCCAATGAGCTCTTCTCTTTGATAACCAAATTGTTCCAGTGCAAAGTCGTTGATAAGCACGATCTCTCCCTGCCGGTTGGTTACCAGTATGCCAATGCTGGCAAAATTGAACAGCGCTTCAAAGCGTTGTAATTCTTTATCGTATTCCTTTTTATACAGGTTGTTACCGTAGAGCATAGTTACAAGATCAGCCTTACGGCTGTAAAATTCCGCTACGGTGGGGTGAATGCATATGATCAGTGTCAGTAGTACCGGTGATTATCATCATCGGCCATAGGGTGCAAGCCATTTTGCGGCCAGCGATGGCCAGGTTTCGCCTGCCACGTTGCCTTTGCGGAGGCCATATCCGTGACCGCCTTTGGGTAAAAAGTGCAGTTCTACCGGCACTTTTGCATCCCGAAGGGCGCCTGCCATGACCAGGGCGCTATTGCCGTAAGGATCGTCGGCAGTGGCGAAGAGGAACATGGGCGGGGTATTGGCGTTTACCCTGAGCTCAGGGGTGAGGGAGCGGTTTTCTCCCTTGTCCAGGTAAGCAGGGTAGATCAGCACAGTAAAGGCCGGTTTGGCAGATAGGTTGTCTGCCGCATCTGCTTTGGTGTAACTGTCTGAATCATAGAGTGTACTGATGCGGGCGCTGAGGCTGCCGCCGGCAGAAAACCCTAATATACCTACTTTGTCAGGGTTGATCTTATATTCCGCTGCCCTGCTTTTTACCAGGCGGATGGCACGTTGTGCATCCTGTAAGGCGCCTTGTTCTTTGCCAGGTACGCGGTATTGGAGCACGAAAGCGGTGAAACCGAGGGTATTGAGCCATTGGGCAATTTCGTAGCCTTCGTGGTTGATAGCGAGTATTTGGTAACCACCGCCAGGGCATACGATCACGGCTGCCCCATTTGGTTTGGCCGGGCGGAAAACCTGGAGGGTAGGGTCGGTCACATCGGTGAGGCGAACCACATGGTTGGATGTGTCAGGTGTAGTTATAGCCGGGTGTTTCGGAGCAGTTTCCCCGGGAACATCGCCTGGCCATATATGAATAATGATGTCTTTATCCTGGGCAATTGTATGCATACCAATAGCTAATACTATGACGAGTAGTCTGATAGTTTTCATAAGTGGAAATGTATGGAATAAAAATAAGTATTCCGGGAAAGAAAAAAAATGTTTTAGGTCATATTGGGGAAGAATCAGTTCTTTGGGAGGGTAATAGTTTGAAAATCAGTATTAGGTTATAGAAGCGTCGAAGAAGCATCGAAGACGCGTCGAACAACGGTCGAAGAACAGTCGAACAACGGTCGAAGAAAGCTTATAGAAAGCTTATAGAAAGCTTATAGCATGTCAGTTATTTGGATTGCATAAAAACCCTATCTTCGTCAGACTCAAAATAACCAAATACTGTATCTATGAAAACGTTGTTTTCCCGCATCGTAGGGGTGATCCTGTTCACCTGCTACCTGTTTCCCGTTCATGCTCAATCCTTATCGTCTGTCATTGACAGCACTGAATGGAATACCTTTTTCCCGCACCGCTTTAATCCTGACGATCGCACCGGGGCCGGCACCTTGCCCACCACTGCTGCTAAGGATTTTTACTCTTATGCTAATTTTGCCAAAGCCGTGACATGGATGAGCAATATCAAAATTATCGTAGAACGGCGCTGTGCTACAAACCTTTACCGCCTGACCCGTGTAGACAAAACCACCGGTTCATCTATCGTGATCCGTACGGTGGATGGGTTCAACAGTTCACCTAACAGTATCATCACCACTACGGTGGATTATGGCACCTTTGCGAATGAGGGTGACCTGACGGTGCGCAAGCGGGAGCTGATGGCGTTCCTGGCGAACATTTCGCAGGAAACGACTGGTGGCTGGGCTACGGCGCCGGGGGGGCCTTATGCCTGGGGGCTGTATTTCAGGGAAGAAGTAGGGTACGAAGGCACGACCAATATTGGCTACAGGGATGAAACCAATACCGAGTACCCGCCCGCTGCAGGCAAGTCATATCACGGCCGTGGCCCTATACAGCTGAGTTATAATTATAACTATGGCCAGGCGAGTGAGTTTATCTTTGGCGATAAGAATGTGTTACTGGCCAATCCTGAAAAAGTGATTGAAGATGGGGCGATTGCCTTTGAAACTGCAATCTGGTTCTGGATGGCGGAGCAATATCCAAAGCCCTGTTGCCATGATGTGATGATCCCCGGCAAGTGGGTGCCTACGGCTACGCAAACAGCTGCGGGACTCAAGCCTGGATTTGGGGCTACTGTCAATATTATTAATGGTGGGGTAGAGTGTGGCGGTGGCACAGAGAATACGAAAGTATTAGGCCGGATTGGCCATTATACACGCTATACCGGTTTAAAAGGGGTGAGCCTGGAGTTGGATGGCGGTAACAATGCGAATAATTGTGGGTGTGCAAATATGAGCCAGTTTGCAATTGATAATACGGAATGTAGCCAGATAGTGTCGCTCACGTTTACTGCTCCGGCAAATGGTATTTTAGATGTGACCAGTTTATCGCCGGTTACTTTATCAGTAGCTAAGAATGATCCGAAAGGTGAGGTGACGGCGGTATATATTAATATAGATGGTCAGCGGCTGAGTGGTACCAGTGTGTCCTGGACGCCATCTGCTTACAAGTCTTATACGGCTACGGCGGTGGCACTGCGGAATGGTAAGGATTCAGTGGTGACGTCTGTAACATTTGCCGTGTGGAATAGCCAGACGTTTGCAGGTTGTGCGTATTTGCCGGCGTGGGATGCCAGTAAGAATTATACGACGGCTGGGAATATAGTATTGTATAATTCCATTGTGTACCGGAATCAGTGGTGGGCAGGTAGTGCAGACGTGCCGGGTAGTAATGATACCTGGGCGGTAGTAGGTACCTGTTCCGGGAATGGCGGAAATGGTGGGGGGAATGGGCAGACTTGTGGTAGCATAGCAGGATGGTCACAGGGAGGTATATATACAGCGGGGAACCAGGTGGCGTATGATGGGAAGATTTACCAGGCGAAATGGTGGACACAGGGGGATAGGCCTGATTTGAATACGGGTGATGGTAAACCGTGGACGTATGTGGGATTGTGTACGGCAAGTGCTGCAAAGATTGCGGCTACGTCAGCCGCAGCTGCTAAGGCGGTTGTTCCTGCTTCCGAAGCGTTGACTGCTTATCCGAATCCTGTCAGCGGCAATACATTAACACTGAATATTAATAACACAACTCATGAGCAGCTGGAAGTATCTTTATTGGATGTACAATCAGGTAACCCTGTACTGCAAAAATTAATTAATACCAGTGGCACGGTACGGCTGGATATCAGCTCTGTACCGGCAGGTGTATGGGTACTGAAAGTGAATGGTAAAGCTGGTTTGGTGGGAACTGCCAAGATAGTCAGAATCCGTTAGGTGTAAGGTCCCGCGGCAGCGGTCAGCATTGCGAAGATCGAAATTTGTGAAGCGGGTTGTAACCAAATGTCATTCTCATGCGTTTATATACCATGCGAACCATTTACTTATTGCTGACCGTAGCGCTGCTCAGCAGCTGTAGCAGGAAAACCACACCCGACGGCGGTGGAGATTGTACCAAATATGCCATCGTACCCGTGTCCCGTATAGAACACGTGAATGACAGTATCAAAGTATATTTCCATGTCATGAACGGCTGTGGCCAGTTTAACAAATTTATAGAAAAGGACTCTGCAGGCGCCCATATCGTAACAGTGCAGGCTATTTATAAAGGCTGCTTTTGCACCATGGATATTCCGGAGCGTTCTGCCAGTTATAAATTCAAACCCAACAAACCCGGGACTTCCTTCCTTACATTCAGAGGAGAAGACGGTAATGATATCACGGAAACTATCGATGTAAAATAAAAAAGGAGGGCGTATCACAAAGTACGATACGTCCTCTTTTTATTCGGATATCTGATGGAGACAGGTAGTTATTGAAGCGATTCTCAGGAGGTTATTTTATTTTTAATACATTCTCCTTTTATTTTATCCCGCTGCTTTCACCTTTTTTAAATGTACACTCGGCGGCACTCCAAACTGTGTTTTAAAGCACTTACTGAAATAAAACGGATCATTCATCCCCACTTTGTAAGCCACTTCTGCCACCGTATATTCTCCCGTATTCAACAACTCAGCCGCCTTTTTCACCCTGACTAACCTAATGTATTCATTCGGCGAATATCCCGTCAATCCCTTTACTTTTTTATAAAACAACGTTCTTCCCATTTTCATCGAAAGGGCAAAATCATCTACAGAGAACTGCGCATTGTCCAGGTTCTTTTCAATAATCATATTTATTTTCTCCAAGAATTGCTGATCCGCTTCATTCTCTGAAATATGTACCGCAAAGAAACCGGGATCGTTGGCAAACCGCTTCCTGATCTTCTCTCTTTGCTCTATAATCCGGATAATAGTGGTCAGTAAGAACCGTGTACTAAAGGGTTTGGTAATATAAGCATCCGCACCTGCATTAATGCCTTGCAGCTGGTGCTCGCCCGAAGATAAGGCTGTCAATAATACTACCGGAATATGACAGGTCTGAAACTCACTTCTTATCTTATGTGTAATATCCAATCCACTCATTTCGGGCAGCATCACATCGCATACAATCAGGTCCGGCGATTGTGCAATGGCCTGTTCTAATCCTTCCCTGCCATTTGCCGCAGTATCAACATGGAAGTAACGACCCAGGGTAGTAGCCAGGTATGCCGCAATATCCGCATTGTCTTCAATGATCAATACATTGTACCGGGAGCTGGGTTGTGGTACCGCCGCCGTATCTGTATCATCAATGAAAGGAATCACGGGTTCTTTTGGAACCACCTGCAGGGCTATTTCATCTGCCTGATACGCCTGTTTATGAATAGGAAGGTTTATTTTGAATGTCACCCCTGCATCTGCATTATTCTCAAAACTGATCTCTCCTTTGTGCAGGGTGACCAGTTCTTTTGTCAATGACAAACCTAAACCTGTACCGGTAGGCGAGAAGGTAAGTTGTGTAAACCGCTGGAACACGAGGTGTTGTTTCTCTTCTGAAATAGCAATACCATTATCAATGACTTTGATAGAAAGGTCGTTGTTGACAGTTACTATCAGATCGATCTTTCCACCCGTAGGTGTAAATTTATGTGCATTGGAGAGTAAATTATACAGCATTTTATCCAGCTTGCCCTGATCGACCCAGGCCATACAGGCATCTACATTTGACTGAAAGTGTAAGGTAATCTGCTTTTGTGCAGCGAGGTCAGTAAACCCATTACAGATGTCCTGTATAAACTGGATGATCTCTGTTTCCTGTACCTGTAATTGTAGTTTATTATGCTGTATTTTCCTGAAATCCAGTAACTGATCTGCGAGGCGCATGAGGTGTGCTACTTGTCTTTGCATAATATGCAGGTGCTTGCCTGATTGCTTACCCGGAATCAATTGTTCCATCGCACTCACGATGAGTGATAATGGGGTTCTGAACTCGTGGGAGATATCTGTAAAGAAATTGAGTTTGTATTCAGTCAGTTCTTTTTCCAATGTCACAGCATGTTGTAGCCGATGGATCCGTTTGTTGACAGTACGTACCCCCATGATGAGACAGATGATTAATCCAAGGTACAGGATGATGGCAATATTCGAACGCCAGAAAGGTGGCAGTACGATGAGTTGTATGTGGGCTACCTGCTTACTCCATGTACCGTCATCATTTGTGCCCCGTACCTTGAAGGTATATTTTCCCGGAGGAAGATTACGATAGGTGGCCACATTATAACTGGATGGTGCATTCCATTCATCTTCATAATTCTCTAAGATATAAGTATACTTATTTTGCTGTGGGTTCCTGAATGCCAGTGAGGCAAATGAGATACTGAATACTTTCTGCCCGGGTTCCAGGGTGATGGATTTCGCTGTACTGATAGATTCTTCCAGCGTAACAGGGTTCCCTGCCACACTCAATCCTGTCAGTAATACAGGTGCATCGCCATTACCATTTTTCAGCTGTTCAGGAAAGAAGCTGTAAAAACCATTCATACTCCCCCATAACAACTGGCCGTTTTCTCTTTTGAAGCAGGCGCCTTCAGAAAATAAATTGCCCAGTGCATTATTGGCAAAATAGAATACTTCGAATGTACTCTTCTCAGGGTTGAACCGGGTCAGGCCATTTTCTGTACTGACCCATAGATTCCCCTGTGCATCTTCGAGCATACTATTTACGACATCGTGCGAAAGGCCCTGTTCTGTGGTATAATTAATAAACTTCCTTTTCTTTCTCACAAACTGGCTGAAACCGCCGCCGGTAGTACCTATCCATATTCTGCCCTTATGGTCTTCGCAGAGGCTCTTGATTTCGTTACTACCTAATCCTGCCTGGTAAGTGGTAACTTTATTTTTACCTGCCAGCAAGTTGTCGGGATTGAACACAAGTAAACCGTTATTCGTTCCTGCCCAAAGCTGGTTCTGTTTATCCTGCATGAGGCAACGAATGTACACAGGGTTTACCCCATCATGAAAGAAACTCTTCCATTCCAGCGAACTGCCGCCATTGTAGGTAGCGAGGTACAGGCCACTGCCAAAGGTACCTACCCACATTCGCTGCTGGCGGTCCTGCATGATGGTATACACCAACCGGTTATCGCCTGTGGGTAATAGAAAATGTCTCGCTTTTTGTTGCAGGGAATCGCGGTGTACAATGTACACGCCATCTCCTTTGGTACCTATCCAGAGGTATCCGCCTGCATCTTCCGTCATGCAATAGATATTAGCACATTGGCCGGGCAAGAGATGCTCTAAAGAGCGGGTCTTTTCAAGGTGGTCATTGTATAAATACAACGCGCCATTGCGGGTACTTACCCATATGCGGTTATAGCTATCTTCGAAGATGGTCTTTACACCATTAGAAGTATACTTTTCAGGGGTTTGTGCCTCCGGGAAAATATGTGTGACATGAAGGGATTGCGGGGTGAGTTTTTGTAAACCCGTATGCTCGGCACCTACCCAGATCAGGCCGGAACGGTCTGCGATCACACTCAGCAGGTAATTGGTACTTAACCCATTTGGATTGTCGGTATCGTATACAAACCGCTGTACCTGCCTGTTGAGTTTATCAAAGCAATACAGACCGCCGCCATAGGTGGTAATCCATACCTTGCCTTTGTGATCTGCTGCAAAAGCAAACCGGCAGTCATCAATGACTTTCATGACATTGGCAGGGATGAGGGAAATGCGCTGGCTGAATTCCTGCACGGGGTCAAAGTACCATACATTGCCGGAATGGTTATTTACCCATATGCCGTGGTCCTGGTCTGTTTCTATATCGATATGTCCGGGTATTTCTTCTCCAAATAGCCGGGCGACGGGTATGAGCTGGTTAGATTTTAGATTTACTATTTGCAGGCCATGCTGCTGGGTGCCTAGTAATATTCTGTCATTGGCTAATATGGCAGCATCCGTTAAGGTGGCTCCTGCCGGGAGGGGCGTAATATCGTTCGCCAGTGATTTTTTTGTAGACAGGTCATAAACAATCAATCCCTGTCTTTTAATAAAATACAATTGTTGCTCCTTAGCGATTGCTTTGATAAAATCCCCTTCGTAAGTTTTTATCGCATCGCCCCGGGCATCCACCTTGAATAAATTTTTATCCGTACCAATCCATACCTGGTGTTGCGGGTCTTCAAATACAAAATGTACCGACCCTAATGCATACCGCCGGCCATTGTGCAGGCAGCCGTTGTTTTTGCTATATAACCATACGCCATTTGAGCCTTCATACAAGTGATCGTAGGTCAGGTTTGCGCTGTCAGGTATTATATTAATAAAACTCTCTTTGCGGGGATCGAAGCAATGATAATGCCCCTCGGTCGTCTTTACCCAGATAATGCCGGTTTTATCTTCATACAATGACCGGATACGATTGTCCCTGATAGGCTGAGATACGCCCATATTGGTCCGGTACACGGTAAACTTCCTGCCATCATACCGGTTTAGCCCATTTAGCGTTCCTACCCAGATAAACCCTTTTTTATCCTGGAGCAGGCACCGCACCGTGTTTTGAGATAGCCCGTCGTGCGTAGTTAATTGTTCCAGCCTGATATTGCCGGACGGATCTGTATTGGTGTGGATTTCCCTGGCCGACAGAAAAGACAGCCCGGTTAACGACGGCAATAGTAAGCCGCATAACAAAAGGAAGTATTGTTGCAGTCGCATAACGTTTTTCTTTGCCGGCATTGGTGGTAATAGCCGGATGGAATTTATAAAGCGTAAAATCAGTTCGTATGACCAATATAAAAAAATAACCCCTACTCATTATCCTATAGTGTCTTATTAACACCTTTTCGCACATTTTTCCATCCTTTTGTCAATTTATCCATGCCGCTGACCACATATTTACAGGGTTTACTACAATTATCCATTGCACAATATTCATATAGGAGATAGATTTGAAGGTATGATCAGGTCTATAGTTACAATAATTTGTTTGTATGTGATAATGCCAGCCCGGGCACAGCAATATACCCGGCTACAGAATGCATTTCAAATCCACACTGCTACTCAATCTTTCCGGCTGGAATTTTGTACATCGGCCATGTTCCGGATCAGTTATGGAGTCCCCCTCAAAGAAAACCTAATGGTCAATAAGTACGATTGGGATAGTGTGGAGGTACAGGTCAATGACAGTGATGGGAAATTACAGCTCAGTACAGTCAGTCTCCGGCTGGTAATTGGTGCCAGGGGGCAGCTGGAAGTTTACACCGCCAATGGCCAGCTGCTCTCTGCCGGGAAAGGTGACGACTCCTCCGGGGTAAAAAATGTCCTGCAGGCCGATGAACACTTCTTTGGTTTTGGGGAGCGCATGGACTTCCTGGATCAGCGGGGCAAGAAAGTGCAACTGGAAGTGGGCAGGGGAAAAGAGAAACCACATATCGTGGGTGCTTACAATGTGCTGCAGGCAAATTATAGCCCGGTACCTTTCTTTATGAGTACGAAAGGATATGGCATCTTTCTCCATACCACCTACAATTCTACCTGGGATATGGGAAATACCGAACCAGATACATACAGTTTTTCAGCAGCGCAGGGGCCGCTGGAATATTATTTTATATATGGTCCTCAATTTACGGGCATCCTGGATCTGTATACCCAGTTGACCGGCAGGTCGCCTTTGTTACCGCAATTTGCCCTTGGCTTACATGTAGGTACTTATAGCGGCGGCACCTGGGGGCATGAGGAACTGACGTCTGCAGCTTATGTGATAGAGCTGGCCCGCCGGTTTAGAAAAATGGGTATACCGGTAGATATTCTCTTCTTAGATTCTACATGGCGGCAGTTTGGTAAGAACGGAGGTAAGGGGGCCACGTCTTTTGAATGGAGAGAAACCTTCCACAATCCGAAAGCGATGTTCGACACGCTGTATAATTTACATTATAATATGGTGGGGCTGCATATCCGGCCAAGGATAGACAATGGCACCCGGTTCAAGTTGTTAGACACGGCCAGGGATTTACATTACACCTACCCGGAGGCCAACAACCCCGGTGAATTTATCAACTACTTTGACTCTGCAGCTGTGAGCTGGTGGTGGAACCATGCGGCTATGAAAGTGGCGGCAGCAGGTGCGCGGTTCTTCAAAACAGATGAAGGCAGTGCCTTTGGCGCCCTTGCCAATGAAAGTGCAAAGACAGGCCCCGGTGGTCCGGAAGCCCAGCGATTACATAATGTATTCCCAATTGCATATGCAAAGGCAGCGTATGAACAGTTTGCCGCCTATAACCAGCTACGTGGTTTGAACCAGACCCGCGAGGGCTATACTGGTATCCAGCGGTTCCCTTTCATTTTTGCGGGTGACTGGCCCAGTCAATGGCAGTACTTTGGTCCTGTAATCAAAGCAGGGTTAAATATAGGCGTATCCGGTGTTGGCTACTGGGCGCATTGTATGGGGGGCTTTGAGCAACCTGCCGATCCGGAGTTGTATGTTCGCTGGGTGCAATTCGGGATGCTGAGTCCTGTGGCCTTATTATTTGGGATGGATCATCCCGGGTATAAAGAACCCTGGCGCTATGGCAAGGAAGCGACCGACATTTTTAAGCAATATGACGAACTGAGATATAGCCTGCTGCCTTACCTTTATAGCGCCAGCTATCATCAGTATAAAACAGGTACGCCCATTATGCAGGCGCTTGTGCTCACCTATCAGGATGATGTGAATGTATACAATATCACAGATCAATATCTACTTGGGGAAAATATCATGGTATGCCCGGTAACGGAAAAGGGGGCTGCCACACGTGTTGTATACCTGCCCAAAGGAGAATGGATCGACTACTGGACAGGTAAGCATTATAATGGCAGGAGTTACCTGAATGCCGTATGCCCGCTTGACAAAGTACCTATCTTCATCAAAGCAGGCAGCATCATTCCCAGGCAACAGGTAGTACAGTATGTAGGCCAGCGCGTGATCGACAATATAATACTGGAAATTTATCCGGGAACAGGTAGTGCCGATCTGTATACCGATGATGGCAAAAGCCTGCAATACCAGCAGGGCATCTATGCCATTACCCACATAGATCAGCGGACAGACAATGGCGCCTGCCGCCTTCACATCAGTGCACCTGAAGGGAAATATAACGCTCCTGTCAAAACCTTTACCCTCAGGGTGCATGTAGAAAAAGCACCTGCCAGTGGTAAGGGACATTACGATGCTACCAACCAGGTATATATGATTGAAGGCATCGATGCTACCAAAGAAAATACGATAGTCATTAACTGATATGAAACAAACAGGATTGATAGCACTGCTGCTTGGCTGTATGCTGTCTGTAAAAGCACAAACGATTTCCCTGAAAGGGGAATGGCAGTTCACCACGGACTCTGCCGGACAATGGAGCACCATAAAATTGCCGGGCTCTATGCTGGAAAATAATAAAGGGGCGGATGTGTCGGTAAACACGCGGTGGACAGGGAGCATTTATGATAGCTCCTGGTACTTCAATCCTGAAATGGCGAAATACCGGGTGCCGGGAAATATTAAATTCCCCTTCTGGCTCACGCCGGCAAAGACGTATGTAGGGCCGGCCTGGTATAAAAAGGTGGTAGATATTCCCGCAGACTGGAAAGGCAGGCGGATTACATTTACAATGGAGCGGCCGCACTGGGAGACAGTAGTGTATGTAGATGGGCAGCGGGCCGGGATGCAGAATAGTATGAGTGCACCGCATGTGTATGACTTATCTGCGTTGTTAAGCCCGGGGCGGCATACGATTTTGGTGCGGATTGATAATAGGATCAAAGAGATTAATGTAGGGCCTGATTCACATAGTTTGACGGACCATACGCAGGGGAACTGGAACGGTACGATAGGAAAGCTGGAATTGAATGCAGGGAGCACGGTGTGGATGGAGGATGTGCAGGTATACCCGGATGTGAAGCATAGTTTGGTGAAGATTAAATTATTAGCAGGCAAAAAAGAGAAGGGTGCAGTATCAGGGAAGTTTTTAATTGCGGCAAATAATGTAGCGTCTAAGGAAGTTGCGTTTCAGTTGAATAATGATACGACTGCTATTGTGATTGATTATCCAATGGGAAGTGATGTGTTGCTGTGGGATGAGTTTCATCCTCATTTATATAATTTAACCGTGCAAATGGTGCCGGCCAATGGGGAGAAGAGTGTGAAAAATATCACCTTCGGCATGCGGGAATTCAACATCTACGATACCCGCTTTATGGTCAATGGCCGGCCTGTATTTTTAAGAGGCACAGTAGACAATGCCGTATTCCCTTTAACAGGCTACCCGCCTATGGATGAAGCAAGTTGGGTACGCATCTTTCAGAAAGCAAAATCATACGGCCTCAATCACATGCGTTTCCATTCCTGGTGTCCACCGGAAGCTGCTTTCAGTGCAGCTGATAAAGTTGGTTTTTACCTGCAGCCTGAAGGACCCAGCTGGGCAAACCACGGTACTTCATTGGGGGACGGCCTGCCTGTAGATCAATATATTTATGACGAAACCAATCGCATAACAAAAGCATATGGCAACTATGCATCTTTCTGTATGCTGGCATATGGCAATGAACCAAAGGGTGGGCACCAGGTAGATTACCTCACACAGTTCATTGCATATTGGAAAGCGAAAGATAGCAGGCGGGTATACACAGGCGCTTCTGTAGGCAATAGCTGGCCGTTGGTGCCGGATAATGAATACATGGTGAAAGCAGGTGCCCGTGGTTTGCGGTGGTCTACATTGCCGGGTAGTGATTTTGATTATTATGAGCGCATCAAAGACTTTCATGTACCGTATGTGAGTCATGAAATGGGGCAGTGGTGTGTATATCCTGATTTTACTGAAATTCCTAAATATACAGGGTTATATAAAGCAAAGAACTTTGAAATATTCCGGGACCAGCTTACAGCGCATCATATGGGTGCACAGGCAAGGGATTTCTTCATGGCTTCCGGAAAATTACAGGTGCTATGTTATAAGGCAGAAATAGAAGCAGCGCTGCGTACACCGGGGCTGGCAGGTTTCCAGTTATTATCCATCAATGATTACCCGGGGCAGGGAACAGCGCTGGTAGGTGTATTGGATCCCTTCTGGAATGATAAGCCTTATATCAATGATAAAGAATGGAGACGGTTCTGTAGTCCCACCGTACTGCTGGCAAGGATGAAGCAATTTGTATACACCAGCAATGATACTTTGCATGCGGCCATAACGGTGACGAATTTTGGAGAAAAGGCGTTGCGGGGTGTTCGTCCTGTATGGAGCATAAAAGATAAAGCCGGAAAGGTATTACAGCAAGGCACATTCCCGGCGGCAGATATTCCGTTAGGTGATAATATTCCTTTGGGTAATCTGCATCTGCCTTTACGGTTTACTGGAAATATCAGTTTGGAAATTAGTCTCGATGGCACGGAGATTAGTAACAGCTGGCCTTTGTGGGTATATGCACCGACATTGGATATTGCTGAAAAAGGGATTCATGTATGCGATACCTTAGATGCCGCTGCGCAAAAGGTATTGCAGGATGGAGGTAAGGTATTGTTACTAGCGGCAGGAAAGATCCAGCAGGGCCGCGAAGTGGTGCAGAGTTTCACGCCTGTATTCTGGAATACCTCCTGGTTTAAGATGCGTCCGCCACATACATTAGGGATCTTATGTAATCCTAAACATGCTGCATTTGCAGATTTTCCTACTGACTATTACAGTAACTACCAATGGTGGGAGCTGGTGAATAATACACAGGTCATGGAGTTGTCTAACTTTCCCGCTACATTGACACCGTTGGTACAGAATATAGATACCTGGTTCCTGAACAGAAGATTGGGAATGGTAGTGGAGGCGAAAGTAGGGAAGGGACGCCTGATCATCAGCAGTATTGATCTGAATAAAGAAGGCATTGTGACCAGGCAGCTAAAGTATAGTTTACTGAAGTATATGCAGTCTGCCAACTTCAAACCTGCTGTGGAAGTAAAGTTGCCGGTGATACAGGAATTGTTCAGACCGGGGGCGTCTAAAAAAATAAACCTGTATACCAAAGATAGTCCGGATGAATTAAAGCCGACTACATTACGGTTACCTGCAGTAGTGGGTGATCATATGGTGCTGCAACAAAATGCTGACGTGAACATATGGGGATGGGGGATAGCTGGCGAAAAGGTGACCATCCGCAATAGCTGGGATAATAAAACCATTGCCACTACGGTAGGTAAAGATGGCCGCTGGCAGGCGGTACTGGCTACCGCCAAAGCAGGTGGTCCGTATACGCTGGCGATAAATAATATCCGCTTGTCTGATATTTACCTGGGAGAAGTGTGGTTGTGTTCAGGACAATCTAATATGGATATGACAGTAGCCCGTGAAGATCGCTACTGGTGTGGGGTATACAATGAGGCAGCGGAAGTAGCGGCGGCTAATTATCCTTTGATTCGTGTGTTTGATACAGACTTTACACCTACAGATACGATTCAGACTGATGTGAAAGGGAAGTGGGAAATATGCTCACCAGCTACCGTAGGCCATTTCTCTGCGGCGGCTTATTTCTTTGCACGGCATCTGCAACAGCAGTTGCAGGTACCTGTTGGTTTGCTCACGACAGCCTATGGTGGAAGTACAGCAGAGGCATGGGTGAGCAGAAAAGAACTGGCCGCACATCATTTCCAGCCTTTATTAGATGCATATGCGCAGAGAAAGGCCCTGTATGATACCAGCTTTACAGCCCGTGCAAAATATAAAGCAGCGATGGAAAAATGGGACGCTGATGCAGCTGTGGCAAAAGCGGAACATAAAGATCCACCAAGGAGTCCGAAGGATCCCAATCCGGAACACGATCAGCATAGCCCGGCGGTATTGTATAATGGGATGGTGGCGCCGTTGATTCCTTATACTATCAAAGGAGCTATCTGGTACCAGGGAGAGTCGAATGCAAACAATCCAGACATTTACCGCTCTCTTATGGAAACATTGGTAGCGGGTTGGAGAGAGGAATGGCATCAGGGCGATTTTCCTTTCTATTATGTACAGTTAGCGAATTATGGTAAGCCAGATTCATTGCCGGTAAAAGAGAATGGAACGGTTTTGATCAGACAGGCACAGCTGGAAAATTTAAGTATTCCTAATAGCGGAATGGCAGTGGCGATAGATAATGCGAACCCGGAGGATCCGGGGAATATACACCCGAAGAATAAGCAGGAGATAGGGTTGCGGTTGGCATTAATAGCGGGCGCGAAAACATACGGGAAAGGTAATCCTTATAGTGGTCCGATATTCACCAGGATGGAAGTACAGGGAAAACAGATCAGGTTGTATTTTGAACATACTGATGGTGGATTGATGGTGAAAGGAGATACACTGAAGGGGTTTGCGATAGCAGGGGCGGATCAGAAATTTGTATTTGCAAATGCCCGCATTGATGGGAATACGGTGATCGTATCAGCGCCGGAGATTTCAAAGCCTGCTATTGTAGGATATGGATGGGCCGGCAATCCCAGCACTAATTTATATAATAAAGCAGGGCTACCTGCGAGTCCTTTTAAAACAGATAATTAATTAAGGTGGGGGTGGCCGGGAGGCCACCCCCATCAGTTTTTACATGAAATAGTACGATTCTCCATTGTTCTCCCCTCAGCCGCCGCCTATTTTTACCTCATGGAATCGCATTACCAACAACAACGGCTCGCGCGTCTCAAACGTCTGGAAAAACTATTGCTCATCCTTATTATATCTGCTACCGCGCTGGTAGTATGGCTCATCTTTTTCAATTAGTATCAACCAACGAAAGCGTTATGAAACAAATTTTATTGTTGGCAGTATTGCTCCTGCTGGGGCAATACCTCCATGCCGCATTCGCCCCGGTCACAGGACAAATCGTGGACGATGCCGATCAGACACCATTAATCGGTGTGAGTGTTCAGGTGAAAAACACCAACAAAGGGACCACCACCAATGCCCAGGGACAATTTACGCTCGACGTATCGGACAATGCCATACTCGTCATCTCTTACGTAGGCTATGAATCAAAAGAGGTTCCCGTAAGTGGACCACATGTCACTATCCGTTTATCCAAAGCAAACAAAGGATTAAACGAAGTGGTAGTGATCGGTTACGGCAGTGTGGCCAAAAAGAACCTGGTAGGTGCTGTCGCATCTATCGGTGAAACACAGATCAAAGACCGGCCCATTACCCGCATCGACCAGGCACTCGCCGCCCAGATGCCGGGTGTACAGGTACAATCCATCACCGGTACCCCCGGTGCAGCCCTGCAGATCAGGGTGCGGGGTGCCGCCTCCGTATCCGGCAGCAATGACCCTTTGTACATTGTGGATGGGGTACCTGTGGAAGACTTAGGCGATATTGATCCTGCTACCATACAATCTGTAGATGTGCTCAAAGATGCATCGGCTGCTGCCATCTACGGGGCCAGGGGTTCCAATGGAGTAGTGCTCATCACCACAAAGAGAGGGCAGAGTGGTAAGCCCGTCATTGCCTTTTCTGCTAACTATGCCCGGCAGGCGCCTGAGAAATTAGTCGACATGATGTCGCCCACGCAATGGATCCAATTCAAGAAAGATCTTATCGACTCCTCCTGGGTAGCCCTTGGCAGAACAAAAGGGAAAAATTACCAGGCCAGTGATAACATGGATTTTCGTGCATCCGAATTAGGAGGCACCACCGCCAACACACATAAGCTGGCCAGTACCACCTATATGTATGACCCTTACTGGGCATATGGTACAGATAGCCTTGACTACGTGAACTGGCAGGATGAATTTTTCCAGCCCGCCTGGATGCAGAAGTACAACCTCTCTGCCTCTGGTGGCAATGAAAATGTGACCTACCTCTTATCAGGTGAATACATGGACCAGGATGGGATGGCAGTGAACACCGGTTACAAACGCTACACCTTCCGCTCTAACATGGAAGTGAAACTCAGCGAGCGGGTAAAAGTCGGCCTGCAGTTATCGCCATCCATCTCATGGACAGACGGTGCGGGCATTGACGGACGTGGGGGCATTGGCCCTTCAGTAGCCGGTACAGCCCCTATACAGGAAAAAGGGGTAGGTGTGCATTCCGGCTCTATTGGTACCGATGCCTATCGCTGGGTAGCAGATCAGATCAGCCCTGTGGAAGTGATGGAAAAGACCCTGAACAAAACTGAGCTTACGAAGTTACTCTCCCAGATGTACATCAATGCTTCTTTGGCAAAGGGCCTCCGCCTTAACCTGACCGGTGCCTGGAACAGCAGTAGCAGTGATTATAAATATTACCAGCCTACCTCCGTTACTTCTGCCAGGCGTACAGCTGCCGAAGGTTCTCAAAGTACGGCCACCCGCAAAACTGCCCGTACACAATATTACCTCTTTCAGGCATTGCTTACTTACGATAAGCAGCTGGGCAAACATGGCTTTAACTTCATTGCCGGTGCAAGTACAGAAAACAATAATGTGGCGAACACCGCGCAAACCAACAAAGTATTTGCCAATGATAACCTGTACACCTTTGACCAGGGTTCCTCTACAGTGACCGCATCAAGTGTCACAGAATCCAAACGAACACTGGCCTCTTTCTTTGGTCGTGTCAATTACAACTACAATAGCCGTTACCTGTTGTCAGTGAGCTTCAGGCAGGATGGTAGTTCCCGTTTCGGTGAAGACTCCCGCTGGGGGGCATTCCCAGCAGCTTCTATCGGTTGGAGAATCAGTGATGAAAATTTTATGAGCGGGCTAAGACACATCTTCAGTGACCTGAAACTCCGCTATGCATGGGGCATTGCCGGCAATGACAGGATAGGAGGAGACTACCCCGCCATTGGCCTGGTGACCAGCACCAACTATGTATTTGGTGAAACACAGGCACAAAGCACCGGTTTCTCCGTCACCAGCATCACCAACCCTAACCTGCGCTGGGAAAAGACTACCTCCAACGACGTAGGCTTCGATGCGAGTGTGCTAAAAGACCGTCTCTCTGTATCTTTCGACTATTACGACAAAATGACGAGAGACCTGCTGCTCAGCGTACCTGTAGCCAGGGCGACCGGCTATACAAAAGAAAATGCCAATATCGGCTCGGTGAGAAACTGGGGGTATGAGATCAACCTGAACTCAAGAAACATCAATACTAAAAACTTCAACTGGGAAACTTCTCTCAATTTCTCCTGGAACAAAAATAAGGTCGTAAAACTAAACAACAACAATACCCCCATCTACACCGGCTGGGAAAGCACTGTAAAAATAGCCGTAGGAAGGCCATTATACTCCTATGTGCTCTACGATGCAATAGGCGTATACCAAACAGAAGAACAGCTGAAAAACCTGCCTAAAAGAACCAGTACCATCATTGGTGACCCAGTGTACAGAGACGTAAACAAAGACGGCACCATCGATGCCAATGATATGACCGAAGTAGGCCATCCTGATCCCAACTACACCTGGGGCATGACCAACCGCTTTAGTTACAAGCGCTTTGACCTGTCTTTCTTATTGCAGGGGCAATGGGGCAACCAGATCTTCAGCATGTTTGGCCGTAACATTGACCGTCCTACCACAGGCTTAGGCAACTACAATGCAAAACAGGTGTGGGTCAACCGCTTTCGCAGTGTAAGTGAACCCGGCGATGGCAAGACGCCCCGTATCGACGCTTCCACTGCCAGCCTGTACGATACCCGCTGGCTCTACAGCGGTGCATTTTACAAAATTAAAAACCTCACCCTTGGCTACACTTTCCGCCCGGGTATTGTAAAAGGTATCCGTAATGCAAGGCTGTATTTCAGTGTAGACAACCTCTGGATGCATGACAACTACTCCGGCGGTTATTCTCCTGAAGCCTTTCAGTACGACTACCTGAGCGACTGGTCCAGTTATCCGACTGCACGCACGTACAGCATGGGTATTAATATCGGATTATAAAAAATGAGCCACATGAAATATATTATCGCAATCATTTGCATCATCATACTGGCGGCCTGTAATAAAGACTTCCTGGATACAGCGCCCATCTCCAATCAGAATGAAAGCAGTTTTTATAAGACTGAAAATGACATTGTGCAGGCAGTCAGTGGCGTGTACAACAAACTGCTCACCTTTCCTGATGTCAACAATTTATACCTTTCAGAAGTACGTTCCAGTAACTACTATGTAGACAGGCAGGATGCTGCGCGGGATTACTTCAGCCTTTCTGCATTTGAAATCACGTCTGCCCTGGGTACTTTGCAAACTGCCTGGACGAATGACTACGAACTAATAGAAAGAGCAAACCAGGTGCTGGACAAAATAGATGGTATTTCATTCACAGATACTACGAAGCGTAGCAGGATGAAAGGAGAATGTAAATTCCTCCGGGCCTTAGCTTATTTTGAATTAGTAAAAGCATTTGGTGCAGTGCCTTTAATCGATCATACGGTTTCGTCAGAAGAAGCCCTCACTTATCCCCGTGTAGGCGCAGATACCATCTATAACTTTATCGTGAGCGAACTTACCACAGCTGCTACACTGTTACCAACCAGCTACAGCGGTACGGACAAAGGCCGGGCTACCAAACTTGCAGCCCTGGGTTTATTAGGCCGCGCATACATGTTTATGGCAGGGTATCCATTCAATAAAACAGAAAATTACACCAACGCTATTAATGTATTCAAACAGGTATTGAATGCAGAAAATAATGGCTGGACATTTGCTGCCACTTATGCAGAGATCTTTAAAACAGCCAGCGATAATAAATATTACCTCTTCGAAGTACAATATTTATCTGGTGGTAAAGGATTAGGCAATCCTGTTCCGGGCGAAGTGATTCCACTCGATATGGATACAAAGATCACGCCTTATGGTTCCTACTATATGCAAGGCTTTCCATCCGATGACCTGATCAAAAGTTTCGAAACCGGCGATAAAAGAGAGTTCGTTATTCTTGACACTGTGTACCGGAACAAATCGGGGGTGATGACAAAGCGTAACTATTTCAAAAAGTACCTTGACTCCTCTGCCGCCGCTTCCATTCTCAGTAATTCTGACTGGGGGATCAACTTCCCGATCTTAAGACCAGAAGACGTTATGCTCATGTATGCACAGGCCGTAAACGAGACCAGTGGTCCTACAGCAGAAGCACTGAACCTGGTGAACCGGATCAGAACAAGAGCAGGGCTGGCAAGCATATCCGGTGTATCTCAATCTGAATTCAGGTTGCTGATCGAAACTGAAAGAAGACATGAGCTGGCCTGGGAAGGTATTTATTGGGGAGACCTGGTGCGAACAGGAAGGTGCCTGGACGTAATGAACCCGTGGTTACAAACAAACTATTCAAAATCTATAGATGTGACGCAGGAACTATATCCTATTCCACAATCTGAAATGCAAATAAAACCGGGCCTGTATTATCAGAATCCCGGTTATGAGTAAACACATAAGGGGGCTGGCTAAACAGCCGGCCCCTATATCACCCTTAATAAGTATATCCTTTTCTTTTAAATAACCAGATGTTTCTCCAGCCATCTCCCTGTTCCACCAGCGTCAATTCATTTTCATTCAGCTTCACAATCGTATACGTTGCTTTCGTACCCAGGCTAATATCACTACCTGTTATCTTCACTGTATGTGCCGTAGTATCCAGGTCAAAGATGGCTTTGGTTTTCGTACCATTATGATTGAAGGTAAAGTTCTTCGCACCATTCAGGTCAAAAGTCATTTCATCAGCCGCTACACCCTTTGACACGAGGTAACTCTCTCCGTTCGTCCACCAGGCAGGCGTAGTCGCATCACCGGGACCATTACCATAGCAATAGAGTGTAGGCACATCTACAGCCCATACCCATGTTCTGCCTTCCGCACCATTCGCCAGCAGGTTCCACAATGCACTACTGAAATATTGAGGATCATTCTCTGATACAGTAATCTGTGTAGAGTCACCTACAGGGCCACCGGAAGTATACACGGTATACTTAATCCAATAGTTACCTGCAAAAGGTAAATTGATCGTATCCTGCATTTTCTTAGAGAATCCACCGGTATATTGCCAGAATGGAATGTATCCACCACTCGTCTGACTATTCAGGTAAATGATATTGTCATACCCATCTTTCTGTGTAACAGAAAATTTCAGACTGGACTGTGCAATGGTGGGAGAGCCCATGCTCTCTTCGTCTTCTTTGGTACAGGCTGTAAAAGCACAGGCCAGTAACAGGAGTGACAGTATAATATAGTTTTTCATTATTAACAGTTTTGTGGAATTATAAAATCACCATCCGGCGTTTTGTTTATACACGCCATTAGACAAGCTGATCTCCTGCTCCGGAATTTTGAACAAGCCTTTTGTGGCAGCAGGGAAGCTCACTGTGAAATCAGACGTGCCTGCATTATCAATTGCCGCTTTCGCAACATCTATACCCTGACGGAGCAAATCCCAGTAGCGTTGGCCTTCCAGTGCCAGTTCCAGTCTGCGCTCATTCATGATCAGCGATTTACCGGCTGCATCGGCAGTGAGCGTCTTGCGATAGCTGGTGCTTAAGTAGGCCCGGTCGCGTACCTGGTTATAGTAATCCTGCGCTTTTGACAGGTTGCCTTCCAGGTTCAGCTCAGCAGCCATCAGCAATACATCAGAATATCGAATGACTACGTCGTCATAGTAGTTGTCAATCTGGAAGTCGCCGCCCATCTCCACGGCATTGCCGGCATTCATAGGAGTGTATTTCTTCCAGAAGTAACCGGTGTATTGTGACTGGTCGCCCAGTGAGTAGGCAGTGAGATTTTCATTTTCAATAGAGACAATAGAAGCGCCGCGACGGGTATCATTATTATCATATGCATTCCAAAGGCTGGTGCTCACTGTACCCGCACCCCATCCTTTATAATAAGGATCCAGCACCTGGTTACGGATCGCGATGTCGACCTGCATACGGTTACCATTGTGCTGATCCCAGTTGCCCAGACCTTTGTAAGTGAATTTAATAGACCATACGGTTTCTTTATTATCCTCTCCTACAAAGCGGGTGAGGGATGACTGCCAGAGGTTTGCAAAGGTATCTACCAGGCCATAACCACCAGCATTGATCACATTGTCCAGGTAAGTGATGGCATCTGCTTTTGTAATCACGCCTGCCAGATCGGCCTGGCTATAATAGCCGGTATAGTATAAGAATACACGGCCTATCAGGGATGCAGCCGCCCATTTGTTCACCCTGCCATAATTGGCAGAAGAGATGCTGGCATACGGTGTAGCAGCCAGGTTATCAGCAGCATACTTCAGGTCTTTGGCGATCTGTGCATACACTTCGGCCGGATCGGATTGTGGCAGATCCAGTTCACTTGGTGTGAGGGGTGAAGTGGTCATTGGAATATTGCCAAACAGCCTTACCAGGTCAAAGTAGAAGTAAGCTCTCAGGAAACGGGCTTCTGCAGTATACTGAACTTTCAGTGTGGTATCGCTGCCCCAGTTCACTCCATCTATTTTTGACAGGAGGATATTGGCCCTGTAGATACCGGTATAATATTTCTGCCAGAGGCTCAGGTTTATATTGGATGCTGGCTGGAAGCGGTCCCATTGTTTCCAGGTCAGGTCAGAGGTACCACCGCCGCCAAAACAGTCGTCACTGGCTATTTCGGATACCAGGTGGATATTATCATAGTCACCGATCTCCAGTTCATTGTATACGGCTACCAATGCCTGCAATGCCTGTTCCGGCGTTTTATAGAAAGATTCTTCCGTCTGTTCATCAACGGGGGAGCGTTCCAGGAAGCTCTTGCTACAAGCGGCAAAGAACGCGATTGCTATAGCTGCTAAGAATATCTTTTTCATGTGGAATGTTTTGCCGGTGATTAAAATTTAACGTTCAGACCCACTAACAGTGTCTTTGGCTGTGGGTAGGTACCTACGTCAATGCCGGAAGCCCAGCTGGAAGGACCATAACCAATTTCAGGATCTATGCCTTTGTACTTAGTGAACGTAAACAGGTTAGTACCGGAAACGTATAATCTCAATTGTTGGATAGGCATCTGCGGGAACAACTTCTTGAAGTCATAACCCAGGTTCACACTCTTAATGCGGAGGAAGGAACCGTCTTTAACATACAGGTCAGAAGAGCGGATCCAGTTCTGGTTCAACTCAGCGCCATCTGTAATGCGGGGAATTTTGTTAGAAGTACCTTCGCCTGTCCAGCGACCCAGGATCTCGGTAGAGTAGTTGCTGAGTGGGCTGGAGAAGTCGTGGGTACCATCCCAGATTTTACTACCCTGGCTGCCATAGATGGCCACTGTCAGGTCAAAACCCTTGTAACCCAGGTTTACATTGAAGCCGTAGGTAAATTTAGGGAATGGATTACCGATCATGGTTTCATCGCTCGCATTGATGACGCCATCGCCATTCAGGTCCTGGAAGCGTACATCGCCGGGTTGTGCATTCGGCTGAATAGGCGTGCCATCTTTACCTTTGTAAGCAGCTATTTCGGCCGTGTTCTGGAAGATGCCGTCGGTTTTGTAACCATAGAAGTAACCCATTGGGAAACCCTTCTGGGCACGGTAGAACTCAGGCATGCTGGCATAGGTAACACCTGTAGATCCATTGATGATCTTTTCCTTGTTAGGAATGTCGGTCACCTTGTTACGATTGACAGTCAGGTTCGCATTTACGCCTACAGAAAGTTCATGGAACTTATGATCCCATCCCAGGGCGGCTTCAATACCCCTGTTCCGTACATCGCCACCATTTACCAGGGCTGTGTTTGCACCAGAGATAGCAGGTGTGTTCACACTTACCAGCCAGTCTTTCGTCATCTTGTTATACACGTCCACGGTGATACTGAAATCTTTGAAGATCACCGCATCGATACCAAAGTTGGTCTGTTCGGATGTTTCCCATTTCAGGTCAGGGTTGGCGGTCTTGGTAGGCGCTGCACCTACATAGGCTACATCGCCGCTGCCGAAGTAGTAACCCAGGTATTGGGTGGAGAGGGTAGACAGGTATTGGTACTGAGCAGATGGCAGGTTGCCGTTCTGGCCCCAGCCGGCGCGGATCTTCAGGAAATCCAGCCAGTACTTTTTCAGGAATGGCTCATTGGTAGGTACCCAGCCTGCAGAGAAAGAAGGGAAGTGACCGTAGCGGTTATTTGCACCAAATGCGGTAGAGCCATCGATACGGAAGATGGCCGTGAACATATACTTTTCCGCATAGTTGTATCCAATACGGCCAAAGTAGGACAACAGTGCAGAAGAACCTTTGGAGCCATACACCTTTTGCGTACTGTCTGTAGTACCATTGTTAATGATGGCGTTGTCCAGTCCTGTTTTAGTCAGGTCCTGTTTGTAACCATTTACAAAGAAGGTAGTACTCTCCATTGAGTTCATACCCACCAGTGCATTGATATTGTGTTTACCAAACTGGCGCTGGTAGTTGATGGTATTATCCCAGTTCCACACCGCATCGCGTTCCATACCCTGGTTGGCCTGTGAGTGAATATTATATTCAGTAGTAGACAGGTCATATACCGGTTTATAGCTATTGGTATTTGTATACATCAGGTTAATACCAAAGTCAGTACGAATATTCAGACCTTTAATTGGTGTAGCCTGCAGGTAGGTATTACCAATGACACGATCGTAGGTATTTTTGTTCTGGTATTTATAGTACATCGCTGCCACGGGGTTGGTTTCACCCACATTCCAGGTAGACTTACCGAAAGCGCCGGTGGAATCGTACACAGGGAAGAGCGGGCTTACATTCAGTACGCCGTGCATGGAATTGTCATAGATGTTGCTCACACCTACACCACTTTTAGCAGAGCGGGAGTAAGTGAGGTTTTCACCAAAGACCAGCAGGTCCTTGTAGGCTTTGTGTTCAGAATTGAGGCGGAAGTTTACGCGCTCATACCTGGACTGGCCTTTGAAACCAATGATACCATCCTGTTTGGTATAAGATACGGAAGAAGAATATACAGAGCGGTCGTTGCCACCAGACAGTGATACGCTATGGTTCATCATTGGTGCCTTCTTGTTATACATAGCTTCCTGCCAGTCGGTACCTTTGCCCAGCGCACTTAGTTGCTGGGTGGTAAAGTAAGGACTGTTGCCGGAGTTGATGGCCATTTCATTCATGATCACACCATAGTCGTGTGCATTCAGCAGCGCTGTTTTATGGGTAGGGTTCTGCACACCATAATAGGCGTCATAAGCCAGTTTGGTATTGGCGTTTTTCCCTTTGGTGGTCGTGATCAGTACTACTCCATTCGCAGCGCGGGAACCGTAGATGGCGGAGGATGCAGCATCTTTCAACACGTCTACACCAGCGATGTCGGAAGGGTTCAGGTAGGAGATGTCCTGTATAGGCACACCATCTATAATGTAGATAGGGTCTGCACTGCCCACGGTACCAGTACCGCGTATACGTACTTTCATGGCTTCGCCGGGTTGTGCGGATACAGTGGCGATCTGCACTCCGGGTGTCTGGCCCTGTAAAGCCTGGTCTACGCGCAGGGAGTGGTTTTCTTCCAGTTGTTTTGTGTTCACGTGGTCGATAGCACCTGTTACGAGTTTTTTCTTTTCAGTACCATAACCTACTACAACGATTTCCTCAATTGTTTTTGTGCCTTCGGTCAACTGAATCCTGATGCTGGTTTGTCCCTTTACGGCTACCACCTGTTTGTCGAACCCCATGAGGGTAACTTCCAGGGAGTCTTCATCTTTCACCTGCAGGTGAAAGCGACCGTTGATGTCAGAAATGGCACCATTGTTAGTACCTTTTACGCGCACGCTGGCGCCGGGTAGTGGTTCATCTTTACCAGCTGTGGATATTCTCCCTTCCAGCAGGTGAGAGTTGGTCTGTGCAATAGTCATAGTACCGGTCAGTAGCATTGCTATGAGCAGTATGCTTCTGATCCCCCAGGATGCAGCCACAAAATCGTGGATTTTGTAAGCAGTTTTCATAATGTTAGAATGTTTGTTTCTGGATGATGTAAGAATTGAAAGCGACAAGTTTTGTATTGTTCACAACGTGTTAAATGTTGATGTGTTTTAAAGATTTATATGGATCGTTTGTTCATTGCCATTGTACTGTACCAGCTGGCCTTTGTTGGCAGCCAGGTCAAATGTTGCAGGGTGTGCCTTGTCAATTTTTACGATACGAAAAGTACGCTGTTGCAGCATGCCGGGAAATGTACCTGCCCGTTTGCCAATCTGCAGCGTATTGTCAGCATCGTTATAGGTAAATGCGATTGTGCTGAACATTCCTTTTTCATAATTATAGTTCACCCCTTCATCCTCATAGAGGCTGAATTGTCCATTGTTACCACCATAGATATATACGGAAATGGTATCGGCAGGGTGCTGGCCGGTGTATTGCAGTGCAGGACCGAAGGGTACAATGCTGCCTGCTTTTACATACAGCGGAATGCGGTTCAATGGCGCAGCTGCTGTAATGTGCTGTCCACCCTCGGTATACTGACCATCATACAGGTTGTACCAACCCTGGCCTGCTGGCAGGTAGAGTTCGCGGGTGCGCGCCTTGTAAGCATATACCGGATTAACCAGGAAGGCAGGACCGAACATGAACTGGTCTCCTATATGACGAACGGCAGTATCCTGGTCGAAATCCATCATCAGCCCACGCATCAGTGTATAGCCGTTATGATAAGTCTGTCCGGCAAGGGAATAAATATAAGGCATCAACCTGTAGCGCAGCCGGTCGTAATAAACGATAGATTGATATTCCTGGCTGTTCTCAGGTGCGATATTGTACACTTCCCGGTATGGATACTGTCCGTGAGCACGGAACAATGGACAAAAGGCCCCGTATTGATACCAGCGTGTGTTCAGTTCCCGCCATTCCTGTAAGTTGTCTCCCTGGGGATCTGGCTTGTCATATTTATCTTCTACATAAAAGCCCCCGATATCTGTGGTCCAGTAGGGTAAGCCAGACATACAGAAGTTCAGGCCAGCGGGAATTTGCCGGGCCAGTTCATCAAAGCGGGCGGCAATATCACCACTCCATGTTGCGGCGCTGTAACGTTGTAAACCAGCAAACGCAGAGCGGGTAAGGATAAAGACGCGCTGATCTGGTTTTGTTGCCCGCTGTCCTTCATAGATGCCTTTTGCATTCATGAGGGCGAAAGGATTGAAGTATTGTGTGGATGGCCCCAGAGCAGTAGGGTTCATCAGTTGTT
Organism: Chitinophaga sp.; assembly: GCF_039596135.1. Taxonomy (GTDB): domain Bacteria; phylum Bacteroidota; class Bacteroidia; order Chitinophagales; family Chitinophagaceae; genus Chitinophaga. Next base: position 151,993 of record NZ_JBCNKH010000007.1, read on the forward strand.
TGCGATAATCGATCGTTGTATTGGAATAGATATCCGGTTCGGTCGCATCCAGCCACCAGGCATCTACCCCTTTGCTGAACAGGTGTTTGTTTAACATGGACCAGAACAACTTGCGGGCATCGGGATTGAAGGCGTCGTAAAAGGTAGATACATAGCCTTTGCCAATCCAGTCGCGGATGGTATCATTGATGCTTTTGGTGTAGAGATAACCTTTGTCATTCATCAGTTTGTAGTTCGGAATATCCCTGTAGAACTTAGGCCATACTGAAATCATGAAGTGGGTATGATACAGGTCATGGAGCGAATCGATCATGCCTTTCGCATCCGGGAACCGGGCAGGATCGAAATCCTGGCTACCCCATGCATTTTCTTCCCAGTAAGACCAGTCCATCACGATATTGTCCAGGGGTATTTGTCTTTTCCTGAATTCCTGTACGGTGGAGATCACCTCTTTCTGGGTTTTGTATCTTTCGCGGCTTTGCCAGAAACCCATAGCCCATTTGGGAAGGATAGCGGCTTTGCCGGTTACGGTGCGGTAGCCATCGATTACTTCGTCAGCATGCGCGCCATATATGAAATAGTAGTCGATTTTTTCACCGGCTTCGGAGGTAAAGGCCATTTTATCTTTCAGGCGTTCCGGAGTGGGAGAGAGGTGCTTGAGGGAAATAAAAGCCTGATCAGATTCGGGGATCCATTCGATTTTCAGGTCGTGCTGTTCGCCCGTCTGCATCGCCTTTTTAAAGACGGAAGGACCGGGGTTCCAGCCCTCCCGCCATTTGTCTAGCATCAATACTCCGTCGATCCATATTCTGATGTAACCGGAAGCCGAAACGTAAAATTTCTGGTCACCGCCTTCTTTTGGGCTTACCTTTCCTTCCCAGGTTACGATGCCTTTGGCCATTGGGTAACCGGCAGGAATGGTTTTGAGGGCGGGCAGGTAAGCGTAGTCAATTTTAGATTCCCCCCTTTGCAGGAATACGCTGTCTTTTTGATAGCGCATGCCATAAGTAGCGGTTAAAGCCCCTTTTCGGCCGTTTTTATCGGTTAGTTCCAGGGTGCCCAGTTCTTCATAAGGGCGATCGTCTCCAAAGCGGGTAATGGAGTAATTATCCCACAGAATACCATAGTGGCGGCTGGACAAAACAAAGGGTACAGCTACCTGGCTATTATACTGAGTGAGGTCTACGTCCTGGTTCTTATAGTTCATGAGCCCAGTTTGTGGCTGGCCCAGACCATAAAAAGCTTCGTCTGCGGGAGAATCAAAGAGTTGTTGAAGTCGGAAAAGCTTTTTACCGTCTATAGTTACAGGGGTAAAAGCCTTCCCGCCTTCATTTATGATGGTGTTACCCTGGGCGTCTTTAAATTGCACTGCCCCGGAGGTCAGGTCTACGGTAGCTGTTAAAGCAGCGGTTTTCAACGTCACGATATTTCCTGCTTCAACAGATGTCCATTTTACATCCGGGTTTGTGCTAACCACCGATATGAGGCTGGGTGTATTTGAAATTTGGTCTTCGGGAGAGGCAGAGACCCTGATAATTTTGTCATTGATCACTTGCAATTTTAACTGTTTCACTTTGCCGTCTAGTCTGATCAGTAAGCCGTCTTTCAATTTTTCGACGCGATGAGCCTGGCAAAATTGAAAGCAACAGGAAATAATCACAATCGGGAGGAATCTGATTTTCTTCATATCTGTGGAATTTGTCTTTACACTTTTCGAGTGCGGACAAATGTAGCCTACTGCTATCAGAGAGAGGGTAGGCGAATGTTTTCAATTAGGGGTCAAAATGTTAACTAAAAAGAAAAAGAGAAGGGGTTAATTTGATAAACATGTGCTGATTATCAATCAATTACTTTGAAGTTGAATTGAAAGGTCACGACCAGGTCGTCTTTAGCGCGGATCATGCCGCCAAACTTCCGGGGAGGTACCAGGCCAAAATCGGAGAAGCGGATATTTTTAGAACCGGTCATATGGATCATCTTCTGATCGTCGGTGGTGGTGGTTAGGTAGAGGGACATTTCTTTGGTTACTCCTGCCAGTTCGATCGCTACATTTCCGCACAATTGTTCAGGATTGCCATTGAGGGCAGGGTATTTCTGAAGGGATAAGAGAGCGATGCGGAGGGCAGGGTGTTGATGGGCTTTGAGGGTTTCCCGCAGGTCGTGGGTCATCATTTTATCCAGGCAGTCGAAGTCAAAGACGGCCATTTCCAGTCTGCCACTGAGGCGTACTACTTCGGAACCATTGTTCTGGTAGCAGACGAGGGTATCCCGGTTTGGGTAGTTTTTGATTTCGCAGCTGAATTTGTTCACATTGGTGCTACCGCTTACCCGAACGAGGATATTATTGAGTACCACCCATTTTACTCCCCGGGGAGCAGGTGCTTTGAAAGCCAGGAGGCTGCAAATTGTTAATATGAAGGTAAGTGTGCGCATTACTACAAGGAAGAAAGAAGTAAAAAAGACCCTCCTGTTGGGGAGGGTCTTTTTCAAATTGATACACTATCTGACATTGAAAGATTAGAACCCAACCACTGCTTCAAGTACCCAACCGTCGAATTTACCTCCGGAGCGATAATCTGCTGTAGGGAAATCTTTGTATTTCTGAACCACATATTCACCTTTCACAAGGATATTGTTTGTTACGAACCAACCAGCAGCTGCAGCAATACGATTCACTTTCACATCCTGGGTGTAGGTGATTGCACCTGCACCGGTACCGTTTGCGCTGTTTGCAGGGCGGGCAGTTACTTCGTTATATCTTACACCCAGGAAAACATTTTCTTTAGGGAAGAAACGGTAAACTGCATCAACGGCATATTGGCTGGCATCTCTTGTTTTAGTTTCGGCAGCAGTACGGCCACTTGCTTTTTCGTAAGTACCGAATACTTCAAAACCGCTGTATTTAGCAAACACGTTGAACATACCTGCGTTTACTTTCTTGGTGAAGCCGGGATTGAAACGGCCGGAGAAAGCGAGCGGAGTACCTGCACCACTGGTGCTGCTTGGGTTTGCAGAAGCTTCTTCCATCACGAACTGGTAGTTAGAACCGGAACGGTCGCCACCATACAGTGTGTTACTTGCACTGCTCTGGTTACCATAGTAGCTCAGACTTGCACGGAGACGGAATTTTTCAGCCAGTTGTTTGTCTACGCCTACTTTAGCTAACAGGGAAGGAGATTTGTGCAGGTTGCCATCAGGATTGCTCTTGTAGTACAGAGAGTCAATGTTACCTTTAATCAGACCGCTGGTTATACCAACCATACCGAACAGACCATTGTGTTTCAGGTAAACTTCAGCGCCGATTTCAGTAGCATAAGCATCCATGATATTACCTTCCATGAAAGGATTGTAGAGGGTCTGGCCACCATCGCTTCTGCGGTAGTGAGCATCACCATAATCAACTTCCATGTGACCTACCTTGATAGTTGCATATTTCATCACCTCATCGAGGATGGCGGATTTGAAAGGCATTTTATCGATCTGGATATATCCACCTTTTACCCAAGTTTCGTTGTGGTGTTTGGAAGACAGGTATAAGGTTAAGTTCATGGTGATACCAGGAGCCAGGGGTACATCGAAGTACATGTTTGCCTGTGCTGTCTGGAACCCTGCGGTGATATCTTTCAGTCTGTTACCAGCCACAGAACCTGTGGAGCTGGAATAAGAACCTACGGTATTGTTCAGGGCAGTTGGATTCTCGTGTTTCAGATTCTGGAACTGCATAGTGAAACCAGCACCAATTCTAGGTTTAATACCGTCGAAGTAAGAGGAGGTATCCTTTGCACCTTCGAAAACGTTGATACCAGTTTTATCGTATGGTCTCCAGTTTGGAATTTTCCGGTCTTGCGCCATCAAGGTAATTGGGAAGAGGCCGACGCAAAGCAACACGATGTGTTGCAGACGCATTTTTGTTTTCATGGCAATCGATTTAAAATAATGTGTAGTGGTTAGTGGTTTTGTTATTGATTGAAGTGTAACTTATTGGTGAAGAGTAAACTCGTAGCTAATGGTTACAGCGTTACCGGTTTTCATGGCACCCATCATGAAGGATGGAGGTTCCACGCTGAAGTCGGTCATATTAATAACCTTGCTTCCTTTGATAACTACTGATTTGCCGGCTGTTGTAGTGCTTTTGGCTGTCAGATCCACAACTTTGGTTACACCAGCAATGGTCAGTTGACCCTGGGCTTTGATAGATCCGTCTGCAGCTACAGTTGCGGTAGTGAGTTTAAAGGTGATATTTGGATTCTTTTTAGTTTTTAATGCTTTGTATGCATTGTTATCCATGCCACTGTGTTCACTTTTAAGTGTTTCTGCAGCTACGGTGTAGCTGAGTGCAGGAATAGCGGTCAGCTGGCCGGCAGGGCTGAAGGTAAGGTCTGCTGCGCAGGTTCCGCCAGTAGCTTTCATTTCCCAGTCGTGAAGGGTGGAAGTACCGTTTACTTTGAGCGTAATGCCGCTTACCAGTGTTTTAGTTTGTGCGAATGCTGCCGCTATAATAAAATGAACGAACAGTAATGTGGCGATTCCTTTTCTGATGATTGCTGAGTGATACATGGTAAATTGGATTTAAGCGTTAGTCGGATATCGTTCCGATCTGAGTGCAAGATGGTGATAAGTGGGTTGGTGGGAAATGATGGACATCATTCCGGTGCCTGATAGGAGTTGGAGGGGGGCTGACTGTGGTTATCTTATTCGTTCCGGCCCTTGTAGGCTGAGGGCAGGACGCCGTATTCCAGCTTGAAGTAGCGGGAAAAATACTTGGGGTTATTGAAGCCGACTTCGTAAGCTATTTCGGCGATGGTTAACTGGCTTTTCTCGAGCAATTGGGCTGCCCGCTTGAGTCTTATGGATCTGATAAATTCAATTGGGGGCTTGCCTGTTAAAGTAAGTATCTTTTTATAGACGGAGACTCTGCTCATAAAAAGCTCGCGACTTAGCTCTTCTACAGAGAAGTCGGGGTTGGAAATATTCTTCTCTACTATCTGTAAGGCCTGCTGAATAAACTGTTCGTCCTGCGAGGAGATGGCGATCTCCTCCGGATGAGCTTCTATGTGCTGCTGGAAAGTCTTTTTGAGGGATTGTTGCTGGGTAATGATATTCCTTATACGTGACAGCAGCATTTCGAAATTGAAAGGCTTGGTAATGTACTCCGATGCGCCATTGTCAAGGGCTTCCAGCTGGTCTTCTTCCGCAGCACGGGCGGTGAGGAGAATCACGGGCAGGTGTGCTGTACGGGGTTGTTGCCGGATCTTGCGGCAGAGCTCCAAACCGTCCATTTCCGGCATACTTACATCGCTGACCACGATGGTGGGCAGGGTTTGCTGCAAAATATTCCAGCCGGCGAGGCCGTTAGGAGCGTCGATGATGTGAAAATACTGACCAAGATTATCTTTTAGATAAAATCGGAAATCTTCATTGTCTTCGATCAGGAGGATGACGGGCTTTTTACCGGTATAGGCAGCAGGTGCGTCAGGTATTTGTGGCGCCATAATGGAGGTGTGGTGAGTTTGAGTGGCACCTTTAGTTGCTGTTTGAATACCATTTACAGGGAGTAAAACTGTAAAGGTGCTACCCATGCCGGGAGCACTGTCTACACTGATAGAACCGCCATGGAGTTTTACAAATTCTTTGGTGATGCTTAAGCCGATTCCACTGCCCTGGTTCACGAGGGAACCGGGTATGTCGTGTTGGAAAAAGCGTTCGAAAATACGGTCCTGTTGTTCGGGGGGAATACCAATACCGGTATCTTTTACCATGATGGCAAGAAAACCGTTTTGTTGCAGTTGTAAGTCAACAGAAATATTACCCTGGTCAGGGGTGAATTTAAATGCATTGCTGAGTAGATTGAACAGGATCTTTTCAATCTTGTCAGGGTCATAGAGCATGCTTAGCGACGGTACATTGCTGTGAAAGTCGAGATGGATCTGTTTCTTTTCAGATAGGTCCGAGAAAGAAGTAGTGAGCTCTTTGATGAATGCAATGATATCACCTTCGGTGGCGTATAGTTTTATTTCCTGTACTTCCATTTTACGGAAGTCGAGGAGTTGATTGACTAAGTTGAGTAAGCGGCGGGCATTGCGCTGTACTAGCACGAGCTGTTGCTGTACATTGCCTTCTATATCTTTTTTGAGTAACCTTTCTAAAGGGGTAATAATTAAACTCAGTGGCGTGCGGAATTCATGGCTGATGTTCGTGAAGAAGCGAATCTTCAAAGAATCCAGTTCATGCATACGACGTGCTTCCTGTCTTTCCTGTGCAATGCGGGCACGGAATCTTTCTCTTTCAAGAATTACACGTCTGCCAACGATTAAGGCGCCTATGATGAGTAGGGTGTAAATGATGAATGCCAGCGGTGTTCGCCAGAAAGGCGGTAAGATGGTGATACGTAATTCCAGTGGTTGTGGTGTCCAGATACCATCGTTATTAGATGCTTTTACTTTGAAGATATATTCACCGGGATCGAGGTTGGTATACGTGGCGGTGCGTAGCAGACCATCACTGGTGAGCCACTCATGGTTAAAGCCTTCCAGCATATAGGCATACTGATTCTTTTCAGGATGAAAGAAGTTCAGCGCAGCAAAGCTGATGGAGAATTCATTCTCTTTATATTTTAGGGTGATATGTCTTGTCTGACTGATCGCTTCTGATAAGAGTGTTCTGCCATTCAGCGACTCACCGGGCTGCATGCTTTTATTGAAGACCTGGAAGTCTGTGAGCACAACTGGTGGAATGATTGAATTGACGGCGATATTATGCGGATAGAATAAATTGAAGCCGTTGCCACCGCCAAAAAGCAGTTCTCCTTTGCGTGTTTTTAAAGCAGCGTTTTCATTGAATTCCCTGCCTTGCAAGCCATCTGACTGATCGTAGTTTTTGAACTGATGTGGTGCACGCATATTGGATAAGCCATTGGCGGTACTCATCCAGAGTGTATGGTTATTATCTTCTAAAATATTCAGTACTGTATTGTCGGGTAGGCCGTCTTCTTTTCTGAAAATTTTAAATGTCTTTGTAGCGGAATTGAACAGGTTCAGTCCTTCGCTGGTACCGATCCATATTTGTCCCTGGCTGTTTTCAAATATGCAGAGGATGTTTTTGTGACTGAGGCTACCGGGTTGTTTTGGGTCTGCGTCGTAGTGTGTGAAATGACCATCGGCATCCATCACATCTACGCCTTCGGCTGTGCCGATCCAGAGGTTACCTTTTTTATCTTCGAGAAATGCGGAGATGTAGGGCGACCGCATTTTATCATTGTAGTGAATGAACTGGTTATTGACCAGTTGGTTTAATCCTCCGCCCAGTGTGCCGATCCAGAGTCTTTGCCGGCTGTCTTCAAATATTTCCCAGATGCTGTTGTTACTAAGACTGTTGGGATCATTGGCATCGTGGCGGTAGTGAATGAAACGGTGCCCGTCAAAGCAGTCCAGGCCACCGAAGTACGAGCCTATCCAGAGTTTTTGCTCGTGATCGATCCAGAGACTGACGATGACATTGCCGCTGGGCGAGTTGGGATTGGATGGGTTATGGAGGTACTGTTTGTATGTATTTTTGATCCTGTCAAAGTAAATGAGGCCACCACCGTTGGTGCCGATCCAGATATTGCCGCTGGCGTCTTCGGCAAAGCGGTTTACATCATCATAGGGGAGGGTGTTCGACGCAAATGCCTGGTGCTGGTAGAGGGGAAACTTTACCATGTTTTCATGGTAATAGCAAAGGCCTTTTTTGTAGGTCCCAATCCAGATGATGCCGGCGTTATCTTTATAGAGGGTGGTAATACTATTTTGACTAAGGCTTTTAGGATCTTCGCTATTGTTAGTGAGATAGCGGAAGCGCTGATTTTTCTTGTCGATAATGTTGAGGCCACCGTGGTCGGTGCCAACCCAGATTAGTCCCTGGTTGTCCTGCACTACACCGCGAACGATGTTGTTATTCAGGCCATTGTTCTGATCGTAGTGGGTGAATGCTTTTGTTCGCTGGTTGAAACAGTAGATGCCTTGTATATCGTTGTTACTGAAGAGCCAGCAGTCACCATCTTTGTCTGCCATGAGCTGATAAGGGGCGGAAGCAGGGGTAGGGAGCTGGTCTCGGGAAACGATTTGTTGGGTATGAGGATCCATTTTTTCCAGCAGGCCGTTGGTATGGATGATCCAGCAGAAGCCGGATGGGGCTTGTGCCATATCCGATATTTGGGTGCCTGGCAGGAGGTGGAGTGTTTTTTTATTGGCAGGAGAGTAGCGATAGAGGCCATCTTTGGGTGTGACGAACCAGTAGTTGCCATCCAGGTCTTTTAGAATATTATTGATGCTGTCTACAGGAACACCGAACCTGCTGAGGGCTGGGCGTGGGTCACGCTGAAAGTTGCCTTTTTGCGGATTGTAGACGTTCTGGCCGTTTCTATGTGAGATCCAGAGGAGGCCTTCGGGGCCTTCCATGATGCTGGTAACGAAGTTGTCGGCGATGGTGGTGGTGTCTCTGATATCCTGTCTGAAGATCTTGAAGTTATAGCCATCATAGCGGTTGAGTCCGGACATGGTGCCGAACCACATGAAGCCCTGGCTGTCTTTATAAATACAGTTGACCTGGTTGGCAGAGAGGCCCTGGGTGATGTCGAGGCGAGTCAATTGGTATTGGGACTGTGGTGTTTGTGCCCAAAGTATAGTGAATGATAATAGTAGCAGGATGAATAAAAACGATCTTCGGATGGTCACTATAAGAATTTTTCATAAACGTGGGTGTAATATAATTAAATGTCGGGAATACAGTTTTAAATTCTATATGTGATTTTAGACCTGCAATCAGAACGGATACAAGCCCGCCCAACTGGCGCCAGCCAGAAAAAAATGGCCGCTTCCTTGCTGCCGCAGGCCATTCCTCAAGGTCCTAAAAAAGAGAAAGGTCGAAAGAATTCGACCTTTGTGCTAAAATTCCACGTTATGGTACTCAGGTCCATAAAATCTTTTAGCTATCGCTATATGTAATAAGGTAAATTTATCTCTCATCAATCACCACCCCCACATCTTGTTCACTTATCTCTTAGGTGGCTATTTTTAATTATACAACAAATGTAACGAGGGCTAAAGTGATAACCAAGTGTTTAGCAAACTTTTTTGTGCAATCGTTTGCGACCTGTTTCTTTCCATTACATTTACCTTGCTTTTAGATCAATATAGTTTTATTTTACAAACGTTATGAAACAAAATAAAATAGGACTGTTATCCGTACTCCTTTTGACGGCAGGAACAGTCAGGTCTCAACAGATAGCCAACCCATTAAAGCTCTGGTACAACGCTCCTGCTAACGAGTGGTCCCAGGCCCTGCCCCTCGGCAATGGTCGTCTTGGCGCAATGGTATTCGGAAAAGTCAGCGATGAGCTGGTTCAACTCAATGAAGCAACCCTATGGTCGGGCGGCCCGGTAGACAACAACGTGAACCCGGACGCGCCCAAATACCTTCCCCAGGTAAGGGCAGCGCTCTTCAATGAGAACTACCACCAGGCTGATAGTCTGCTCCGTAAGATGCAGGGCGTATACTCACAGTCCTTTCTTCCTATGGCAGACCTGCACCTCCGCCAGCAGGTAGATGATAACTCCGTAAAGGATTACTACCGTGACCTGGACCTGAATAACGCGCAGTCAAACACCCGCTTTACCAGCAACGGGGTGCAATATACCCGTGAAATGTTTATCTCTGCCGCAGACCAGGTAATCGTTTACCACCTGAAAGCCAGTAAGAAAGGACAGCTGAACTTCACGCTCAGCGCCAGCAGCCAGCTGCATTATCAGAACGTTGTAAATGGCAAAGACCTGGTTCTCAAAGGTAAAGCACCTTCCCAGGCAGACCCAAGTTATGTCGGTTATAATAAAGAACCTATTATATATGAACAGGCAGGTAGCTGCAAGGGCATGCGCTTCGAAGTCCGGCTGAGAGCCATCAATGTCGATGGTACAATTAAAATTGACACGGCCGGCATGACGGTCAGAAATGCAACTGACGTTACGGTAATCGTTTCCGGTGCGACCAGTTTTAATGGCTATGACAAATGCCCGGATAAGGATGGACTGAATGAGGATAAGATAGCCGCCGAACAACTGGCAAAGGCCGCAGCCCGCACCCTGAGCGATTTGCGTACCCGTCACATAAAGGATTATACCCGGTTTTTCAACAGGGTACACTTTGCGATAGCAGGTGGCGAAGCCGTAGCATCCCTGCCTACAGATGAACGGCTGCGCCGCTATACCGCCGGTGGCGAAGACCCTTCGCTGGAAACATTGTATTTCCAGTACGGCCGTTACCTGCTCATCTCCAGTTCCCGCACCAAAGGTGCCCCGGCTAACCTGCAGGGAATCTGGAACAGGGAGCTGCGCGCCCCCTGGAGTTCCAACTATACCATTAATATCAATACAGAAATGAACTACTGGCCGGCGGAGGAGTGTAACCTGATGGAAATGCAGCAACCGCTGTATGACCTGCTCATGGAACTCGCAGTGACTGGCAGGCATACTGCCCGGAACTTTTACAATCTGAATGGCTGGGTAGCGCACCATAATACAGATATATGGGCAATTTCGAATCCCGTGGGTGATATTGGCAAAGGTGATCCTAACTGGGCCAACTGGATGATGGGGGGCAACTGGCTCTGCCAGTTCCTCTGGCAACATTATGAATATAGTGGCAGCAAGGCCTTTCTGAAAGATACTGCATACCCGGTGATGAAAGCCGCTGCACAATTTAGCCTGGGCTGGCTGGTCCCTGATAAAGAAGGCCGCCTGGTTACAGCCCCTGCTACCTCACCTGAAAATATCTTTATCACCGAAAAGGGAGAACATGGCGCTGTATCTATCGCATCTACTATGGACCTTTCTGTGATTCATGATTTATTTACCAATGTGATTGCCGCTACCGATGTTTTAGGCAAAGACGCCGCTTTTGCCGATTCATTGAAACAGGCTTTGGCAAAACTATACCCGTTACAGATCGGTAAAAAAGGTAACCTGCAGGAATGGTATAAAGACTGGGAGGATGAAGACCCTCAGCATCGTCATATTTCTCATTTATTTGGCCTTTTTCCGGGCAATCAGATTTCCCCCATCACTACACCTGAGCTGGCAGCTGCCTGCAAAAAAAGCCTTGAAATTCGCGGCGATGGGGGTACCGGTTGGAGCAAGGCATGGAAGATCAATACCTGGGCAAGATTGCTCGATGGCAACCATGCCCACAAACTCCTGAAAGAATTATTACACCTCACCGGCGCCGGGTCAGTAGATATGCATAATGCAGGGGGCACTTACGCAAACCTGTTCTGTGCGCATCCGCCTTTCCAGATTGATGGTAATTTTGGAGGTACATCGGGCATAGCCCAAATGCTGTTGCAGAGCCAGACGGGTACGCTCCACTTATTGCCTGCACTTCCTGACAACTGGAGTACCGGCGAAGTAAAAGGATTATTAGCCCAGGGTGGGTATACGGTAGATATGAACTGGAAAGAAGGGATGCTGACGAGTGTAACGATTCATGCTACCAAAGATGGTACCTGTATGCTGCGGGTACCACAGCGCATAAAAGCGGAAGGTACTGCCCAATTGGCTCCTGCAAAACCGAAAGATGCAGATCACGGTTTTGTCTATGCCCTGCAGGCAAAAGCAGGTCAATCATATACATTGTACAGGGTGATTCGTTAAACTGCTACTCAGCGCTCAAAGCCTTCACCGGATTTGAGAACGCTGCCTTCAATGACTGAAAACTAATTGTGCAAACGGTAATGAGTAAAGTAACCAATGCCGCCAGCACAAACATACCTGGTTGCAGGTGAATGCGATAAGCAAACCCCTGCAACCACTTTTCCATCATCCACGCGGCAAGCGGAAACGCAATCACAATAGCGATCAGCACCAGCCGCAAAAAGTCGCCGGATAACAATATTGCCAGCTGGTTCACAGAGGCCCCCAGTACCTTCCTGATACTTATTTCCTTCCTTCTTTTCTCCGCAGTATATGCGACCAGTCCAAATAATCCCAAACAGGAAATTAATATTGCCAGTCCCGCAAAGTATCGTGAAAGGCTCCCAATTACCTGCTCTGAATGATATTGTCCCTGCACGGCTTCGTTCAGGAATTTGTAATTGAAATTATAACCTGGATTAAACTGCTTATAATAAGCCGCAATGCGCTCAATGGTTTTTACATCTTTAATGCGTACCATGGTGATGATGGAATATTCAGGCCAGAGCCGGAAGATGTATGGCTGAATCGCATCGTGCAGCGAATTGAAATGGAAATCCTTTACTACCCCAATAACCTGTACCGGCACATTCTCCGTATAAATAGTTTTGCCAATGGGATCAGTGAGTCCCATTGCTTTCACGGCAGTTTCATTCAGCACCACACCCTGCTTGTCACTACTGTATTCCCGGCTAAAAGACCGGCCTCGTAACAGCGTCATGCCCAGTGTTTCAGGCAGGTCATAGTTCACAAGCATCTGTGTAAACCGGATTTGCTGATCTTTGTTTTTGCCATCCCATTCTATATGTGAATCCGGTATACCAAATGGCATGATGATATTACGCATCATACTGGACGCGTTCACCACACCTGGTATTTGCTTAATACCTGCTATCAGTGCATCTTTATGCACCATTGCCGGACCATCTGCCTGGAAATAAATGACATTCTCTTTATTGAATCCAAGGTTTTTCTGCCGGATAAATTTTACCTGCTGATAGATGACCAATACAGCAATAATAAATACGACTGATACTACAAACTGAAAGATAACCAACCCCTTTCTGGCCCATGCATTGCCAGCCGTTTGCAGGAATTTTCCTTTGAGGGTAACTACAGGGTGAAAACCGGTCAGGTAGAATGCAGGGTAACTACCTGCCAGGAGGCCCGTCACGAGCGCAATTATCACTATCACATAATCCAGTCGCAGGAAGAGTTGTTTCCCCGTAATCGCATTAAAAGCAGGCAATAAAAGGAATACAATTCCAAATGCGAGTAGTAATGCCATAAAACTAAGCAGCAAAGATTCTCCGAGAAACTGCCTGATCAGTGTTCCTCTCGAAGCGCCGATGGCTTTCCTGATCCCTACTTCCTTCATTCTGCCTGCGGCATTGGCCGTACTCAGGTTCATGAAATTGATACATGCAATGATCAGAATGAAGATCGCAATCAGGCTAAACATACGTACATAGTTCATTCTGCCGCCTTCCTGCAAATAAATATCTGTAAAGCTCCTGATGGAGAGCTGCGTTTTAAATGGCCACTTGCTCAACTGTGTCTGCACATGTGTGAGATCAGTACCGCGCTTCAACAATAAATACGTTTCAAATGGCCCTGTCCCGTTTCCCAGATCTCCCGAAACCGGCATCTCATCTACCCATGCATCGAAGTTTAAAACAAAATCCATGTGGATAGTGCTATTCGCAGGCATGTCATTATAGATCCCTGCGATAGTGACTGGTTGGGTAAAGTCGAACAGTTTCCATGTCAGTGTTTTCCCAACTGCATTTTCGGTAGAGTGGAATAACCGCAGGGCCAGTGATTTAGAAATCACCATGGAATGTTTATCAGCAAGCACCGTGTTTTTATTCCCTTCCAATAAATCAAAAGAGAAAACAGCAAAGAAATTTTTCGATACAAAGTTCCCCGTCGCACTGAGTGTATTATTCCCGTAACTGACACTAAAAGGCTCAAACCATATTTGCGGTGCCATTGTCACGGTTTGTTCAATGGCAGGAATAGTGCGTGCCAGCTCTTGTCCTAAAGGGCCTGAAGTACCACTGCCGGTTTGGAGGGCGTTGCCCTGTTGCTGGGTGATCATCACCTGGTAGATGCGGTCACCGTTTTTATGAAAGTGGTCTGTCTCTAATTCATCATGGACCCATAACCAGATCAACAATGCGCAGGCCAGTCCGGTAGAGAGGCCAATGAGGTTGAGAATAGTCGATTGCCGGTCTTTCGTCAGCCGGCGCAGGCTCATTTTAAGCATAGTTTATTCAGTTTGCAGGCTCTTCACCGGGTTGGTCAGCGCTGCTTTTATACTTTGATAACTGATAGTTGTAAGGGTAATGAGTAAAGTTGCCACACCTGCTATGCAATACACATCTACTCCTACCTGTATCTGGTAGGCAAAGGTCTGCAACCACTGGTACATTAACCAGCCTGCCAGTGGAAAAGCAATGATGATAGCAATACCGATCAGTTTAAGATAGTCTGCCGATAGCAGTGTTACGATGTTTCCGGCAGAGGCGCCTATGGCTTTACGAATACCAATTTCCTTCTGCCTTCTTTGTGCCGTAAAAGCTGCAAGGCCAAACAATCCCAGGCAGGATATCAAGATAGTCAATCCACCAAAATAACGGGATAAGGCGCTCACTCTTTTTTCTGATGCATACAATGCCTGGTAGTCTTCATCTACGTAACGATAGTCGAAAGTGAGTCCCTGGAATTCTTGTTCGTATAATTGTTTCAGTTGCTGAATCGTAGCTTCATCTCTGCCCGGTGCTATCTTAACAATAAAGTTGGGCATTACTTTATAGCATTGAAAGAAAGCGGGTTTCACCGTTTCGTACAGGGATTCATAATTGAAATCTTTTGCAATGCCAATGATCACTTTTTCCATGCCCCAGAAGCGGATAGTTTTGCCAAGAGGATCTTTGATACCCATATCACGGATCGCAGTTTCATTGAAGATAATCTCATTCGTAGCACGGCTATCTCTTGAGAAATACCTGCCTGCTTTTAGCTGTACGCCCATGACTTCGAGAAAACCGTAACCTACTTCGAGGTTACTGAAGTTCAGGTCCTTATTATCCATTTTGCCTGGCCAGCTGAGGCCACCGATACCACCATGATTGCCGGTGAAGTTATGATTATAGCTCGAAGCATCCTGTACCCCTGGTTGGTTCCGGATTAATGCTAAAAAGGTGGCCATGTTTTCTTCCTGGCCGGTAGGTACTTCAAAATGCACAAGGTGAGATCTGTTATATCCCAGGTTCCTGTTTTGGATATATTCCATTTGTTTGTAAATGACGAGGATGGCAATGATGAAGCTCACAGACAGTACAAACTGGAATATCACCAGTCCTTTGCGTGTCATGACTTCGCCAAATGCGGTGCGCAGTTTTCCTTTCAGTGCCACCGCGGGTTTGAAGCCGGATAAATACAATGCAGGATAACTGCCTGCTACTAATCCGGTCAGTATGGTAATACCTAAAAATGAAAAAACAAGGGAAGTACTGGGCCAGATCTGCAGTTGTTTGCCCGTGATATGATTGAACATAGGTAACAGGAGTATGATCAATCCGATGGCGATGAGCAATGCAAGCAGGGAGAGTAACAGGCTTTCGCCCAGGTATTGTAAGATCAACGATCCCCTGCTGGCGCCTACTACTTTTTTAACCCCGACTTCTTTTACCCTGCTGGCAGCTTTGGCCGTACTGAGGTTCATGAAGTTGATGCAGGCAATGATGAGGATGAACAATGCAATGATAGAAAAGAGTTTTATATAGGCAATTCTGCCACCGCTTTGTTTACCATTTTCATATTTGTTATAGAGATAAAAGTCGGAATACTTTGTGAGCAGTAATGTGGCAACGGTTTCTTTATCTTTTGTTTTGACGAAATCTTTGATGCGATTTTGTAATGCAGGAATGTCTACATCCTTGCTGACTATGATATATGTGCTGGGATCAAAGTTGTACCATTTTGTTATGTTCGGTCTTTTTTCTATAAAGAGATCAAAGTCGAGTAACAGGTCATATTGTTCCGTTGCATTGGCAGGAGGAGCCTGAAATATGCCGGTAATGGCATAATCACCGCTAAATTCACCCTGCTCCCAATGGATGGTTTTACCGATGGCACTTTGCTGAGGAGGGAATAATTTCTTCGCCATCCTGTCCGAAATCATGATACTATGCTTGTCTGCGAAGACACTGCCCTGAAGGATATTGCAGGTAAATATGTTGAAGAAATCTTTGCTGATGAACTGACCGCCGGCTTTGAGATGATCTTCGCCGTAGCTCAATACGCCGGAGTTATTGAACCAGGAGGCCGGCAGTACGGAAGCGGCATATTCAATACCTGAAACTTCGTTTTTCAGGGACTGTGCCAGCAGGCCCTGCGTGTGGTCCATCGTGGAGATATGGCCATTATCATCCATGTTCACGAGTACCTGGTAGAGGCGATCATCTTTTGCATTAAAATGATTGATTTGTTTTTCATCCCTGATCCATAAGAAGATCAGCAGGGCACATGCTAAACCAGTGGAAAGCCCCACCAGGTTGAGCAGCGTGAACAGGCGGTCTTTGCGAAGATTGCGCCAGGCAATAGTAAAGATACCTTTGAGCATATGGTTGTTTTAGCGGTCAGGTTTGCAGCACGAAACAAATGCCAACCTTTTTACGAGCCTCTTATCAGCAATATACATATTTTAAAATATATAAACTGTCCGTTTTCAGTACAGGATTTGTTTCAAAAGCGAACTCAATCAGATGGTCTTATTGGCCGGAATTGTATCATTTATGACCTTTCCGCCACCATCAAAACCCCTTACCTTTACGTCATGGCAAAAAAACTAGTAGTTATCGTACCTATGCCAGGTACCTACATGCTTGACATTGCAGGCCCCTGCGACGTTTTCTCCGCTGCCGACAGTATCCTGCACGAGGGACTCGGCGAGGAAGGTGCCGGCTACGAATTGCTACTGGCCGCTTATGGAGACGAAAAAACCGTTCAGACCAAAAGTGGCATTTCCATGACCTGCCCTGTTACCCTGGCGGAAATCACCCAGCCCATCGATACGCTTATCGTGGCAGGTTTCCCCATGGCCCTCCTGCATGCAGGAGACCGCAGGCTCATCAACTGGCTCAAAATTAACTATCCACGCCTCCATCGCGTTGCCTCCATCTGCGTTGGCACCTACGCCCTCGCCGAAGCCGGCATCCTCGAAGGCAAAAATGCCACTACCCACTGGGAGCATAGCCGTGCTTTCCAGGAAAAGTACCCCACCATTCGCGTAGACACCAATCCATTCTATACCAAAGATGGCAACGTTTATACCTCTGGTGGCGTGTCTTCCGGCGTGGACCTCTCCCTGGCCCTTGTTGAGGAAGACTATGGCCGTGAAGTTGCCATCCAGGTCGCCCGTAAACTGGTATTATACCTCAAGCGGCCCGGCTTCCAGTCTCAATTTGCCAACCTCCTCCAACTCCACAGCGTAGCCAACTCCCTTGCGGGAAAACTTCGCCCCTGGATGCTGGATCACCTTGACAAAGAACTCGGTGTTGAAGAACTGGCGAATCATCTGAACATGAGCCTTCGCAATTTCACCCGCGTTTTTACCCGCGAAACTGGTATGACACCTGCCAAGTTCGTAGAGAAACTCCGCGTGGAAATAGCCAGAAAATACCTGGAAGACAGCGATTACAGTATGGAACAAATTGCTGCCAGATGTGGTTTGGGAGGAGTGGTCTCGATGAGAAGGGTGTTTCTGAGACATATGAATGTCACTCCCAGCGATTACCGGCGCACCTTCCGCACGTCTTTCGCTGACTAAAAACGAAAATTATAAAAACATACCTGCTGCATCACGATGAGCGTGATGAGGTGGACATTTATCACTTAAAAAAATTAGTTATGAGAGTAGCCATCAATGGTTTCGGCAGAATAGGCAGAATGACCTTAAGAGCATTACAGGGTAAAAAAGACGTACAAATTGTAGCTGTCAACGACCTTACAGATGTAAAACTACTGGCGCATCTCCTTAAGTACGATACCTCTCATGGAAAATTTCCCGGCACTATCGTACAGCATGATGATAAGATTATTGTAAACGACCAGGAGATACTTTTTCTCAGTGAAAGAGATCCGCAGCAATTACCATGGGGTGCCCTGCAGGTAGATGTTGTCATCGAATCTACCGGCCGCTTTACCCAAAAAGAAGCAGCACAGGCGCACATCACAGCTGGTGCCTCCAAAGTACTGATCACCGCACCCGCTACCGGCGGTGTAAAAACAGTAGTCGTTGGCGTGAATGACGATATCATAGACAAAGATGATGAAATACTTTCTACCGCCTCCTGTACTACCAACTGTATCGCACCATTATTGTATATTCTTGAAAAAGAATATGGTATTACCTCCGGTTTTATGAGTACCATCCATGCATTCACTATGGACCAGATGCTCCAGGATGGCCCGCACAAAGACTTCAGAAGAGCACGTGCTGCTACCCAATCTATTATTCCTACCACCACCGGCGCTGCGAAGGCTATTGGTGATGTGCTGCCGGGATTGAAAGGTAAACTGGATGGATTCTCTTATCGTGTACCTGTTATAGATGGCTCCATTGCAGAGCTTTCTGTCAACGTGGTTAAACCAGCCACTGCACAGGAAATTAATGACCTCTTCAAATCATATGCAAATACCAGTCTCAAAGGGGTTCTTGAATATACTGAAGAACCATTGGTATCTGCCGATATCCTGGGAAATACGCATTCCTCCATCATGGATGGTACGCTGACCCGTAGTATTGGTAACCTGGTAAAAGTAGTGGCGTGGTATGATAATGAGGTAGGGATCTCTAATCGCCTGGCTGAAATGACAGTCGCTTTAGCAAAAATGAATTTACAAACCGCCTGATAAAACAAAAGGGTTTGCCGTAAGGCAAACCCTTCTTTATGTAGACGCCTGCACAATCAGGTTCGTCGCTAATATCTTTCGCTCAAACTCTTTCACCGGCTTCTTACTCTCCACTAACTGTAACAACATACCTGTCGCTATCTGCCCCATTTCAAATGCCGGCTGTCTCACCACGGTCAACGGCGGATGCAGCAACTCTATCAAATCCGAATTCGAGAATCCTACCAGCGCCATCTCCTCCGGTATCCTGATCCCCTTTGCCTTCAATACCCGCATACAATTCGTCGTCAACTTATCTGACGCTGTAAAAATCGCATCCGGCCGGGGTCTTAACTTCAACAACTGGTTCATGGATTGCTCTACCTCGTCAATATACAATCCCGCAAACTGGCTATACCTGATCATCGATTTCGAAGGCTTCATTCTCGATTGCGCCAGTGCTTCCAGGTACCCTGCCACCCGCTCCCTGCTGATACTCAGGTTCTCCGACCCCGCCAGCACCGCAATATGTTTATACCCCTTATTCACCAGGTGCAAAGTCGCATCATACGCTCCCCTGAAATTATCTACCATCACCTTATGCGTCTGCAAATCCTCCACGATCCTGTCAAAAAACACGATCGGAAACCCCCTGTCGTGCAGCGCCTTCAGGTGCTCCAGGTTCTGTGTGCCGCTACTTACTGAAATCAGTAACCCGTCTATCGACCTGGAAGCCAGGTACTGTAACGTCATCAGTTCTTTCTCAAACGATTCATGCGTCTGGGAAATAATTACATTATACCCCTTATCCTTGGCCACAGACTCAATTCCATTAATCGCCTGTGAAAAGAAGCTATTAGCAATCTCTGCTACAATCACCCCGATAGACCGGCTCCGCTTTTCTTTCAGGCTCAGCGCAATAGGATTTGGATGGTAATTGATACGGGTAGCATATTCCAGTACCAGCTGTTTGGTGGCTATACTGATCTCATGACTGTCACGCAATGCGCGTGAAACGGTGGAGGTGGAAAGGCCCAGTGCGTTCGCGATATCTTTTATAGTGGCTGCTTCGAATTTCATAACGGCTTCGTAAATATAATTTATTTTAACATTACCTGAAACCCGTATATCACATTCAATAGAAAAAATTCCCCTACTTTAGTGTGTCACATTCACACGTATTTGAAAAACAATGACACCATCCACGCTTTGTACGCTCATCCTGTGCCTGTTCTGCACATACGCCACTGCACAGGATCTCGGGAACGGTACGTACCGTAATCCTGTTATTAACGCCGACTATTCTGACCCTGATGCCTGTGCTGCTGGGCCAGATTTCTACATGGTAGCTTCCAGCTTTAACTGCATCCCTGGTTTGCCGGTTTTGCATTCCACTGACCTGGTCAACTGGTCCCTTATTGGTCATGCGCTCCTGCGCCAGCCGCCTTATGATCACTTTTCCAAAGTGCAGCATGGGGGTGGGGTATGGGCACCATCTATCCGCTACCACAAAAACGAATTTTATATCTACTACCCGGATCCTGACTTTGGCATTTACATGATCAAAGCCAGGTCGGCAAAAGGCCCCTGGTCTGATCCTGTGCTCGTGAAAGAAGGTAAAGGCATCATCGATCCCTGTCCTTTCTGGGACGATGATGGCCAGGCATACCTCATTCATGCATATGCGGGTAGTCGTGCGGGCATCAAGAGTGTGCTGACGCTCAATCACATGAATGCTGCAGGCACCACCGTCACAGATGCGGGTATCCTGGTCGTGGATGGGCATCCATCCAATCCTACTTTAGAAGGGCCAAAGCTCTACAAGCGCAATGGCTACTACTACATTTTCGCCCCGGCAGGCGGGGTAAGCACCGGCTGGCAGTTAATTCTGCGTTCTAAAAAAATAGAAGGGCCTTATGAAGAAAAGATCGTCATGGATCAGGGCAATACGCCTATCAACGGTCCACACCAGGGTGCCTGGGTGACTACCACCGCTGGTACCGACTGGTTCCTGCACTTCCAGGATAAAGATGCTTATGGCCGTGTGTTGCACTTACAACCAATGCGCTGGGTGAATGACTGGCCTGTGATTGGGATTGATAAAGATGGCGATGGCAAAGGAGAACCAGTGATCACGTACAAAAAGCCACTTTCGAATAGCATCATAACAGCACCTCCTACCTCTGATGAGTTCAATACCAGCCACCTCGGTCTGCAATGGCAGTGGCAGGCAAATCCGCTACCTACCTGGGGTATGCTCTCTCCTGCAAAAGGCACGTTGAGACTCTTTTCGGCAAAACTCCCTGACTCTTTACACAACTACTGGGATGTACCGAACCTGCTTTTGCAGAAATTTCCCAATGATACCTTCACGGTGACTACCGCCTGTAAGTTCACACCCAATCCTAATTTAGAAGGAGAACGCACAGGTCTCATCATCATGGGAGCTGATTATGCATCACTATCCATTCTCAAAAAAGAAAAAGAATTACTACTCGTGTACAGCACCTGCAAAAATGCAGACAAGGGCAAAGCAGAAAATCAGCAAGTCATCACCACACTCTCTGACAGTAGCTGCTACTTCCGTGTAAAAGTTACTCCCGGTGCCGTCTGCCAGTTTAGTTACAGCAGTAATGGCAAAGATTTTACCACAATCAATGAAACGTTCACTGCCAAACCCGGTCGTTGGATCGGGGCTAAGGTAGGGTTATTCTGCACACGGCCGGGTCAGATCAATGATGCGGGTTATGCAGATTATGATTGGTTCAGAATACAGTAAAATTAAAAAGGGTTTGCCACCATGGCAAACCCTTTCAACAAATCCTCTGTAAAAAATTTATTTCGCTTTCAGCGCTTCGATTTCTTTTTGCTGCACTTCCAGCTGTTTCTTCAATTCAATGACATACAAAGTCAGCTCTTCAATCTTTTGCATCTGCAATTTCTGCATTTCGCCTACGTCCAGTCCCTCCCTTGCAATCTCCTGCTCCGAAGGAATATCAGGTAATTTGTGATTCTCTTTGATATGCGCTTCTACTTCTGCTAATGAAGGTAACTTATAATCAGAGGCAAAGACATAATCCGCCCAGGTCTGCGTCACTTTTAACTTTGTGCCGCCAATCGTACCATTTACCGCCAGCATGTAGCCTGTAGGCAGGGTGCTCATTCCCACAGCCAACCCACCTCCATTCAGGTATGAGTTGCCAAGAGGCGAGATCCCTACTTTGGTAACATTTGTAGCTGTATCATACAGGAAGAGGGTGCCACCTGATGTAATCAGGGCACGGGTTTTCGCATTCGAATAGTTACTGAATACGTATCCGCCATTTGTAAACAGGGCCATATTATTGGCATCTGTAAACAAAGTGCCATTCCCATTCATGTAAATGTAATTGCCACTTGTATAGATCTGACCATTCACATCCAGTGCCGCAATTGGTGCAGGTTTGTTAATCCCGATATTTCCCGCGCTGGAGATGAATATACCTGTAGTACCGGCGTTTGAACCAGTGTTCTGAATGGCAAAAGTATTACTTGCCTTCAAAAAGCCCATACCAGCTATAAAATTACCTGCCCTGACAAACGATAAATGATAACGATTATCTCCCTGATCCGCGGGTCTTACAATCTGGATACCATAGCCATAAGGGGTAGCATCATACCAATCCCCAAAATGTGCCAGACCACTAAACCGGGCTGCAGCCCCTACATTCAATGAAAATGCTGAGTTAACATTAGCTCCTACGCCCAGAGTCCTGACATGCAATGTGTCAATGTCATACTGGGCTAATGCTGGCAGTCCCGCTGCCATAAACAAACAAAAAAGAATTTTCTTCATAAAAAATTAGGTATTGAGGATTTCCCCACCAAGGTACAGTTTTCTCCCCTTTTTTTATGATAAAATACTAATGGTTAATATTTACCGCAAACGTTTGCGTAAATAAATCCGCCCATTCCTTTCCAATAATAAAATTATAGCTGTAGAATTGTTTCGGGGATACCGGTACGATATATCAATCTGATACAAAAACCAGTGCCTGCCTGTATTGCCACTGTAGCAATGCGTATTCCATTACGGATTTGATAACCCATTTGAAAAACACACAACAACAAGATACGTTATGAAAAAACTACTGATGTTTTGCTGGCTCGTGCTCAGCACTGTCAGTTGGGCATTTGCTCAAACCCATATTGTGAAAGGGAAAGTCACTGATGCTACCACCGGCGAACCGCTGGTCATGGTAAGCGTTCAACTCAAAGGCACTACTACCGGTACACAAACCGACGCCTCTGGGAATTTCTCCATCAATGTTCCCAATCCACAGGGTGTGCTCACATTCACCTACATGGGCTATGAAGCACTCACCCGCAATATTGAAGGAAACTCAAGTCTGAGCATCGCAATGACAAAGGATAACAAACAACTGGATGAAGTAGTCGTAATTGGCTATGGTGAAGTAAAGAAAAGAGACCTCACCGGTTCCGTTGTTTCTGTGAAAGGCGCTGAGCTCAGGAAAGTACCTACCACCAACGTCATGGAATCTGTTCAGGGTAAACTTCCCGGCGTAGACATTACCAAAAGTTCAGGTGCCTCCGGCGCAAAGATCAACGTCACTGTGAGAGGGAACCGCTCTATCCGCGCTGACAACGGTCCGCTCTACATTGTAGACGGTGTGCAATACCAAAACATCCAGGACATCAACTCCAACGATATTCAAAGCATGGAAGTGCTCAAAGACGCTTCCTCCACCGCCATTTATGGTTCAAGAGGTGCCAATGGGGTTATCATCATTACCACCCGCAAAGGCGCGCAGGGAAAGCCCAAGGTAAGTCTCAATACTTACGTGGGCTCCAACGAAGTAGCTGGCTATCCGACTATGATGACCGGCCCCCAGTATGTAGCGCTCAAAAGAGAAGCTTACCACACCACCGGCCGCTGGAATGCTGAAACTGACGATGCACTCATCTTCAACGCTGCCGAAGTGAATGCCATTCAAAACAACCTCTGGACCAACTACGCTGACCTGCTTATTCATAACGGCTTACAGCAGGATTACCAGGTAGGTGTAACCGGTGGTTCCGACAAAACCAAGGTTTACTTTTCTCTCGACTACTTTGATGAAAAAGGTTTATTCAAACTCGATCGTACCCGTCGCTACAGTGCCCGTCTGAACATCGATCAGACCATCAGCAACATCCTGAAAGCTGGTATGCAAAGCCAGATCACTTACTACGACCAGGATGCGCGCCGCGACCCCTTAAACCAGGCTAACAAAATCGTACCCCTTAATGGTCCGTACGATGCTAACGGCAATTTTGTACTGTTTCCCAACAATGGCTCTGCCATCAACCCGCTGGCAGATGAACAGCCAAATATCTACCAGAACAATGCCCGTGTTACCAGAACGTTTATCAATGCCTATGTAGAGCTTACACCACTCAAAGGCTTGTCCCTCCGCTCAAACCTGGGCGTAACGCTGGACAATGCCCGCCAGGGGATCTTTGCTGCTAAAAATTCCATCGACAGGTCTACCGCCTCTACCTCCCGCTCCCAGTACAACACAGGTGCACAGCGCTACCTGAGCTGGGAAAACGTAGCCAACTATTCACAACAGTTCGGACAGCATACCATCGGCATCACCGGTGTGGCCAGCTTACTCTCGGACCAGCGTGATTCCAGTTTTCTGCAGGGAGAAGGACAGCTGTTGCCCTCGCAGCTCTACTACGCACTCGCAAATAGCGTGAGTGGGATTGCCATCCGTACCAACTACCTTTCCAGTAAACTCATTTCCTTCACCGGCCGTGTGAATTACAACTACCGGGGTAAATACCTGCTGTCCCTCACCGGTCGCTCTGATGGCTCCTCTAAACTGGCCCCCGGCAATAAATGGGCGTTCTTCCCATCTGCTGCCGCTGCCTGGAGAATCAGTGACGAACCCTTTATGCGCGGCCAAAATGTATTCAGCGATCTGAAACTCCGTGCCAGCTATGGTATAGCCGGTAACGATGCGGTATCGCCATACTCCACTGCCAGTTACCTGAGCAAGATTCCATTCTCTTACGATGATACCAATGCCGCCCTCGCTTATGGCATCGGGAACCAGATTGGTAATAAAAACTTGAAATGGGAACTCTCTGCCACCGCCGATGTAGGATTGGATTTCAGTGTGCTCAATGGCAGAATAGGCGCCACCATCGACTACTACGATACACATACCAAAGACCTGCTGCTGCAAAGAACCTTACCCTCTTCCTCCGGCGTAACTACCGTGATCCAGAACATCGGTAAGACCCGCAACAGGGGTATTGAAATAGGCATTAATACCACGAACATCAGCTCCGGCAAGTTTACCTGGACTTCCAATATCATCTTCTCTAAAAACAAAGAAGAAATCGTTTCCCTGGCAGATGCCAATACCAACGATGTGGCCAATGGCTGGTTCATCGGTTACCCAGTAAAAGTGTATTATGATTACCAGAAACTGGGTATCTGGCAAACAGACGAAGCAACAGAAGCAGCCAAATTTGGCTACAAACCCGGCGATATCAAAGTAAAAGATATCAATGGCGACGGTGCCCTCAACACACAGGACAGAATTGTATTGGGCAAACAGGTGCCTACCTGGAGCGGTGGCTTTAACAACGACATCCGCTATGCCAACTTCGATCTGAACATCTATGTATTTGCACGTATAGGCCAATACATCTACTCTGAATACGCTGCCAAGTTTGACCCACAGGGCCTGGAAAACAGTGCGCCTTTAGACTACTGGACACCGGATCATGCTACCAACGCTTATCCAAGACCTAATTCCAGCGTATCCAAAGATGGTACACCCTTCATTAAAACATTGGGCTACAAGGATGGCTCTTTTGTAAAGATCAGGAATATCTCACTGGGATATACCTTGCCGGCAGGCGCATTGAAGACGGTACACCTCAGCAATGTGAGAGTGTATGTAACGGGCAAAAACCTCTTCACCTTCAGCAAAGTGAAAGACTATGACCCCGAAAGAGGCGGAGACCTGAGTAACCCGCTCACGAAAATGTATGTCGCTGGCTTAAACGTAGAATTCTGATCCAAAAAAAGTAAACCATGAAACGCTACTATTTCCTCCTCATATTATTAACCGGCCTCGCTTGTAACAAGCAGCTGGAAGAATACAATCCATCGGGCCTCACCACCGACCAGGTATTCAGTACCCCCGAAGGTTTTGAAACACTGGTGAATGCCGTCTACACCTACAATCGCTGGTGGTATGGCAAAGAAGAAGGTTACAGCATCTCTGAAATGGGTACCGACCTCTGGACCAGCGGTACCGGGGATAAATACCCCGACATCACCCAATACATTAATTTACAGGCCAGCAATACCGTGATGAGTGGACTCTGGAAACAACTCTATGCCGCCATCAACCTGTGCAATACAGGTATAGGCCGCATAGACAAAGCTGGCTACACCGATGCTGTGAAAAAGACACGCAATGCAGAACTCCACTTTATGCGCGCCTTCTATTACTGGCATATCGTAGAAATGTGGGGCGGCGTACACTTCACTGTCGATGAAACCACCGGTGTGCAAACCACCGCTAATCGTACATCCATAGATACTTTTTATGCACAGATATTCCGTGACCTGGATGTGGCTGTGAACGACCTGCCACTTACCACAACGGACTATGGCCGCGCTACAAAACCTGTAGCCCAGGCTTTCCTGGCCAGAATGTGCCTGACCCGTAATCTCAATGAAAGAGCAGCCATACTCGCTGACTCTGTTATTAACAATTATGGGTATAGCTTACAGGCAAAATATGCCGACCTTTGGAGCATGAGCAACCTGCAGAACAAGGAAGTGGTGTGGGCTGTGAACTATATGAAAAACCTGGTCTACGATGACCGGGTAGATGCCACCCTGTATCCCAACGGCCACTCCCGCGGTGCCAATAATGGTCACCTCATGTTCATTATGAAGTACGATGACCTGCCAGGTATGCAGCGTGATGTAGCAAATGGCCGTCCTTTCAATAGGTATATGCCATCGCTCTTCCTGCTGAACCTGTTCAACGAAAAGGCAGATGCCCGTTATGCTGCTACCTTCAAACAGGTGTGGTATTGCAATAACCTGAACACAGCGCCCGCTGGTATGAAACTGGGCGATACTGCCATCGTGGTGACTAAATATGTTGTGACCAACGCAGATACCGCCGGCAAAAAATATAGAGTATACGACAGGAATGCTGTTTATGCTGCAAATGGTGGTGGTAAAGATCGTACGCACTATATTTCACTACAGAAATTTGATGATCCTACCCGCGCCTCACAGAATGAAGAAGAAAGCGCCCGCGATGCATTCATTATTCGCCTGGCCGAAATGTACCTGATCGCAGCAGAAGCGCAGTTCAAACTGGGTAACAGTGGCAAAGCTGCCGACTACATCAACGTAATTCGTAAGCGAGCCGCCATCGCCGGTCATGAAGCAGAGATGGTGATCACTGATGCCGACATCACGCTCGACTTCATCCTGGATGAAAGGGCACGTGAACTGGCCGGCGAACAGTTAAGATGGTTCGATCTGAAACGTACCGGCAAACTGGAAGAACGTATTAAAAACTACAGCCCCGATCCGGCTGCTCACTTCCAGTCTTATCATACCCTGCGCCCGATTCCGCAGGATCAGATAGATGCCGTGACCAACAAAGCTGAATTCACTCAAAACCCTGGCTACCAATAAACTGTTACAGATGAATATAAGACGTTATTTACTGGTATTATTGTTACCGTTGATCAGCTGGATGCCGGCTGATCAACCCCGTATCTTCCTGATTGGCGATTCCACGATGTCAAACAAACCACTGGAAGATAATCCCGAGCGGGGGTGGGGGCAGCTGTTCCCACAATTCCTGGATGGTATAGCAATAAAGAACTATGCCGTGAATGGCCGCAGCACTAAAAGCTTCATCAATGAACATCGCTGGGATTCTGTATTGGCACAGTTAAAACAGGGAGACTGGGTCCTGATCCAGTTTGGCCACAATGACCAGAAAAAAGAGGATTCCACCCGCTATGCAGCCCCTGATGGCGCTTACAAAGACAACCTGCTGCGCTTTGTAAAAGAAGCCCGCGCCAAAGGTGCCAACCCGGTGCTCATTACCCCCGTGATGCGACGTAAGTTTGATGACAAAGGTAACTTCGTAGACCAGCATGGCGACTATCCCGGCGTAGTGAGAGCACTGGCTGCACAGTACAAAGTACCCCTTATCGACCTGCACAAAAGTAGCGAAGCGCTCATTGTACAACACGGCGTACAGGGTTCTGAAAAGCTCTTTAAAACCACACCGGCAGGGCACTATACAAAACTGCCCGATGGCGTGACAGACAATACCCACTTTAACACCTACGGCGCTACCCTCGTAGCTGGCCTGGTGGCAAAAGAGATTCATGAGAAAAAGATTGGGCTGGATCAGTACCTGCGCAAAACGGAATTTGAAGGCAAATACCGCTTTGACCTGCCGGAGATATATGAGCCTCATTTCAGAAGAGATACGCTGAATATCGCGGCCTTTGGCGCCAAAGCCGATGGCGTGACCCTCAACAGTCAGCGCATCAATGCTGCAATCGATAGCTGTAGCAGCAGGGGCGGAGGTGTCGTAATGATTCCTCCCGGCCTGTGGCTGACCGGTCCGATTGTATTAAAGAGCAATGTGAACCTTTACCTGGCTCCCAACGCCATCCTGCAGTTTACCACCGATTTTTCCCAATACCCATTAATAGAGACCACTTACGAGGGGCTGAAAGCCATACGCTGCCAGGCTCCCCTTTCGGCAGTCAATGCAGAAAACATTGCCATCACCGGCAAAGGTATCCTGGATGGCGGCGGCGATGCATGGCGCATTGTGAAGAAGGACAAACTCACAGAAAGCCAATGGAAAAAACTCACTACCTCCGGCGGTATCACTGGCGAAGATCAGAAGACCTGGTATCCTTCCGAAAAGTCACAGAAGGGGTCTAAGACCCAGCAGGCGGGTGTGATTGCCCCCGGTAAAACGGCTGCTGACTACAACGATATTAAAGACTTTCTGCGCCCTAATATGATCAGTATCACTTCCTGCAAATACGTATTGCTGGAAGGCGTAACTTTCCAGAACTCACCTGCCTGGTGCCTGCACCCTTTGTTGTGTGAGCACATCACCCTGCGGAATGTATACGCAAAGAACCCCTGGTATGCACAGAATGGCGATGGCCTTGACCTGGAATCCTGTCGCTATGCACGGATCGAAAGCTGTACTTTCGATGTGGGAGATGATGGGATCTGTATCAAATCGGGCCGGGATGAACAGGGTAGAAAAAGAGGTGTGCCTACGGCCGATGTTATCGTCAATAACTGCACCGTGTACCATGCACATGGCGGTTTCGTGATCGGTAGCGAAATGTCGGGCGGAGCGAACAATCTCTATGTATCTGATTGTTCTTTCTTAGGCACCGATATCGGGTTGCGTTTCAAAACCACCCGTGGCCGCGGCGGTATTGTAGAAAAGATCTACGTGAGTAATATCAATATGGAAAACATTCCTGCCGAAGCGATCCTCTTTGATATGTACTACATGGCCAAAGATCCTGTTGTACTGGTAGGTGAAAAGAGAGAAGCGCCAAAAGTGGAAACCATTCCGGTTACGGAAGCCACGCCCCGCTTCAGGGATTTTCATATCAACAATGTAGTGTGTAATGGTGCGGCAAAGGCGATCTTTATCCGGGGCTTACCTGAAATGCCCATCAGTGATATCTACCTGAATAATATTACCATCAAAGCAGACAAGGCTGGTGATTGCATAGAAGGTAAAAATATATACCTGACCAACGTAAAACTGCTCACTGCCGACAATGGCAAAATGAATGTGCAGGATAGCAAAGCAATAAAAATGGGAGACTAACATGAAAAGAACAGGCTTAATTTTTCTATTAGTAGTAGCAGCCACCATCCAGGGTCATGCACAATCTGCACAGATGGCTGCCACAGTCATGCGATTATGGAAAGACTCATTACAGGAAACCGGCAAAAGAGCCCACTGGACCTATGACCAGGGGGTAGTACTGGAAGGCTTTGCGGGGCTCTGGAAAAATACCGGCGATGGCAGGTATTTCCAGTTTATTCAACAGGGCATTGATACGTACATTGACAAGGAAGGTAATATCCGCACTTATAAGCAGGATGATTACAATATAGATAATATCAAAAACGGCCGGGCTTTATTGTTGCTCTACAAAGTGACCAATGAAGAGAAATACAAACTGGCTGCCGAAAAGCTAAGGGCACAGTTGCGTAACCAGCCGCGTACAAACGCCGGTGGTTTCTGGCACAAGAAGCGCTACCCTTACCAGATGTGGTTAGATGGTTTATATATGGGGGAGCCGTTCTATGCAGAATATGCTGCATTGTTTCATGAGGATACCGCCTTCCGTGATATCACCAGGCAGTTCGTGCTCATGGAAACAAACAGTCGTGATGCAAAAACGGGGTTACTCTATCATGGGTATGATGAATCCCGCCAGCAGAAATGGGCGGATAAGACCACGGGTCGCTCCCCCAATTTTTGGGGTAGGGCAATGGGTTGGTATGGTATGGCACTTGTAGATGTATTGGAATATTATCCTGCAAACCACCCGGGCAGAGATAGCCTGTTACAGATCTTACAACGCTATGCAGCGGCTGTAAAGAAATACCAGGATCCTGTAAGTGGAGTATGGTACCAGATACTGGACAAAGCAGGTAAAAAAGGGAATTACCTGGAGGCTTCTGTGAGCTGTATGTTTGTCTACACACTGGCCAAAGGGATTCGCTTAGGCTACCTGCCGGAAAGCTATCTATCTACTGCAAAAAAAGGTATAACCGGTATTAATAAACAATTCATTCGCCCTGCCGCCGAAGGCGGCGTAAACCTGGAAGGCACTGTTACTGTAGGTGGCCTGGGTGGCGATCCTTACCGCGATGGCAGCTATGAATACTACCTGAGCGAAAAGGTGATCCAGAACGATCCCAAAGGTGTAGGTGCTTATATGCAGGCTGCCAATGAAATGGACCTGCTGGCCATTCCTAAAACCGGCAAAGGGCTCACCATCACCATCGATAATTTCTTCAACCATGAGGTGCGAAGCGATGGTACCACCTGGCATTATGTATGGAATGAAATGGATAATGGGGGGTACTCCCTGTGGGGCGAAATATTCCACAACAAAGGTGCGCGTACCGCAATGCTGCCTGAAGCGCCTACTGCCGCAAATCTTGCAAAGACAAATATCTTCCTGATAGTGGATCCTGACACAGAAAAGGAAACCGCAAAACCCAACTTTATGACAGCTGCCTATGCAGATGTGATTTATGATTGGGTAAAGAAAGGTGGTGTCCTGATCATTTTGCAGAATGATAAAGGCAATTCTGAAATAGAAAAGTTCAATACCCTTACAGCGCGCTTCGGCATCCACTTCAATGAAGACAGCCGCAACCATGTAGAAGGAAAACAATTTGAACAGGGCGCTTTATACCTGCCTGCCGGCAACCCTGTTTTTGCACACACAAAGAAGATCTATATCAAAGAAATATCAACGCTGAAACTCTCGCCGCCAGCTACTTCCATCTTCAATGATAAAGGAGATGTGATCATGGCTGTATCTAAGGTAGGCAAGGGAGCTGTATTTGCCGTAGGCGATCCCTGGTTTTACAATGAATACCTCGATGGACGCCGGCTTTCCCCCGATTTTGAAAATTATCAGGCAGCATCTGATCTGGCAGATTGGATGATTCGCCAGACCACTCAACATAAATAACAGAAGTATATGCAATTGTCTAAAAATCACGTAGCCCTGCCAGAACTTCCCGAAAAGGTCCTGCAATTTGGTACCGGTGTGCTGCTCCGTGGTCTCCCTGATTACTTCATAGATAAAGCTAACAAGGCCGGCATTTTCAATGGCCGTATCGTCGTGATCAAATCGACTGATAAAGGGGGGACTGATGCCTTTGCTGCACAGGATAATCTCTATACACAATGCATACAAGGTATTCACGCCGGACAGCGTGTTTCAGAATATATCATTAATTCCTCCATCAGCCGGGTGCTTTCTGCAGCGGCGCAATGGTCTGAAATACTTGCGGCTGCTGAGAACCCGGACATGGAGATTATTATTTCCAATACAACCGAAGTCGGGATCAGTCTCACAGATGATGATATTTATGCAGCGCCCCCCGCTTCCTTTCCCGGAAAATTGCTGGCGTTTTTACTGAAACGCTACCAGTTCAACCAGCAAGGTATGGTCATCATCCCTACAGAACTCATTCCCGACAATGGCACTAAACTGAAAAATATTGTACTTGAACAGGCCAGGCGTCATAGCTTAGAACAGCCTTTCATCCATTGGCTGGAAACCGCCAACTACTTTTGTAACTCACTCGTAGACCGCATTGTACCCGGTGCATTGCCCAAAGAAGAACAGGCAGCCATAGAAAAACAACTCGGCTACGAAGACCAGCTCATGATCATGTCTGAAGTCTATCGCCTCTGGGCAATAGAGACAGATAGTGAAAAAGTGAGACAGATCCTGTCATTTGCGAAAGCAGATGAAGGCGTCATTCTCGCGCCAGACATCAATGTATTCCGTGAATTGAAGCTGCGCCTGCTAAACGGTACACATACGCTCACCTGTGGCTTAGCACACCTTGCAGGCTTTGAAACCGTGCGGGAAGCCATGGAAGATCCTGCTATGGAAGCAGTGATCGCTGCCCTCATGCAACATGAAATTGTGCCTGCTATTACCGGTATCGACATCCGTGAAGATGCTGCCCATCGCTTTGCTGTAAGCGTGCTGGATCGTTTCCGCAATCCATATATTCAGCATCGCTGGCTCAGTATTACCATGCAGTATACCAGCAAAATGAAGATGCGTGTTATTCCTGTGCTGAAAAAATACTACCAGCATGTACATGAAGTACCCGCTTTAATGGCGATGGGTTTCGCCGCTTATTTATTGACCATGCGGGAAAACATCCAGGATGATCATGGGGGGTATTTCAAAGAACAATGGCAGCAATTACCTCCTGATGTGCTCGTGCAGGAAGTACTGAAAAACGAAGCATTATGGGGCGAAGATTTAACCCAATACAAAGGATTCGCGCAGGCAGTCACCGTCATGTTGAATAATTTAATCAATGAAGGAGCCGCTGCATTGATCAAACGAGTATCCGCAGAAACAACCGTGCTATGAAAAGAAGTATCTTAAAAGTTCACCCACATGATAATGTAGTGGTGGCACTGACCGACCTGAAAAAAGGAGAAACCGTACAGGATAATGAACAGTCGTACACGCTGTATGATGACGTGCCTGCCAAACATAAATTTACAGAAACAGCCCTCAAAGCCGGTGACCCCATCACCATGTATGGGGTGCTTGTAGGCAAGGCAAAGCAAGACCTGCCTGCCGGTGCCAGGATTGGCACAAACAATGTACAACATGCTGCCAGCGATTTTCAGTTAGCTACGCAACGCAAAACTGCCTGGCATCAGCCGGATATTGCCCATTGGAAAGACCGCACCTTCCAGGGCTATCATCGTGCCGATGGGAGCGTGGGTACAGGCAATTACTGGCTCGTAATCCCCATGGTATTCTGCGAAAACAGGAATGTGGAGGTGTTGAAAGAAGCGCTCACCGATGCATTAGGTTATGGTCGTCCTAAAAAATACGCGGCCTTTGCCAGGCAACTGGCTACGCAATTTCAGCAGGGTGCCAGCAAAGAAAGTATCATCGAAACTGTCTATACAGAAAATGAAACTGCCTGGCAGCAGCCAAAGATTTTCCCCAATGTAGATGGTATTAAATTCCTTACACACGAAGGTGGTTGTGGTGGCATCCGTCAGGATGCGCAAACACTCTGCGGCCTGCTGGCAGGTTACATCACCCATGCAAATGTAGCAGGTGCTACAGTATTAAGCCTGGGATGTCAGAATGCACAGATCACCATGCTGCAGGATGAGATTAATAAACGCTCTCCAAACTTCAGTAAACCCTTATACATCCTCGATCAGCAAACCATCGGAACCGAACAGGCACTGGTGGCTGCTGCGATCAAACAAACCTTTGCAGGGTTGATAGAAGCCAATACCATCACACGCCAGCCAGCTCCGTTAAGCAAGCTGACCATTGGTCTTGAATGCGGTGGTTCCGATGGCTTCTCTGGTATTTCTGCAAATCCGGCTATTGGCTACACCTCTGATCTGCTCGTGGCATTGGGGGGTAGTGTGATCTTATCTGAGTTTCCTGAGCTTTGCGGTGTAGAGCAGGAGATGAGTGATCGTTGTGTACAGGAGACAGATGCACTGCGCTTTATAGACCTGATGCGTACCTATGAACGCAGGGCAGAAGATGCCGGTTCCGGTTTTGATATGAACCCTTCGCCCGGCAATATCAAAGACGGCCTTATCACCGATGCCATCAAGAGTGCAGGCGCTGCAAAGAAAGGCGGTACCTCTCCTGTAGTAGAAGTACTGGACTATCCCCAGCAGGTAACGAAACCGGGCCTCAACCTGCTATGTACCCCCGGCAATGATGTGGAGTCTACGACTGCCGAAGTAGGTGCCGGTGCTACCATCGTGTTGTTTACCACAGGACTGGGCACGCCTACCGGCAACCCTGTGACGCCGGTGATCAAGCTGTCGAGCAATACCAAATTGTTTGAGAAGATGCCGGATATCATAGACATTAATACCGGTACAATCATAGATGGGGAAGAGACCATTCAACAGGCAGGGGAGCGGATACTGGAACATGTGATCCAGGTAGCCAGCGGTACATTGCCCGCCAAATCAGTTCTGAACGGACAGGATGATTTTATCCCCTGGAAGAGAGGAGTCTCATTATAAAAAAACATTTTAATCAGCAATAATGAAGCAGTTTTTAGATGAACATTTCCTGTTGAGTACTGCGACATCCAGGAAATTGTATCACGACTACGCAAAGGAGATGCCTGTGATTGATTATCATTGTCACCTGCCACCGGCGCAGATTGCAGCCGATACCGCATTTGAAAACATTACCCAGGCATGGCTATATGGCGATCACTATAAGTGGCGGGCTATGCGTACCAATGGTGTGCATGAAAGTTATTGTACAGGCAATCGTTCGGACTGGGAGAAGTTTGAAAAGTGGGCGGCAACGGTTCCTTATACCTTGCGTAATCCCCTGTATCATTGGACTCACCTCGAGCTGCAACGTTATTTCGGCGTAACTGAAATATTGAATACGGCTTCGGCAGCAGCTATTTATGCTACCTGCAATGAGCTGCTGCAAACACCGGATTATACTACACGTAACCTGCTGCGCAAAATGAAAGTAGCGGTGGTATGTACAACAGATGATCCTGCAGATTCATTGGAATATCATAAACAATTGAAAGAAGAAGGATTTGAAATTCCCATTCTGCCGGCGTTTCGTCCGGATCAGGCAATGAATGCAGAGGATCCGGCGAAGTACAATGCCTATCTGCAAAAATTAGAACAGGTGGCGAATACAAGTATTGCCACTTACCAGGACCTCCTCGCTGCGCTTAAGAACAGGCATGATTTCTTTGCCGGTATGGGGTGTTCAGTATCAGACCATGGTATAGAGGAAATATATGCAGATGACTATACTGATGCCGAGATCAACAACATCTTTGCGAAAGTAAGAAGTGGCAAACAATTGACGCACACGGAAATCCGTCAGTTTAAATCTGCTTTATTATTTCAGCTGGCTATCTGGGATTGGGAGAAAGGTTGGGTACAGCAGTATCACCTGGGCGCATTGCGTAATAATAATTCCCGCATGATGCGGCAGTTAGGCCCTGATACAGGTTGGGATTCTATTGGTGACTTCTCCCAGGCGAGGGCACTGGCAAAATTCCTGGATAGACTGGATAGCCAGGATCAGTTGGCAAAAACGATTCTTTATAATTTGAATCCTTCAGACAATGAACTGCTCGCGACAATGATTGGTAACTTCAATGACGGATCGGTAGCGGGGAAGGTGCAGTTTGGTTCTGCATGGTGGTTCCTGGATCAAAAGGATGGGATGATTAAGCAGATCAATGCATTGTCTAATATGGGATTGCTGAGTCGTTTTGTAGGGATGCTCACAGATTCAAGGAGTTTTCTTTCTTATCCAAGACATGAATATTTCCGTAGGATAGTATGCGAGTTGTTTGGTCAGGAAATAGAGAATGGGGAGTTGCCAAATGATATAGATTGGGTAGGCAAGGTGATACAGGATATTTGTTATTTCAATGCACAGCAGTATTTCAGCTGGCAGCAAGCCGCAGTACCTGCTTTATAAAAAAACACACTCCGGCGGCACAATCGCGCTGCCGGAGTTCTCCTTCGCTGCAAGCAATCTTATTTATGATAAACAATCCGCGCTCATATCCGCGGATCGGGCAATTTTTTCCCGCCATTACAGCGGGCCATTCTACCTCACTTTGATTCCTGCCGGCAGCGCCGGCGTCTCCGTTCTTTTAAGCTAATCCCATTCACTAACCCAACATTATTTATGATAAACAGTCCGCGCTCATCCGCGGACCGGACAATTTTACCCCGCTGTTACAAGGCTGTTCGAATGCAACAAAATCTGCTAACCCACTCCGCAAAGTATTCTCTGCCTTCAGTGCATCGAAATTCCCATTTAGTATCAGCGGGCCATTAAACCTCGCCCTGATTCCTGCCAGCAAAATTGCTGGTATCTCCGGTTCTCCTGAACTATGCCCATCTACGATATGTATATATGAAAGTGAAAACGTATCCAACGCATCCACTAAGTATTCGTAAGTTGCATCAATCTGTCCGTGATGCTGCAGGTCGTTCACCTTACTGTAGGGAGACAGCCTGATGCCTGTTCTGTCTTTTCCAATTGCCGCACTCACCGCTGCTACTGTTTCCAGGATAAAACGTACCCGGTTCGGAATACTTCCGCCATATTTATCCGTACGCTGATTCGTATCCGGGTGCAGGAACTGTTCCATCAGGTATCCATCTGCCGCATGCAGTTCCACGCCATCAAAGCCTGCTTCAATAGCCTGTTTCGCCGCCTTTACGTACAGCTGTACCATTTCCTGGACTTCAGCAGTACTCATCGCTTTGGGTGTACCATAAGGCTGGTAACCATGTGCCGCTGTCCAGATCTGTCCATTGGCAGCAATTGCAGAAGGTGCGACAATTTTGGTTTTTGCAGGCATATTAGCAGGGTGGGAGATCCGCCCTGTATGCATGATCTGCAAAAAGATCTTACCGCCATTTGCATGCACGGCTTCCGTTACTTTTTTCCATCCTGCCACCTGTGCTTTGCTATAAATCCCGGGCATGTGTGCATGCCCCATTCCGCTTTCCACGGGGCTGGTGCCTTCTGCGATAATCAGTCCGGCACCGGCCCGGCGGCTGTAATACTCCACCATCAGCTCATTCGGAACGCCATCATTGACACGGCGTTTTGTTACAGTCGGCGCCATTACGACTTTGTTAGAAAGGGCGTATTTGCCTATAGTTGCTTGTGATAATAATGCCGGATACATAATAGAATGATCGTTCTGGAAATGGTCAAAAAATTTTTATTGCCTGATACTCCTTAAGATATGATCAGTCAGCTGATCAATTAACTGTTTATCATTGAATAACACATCCATCATCCACAGTGAGCTAAAGCTGCTATACAGGAAGCGGGCCATCACGCCAGGGTCTTTATCTGCGGGTATTTCTCCTGCCTGTTTAGCTTTTTCGAGCAGTTCCTGCAGCACGTAGATCAGATCCAGCGCCTGGTTTTTGACGAGGTCTTTGATTTCCTGGTCCATAGATGCCAGTTCAAAGGAAGTCTTTACCATCAGGCAGGTCTGGCCTTCTTTTCTGTTTGCAATGGCTTTGCGTACAATGTGTTCAACAGCGGCGATCGGGGAGCAGACCTGGCAGCACTGTTTGTAATCTTTTAACGCCTGTTTGGCGTAGTTAGAAAGACATTGCTGAAAGAGGGCGTGCTTGTCGCCATAAGTATCATATATAGAGGCCCTGTTCAGTTGCATGCCATCCACGAGGTCCTGCATGGAGGTCGCATTGTACCCCTTTTGCCAAAAGAGGTCTCTTGCTTTTTCCAGCCTTTCTTCAGGATCGAATGCTTTGTTACGTGCCATGATGATGCAAAAATATAATTATAGAATGAATGTTCCAAAAAAAAGAAAGAGAGGTAATGCATTATTCCAAAATCACCTGAATCTTTCGTGCAGTTGCCTGCGGCCGGCTATATCAAAATCAAACTGACACACTACCGAAAGGGGCAGTTCCATATTTGTAGAAACAGGTACACAATTATTTGAAAATCATTATAGTAGAGGTTGTCTTAGAAAAATCCTCTCCCAATAAGGTCTCCATGGAACTCTCACAACCGGCCCGGGGGCAATGGCCCTTTTTTTGCCTCTCTCTCTGCAATTGTTTAAACCAAAAAAGTTACTCATGAAAAGATTAAGTTATGTAGCTGCCACGCTGTTGACCGTTTGGTTATTACAATCCTGCGGTGGAAATACAGGAGCAAAGCATGAAGATGCTGTAGACAGTGCGCAGGCTGTAAACAAGGAAACTGCTCCAGTAGACCAGAATTCATCTGACTTTGCTGTAAAAGCTGCCGATGCCGGGATGAAAGAAATAGCCCTGGGTAAGATTGCACAGGAGAAAGGGGTAAATCCACAGGTAAAGGCTTTTGGTGAACAAATGGTAACGGACCACACGAAAGCTGCTGATGAATTGAAGTCAATTGCAGCCGCTAAGAATATCACACTACCTGATAGCGTGGGTGTAGACTATAAGAAAAACATAGATGACATCAGCAAAAAGACGGGTAAAGATTTCGATAAGGCTTATGTAGAAGCGATGGTAAAAGATCATAATGATGCCGTGGACCTGTTCCAGAAAGCGAGCACTGATCTGACTGATCCGGAACTAAAAGCTTTTGCAACGAAAACACTGCCTACTTTGCAGGCGCATCAGACGCATGTAAAAACACTGGATAGCACGCTGAAGAAAAGTAAGTAAAAATTTGGAGTTGTTAGTTGCCAGGGTGGTTTCATTTGTGCTGGATTCGGGAATGTCGGCCCGGTGGCTAACAACTCTTTTTTATAATTGCGGCGCAGCCCCTATCTTTGTCTCCGGAGTAAGGGAGTTATGTACGCTATTGTCGATATCGAAACCACAGGTGGGCACGCCAGTGCTAATGGCATCACCGAAATCGCCATATTTATTTACGATGGATCTCAGGTTGTTCAGCAATACCAATCGCTGATCAATCCCGGTGTACCCATTCCCCGCTATATCCAATCGCTCACTGGTATCACGGACGATATGGTAGCCACCGCTCCCAAATTTGCAGATGTAGCCGGCGAAGTGTTTGCTCTGTTAAAAGACAAGATCTTCGTTGCTCACAACGTCAATTTCGACTATTCATTTTTGCAATACCATTTGTTGCAGGCAGGCTATGACCTCCGCACCAAAAAATTGTGTACCGTACGCCTTGGTCGTAAAATAGTTCCGGGCTTACCCAGCTATAGTCTCGGTAATCTTTGTCGCTCGCTGCAAATCACAGTAGAACAGCGTCACCGCGCTGCTGGCGATGCTGCTGCCACGGTACGTCTCTTCGGCCTCTACCTGAGCCTGGACACGAACAATGCTATTTCGGCAGCACTCAAAACCACCAGCAAGGAACAGTTTCTGCCAGCGAACCTGCCTCCTGACCAGGTGAAGAAATTACCGTCTAATCCGGGCGTTTATTACTTCCATGATCAGAAAGGTAAGGTGATCTACGTGGGCAAGGCCAAAGACCTGAAAAAACGGGTGAACAGCCACTTTACCGGCAATAATCCCAGCCGCCAGCGCCAGGAGTTTTTGCGCAACATCTACAGTATCTCTCACGAAGTGACCGGTACTGAACTGATGGCCAATATTCTCGAAAGCGTTGAAATCAAACGACTGTGGCCAAAATATAATAGGAGTCAGAAGAATGTGGAATTCAAATACGGCTTCTACACTTTTGAAGACCAGCTGGGTTACCTGCGCCTCGTGATCGAACGCCGCCGCAAGTATACCCGGCCACTGCACTCATTCCCGCTATTGGTACAGGGGCATACCATGCTCAAAGGGCTGATCCGCGAATTTGATCTCTGCCCGCGTCTCTGCTTCCTGCAGAAGGGCGATGGGGCCTGCAAACCGCTGGCAGGGCACAAGTGCAAAGGGGCCTGCGATAAAAAGGAAGCACCGGAATACTATAACCTCCGGGTACAGGCGGCCATTATCCATATGCAAATGCAACAGCCGAGCTTTATTATCGTAGACGCCGGCCGCGATGCGGGGGAACAAAGCTATATTCTGATGGAAAAAGGGAAGTTCTACGGTATGGGCTACATTTCGCGCGAAACTGCTATCACAGCCGAAGAGGACGTGAAAGACCGGATCACACAATACCCTGAGAATGAATATATTTTAAATCTTATTCATCAATTTGCGGGCGCGAATAATTCCCGGCTTTTAAAGTTTTCTTAGTTAATTAATCCCGGCTAAAGTATTTTTGCGCATCTGAATGCATAACCGGCAGCAATTGCCATGTAAAAGGATATTCGTTAATTGTTTTAATAGGTAATAATTCATGTTAGAGTCAAAGTTTAATTTTCCCGGGCAAACGGCTTTTTACAAGGGAAAGGTTAGAGACGTATACACCATCGATGACAAAGAGATGGTAATGGTCGTAAGCGATCGTATCTCCGCTTTCGATGTGGTACTACCCCGTCCTATTCCTTACAAAGGTCAGGTGCTGAACCAGGTAGCAGCTATTATGCTGGATGCTACTAAGGACATCGTGCCTAACTGGGTAAAGTCTGTACCCTTGCCAAATGTAACCATTGGCTTAAAATGTGAAACTTTCCCGGTAGAAATGGTGGTACGTGGTAACCTCACCGGCCATGCCTGGAGAACTTACAAAAGCGGTAAACGCGAACTTTGCGGCGTAACATTGCCGGAAGGTCTGAAAGAGAACGACTTCTTCCCAACCCCGATCATCACCCCAACGACCAAAGCGCACGAAGGGCACGATGAAGACATCTCCCGCGAAGAAATTATCGCACAGGGGCTTGTAAGCAAAGAAGATTACGAAAAGCTGGAAAAGTACACACTGGCACTCTTCGAACGCGGTAAAGAAATGGCTGCTAAACGTGGCCTGATCCTCGTAGATACCAAATACGAATTTGGTAAACTGGGAGATACCATCTACGTGATCGATGAGATTCACACGCCTGATTCTTCCCGTTACTTCTACGCAGAAGGTTACGAAGAAAAACAAAAAGCGGGTGAACCACAGAAACAGCTCTCTAAAGAATTCGTACGCGAATGGCTAATGCAGAATGGATTCCAGGGCAAAGAAGGCCAGCAGGTGCCTGAAATGACCGATGAGTTCATCAACAGCGTAAGCGACCGTTACATCGAACTGTTCGAAAATATCACCGGGCAGAAATTTGTGAAGGAAAACGTAAGCGAAGCAGAGAGCGAGAAGAAGATTATTGAAACGCTGAAAAGTTTATAAGTGATGAGAAAGGGAGAGGGAAACCTCTCCTTTTCATAACACTGCTGCAGCACAAACGGAAAATTTGCTTAAAGGATATTTACGACCGATAGACCAATGAAACACCTTGCCGTACTGAATAAATATTTCCTTCGCTATAAATGGCGCTTCCTGCTTGGATTAATCTGCACAGTAATCTCCATCGTATTCAGCGTGTTTCAGCCTATCATGGTCCGCCAGATCTTCGATCTCCTGGCCCAGAACCTCAACAACTATCACCTGATCAGTGATACCAGCCTCAAAACCATTTTCCATTCCGATTTTTCCAAAGTTCTCGCCTTCTACGGCGTCATGCTGCTCATCTTCGCTTTGCTGAGCGGCTTCTTTTTATACCTTCAGCGGCAATCGCTCATCGTCATGAGCCGCCACATTGAATTCGACCTCAAGAACGAAATTTACCAGCATTACCAGCTGCTGGACCTCAACTTCTTTAAGATGCACCGCACGGGTGACCTCATGAGCCGTATCACAGAAGATGTATCACGTGTGCGTATGTATGTAGGCCCTGCTATCATGTACGCTACCCGCACCATTTTCATGCTCGTGATCGTCGTTTATCTCATGATAGATGTAAACCCGTTGCTAACTTTGTATACCCTGTCGCCACTGCCTTTTCTGGCACTCACCATATACTATGTGAACCACATCATTCACAGAAAGAGTGAACGGATCCAGGCACAATTATCTAATATCACTTCCATCGCACAGGAGTCTTATTCCGGTATCCGGGTCATTAAATCGTACGTACAGGAAGAAGGCATGATCAGCCACTTTGAAAAAGCCAGCGAAGAATACAAAGTTAGTTCTGTAAGTCTCGCAAAGACAGATGCGCTCTTTCAACCCAGCATGGCATTGATGATTGGTTTGAGTGTACTTCTCACCATCTTTATCGGTGGCATCCAGGTGATACATGGCAATATCACCGTAGGTAACCTTGCTGAATTTGTGATTTATGTAAACATGCTCATGTTCCCATTTCTCTCCATAGGTATGGTGGCAAGCATGATACAGCGGGCAGCAGCCAGTCAGAAACGGTTGAATGAGTTCCTGGATATTAAGCCTCATATTTATAACAGGCCGGATGCAAAATCGATACATGTAAAAGGTGAAGTGGTTTTCAAAAATGTATCATTCACCTATCCGCATACAGGTATACAGGCGATCCAGGGTTTTAACCTGACTGTAAAACCGGGCGAGAAGGTAGCCGTCATTGGGCGTACCGGTTCGGGCAAGTCTACCCTGGCGCAGTTACTCATTCGCATGTATGATCCGCAGGAAGGGGAGGTGATGCTGGATGGTATGGACCTGAAAACCCTGAAACTGGAAGACTTACGTACGCAGATCAGTTATGTACCACAGGATGTATTCCTGTTTTCAGATACGATAACCAACAATATCCGTTTTGGTACCCCCGAGGCCAACGAAGAGGCAGTGCGCCGGGCGGCCCGTCAGGCATCTGTCGAAAAAGACATCCTGGGGTTCCCGGAAGGCTTCAATACGATAGTAGGGGAGCGGGGGGTAACCTTAAGTGGGGGTCAGAAACAACGTATCTCCATAGCCCGTGGTCTGATCAAAGATCCGAATCTGTTGGTGTTTGATGACTGTTTGTCGGCTGTAGATGCCCGTACGGAGAAAGAGATCATTGGTAATCTATACGCCTATCTGAAAGACAAAACCGCTATAATTATTACCCACCGCATATTTGCCCTTTTTGAGTTTGATAAAATCATCGTTCTGGAGGATGGAAAAATCGTGGAAACCGGCACCCATGATGAATTATTGTCATTAA
This sequence comes from Chitinophaga sp., assembly GCF_039596135.1. Lineage (GTDB taxonomy): Bacteria > Bacteroidota > Bacteroidia > Chitinophagales > Chitinophagaceae > Chitinophaga. The sequence goes on from NZ_JBCNKH010000007.1 coordinate 195,052, forward strand.
ACGGTTATTACGCAGAATTGTACGCCCGCCAGCAATCAGGCGATGATGAATCTGTAATAGAATAAGGATCAAAATCTTATACATGCCTGAAAACCAGTACCTAAGCTGAGTTTCTATCATTTTTCAAAATCATTTAAAATTATTTTGATATTTGTAAAACAATAGTATATTTGTTGCTTATTGGAAAAAGGATTTGATTCGTTAACAACTTAAATCTATCAACTGTGGCGTACGAAAATACCAATCAGCAGGAAAGAAATAATGACAGTATCTTTTCTAAACGATTGAAAGCGGGCAAAAGAAGGACATACTTCTTTGATGTAAAGACCACTCGGGGAAATGATTACTTTCTGACCATTACAGAAAGCAAAAAACGCTTTAATGACAATGGTTATGACAGGCACAAAGTGTTCCTGTACAAGGAGGACTTCAACAAGTTCCTGAATGCATTAACAGAGACCATCAACTATGTGAAGACTGAGTTGATGCCCGACTTCGATTTTGATGCCTACAATCACGACTATGTACGTGATGATGAAGATGGAGAAGGCGCAGAAGGAACTTCTGATGCTGTGGAAGCCGCTGTTGAAGCTGCTGCCGCACCTGCCGCTACTGCATCTGCTGCTTCACATAGTGAAGATGTGGATAAGTGGTAATGGAAGGTTAATATTGACTTCTTAAACTTCTTATACGACCTCCGGATTTTTCCGGAGGTTTTTTTGTTTTTGTTGTTGGCCTGCGGCAGCAAGGAAGAGGGGCTTTTTTTAGGCTGACGCCTGGATGGCGGGATTGATGGCAATAACCGTTTTGTTTGGGCCTGCGGCAATAAGGAAATATTTCTTTTTTAGGCTGGCGCCTGGATGGCGGAATTGATGGCAGTAACCGTTTTGTTTGGGCCTGCAGCAACAAGGAAATATTTCTTTTTTAGGCTGGCGCCCGGATGGCGGGATTGATGGCAATAACCGGTTTTGTTTTGATGCCCAAAGGTTTTTTACCTCTCCCGGAGGGAAAAAAAAGAAACTCTTCCATGCTGCCGCAGGCCAATTCATAGCAAAAAAAATCGGTTTCACCCACAGGCAAAACCGATCCATATCATTGTTTCCAAATGAATCCTACTTCTTCATCTTCTTCCACTCATTAATCAACCCATTCGTTGAACTATCATGACTACTCACCGTCGCATCACTCACCAACTCAGGCAAAATCTTATTCGCCAGCTGCTTACCTAATTCAACCCCCCACTGATCAAAACTATAAATATTCCAAATCACCCCCTGCACAAATATCTTATGCTCATACAGCGCCACCAGTGACCCCAACGTTCTTGGATCAATCTCCTTCACCAGGAATGAATTCGTAGGTCTATTACCGGTAAACACTTTATAAGGTGTCAATTTTGCAATCTCCTCTTCCTTCAATCCCTGTTTCACCAACTCAGCTCTCACTTCTTCCGCACTCTTACCATTCATCAACGCCTCTGTCTGCGCAAAGAAATTAGACAACAACTTCACATGATGATCCCCAATCGGGTTATGACTAATAGCCGGTGCTATAAAATCTGCAGGAATAATACGCGTACCCTGATGAATCAACTGATAAAATGCATGTTGTCCATTCGTACCCGGCTCACCCCATACAATCGGCCCTGTTTCATAATTCACGGCCTTACCATTCCGATCTACATACTTACCATTGCTCTCCATATTCCCCTGCTGGAAATACGCCGCAAACCGATGCATATATTGATCATAAGCCAGGATAGCCTCAGTGGCAGTACCAAAGAAATTGCCATACCACAGGCCCACCAGCGCCATAATAGCCGGAATATTCTTTTCCAAAGGTGTAGTCTGGAAATGCTTATCCACTGCATGCGCACCTTCCAGCAATTTTTTGAAATTATCAAACCCTACTGTCAGCGCAATGCTCAATCCAATCGCGGACCACAGTGAATAACGGCCACCTACCCAATCCCAGAACTCAAACATATTCGCCGGATCAATACCAAACTCCTTCACCGCTTTCTCATTCGTAGACAACGCCGCAAAATGCTTTGCTACAAATTTCTCATCCTTTGCATGCTCCAGGAACCAGCTACGTGCAGTCAGCGCATTCGTCATGGTCTCCTGCGTTGTAAAGGTCTTAGACGCAACCAGGAATAATGTCTCCTCAGGTGTTACCTTCTTCAGTGTCTCTGCGATATGTGTACCATCCACATTAGACACAAAGTAAGGCTGCATACCCTTTTTCCAGTAAGGCTTCAGTGCTTCTGTCACCATTACCGGGCCCAGGTCAGAACCGCCAATACCAATATTTACAATATAACGTATAGGTTTGCCGGTATATCCCTTCCATTCGCCGCTGTGAATGCGCTCGCAGAACTCTTCCATCTTCTTCTGCACAGTCAGCACATCCGGCATCACATCTTTACCATCCAGCAGGACCGGATTACCTGAAAAATTGCGCAATGCGGTATGCAGCACCGCCCTGTTTTCAGTAGCATTTATTTTTTCAGCGCTGAACATGGCTTTGATCCCCTCTTCCACACCACACTCTTTTGCCAGTGCAAACAGCTTAGTCAGTGTTTCTTCTGTAATAATGTTCTTTGAATAGTCGAACAGGATATGTTCAAAACGTAGATTAAATTTTTTAAATCTATCGCCATCTTCCGCAAACAAAGTGCGCATGTGCGTTTGTTTCATCTGGTCTGCGTGTTTCAGCAGCTCCTGCCAGGCTTTTGTCGTTTCAGGATTTGTCGTTGGGAACATGAGTTGATTTTTTAGTCTCCAAATGTAATAAATTATTTAACGGCCTTTTTATGAATTACCTCCCGAACACCCGCAATCAGCACAACGCCGATCGCCGTCAGGCAACATATGATCACTGGCAGGGCCATAGTGGTCACCTCACTCTGCCGTTTGGCAATGATACCATAAAATGCCCAGATAGCTACCATACCAGCCACGATGTTATGCCGCTTTACTACCAGCAGGGTGGTGCCTACACAAACTACCAGGATGAGTATAGCCGTGACAGGTACGCTCCTGCCATCCCAGCCGGAGTATACAATCAGTGCCGCAATATTCCCCACCGCTGCTACACAGATCCAGCCCAGGTACAGGCTGAAGGGAAGGTATATAAACCATTGCACAGAACGGCTGGCGCCCGGTGCAGCAATATTAAAATTTATATGAATAGCCAGCAATGATATTAATAAGGTGAGCATCAGTAATATGGCCAGTGGTAGTAGTTCATAATGCCAGGCAAAAAGCCAGCAACTGTTGGCCGTACAACTGATCAACCACCAACCGCGCATCCTTTCCATCAATCGTTTCAATCTGTCCCCATATCCGGGTGCAAATGCCAGCCAAAGCTGGTAGATAATAAACCCTAGCAGGGCCAGGTAAATCACCCCCCAGATGGAAAAGGTAAAACGCGCCGGCACAAAGAGATTGTCATACTTTTCAGACACCTGCGCATTGGTATTACCGTTGATCATACCCAACCCTGCAAGGGCATTTACGGCTATGACCACCAGGTACCCTATTGTATTAAAAATCGCGCTGTTCTTGTAGTAAAGGGTTTCATGGGAGGCTTTCATGAATAGTTAAAATTTTTAATTTAAGGGCGAAGAATAATGTCAATGTGCAACAAATATTGTTCCCCTTTTTCCTTACATTTGCCACCATTATGACAGCAGAACAACTCAAAGCTATGAGGGACCGTCTCCATGTCCTGGGAGGTTTTCTTTAACGTCCAGGACCGCATAGCAAAAATCGAAAATGACAAACAATTATCGTTAGCCCCTGGCTTCTGGGACGACAACGCCCGGGCTACGTCCATTCTGAAAGAGATCAAAGTCAATAAGTTCTGGGTCGATCTTTATGAACAGGTGAAAACCTCTATTGAAGATAGCGCGGTACTGCTGGACTTCCAGAAAGAGGGTGAAGCCTCTGAAGAAGAAGTAGCAGCTGCGTATGACGGAGCAGTGGCCGCTTTAGATGAACTGGAATTCAAGTCTACCTTGAACGAGCCGGAAGACGAGATGCCGGCAGTACTCACCATCAACTCAGGTGCCGGTGGTACCGAGAGCCAGGATTGGGCCGAGATGCTGTTGCGCATGTACCGTATGTACGGTGAAAAACAAGGCTGGAAAGTATCTGAAATCGACGTGCAATACGGGGATGGTGCTGGTATTAAATCAGCTTCCCTGGAGTTCGACGGTAGCTTTGCCTATGGATTGCTGAAAGCAGAAAGCGGTGTACACCGGTTGGTACGTATCTCTCCGTTCGATGCTAATGCCCGCAGGCATACTTCATTTGCTTCAGTCTATGTGTATCCGTTGGTGGACGATACCATCGAAATTGCCGTGAACCCGGCCGACCTGGAATGGGAATTCTACCGTTCAGGTGGTAAGGGAGGTCAGAACGTCAACAAGGTGGAAACAGCCGTACGCCTGAAGCACATTCCTACAGGCATCATTGTAGAATGCCAGCAGGCCCGTACACAGGGTGAAAACCGTGAAAAGGCACTGACCATGCTGAAATCACGCCTGTATGAGGAAGAGCTGCGCAAGCGCGAAGAGCTGAAAAATGCGGCTAACGCCAATAAGCGTAAAATCGAATGGGGCTCGCAGATCCGTTCCTATGTATTCCATCCGTACAAGATGATCAAAGATCACCGTACCGATTTCGAAGTAGGGAACGTTGGGCCTGTTATGGACGGAGAACTGGAAGGCTTTATTAAAGCTTACCTGATGATGTCCAAAGAAAATAATTAATGTTCTTAATGCAAAAAGGCCCTTCCACCAGGAGGGGCTTTTTTGATTTTGGCAGAAAGGGATGCATGCCTGGCCAGTCGCAGGCCATCATATCAGTGTGACATCTCCGGTGATGCGGTCACATCGATGCATGTCCGGCCATCATATCAGTGTGACATCTCCGGTGATGCGTCCACATCGATGCATGCCCGGCCGGCCGCAGGCCATCGAACCCCGCGACAGATCACGAATGTAGAAGACAGCAGTGATTTGTCGCTCAAAGGCACTAATTTTATATTATCTCGTTACAACAAAAACTCTTTGAGAATGCACAACGCTTATTTTCATTTTGCTGCACCGGCAAATGAACCGGTTTACAGCTATGCACCCGGATCGCCAGAAAAGGTTGCATTGAAAAAGCAACTGTCTGCCTTTAAAGCGCAGCAGGCAGATATTCCTATGTACATCAATGGAAAGGAAGTACGTACCGGTAAAACTGTTGACCTGCGCCCGCCACACGAAATCAAGCATAAACTGGGTCATTTCCACATGGGCGATGCCTCTCATATCAATGACGCCATCGCGGCAGCATTGGCCGCTAAAGAACAATGGGCTGCCACCCCTTGGGAACAACGCGCTGGTATCTTCCTGAAAGCTGCCGAACTGATTGCCACCAAATACCGCTATCACATGAATGCCGCGACCATGCTCGGTCAAAGCAAAAATGCCTTCCAGGCAGAGATCGATAGCGCCTGCGAACTGATCGACTTCCTGCGTTTCAATGTGCATTTCCTCTCTGAAATTTATAAACAACAACCTGTCAGCTCACAAGGCGTTCATAACCGTACTGAATATCGCCCGCTGGAAGGTTTCGTGCTGGCAGTGACACCGTTCAACTTCACCGCGATTGCCGGTAACCTCCCTACATCTGCTGCCATGTGTGGCAATGTGGTAGTTTGGAAACCCGCAGATACACAGGTTTTTGCTGCGAACATGTTCATGCAGATCATGATCGAAGCAGGCTTACCTGCAGGTGTGATCAACCTGGTATACGTAGATGGTCCTAAACTGGGGGATATCTGCTTCAGTCATCCAGACTTTGCAGGTATTCACTTCACAGGTTCTACCGCTGTATTCCAGCATATGTGGCAAACGATTGGTCAGAACATCAATAAATACAAAGCTTACCCACGCATAGTAGGCGAAACCGGTGGTAAAGACTTTGTACTGGCACATGCTTCTGCCAACGTAGATGTAACTGCGATTGCACTGGCACGCGGTGCATTTGAATACCAGGGTCAAAAATGCTCTGCAGCGAGCCGCGCTTACCTGCCTTCCAATATTGCTGATGCGGTGAAAACCCGTCTGCTGGCTGAGTTGAAGACGATGAAGATGGGAACTGTGGAAGACTTCAGCAACTTTATCAATGCAGTGATTGATGAACGTTCTTTCAATAAGATCACCAATTATATTGAGAACGCGAAGAAAGATCCTGCTGCAAAGATCATTGCTGGTGGCAACTATAGCAAAACAGAAGGTTACTTCATTGAACCGACTGTGATCGAAGTAACAGATCCGAAATACGTAACTATGTGCGAAGAAATCTTTGGCCCTGTGTTGACGATCTACACATATGATGCAGATAAATTTGAAGAAATTATCAGCGTGGTAGATAGCAGCTCTGCGTATGCATTGACTGGTTCTATCATTGCTCAGGATCGTTATGCAATTGACCTGGCTACTAAAAAGCTGGTGAATGCAGCGGGTAATTTCTATATCAATGATAAGCCGACGGGCGCAGTAGTAGGCCAACAGCCTTTTGGTGGTGCAAGAGCTTCCGGTACCAATGATAAGGCGGGTTCTATGCTGAACCTGTATAGGTGGTTGAGTGCAAGAACGATTAAGGAGACACTGGTGCCGCCTACGGAATATGGTTATCCTTTCCTGAAAGAAGCATAATAATGAAAAAGAGGGTGTACCAAAAATAGAGTAAACCTCCTGAGAATCGTTTAAAACGATGCCTGTCTCCAGGCAGGTACCTGAATAAAAATAGCCTGTATCAAAAGTAAGAGTTCGTATGTTTGAAAAAGAAAACATGGCTTTGAGATGAGCTGTAACTTTAATTACAAAATCTCTGAGCCATGTTTACAAAAACACTTAA
>NZ_JBCNKH010000008.1:0-178298 GCF_039596135.1 Chitinophaga sp.
GTCAAAGCAGAACCCGATATTATCCAGTTGTTTACGGAAGGCCGCAATATTTTCGGCAGTAGTTACCGCAGGATGCTGACCTGTTTCCAGGGCATACTGTTCTGCTGGCAGGCCAAAGGCATCCCAGCCCATGGGATGTAGCACATTAAAGCCTTTTAGTCTTTTATAACGAGCATAGATATCAGACGAAATGTATCCCAGCGGATGGCCTACATGGAGGCCCGCCCCTGACGGATAAGGAAACATATCAAGTACATAGCACTTGGGCTTTTGGCTATTGATGCTAACCCTGTACGCATTCGAGCTGCCCCAGGCGTCCTGCCACTTTTTCTCAATAGCCCTGAAATTATATTCCATATAATAGTTGAATTAACCGGGCGTAACGCTACGCCCTGTTGACTTAAAATAACGTTAAAGGACGACAAAAGTAAACATAACTGCTAATTTTTATTATTTTCGCCTATAAACGGTAGTTTAATGGCGCAGCAACCCGGGAAATCATCATCTAAAAAATCCAAACCTTCTTATCTGTATTCCATTATTGGAGTGGCACTTGTCCTGTTCCTGCTAGGAACCTTAGGGCTTATTGTAATCCATGCCAACAAGCTTAGTGAATATTTTAAAGAAAGCATTGAAATCCAGGTGATCCTTAGGGACAACGTGAAGGAAGAGCAGGCTATTGCCCTTCGTGATTCCATTGCCAGTAAGCCTTATGTCAAATCGATCGAATACGTATCCAAAGATATGGCGGCCGAGCGCTTTAAAAAGGAGTTTGGAGAAGATTTTATTACCCTGCTGCAATATAATCCACTGTATGCCAGTATCAATGTAAAGGGTAATGCCCGGTATATAAATCCGGACAGCCTGTCAGTGATCGAGGCGAATCTGGCGCAGCAAAGTATTGTTAGGGAAATATCTTACCAGAGAGGTCTGGTATCCAAGCTGAATGAGAATGTACGTAAGATAGGTTTCGTGATCCTGGCCATCTCTATATTGCTGGCACTGGTGGTTATTGTGCTGATAGACAATACGATACGTTTGGCCATGTTCAGCAACCGCTTCCTGATCAAGACTATGCAGATGGTAGGAGCTACCAGGTGGTTTATAGCCAAGCCTTTCGATGTACGCAGTATCATCAATGGGGCCCTGAGTGCCATATTGGCTATTGCCGGTTTGATAGGGATTCTCTATTTTGCAGACCAGTTGCTTCCTGAGCTCAGCACGATGAGGGATTACTTTATGACATCAGTCCTCTTTATAGGCATGATTGTAATAGGTATTTTTATCTCCCTGGTGAGCACGCATCGCTCGGTAATGAAATACCTGCGACTGAAACTGGATGATTTATATTGATTGATAATTTTCTACATCATATGATTAAAGAAACCAAACAAGCAGAAAAGGCAGTGGTTGATTCCCGTCCTGTTTTCGCAAAAGATAACTATAAGTTGATGATAGCGGGTCTGGTGATTACTGTGATCGGCTTTCTGCTGATGACCGGCGGTTACTCTGACGATCCTAACCACTTCAAACCAGAAGAAGTGTATAGCTTCCAACGTATTACGCTGGCACCTATCGTGATCCTGTTGGGTCTGGTGGTAGAGATTTATGCTATTATGCGTAAACCAAAGCAATAATACCTGCAACTTTTTATAACTCAGGCGATGATACCAATTCATCGCTTTTTTTTTATTTAAACGGATAAATCAGCTATTTCCATGAGCATTCTGGATGCCATCATCATTGCCATCGTTGAAGGACTAACCGAGTTTTTACCCATTTCATCTACCGGTCACATGGTCATTACCAGCGCAATACTGGGTATCGGAGAGGATGAGTTTACCAAATTGTTTGAGATTGTAATACAGCTGGGGGCAATATTGGCTGTAGTAGTTTTGTACTGGAAAAAATTCTTTGTGTTCGATAAGAACCGCATTCCCTTTTATATTAAACTGATACTGGCTACCATTCCAGCCCTGATTCTGGGTTTCCTGTTTCACCACAAGATCAAGGACCTCATGGGGTCTCCTGCTGTGGTAGCAGCCAGCCTGTTCCTGGGAGGTATCGTATTATTGTTTGTGGACAACTGGTTTAAGAATCCTACCATTGACAAAGATGAAAAAGTGAGCAATTTCAGGGCTATCCGCATTGGTTTTTTCCAGTGCCTGGCGTTGATCCCCGGTGTGAGCCGCAGTGCTGCCTCTATTATAGGTGGTATGCAGCAAAAGCTGACCCGCAACGCTGCTGCTGAATTCTCGTTTTTCCTGGCTGTGCCTACCATGTTCGCAGCTACCTGCTACGATTTGTATAAAAGCAAAGATGCACTGGCGAGTAATACCGGCAATTTCCAGCTGCTGGTAATCGGTTTCGTCATCGCATTTATCGTGGCATTGCTGGCCATCAAGTTCTTTATCGGCGTATTGAAAAGATACGGCTTCCGAGTATGGGGTGTATATCGCATACTGGTAGGAGGCGCTATCCTGGCTGCTATGGCAATGGGATATACGCTGACTGTTGGCTAAGAAAAGTAAATAATCCTTATACCCACATGAAGAAGATTCTACTATGCCTGGTAGCGATGGCTGCCGGTCAATGCATTGTTCTTGCCCAGGTAAACTATCTACCCGGTGTTGTGATTACCCGGCAAAACGACTCCCTGAGAGGGCTTATTAATGTCAAAAACTGGGTGACGAATCCCGGAGAAATTGATTTCAAATCGGATAAAGAGTCGGCCAGCCACTTATATAAGGCCACTGAAATTAATGGTTTTGTCATCCCACAGGAGAATAAGGTTTACCTCAGCAAGGAGTTTATTGCAGATGTGACTTACTATGAGACCTCAACTCTGAAAGAACAGGCCATGAGTGTGGAATCCCTGGATACTACCGCGTTTGTTGAACAACTGGTAGGAGGTAGCTATCCGCTGTATACATATACAGATGTCCATCACCGTGATCACTACCTCTTTGAGGCACCTGGCAGGCCGGTGACTGAACTGGTGTACATCAAAACCATTGTGGCGACTGATGATGGATCTGGTTTGTATGAGCGCAAGATCTACCAGCAGCAGCTGGACACCCTGTTCCAGGATGATCCACAACTGGCGAAGCAAAACCGGTTCCTGGGGTATTATGAAAAGCCCCTGGTAAAAGCTTTCCTCGCTTACAATAAATTTAAAGATCCAACCCATGCGGAGGAAATAATACAGAAAAAGAAAGTGAGAAATCCTGTTTGGTTTGGTGTGATGGCCGGAGTGGGTTTCAATAGCTATAAATCGCAAGGGCCTTTTTACATGGCTAACGGTAATAGTTATAAATCTTCTGTCAATCCAATGCTGGGAATATTCATAGATATTCCTTTCCCTGGCTCAAGCCGTAAGTTCTCACTTTATAATGAGCTCCTATACAAAACTATCAGCACCTCTTCTGTGTTGGTTGGCCCTGTTTATAATGACTACGCAGGTGATATAGTATCATTTGGATTCGGGTATGCACAGCTCAATATTATGGCACAGTATACCTATCCGAAAGGGATTGTGAGACCTTTTATACATGTTGGTATGGGGAATGCAATCGTTGTAAAAACCAATAAGAATGACTACTATGATGTGGATGCGAAAAAGCATGAAACCGCAGTAGATGGAATCAGAAAGCATGAAGAGTCTGCGATACTTGGTATTGGTGTGAAGGCTTCCCGCCTGCAGGTAGAAGCAAGGTTTTCTACAGGGTCGGGTTGGTTATCCTATTCAAGCTCCAATATTACTTCAAAAGCCCTACAGATCGTAGCTGGTTTCAGGTTATAATAATAAATGCCAGGCCATGTACCTGGTCAATTTTACCCAATATGAAGAAGATAATTTTACCCCTTACTTGCTGCCTGGTAGCCATGACTACATATGCGCAGCACAATTTCGTACCCGGAACAGTAGCTATTTCACAACAAGATTCCCTGAGAGGGTTTGTTGATTTCAAAAACTGGTCGAGCAGCCCGAAAGAGATTTTTTTCAAAACTACTGAAAACGGAGCTGTTACAAAGTATACGCCGGAGCAGATCAGTGGTTTTACCATGCAGTCGAATGGAGAGCTCATGTACGTAACGAAGCATGTACTGCTGGATATAACTCCTTACATTGTCTCTTCCACACAAAGGGTGACACAGCCACAAACAGAATTGCTGGATTCTACTGTATTTATTCAGCAATTGGTAGTGGGCGATTATAATCTGTATACTTATACTGATAGTCACCAGCGTGTACACTTTATGTATGGTGCGCCGGGACAGGAAATTCAGGAATTGAAATATATTAAAACCCTGGTACCTGCTCCTGAGGGATCTAAACTTTACGAAAAAAGAGAGTACCAGGATCAACTGGCCACGTTGTTCAGGGATGACAGCAAAGTAGCTAAACAGGCTAAGGGAGTGGAATACCGGGATGATAAGCTGATTGCTTTATTTGTGGCTTATCATCAAACTCAACACCCTGGATCAACAATAGCGGTCAAATCAAACAAAAGGAACCCGGTATATTGGGGGATAGTAGCTGGTCCGTCGTTCAATAGTTTTAAGATGAAGGGAGGAGAAAGCTATCCGCTGCATGGCGATTATAGTTCTTCTGTAGGTCCTGTAGCCGGCATATTCATGGATATTCCATTTGGGGGTGCTACCAGAAAGTTTTCTGTGTACAATGAACTGCTCTTCAAGTCATACAGCACGGATGCAAAGATGGACATGTCCAGACTGCTGGATGGAGATGTGGCTACTTTTAAGTTGAGTTATGTACAGTTGAATATTATGGTGCAATATATTTATACCAGGAGTTTTATAAAGCCGTTTGTGCATATTGGCATGGGCAATGCGGTAGTTGTTAGTACAAAAAAGAATGACTACTACGATGCCAGCAGGGATGAGCATTATGAAGCGATGAGCGATCTGCGTAAACTTGAGCAATCTCTTATAGGCGGGGTAGGTGTGAAGGTAAGCCGTTTCCAGCTGGAGGTACGCGGTTCTACTACTACTGGTTTTGTGCCAAAGAATAGCACTTCTATGCCGGTCAATTCATTACAGGTTATCGCCGGATTTAGATTAAAATAAAGCAAAAAAGCTGCTGCCGCGGCAGCAGCTTTTTTGTTATCCCTTCACTGCCAGCAGCAGCTCCAGGTCAGTATATTTTAGTTTGAACTTTTCGCTCAGGTGATAATTGGTCAATGCTCCTTTATAGAGATAGATCCCATTCCGCACACCTCTCTTGATCCACACCAGATTCTCAAACCCTCCATCATCCGCAGCTTCCAGCAATAATGGCATCAGTACATTACTAATTGCTTCCGACGCTGTACGGGCAAATCCTGATGGAATATTAGGCACGCAATAGTGTACTACATCGTACTTCTTGAACACCGGATTTTCATGACTGGTAATCTCTGACGTTTCGAAGCAGCCACCTCTGTCTATACTTACATCTACGATCACAGAGCCTGCTTTCATGTTGCTTACCATAGATTCGGTTACCACAATCGGTGTACGGCCATTTTGAGAAGACAAAGCGCCTACTGCTACATCAGCATTCCGCAGCTGTTCTGCCAGTACTTTGGGCTGAATAACGGACGTAAATACACGTACGCCGATGTTGTTTTGCAGGCGTTTCAGTTTATAGATATTGTTGTCGAATACTTTTACAGAAGATCCTAAGGCCATTGCTGTGCGGGCGGCAAATTCACCCACGATGCCTGCGCCAATGATCACTACTTTGGTAGGAGGGATACCTGTCACCCCGCCTAGCAGAATACCTTTCCCTTTGTTACTGTTGCTCAGGTACTGGCTGGCCAGCAGCATAACAGCGCCACCGGCAATCTCGCTCATGGCCCTGACAATAGGGTAGGTGCCCGCATCGTCTTTGAGATTCTCGAACGAGAGCAGGGTAATCCGCTTCTCCATCATTTTCTGTACCTGCTCTATTTTCAGGGCAGCCAGGTGGATGGGAGAGATCACGATCTGGTGAGGATGCAGCAGCTCTATTTCCTCATCGTTGAGTGGGGCTGATTTTACAATGATCTCCGCTTTGTATACTTCTTTCTTATCGTACAATATTTCGGCGCCGGCTTCTGAAAAATCTGTGTCATAAAAATGAGAGCCATCGCCTGCTTTATGTTCTACCACGATATGATGACCATTGCTGGCCAGTATACTAACCGCATCAGGTGTAAGGGCTATGCGGTTTTCCTGGAAGGACGTTTCTTTTGGAATACCTATAAATAAACGGGAATTTTTCTGCGGAATATCCAACGTTTCTTCCAGCGGTGAATATGTAAAGCCAGCACTCACAACAGGTTTTTGCCTTTGCTCCATATAGTTTTCAAAATTGATCCGGGTGAATTTTTCCTTGTAATCAAAGATACATTATTTGTTCCAAGCAACTGTATCAGGAAACCCGCAGCTGCCTCCGCTGATCAGGTAAGACTGTCAATTGCAATCGAATAGTGTCTGCAGGTAATAAATCCTGGATGATGTCCGGCCATTCTACAAAACAAATCGCTCCATCCTGGTAGAGCGTATCTTCTACACCTGCGCCTATGGCTTCTTCCTCGTCACGTAGACGATACAGGTCCAGGTGATAGATATTACGTGTTACACCGTCATTTGTACGATAGGCGTACTGGTTGATAATGGAAAAGGTAGGACTGGCTGTCGTATCCTCCACACCTTTAGCCGCACACAGCGCCTTTACAAAAGTCGTTTTGCCGGCTCCCATGGCCCCCTCAAGGGTAAAAATCCGTGGCGCCCCATATTGTGCCCAGAAACTTTGGGCTACCCCGGGCAGCTCCTCAATAGTAAAGGTCCATTCCATCCCGTAAATGTAATTAAATAACCGTAATCTATTGGTTGATACCGCGTTGCATTAATAAAAGACTTTCAGAAACAATTGATTTTCTGTTACTTTCATATTGGCATGCCACTCCGTTGCATTAATATTTTATTCACATGAATCGGGGGTGGATACCTTTGTAACGTTAATCAGTCACTAATGGAAACGATCAGTTGTAAAGTTAAAGGAATGAACTGTACCAGTTGTGCCTTGACGGTATCCAAATACCTTCAGCACAAAGGTATGCAGGATGTGAATGTGAGTTTTGCTACAGAAGAATTAAGTTTTACCCTGCCGGAAGGAATTGAGACGAATCCCAAAGATATTCTCTCAGGTATCGATCAGCTGGGATACCAGGTGGTATTGCCTGACCAACCTCAGCCCAAGGCTGCTTTCCTGCGTACATTGACGTTTAAGTTTATTTTCTGCGCCATCTTTACAGCTCCCCTGTTATTACATATGTGGGTACACTGGGCCTGGCTGCATAATCCAGTGGTACAGCTTTGCCTGTCTACGCCGGTATTTGTGGTTGGTATGTGGCACTTTGGCCGGAGTGCAATCCGCTCTCTCGTCAATGGGATGGCGAATATGGATGTGCTGATTGCTTTGGGTGCCATTGCTGCCTATGGCTACAGTCTGACAGGTACGATCCTCCACCTGGGACCCGATTATATGTTTTATGAAACCGCTGCCGCCATTATTACCCTGGTATTCCTGGGCAACCTGCTGGAAGAGCGTTCTGTAAAACAAACCACTACTGCGATTACTGCTCTTGCTAAAATGCAGGTGACAACTGCCCGCCGTATTGAAGAACACGGTGATCATGAACATATTCATGTGGTAGACAACCAGACCCTGCGTACCGGTGATAAGGTTTTAGTGAATACGGGTGATATGATCCCTATGGACGGCACTATCTTCTGGGGCAGTGGCCTCATCAATGAATCTATGATCACCGGCGAGAGTACCCCTGTACGCAAAGGAGAAAAAGATAAGGCCATCGGTGGTACCATCCTGGAAGACGGTAGTATCAAAATGTTCATCACCGCTACAGGAAAAGACACTGTTCTTTCATATATCATCGACCTGGTCAAACAGGCGCAGGGCAATAAACCGCCCATGCAGAAACTGGCTGATAAGATCAGCGCCATCTTTGTACCATTGGTATTAGGGATTGCGGTACTGACCTTCTTAGGCTGGGCGATCTTTGGTCATATTACCATCGGCGCTGCTATCATGCGGAGTATTGCCGTACTGGTCATTGCCTGCCCATGCGCTATGGGCCTGGCTACACCAGCAGCTGTAATGGTAGGATTGGGCAGGGCAGCTAAAAACGGTATCCTCATCAAAGGCGCTCAGACCCTGGAAGCCTTTAAAGATATTAAATACGTAGTGCTGGATAAAACCGGTACCCTTACTACCGGCAAACTGCAATTGGGGAATTATTATTATGAAGGTATGACAGAAAAGGAATTTGCCCAGACTGTCTATAGCCTGGAGAAATTCTCTTCTCACCCCATCGCCCGCTCACTGGTGAGTATCTGGAAAAAGGAAGGAGAAGTGAAGCTGACACAGATCCGTGAAATCAAAGGTCGTGGCATGCAGGCAAAAGACCCCGCAGGCAATGAATGGCAGCTGGGATCCTTTGAAATGGCAAAGCATATCACTGCTGATGATAGCCATAGCCTCTACTTGCTGAAGAACGGCCAACTTTCAGGCTGGATAGACCTGATAGATGAAGTAAGACCCGATGCTGCAGAAATGGTGGCTATGCTACAAAGCAAAGGAATTACACCTGTGCTGCTGAGTGGAGATACTGAACGTAAATGTCGTGAACTGGCAGCGCTGACAGGTATTAAAGAAGTATTCTCCGGCCAGACACCGGAACAGAAATTACAGCGGATTGATAGTCTCATGAAAGAGGCGCCGGTAGCCATGGTAGGCGATGGTATCAACGATGCACCGGCACTGGCCAGGGCTACAATTGGTATCTCCCTGAGTGATGCCACGCATATTGCTATGCAGAGTGCCAATGTGATTTTATTGAATAGCAAATTGTCTTCCCTGCCACTGGCATTGGGGCTTGGCAGACACACCTTCCTCACCATACAACAGAATCTTTTCTGGGCATTCCTGTACAATGTGATCGCTATTCCATTTGCCGCCTTCGGAGTACTGAGCCCTATATCCGGCGCGGGTATCATGGCACTGTCAGATATCGTACTGGCCGCAAATTCTGTGCGCCTGCGGTACAAGAGAGTAATATAGTTACATTTACAGCGTGACTACTCCTACAGAAATACTGAAAAAATACTGGGGCTATGCGCAATTCCGTCCTTTGCAGGAAGACATTATTCAGTCCGTCTGCAATGGGCAGGATACCCTTGCGTTGATGCCCACCGGAGGTGGAAAATCCATCTGCTTCCAGGTACCGGCGCTCATGAAAGAAGGGCTCTGCCTGGTAGTCACACCCCTCATTGCATTGATGAAGGACCAGGTGGCGAACCTGCGCAACCGGAATATTCCTGCAGCTGCTATTTATGCGGGCATGTATTACCAGGATGTGGAGAAGCTGCTGGAAGAAGCGCGCCGTGGTACGTATAAGTTTCTCTATGTATCCCCCGAACGTTTACAAAGTCGTCGGTTCCTGGAATACTGTGATGGATTGCCGGTATCCCTGCTGGCAATAGATGAAGCACACTGTATTTCCCAGTGGGGATATGATTTCAGACCTGCTTACCTGGAGATTGCAGAGATACGAGCCCTGTTTCCGGGCGTGCCGGTACTGGCACTCACTGCATCGGCTACCCCACAGGTACAAAAGGACATCTGTGAAAAGCTGCACATGCGCAGGCCGGCTGTTTTTACCAAGAGCTTTGTACGCAGCAATCTTTCCTACAGCGTCATTGAAGAAGGCGATAAGCAACCTAAGTTATTATACATCTTACAGCGGGTACCCGGTAGTGCTATCATCTATTGCCGCAACCGGAAAGGCACCCGTGAGCTGGCGGATATGCTGGAACAGAATGGGATTTCTGCCAGTTATTATCATGCGGGGCTGACAGGGGAAGAGCGCACTGCCCGCCAGGAATTGTGGATCCAGGGTAGGATCAGGGTGATGGTGTGTACCAATGCGTTTGGAATGGGCATCGATAAGCCGGATGTAAGAGTAGTGATACATGCAGATGCACCGGAAAGCCTGGAAGCTTATTACCAGGAAGCTGGCAGAGCAGGAAGGGATGAGCAGAAAGCATACGCAGTATTGCTCTATCATTCTTCGGAGCTGGATAGAATGAAGGAGATGATCGCATTGCAATTTCCCGGTCAGGACCAGGTGCGGGCAGTGTACCAGGCGCTGGTGAATTATTTGCAGGTGCCGGTAGGTGGCGGAGAAGGGGTATACTTTGACTTTGACATCAATGACTTTGTACAGAAATTCGAACTGAATATAACCGTGGCATATAGCGCCCTGCGCATATTGGAACAGGAAGGTATTTTGCAGCTGAGTGAGAGCGTGTTTATGCCATCTATGGCGGAATTCATTGTTAACAGGCAGACATTATTTGCATTTGATGCCGCACAGCCGGCTTTGTCCGGACTTGTACAAACTTTGCTGCGTACCTATGAAGGCATCTTTGATAACCCGGTGCCGGTATATGAAAGGCAGCTCATGCGGATACTGCGGCTCAAAGAACCGGAGGTGATACAGGGATTGCAGCACCTGCATCAGCGGGGAATCATCAGTTATAAACAAAGGAAGTCTGTACCCCAGTTATCCTTTGTAGAGCAACGGGTATCTACTCAGCATTTAAGAATAGATACAGAAAGGGTGAAGGCGAGAATGAAAGCGTACCAGGACAGGCTGGATGCGATGCTGGATTATGTGCGGAACCAAAAGCAATGCCGTACCCAGTTATTAGTACAGTATTTTGGAGAGCAGGATGCGCCGCCTTGTGGTATCTGTGATGTATGTATAGAACAGAAGAAAACGCCCGTGGATTTTAAGGCGATATCGGGGTTATTATTAGCAGAGCTGACACATACACCTACTGAATGGGATGTGATTCAGAATAAGCTAAAAGAGGTGAATGAAGAGGAATTAATGGAGGTAACTCAATTTCTGATCAGTGAGGAAATTATTATAAGAGATGAAGAAGGACGCTTTTACCGTAAGTAAAAGCGTCCTTTCAAAATTATTTAAGCGAAATTACTTTCTTCGCATTATTACTTTCAAAAGCGGTCTCTATTACCCTGATCACATTCACGGCCTCTTCCGCCGGTACCGGATTGGGGCCCTTTCCAATCAATGCATTGTAAATACCATCATAGTATTCCAGGTAATCTCCTTTAGGCGAAGGCAAATACTCCCGCACTACCTTTCCATCTCTCTCTGTATGCAGCAATCCCCACTCATGAATCCCTTCCACACCCCATCCAGGTGCTCCCGGCATCAATCCCTGCTGCAACATCGTCTCCTGCGTGTCGGCTTTCGTTTTTATAAAAGATCCTTTACGTCCATGAAACTGATAAGAAGGAATAGGTTCTCTCGTGATATAAGAGCATTTCAATCTGACCCGAAGGTGCTCATAAAAAAATACCAGCTCAAAGTAATCATCCACGAGTGATTCTTTCCTGATTGTCCTGATATCCGCCCATATAGCATCCGGCATACCAAACAGTATCAGTGCCTGATCTACCAGGTGTGAACCCAGGTCATACAAGCCACCGGTACCCGGTAGTTTCTCTTCCTTATGTTTCTTATAACTCAGCTCCTCACGAAAGCGGTCATAATGAATTTCGGCTTCCAGCAAGTCGCCGAGATCACCACTGCTCAGTACCTGTTTTACAATCTTAAAATCACTATCAAAGCGCCTGTTATGATACACGCTCAACAGTAAACCCTTTGAAGCAGCCAGTGCTGCCAGCTCCTTCCCTTCAGCAGCATGCACTGTAAAAGGCTTTTCCACGATCACATTTTTTCCTGCTTCCAGGGCAGCTTTGGTGTATTCATAATGCGTATAGTTCGGTGTATTGACCACGATCAGATCCAGTTCAGGATCCTGAATCATATCAGCTACACTGGTATATACTTTCACATCAGGATAGCGCTGTCTGGCAAGGTGCTTACTTCTTTCCACTACAGCATAGAAGGTAAACCCCGGATGTGTGTGAATGAACGGCGCGTGAAAGATATGTCCTGACATGCCATAGGAACAGATCCCTGCTTTGATAATTTTCTCCATATCTGTGAATTTAAATTAAAACCAGCTACTACTTTTTTTGCTGCTCTTGCCGCCTAATCCCAATGCACCCAGCAAACTCCTTGTAATCATCGTAGCCGCTGTACGACCCACTTGTTTGGCAATAGGACTGCTCAGTACAGTATCCAATACACTCTTTTCTTCTGCTTGTTTCTTATTAGAAGCCGGGGTTTCCTGTGCAGCTGTTTTTTCTGCCGCCTCCTGCAACTTGGCGGTCAGGATCTCGTAAGCACTTTCGCTATCGATCTCCTTATTATATTTATTCGCAATCTTACTACTGCTAACCAATGTATCCATTTCACCATCAGAGAGTATATCCATACGGGAGCGTGGGGTTACCAGCATGGTTGCTGCCAGTGGCGTAGGAATACCTTTCTCATTCAGACAGGTGAACAATGCTTCGCCAATACCAATCTGCGTGAGCAGTTCATCTGTTTTATAATAGTCAGACAGCGGATAGTTCTCTGCTGTTTGTTTAATAGTCTTACGATCATTGGCGGTAAATGCACGCAGTGCATGCTGTACTTTCATACCCAGTTGTCCCAGGATGGAAGGGGGTACATCCATTGGGTTCTGTGTACAGAAGAAAATACCAACGCCTTTGGAACGGATCAGTTTAATAATGGTTTCAATCTGCTGCAACAGTGCCGAACTGGCTTCCTGGAATACCAGGTGAGCTTCGTCTATGAACAGCACCAGCTTTGGTTTTTCCATATCACCTTCTTCAGGCAGGGTAGCGTACAGCTCTGCCAGCAGGCTAAGCATGAATGTGGAAAACAGCTTTGGTTTGTCCTGGATGTCTGCTACTCTTACAATGGAAATCACCCCTCTGCCATCGTCCCCGATGCGCAGCAGGTCGTCTACCTGGAAAGAGGTTTCGCCAAAGAACTTATCAGCACCCTGTTGCTCCAGGGCAATTACTTTTCTGAGCACAGTACCTGCCGAAGTGGTAGAGATTTTTCCATAATCTTTTTCCAGTTCAGCCTTACCTTCATCACTCACGTACTGCAATACTTTCTTGAAATCTTTCAGGTCCAGCAGGGGCAGTTTATTGTCATCACAATATTTAAAGATCATGGCCACCAGTCCTTCCTGTGTATCGTTCAGTTCCAGAATCCGTGACAGCAATACCGGGCCAAATTCACTCACCGTTGCTCTCAGGCGTGCGCCTTTCTCATTACTGAGAGACAGGAGTTCTACCGGGTAGCCGGAAGGAGACCAGGTGCCGCCTATTTTCTCATATCGCTCTTTGATTCTGTCACTGTTGGTGCCGGCAGCGGCTACGCCACTCAGGTCACCTTTGATGTCCATGAGCAGCACAGGTACGCTGGCATCACTCAGCCCTTCTGCAATTACCTGCAGGGTTTTGGTTTTGCCGGTACCCGTGGCGCCGGCAATCAATCCATGCCTGTTCATCGTTTTCAGCGGCAGGAACACATCTGCTCCACTCACTACTTCGCCATTCAGCATGGCGCAACCCAGTTTAAATCGTTCGCCTTTGAAGGTGTATCCACTTTGGATCTGTGACAGGAATGCTTCTTTTTCAGCCATGGTGTATTAAAATTTCTCTGAAGATAAAAAAAGGGCTGTAATCACTTACAGCCCTTTATTAAATTTTTATGAAAAAAGCATTTAGAGATCTTCTTCTCTTTCCAGCATCAGTATCGCGCTCTGCGGTACGATGAAATATTTTTCGCCCTGGTAAGACACTTCTGTCGACCCGTTGAGCAGGAAGATAGCCAGGTCGCCTTCCTTTGCCTGCAAAGGAATATACTTCACTTTCTCTTCTTCCCCTTTCCAGGCGTCATCCTCCTCAGAAGGCAATGGAATCGCATATCCGGGGCCTGTTTTGATCACATATCCCGATTGTACCTTTTCCTTTTCCTGCATGCCGGGAGGCAAAAATAGCCCGCTTTCTGTACGTTCATTGGGGGTAAGTGGTTTTACCAGTACCCTGTCGCCTACAACAATCAGCTTTTTCAATTTATTATCTATTGTCAGGTGTGTTGCCATGGTCTATATAATACAAAATGTATGCAGCAGGCACCTGTCGTGCCAAGATGACATACATTATAGTGCTGACAGCGGGAAGGTTTCGCCCGCGCGGATACCTTTCTCCGTTTGTTGCAGCACCAGGCATTCTACCTTAGGATCATGTTCTAAATACAGTACATATTGCTGCTCCAGGGCTTCAGTCAGGTAGCTTTTCTTCTCCTGAAGGGTTGTCAGTGGAAACATATCGTATGCCATTACATATGGCAGTGGAATATGCCCGACGCCGGGCAGAAGATCCGCCATATACAGGATGGTTTTGTCTTTGTACCTGATTTGTGGCAGCATCTGTGCATCAGTATGCCCGTTTACAAACCGGATATTGATATTGTCAGTAAAGTTCACGCCTTCCTTTACTTCCACAAATTTCAGCTGACCACTTTCCTGCATAGGCAGGATATTTTCTTTCAGGAAAGATGCCTTCTCCCTGTCGTTTGGCTTGGTTGCCCAGTTCCAGTGATCCTCGTTGCTCCAGAAGGTGGCATTTTTGAATGCTGGCACGAGCTTGTCACCCTGCCTTACAATGGAGCCGCCGCAATGGTCAAAGTGCAGGTGTGTCAGGAACACGTCAGTGATATCATCCTTGTGAAAACCCAGTTTAGCCAGTGAGCTATCCAGGGTTGCATCGCCATGCAGGTGGTAATGCCCAAACCATTTCGCATCCTGCTTGTCACCAATACCTGTATCTACCAGGATCAGGCGCTTGCCATCTTCGATGAGCAGGCAGCGCATGGCCCAGGTGCATAAATTGTTCTCGTCTGATGGACTCAGTTTGTTCCAGATACTCTTGGGTACTACGCCATACATAGCACCCCCATCCAGTTTAAAAAAGCCTGTGTCTACGGTATATAGTTTCATACAATTGAAATTTCTATTGTAGTTTCTTTTGCTTTATCCGCGCGGAGAACAGCCATGCCAGGCCAATCAAAAAGAAGGCAGCCAGGGCAATAACAGAATTACGCATACTGCCGGTTAGCTCATGGATGAGCCCGAAGGTGATCATCCCAATCACGATAGAAAGTTTTTCGGTCACATCATAATAACTGAAGAAACTCGCGGTATCCTCCGTTTCGGGCATCAGCTTGGCATAAGTAGAGCGGCTCAGGGATTGCACACCTCCCATTACCAGACCTACTACTGTAGCCATTATATAAAAGTCGGTAGCCGTCTGCATACGGTAACCGCCAATACAAACACCTATCCATACGAATATAACACCAATCAATACCGGCAGGTTGCCAAACTTCCCGGAGAGCCATGCCATGCCTGAAGCACCGGCAATTGCTACCAGCTGAATGACTACCACGACACTGATAAGGGTGGTAGAAGGCAGTTGCAGTTCCTGCGCACCAAAGAGTGTTGCTGCCATCATGACCGTCTGTACCCCCATGCTATAGAAGAAAAAGCCCCTCAGAAAGCGTTTCAGCACCGGCATTGTTTTTACCTGGGCATACACTTTACGCAGTTCGGAGAATCCTTCTGTAAATACACCCGCTTTATGTTCCGTAATAGTCCCTTTAGAAGCCGGCAGCCGTGCAAAGGTGATCTGGGCAAAGCCGATCCACCATATACCTACCAGCAGGAAGGTAATGAGCACCGCCTGGCCTTCAGTAATACCAAATGGCTTGATAGCTACCAGTGCAAATCCAATGAGCTGCAACAGCACACTCCCGATATACCCCATGGTAAAGCCTTTTGCACTCACCCTGTCACGATCTTCTTCTGCAGCTATTTCGGGCAGATAGGAATTATAAAACACCAATCCACCACAATAACCAAGTGTGGCAAGAATAAAAAATATCACCCCATATTCCACATTGCCACCATTGAACAGGTACAATGCACTACAGCTGATTCCTCCCAGCCAGGTGAATAGCATCAGGTAACGCTTCTTATTGCCTCTCGTATCTGCAATAGAAGACAGGATGGGAGAGGCAATTGCAGCAATCAGAAACGCTGCTGCCATCGCGTAGTCATACAGGGCAGAATTGATAAAATATTTTCCAAAGAAAGGAATGCGCTTGCTGTTAAAAGCAGCTTCCGTGGCACCGGTAAAGTAGATAGGGAAAAAGGTAGTTGTAATTACCAGATTGTAAACAGAGTTAGCCCAGTCATACATGGCCCACCCGTTAATTACTTTCTTACTGGCAGTCTTTTGCATATGCATCTCGTATTATGGGGTTCAATATACGATTAAAGCACTAATCCCCACATCATTTGTAGTCCAGGATATTCATACGCTGTTCACACATAAAATACTCCTGCTCATCATTCGAGCTGACAATGATCATTCGGTTACTCGCGTACGTGGTAACCAGGTCCTGGTAGAGTTTTACACCTGCTGCATCCAGGTTGGTACACGGTTCGTCCAGCAGTAGTACCGGCACGTCAGAGAAGATGGCCAGCGCCAGTTTCAGCCTTTGCTTCATGCCAGAAGAAAAGTGCTTTACCTGTTTACCCATGGATGATTGCAGACCTACTGTTTCCGCAGCTTTCTGCGGGGTGATACCAGGTATGAACTGTTTGAACTGTAAGTGGAAATGGATGCTCTCTGCGAGGGTAAATTCTTCAATCAGTTCCAGGTAAGGGGCTGCAATGGCGCAGTAGTTGAAAAACTGATCGGATGGTAAGGGGGTGTTAGCATTGTGGTAGGTGACGGTGCCTTCGTTGTGCAACAAATGTCCGCTGATCACCTGCAGTAAGGTAGACTTACCTGAACCGTTGGGGCCAAGAATCGCATAACGTTGTCCCGCTTCAAAGGTAGCGTCTACCCGACGGAAGATCCAATCGTAGTTAAAGCGTTTACCTGTCTGGGCCAGCGTTATTTTCATTCGTCCTCATTATTTATGAAAAAGGCAATACCACATGTTTTGCACACATGGTATTGCCCATAAAGATATTATTTTCAGTCGTCACTGGAGAGAGACGTATATCCTTTCATGATACCACGTCCAGATTCACGGATAAATGCAAGGATTTCATCCCTTTCATCCGTAGCAGGATATTCAGCTTCGATAATGCTCACTGCTTTTGACAGCTTGTAGCCTTTCACGAAGATCACGCGGTAAAGGTCCAGGATATGGTTGATCTTTTCCAGTGAAAAACCTCTTCTTTTTAAACCGATAGAGTTCACGCCTACATAAGACAATGGCTCACGGGCAGCTTTAACATAAGGAGGTACATCTTTTCTTACCAGTGAGCCCCCGGTTACGAAAGCGTGTGCACCGATCTTACAGAACTGCTGTACAGCCACCATACCTGCCAGCACTACATGGTCGCCTACGGTGATGTGACCAGCCAGGGTCGTGTTGTTAGAAAATACGCAGTAGTTACCAACTTCACAGTCGTGTGCGATATGGCTGTAGGCCATAATCAGACAGTTGGAACCAATTACGGTTTTCCATTTGTCTTTAGTACCCCTGTTGATGGTTACATATTCGCGGATAGTAGTGTTATCTCCAATAATGGTAGTGGTCTCTTCTCCGTCAAATTTGAGGTCCTGTGGTATAGCGGATATGACGGAACCAGGGAAGATACGGCAGTTCTTTCCAATCCTTGCCCCTTCCATGATGGTGACATTTGACCCGATCCAGGTACCATCACCGATCTCGACATTCTTGTGAATTACAGTAAAAGGATCAATTTTAACGTTTGTGGCCACCTTCGCGTCAGGGTGGATGTAAGTAAGCGGATGGATCATTGCTATTTTTTGGCGTCTCTTGTTTTAATGATTTGAGCAGTCAGGTCGCCCTCTGTAACGATCTTGTTACCTACAAATACAGTTCCCCGCATTTCCACGATACCTCTTCTGATAGGGCTCAGCAGCTCCATCTTCAGGATCATTGTGTCACCCGGGAATACCTTTTGCTTGAACTTACAGTTGTCGATCTTGATAAAGTATGTATCGTAGCATTCAGGATCAGGAACTGTGTTCAGCGCGAGGATACCTCCACATTGTGCCAATGCCTCTACCTGTAATACACCCGGCATTACCGGATTGTTCGGGAAGTGACCCTGGAAGAAGGGCTCGTTGAAGGTTACATTCTTGATACCGACTACCTGTGTTTCAGTGAGATCAATGATTTTGTCTACCAGCAGCATTGGAAAACGATGTGGCAGGGTCCGCTCTATACGTGGAAGGTCAAATATAGCCGGTTTATTAGGATCATATACAGGCACATCTTTAATGTGCTTGTTCTTCTTAATGTATTGTTTTAGGCGACGGGCAAATTCCACGTTGGAAGCATGGCCCGGACGGTTGGCGATGAGATGGGCCTTGATAGGGAAACCTACCAGTGCCAGGTCGCCCATGATGTCCAGCAGTTTGTGACGTGCAGGCTCATTAGGGAAACGCAGCTTAATATTGTTCAGGATACCTTCACGCTGTTCCACGCTGATATTCTTGCGCTGGAAAATGGTAGCCAGACGGGCCAGCTCCTCTTCACTCACAGGTTTATCTACGATTACGATCGCATTGTTGATATCTCCACCTTTGATCAGGTTATTGTTGATCAGGTACTCCAGCTCATGCAGGAATACGAAGGTACGGCAAGGCGCGATTTCTGATCTGAAGTCTGCCAGGCTGTTCAGGTTCGCGTGCTGGGTACCCAGTACCGGTGAATTGAAGTCGATCATACATGTGACACGGTAGTCTAATGCTGGCAGCGCTACCATTTCCACATTCTTTTTATCGTCGTAGTAGGTAATGTTGGTATCGATGGTGTAGTATACCTTCTTAGCATCCTGTTCAGCTACACCAGCCTGCTCTATCAGTTCGATGAAAGGCATGGCGCTGCCATCCATGATAGGCACTTCAGGACCATCAATATCTATTTCTACGTTGTCAACACCGGTACCTACCAGTGCTGCCATGATATGTTCGATGGTATTTACTCTTGCACCATTGTGTTCCAGTGTGGTACTTCTGGCAGTATCTACTACATAATCCACATCCGCTTTTACTACAGGTTGGTTGGGCAGATCAATACGTCTGAACTTAATACCCGATCCGGGAATACCAGGTTTGAGGGTCATATTTACGCTGGCACCTGTGTGCAAACCTACACCCGATATAGTGACAGGAGTTTTTATCGTGTGTTGATTGGGCGACTGTTGATTCTCCATCATATTTTATTAACTAATTTTTCTGTTGTCTCGCAAGATTGGTCTGAAATGATGTAAATGATTGTGGTGTAGTAAATTACAGGTATATTAAACACCTTCTCTTACAGAAAGTAACTGTTTTACCATATCCTCCAGCTCTTTTACACGTTTTTCAAGGTCCGGCAAATTTCTAAAAATTGCCTGACTTTTTAGTGAACTTTTGTAGTCAAAAGCAGGAGAACCCATCAGCGCTGTATTAGGCTCGGTGATAGATTTGGAAAGACCGCTCTGGGCGTTGATCTTGGTGCCGTCTGCCAGCTGAATGTGGCCTACCAGGCCAACCTGGCCGCCAATCACGCAGTTTTTGCCGATCTTGGTACTGCCAGAGATGCCGGTCTGGGCCGCAATTACGGTATTTGTATCTATATCTACATTGTGTGCAATCTGGATCAGGTTGTCCAGTTTCACACCCTGCCGGATGATAGTTGAGCCCATAGTCGCCCTGTCGATGGTAGTATTGGCACCGATCTCTACATCGTCGTGGATCACCACGTTACCGATCTGAGGTACCTTCTTATATTTACCATCAGGCTGAGGGGCAAAACCGAAGCCGTCGCCACCGATTACGCAGTTAGCATGCAGAATCACCCGCTTGCCCACTACGCAGTTCTCATATACTTTCACACCTGGAAATATCACGGTATCGTCGCTCACAACTACGTTATCGCCCAGGTATACACCCGGATAGATCTTCACATTATTGCCCAATACAACATTTTCACCCAGGTAAGCAAACGCTCCGATGAATACATTGGTACCTGTTTTTACAGAAGCAGGTACAAAAGATGGCTGTTGAATACCAGTTTTGTTGCCTACCAGCTGTTTATATTGCTCCAGCAGCTGAGCGAATGCGCTATAAGCATCTTTTACCCTGATCAGGGTAGACTTAACAGGACGCTCCGTCACCAGACTTTCGTTCACAATGAGTATGGAAGCATTGGTCGTGTAGATGAATTCTTCGTATTTGGGATTGGCAATGAAACTGAGCATCCCTTCACCAGCCTCTTCGATCTTGGCGATGTTATTCACTTTTACGTCCGGGTTGCCTTCCAGCTTACCATCCAACATGGTAGCCAATTGTAATGCGCTAAACTGCATAGTTAATAATTAATATAGTTATCCAGGCGGTACCAGTTTTATGATTTAATTGACAGCCATCTAGTTATACATTATCTACAATCTATCATTCATAATCCTGTGTTGCTTAGATTTTTGGATGACAAATGTAGAATTTTTTTACGGGTATAGCCAGTGTATGACTAACCAGTGCATTATCGATTGACGAAATATCCTTAACGGTTCCGTCTTTAAAAAGGATGTTAATCCTTTCATTATTAATGTTGTACGCGCTCAGACTAGCTGTTCCCGTGAAGACAAAGTAATCAAGATCATGGCCAGAAATGCCATATCTTTCTTGTACCTGTGTTTTCAATAAAGTTATGGCCGAGGTATCAAAAGCCTCATTACTGAGCAGGCATTTAAACAAATTCCTGTTTGTCAACCATTTACATAACAAGGAAAGGACAGGATCCGAATGGTTTGCCCATACCTTTATCGCGCTTAAAATATCATAATCATCCAGCAGACAAAACTGTTGTAGGCAAGCTGGCTCCTGTTCGAAGTTGGCAGCCGTAATAGTATGATACAGAAAATACTCCAGTGCCGGTGAGGCATATAGTGATACTCCCTTCAGTGCCAGTTCTTTAGCCCGCTTTAGTATTTTGACCAGCATATTTTCTGCACTCAGTACTGTTTTATGCAGATATACCTGCCAATACATCAATCGCCGGGCCACAATGAACTTTTCAATTGAATAAATTCCCTTTTCTTCCACCATCAGCTCATTCCGTTGCACAGTCAGCATTTTTATAATACGGTCATAACCAATTACTCCCTCTGATACACCCGTATAAAAGCTGTCGCGATTCAGGTAGTCCATCCTGTCTACATCCAGCTGGCTCGACACCAGCTGGTGAAGAAACGTTTTATGATAACGCCCGTTGAAGATTTCTATTGTCAGACTCAGGCCCCCGTTCAGCTCCTTATTCAACTCCTCCATCAGCCACTGGCTGATTTTTTCGTGAGATACCCCTTCAATAATTCCGTTTTCCAGGGCATGGGAATAAGGCCCGTGACCTATATCATGCAGCAAAATTGCCATCTTAGCGGCGATCTCTTCTTCGTCTGTAATTTCTATCCCTTTCCCTTTCAACTCAGACAGCGCACAGCTCATCAGGTGATAAGCCCCCATACTGTGATGAAAACGGGTATGCATCGCTCCCGGATAAACCATATGTGCCAGCGCCATCTGATGAATACGGCGCAGACGCTGGTAATAAGGATGGGAAATTAAAGCAAAGATCAACGGATGATCTATAGTGATGAAGCCATACACCGGATCATTTACAATTTTTCTCTTGCGTTCTGCCATTTTTACCGTTACCCTTTAGCTTGGGCAAAGCTACGTTAAGGAATTATTATCTTTAACTTTTTCTAATGTATAAGACGCCACTCAGTCCTCCTTCCCCTATATCTCCCTCGATTTTCCTATTTTTATTGCAAAAATTGATAATATTTGGACAACTTACAGCAAATCAACTGTTATTTAACAATTTATTGTACCAATATCGCATATAGGGAACATTTTTTGACAGTAGAGAATGGTATCTTGGCTAAATAGTTGCCGGCTGAATTCATTTTTATCTTACTCCTAACTAATACTTGCATGAGTCAAATAAATATACTCTGGGTAGATGACGAAATAGAATCACTGAAATCGCAAATCATGTTCCTGGAAAATAAGGGATACAAGGTATCTGCCCTGACCAACGGATATGATGCCCTGGAATTCCTGAAGGAACAGGTGGTAGATGTTGTGCTGCTGGATGAGTCTATGCCAGGTATAACGGGACTCGAAACCCTGGGCAAGATCAAGGAAATAGATCAGCAGATCCCGGTGGTCATGATCACCAAAAATGAGGCAGAAAATGTGATGGACGAAGCCATCGGCTCCCAGATCACCGACTACCTCATCAAACCCGTAAACCCTAACCAGGTACTCCTCTCACTGAAGAAAATTATTGATAATAAAAGGCTTGTGGCCGAAAAAACCACCATCGCCTACCAACAGGACTTCCGCTCCCTGTTCATGGCCCTGAACTCAGGCCCTGACTACAATGAGTGGATGGATATCTATAAGAAGCTGGTTTACTGGGAAATGGAAATGGCCAAAACCAACAGCCCCGAGATGATGGAGGTACTAAATACCCAAAAGGCCGAAGCCAATACGGAGTTTTCCAAATTCATTTCCCGCAACTATGCCAGCTGGGTAGCCCCGAAAGCGAAAGATGCCCCTGTCATGTCGCACTCCGTATTCAAAGAAAAAGTAGTGCCACAGCTGGACAGTGAAGTGCCGAACTTCTTCATTATCATAGATAACCTGCGCCTGGACCAGTGGAAGGCCATCCTGCCTATTTTCCTGGATTCCTTCAGGCTGGTGACCGAAGATACTTTTTACAGTATACTCCCTACTTCTACTCAATATAGCCGCAATGCGATCTTTGCAGGGCTGTTACCTGTTGATATAGAAAGCCGTTTTCCTCAACAATGGAAAAACGACGATGAAGAGGGTGGAAAGAACCTGCACGAAGAAGAATTCTTCGCGGATCAGCTCAAACGCCTGAAAATAGATACCCGGTTCTCCTACACCAAAGTGACTACCCACAACGACGGTCAGCACCTGGTGAATAACATTCATAACCTGCTAGCCTACCCGCTGAACGTGATTGTGTACAACTTTGTGGATATGCTCAGCCATGCACGTACAGAAATGGAAGTGCTGAAAGAACTGGCAGGAGATGAGACGTCTTACCGTTCTATCACCGCCAGCTGGTTCGAACATTCCCCCCTGCACCAGGCACTGCGCAAAGTGGCAGACAAGAAGATCAACCTGATCATTGCTACTGACCATGGAAACGTAAGGGTAAAGACGCCGGTAAAAGTAATAGGAGACAAGCAAACCACTACCAACCTGCGTTATAAACACGGCCGCAACCTGAACTATGACGCCAGGGAAGTACTGGCCTTCAGGGATCCCCGCGAAGCAGGCTTACCCAAGCCCAATGTAAACTCCTCTTACATCTTTGCCAAAGAAGATGGCTACCTCTGCTATCCGAACAACTACAACTACTTTGTCAACTTCTATCGCAATACCTTCCAGCACGGTGGTATTTCGCTGGAAGAGGTGATCGTACCTGTAGCAAGGTTGGTGAGTAAATAATCTTATTTTTGTGCCATGAACTTCAAAGTGACACCCAATAACCTGACCCGCCTCGAAAAAATCTTTGGAGAGGCTAAGTATGAGTTACGTTTCGAAAAAGGAACGTTCAACTCAGGCTATTGTGTACTCGAACATAAAAAGGTCGTGGTAGTTAATAAATTCCTGAACCTGGAAGGACGTATCAATACGCTCCTCGATATCCTGGGCTCGATGGAACTGGATGAAAGTGTGCTGACTCCTGAATCCCTGAAGCTATACAAGCAAATTGTGGAAAACAGGAA
Organism: Chitinophaga sp.; assembly: GCF_039596135.1. Classification (GTDB taxonomy): domain Bacteria; phylum Bacteroidota; class Bacteroidia; order Chitinophagales; family Chitinophagaceae; genus Chitinophaga. The sequence goes on from NZ_JBCNKH010000008.1 coordinate 23,899, forward strand.
TACCGCTGATGCGGCCGACGAAGAATCCACTCCTCCTTCACCAGAACAACCATCAGAGAATTGAAAGTAACTTTTTTAGGAACAGGCACCTCCCAGGGCGTACCCGTCATAGCTTGTGGCTGTAGGGTATGTACTTCTACCGATAAGCATGACAAACGTCTCCGCAGTAGTATTCTCATATCTGATACACCTGCAGGCAATATCGTTATCGATACCACACCAGACTTCCGCTACCAGATGCTGAGAGCACAGGTGAAACACCTGGAAGCCGTATTGGTGACCCACTCGCACAAAGATCATATAGCCGGAATGGACGACATCCGGGCTTTCAATTATTTTCAGCAGCGGGCCATCGATATCTATGCAACCCCATTTACACAGGAAGGCATCATGCGTGAATTTGCCTATGCTTTTGCAGAGCATAAATACCCGGGTATCCCGGAGCTGAACCTCCGCACCATAGGTAGTGAACCGTTCGATGTAAATGGAATGCTGTTTACGCCAATCAATGTCATGCATCACAAGATGCCGGTGTTAGGCTTCCGATTCGGCGACTTCACGTATATTACAGATGCAAACTTCATTGCACCCGAAGAAAAAGAAAAGATCATTGGCTCCCGCGTGTTGGTTGTAAATGCCCTGCGCAGGGAAAAACATATATCTCACTTCACCCTGGAGGAAGCGATTGCCCTGGCCCAGGAATTAAAAATACCCCAGGCATACTTCACGCATATCAGTCACCAGATGGGACTACATGCAGAAGTCTCGCAGGAGCTGCCTGCCGGTATGGCCCTGGCCTACGATGGGCTGGAAGTGATATTGTAATTTCATCCATCCATTCATTTGTTAACCCATGAAACCATTCTGGCACTTCACAGCGCTCGAAAGAAGAGGCATCATTGCATTGCTGCTGCTTACAGCTATCAGCATTTATACACCAGCAATAGTTGCGCACTATTATCCACTGCAAATCAGCAGGGATACGTTATTAAAACAAGATATTGCTGCTTTTCAATCTTCTCTGGAAAAAGCTCCGCCCCCGCTTAAAAAGCATATTACCTTTTCCCATTCCCGGCAATCAGTAATCACTATTGACATTAACAAGGCTGATTCTGCAGCCTGGGAATCACTGAAAGGAATAGGACCTGTGCTGGCCGCACGAATTACCCGCTTTAGAGAGAAACTGGGCGGTTTTTATGCCATCTCCCAGATCAGGGAAACCTATGGCCTGCCAGACAGCACATTTAATAAAATTCAACCTTACCTGCGATTGAATGCAGTTTCACTAAAAAAACTGGACCTCAACACCGCAGATGAGCAAACTTTGGCCCAACATCCTTACATAAGGTACAAACTGGCGCGGTTAATTGTACTGTATCGCAGCAATAACGGGCCTTTCCGCCAGCCTTCTGACCTTCTTGGCATACCATTGGTGGATGATAGTATTTATCGTAAAATTGAACATTACATCAAAACAGAAAAACCCCCAGTATGAACTTCGAACCTACAGAAATGCAGCAGCAGATCACCCAGGTGATCAGGGATTTCGGTAAATCGCACATTCAACCAAACGTTATGGAATGGGATGAAACCCAAACCTTTCCGGCACCACTCTTTAAACAGCTCGGCGAATTAGGCTTAATGGGGGTGTTAGTACCACAAGAGTATGGCGGCAGTGGCCTCAGTTATCTTGAATATGTCACTGTAATCAGTGAAATCAGTCGTTTCTGCGGCGCTATCGGCCTCAGTGTAGCAGCGCACAATTCCCTTTGCACCGGTCATATCCTGCAATTCGGATCTGAAGAACAAAAGAAACGTTACCTCCCTAAGCTGGCCACCGGCGAATGGCTGGGCGCCTGGGGACTCACCGAACCCAATACCGGCTCTGATGCTATGAACATGAAATGTGTAGCTAAGAAAGACGGAAACGAATGGGTGCTGAATGGCACCAAGTGCTGGATCACCCATGGTAAAAGCGGAGACCTGGCAGTCGTGATAGCCCGTACCGGCGATGTGAGGGATAGCCATGGCATGACAGCTTTTGTGGTGGAAAGAGGTACACCCGGCTTCAGCGGTGGCAAAAAAGAAAACAAACTGGGCATGCGTGCCTCGGAAACCGCCGAAATGATCTTTGATAATTGCCGTATACCGGCTGCGAACATGCTGGGCAATGAAGGAGATGGCTTCATCCAGTCCATGAAAGTATTGGATGGTGGTCGTATCTCCATTGCCGCACTCTCCCTGGGTATTGCAAAAGGTGCTTACGAAGCGGCCCTTAAATATGCACAGGAACGGCATCAGTTCGATAAACCCATTGCCAGCTTCCAGGGCATCTCTTTCAAACTGGCTGATATGGCCACAGAAATCATGGCTGCTGAGCTGCTGACTATGCAGGCTGCCTCAGGTAAGAGCAAAGGTCAAAAAGTGACCCAGCACGCCGCAATGGCCAAATACTATGCCTCGGAAGTGGCAGTGAAGACTGCGAACGAAGCCGTACAGGTATTCGGTGGCTATGGATACACGAAAGACTTCCCCGTGGAGAAGTTTTACAGGGATGCGAAGTTATGTACCATAGGAGAGGGGACTTCCGAAATACAGAAGCTCGTCATTGCCCGTGAAGCCCTGAAGTAGCTTGAGTTACCTCTCAAACGCCGTTCACAAAAAAACGCTTATGCCCTGGGCATAAGCGTTTTTTGTTATCTTCAAACTATATAAACTACTATGTCATGACCTTTGAAGAACACTTACATCAAATGTTCCCGACTGCAGACGCCATCCCGGCGCAATTTCTGCTACCGCACGAGATTCACCAGCGTGAATACCTCTCCGGCGGTGAAATGAAACCCTGGAACGGTGATGTCCACACCGTTCTCTCCCCTGTAGCTGTCCAGACACCAGAAGGCCTGAAAAGAAAAGTAATCGGCTCCTACCCGCTGTGCGGACAGGCAGAAGCCCTCGCTGCCCTCGATGCAGCTGTACTCGCGTACAATGATGGTCGTGGCGAATGGCCAACCATGCCGGTATCTGAAAGAATCGCCTGCATGGATAAGTTCACAGGCAAGATGATTGCTAAAAAAGACGAGATTGTAAAACTGATCATGTGGGAAATCGGGAAGTCCTATGCAGACTCTGTAAAGGAATTTGACCGTACCATCGAGTACATCAACGCTACAATTGATGCCCTGAAAGATCTTGACCGCAATTCCAGCCGTTTTGAAATTGAACAGGGTATTATCGGGCAAATACGCCGCTCACCACTTGGTGTCGTACTGTGTATGGGACCATTCAACTACCCGCTGAATGAAACCTTCACCACCCTTATTCCAGCCCTCATTATGGGCAATACACTGCTGTTCAAACCTCCAAAGCATGGTACCTTATTGCACTATCCACTCCTGGAAGCTTTTGCAAGCTGCTTTCCTAAGGGCGTAGTAAACACTATTTATGGCCGTGGAAACGTGATTATTGCTCCACTCATGGAGTCTGGCAAGATCAATGTGCTTACCCTGATCGGTAGCAGTAAGGTGGCGAACCAACTGAAGAAAATGCATCCTAAGGTAAACCGCCTACGTGCTATTCTGGGCCTGGATGCAAAGAACGCTGCCATTATCACAGAAAAGGCCGATTTAGACCTTGCAGTGAAAGAATGTGTGCTGGGTTCACTTTCATTCAATGGGCAGCGCTGTACGGCTATAAAGATCATTTATGTGCATAAAGACGTGGCGGATGCGTTCATCGAAAAATTAAGTGCAGCTATCGGCAAACTGAAAATCGGTATGCCATGGGAGAAAGATGTATTCCTCACGCCACTGCCAGAGCCACAGAAACCCGCTTACCTGCAGGAATGCATTATAGATGCCATTGCCAATGGTGCGAAAGTGATGAACGAAAATGGAGGCGCTACATTCGAATCTTTTGTATATCCGGCAGTGTTATACCCGGTGAATAATAAAATGAAGTTATACAGGGAGGAACAATTTGGTCCTGTCATTCCAATCCTGCCATTTGACAATATTGAAACACCGATCGATTACCTGATCGAATCAGACCACGGGCAGCAGGTAAGCCTCTTCAGCAATGATGCCGACGAACTGGCTTCGCTGATTGATCCGCTGGTAAACCAGGTAAGCAGGGTGAACCTGAACTGTCAATGTCAGCGTGGACCTGATATTTTCCCATTCACAGGAAGGAAGGATTCTGCTGAAGGAACATTGAGTGTACCCGATGCATTGCGTGCCTTCTCTATTCGTACAATGGTAGCTACAAAACAGACGGAAGAGAACAAAAATCTCTTAAATGAGATCGTAAGTGAGCAGAGTTCAAACTTTTTGTCAACAAAATATATCTTTTAAACAAGATTCTATTAGTGCTATTTTATGAGTTAGAATCTTATTTGTAAGGTTATTAACCATATGTTAAAAATATAATGTATTGATGCTGTCTAAACTTTTTGATAAAAAAGTGAGTATAAACTAAATAAGGTGCTGGATTTTTGAATTAAGAACGTTAAATTTGGGTTAATTCATCACTCTTTACCAATTTATCAACCTCCTACAAAAAGAAAAGACAATCGAAACAACTTTTACGCAACCAAAAGAAAAAGGCATCCTCTCAGAGGGTGCCTTTTTTATTGTGCCAATGTCTTTTGCTTAGTGTTCCAGAAAATCGCTGTCTTTCTCTTCTTTGCTGGCTGCTTCTGCTTTCTTTTCGATGTCGTTAAACCATTTTTCGACAGTACCGGCCAGGAATACAGGCACCTTTCCGCTTACATACTCTTTCAGTATTTCGAAGGTCTTGATGGCCTGTTCGTTGCTAAGACCGGCTCTTTCTTTCAGTTCTTTTAAGAGGTCCATTTATTGCTATTTGTTTAAAGGTAATGAAAAATTTGCACCTCCCGGAGGGAACCGCCTATAATGAAAAATCCCTTCTGCCGCAGGCAGAAGGGATTTTTCATTATTATTTTTATCAGGCAACTTTTAGTTGCACTAAAGTAGATTTATCCAGTTTTTCTTCTGCATATGCCCTGGTCAGCACAAAAGAGCTTTCGTTGGAAGAAGGCAGGTTAAACATCGCATCGCTCAGTACTACTTCACAGATGGAGCGAAGACCACGGGCACCTAATTTGTATTCCATTGCCTTTTCTACGATATAATCTATTGCATCGTCTTCTATAACCAGGTCAATACCTTCTACTTTGAACAGTTTCTTGTATTGTTTTACCAGTGCATTCTTTGGTTCTGTCAGAATCGCTTTCAGCGCTTCGTTGTCCAGGGAATTCAGGTAAGTCACAACTGGCAATCGTCCCAGCAATTCAGGAATCAGGCCGAATGCCTTTAAGTCCTGAGAGTTGATGTAACGGAGTATATGCTTTTTGTTCTCTTCTTCTTTCTCTTTGTTCACAGTGAACCCGATAGAATGTGTCTGTACCCTGCGGCTGATAATCTTATCTACACCGTCAAATGCACCTCCGCAAATGAACAGGATGTTCTGCGTGTTCACTTTAATCAGTTTCTGCTCAGGGTGCTTACGACCACCTTGTGGGGGAACCAATGCTTCGGTACCTTCCAGCAGTTTCAGCAGACCTTGCTGTACACCTTCACCACTCACATCGCGGGTGATGGAAGGATTATCGCTTTTACGGGCAATTTTATCGATCTCGTCTATATATACAATACCTCTTTCAGCAGCTTCTACATCGTAGTTACATACCTGCAGCAGGCGGGTCAGGATGCTTTCCACATCTTCACCTACGTAACCGGCTTCGGTAAACACGGTGGCGTCTACGATTGTAAAGGGAACATTCAGCAGGCGGGCAATAGATTTAGCCAGCAGGGTTTTACCTGTACCGGTCTCACCAACCATGATGATATTCGATTTCTCGATTTCCACATCGTCGTCCCCTACCTGTTGGTTCAGCCTTTTATAGTGGTTATATACGGCTACTGCCAGTATTTTTTTTGCATCATCCTGTCCGATCACATACTCATCGAGGAATTTCTTGATCTCCTGGGGTTTGGCCACCTTTGGAACAAAATGGGAAGGGGCTTTTTTCCCCTGTTGTTGAAACAATTCCTGTTCTATGATCTCCTGCGCATTCGCCACACAGTTCTCACAAATATGGCCATCTGCACCAGCTATCAATATCTGCACTTCATCCTTCGAACGATTACAGAATGAACAACGTATTTTGGACTCTTTCATAGCTTACAAAGGTACAATTAAAAGGGGGAAAGGGTAGCATTTAAAAAGAAAAGCAAAAGTTAAAAAGAAAAACCGGCTGTTAAGACACGGTTTTTCTTTCTAAATTTTGCTTCTTATAGTATTAAAACTAATTACTGAGGCGTAGTACCGTCCTGCTGTTGTTTTCTAGGGTTCCTGGTGAGTACGTCATCGATGATGCCGTATTCTTTTGCTTCATCGGCAGTCATCCAGTAGTCACGGTCAGAATCCTTTTCAACTTTCTTTACAGGCTGTCCGCAATGTGTGGCAATGATTTCGTTCAGCTCTTTTTTCAGCTTTACGAACTCGCGGGCAGTGATCTCTATATCTGAGGTCTGTCCTTCAGCACCGCCATGAGGCTGGTGAATCATTACACGGGCGTGTTTGAGCGCAGTACGTTTGCCTTTGGTACCTGCCACCAGCAATACAGCGCCAAAAGAAGCAGCCATACCTGTACAGATGGTCGCTACATCAGGAGCGATGATCTGCATGGTGTCATAGATACCTAAACCAGCATATACGCTACCACCAGGGCTGTTAATATACATCTGTATATCACGGGTACGGTCAGTAGACTCAAGGAACAGCAGCTGAGCTGTGATAATATTAGCTACGTAGTCATTTACCGGATCGCCCATAAAGATGATGCGGTCCATCATCAAACGGGAAAACACGTCCATAATCGCCATGTTCATCGGGCGTTCCTCGATGATATTGGGAGTTAAGGCATTGATCTGATGACGGGTATAGCTATCTACTACCAGGCTACTGATCCCTCTATGCTGGATGGCATATTTCCTGAATTCGTTATTAATGTTCATGATGGTGATGTTTATTAGGTAATTTAGCAAATTCTTCGGCTGTTACTTCCTCTTCCTTCACATTTACCTTTTGTTCTGCCCAATCAAACAGTTTTTGAGTCACCATCTCACGATAAGTCTGATCTACGAATTTTTCATCCTGCAGCAGGCGCTCCAGGTAGCTATCCAGCCAATCTGCACCATCTGCAGCAGCTGCACCACCAAAATAGCCCATTACTTTCTGTTTGGCGCTTTCCTTCAGTTCATCAAAGGATACGTCCAGTTTATTTTCGCGGATCAGTTTGTCGCTGATCAAAGTCCAGCGTAACTGATGATCAAATCCAGGATATTCTTTTTCGGCTTCTTCAGCAGTCTTTGGCTTTTCGCCACCCTGCTGCAGCCAGCGTTTCAGAAATTCTTTGGGCAGTTCAATAGGAGTTTCGTGTACCAGCACCTCGAACAGTTCGTTGTGCAGGTGGTTACGGCTCTCGGAATCCCAGTACTTTTCTATTTCAGATTTCAGTTTCTCACGGAAGGCCTCTTCTGTGGTTACTTCATCTTTAGGGAATACTTCTTTGAAGAATTCTTCACTCAGCTCCCTCTTTTCAATTACTTCCACTTTCTCAATAGTCAGTTTGAAGTAACGTTGTGCATCTGCGTCGTTATGACCGTGGAAACCCAGGTCGTGCAGAATATCGTGTAATGCAGCTGGTTCAAATGAAGTAGCCAGGAAAAATACGATGCTATCGCCCTTTCCTTTGCCCTTCAGCTGTTCCTGGATAGGAGCAGAGAACTGCTTTAACTTCAGTGCATTTTCTTTCTGAATACCACCTTCCAGAACATTACCTGCTTCGTCGCTCTCTTCAAGCTTAACAGTCAGGAACTCATTCTCAGAAGATACTTTTTCAGTTTCTACATTTTTACCACCTCTTTCACGGAGGTTGTCAACTTCTTTGTCCAACATTTCGTTGGTCACTTTAATTTTATAACGGCTGAGGGTGGTTTTACCGTCCTGCAGAGGTGTTACGTCAAAAGCAGGTTTCAGGCCAATTTCAAAATCGAAGTTATATTCGGTAGGATTGTTATGATCGAAATTTTTAGCTTCCTTCTCCAGGGAAAGGGGCTGAGCGAAGATCTCAACTTTCTCATTCTGCAGGTAGCCCATAAGTTCTTTTTCTACAGTTTTCAGAACTTCGTCCGCAAAAATAGCCGGACCGTGCATTTTCTTCACCATCCCTGCTGGCACCATACCTTTACGGAAGCCTGGTATATTGGCGGTTTTGCTGAGCTGCTTTACTGCTTTGTCATAATTGGGAAGATAATCTTCCTGGCTCACTTTCACAGTGATCTTATCATTCAATAAACCGATGTTTTCTCTGGTAACGGTTGCCATAATTAATTTTAATAAATGTTCTTGTATGAAGCAATAATAATTCCTGAATCGAAAGTTCTGCCATGAAGTCACGAAGGCACGAAGGAATGGCAGCTATGTGGGAGTTACTTAGTGACTTAGTGCCTTAATGGCAATATTTTTTATAAGCTGTATGCCGAAATGTAAAAAAAGTGCGGGTGGAGGGACTCGAACCCCCATGCCGTGAAGCACCAGATCCTAAGTCTGGCGTGTCTACCAATTTCACCACACCCGCATACACTATCGTGTAAAGAACTACTTTCCCCTGCCTTGACATGCTGTGGAAAGGACGGCAAAGGTATTGTTTTTTATGAATTTAAAAAAAATGTCTGTGGTTAAATCAGTGCCTTTTTGGCGGTCGCCGGCCTGAACATATAAAACAAGGCAATATTTATTAATATAATTACTGTACAGCCCGCGCATACTACCGGCCACTGCCCATGGTTCCAGAACCATAAGCCAATGGCAGATCCCGCTGCACCACCTATAAAAGTAGTAGTCATATAAACCGTATTAAAACGGTTCCTCGCCTCCGGCTTCAAGGCATATATAATGGTCTGATTCGTTACCATAATAGATTGATGACCTACATCGACCAACACAATTCCGACTAATAGTAATATAATATTGCTGCCAGTGAAGTAAAATGCCCCAAAACTGAGTAGTTCCAGTACCAGACCAATGATAATATTCCTTCTTGGATCGCGGCCATCACTCATCTTTCCTACCAGTGGCGCCGCCAGCGCACCGGCAGCCCCCGCGATCCCGAATAACCCAATCTGGGCCGATGAATATTTAAAAGGAGCGTTGGAGAGGAACAATACCATGGTGACCCAAAAAGCGCTCAGCACGGCAAAGGAAAGGGCATTCATCACTGAAGCCTCCCGCAACCGGGGATGCGTTCGGGCATAATGTGCCACCGTACGCATCAGCTCTCCATAATTACTCTTCAGGGTTGGCTGACTCTCCGGAAACCGGAAATACATCAATACCAACAGTACGGCACAAATTCCCGCCGCTATATAATACATCTCCCTCCAGCCCCACAAAGCTCCTACACTGCCACTTACAGAACGCGAAGCCAGAATACCTATCAGCAATCCACCCATGATCATACCGATTATACTACCCCTTTTATGATCCGGCGCCAGGTGAGCCGCCAATGGTAATATCAGTTGAGGTACCACAGAGGAAATGCCGATCAGCAGACTCGCTGCCTGCAATACAATGAAGTTCTGCGCGGTAGCCGCCAGCAATAAGGCGCCTATCGCCACCAGGGTGGTGGCCAGGATCTGTTTCTTACGTTCCAGGATATCTCCCAGCGGTACCAGAAGCAGCAGCCCCAGTGCATACCCGATCTGGGTAAGGTAGGTGACACGCCCGGCGGCACTTTCTTTCAGCCCCCATTCTTTGGCGATCAAAACAATTAACGGCTGGCAGTAATATATATTAGCGACAATAAGTCCGGTGCAGGCCGCCATAAACGCGGTATCTGCTTTTCCAAGGTGTTTGTGTTCCATGACGATCAATGAAGGTGCAAAATTAGTTATACTAATTCAACCTCATCATTGTATTATGACAACAATTACCTGTAATTATTCAACAAATCCACAGCACCTGTTGCCAGGAATTTAGCGCCATAGGCAATGGCACCTTCGTTGAAAATGACTTTTGGATGGTGCAGATAATATCCGCCACATGCCGGATCCTGTGCCCCCAGCAGGTAAAACATAGAAGGAACTTTCCGGGAATAATGGGCAAAATCTTCTCCCGCCAGCAGGGGAATTACCTGCCTGCTATTGCCCGCACCAAATACAGTGTCGAGGCTTTGTACCAGTTTACCATGTACATTGCCGTCGTTCAGTACGCTCGGCAGATTATAGTAGAGGTCAAACCTGATCTTTGCATCATAGGCCGTCATCAATCCCTCAATAATCTTATTCAGTCGGCTGATGATTTCATTATAGGTCTCCAGGTCCAGTGAACGGATGGTGCCTTCCAGCACTACTCTGTCTGCAATCACATTAGGGGCTACCCCGCCATTGATTTTGGTAAACGACAATACGGCCGTTTCCATAGGAGCCGTATGCCTGGCTACAATCATTTGTGCGGAAGTCACCAGTTGAGCTGCCACCGCCACTGCATCTACCCCCAGCTGGGGTGCAGCGCCTGCATGCGCAGCTTTGCCCAATACTTCGATGCTAAAGAACCCGGTACATGCCAGTGCAGGCCCCAGTGCATAGGTGATCTGACCTACGGGCAATGAAGGATCCACATGCAGCCCCAGTGCTGCCTGTACATCGTCCAGGTAGCCCTCTTCCACCAACCGGTGTGCGCCGGTCATGCCTTCCGGATCGCCGTTAGGCCCTTCTTCAGAAGGCTGGAACAGGAACTTGACAGTACCGTTGAAATCTGTATTCTTTAACAGCGCAGCAGCGCCTATCAGCATAGTTGTATGCAGGTCATGACCACAGGAATGCATCTTGCCGGCTGTCTGCGAGGCAAAGGGTAATCCTGTTTCCTCCTGCATGGGCAAGGCATCCATATCTGCACGGATAGCTACAACAGGGCCATCACCCTTACGCAGGGTGCCAATCACGCCTGTACCACGGGCCGCGCCGGTAGTATATGGTATGCCAAGCAGGTCAAGCTCCTGCTTTACCAGCTGAGATGTCTTTTCTTCCTGATAACCCAGTTCAGGGTTGGCATGAATCTGTCTTCTGATCTGTATAAGTCTGGCTGATAATTGCTCGTCCATTTATTCCACTTTTCTTAAGATACCCTCAAGATAAGCGGTTTTTGCGATATTCTCTCGGAGAGCAACGATACCGCTTCCGGAACACAGCCGTGAAGTAGTTCGCCCCTCTGTACCCGGTATTGTAACTAATTTCCTTGATGCTAAGTGTAGTTTGAGAAAGTAACGTGGCAGCTTTTTTCATGCGCAGGTGTTCAATATATCCTCTGGGACTGACCCCTAACAGTTCTTTGAAAGCCCGCTCAAAAGTGTTGATATGCATATCTGCTTTCTTGCTCAGATCTGCAATGTTCAGATGTTGATGATAGTGGTGCTGAATGTACAGGCATACCTGTTTCAGCTTGCCGGCCTGCTCTCCGTTTTGTAGGTATTTAGGCGTAAGGGCATTGAAATACAGGGTGAGCAGTGATTCCAGTTTTTCTTCTACATAGGCTAGCTTTTCGGCTTCCTGCATTGGGCATTGCCGCAGGTCGTCCAGTACTTTCAGGTCAGGGGCTTCCATTCTGATAGCAGGCAGTGTTGTTCCTCTGCGCGCCTGTTTTTGCTGTTGCTGATAAATGTCTTCAAAAGAAGGATGCCGGGAAATGAACCTGCTGAAGAAAGACGGGGAAAAGGAAATACAGATCATCTCATAGTTGCCTGACCGCAGGTCGGCAGTGTTCTGGGAATGCGACGGAATGTAATAGATGCCGAATTCTTTTTCAATCAGCATCAGTTTGCCCTGTCCCTGCAGGCGGCAGCTGATATTGCCTTTCAGTATGCAATACATGGCCAGCATGGGCGATGGGGTAGAAGGTCGCAATCGTACCTTTTCCCGGATAAAACATTGTTGCCAGCTGATCAGCCAGTCAGGTCCCTTTATTTCCTGGGTAATATAACTGCCGAAGGGTGCTTCTATATACGTGGTGGCGGAGGTAGGTGATAGCAGATATTGTTTAAATTGTTCCGGCAGGTGGGTTGATATACGGATATGTGGCTGCATTTTTTCAGGGATCCCGAAGTGCAGCCCAGGGGGATATTGGTTGGACATCATGCATAATGTTTAACGTGTGATTGTGAGAAAATAGCTTGGGTTAGTACCAGCAAATTAACGGATATCACTGCGGCGGCACTGCATACTAATAGCCCTGTTATTCAATAGCACTGCCGGACGGATCATTTAATACTATGGTAATATCCTTACCTTAGCTTTACACCAAATCAAACCCCATCGTTATGACTACACAAGAGATTGCCCGGAAACTGGTGGCGTATTGCGCTGAAGGTGAATTCGCAAAAGCACAGACAGAATTGTATGCCGAGAATGCTGTCAGCATTGAACCTTACGCTACACCTAATTTTGCAAAGGAAACCAAAGGCCTGCCTGAGTTGCAGAAAAAGATTAAATTTTTCCTGGATGGATTAGATGCTGTGCATAGCATCAAAGTTTCTGAACCATTGGTAGTGGCAAATGCTATTTCCCTTTCTATTGACATGGATGTGGATATGAAAGGACAGGGAAGAATGAATATGGCAGAGATTTGTGTGTATGAAGTGAAGGACGGAAAAATCGTTTCTGAACAATTTTTCTTTTAGGCCGCTTTCCATCCGGCTGCAAGCCCCTGCTCCGATCCAATCACTTTTATACCGCAGGTATAAAAGCGATTGGATCGTTTTTTTTCTTTTATTACCTTGGTCTCCTACTGTCTAAATCGCATTTGCTTATGAAACGAATATACCTCCTGGTATGTCTCTTTGCTATCGCCCTGCCCATGCTGGCACAGCAAACACAAAAACCACCCTTACATGGTAAACACTGGATGGCTGTCACCGGCAAGCCACTGGCCGCTACCGCGGGGTCTATGATATTTCAGAAAGGAGGAAATGCAGTGGATGCCGCCTGCGCTATGCTGGCCGCTACCTGCACCATGTGGGATGTACTTAGCTGGGGGGGCGAAACACAGGCCCTCATCTACAATCCCACCACCAAAAAGGTCATTGCCATCAATTCTCTGGGAGTAGCTCCTACTGGCGCTACTCCTGAATTCTTCAAAGGCAAAGGTTACAATTTTCCTCCTGAATATGGCCCGCTGGCAGCTGTTACGCCTGGTACTCCCGGAGGGCTCTGCCTCATGCTGGCGAATTATGGAAAACTAAGCCTGAAAGAAGTACTGGCACCTGCTATGGAAATGGCGGCTGGTTATCCGATCGAAGCACAGACTGCCAACAGCATTGAACGTGCAAAAGAAAGAATCAAAGGCTGGCCATATAGCAAAGCTGTCTTTCTCACACACCCCGGCGAAAAGAGAGAAGCACCTGATGCCGGCGAGATCTTCGTACAAAAAGATTTATTAGCTACGCTCACCAAAATGGTAGAAGCAGAACAGGAAGCCCTGCGCAATCACAAGAGCCGTAAAGAAGCGATCATGGCTGCTTACGATCGGTTCTACAAAGGTGATATTGCAAAGGAATTTGTAAGAGGTTGCCAGGAGCAGGGTGGTCTTATTACCATGAATGATCTTGCAAAATGGAAACCTGTGGAAGAAGAACCTTTACACGTGAACTACCGTGGCATCGAAGTGTACAAATTGCAGGCGTGGACACAGGGACCTGCCATGCTGCAAAGCCTGAACATCCTGGAAAATTTCGATCTGAAAAGCATGGGTTACAACTCTTCCCAATACATCAATACGGTATACCAAACCATGAGTCTTGCCTTTGCAGATCGTGATTTCTACTATGGGGATCCGGCCTTTTCGCCAACCTTGCCAATGGATGGTTTGCTGAGCAAAGCCTATGCAAAAGACAGGGCGAAACTGATCAATCCATTACAAAACGAACCAAAGTTAGGACCCGGTGATCCTTATGCTTACGAAGGCAAAAAGAACCCGTTTGGGGGCTTACTGAATGTACATAATGCACTGGCAGATACATCCATCAACCTGAACAAAGGTTTCCTGCCTAAACACGATGCTGCCGCTATCTTAAACACACCAGTGACAGATCAGATGCTGGCGATGAATGATAGCACCTATATGGACAGATTATGGAGAGGTACTACCAGTGTGGAAGCTGCTGACGAAGAAGGCTGGGTAGTATCTGTAACTCCCAGCGGGGGCTGGACACCGGCTTGCATCGCAGGGCATACAGGTGTAGGTATGAGTCAGCGTATGCAGTCATTTGTATTGGATTCGGCAGTATGCCCTTTCAATGTGGTTGCTCCGGGCAAGCGTCCCCGTGTTACTTTAACACCAAGTATGGCACTGAAAGATGGTAAACCATTCCTCTCCTTTGCAGTACAGGGTGGCGATACCCAGGATCAGAACCTCCTGCAGTTCTTCCTGGATATAGTGGAATTTGGCATGACGGTACAACAGGCTACTGAAGCTGCAAATATCAACACTAACCAGTTATGGCTATCCCTTGGTGGTACCCAGGCAAAAGATCGCATCCCACATCCGGGAGAGATACTGCTGAATAAAAATACGCCTGACAGTGTTCGTACTACCCTGATCAACATGGGGTATAAGCCTACCTATGGTGAGCGCACCAGTGGTCCTGTGAATGCTATTTTCCTTGACAGGGAGCATGGTAGTCTATGGGGTGGTAGCAGCAACCATGGAGAGGATTATGGCATTGGCTGGTGAATATCCAGCCATGCCGGCAATCGCAAAAAAAAGTTGGCAAATTCCAGAAATATTTTACATTTGCAACCTCGATTGCAGGGGAATTAGCTCAGTTGGCTAGAGCGCTTGCATGGCATGCAAGAGGTCACCGGTTCGACTCCGGTATTCTCCACCTTCAAAAAAAGAGATCACATTGTGATCTCTTTTTTATTTGCACTATGTCTCTCATGCGAATATCTTAAATAAATCACACCTATCACCCCCAGCGCTATCATCACTCCCAACCCTGCCGCAGTAAATACTTCCAGGTAAGGTCGTACCGCCTTCATCACATCGAAAAAACTATTTTCAGGATGATCTACTGAAAGATACCCCTTTGCCAGTCCTGCAACTATCAATGCCACCCAGAATACCGCAAGGCTTACCGTATTGATTCTTATTGCTACCTGTAGCCATTTACGGGTACGTTCTGAAAGGTTGTCTACATCCAGGATATAACCGAAAGCTGCCAGCAACAACATCGTATTGATGCCAATTGTAGTACCCATCGCATGCGCTACGGTAATATGCGTACCATGGGTATAACGGTTGATGGCGGGAATGCTCATCAGTAATGCCAGCAGCAGGTTAGCAAATACCCAGAACTCCGCAGCGCTTATAAAGCGGTAAACGACCAGGTGCCTGAATTTTCTGGCTGCTGATAATGAGCTTTTGAAACTCCTGATAATAAGGATAATGATCACCCATTCCGTCATACTTACAGCATAGGCAACACCGCGCATCCAGTTGCTATTGGGAACATTATATACGTGATGCCCCCAGTTGAACATCAGGTTAAATAGCCCCAGGAAAAACAGGAACCAGGTTTTTTTCTTTTGTGCCAGCCCGGCATTACCACTGATAGCTACCAGTAGGTATACTGACAAGCCATTGATCATCTGGTTCCAGGCCCCAACCATAGAACCATTCGCCTTCCACTGTACAGTGACTTCTCTTAAAAATGACTCCCTGAACCAGGGAATATGCCAGAGATTCTGCTCCAGGAAAGTGATCAGGAAAAACAGTACACCCGATGTCCACATCCAGTAATAAACAGGTGCATCTTTAGGCAATCGCTTCAGGAATACCACCATAAAAAACAACCATGCCACCAGGAGCGGCAGGTTCAGATAAGCAGGGAATTCCCAGTACTCCCGGCCACCATAATTATTAAATCCGTAGTTGAGGAAAATAACGGCAATAGTAATCATCCATATCACCATAAAAGCCTTGCTCTGCCGGCCGCTGAAATAACCTACGCAACAGGCAGCGCCGGTAATGATCCAGAACAATGCAGCGGAGGCATGTACAGGACGGAGTTGGTGAAAAGGTAGCACTGAATTAAAACTTGCAGGAAATAAGAAGGCAAATGATGCAATCACTCCCGCCAAAACGGTAACCAGCAGCATGACTAATGCAAACCGGATAAATAATCGTTGTAAATTCATCATAAAATTTCTAGAAAATATAGGTTCCCGTCCAGTGTACTGATTCCCTTGGCACGCGGGTCTTGCCACTTTTGTCTACCCATCGTAAAAACGACACTAAACTGGTCATTTCCTGTTCGGTAAGATGAAGATTGGGCATTTTGTCTGTACCATACTTCATAAAAGTCTTCATGTACTCGTCTGAGCCCTTATTGGCATCTGAAGCGATATTGGTGAGATCAGGCCCCATATAACCACCAAGGCCATATAGCTGATGACAGGTGTGGCAATTTTTGTTTTGCCATACCTTCCATCCTGAAAGAACACTGGCATTCGGCTGAATGGGCTGTTTTTCGGAACAACTGTAGATATAAACGTAGAACGAATAAATAAAAAACAAAATGATCAGTGTAACCCAGAGTTTAAACTTCATTTACAGGGATTTGGGCAAAATTACACTAAGCCCTTTGCACCAGTTATGATCTGCATCATGCACCTACAAAAAGACAGACAGTCTTAAAGAAAGAAACTACTATTTTTGCCCCATAAACCTATATGACCCTATGAAATATTTCCTTTTAGCCCTCTGCATACTGGCAGGTACATATGCCAATGCCCAGCAAACATTGTATCGTTACTTCGACAAAAAATGGGGCGTGACCAATGAAAACAAAGAAATCGTAGTCCCTCCTATATACGATGTCATTGAACTAAGTCTATATCCTTATATCCGTGTAGAAAAAGATGGCAAATGGGGCATCGCCGATACGAAAGGAAAGCTGGTACTCCCCTGTGAATATACAGATCTGGCCATCGTTCGCCGCGATGTTGCCCTTACAAAGGTTGCCGGCGAATATCAGGCAATCAGCCTGCCAGCGGGAAAGACAAGCGCCTCTTTCGATAGAGTAAAAAGCGTTTACCATGGCAAAGAATGCCTGCTTGTAGTGAGAAATCAACAAAGAAAAATGGCGGTGTACGATGTGCGGAACAACAAAATGCTGTCTGATTACAACTATGATGATGCGGAATTTTTAAAAGATACTACTGCTCCTTTATTGAAAATATGGACCAGCGACAACGGCTATGGTTTGGTAAATGGCCTGACTGGAAAAGAAATATTGCCTATTCGTTTTAGTAAAATAGAACTGTTATGGAATATCAATACACCTGTCATCAAAACGATCACAAATGATAATAAAACGGAATGCTATGATACGAAGGGAAATCTCCTCACTGTAAAAGATGTCAGCCAATTGAGCAAAAGAGAAGAAGTATATGAAACGGTTGGTGCGCCGAACGAAACTTTGGAATTTGAAAGTGCAGGCGAAAATAAATGGAACATCTGGCATACCGGGTTCGATGAAAAGAAAGTCACCATCACCGGCTTTTCGGCTTTGAGTAGCCTGGAAAGTAATCACTGGCTGCTGGCAAAAAATAATAACAAAACCGGCATCATCGACGAGACAGGCAAAGTTGTACTGCCCATTAGTTACGACAACATCTCCCGAACTAAATATCCTGTACCCGGTCAGTTCACCGATAAATATTTCACTACCAAACAAAATGAGCTACTAGGGTTGATAGACGCAAAAGATCTGAGAGTAATTAAGAAACCCATGTTCTCAGAAGTAGCCTTTACCTATGAGATCGTAGGTGTAGCACGGCCCGATGGCAGGAAAGTGACCTTCTATAATAGCACCGAATTGTCAATAGAAATGGCCCGGGTAGTAATGCCTGATGGCAAAATAGGCTTCATGAACCTCACCAACGGCAAGGTTTACATTCCCGGCGTTGAATAAATCATTGGTAAGTTTGCTGAATACCAAACTTCTTCATCTTTGCAAATAAGGTCTGCGCAGCTATGCCTAACGCTGCCGCAGCTCCTCCTGCACCACTTACCTTGCCATGACTGGCACGCAGCGCCCGGATGATATGCTCCTTTTCCATCTCCTCCATCGTCTTTATCACCCCCGAATCAGCTGCTGGCGTAATATCCGGCTGCGACCGTAAGTCAATCGAAGTAATCTCCGAGGTTTCGGCCAGTAATACCTGTCTTTCGATCAGGTGTTCCAGTTCCCTGATATTCCCCGGCCACGAATATTCCTTCATCTGCCGCAGCACAGCTGGGCTGATCTTATTGACCGTATTCCCAAACTTCTCTAAAAAGTAATACGCTAATGGTTCTATATCCTCCTTCCGCTCCCGCAGTGGTGGTACTTCTATGGGAAATACATTCAGCCTGTAATACAGGTCTAATCTGAATCGTCCCTCTGCTACCTCTTTCTCCAGGTTTCTGTTTGTCGCTGTAATAATCCGCACATCAATAGGTATAGTCGTTTGTCCACCCAATCGCTCCACTTCCCGCTGCTGTAATACCCGCAACAGTTTTACCTGTGCCTCTAATGGCAATTCGCCTATCTCATCTAAAAATACAGTACCCCCATTTGCCTGTTCAAACTTCCCTATCCTTTGCTGATTTGCACCTGTAAAAGCCCCTCTCTCATAGCCAAATAACTCTGATTCTACCAGCGAAAGCGGCAATGCTGCGCAATTTACAGTCACCATCGGCTGCTGACTCCGGGACGAAGCCCTGTGTATTGCTGCTGCCACCCTTTCTTTGCCGGTACCACTTTCGCCGGTAATGAGCACAGAGGTATTACTATGTGCTACCTTGCGGATGTGGTCCAGTACATTCACAAAGGCGCTACTCCGGCCCACCATACCCGTATCCTGCAACACAGCCGGCTGTTGCTGCCTCGTCTCTATCTCATGCCGGAAGAAAGCAATATCCAGCATGACCAGCAAATCTTTCTCCCTGAAAGGTTTTACCAGGAAACCATATGGATGGGTGGTCTTGGCTGCTTCCAGTATTTCCTGGTTGGTATTGGCTGAAATAAACAGGAAAGGCAGGCGCTGTGTCATGAGCTCTTTTGCCAGGTCAATACCGGTCAGATCGCCTTTGAGAATAATATCTATCAGTACCCAGTCAGGTTGTTTACTTTCAATGAGTTTGCGGGCCTGCACCACGCTGGATGCAATGCCGGCTATTGTATATCCTGCTTTCAGCAGCATCATCCGCAAATCGTTTGCTACAATAAATTCATCCTCTACAATCAATATCTTCATATCATTTCTTTTTGCGCAGCAGGGAATACTACAGTGATAACAGTTCCTTGCAGACTGGTCACCTCAAATGTGCCATCCAGTTGTTCACTCAGCCCCTGCATAAGATTCATGCCCAATGATGATGTGGCGTCCAGGTTAAATTTCTCCGGTAATCCCATACCATTATCGAAGATACGAAGCTGCCAGCGCTGTCCGCTTATGTTTTTTAACGAAATTTCAATAGTCCCCTGACGCTTGCCCGGAAAAGCATATTTGATGGCATTGCTCACTGATTCGTTCAGAATAAGGCCCAGCGGCACTGCCTGTGCTACATCCAGTTCCAGCGACGTAATATCCAGTTTAAAATCGATCTGTGCATCTGTGGGGAAGCTATCCTGCATGTAGGCAACCAGTTCCCTGATATACCAGCTCATATCAATTGTCGCCAGGTTATCTGTCTGATACAGCTTCTGGTGAATCAGCGACATGGCATGCATGCGGTGTTGACTATTGCGGATGGCATCGATGGCATCCTGGTTGTCAAGGTAATTGGATTGGGAGTTGAGCAGACTGATAACAATCTGTAAGTTGTTTTTCACCCTGTGATGAATCTCTTTCAATAACCATTCCTTCTCTTGTAACAGCTTGCGCAATAACTCATTCCTGTTATTAATCTCCTCCTGTTTCTGTTGCAATTGCAGGTTACTACGCTGTTTCAACCTGTTACGGTTATAGGTTAGTGCGAGGATGATCAGCAATGCACATACACCTGCAAAGATCACATTTCTGAATATGATTTCTTTTTGCAGAGATGCTTCCTGCAATGCTGACTTTTGCCGCAGTAGCTGGATGTCCTGGTCTTTTTTGTTGGTTTCAAACTGGATCTGGAGCACTGCCAGTTGCCTGGATTTATTCAGGTTAGTAATAGAGTCGGAGAAGAATTTATATAGTTGATAGTGCTCAAGCGCTCCTTTGATATCGCCTGTAGCAGAATCTGCACGGTACAGGTATAGATGGCTTTGTTGTAACCTGGCGGCCGGTTCCTGACGCGATAGCGCATCGGCTGAATATGCCAGCAAATAAGGTTTGCTTTCGTTCATTTTGCCCATGCCCTGCAAATAACCTGCTATTCCCAGCCTGCTGATCTGCTTAAAATAAGGGGATAAGTTTTGCTTGCTGTACAGCGCTACGATCTTATTAAAGTAGGGCATACCTCCCTTCAGATCCTTTTTGGCCAGGTACGTGTTCACATACCTGGTCAGCAGATCTGCCTGTTCATCATCATCGCTTTCTGCCACGGTTATTTTATTAAGGGTATCCAGCGATGCTTCATAATTACCGAGCTTGCGAAGAATAAATGATATATTAATCTGAAGGCTTTGTATACTGTTTGTATCCTTGTTTAAATAGGCAATTTTTAAACCACGGTTAAAGTAATCCAATGCCTGCTCATATTGGTCCATGGAATAATAAATGGTGCCAAGGCGGTTATAGATAGGGCTCATGATAATACCCGTCTCATGCAGCTTTTCACCCGTTTGTATAGCCATCAGGTTGTAACGAAGTGCATTGGGAAAGTCATTCAGATAAGTATAGGCATTACCCATCAGGCTATAAAGACCATGTAATCTTTCAAAGTGCACCTGGTTATATAGTTGCAGAGCAGTTTGCAGTGTCTGTAATGATTTGGTGTATTCTCCGTTTACATTGTAAAGGTCTCCCACAAATTCAAGCATGCTGGCAGCGCTGAAATCGTCATGGATACTGCGGTAAATATTGACAGCAGCTTCATAGTAGTGAATTTTGGCAGGCAGATCGCTGGCCTTGTTTTGATAGGTGCCTCCTATTTCAATGAGGGCTTCTGCCTGTAACCGGGGCGTACCATATTGTCTGAGTATATTGTAGGCTTCAAGGGCTGCAGTGCGACGGCCATCGTCCCTGTGCGATTCATTCAGAATCTTTGCAGTCAGGAGTTTTCCAATACCAATACCCCCCTGGTAGTTCATACGCCGGCTGATAGTATCTATCTGCCGGGCAAGGCTCCAGGCAGAGTCAATATCCTGTTTTTCATAGCCGGTCTTCAGGATCAGGCGTTGTCCATCCCTATACAGGGCGCCGATTTTCGCGGTATCCTGTCCAAATGAAGTAATAAAAAACAGGAGGGCCACCAAAGTGGCCACTCCCTTTATTTGAAGATGATGCATCATATTATACCTGCTGTCTGCGTGGCAGGGCTTCCCGCGTCAGATAACAGATGCAAATAGCCACGCCTGGTCCAATAATAGACGTTAACCCCAGGTATCTGGCCATAATACCACCCATCAGGCATCCCAGCAAAAAGCCCCCAATTAATATGGAAACATTTCGCAAACTCTGTAAGGCAGCCGGCTCTTTAAACCCGGTACGTACCAGGTTACCCAGATCAAGTGCAGCTTGTGTCACATTGCCTGTCATCATCGTGGTCGGACCATGCGTTTCTTTGGCAAAGAGTTTCCCAAAGGCATTCTGCAGGCCCATTGCCACCACTACCATGAATACCAGCAAATATACCATAAAGGAATTCATCAGGGGCAGGAACATCGCTGCTACACCTGTCAGTATCAGCAGCAGGCTTTCCACCATCAGGATCCTGTATTTCCTGACCAGTACCGTCGATAGCCAGCCACCTGCCATCACCGCTACCACAAATATGGGAAAGGTCATTAGCTTGATCCAATCTCCACTCCGCCCGCCAGATACCATTTGTGCGGCAAAAGTGATAAAGTTGCCCGTGACGTGCGCAGAGAAGATCGCCCCCCCTGATACAAAAGTGACCGTATCGCAAAACCCTGCTACCCACGATAGCAGGAAGGTGACCCAGTGAATATTATGTTTTGGTTCTTCCATATTGTACAATTATTCCAGATGCGCTCTCAGCATCCAGGCCATTTTCTCATGTGTTTCCATCAAGCCTGTAATATAGTCGCTGGTACCGGCATCGTGAAATGCCTGTGCATAACCATTGATATTTTCCCGCAGGTGAATGAGGATGCTTTCATGATCTGCCAGCAGTTCCCTGATAAAACCTACGCTGTCATTTTTCTCCCTGCTTTGCTCACTCAGGTGAGTCAGTGCCAGGTACTCTTTCAATGTAGCCGGAGGAAAGTGTCCCAGACTTCTGATCCTTTCTGCTACTGCATCTACGATCTCTTCCAGCTGTCCGTATTGTGCTTCAAAGAAGAGGTGTTTGCTGTGAAAGTCCGCGCCGGTTACACACCAATGCGCTTTGCGGGTTTTTGTGTACAGTACAAATTCATCCGCTAAAATTTTACCTAATGAATGGGCTACTTCAGCCAGATAATTTTCCTTAATACCGATGGATGCTTTCATGTAGTTATAATTTTGAAAATAGTAAATAGTCAATAGAGAAACGGCCGGCACCTACGAGGAGTATGAACAGCAGGCAAAGCGTGTACACATACGGTACATCTCTTACTTCCGGGCTATCTTTTCTGTGCACAACGAAATATCCGATGGCAGTCACGCCGATAGTGGGCAGTATCACCAGCCGGGTACATACACCCAGCATCAGCAAAAATGGCACAACAGTATCTGCAAACGTTGCTACCAGTCCATTTAATTTGTCAGGCAGGCCAAGTGGATTCGGTACATGCTCACGCTGCCCATTCTCCACCCTGAACTTTTTCATACCATGAACCCTGAACAGCTCTAAGGCTAAGAGTACCCGGAACCCCAGCATGGCAGCGTTATTGAGCGTACTGCCCAGGTCTGAGTATAATAAATAATATAGCATATGAGTGATTTAAAAGGCAAAACAGGAACATCCCAGCACACCCCAGAATGCGGTGTAGTTATCGACAGGTACCTGGCTCCTGCGTGCAATGTCGTGGTCATGACCATGTACACCACAACTACCGGCACAAACATGCAGGTCGTTTTTAAAGTAACCTCCAAATGTGCTCACCGGCGACCAGTCAGGCAATACAGGTATCCGTGGTGGCGCCAGGCTACCAAAGTCATCCTGCGCATACACAATTTTTCCTCCCACAATCGTGAGTACAGATTCGATATGCTTAATAGCAGCATCAGGCACTGTAAAGAAATCCTGGTCCAGCACCGCCACATCTGCCAGCATACCGGGTTGTATACTCCCCTTGATCTGCTGCTCACTACTGAACCATGCACTGCCACGTGTGTACAATTCCAGGGCTGTGGCGCGTGGCAGCCCTTCATTCAGTTGTAAACCACCTACAGTATTGCCTGTCACTAACCAGTATAGCGCCACCCATGGATTATAACTGCTCACTCTCGTGGCATCCGTACCTGCACCTACAGGTACATCCATTTCCAGCATTCTGCGGATAGGTGGTGTATGTGTACCTGCTTCCTTACCATAGCGATCTACAAAATATTCTCCCTGGAATGCCATACGACTCTGGATGGCAATACCACCACCCAGTGCTTTTACACGCTCTATATTCCTTGCATCAATCGTTTCCGCATGGTCAAAGATCCAGGGCAATCCTGCAAATGGAAGATCCCTGTTTACCTTTTCAAACACATCCAGGAATCGCGTGATGCTCTCATTGTAGGTAGCATGAATTCTGAAAGGCCAGCGTTTTTCTACCAGCAGCCGTACTACTTTTTCTAAATCAGCCTCCATATTTGAAGGCAAAACCGGCCTTGGTTCCAGGAAGTTCTCAAAGTCAGCAGCAGAGAATACCAGCATTTCTCCCGCCCCGTTATGACGATACATGTTATCACCCTGGTGTGGGCGCACGAGTGATGACCAATGTTCAAAATCTTCGTACTCCTTGCCTGGTCGCTGTGTAAACAGGTTGTAGGCAATGCGGACGGTGAGTTGATTCTTTTGATGCAATTCCTCAATCACCTGGTAGTCTTCCGGGTAGTTCTGTGAACCACCACCTGCATCAATTACACTCGTAATACCAAAACGGTTTAATTCCGTCATGAAATGACGGGTAGAGTTCACCTGGTATTCGTATGAAAGCTTTGGCCCTTTGCCCAGTGTAGCATAGAGAATCAGCGCATTGGGCGTAGCAAGAATCATCCCTGTAGGATTACCATTGCCGTCTTTTTCAATCTGCCCGCCCGGAGGTGCCTGCGTATCCTTGTTGAAACCAACGGCTCTCAACGCAGCCGCATTCAGCAATGCACGATCGTATAAGTGCAAAATGAAAACCGGCGTATCTGGTGCAATAGCATTGATTTCTGCCAGTGTGGGCATTCGTTTTTCGGCAAACTGTTGCTCTGTCCATCCACCTACAACCCTTACCCATTGCGGAGTAGGCGTGCGTGCTACCTGTTCTTTCAGCATGCGGAGTGCATCGGCAAGAGAAGGCACGCCATCCCATCTCAGTTCCAGGTTGTAATTGAGCCCGCCCCTGATCAGGTGAATGTGTGAGTCAATCAAACCCGGAATCACTCTCTTTTGTTTCAGGTTGATAGTAGTACCATTGTAGTTGTTCAGGATGTCTGCATCCTTGCCTACAGCTACGAATTTGCCATCCAGGATAGCGACGGCTGTATTGTCACCTGGATGTATTTTCCCGTTATATAAAATGAGATCAGCTTTCATAATTACTGGAATGATTGAATTGCATCCTGGATACCTTGTCCGGCTACAGTGAAGAATGCGGGGCCTGCCAGCAATATCACCTTGCTCAGTGGTTTAAAAGCAGCATAGTGTTTACCTTTCAGGTATTCAGCTACCTTGTAAGCCTGCAGCATACCTTTGGTGACGTTCCCTGCTACCAGTGCAGTGGGAGAATCGATGCCTGCATCTTTCAGATCACTGGCAAATGAAAGGGATGCTACATTCAGGGATAGCGCTTCGCGCATGGCCACACTGCCTACCTTCGTCATCAGCTCAGGGGTGAATTGATTACGATCGCCCAGGCCAATCAGCAACAGTTTCTTTGCTTTGATCTTACCCGCTGGTGGGGTGATGAGAATCGTTTCCAGTGCATGACCTGCAAACTGGCCGGACTTCCGGATTTCAGTGATGAGGCCATTGGTTGCTTCATCCAGGTGTACCATTCCATTGAGGGCTGCCGGCAGGGCAGGAGGGGCGTTGAAAATATCGCCTTCAGTATATTCAAATACACAGGCTACCTGCAGGTCTGCTACAGCAGCAGAAGGGCCCTGTACCAGGCCTTCGATGGAGACGCCATCTACCTTACCCCAGGTTTTGGTGGTACCAACAGCAGTTGTCTGTTGTGCATGTACGAAAATGTGTGCAAGTAATAATGCGGTTACAACTATTGTGCGTTTCATGCTTTATCAGAATTTAAATGCAACCCGTGTATTGATGAAAATCCCATCTTTATGATCAGGGATGAGGTCTTCGACGAGTGCACCGGTTTTGAAATATTGGATACCTGTATTGACGGTGAAATTTTTATTAAGTGTATACACTACGCTGGCCAGCCATGCAGTGCCAATATACCTTTTGGTAGAAGGCAGTCCGGCCATCTTATAGCTACCACTGGGACGATAAATACCATCCTGCAGGGAGTAGCGCCAATTGAATACAGCATCTGCCTGCACGGTGAAGTGCTCACCTAACGACATGTTACTGTAAGGATGCAGGTCGATCAGGTTCACAGGCCCGATCTGCGGACTAAAACCAAAGTAGCCGCCTTTGGGAAACAGGGGATTGAAGGTTTGCAACTGGCCATCGCCCTGCCTCCGGTCGCCCGATATGTAATCGTGACGGAGATTGATGGTAGGATGTCCTTTTACCGATTCAAACATATATCCCAGGTCTGCAGATGCTGTCCAGGCATGTATCTGGCCTGTGCCAAAGGTGCCGAACTGGTAGGCGGCTTCCAGGTTATAAATAAATCCGCCGCCGTATTTCCAGAACCTGCCCCCCACAGTATGCCTGATTTCCTTCCCGATCCCTTCTTCGAAGAGGACGGAGTCACGGCGAATACCGAGATAGTAAGCATCTACATTTCCGGCCCGTGGTATAATGTATTTGCCATACACGCCCCAGAAGCTCACCTGCTTACTGAAGGTATTGTCAAATACACCTGTGTTCACGACATCTGTCGCCATCACAAAGGCATCTACTGATAAGCGGGCAGTGGCATACATGATCTTACCACCTGTAAAGTACTGGCGCAGGTTAGGGCCTTCGCGCACAGAAATTAATCTGCCGCTGCCGTAATCCAGTTCCTGGCGGCCAATGCGGAGGGTAAAACCTTTCAGGGGCATGACATCGACAAAGAGGTTCTGCACATTCAGCTTATCCTCATCGATAGGCCGCGGGCCGTTTTTACGACCACTTTCCCAACCACTGCGGAGTTGTGCGAACAACCTGAGGTAGGAGGTAAGATGCAGATCTGCATGAACATCGTAGCGCTGTAGCCAGAATGCATTATGGCCAATGCCCTGCTGCCCCCAGTCTTCATGATGGAAGTCTACGTATTCAACGCGTGCCTCACCACCAAAGGAAAGGTAGCTGTTGTCATGGCCGAGTGGAATATATTTGATCCCTTTACTGGTGGAGTCGTATTTCTCATCAAAGCGCATGAGCTTAAACCCCTGCCCGTAGGCAAGGGTAGTGAGCAAAAGCAGAAATGCGGTGATACAGCTCTTCAGGAATTGTAGCATCTTAGTGATGTTGGAGCATGTTGTGGGCATATTGAATACCGATGCCATATGCGCCGCCGTATTTTTTCATCAGGTCAGTCACGGGGCCGTAGGTCTCCTGTCTTGCCCAGTCACGTTGCAGTTCCAGGAGGTATTGAATAGATGTAACGGGTTTAACACCGGCATGCACCATTCTTTGCACAGCGCGTTCATGAGCTTCGGTGCTTACGTCGCCACAGGCGTCGGTGATAACGTATACGATGTGGCCTTCGTCCAGCGCAGAGAGGGCGGGGCCTACGATACATACGCTGGTCCAGAGGCCGGCGAGTAC
This sequence comes from Chitinophaga sp., assembly GCF_039596135.1. GTDB lineage: Bacteria > Bacteroidota > Bacteroidia > Chitinophagales > Chitinophagaceae > Chitinophaga. The sequence goes on from NZ_JBCNKH010000008.1 coordinate 51,211, forward strand.
GATTTTTTGCTGGTTGGTGGCTTTAATGGCTTTGTAGGCGGCGGCATCTTCCCAGGTGTTCATGCTGGTACGGTCAATGTAGCCACTGGTAGCCTGTGGATAGAATTGTTCTATTTCGGGGAATACAGGGCCTGAGAAGGAATTTTCTGCTACGGTGGTGACGATGGTAGGAACGTTAAAAATTTTCGAGGCACCAGCCACGATAGCAGTGTTGGTTCTTAATTCGCTCAGCGCAATGCTTTTGGTGGCAAAGCCCATTTGTCCTTCAAAGTCGATGAGAACGAGGGCATGGTTGTCCGGTGCAAGCAGATTGGGAGATGGTTTCATATTATGAATGTTTTTTCACAGGGTTGCCAATCTGCATGCCGCGATTTAAGTTGTTTTAAATCAATTTGTTAATTAGAGTGGTGGGGAATGAAAATTTACCGTATTTCGTATTTTGATTGAAAAATAAAACCGCACCCTTTCGGAATGCGGTTTCGAAATATAGTTGAAGAATGAATCAGACAGTAATTGCCGCATATGCCTTTTCCATCGCCTTATCCTGCATGCCTGGTATAGAAAGCCCTTCTGCCCTCACTACTGTCACATCTGTCATGCCCATAAATCCTAATACTGCTCTCAGGTAGTTCTCTGTATAATCATACACCTTCATCACACCTTCAGAATACACGCCACCTGTGGAAATGGCCAAGTATATTTTCTTACCTTTCACTAATCCTTCCGGTCCATTCTCGGAATACCTGAAGGTCTTCCCTCTTCTGGAAATATGATCAATCCATGATTTCAGGTTAGAAGTAATACTAAAGTTATACATTGGCGCGCCAATCACCACTACATCTGCTGCCATCAGTTCGGCAATCGCTTCGTCAGAATGTGCAATTGCCTGCGCCTGCTCGGCAGTCCTATTTTCTTCGGGAGTAAAGACAGATTGAATCTGCGCTTCTTCCAGGTGTGGAAACGGTGCTGCTGCCAGGTCCCGTACCACCACGGTGCTACCGGGGTGAGCAGCTGTTAGTTTGTCTACAATGGCATTTCCTAATTGTACGCTATACGACTGGGACTTTCTCGGGCTGGTGATCAAATGTAATATTCTCATGATGCTTATTTTAAATTTTAGCCCAAAATTATCTACAATCGTCACACGGCGGGCGATACTATATTCCTGGATAGCACTATCCTACAGGATAGTAATATGTTGTATTTTTGCGACATGAGCGTACGAACCAAAGAAACATGCAGTAAACACATCGTCCCTGTCAAAGATGCCCTGGAGGTACTCAGTGGCAGGTGGAAGCTTCCGCTCCTGATCCATCTTGCTTTCGGCCCCCGTCGTTTCAACCAGCTTGCCAAAGAACTTGCCCCCATCACAGACAGAACCCTTTCCAAAGAGCTCAAAAGCCTGGAAGCCAACAAGATTATTTCACGCACTGAATACGACGCATTTCCACCTGTAGTAGAATACAGGATCACCCCCCATGGCGAATCATTGTTTGCCGTCATTTCAGAACTCGGCAACTGGGGGCGCGCACATAGAAAGCTGATAATGGATAAGTAAAAATCCCCGGGCTCAGGAAAAATCTTTGAAAATATCAGCCACCGCAGCTGTCAGCTCCTTAGCCAGCAAAGGCTTTTTCAGCAGCTTCACCACCATCGGGTTGGCATACGTACGGCTGATATCACTATAATCCAGCGAAGAGGATACCATGATCACATGGCACTGCGATTTGATCTTCGCAGGATAACTGTCAAAAGCTTCCAGGAAATCAAACCCATCCATCTCCGGCATCTGTATATCCAACAAGATTACAGTAGGAGGGATACGAGGTAAGGTTATATTCGACGATAGAAACTCAAGCGCTTTATTGGCATTATTAAAAGCAAGCACAGTCCGGCTGATCTGCTGTATCGCAATCAGCTTTTCGTGCAATAGAAGGTCCACTTCATTGTCATCTATCAAAATCACACGTAAATCAGGAATCGAAATCATTTCTGTTCGGAATGCTTATTTCAAATTGTGTACCTTCTCCATACTTGGATTCTACATTGATTGTACCGCCTATCTTATTCAGCGCTTCTTTCACTATATAAAGGCCAATGCCGCTACCCGGCTTGTTATTATTTTTGGATCTGAAAAACATCTTGAAGATGTTGTTCAGGTGTTCACTCAATATCCCAATACCATTATCCGATATCAGTAGTGTTGCCTTGTGTGGTTCCACTTTTACAGCCAGGTTTACTTTTGGATGCACTTCATCCGGCTTCTGGTATTTAACAGCATTCGATATAAGGTTGTTCAGTATTACACTGATGCGGAAAGTATCTCCTTTAAATTCTACAGGCTGGTCTACATTTACCTGGAACTCTATCGCTGTATTCTGGTGTTTGAACTGTGAGATACATTCATTCAGCAGATGGTCAAAGTTAATCTTCTCATACTCCACATCTAACCTTGAATTGCGATAGTATTCAATAATCTTTTGAATAAAGCCATCCAGCTTCTGAATACATACTTCGATCATATTCAGATAGCCGTTGGGGTCAGTCACAGAATTATCCAGTCTGCTCAGGTTAATGATCCCGAGTACAGACATGAGTGGAGAGCGCAGGTCATGCGAAGTGGAGTAGATAAAGCGGTTCAACTCATCATTTATCTTTTCCAGTTCTACGATTTTTTCCTTCAGCTGTTTGCGGGTGGCATATATTTCGAACGCGTTCTGAATGGTTCTGTGCAGTTCATGCTCATCCCATGGCTTCTTGATATACGAGAAGATGTGCCCCTTGTTGATGGCATCGATAATGTCTTCCACATCGGTATAGCCAGTGAGCAGAATACGCATGGGGTCAGGCAGGGTATCTTTAATCTCGTTAAAGAATTCAACACCTGTAGATACGGGCATCTTCTGGTCAGCGATAATGATGTGTACATCGATGCTCTTTAGTAACTGCTTCCCTTCCTGTGCGGAGTTAGCTGTGTAAATTTCATAACTGCGGCGGAAGCTGGCTTTAAAAGCATTTAGGTTGTGTACTTCGTCGTCAATGTAGAGGATCCTGATACGGTTTTCTTTCATCCACTAATGTTTTATACAAAAAACGATAATGATTTAATTGTAGGGCTATATTCCTGTCTGGGGGCACCATTGGAGTATGGCGCTAGGCCATAACAGCTATCTTCAATGGTAAATATATAATAAATTCTGCACCTTCCCCGGGGGCAGTATTTACCAATATCCGTCCCTGGTGCTTTTCTATGATACTGAATACGATAGAAAGCCCCAGGCCTGTGCCCTCGCCTACATCCTTGGTGGTAAAGAATGGATCAAAAATCTTCTCCTTTACCTTTTCTGTCATACCCGGACCGGTATCTTTGATACTAATTACCGCCATTTCATCTTCCTGCCAGGTAGTGAGGGTAACAGTTTCTTCCCTGCCATTTGAATTTGTTTTAATCGCATTGAAAGCATTGGTCAGTATGTTCATGAACACCTGGTTCATTTTACCGGCATAGCATTCAATCTTAGGCAGGGTGCCATAGTGCTTCACGACCTTTACATTTGGCGGAATGCTGTTCTTCAACAGTACCAGGGTACTGTCCAGCCCTTCGTGCAGGTCTACTGACTTCACATCACTTTCGTCAAGGCGGCTGAAGGTACGTAATCCTTTAACAATCTCAGCGGTACGGGTGGCACCATCTTCAATTCCTTTTATCAGCGAGGCAATTTCTTCGTGTATGTAGTCGATATCTATTTCCTGTTTGTAAGCCGCAATCTCCTGCAGTTCTGTTTTCATATCGGTGGCTGTGGTCAGGCCATCGTACTTGTTAAGCAGGGTTTTAATATCGGCTATATCCAGCTTGAGTGGCTTGATATTGGAAGTGACAAAGTTGATCGGGTTGTTGATTTCATGTGCAATACCTGCCGTGAGCTGACCCAGGGATGCCATTTTCTCTCTTTCCACCAGTTGGGTCTGTGCATCTTTCAGGTTTTTGAGGGCTACATTCAGCTCTTCATTGCTGGCTTGTAACTCTTCTGTACGTTTATGTACCTTGTCTTCCAAAATGATATTCTGTTCTCTCACCAGGCGCTCATTCTCCTGGGAGGCCTGCAGGGCTTCGGCTCTGAATACATTGATCTTATGTGCCAGTGCGAAGGAGAGGAGCAGGGCTTCCATGCCTGAGCCTATCTGCAGGGCATAATACGTAAAGTCATTATAGGGCAGCAGGTTCATATTGCGCAATACGAATACGATTACGCTGAGCAGAAATACGGACCATGCCAACAGGAAGAAACGGGCGGAGCTATAGCCCATCCGGCTCATCCGCAATGGTACGATGAATACAATTACGGCCGCAGCGCTTACCACCAGCTGTACCCACACCTGGGCTATAATATACCAATCCAGCAAAGCAGGAATAAAGCATATTAGGTATGCATAGATGACATAGTTGATGAGGCGGTGCCCTGTTTTGTAATGTTGCTTCGTTTGCAGGAACTGCTGTACGAACATCAATGCCGTTAGCCCGTTGAAGATAGGTACCAACACGGTGGCATGCATTTCCATCCAGGGCCAGGAAGGCCATAGAAAGCGGAACGCAAACCCCTGCAGGGTAGCCTGTGTGAGCCCCACAAAGATGTTGTAAGATACATATATCAGGTAGCTGTTATCCTTGGTAGAAAGGAAGATAAACAGGTTATAAAACGACATGGCGAGGATCACCCCTACATACAAGCCGAAGATGAGGCCCCGGGAGCTGTTCTTGGTGGTAATCTGCTCCCTGGTACCAATGTAGACAGGGAGTTGCAATTGTTCTCCCGCCTTGATGCGCAGGTAGTACAGATGGTTACTGTGTGCCTGGAATACGAGGGGGAAGATATAGTTCTGATGATCAAAAATCCTGTTGTGAAACTGGGTGAATTCACCCAGCCTGGTTTCTTTGAAAGTACCATCGGGGAGCTGTTCAAAGAGCGTAATATCGTCTATGGTGGGGTATTCTACCTCCAGCAGCAGTTTGCGGGCGGCGCCGGGGTTCTCGATGCTGAACCGTGCCCAATGGGTATAGGGTGTGATTTGCAGGTTGGGTACATTTTCTCCCGGAGAGGTAAAGGCTACGTGTTGTACATCTCCGATCCCAAGCTTGTTTGACTTGTCAGTAAATAATTCAAGGTATTTGCCTATACGTGTGAGGGGCATGCCTTCCTCATATACAAAAGGGGCAGCTGCCTGTGTATGCACATAGCATAATAGGGCGAATAACCATAAGGTAATGATCCGGAACATGCGATAAATTTAGAGAAAATTCACCTTTCACGCTGCACTTTGGTATATTGATAGTCGGGTATTTCTAGCTGATAGCTAACTTCATAGGAGCCTTTGGGGCCGACTTCTGTTTTGGTTTGTACAAGATTTTCCCTCAGATCATAGATGAGCTCCCGTTCTTTGGGATCTGCATATTCCAGGGCGTTGACGTCGTTGATCACCATGGCAGTGGCCACGAAGTCGTCTTTGGGATAGAAAAAGGTGCCTTTGTCACCGAGGGATTCGTCGATCATGAACCCTACTCTTTTTCCGATACGGGTGGTAATGGGGGCGCATAATACGTGGAAATTATCTATCGGCAGTTGTGCAGCGAGAACTACGCCTGCCCTGGCCAGTACCTGGCTACCGATGCCCATACCGGCTACTTCTTTGGAGTTCCACATAGCACAAATCTCTGCACTGCCGGGTTTCACCATGTCATAGATCTTGCTGTCGTACTTGCCGATTGCTGTTTCTATAGGCAGTGGAATGACGCCGTCTGCCAACTGTACCCTGGCGCCACCATAGGTTTTGGTGCGGGATTCATCTTCTACAATAATTACAATGCTATTTTCATGTTGCATCCAGTCCGCATTGCCGGACGTGATCTTGGCGATCCCGAAATAGATCTCTAATAACCGAAGGTGGCCATTGTAAAACCTCAGGCAGGCTTCAGGATCATCTGGTGCTCTAAATGCCCTTACTGTAATCATGATTTTGCATGTAGATACTCTTAAATAATAGCTTGGTACGGGGGAGATGGAGGGAACAGGCAGGCACCGCATTCGGTTGCAAAGAATGTGCTGTAAGACTGTTCTAACCAGCTTGATTTAAACAAATATCTGCTCGAAGTCTACATAATACCTGCCGGAGCTCTTGTATTGATCCAGCAATATGCGCCTGCAGGTGTCAGTAACCGCAGCACCTCCCAATACGACGGAGGAGGCCAGCTGGGGCCAGGTGGTGATGGTTTTACCAATTTCGCTCAGGGAGTATTTCATTCTCGCAGACATATCATCCAGCGCAACCATGGGGCGGAAGATGGGTAATTTCTCTGCATCAGTCAACCCTTTCAGGCGTTCCAGGTCCAGATCGGCAGGGATAAAACCATGGAGCAGGGGCCTGTCGGGCTCAAGATCAAAACGCTCTACATCCACCATCCCTCTGTCATTGGTGTCCATTACTACCGGAATTTGCAGGGCTTTCGCCTTTACCCGGCTCAGAATTTTTATATCTATTCCATCGCATTCTTCTACCAGCACATCCAGGTTACCATCAGCAGTAAAGAAGTCATCCAGGTTCTGCGCTGTTGCACCATCCAGGTAACATTTTACTTTGATGAAAGGATCCAGTTCTGCGATTTCCCTGGCTGCGACCACAGCCTTGGATACCTGTATATTATGTATTCCCGTACGAATACGGTTCATGTTGGTTAGCTCTATCTTGTCAAAGTCTGCCAGTCTCAATTCTCCACATACCCTTTCCATGGCAATAGTGAGGGCGATGCTGCCACCTACCGAGAGGCCGATGATACCAATTTTCTTTGCACGCAGCTTCGCTATTTCTTCTTTCATGATCTTATGCTGGTTGCGGCTTGTGCGCAATGCAATAAAATCTTCTTCATCTACAATGTGAACGACCCTGTCAGCCCATGGATAATATACCCATACCCCGATTTCTTCCAGCACCCGATCTCCAACGTAAGCGGCTAAATGTTGCTCATATTCTTCAGGGGTCAGCCTCTTTGTAGGGTTGCTGATCTTAATGAGTTCTTTTAACTGTGACAGGAGATGATCATGAACGCGGATATGCGGGTTACTGCTCAATAAGCTGATGAGAGCTTTATACTCTTCGGCGTTTCCCAACCTGTAAAAGGATGGTGTATAGTTGTTTGTTTCTGGTTGTTGTTTTTTAATATGTTCTTCTAATTCTCTCATTTTGCCTGGCATAAAAAAATTTATGAACAACGAATGGTATAAATTGGAATACGATTGTATAATTTAAAAAAATAATATTGTATCAGCACCCGCCCCTAAGTGTAGAGATATGTATCGGCATAAGGTTGAAGCCTATAAGGCTAGTTAATTAGCGTACTACATATATTAGTTCGTCATCATGTAGTTTCGGGACAAATAATTTTTACGATCAAATAAAAAAATTTGTTAAAGTTTCACATGAAAGCTATGGTAAAATAACAATTAATTTCAAAAGATTGTGATTTATAGGCGTTATTTTAGGAATAAACCGTGAAATACGTAGTTGCCACAACGCAGTCATTAATTAAATTTTTTAATAATTGGTGTAGTATTTGTGGCATTCAGTAATGTCGTCGTAAATTGAATTCATTCTTCATCATAATTTTTAATACCTGGTATATGAATAAAAGAGAATTTATAAAGTTAGCCGGTCTGGCAAGCGTAGTTGCTGCTGTAGGTAATCCTACCGGTATGGTGAGTGCTGCTTCATTGAAAGGGAAAAACGAAACGAACGGAAATAGTCCAAAAGCTCCTTTTACTGTGCCTGCGTTGCCTTATGCTTTTGATGCACTGGAACCACACATCGACAAGACGACAATGGAAATCCACCATGACAAGCATCATGGCGCCTATGTGAAAAACCTGAACGACGCTGTAAAAGGTACTAAGTTCGAAAGCCTGACGCTGGACGAAATCCTGGCTACGGTAAAAGCGGATGATAAAGCAATACGCAATAATGGTGGTGGTCACTACAATCACTCACTGTTCTGGACATTGTTGTCACCGGCTAAAACAACTCCTTCCGACAACCTGAAAGCTGCTGTTACAGCCTCTTTCGGCTCATGGGAGAAATTCCAGGATGCATTCAATACTGCTGCAAAAACAGTATTCGGTTCTGGTTGGGCCTGGCTCATTGTTACACCTGGAAAGAAACTGCAGGTGATATCGACACCAAACCAGGATAATCCTTTAATGAAGGGTATCGTAAAGGAAACCGGCACACCCATCCTGGCGTTGGATGTATGGGAGCATGCTTATTATCTGAAGTATCATAACGTGCGTCCTGATTACATCGCTGCTTTCTGGAATGTGATTAACTGGAATGAAGTGGATAAGCTGTATGCTGCGGCAGTAAAATAGTTAATTGCTTTTTTTCGCCCACAAAATACAAAGGGTCTGCCGGAGGCAGACCCTTTGTATTTTGTTTATTTATTTTCGCTTAAAGAACACAAACCCATTTTTCTCTCCTATCACCTCCAAATTCGGATTCTTCCGCCACAGCTCACTATCCGTCACCCTGCAAATAAAATACGTCGGCTTATCCACCGCTCCTTTCAACAACCACTCCTGGTTATAATAATTCTTATTCGTCGCCGGCAATTTCTTCGTATAAAACAAATGTGCATAACTATGATAACTCAACACCTGCACATAATCATCCTTCCCCTGAAACGACTCAAAAAACTCAATCGCCGCGCGCTGTGAAAACGCTTCTATCTTCGGTGTAAAATGCACGACTGTAATCTGAATCGCACCTATTGTACTCACAAACAACGTCATCATGCCAGCCTTCACTTTCTTATTAAACAACAGCACTGCACTCACAATTACCAGTAACAAATATACCGCCCCATACGCACTCTCCCACAATGAAAACGGTACATCCGCCTGCAAATTTGCCTTCGCAAGCTTGTCTCCAATAGCTGATATGACCTGTTGCTTATACACCCCCACCACCGGCAGCAATGTAATGGCCGTACCTATCAGCATACCAATCAGCAGCATCAGCACAATATTCCATGCGCGCAATACCACTTTCCCTTCAGCAATTCTATATATCTGCCATGCCGCCAAAAAGCTCAATGGGAAATAACACAGCGAAGAGTAATGCACAATCTTCGTCTCCACGATAGAGAACAGGATCAGCACTACCCAAAACAATACCCACATCCATGTTCTGAAATCTTTTACGTCTGCCCCCTGTGCACCACTATAAATAGACCGGTCCTTTCCGCCACTGAAATAACTAAACAGGAAAATGCTCGCAGGAAAACATCCCACCAGCAATACAATCCAGTGATAGAAGAAGTTCCCTCCATGCCCGGCATCAGGCGTAGTGAGCAAACGGAGCTGGTAAGTCACAAACTCATTGATAAACCACCAGCCATGTGCCAGCAGTTCATATCCAAACCACAGGGCGGTTGTAACAAAGGCAAATACCGTAATCAACCCCAGCTGTGGCAGCTTAATTCCTGTCTTTCCTTTCTTCACAACCCAGTACACTATAAAGGTGAGCAGGCTCACCAGTATTGCTACCGGGCCCTTGGTGAGCACCGCCAGTCCCAGGCAGATGCCACCCAGGATAGCCGTTCTGTTCGGTTTTGCGGCATAAGGCACGCGAAACACGCAGTAGATGGCCAGGAATACGAAATAATTGAAAGTCGGGTCAATAATCCCTGACTTGAAAAAGAAATGTGGTAACCAGGAACCGGCATATGCCAGCGCCCACCATAACCCCATCTTTTCATCAGCCAGCTTTTTCCCGATACTGAAAAGCGTAACGAGGGTAGCAATGCCAATGATGGCATTAGGAAAACGGGCGGCAAATTCATTGACACCAAACAGGGCCATACTAATAGCCTGCATCCAGATAAATAACGGCGGCTTTTCCCAGAAAGGAGTAAAGTCGATCTGTACCTGAGAGTAGTTGTGTGTTACCAGCATCTCCCTTGCTGCTTCCGCAAAGTTGATCTCGTCCCAGTCAAACAGGTGCACATGCCCTAGAAAGGGAACGAACAGGATAGCAGCCACAATGGCGATAAGCAGGTATTTCATTCCGTTAATTTAGATTGATCTGTTAAGACTCCTTATTCTTCCTGATTAACAAATCAACAAAAATAACTAAATCAACTAAGACCAATCGCCGCTTCGGGAATAATTTCGGCAGGTGTATTCCCCTTTCTTTTATCGAATATCATGTAAAGCAGCATGCTACTGCATGTACCGATAATACTTCCTACGTACACATCGATAAAGAAGTGTTGTGCCAGGTAAATTCTGGACCAGGCAGCAACAAATGCCAGCATGATGAATACCAGTCCCATCATCTTATTGCGCGAAATCAGTGAAAGGAAGCAAAACATGGCAAAGGCAGTCGTGGTATGACCGGAAGGAAAGCTGCATCCCCCGTGAACGGTTACCCATTTTACGGTATGGACGATGGCAGGGTCTTCGAAGTATTTAATAGGCCTGGGAGCGTTAAAGAAGTGTTTGGCAGTTTGTACCAGGATAGTTACCAGCAGCAGAATACAGCCTGCATTGAGAAACAGCCGGAACTTGCGCATGACCAGGATTACCACCAGCATAAAGGCAAAGGTGATACCATCGCCGATGTAGGTGACACCGGACATGACAATGTCTGCCCAGGGAGCATGAAAGCTGTTGATAGCCAGAAATAACTCTTCATGCGTGAAGAAGAAGAGTTGTAGGATAGCTCCTGTTATAACCCATAACAGGAATGGTCCAAAGAACCATATGTTCTTGCCGAACAGTGTAACAAGCGTCTTCAATTTTCGTGAATTTTAACGTTGTAGGTATACCGGGCAGTTTACAGAATTTTAGTCCCTGCGATTAGGCATCACATAGCATCCCCATGACGCTTATGGGCATATAGTGATTCATACGCTCATCTTGTCAGCTGGTATTGGATACTGTGTAGTTCGCAGGCTAAAATCGTGTAACTACTCAGGTTGTAGGTTTAATAGTATATTGCTGAAAGAACTTTTTTATCCTGTTGAAAATCCTCACATAGAATTCTTTATTGAACAGGTTGGAGTCGTTCATGGCTTTCACGATCAGGAATATGGCGATAGGCATCAACACGATATTTGACAGCCACATGCCACTCCAGGTAGCCATTACGTCTTTACGGGCCATTTTCTCGCCCGTCATAAAGAATATATTGAAGATCACAAAGAATACAACGGCAAAGATGAGCGGGGTACCCAGGCCACCCTTACGGATGATAGAGCCCAGGGGTGCTCCGATCAGGAACATCACGATACAGGAAAAAGCCAGGGTAAATTTACGCTGCCATTCTACCTTATGCAGGATCAGGGTATTGTGCTTATCCTGGAATTCCTTGGCAGGACCTTCCAGGTTGCTCTGGCCATCACGAACGTTCTGTTCTGTTCTCTCAAATACATAACGGCGGGCATCTTCCGGCACCAGGTCCCTGAAGTTTTTCGTTTTGATAGGCGGGGCAGTGGCCAGCCAACCGGTATCTTTCCATTGTCCGAACGGATAGCGGCTGGTGATATATACATTCACGGTACGGGTAAACAGTTTTTCCTGGTCCCGCAGTGAATCGATGGCTTTATCCAGTTGTCGTACATTCAGCATCTGCTGGTTAGAGGCGAAGAGGCCCATATCCAGGCGGCTGAAGGCAAAAGAGCTCAGGTCAAATGCTTTTTTATACTGGCTGAAGCCCAGTCTGATCAGGTCACCTGGCTGGTTGAAGTTGCGGTTGCCGCGTTCTTCATAGCGCCAGCCGTTTTCCAGGATGAAGTATAAGAAGCGTTTGTCGTTAGACAGTACCATTTCGCCTTTTTTGGCCAGGATCAGTTTGTCGCCGCCACCTGGGCTGTGATCAATGATCATAACCTGGTGAATGGTTTTGTTATCCTTTTCCTTGTTGGCTACTTTGATGGTATAGTCAGGAATATCTGTATAGAACACACCGGCCTTGATATTGAAGGCGGGTTTGGAGTTTGTAATATCGTAGAGGAGTGATTTGGCACGGAGGTTGGCTACCGGCATCACGTAGTTGTTAAAGAGGAAAGCCAGTATGGCGATGATAGTACAGCAGACAAGCACAGGGCGCATGAAACGGAGCAGGGAGATACCGGACGATTTGATGGCAACGAGTTCGAAGCTTTCGCCCAGGTTACCGAAGGTCATGATAGACGACAGGAGTACCGCCAGCGGGAGTGCCAGCGATACCAGGTTAGCGCTGGTATAAGTGATTAGTTCAATAATCACAGGTGTATCAAGTCCCTTGCCCACCAGGTCATCAATGTATTTCCAGAGAAATTGCATGATGAGTACGAACAAGGTGACAAAGAAGGTAGCCACAAAGGGCCCCAGAAAGGTCTTAATAATTAACTTATCCAGTTTTTTCACTCCTGCTCTAACGTTAAGGTGCTGTATTTTAGTACTAAAAAGACCGCTGTCAGTATTACTGCAATTGCATTTAACTGTAGATGCGGGCCCTTAGAATTGGCAAATTTAACATGATTTCCGATAGTCCCGACTATCAGCGTTTAAAATAAGGTTAAATTTATCTTTGCACCTATGAACAAAGCAATCCTGACTGTTGAGGAACAGGCACTTGTAGCAAATCCTGGTTGGATTTATCTGAAAAATAACATTTTGCAGAAGGTGATGAGCCTGCTGGGCGACCTGCATGTGGCCTTACAGGCAGCACTTCCCTTACAGGAAATGTCTTTTCCTGGAGACGGGGCAGGTAAACTAAGCAAAGGAGAACGTTACAAAGATTTGCCTTACATCATGCTGGATTATCCACGTTACTTCAATCGTGAGGATATTTTCGCATTCCGGACCATGTTCTGGTGGGGACATTACTTTATCGCCACGTTGCATCTCGGTGGGGAGTTGAAACAGCGGTATTCGCAGACAATCATCGATGGCAGGCAGGCATTAGCTGCCGCTCAGTTTCAGATTTATGTAAGGGAAGACGATCCCTGGCATCACGATTTTGAGAATGGGAATTTCAGATCTATATCAGCTTTGCCGGCATCGGAATTTGAAATGCTTATACACCGGCTTCCATTTATTAAGATCGCAAAGCCCTGGCCGTTGGAGAACTGGGAGGGACTAATACCTGGCGTAGTGAACGATTATACACTACTACTACAGTTATTGCGCGGCTTGTGAAACGGTTGGTGTTAATTGCCAATACGATGGAACAGGTCTTTCACCTGGTAATCCCAGAGTTGGCTTTGGTCAGCTATTTCTTTTTTCTCTGCAAAATCCCTTACAACCAGGATTGTCTCGTTAGTTACTTCAGAAATGGCAATGCGAAATTCAAAGAATTCTTCTTTGGGCGCATGTTTCCAATGTAAACGAATAAATTCATCTTCTTCCTGTTCCAGCACTTCAGCTTCTTCAACAGATCCATTCCAGGAGAAGGAAAATACGTTGTCCCTGTAATCCACTTTATCCGCAAACCACTCCTGTAATCCTGCAGGTGTAGATAGGAATTCATATAAGATACTGGGTGAGCACCGTACGGGGTATTCCAACTCATATTGCACTTTCTTAGACATCGCTCAAAGTAATTAGTAAATCAATATCATCTGGCTGCAATTATAGAAAATTATTTATTCTGTCAAAATTATTTTGCGTTTTTTTTTAATAATTGCCCAAATCTTTTTACACTTTATAAATAACAATTCTATTATGAAAATTAACGATACATTAGCGTTTCGCAGCACTTCTTTCACAGCAATTTACTGTCAGATGAGCATTTCAGCCTTCTCAGATATATGTTGTGAATGGTGAAACGTTTTTGCTTAAAAATGATTCAACAAGTAACAATTTATTTTGGCTACTATCTAAAAAAACTTATTTTTGTCTGGCATTCATCAAAAAGGTAACGTTTTATTCACCTGTAACTGTTCCGAGTCTTTATGTCAATGCGCCAACTCAAAATCACTAAGTCCATCACAAACCGTGAGTCCCAATCACTGGAGAAATACTTACAGGAAATTGGGAAAGTAGACTTAATCACGCCGGAGGAAGAAGTGAACCTGGCTATCCGCATTAAGCAAGGAGATCAGAGAGCACTGGAAAAGCTTACAAAGGCTAACCTGCGCTTCGTGGTATCTGTTGCCAAGCAATATCAGAACCAGGGTTTATCCCTCAGTGATCTGATTAATGAGGGCAACCTCGGTCTTATCAAGGCTGCACAGCGTTTCGATGAAACACGTGGTTTTAAATTTATCTCTTATGCTGTATGGTGGATTCGTCAATCTATTCTGCAGGCATTGGCAGAACAAAGCCGCATCGTTCGTCTGCCGCTCAACAAAGTAGGCCTGAGCAATAAGATCAGCAAAGCATATTCCCAGCTCGAACAGGAATTTGAGAGAGAGCCATCGCCAGACGAACTGGCTACTATTCTCGAAATCAATACAGAAGAAGTAGAAGCTACATTAGGTGTCGCTGCACGTCACGTATCTATGGATGCACCTTTCATTGACGGAGAAGATAATTCTCTCCTGGATGTACTGGAAAATCCAAATGCAAGCAGCGCAGATGAAGAACTGGACCACCACGATTCACTGCGTCGCGAAATAGAACGTTCTTTATCTACACTCACAGATCGTCAGAAAGATGTTATCATGCTGTACTTCGGTATCGCGGTAGAACATCCGATGTCTCTGGAAGATATAGGGGAGAAGTTCGGCCTGACCCGCGAAAGGGTTCGCCAGATCAAGGATAAGGCGATCACCAAGCTGAGAACTACCAGCCGCAGCAAACTGCTCAGAAACTACCTGGGTAACTAAGATTTACTCTTTAGCATATTGAAAAAGGATAATACCGGTGGGTATTATCCTTTTTTTATTTCCTGCCGGACCCATAGTCCGGCTTCGGTGTTCCTATAGCGTTCTCAGGGAGATATTCCGTATATAAGCCGTACATATCCCGTATATAAACCGTACATAAGTCGTATCTATAAAGATACGGGATATGTACGGAATACCTCCGGGGTATCTACGGGTAATGTCTAAGATCATACCCTGTTTCTGTTGCCGGGGCCCCCTTATCCAAAAAGTCCCCTTTTGCTGAAGGCGAAAGGGGGATTTTTTGCTGTTCCATTTCGCTAACTTTTGATTATTTTTGCAACCCTTAAGCTATTTCCCGGCTTAATTAAAAACAGGTTTCTGATGTTTGAATCATTATCAGAGCGGCTCGACTCCGCCTTCAAGCAGTTGAAAGGTGAGGGCCGTATCAGTGAAATAAATATTGCCAGTACCGTAAAGGAAATCCGCCGTGCGCTGGTAGATGCGGATGTTAACTATAAAATAGCGAAAGACTTTACCGACAGGGTAAGGGAAAAAGCGCTGGGTGAAAAGGTAATTACTGCCATTTCTCCGGGTCAGCTCATGGTGAAAATCGTGAAAGACGAGCTGGCAGAACTGATGGGGGGCACCGAAGCTGAACTGGATATCAAAGCCAACCCTTCAGTGATCCTGATAGCAGGTTTGCAGGGTTCCGGTAAAACCACTTTCTCCGGTAAACTGGCCAACTTCCTCAAAACTAAAAAAGGTAAAAAGCCCCTGCTGGTGGCTGCTGACATTTACCGCCCTGCGGCGATCGATCAGCTGAAAGTACTGGGTGAGCAGATTGGTGTGGAAGTTTACAGCGAACCTGAAAACAAGGACGCTGTGAAAATCGCCCAGAATGCGATCGCACAGGCTAAGCAGAATGGCAATACAGTCGTGATCATCGATACCGCCGGTCGTCTGGCAGTCGATGAAGCTATGATGACCGAGGTGGCCAATGTAAAGGCCGCTGTAAAACCAAACGAAATCCTCTTCGTCGTGGACTCCATGACAGGTCAGGATGCCGTAAATACTGCCAAAGCCTTCAATGAGCGCCTGGACTTCAGTGGGGTAGTACTCACAAAACTGGATGGTGATACCCGTGGTGGTGCTGCGTTAACTATCAAATACACAGTTGAAAAGCCCATCAAGTTCGTGAGCATGGGCGAAAAACTGGATACCCTCGATGTGTTCTACCCTGAGCGTATGGCACAGCGTATTCTGGGTATGGGTGATATCACCACCCTGGTAGAACGTGCACAGGCACAGTTCAACGAAGAGCAGGCTAAAAAGCTGGAAAAGAAGATCCGTCAGAACCAGTTTGATTTTGATGATTTCCGTGAACAGCTGAACCAGATCAAGAAAATGGGTAACCTGAAAGACCTGATGGGCATGATCCCAGGTATCGGTAAGGCTATCAAGGATATTGACATCAGCGACGACGCCTTCAAAGGTATAGAAGCCATCATTGGCTCTATGACCCCGGCAGAACGTAGCAATCCAGACCTGATTGATGGCAGCCGCCGCCGCCGTATTGCGAAAGGCGCCGGAAAAGACATCCAGGATGTGAACCAGTTTATGAAACAATTTGAACAAATGCGCCAGATGATGAAACAAATGAATAAATTTGGTGCGGGAGGTAGAGGTCTGAGAGCAATGGGCAGATAAAAAAGCCAGCTTTCAGTACCAAACCAGATAAACTGGAAATGAAACTTTTTGCAGCAAATGGAATTTTTAACAGAAAATATTTTGAACTAATTCTTTTTAAGATTACTTTTGCTGCCCCAATTGAATAATATTTTTTAACAACTCGCAAAAAAATAATTCGAATTATTTATGCCAGTCAAGATCAGATTACAACGTCATGGCGCTAAGAAGAGACCTTTTTATTTTATCGTAGTTGCCGATGCTCGCGCGCCAAGAGATGGTAAATTCATCCAGAAGATCGGTACTTACAATCCACTGACAGTTCCTGCTTCTATCAACATTGATACTGAAAAGGCACTGCGTTGGTTACAGAAAGGTGCTCAGCCAACTGATACCGTTAGAAGAATCCTGTCTTTCAAAGGTGTTCTGTACCTGAAACACCTGCTGAGAGGTGTGAAGCTGGGTCTGTTCGACGAGCCTACCGCTTTCCAGAAATTCGAACAATGGCAGGCTGAACACGAGCAGAAAGTTGCTGCACGTCGCGATAGCCACAAGAAAGCCAGAATCGCTACACCAGTTGTGAGAAGAGTAGAAGATGCTTCTGCTCCACAGGAAGGTGGCGAAGCTTAATTCAGCTTTCAAATAAAATACTGAAAGGGAAATACTCAAGGGTATTTCCCTTTTTACTTATTAGTCGTCAGATAATGAATAACTACTTTAGCATAGGGAAGCTGGTATCTGTATTTGGATTACAGGGGGAGTTTGTGCTGAAGCACAGCCTGGGAAAACGGACTTCCCTGCAAGGGGTGGAAGCCATCTTCCTGGAAGAGCGGAAAAACAGCTTTATACCTTATTTTGTGCAGAAAGCCAGTGTGAAGGATCATGAGCATACCTTTGTAAAGCTGGAAGGCATTGATACCAAGGAAGCTGCCCGTAAGCTGGTACAAACACCTGTTTACCTGGGTGAGGCAGACTTCAAGGCACAGGCGTCGTCGTCAGCACCGTTGGCCATGCTGGGCTTTACTGTGCATGACAAAGAGCTGGGTGAACTGGGGGTGATAGAAGAAGTGATCGAAATGCCCATGCAGGTATTGCTGAAGATTATGTATAAGGAGAAGGAGGTGTTGCTGCCGTTGAATGAGCAATCGCTGGTGAAGGTGGATAAGAAAGGGCAGATTGTGCATGTAGACCTGCCCGAAGGATTGATGGATATTTACCTGGATTAGAATTATTAACACATGAGGATCGATATTATTACCGTACAGCCAGGGTTGCTGGAAAGCCCTTTTTCGCACTCGATATTAAAGCGGGCGCAGACGAAAGGCTTGCTGGAAATACATACCCATAACCTCCGGGATTATTCTACCCAGAAGCAAAAACAGGTAGATGATTATCAGTTCGGGGGCGGGGCAGGTATGGTGATGATGCTGGAGCCGGTCGTAAGGGCCATTGAGACCCTGCAGGAGAAGATTACCTACGATGAGGTGATCTACCTGACACCGGATGGAGAAACCCTGAACCAGGGGATTGCCAACCAGCTGTCCCTGAAGGGTAATCTACTCATGCTGTGTGGCCATTATAAAGGTATTGATGAGCGGATTCGTCAGCATTTCGTGACAAAGGAGATTTCTATAGGCGATTATGTACTCTCCGGCGGCGAGTTGGCGGCAGCGGTACTGGTAGATGCGATAGGTCGGCTGATTCCGGGGGTGCTGAATGATGAGCAATCAGCCTTGCTGGATTCATTCCAGGATAACCTGCTGGCGCCACCGGTATATACCCGTCCCGAGGAGTTCAGGGGCTGGAAGGTGCCGGAGGTGTTGATGAGTGGGGATCATAAGAAGATTGATAACTGGCGGCACGAGATGGCGTTGGAAAGGACGAAGGAACGCAGGCCGGATTTGCTGGATAAGCATTGAGAGTGGTCATCCCCACAGGGGCCACCAACTTCATCCATTAAAAAACTTAAGCCAAATTTGAACTCATTTTCAATCAATTAAAAAATTATTCCTTAATAAATTGCACTGTTATTTGGAAGTTGTAGATTTCTCACCTACCTTTGCAGTCCGATAAATAAATTTGAAAGATGAACGCGATTTCTTTTGTTCACGAGCAACTGACAGGTAATACAAAAAACTACCCTAAGTTTAAAGCCGGTGACAATGTCACTGTAAACTATAAAATTGTTGAAGGTAACAAGGAAAGAATCCAGTCCTTCAAAGGTGATGTAATCAAAATCCAGGGTACTGGTTTTACCGCATCATTCACAGTAAGAAAGATCTCTGACGGAGTTGGTGTAGAAAGGGTTTTCCCGCTGTACTCTCCAAACATTGATGGTATCGTACTGAACAAAGTTGGTAAAGTAAGAAGAGCAAGACTGTTCTACCTGCGTGAACGTGCTGGTAAAGCTGCTCGTATTAAAGAAAAAAGGGTTTAGTATAAATACAGGGAAATTAGTGATAACGGGGACCGTTCCGGTTCCCGTTTTTTTTGTCACCTCCCGATACCACCCATCTCTACAACTCACCTGATCTGACTCCTGCAGGGAAATAGCCCCTTGATGACCCCGTTTGCCCTCTCTTAAAATAAAATTAAAAGTTTCTCTGATCTTCGGGCAGTACAATTGAATCCCGGATTTTATTACCTATCTTTGTTAGCTTAACATTTTAAAACAGAGAAAATGACTGCCGTTATTGTAAAATCACCACTGTTATTGTTCCAGGATCTGGGTATGAGCGAACTGCTGTTGATCGCCCTGGTTGTATTACTGTTATTTGGCGGTAAGAAAATTCCTGAACTGATGCGCGGACTGGGTAAGGGTATCCGTGAGTTCAATGATGCCAAAAACAATGTACGTAAGGAGATCGAAGAGGGAATGAAGGAAACACCTTCTACTACAGATCAGAAAGGAGCTTAATTCCTTCCCTGAGCTTCTATTGACTAAGAGAATTCAAACGAAAAGGAGAAGTCGTGTGCCTATGATAGTCATAGACTAGCATTTCCACGTCATAAAACCTGAAGTATGCCACAACCTGGACACAACACTTTTGTGTCCGGCTTACGAGTTTGACCTGATATTTTATTTTTTCAAGCAATTAACTGGTTTGGCTTTGTCTGAATTCAGCAGTATATCGGCTTTTCATGAAGCATTATACGCCGGCAGCATAACCTGTACGGGAGCGGTACAATATTACCTGGACCGTATAGCAAAGACAAAACATCTGAATGCATTCCTGGAGGTTTGGGAAGAGGAAGCCCTTCAAAAAGCAGCTGAGCTGGATGCCCGTTTACAAAAAGGGGAAAAGCTGGGAGCGCTGGGGGGCGTTGTGATCGGGATAAAGGATGTGATCTGCTACAAGGGGCATAAAGTAAGTGCGGCATCGAAGATGCTGGAAGGGTTTACGTCTATGTATTCTGCCACCGCGATCGAAAGATTGCTGGCGGCAGATGCCATTCTGATAGGTAATCTCAATT
This sequence comes from Chitinophaga sp., assembly GCF_039596135.1. Classification (GTDB taxonomy): domain Bacteria; phylum Bacteroidota; class Bacteroidia; order Chitinophagales; family Chitinophagaceae; genus Chitinophaga. The sequence goes on from NZ_JBCNKH010000008.1 coordinate 71,228, forward strand.
GTGATGAGTTTGCAATGGGGTCTACCAATGAGAATTCGGCGTATGGACCGGTACTCAATGCATTGGATACCAGTCGTGTACCTGGTGGTTCATCAGGTGGGTCGGCGGTAGCGGTGCAGGCTGGTTTGTGCATGGTGAGCCTGGGTAGCGATACCGGCGGCTCTGTACGTCAGCCGGCAGATTTTTGTGGTATTGTTGGTTTAAAACCAACTTATGGCAGGATTTCCCGCTACGGACTGATCGCTTATGCATCCTCTTTTGACCAGATCGGTATCTTTGGCAGGAATGTTGCGGATGTGGCAGGTGTACTCCAACAAATAGCAGGACCTGACGCTTACGATAGTACAGCATCTTCAGAAGAAGTTCCTGATTATCAGACAAGGGAACACAATAAATCCCGGAAAATTGCGTATTTAAAGGACGCGTTGTTTCACCCGGGACTGGACCCCGAAATGAAGGATGAGTACCAAAGCTTTTTTGAAGAACTGGAAGCCGCAGGGAATTCAGTATCAGCGGTGGATTTCGCCTATCTTGACTATATAGTTCCAGCATATTATGTGTTGACTACAGCAGAGGCTTCTTCCAATCTTTCCCGTTACGATGGGGTAAAATATGGACATAGGACACCGCTACAAAATTTAGATTTAACAGATTTTTATAAGAAAAGCAGGTCGGAAGGTTTCGGCATAGAAGTAAAACGACGTATATTACTGGGCACTTTCGTGCTAAGCGCAGGATATTACGACGCTTACTTTACGAAAGCACAGCAAGTGAGGAGACTGGTGGTCAATAAATTATCAGAAATCCTGTCAACTTATGATGCGATTTTGATGCCAACTGTGCCATCGACAGCTTTTAAAATAGGGGAGAAAACAGATGACCCTATTGCCATGTACCTGGCAGATATCTACACGGTACTGGCAAACCTGGCCGGAGTTCCGGCAATTTCCGTACCTTTGCAACGGCATTCAAACGGGATGCCTTATGGTGTACAGATCATCACAAAGCAATTTAGCGAAGCGAGCCTGTTAGATATTGCAGATGAAATTATGCAATCAAAGCAGGTCACTCCTGTTTAAAATAAATATGTGTATGAGGAAAATCTTTTTACTACTGCTGTTACCAACCTTGGGTGCATGGCATTTTGAAGCGATTGGTGGCAACGGCGTACCTAAGAAGGTGGTTACTCCCATAGGAGGCCCAGATACTACGGTATTGAACCACAAAGTTCGGTTACCCAAGGACACAGTTGTTGTACCTTCAGTAACTTCTCAGGCCGTGCGTCAGAACGCACAGAGCCTGCCGTCCAGCATCAGCAATCCAAAGGTCTATGAACAGATCAACAACAACATTGTAGCTGGATACATCAATAACTTTGCCAGCAGGTATAGCCAACACCTGCAGGTAATGATCTCCCGGGGTCAGCCTTATTTCGTAATGGTAGAGAAAATCTTCAGAGAGCATGGTATCCCTGAGGAAATGAAATACCTGGCGGTTATTGAGTCTAGTTTTAATACCAACGCCCGTTCCCGCGTGGGAGCTGTAGGCGCCTGGCAGTTTATGTCGGGTACTGCACGCATCTTCGGTCTGAGCGTAGGTAAGAAAGTAGATGAACGTAAAGACTTCTACAAATCCACTGTAGCAGCGGCTAAGTTCCTCAATGAACTGTACAACCAGTTCGGCGACTGGTTACTGGTAGTAGCGGCTTACAACTGCGGTCCTGGTGGCGTACAGCGCGCTATGGCAGCAAGTGGACGCAGCGATTTCTGGGGCATGCAGTATTTCCTGCCTGCTGAATCCAGGAACCATGTGTACAAATTCATCGCGACCGGTTACATCCTCGATAGGTTCAATACCTTCTTCGGTGTGGGGAACGATAACAACAGCGACAATCCTGGCATAAGCACGATCAATGTTCCGGCTGCTGCGGTAAACTACCCTTCTACTGAACTGACAGAAGAAGAAATGTATAATACTGTAGAGTTCAACATCTCCGGCAAATACCGCCTCGATGCGATCGCAAAGAAACTGAATATCGAACAGGCACAGCTGGAACACCTGAACCCAGATTTCGCAAGAATGATGTCAGGACCAGATAATAGCTATGATCTGCGTATTCCGAAAGATAAAATGAAACAGTTCCAGGCTGAAAAAGAAGAGATACTGAAAGAATCTCTGGCCCTGATGCTGGATGATAAGGCGACAGGTGTAGATAAATCTAAGTTTCCACCTCCGGCTAAGTTAGCGCCGGCACCAGAAGCAAAGGCGAAGGTGAAAGCAACATCGGCTTCAAAAGCAAAGGCTCCGGTTGCTAAGAAGAAAGCAGCAACTACAGCAAAAAAGAAAGCTCCGGCAAAGAAAGCAACAACTACTAAAAAGCCGGTAGCCGCAAAGAAGAAGACAACGCACAAGTAATCAAGTAATAAAACATTGAAAAAAGCCGCTCACACCGAGCGGCTTTTTTTATGCCACAAATTTAATTTGATTATTAACCCTATTATTTAGATATTTGTCTAAATATATAACCCATGAACACCGTCTTCAAAGCGCTCAACGACAAAACCCGTCGCGACATTCTGGAACTCCTCAAAGACGGAGACAAAACGGCTGGCGAGATCGCGGACCACTTCCAATTTTCAAAACCCACCATCTCTCATCACCTGGATCTCCTCAAACAAGCTGAACTCCTGACCAGTGAAAAAAAGGGACAATACATCTATTACTCCCTTAACACCACTGTTGTGGATGAGTTATTAAAATGGGTTTTACAATTCACTCCGTCATTCCATAAAACACCTGCTTATGAAAACAAATAACTGGCTGAAAGAGCTGCCATTTGTATTCCTTATTGCCATCCCCTGGATTGTATTGCCCTACCGGGCAGACCGACTCCCGGCCCAGGTGCCCGCTCATTACTCCGTTACCAACAACGGTTGGGTAGTGGACAGCTACATGAGCCCCATTGCTTTTGTCATCATGTTTACAATTGTAATTGGATTCGTCTACCTGGTCATGACATTGCCTACGATAGTTGCCAAATCTGCCTGGCTCTATTATTTCAAACTCGCTATCATTATATTTTTCGATATCATCCTCATTTGTACGCTTACAGGTGTAGACCTGGGTACAGATACGGCTTCAAACCTGGTTATGGTTTTACTATGTACCATTGTCAACGGGTTTGTTTACTGGATGTTCAGTGTGCAAAAGAAGTCGGGGAAACAACCAATATCCACAAAATATTACAATATCATCTGGGTAGGCACACACTTTATCAGCTCACTTCCGCTTATTTTAGTTGTATTTGCAGCGCAGCACTGGGTGGGGGAGCGTACTATTCCCCAGGCTGTCTTCCTGTTCCTTGCTATCATGTCGAACCTCACCAACAGTGTCAAACCAAATTATTTCATAGGCATCCGCACACCCTGGACATTGTCTGATGAGGAAATATGGAGAAAGACACATCAGGCCTGTTCCAAATGGTTTTTTGCAGGTGGGCTCACAGGTTTCGTATTGAGTATTGTGGTCCCAATATCCTGGGTGCACAGGTTATTACTGATTATACCACTTTCCTGTACAGCCTACGCTATGATCTATTCGTATTATCTCTATAAAAAAAGAGCTTCTGTATAACAGAAGCTCTTTTTTATTTAAGCATTACTTACCTGCAACTTATTTGCCGAAATCTTTTTGACCAGGTCCAGCAGCGGCCCGGTCATAAAGGTCGTGGTCAGCGCCATCAACACCAGCATAGCAAACACTTCAGGAGACAGGATACCCAGGTCATACCCGATATTCAATACCACCAGCTCCATCAGCCCTCTTGTATTCATCAGGGCGCCAATGGCCAGCGACTCGGCCCATGGTTGCCCCATCAGTTTTGCCGTGAGTGCACTACCACCTAGTTTACCACCTACAGCCACCAGCATGATCAGTCCAAACGCTGCCCACAGGTGACCCTGACCCAGCAAACCAATCTGCGTTCGTAAACCAGTAAATGCAAAGAAAATAGGTAATAATAAAAGCACACTTACATCCTCCAGTTTATCTGTCAGCAATTTCTGTACGGAAGCTTCCGCAGGAATAATTACACCTGCGAGAAACGCACCAAACAAGGCATGTATACCAATGGTTTCTGCTATAAATGCAGAAAACAACATCACGAAAAATGCAACTGCTACAGTTGCTTTTTCTTTTCCGGCAGCCATGAGCTGTGGAATTTTCCTGGCCAGGAAAGGCTTGATTATATACAGCATTACACCGAGGAAAGCCAGGGCCATGACCAGGGTAATCAATGCGCTCCAGATAGAACCCGCTTTTACCACTGTAATCACTACCGCCAGTATGCACCATGCAGTCACATCATCAGCTGCTGCACAGGTAATAGCCAATATACCCAGCGGTGTACCCGTTAGCTTGCGCTCCTGTACAATGCGTGCCAGTACCGGAAATGCCGTAATACTCATGGCAATACCCATAAACAGGGCAAACGACAGGAAGCTCACATTCGGTACAGAAAATTGTGTATACAGGTTATAAGCCAGCAATACACCCAGGAAGAAGGGCAGTACGATGCTGGCATGACTGATCATCACTGCATCGTGCGCCTTATTTTTCACCTTGGCTACATCCAGTTCCATACCTACTACAAACATGAAGAAGGCAAGACCAATCTGGCTAAGGAACTGCAGGTTCTTAAAGCTATCAGGAGGAAACAGGAATTCTTTTCCTTCCGGCCACAACATACCGAAGAGAGAAGGGCCGAGACATACACCTGCAATAATTTCACCTACTACCGAAGGTTGGCCGATGCGATTGGCCAGCCATCCAAATATCCTTGCTACGAATACGATGATAAGTACCTGGAATAATAATAAGGAAAGAGGCTGTTGCATATTATGCAATAAGGTGGCCCCAATGCCAGCGCCTGTAGCAGCACCGTGAGCGGCAGGGGCCGTAGCGTTGTTGACAAGGCCGGCTGTACCAGTCTTCAGGGGTAGATGGTTGCCCTGCCGGATCACCAGCCAGGTAAGACTACCAAATACGCCAATGATGGCTGGGTATAACAGCAGTTTCTTTCGCATAGTCACAATTTTTATTAGTCAAACAACAAGTCTATCGTCTGAAAGATAATGATAATCTTTAATTGCTACCGCATTGTACTTTCAGCGAAAAGCCTTTAAACCCCATTGCTGTAAATGAAAGCAAGACTATAATCAAACAGGCGTGCAGTATTAAAAAAGTATGAATCTTTTCAATTCCGCTTAGTAGATTGTAACTTCTACAATAACTTGTCTGGAATATGGATAACAGGAGAGACTTTCTAAAAAAAGCTGCATTATTATCCGGCGGTGCCGGATTGGCGGGTGTATTGCCCATTGCCATTCAAAGAGCATTGGCCATTGACCCCGCTCCCGGCACTACATACCTGGATGCTGAGCACATCGTGATCCTCATGCAGGAAAACAGGTCGTTTGATCACTGCTATGGTACACTGCGGGGTGTACGCGGTTTCAATGATCCACGTGCTATTCAGTTGCCCAATCAAAACCTGGTATGGCTGCAATCGAACAAAGAAGGCGAAACCTATGCACCTTTCCGGTTGGATCTGAAAGATTCCAAAGCCACCTGGATGAGTTCATTGCCACATAGCTGGGAGAACCAGGTAGATGCACGTAATGGAGGTAAGTATGATAAATGGCTCGATGTAAAACGCTCCGGCAATAAGGAATATGCACACCTGCCGATGACGATGGGGTATTACACACGTGAGGATATTCCATTCTACTATGCACTGGCAGATGCTTTCACGATCTGTGACCAGAACTTTTGTTCCTCCCTCACGGGCACTACACCGAATCGTTTGTACTTTTGGAGTGGTACACTCCGCAACCAGGAAGGGATTCCCGCCGTACGTAATAACGAGTGTGATTATCCTGAACCAGGTAGCTGGACCACTTATCCTGAAAGACTGGAAGATGCCGGTATTTCATGGAAGGTGTACCAGAATGAACTGAGTGTAGGGGTAGGGTTTGATGGAGAAGAAGATGCATGGCTGGCGAACTTTACAGACAATCCACTGGAATTCTTTACACAATATAAACCGCAGTTATCCGAAGCGCATTTGCAGCATGTACAAAGACAAATAGCCCATCTGCAAAAAGAACTGGAAGATAAAACACTACCGCATGATGAGAGAGCGGATCGTGAAGAGAAACTGGCAGAATGGAGAAAACACCATGAGCAGTATAATGCAGAAAAGTATGCCGCGCTGTCTCAGCGTGAGAAGAACCTACATGATAAAGCTTTTGTAACGAATAAGAAAGATCCTGATTACCACAAGCTCACCCCACTGCATTATCATGATGGCAATGAGGAGAGAGTGGTGAATGTACCTAAAGGAGATGTATTATACCAGTTCCGTGAAGATGTGAAAACAGGACAGTTGCCGACCGTATCCTGGTTGGTAGCACCTGAGGCATTTTCTGATCATCCGGGCTCACCCTGGTATGGTGCATGGTATATTTCAGAAGTAATGGATATACTTACACAGAACCCGGAAGTGTGGAAGAAAACTGTTTTCATCTTGGCATATGATGAAAATGATGGAGATTTTGATCACGTACCACCATTTGTGCCACCACATGGAGCGGGCCATGGTAAAGCATCTAAAGGGATTGATCTGGCGGCGGAATATGTGACAAGAGCGCAGGAGATGAAAAAGAAAGGGATGGAGGCTGATGATGTACGGGAGAGTGTGATTGGGTTAGGGTATCGTGTACCCCTGGTAATTGCATCGCCATGGAGCAGGGGCGGGGTGGTGAATTCACAGGTGTTTGATCATACGTCTACTTTACAGTTCTTAGAAAAATTCCTGGAGCATAAGACCGGTAAGAAGGTGATAGAAACGAATATCAGTACATGGAGGCGTACCGTGTGTGGAGATCTGAGTTCTGTATTCCAGCCATTTACAGGAGATAAGCCGACGGAGTTGAAGCCGATAGTACGCGATGAATATATCCAGACGATTCATGCTGCTAAATTCAAAGGAATTCCTGCAGGGTTTAAGTTATTGACAAAAGCAGAGATAGCAGCGATCAATGCTGATCCTGCCAATGCTCCTTATATGGCGAAACAGGAAAAGGGGACGAAGTTGTCTTCTCCATTGCCGTATGATTTGCATGTAGAAGGGGCGTTGAGTAAGGACAGGAAGCATTTTAAAATCAGTTTTGGTAGCGGCAAAGGTGTAGGCGTGCCATTTAGTGTATATGCACCGGCAAATGCACAGACGTGGGCGTATACAGTAGCTGCCGGAGATACCTTGCAGGATGAGTGGCCATTAGAAAACGGGCAGTATCATTTGAGGGTGTATGGTCCGAATGGTTTCTTCAGGGAGTTCAAAGGGAATAGCCATGCTCCACAGGTGGAATGTGTATGTAAGTATGAGTCAAATGCGAGGATCGCTTTTCATTTGAATAATCCGGATGCTAAGAGTCACAACATCACAATCAGAGATAATGGGTATAAGAGAGGTGAGCAGAAACATACATTGGGGGCAAAATCGCATAAGCAGGTAATGTATTCCTTGTCAGATCATGGTGGCTGGTATGATTTCAGTGTGATTATTGATGGTTGTGAAAAGAGGTATGCTGGGAGGGTGGAAACGGGAGGGATGAGTATTACTGACCCTGTAATGGGTAGAACAATCTAAACTTAATGGGGGATTGCTCCGCAAGCCCCCATTAAGTTTAGGCCGTCAAAAATTTTCGTCATCCGGAGGATGACGAAAATTTTTGATTATTTAGTAAGAGAGAAAGGTCTGTCTGTTATTGCCACCCCTCTTGATCGCTCTGGCTGATCAGACATTTCCAAATGTAAAACACCTCCATTTGTTATATCTGTATGTGATAACCAATCTCTCGTCAACACTTTCCCATTCAGCGTAGCTGACCTGATATACACATTCTTCGCACTATTATTATTTGCCTCAATTACAAACTGTTTCCCATTCTCCAACGTAATCGTCGTCTTATTAAATACCGGACTCCCCATTACATATTGATCCGTTCCCGGACACACACTATAAAAACCTAATGCGCTCAACACATACCAGGAAGAAGTCTGCCCCTGATCCTCATCTCCCGGATACCCATTCTCCGTCGCATTGTACAACTTATCCATCACCGCTCTTGCCCAATACTGCGCCTTCCATGGTTGCCCCGCATAGTTATACAAATACACCATATGCTGTATCGGCTGATTACCATGTGCATACTGCCCCATATTTGCCATCACCATCTCCGTCATCTCATGTATCGGTCCACCATAAGTGCCCACTTTATAAGTATTAGGAGAAGCAAACACTGCATCGAGCTTATGCACAAAATTGCTATCTCCGCCCATCAGATGAATCAACCCCTGTATATCATGAAACACTGACCATTGCCAATGCCATGCATTCCCTTCCGTAAACGGACCTCCCCATTCAATCGGATCAAAACCCGGTTTAAAACTACCATCCGCCTGTCTTCCCCGCATAAACCCGGTCACACTATCATACACATTTTTATAGTTGTACATCTGCCTGCCGAACACACCTTCATGAAAAGTATTGCCAGTTGCTTTTGCCAATGTATACCCACAGAAATCATCATACGCATATTCCAGTGTTTTGGCAGTCGCTTCTCTCACTCCCGGATAGGGCACATAGCCTAAAGTATAATACTCCTTCCAGCCATCACGGCCATTTGCCGGCCCCCATGGACCTTTGTTAGTCGCTTCGTGCAGGTAAGCATTCAATGCTTTTTGCGGATCGAAAGTATGCAGCCCTTTTGCCCATGCATCTGCCAGCAAAGAGATGGCATGGTTCCCGATCATACTGCCACCTTCACCTGGAAAGGACCAGGAAGGTAACCAGCCACATTGATCATATGCATCCAGCAGGGCTGCTACATAACGGCCATGCATAGTGGGATGCAGGAGTGCATTGAGGGGAAACTGGGCACGGAAGGTATCCCAGAAACCAGTATCTGTATACAGGTAGCCTGCATGGATCTTATCGTCATAAGGACTATAGTAATAAGGCAATCCATTCTTATCATATTCAAAAAACTGGCGGGAAAATAAACTCGCCCTGAAGAAGCAGGAATAGAAAGTCGCTTTTTGTGCAGGCGTACCACCTTCTACTTTTACGGTACCGAGATAGTCATTCCATACTTTCCACGCAGCAGCCTTCGTTTGGTCAAAAGAAGCAAAGCTGTCTAATTCCCTTTGCAGGTTGAGTGCTGCCTGATCCTGGCTGATATAGCTGCTGGCAGCTTTCACCTGTACGATGGCACCTTTTTTAAATTTGACATAGGCATTTTTACCACTGAGCGTATCGGCAGTGATGGTACCTGTCTTGCCATCCCACACACCATACGCAGTGAATGGCTGATCGAACTGCAGCACAAAATAGCTGCGCAACTCCCTGGATAACTGGTGGCCGTTATTAATATACCCAATGATTTTTCTTTCGGCAGGGATGATCTTTACATCACTGATACGGGTATATCCATCCAGCACCAGCCAGGCATCGCCGGTGCGGGGAAATGTAAACCGCAGGTGTGCGCCTCTTTCTGTAGGTGCAATTTCTGTAGTGATGTGGTTATCGAGTGTAACCTTGTAATAGTTCGGTTTTGCCACCTCATTTTTGTGACTGAATCGGGCAGCACGCTGAAACTGGTTCACAGCCAGTTTGCCGGTGACGGGCATCAGGGAGTAAACACAATAGTCATTTGACCATGAGCTACATTGGTGGGCTTGTTGAAAGCCGCGGATGCTGTCTTTTTCGTACTGGTATTTCCAGCCGTCGCCATTCGTGCCTGTTTGTGGTGTCCAGGTATGCATCCCGAAGGGAAGGGCAGTGGTTGGATAGGTGTTACCTCTTGTAAGGGTGAAACTGGAATTAGTACCCTGGAGGGTATTGACGTACCTGACCAGGTCGGTAGTGTCAGCAAATAGGGACTGGCAGTATAATATACTGCACAGCATGAGACCTTTTCTAAGCATGATCGTGGATATTTTAGCAGGCATGAAAGTAAATAAAAAAATTTCATGGTTCAATGCTTTCGGTTAGCAAACGAATTTTCGCGGGTGGATGGCCTGCGGCCGGCTATGAGGGAAAGACTATATTTGTGATAATAAAAATCAGCTAGAGTATGGAATCATTAAAAGGTAAAAATGCGTTGATCACAGGCGCAGGTAAGGGGATAGGAAAGGCAGTGGCTCAACAGCTTGCAGCAGAAGGTGCGAACCTCGCACTGATTGCACGTACAGAAAAAGATTTACAGGCGGTAGCTGCTGAACTGGCAGGTACCGGTGTAAAGATTGTATATGCTACGGCAGATGTAGCAAACAGGCAGGCAGTAGAAACTGCTATTGCTAAACTAACTGCAGAACTGGGAACGATCGATATCCTGATCAACAACGCTGGTGTAGGTAAGTTTGGTAAATTCCTGGAGCTGTCACCAGAAGAATGGGAAAATATTGTGAAGGTAAACCTGTTTGGTGCTTACTATACGGTACGTGCAGTATTGCCCGGTATGCTGGCACGCCAGACGGGAGATATCGTAAATATCTCTTCTACTGCCGGCAGGAATGGTGCAGCAGTAACCAGTGCTTACAGTGCGTCTAAGTTTGGATTGATTGGTATGTCTGAGTCACTGATGCAGGAAGTACGTAAGTCTAATATTCGTGTGACTACGCTGACACCCAGCACGATTGCGACTGATATGGCGATTGATCTGAAACTGACAGATGGTAATCCTGAGAAGGTGATGCAGGCGGAGGATTTTGCAGAATTGATTGTGAGTCAGCTGAAGCTGAACAGGAGAGTGTTTGTAAAAGAAGCGGGTATCTGGTCTACAAATCCGTGATATAAAGATATGCTATTGGGGCAGCCGCAGCCTGCAGCTGCCCAAACTCAAAAGCTTTAATTTAAAAGAGAAAGAGACTGTTCAAATGCAGGTTGTTTCATTTCAGTTAATGCCTCCTGCATGAGCATCTTTCCGTATAGTATTTTCCCTTCATAGCTTCCTAAATTTACCTCACCCTTACTCATCATCTTCTTTACTTCAAGCAGGGTAGGCACCTTCATATCCTGATCATGCGTATCCTTCATCTCGCCTGCCATTCTTAAGAAGATAGTGCCATAATACAGGAATACCACCTGCCTCATAAGGTAGAACTTTGCCTTTTGCAAAGGCGTAGGCGTCTCGCCAAAATACGCAGTGAGAAACGTATCGATGTGCTGTTCGTTCGCTGCAAAGTACAGGGCTATTATTGCCAGATCTACATATCGGTCATTTTTAAAACTTGCTTCCCAGTCAATAAGCCAGATCTTTTCTCCATCATAAAGTACATTGGCAGGGTTCAGGTCATTGTGTGAAGATACCAGTTCTTCATTGATGGGATAGACGGCCCTGATCTGATCAAAATACCTGAAATGATCTGCTGTGGCGCTTTCAGGAAACATATTCATTTCCAGAAAACGATCTCTGAAATGTGTCATCCCCTCCAGGAAATTGATCAATGGCGGAAAGAGAGGGAGGGCATGGACAGCCTTTACTTTTTCAGCGATGCGTTTCAGCTGCACATCTTTGTCTGGCAGACCTACCCAGATGGGTGGACCTGCAATAAATTGGGAAATAGAAATTGCTGCAGCTGCATCGGCATATAATACAGCCGGTGCAATACCTGCATCAGCCGCAGCGCGCAGGCAAGCATATTCACGTGCCGGATCAACCAGTTTGTTGATGGCCATAACAAGCCTTAAAATATAGGCCTGACCGTTTACCTGGATCTTGTACACTAAAGCAGGGGATAGTCCCCTCGTCATGAGGTCAATAGCTTCTACTGTAGTTGTCCCAAATGTTTGCTGCAGGGCATTCTCTACAGCCTGTAGTTTGTGGGGAGGTAAAATGGAAAGCATAAATTAAATAATGTTGCCACCAAGTTCTGTGAGCATGTCAGAAAAAGCGTCCAGTTTTTTGGCTTTGGCAGTGGTGATGGTATCTGTAGAAAAAATGTCCTGGGCCACAACTTCGGCAGAGGCAAGGGCTTCTTCAAAAATCTGTTTACCAATCTCAGTAAGACCTACATAGCTGACGCGGGCATCTCTTTCATAGGCTTCCCGCTGTACGAGGCCTATTTTCTCTAAGGGTATCAGCATACGGGTGACGCCGGAGGCGGTAAAGCCAATTTTTTCAGCGAGGTCCACACGGCGCAGTTTCTGGCCGGGTGCTTCGTGTAGTATCAATAAAATGGCAAAGTCAGTATAGCCAATGCCATGGCCGGATAAACGGGTTTCTAACCTTCTGGAAAGGATTACATGTGCCTTCGAGAGGTTGAGTATGAGCTTTAAGGATGGACTAATGTTAGTCATGGTATTTAGTTGTAAAATACTTGACATGTCAAGTATTTTACGAAGGTAGAGGATTCCTGATTAAAAAACAAAATCCTCCACTGAAGTGTGAATTATTTCTTTTACAGGACTACCACGCAATATCTGTGAGCAGAAAGGTTGTCTTTGCGACACTTATAGTTTATATTTATCCCAAACTATCATGCAATGAATTTCCGTTATGTATTACTGGTCATGTTGATCGAGGAAATATGCCGGAGAATACAGATTTTGTTAATAAATTACTGACGAATAAGGAAGTATTGGATATCGATCGGCATAATGTAGGTAGCTGCCAGTTATTCAGAAAAGGTGATGCTGTAGTATGGGTTATCAAAAATGCCGGATACCGGTGACTGGAATGTAGCATTGTTCAACCTGGGGGATAATGCGCAGGAACAGTTGGTCACTTTTGCAGATTTAGGTATTAAAGATAGTTGGCAAACCAAAGATTTATGGATGGGAAAAGAACAGGGAACAACCAAAGGATTGATTAAGCAGACTGTACAACCACATGGTACAGTATTACTGCAGTTACATAAAAAATAAGAAAACAGTGTCTATGAAAGTTTTTAGCAGGGTACTTTGTATCTGTGGGCTTGTCATGTTTGCACATTTGTCGGTGTCGGCACAATTGAATAAGCCGGCGGCACTGGCGCTCATCAAACGTGTATTGCCTGCGCAGGCAGCTTTTTTTGAGGTAGGTGAACTGCCCGCTTCTGCAGCAAAAGATGTATTTGAGATTACACCACAGCGGGGAAAGATTTTATTGAAAGGGAATAATGGCGTGGCGGTAGCTGCTGCTTTGTATTATTACCTGACTGAATACTGCCATTGCCAGATTACCTGGAATGGCACGCAGCTGAAACTGCCGGCTAAATTGCCTATGCCTGCAGCTACTGTAAAGAAAACCACTCCTTATCAATACCGGTATTACCTGAACTATTGCACATTCAACTATAGCATGAGCTGGTGGGATTGGAAGCGCTGGCAAAAGGAGATCGACTGGATGGCCATGCATGGCATCAATATGCCACTGGCTATTACAGGCGAAGAGTATACCTGGTATGAAGTATATAAGCAAATGGGTTTTACTGACAAGGAGCTGGAAGGGTTCTTTTGCGGCCCTGCTTATTTCTCCTGGTTCTGGATGGGAAATTTAGATGGCTGGGGTGGCCCGCTGCCACTGAGCTGGATGAAGAGTCATAAAACCCTGCAGCAGCAAATTCTGGCACAGGAACGTGCTTTGGGTATGACGCCGGTGTTACCTGCATTTACAGGACATGTACCAGCAGCATTTAAAGAAAAATATCCCAATGCAAAACTAAAAGCAACTAACTGGAACAATGGTTTTGCAGATACCTACATCCTGGATTCAGAAGATCCTTTGTTTGCAAAGATCGGCAGGCAATTCCTGGAAACGCAGGCAAAGCTGTTTGGAACAGATCATTTGTATTCAGCCGATACATTCAATGAGAATGAACCCCCTTCTGATGATCCGGAGTTCCTGTCTAAACTGAGTGCACGGATTTATGAAGGAATGCGACAGGCAGATACCAGTGCAGTGTGGGTAATGCAGGGATGGCTGTTCTACAGTGATCGTAAGTTCTGGAAGGCGCCCCAGATCGAGGCATTGTTGAAAGCAGTACCTGACAATAAAATGATCTTATTAGACCTGGCGGCGGAGATAGAACCAGTGTGGAAAAGAACAGCTGCATTTTATGGTAAGCCATGGATCTGGAACCAGCTGAACAACTTTGGTGGCAATGTGAATTTGTTCGGTCGTTTGGAAGGAGTGGCTGCGGGGCCAGCATTGGCACTGCAGGATCCAAATTCCAGGAACCTGAAAGGAATCGGGCTGACGATGGAAGCGATTGAAAACAATCCCGTGATTTACGAACTGACCATGCAGCATACCTGGCAGACAGATGCTATTCAACTGGATGAGTGGTTGAGAAAATATGCACGTAACCGTTATAGTGTAGATAGTGATACATTGGTGCAGGCATGGCAGGTATTACGGAAGACGGCTTATAATGGACAAACAATACGAGACGGAGCAGAGTCTATCATTACCGGCAGACCTACATTTGATAGTACCACCATCTGGACAAGGACAAAGCTGAACTATGCACCGCTGGACCTGATTCCTGCATGGGATCTATTCATACAGGCAGCTAAGAAAGGGGTGCGTACGGATGGATTTACGTATGACCTGGTAGATGTAACAAGACAGGTAATGGCGAATTATGCCACGCCTTTGCAACAGCAATTTGTAAGAGCCTATAAAGCTGGAGACACGATCGCGTTTAAGAAATATAGCAAAGCGTATTTACAACTGATAGATGATCTGGACAGGTTATTGGCGACAAGGAAGGATTTCCTGCTGGGACCATGGATTGCGAGTGCAAGGAACTGGGGTACTACACCTGCGGAGAAAGCACTTTATGAACAGAATGCACGTGACCTGATTACATTGTGGGGAGATGCAGAGAGTCCGCTTCATGAGTATGCTAACAGGCAGTGGAGTGGGTTATTGAAGGATTTCTACAAGGTACGCTGGGAGAAATTCTTTGATTATCTGGCCAAAGAGAAGCAGCCGGATTTCAAGGCATTTGACAAGCAAATCAGCCAGTGGGAATGGCAGTTTGTAAAGACGCAAAAGAACTATCCTTTAACCACCAGTGGTGATCCGGTAGTGGTAGCACAGCAGATGTACACAAAATATCATGACCTTATAGTAGCAGCTTATGAAAGATAATCAACGATTGCAGTCTTTAGACGCACTGAGAGGGTTTGATATGTTCTGGATCATGAGTGGGGAGCATATTATACATGCGCTGGCGAAGGCGACAAAGTGGGCGCCGGTAGTGTGGATGTCAGCGCAGTTGAATCATACGGAGTGGAATGGGTTTACATTTTATGATATGATCTTTCCGTTGTTCCTGTTTATTGCAGGGGTGACCATGCCGTTGTCTTTGCAGAAGAAGATGGATGTGGCTGGGGTGAAGTATACTTATTTATTGCCTGGTGAGGAGAAGCGGAAGTTGTATAAGGTGATGCTGAAACGGGCTTTGATATTGGTGGTACTCGGTTTTATTGTGAATGGGTTATTGAAGTTTAATGGATTGGAGAATACCAGGTTTCCGAGTGTGTTGGGAAGGATAGGTCTGGCGTGGTTCTTCGCAGGGTTGATTAGCCTGAACTTTTCAGTGAAGGGGCAAGTGTATTGGTTAGTGGGGATCTTGTTGGGGTATTGGGCATTGATGATGTGGGTACCAGTGCCGGGATATGGAGCGGGTGTGCTGACGATGGATGGATCATTGGAGTCTTATATTGATAGGATGTTGGTACCGGGTAGGTTGCATGATAAGGTGCATGATCCGGAGGGAGTGTTGTCTACATTGCCGGCGATAGGCACGGCGCTGTTAGGTACGCTGGTTGGGACGTTTATACAGCGGGGAGTGCAGGCGCCGGGCCGAAAAGGGACAGCATTGTTAATATTTGGAGGAGCATTGGTTTTGTTGGGATATGTATGGGGATTGAGTTTTCCAATTAATAAGCGGTTGTGGACGAGTTCATTTGTATTGTATGCAGGTGGGTTTAGCGTCTTATTTCTGGCCCTGTTTTATTTGATAATAGATGTGTGGGGATGCAGGAAGTGGGCTTTTCCATTTGTGATTATTGGTACGAATTCGATCCTGATCTATATGGCTGCGGAGGGGATGGTAGATTTTAAATATACGGCAGGGTTTGTGTTTAATGGGGTGATACAATATGCACCGTTATTGTGGCAGCCGGTGTTTGTGGCGATGTCGGTGACGTTTGTACAGTTATGTTTGTTGTATGTTTTGTATAGGAATAAATTGTTTTTAAAAATTTAATTCGTACCCGCCCCCCACCCCTTGGGTGGGGGGCGGGTACAGATTATTTAAACATGCCTAATATGTTTAGCTTATCTATTATTAATAACAACACAAAGACAAGAATTGATAATACCGTAAAGCCAATCACTGTATAAGCAAAGTAATGGATAGTCCACTGCAGCGCAATCTTTACCCTGTGGATAAATGAAATGGATTGAACGGTCCCTAACTCATACAATGACAACTTCACTGTACAGAACTCATTTTCTGTATTAAAATTCCCCAAATCGACACCCAGGTTTTGCAACCTGTCTTCCAGCTCCAATTGTCTATCATAAATAGGTAACAGATCCTGATTAGAACCTGGTTGTTTTTTTAATGCTTCTAATGATTCAACTGTTTTCTCTAAAGAAACCTTCTGCGCATTCAGCTGTCGGTATTCGTTCGTTTTATCTACTTTCGTAACAGACATGGACCGGATCGTACCAATCCCCTGTATATCATGATAAAAGGAATCAAACGATTCAGGATTCACCCCAACCATTAAATGCAACTCACGATCGCCTTTCCTCCCTAATGCCTTTTCATATTGGATCATGGCTTTGTAGGACTCTATTTTTTTTCGCACATTTTCCTCGTCCTTTGGAAAGTCATGACTGATAGTTCTGACCACTGCTGTCTTTTCATACTTTTGATTAGTAGAAAAATCCGGTTGTGCACCTCCGGTAGTGGCCTTCCTGATTTTGGAAGTAGCATAGTTCCTTCTCAGTCCATTCACCTGGTCAAAATAATTCTCATAATAATCCCCCGAACTGTTTGTGTTCGATGCTACATACCCGTAAATCAGCCTGAAAATAAACAGTACAAAAAATACTCCCGCCCCCCAGCGGAAGAGACGCCAGAACCTGGCCTTAATTGAGGCTTGCATAGATTAAAATTATAATGTGAATATAGGTTAATTTTCTACAGCAATGCCGAATTCTGCATTCAGCATCAACTTACCTTCTGCCGTTGTCCCATCTGGCATTTTCAACCCTTTCAATTTTGTGGTTTTCCCTTTGGTCAGCAGATCAATCATTTGTTTATCAGACAATTTCTTTCCATGGGTTTCAAAAGGCACCTTGAATCCACACACTTTAAAGTTGGAACAGCCATACGCCGCATTCCCTTTGATCAGAGGATGCTCTTTACATTTAGGGCACTGCAGGCTGGCAATTTCCTGTTTGGGTTTAGGCGCTTTTTGGGTTTTCTCTTCTTTTTCGGGTGCAGGGGCAGGTGCGGGCGTTTGCACCGCTACAATGGTCTTGTAAGATGCATTTTTTACTTCCTGGGTCAGCTCCACCACCATCTGGATCAGTTCCTGTTTAAAGGTATCCAGCTGGTATTCTCCTTTTTCTATCTGTCTTAATTTCCGCTCCCATTGCCCGGTGAGCTCTGCGCTTTTCAGCAGGTCTGAGGTGATGGTATCGATCAGGTCTATGCCGGTCTGGGTAGCGAATATGTTCTTTTTCCTCTTCTCTATGTATTTACGTCTGAAGAGGGTTTCGATGATATTCGCACGGGTAGAGGGGCGGCCGATACCGTTGTCCTTCAGTAACTCTCTCATTTCTTCATCCTCTACCTGCTTACCGGCTGTTTCCATGGCACGAAGAAGGGTAGCTTCCGTAAATGCTTTCGGAGGGGTGGTCTTACCCTGGTGTACCCTTGGGGTGTGAGGACCACTTTCACCTACTACGAATACCGGCAGCACTTTTTCTTCGTTTTCTTCTTTGCCGTCTTTCGATTCTTTGGGAGCGGGTGCATCATTGGCATACACTTCCTTCCAGCCGGGTTCCAGTATCTGCTTACCTGTTACTTTAAATTCTACCTGCCCTACTACACCCAGTACGGTGGTATTCGAAATCTTACACTCCGGGTAGAAGGCTGCAATAAAGCGCCTGGCCACCAGGTCGTAAATGCGCTTTTCTTCCAGGGGTAGATTGCTGGGATATTCGCCCGTAGGGATGATGGCATGGTGATCCGTTACCTTTTTATCGTCAAAGACGGTTTTGAGTTTGGGAATCGGGTTCGCCAGGAGAGGGGCGGTCAGGTTTGCGTATGGTTTCAGGTCCTGCAGAATGCCTGCTACTTTGGGGTGCAGGTCTTCAGAGAGGTAGGTGGTATCCACCCTGGGGTAGGTGACCAGTTTTTTCTCGTACAGGTTCTGGATATATTTTAAGGTATCATCTGCGGTGAAGGCAAATTTCTTGTTGGCTTCCACCTGCAGACCGGTCAGGTCAAAGAGGCGGGGATTACCTTCCTTTCCTTCTTTCTTTTCGAAACTCGTGATTTCGAAAGGATGTTGTTTCAGGTATTCCAATCCTTTATTGGCCCGGTCCAGGTTTTTGATACGGTCGATGGTGGCAGTGAATTCCGTTTCGCGGTAAATGGTTTTGAGCTCCCAGTATTCTTCTGACACGAAGGCGTTTATTTCCTTTTGCCTTTGTACGATCATAGCAAGGGTAGGGGTTTGCACACGGCCGATGGACAAGACGGTTTTGCCGATGGCAAACTTCTTGGTGAAAAGGCGGGTAGCATTCATACCCAGCAGCCAGTCGCCGATGGCACGGGCACTACCGGCAGCATATAGGTTATTATACTGGTCAGCATCTTTGAGTTTCTGGAAGCCGTCGCGAATGGCTTGTTCTGTCAGCGAGGAAATCCACAGCCTTTTCACAGGTGCAGTGCACTGCGCTTTGAGTAATACCCAACGTTGAATGAGTTCTCCTTCCTGCCCGGCATCCCCGCAGTTGATCACCTCGTCACAGGCTTGCACTAAGGTTTCGATAACTTTGAATTGCTTTTGTACGCCTCCGTTGTCGATGAGTTTAATGCCGAAGTGGGAGGGTATCATGGGAAGGTCTTCCAGTCGCCAGAATTTCCATTGTTCTGAGTAATCATGGGGTTCTTTGAGGGTACAGAAGTGCCCGAAGGTCCAGGTCACCTGGTACCCGTTTCCTTCATAGTATCCATCTTTGCGTGTTTTAGCGCCGATTACTTCAGCGATGTCGCGGGCGACACTTGGTTTTTCTGCAATGCAAACCTTCATAAGGAAGGCAAATGTAGGGAAAACAAAACCAGCGAAAAAATCACTTTTGCCATTGGCAAAAGTGATTTTTTCGCTGGTGGGCATTGGCTTGCAGCCGGCTAAAATGCTATTTAGTATTCAACGAATTGCTCATCTATATAACACCACAACCACCTTTCCCCAGGCTCTGCCGATATCACTACCGGGTGTTGTGTTTTGTGAAAATGTTTCGTCATATGCTTTTCCGGCGACTGGTCGCAACACAGCGTTGCCCCGCAGGTCTGGCAGGTGCGGAGATGTACCCAGTCAGATCCTGTTTTAACACACTCCTCGCATACATGCTCCTCATCAACCTTGAGTGTTTTGATCGCTGTAATATGTGAACAAATTTCTGCCATAGTGATTTATTTCACCTCTGCGAGGTATTTGTGAACAAAACTGATTGCCATAGACCCTTCGCCTACGGCCGCCGCCACCCGGTTCATGGCATTGGCCCTTACGTCGCCCGCTGCAAAAATGCCCGGACAACTGGTTTCCAACAGGTAAGGGTCCCGCTGCTGCTTCCAGATCTTCTCAAACTCAGGATGTGTGAACAGGTCCCTGCCCGTTTCAATAAAACCCTTGTCATTCTTGATAATATTCATTTCCAGCCACTCTGTAAACGGTTTTGCACCAATAAAGATGTATAACCCATCCGCATGTTCCTGCGTTTGCTCACCTGTTTGGATATTGGAAATGATCAGGCATTCCAGCCTGTCAGATCCCCTGGCTTCCACCACTTCAGCAAATGGTCTTACATGAATATTGGGTGTTTCCACAATTCTGTCTATCAGGTAGGCCGACATGGTGCTGGACAGATCTTCCCTGCGAATAAGGATATTCACATTTCTTGCAAACCGGGAAAGATACATGGCCGCCTGTCCGGCGGAGTTACCGCCACCCACTATGAACACATCTTTGTCTTTGCAGGCAGGGGCTTCCGTCATGGCTGCACCATAGTAAATACCGGCACCTGTAAAATCAGCCACGCCCTTTGTATCCAGTGTGCGATAATCCACACCAGTGGTAATCACCACGCTCCTGCTGTTTACAAAACTGTCATCTTCCAGGATGATCTTATTATATCCACCCGTATGTTCAATAGCTTTCACTGATTGCGGAGTGATGAACTCAGTTCCTAGTCTTTGTGCCTGGGAAATGGCTCTGCGCGCCAGGTCAGATCCACTCAGCCCTTTTGGAAAACCTAGGTAATTCTCAATCCTGGAACTGGTGCCTGCCTGTCCGCCGGGTGCACGTTTTTCTATCAGCAGGGTTTTCAATCCTTCAGAAGCGCCATACACGCCTGCTGCTAATCCGGCAGGTCCTGCACCTATAATCACCACATCGTACATCTCATGTTTGATCTGTGGATTCAATCCCACTTTGCGGGCCGTATCCTGTATAGAGGGATTGGAAAGGTAAGTACCATCTTCGAAGAAGATGACCGGCACATCCTTTTCATCCATTCCATTCAGGGCAAGCAGGTTACAACCTTCCTGGCTGGTATGTATATCCAGCCATTTATATGGAATAAGGTTCCCCGCCAGGAAATCTTTGATAGCATGGCAGGTACGTGAATACTGGTATCCAACCACCTTGATGCCTTTGAATTCGGGATGATAATCGCTTTTCCAGTCGTCCAGCAGGTCATCGATCACCGGATAGAGTTTATCTTCCGGCGGATCCCATGGTTTTACCAGGTAGTAATCCAGTTGTACGGAATTGATGGCTTTAATTGCAGCATCCGTATCAGAATAAGCCGTTAGCAATACCCTTTTTGCATCCGGGTAAAACTTGAGGGCTTTCTCCAGGAAGGTTACCCCGTCCATCACCGGCATTCGCTGATCGCTGATGAACATGGCGATGGTTTCCCCTTTGTTCTTCAGTTCCAGCAGGCTATTGAGCGCCTCCTGCACATCGGAAGTGCTGATTATTTTATAATGTTGTCTATACTTGTTTTTCAGGTCACGTACAATCGCCCGCAGTACCTGCGAATCGTCGTCAATACAAAGAATAATAGGTTGAGTCGTATTTTTCTCAGTGTCTTTATCTGGCATAAGCGCACCGTTTTTTTTGTGAATTAATGGACAGGAATAGACACAGAAAATTGTGTCTTTCCCGGAGCTGAATTTACTTTAATATTTCCATGATGTTGTCGCACGATCTGATTAGAAATATCCAGACCCAGCCCGGTACCTTTTCCTATTTCTTTGGTAGTAAAGAAGGGGTCGAAGATCCTGGACTGGATATTTTCAGGAATACCGGGGCCGTTGTCGATGACGGAGACCTTTACACAGGTACCATCTTTCTCTGTTTTTATTTCCAGGATACTGTTTTCCCTGCCCTGCATAGCATCGACCGCATTATCGATCAGGTTGGTCCATACCTGGTTCATTTCCCCGATCATGATACTGACAGGAGGAAGGGAAGTATCGTAGTTTTCTACGAGTTGTACATGCCCTTTACGCAGTTTATACTCCATGATATTGAGTGTATTCCGGATGCCCTCATGAATATCTGTGAGCCTTTTATCATGGGATTGGTCCATGTGGGTAAAGGTCTTCACGGAGCCTACCAGTTTTACGATGCGGGCAGAGGCTTCTTCGATGTCCAGTACCATTCTTTCAGTGATGAGGTTCTTGTCGAGCCAGTTGAGGACTGCCGATAGGGAACCGGGCGACATATGAGTTTTGAATTCTTCCAGTACGTCGATGGTAAAGCCGAATTCCACGAAGTTTTCTGCTATTTCCATGCTATTGGCCACATTGTGGTCATCCAGCCAGTCCGCCATGTCATCTTCCTTTTCGCCTCTTTCCATCATGGTGAGTTTGGGCCTGTCGGTAGATTTGAGGATAGAGAACATTTTGTCTTTCACGAAGACCACATCTTCCGGGGTCATCTGTATGGCCATGACCTTCTGAAAGGTATCTGGCATGAGTTGCAGGTGCTTTCTTAAAGAGGACGCGCTCCTTACGATGGCGGCAGCGGGGTTGTTCAGTTCATGCGCCAGGCCGGCGGAGAGTTTACCCAATGCCATCATCTTTTCATTCTGGCGCATCATGGTGGTATAGTCCCTGACCCTGTTTGTCATCACATGTACCAATGCCTGGGTGAGTTCAAACTGGGTATGGATCATGGCGTCGATCTTTTCGATAGGGAAGCACATGAGTTGTGTTTCCTCTATCGCTTCACTGTAGATAGTCGCTTTGTGACCCCGGGAGAAGGGGAGATAGCCACTGATAGTACCTGCTTCCATGACAGTTATTTCGACAGGGTCGTTGTTCTGCAGGTAGTACAGGCGAAGCCTGCCGGAAATAAGGATGTAGGTGGCATTGAGAGGGTCCCCTGTTTTGAACATGAAATCCCCTGGTTGAAGCGTTTTGGGTTCGCTGTTTTCGGCCAGCCACTGGAGTTGCCCGACGGGTACGTCTTTGAACGCCTCGACAGACTGCAGCCATTCGGTGGAAATGTTTACCATAACTTAAAGTTAAAGATAATTTGCCCTTAAGCGTTCAGCAAAAGGTGTTCCGGAAAGGATAGACGAGAAAAGCGATGAAATGTACAAGTGGGAAAGCCTGCGTATTTGATTATAATAACATTAAAGATAAAAAATCGCTGGGGCTTTTGCCTTATTTTACGTAAGTTTAAATAACACGCGTGCATGCGTCCTCCCTATTGACCTATAAAAGCACATGAACATGTCTAAGTAATTGTTTCAGTGATAAATGTAAGACGATGTCAAAAAGTGGAAAGAAAATATTTTTAGCCGATGACGATGCCGACGATTGTCTGCTTTTTGAAGATGCCCTTAGAGAGGTTGCGGACGATATTATTCTGACTACAATCTCTGACGGCATAGAACTCATGGATATGCTAGTGGAGCGCGTTCCTCCGCCTCCGGACATGATCTTCCTGGACTTGAATATGCCTCGTAAAAATGGTTTTGAATGTCTCAGAGAAATCAGGACAGATCAACGCCTCAAGTCTATTCCCGTTATCATCTTTTCTACCTCATCACAACCAGAATTTATTGAACAGGTGTACATTTCAGGAGCCAACCGATACATCAGGAAGCCATCTTCCTTTTCGGAACTCATGAAAGCAATAGCAGAAATGTTGTCTATTGATTGGGATACCAATGAAAGATTCCCTGAACGGGATAATTTCTTTATCTCCTTTTAAGCAAACAAGGGTTACAATTGGCAATGGATACAGCTCCGCTATTATCCGAACATGAATATGCATTAGTAATGGATGCTATAAATAACGAAAGCCGTTTCAGGGAAAGTGTGGAACAGGCGCCGGTAGGTATTGCTATTTTCAGGACCCGGGATATGGTGATTGAAATGGCCAATGCCATGTACCTGGAACTGATTGCCCGCCCTATGGAAGCAGTGGTAGGCCGGTCGCTCTACGACGTATTGCCCGAGGTAAAGGAGTTGGCAAAGCCCCTGCTGGACAATGTATGGGATACCGTAAGCCCGTATTATGGCAATGAATTTCCTGTCACCCTGATCAGACATGGGGTACCTGAATTGATGTATTTCAACTTCGTCTACCAGCCGCTCAAAAATACCAAAGGGGAAATTAATGGTGTGATGCTGGCTGCAACCGATGTCACAGCTGCGGTAGCTGCTAAACATACCCTGGTGGAAAGTGAGACCCGGTTTCGCAACCTGGTGATGCAATCGCCTATTGCCATGGCTATTTTCAAAGGTCGGGATATGGTAATTGATATGGCGAATATTACCATGCTCAAAACAATGTGGCGTAGATCGTCCGAAGAGGTAACCGGCCGTGCATTGCTGGATGTATTTCCGGAACTGGAAGGGCAGCCGTTTCCCAAATTATTACAGCAGGTGTTTAATACCGGCCTTGCCCATCAGGAAAAGGGGGCAGTGGCATATGTAGATGGTCCGGATGGTATGCGGAAATTCTACCTCGACTTTGAATATTCCCCGCTGTTTGACCTGGAGAAGAATGTATATGGCATCATGGCTACTGTATATGATGTGACAGAGCGAAAGGAGCAGGAAATGGCATTGCGCCTGTCAGAAGAAAAATTCCGGGTGCTGGGGGAGACCCTGCCACAGATGATCTGGACTACAGATGGAGAAGGCAGATTGACTTATGCAAGCCGGAAGTATTTTGAGTTTACGGGAATGACGCTGCATGAACTACATGGAGCAGGTTGGTTCAATGTAATACACCCGGAGGACCTGGTAAAGAACTTACCCATATGGCGGGAGGCGGTGGCCAAAGGTATGGAGTACCAGTTTGAGCATAGAATGAGAAGGTCAGATGGTACGTATCGCTGGTACCTGACACGTACAGTACCGCAAAAGGATGCGGAGGGGAATGTGAATATGTGGGTAGGGTCTGCGACAGATATTCATGAAGGCAGAATGTTTATAGACAAGCTGGAAGCAGAAGTACAGGAACGAACCAAGGAGTTGCAGCGGTCCAACGATGATCTGAGAAATTCGAACGAGGAGCTGGCGCAGTTTGCATATGTGGCCAGCCATGACCTGCAGGAGCCTTTGAGAAAGATCCAGACATTTGCGAGCCGGTTGCTGGATACAGAGTTCAATAATATTTCAGATAAAGGGAAGGATTATTTCAGTCGTATGCAGGCGGCAGCGCAGCGAATGCGGCAGTTGATAGAAGATTTATTAACGTTTTCGAGGGCGAGCAATAATGGGGATCAGTTATTTGAGTATGTAGATCTAACGCTGGTATTGACAAGGGTGAGAGAGCTGCTGAGTGATCAGATAGATAAGAAGGATGCCCTGATAGTATATGATTTATTGCCGGTGCTATCGGCAATTCCTTATCAGATAGAGCAATTGTTTACAAATTTGTTGAATAATGCATTGAAGTTTTCGAGGAAAGGAATGAAGCCAATCATTGAGGTGAAGATGGAAGATAGTGTCTATACATTGGTAGGAGGGCTGCCTTATCATAAGATTACGATTGCGGATAATGGGATAGGGTTTGATCCGCAGTTTAGTGAAAGGATTTTTCAGGTGTTTCAGCGATTACATGTGAGGAATCAGTTCGAGGGAACGGGGATAGGATTGGCGATTTGCAAGAAGATAATGGATAATCATAAAGGGATGATAACGGCGGCGGGGAAGCCGGGGGAAGGATCAGTGTTTACGTTATTATTCCCGGTGGGGTAAAAGGAATTTGGGTTTTTACCCGGCTGCAAATTTGGGGTTAGCTGGCCGCAGGCCATTTCCCCCCTAAACAAAAACGCTTTTGCCTATGGCAAAAGCGTTTTTGTTACTATAATTTGGGTGCAAGTAATTCCCATAATTCAGGACTCCATGGCCATTGTTGTTTTACAATTCCCTTATCCATATCTTTTAATACAGGCGGGAAAACTTTTCCTGCAAATGCAGGTTCCAGTCGCTTCACTACTTTACAAACTGCTATGTATACGTGTGCAGCGGCAGCTGTCAGTTCCGGACCAGGAGATGCTTGTCTTGCATAATCATTCCATTTTTTCCAGAATACATATACCATTCTATCTCTTAGTGTGTTTTCTTCCGGCAGTTGCCGGATGTTATTATACAGGAGGGTTAAAAAAGACTGCAATTTTTGTACATCCCCATAAATAGACCTTGCCCATTTACCATTGGCTTGTCTGAAGAGGTGTTCTAATACTACATAGGGCAAAGTTGCCTCCGGACTGTTAGAATCAGGAATGTTGTTAAATATTTGTTCAATCAGATCGCCCGGTTCAAGTGCAAAGAGTAATTCTGCAATCGGCCACTGGCTATATAATGCTGCCCACCCCTGGTATTCCCAGTCATTCAAAGTAGCATATCGTCTTTTTGAGTGTAGAGTAGGCATGCTGAATTTGATATACTGTGCATAATTCTCTGGTGTGAATAAACGGTTTAGTTGTTCCCTGTATGCAGGATCTATGAAACCGGTTCCTTCGAGATATTTACGCACCATGTACTGTGCATCCTTATCAGACGCATTTTGCAGGTAGTCGAGACTGATCTGCACCAGTTCTGGTGTAACCAGTTTGCCTGTCTGCATGATCTGTAATAACTGGTGGAGAATGCCGCCGGGTTTCGGCATGCTCAATAATAGTTTATAGAGTTCGATGACTTCTGCTTTTTTGATGGTCCTGTTCTGCCATGCATCCTGAAGCATTCTTTCTGCTTCCATGAAGGTTTGCATACCATTCTTCTTCATCATGGTTTGCCTGAAGGCAGGCAGGAAAGCACCGGTTTGGTCGCTCTTGTCAGCATCACTCAGCAGCCAGTTTGCTTTTGTGAGCGATATGATATGTGGTAATTGTGCCCTCACGTTGGTATCAGTTGCTGCGAGCTTACCAAGCAGCTGTACCCACTCATCCAGCGGAGACTGTGGGTACCAGGCAATATGCCTGTATAATGAAGTCAAAATTGCTGGTGCTAATTGACTAAAATCGACTTCGAGTGTTTTGAGCAAGGCGTAGGTAGCTGCCAGTTCGCGGATATCTTTGGATTGTTCCAATAGTAAACCCAGACTCCGTTTCAGGTCAGGAGAATCGCTGTAGGAGAAGGTTTTCAGCCGTGCTATGACAGCGTTGCGTGTTTGATCGGGATACCAGTTGGATTCCAGCACTTCTCTGAACAGTTGTAATAATGCCTCTTTATTGGCAGGAGTAACAGGCACTTCCAGCACTGCATTGATCAGCTGTGTTTTCAGGTAGTGGTCAGTTTCAGCGATGGCAAGGTTAGTGAGTAATTGTAGCGTGGCTTCAGATTTACGACCGCTATGCAATAGAACGGTTACCAGCGCGCTACGTAGTGCAGGTAGGGGTTCCTCTTTTATTGCCTCTGCCAGCGCAGGTTCCAGCAGTACGAATTTCTTTTCCAGGTAGGGAATGGCTGCTTCTCTTACATAAGGGTTCTTGTCATGCAGGGCAGTAATCAGCAATGCTGGTATTTCACAATGTTTCAGCAAAGACAGTACACGTATTTTCAGGCCGGCAGAAGGTGTTTGTGCAAATAACTGTGTTAGTGCCCCCTGCAATTCAGGATGCGCTACCAGCCTGTCTCTGACCAATGCCAGCAGTTCCGGCTGATCTGGAGCTTTTTGCAAAGCGGAAAATATGCCACTGAATAAAGTAGTGTCAATTTCACGGAGGTTCGACAGTAATGCAATAATGGCTCTTCTTACATACAGGTCTGTTTCTGCCATGAACCTTGTGGAAAGTTGTTCGATCACGGTAGCAGAAGGTGCAGGTAACCCGGCTAAGAACCCGATGGCCGTTTCTCTGGTCTTCCTGCCTTCCAGCGGGGAAAGGAACTGTAATGCCAATGTAGCTGCTGTATCTGTGGGGAACCGTGTTACCAGGTATAGCAAAGCTGGTTTTACGCTGGCAGGTGCCAGGGCGATGAAATCGCCTACTTTGGTAATAGTATCTGCAGATATATTGACTGTGCGACTCAGCCCTTCCAGGCATATTTGTTGAATTACCGGATCAAGGTCATTCACCAGTGTGTCTGCGAGTATTTCCTGTACACCATCCAGGTGTGCTGCGAGATTGCTCACGGCCTCTATGGCAAGGCGGCGCAATGGCCTTTCGGGTTCCAGGCAGGCAAACCAGCTCAGGGTATCAATCAATGCTTCCCGCTGGCTCAGGCGGGTAGTGGGGATGTTCACCAGCAATTTCAGCATATGTGCACGCACAGAAAGGGTATTCTCCTCCCTGGCAGCAGCGGCCAGTTTTTCTACCGCTTCGTCAGTTTCAAGGAAAGGTTGCAGGCTATTGAGCGCTTCCAGTCTTTCATGTTCTGGTCGTTCTGCGGAAATTAATATATCGAATAAAGCAAGAGCTTCTGACATCTTCAAAATAGTTTAGGTTAATCAGCAAATCCGGGTCCGTCATCATTTGTTTTGGGTGCTTGTAATGCTGCTACATCCATGCAGGCATTGCGGCAGGCATCTTTCATGGCCCTCATAGTATCATTGTCCTGTGGTACAAATGGTTTGGCCAGAATGGCTTGTAGCAGGTCCGGAACGGGGGCCCAGCTACAGTTTGCCTGCAGGTAGCTGATGTATGGCAGTATGCCGGCAGGTGTACTTTGTTTTTCAATCTGCTGCATAAATTCAGTGGCTGTTGGCTGTAAAACCTCGTTTAGCAAAATCAGGTTGATGTAGCGGCCTCTTTTTTCCAGTAGTTGCCACAGCCCTTCTTTCAGTTCTGCAAAACCGGGATTACCTTTTAACGCCAACAGGTAATGATTGAATTTGGATTCATTGCCCAGGTCAATGGTCAGTACCTGTGTGAGGGCGTATCTGCTCAGGTTATCGTCCATACCTTTGTTCACGGCGAGAAAGCGGAGTATTTCAATATCAGACACTCCTTCCTGATACAGGCTGCTGCTGTTGCCCGGTGTCAATGCCGCCCAGAGGATGCGGTTGGCCATTTCAGGGTTTTCGTCATAATACATCCAGATATGTGGGAAGATGCCGGAGAAGTTGTGCTCCACATCTGCTTTGTGTAGCCATTGTTCCCAGTTGATGTTGGAGCTGCCAGCCTGGGAGACGGCGTTTTCCTGTACATATGTGCAGATTTCCTTCATAGCCTGGTCCTGTTCATGATCTGCCAGTTGGCCGAATACCTTCACTGTAGCAGGGTTGAGCTGTGGAATCATACTGATCTTCTTCGCCAGCAGGTGGCGCAGTTCCCTGTTCAGTTGTGTATGTAATAACACAGGAGCGGCGGCTTCCACTATTGCTATATTCTCTTTGGTGAGAGGTATGAGCAGGATGCCTTTGATACCTGCTTCTTTGATAGCAGGTGATGGTGCCTGCAGGGCCTTGCTGTAAAAGCTGTTCAGGCTATCATCATTAGGTGTGAAAGCCGTAATGGCCTGCAGGATTGCAGTACGGCATTCTTCTTTTTGTTCCTGTTCGTAAGCCTGTACAAAGCGTTCGAAGAGAGGGGGACGCTGTGCAATGAGTTTCCCTAAAATATTATAAATGACCACCGCCAGATCTGTCCGGATGTTTTGTGTGGACAGTGCCAGCAGGGCATTTACGAGTGTTTCATTTTTGGCGGTATAGGGGGCCAGTAAGTATAGCAGTTGTAGGTTTTGAGCAGTAGCGAGTTGTGCACACAGGTGTTCAATGATAGCAGGTGTAAGTTTTAAACTGTATTCAAATACCCTTAAAGCAGCCTGTTTTACACCCTGATCAGGGTCTTGTGTATAGGCGTGCAGGATAGTATTTGTGAGTTCAGTACTGTCTATGCCATGTACGGCCAGCAGTTGTATACACCAGGTGCGGATAAAGGCGGTAGTGTCAGTTTTGATCAGTGTGGACAAAGCTTCTGCTGGCACGAAGGAGCGGTCAAAGCAGAAACGGAGCACCATTTCTTTGATAGCAACTGGTTCTTCAGGTCTTAGTAATGCTGATATTGTTGCGATGTCTAGTGTATCCTGTAGCAGGAGTCTGTTTACAATGACCAGTTTATCTGTTTCGGCTGCCTCATGCATGATCTCTTTGTAAAAAGCGATGTCTTCCTGGCTGGCGTCTACAGGTATTAATAACCAGGAGAGAATGAGGTGGCTGGTGTCTGCATTCTCCTGTTGTTTATAGAATTGAATCAGGTGTTGTCTTGCAGTTGGATCAGAGACAGACAAGCGGCCTAATATAGGCAGGATCAGATCGCGCGATTCATCCTGTGCCAGCGAGGCGACCATAATATTGATCAGTGCTGTGGTATCGCTGAGTTGGCGAAGGCCGGTACCTGCCAGTTGACGGATCATATCCGCTTTAAGGGTAGTATCTGTTTCGGCGGCTATCAGGGACAGCCATTTCTCAGCAATGGCGGGGTCATGAAGATAGCGGGTGGCGCCGGACAATAGTGAATACTTTGTATCAGTATCAGAGAGGGGCACCATATCCAGCATCATTAAGGTTTGAGCCGTATGTGCTGCCCGTCTTTCCCTGATCTCATCAGTGATCTTACTCATATTTTAATACGTTGGGTTTAATACCGGAAAGGGCGTCGGCGAGTGTTTGTTGTTGCGCAGCGTCCAGGTCCAGTTTAACAATAGCATCCAGGGCTTTTTGCCTGGAGAGTGTATCAATCAGTTCATTGCGTACTACGGTCAGCAGTACGTCGAAGTTGTGGGTAATGCCGGGGCGGAGATAGCCATCGAGGCAGAGGCGCAGCAGCTCTCTGTCAGTATCATAGCGCAATACATCTTCCAGGGCAGGAATGATCTGTGGATAGATTTCCGCAACATTGGCCAGCAGGCCCGCGCAGGTGACCCTGAATGGAGAACCGGGATCTGTAAGTTCCATGGCAAATACGTCGACCAGTTGTGGATGACGTGCTACAGAGAGGGCTTTCACCTGGTTGAACAATACTTCGCGTATACTTTCGTCTCTTTCGCGGGTAAAGAGCAGTAAGAGTGGATCGAGGATCTGTTCTGTTTTCAGGCTCCTGGTTATGAGTGAGAGTACCTTTCTTCTATGTTCGGGTACTGGCAGGTCTTTGAGGCTTTCCAGCAGGATATTGCTGATGTGTGTATCTCTACCCATGTAAGGGGCCAGCATATTGGTGATGGCGGCAAACTCTCCATCGTCATATACCGAAGGATTGGCGGCGAAGGCATTGGCCACGGCCAGCCTGATTTCCGGAATGCGCATGGAGGGTTTGATGAGTTCCAGTATTTCGTACCGGATATTGTTAGTACCTGTTTGAGACAGTGCTGTAGCTAAGGTAATGAGCTGTGTATCGCTCATTTGTTTATTGTCGGCGAGGCGGCGCATTACGCGTATGCGGATGTCCGGATCGTTTTTGATATCGAGGTAGGGCTGTGCCGCAGCGAAGAGTTTATCTCCCCAGCGGGTGCATTTTTCTGCCAGGGTGAGGGCTTGTGATTGCAGCAGCCCCGGGGAATTGCGGTGTTTTTCCAGGGCGGTCACGGCCATCTCTTCTGTGATGAGTGGCAGGTTAGCCAGGGTATCCTGGATGGCTACCATTTCAGGTTCACTGAGATGGGGGTTGGCAGAGAGTTCGATGAAGAAGTCTACCAGTTGCTGGTCCTGGTGAATACTGTCCTGTAGTCTGAATAGCAGGGCTACGCGGGTATCTCTTTCCTTTTCCTGTCTGAAGAACTGGAGCAGGGCATCGAAGAGAACGCGTGGTTCCGGAAAGCGGGAGGTGTTGAGTGAAGAGAGGAAGAACATGACTTCGTCCCGCAATCTTTTGTCTTTGACATCAGGTAATACCTGTAGCAGCGCGGTGATGACTTCGGGTTCGTGCAGGTGGCTTTTGGCCAGCTGTAGAATCTGTGTTTTGATCACTGTTTCTGCGTGTAGGCTACCCAGTACCTGTCTGATCAGTCCCGGTAGGGATTGTTGGGTTTTGTCCATAATGTTTTCAATTAAAGATATGCTGATATAAAAGGGAGCTTACAATGTGGTAATGGCCTCGATCCTATCCAAAGCGACGGTGCATCTTTTGCCATCAGGTGTCCTGAGTTCTACGGCTTCCTGGTTCAGGTTGGTTACAATACCCTGTAGTATGGCGTGGGTGATGTAAATACTGATTTGTTGCTGTTCCAGGCGGCTGTTTTCAAGTAAGGATATGAATATGGGTGATGGCATGGATGATCCGTTTTAATTAAAAATGAGGCAACAATAAAAATTGCATACGAACATTAACAGGCTCAAAAGTAAGGAAGTTTGATTTTAATAACAACCTGAGGAGGGGAGACTGAAAAATTTTCACATTTTATTGATAAAACTGTCAGTCATCCTGCAAAAATTTCGGTTTGCCTTGGCTGGCACCGGATTTGAGGAGATTTGAGAGATGAAAAATGGTATTGTTTAACTTTTTAAAATGAGTTTTACTATGTCTATCATTAAAAGAAATTACACGTTCCCGTCAGTATTTGATGATTTTTTCACCCGTGAGTTGTTTAACTGGGGAAACGATAACTTTTCTGCAAGTAATACTACGGTTCCATCAGTAAACATTAAAGAGTCTGAAGATTCATTTGATGTAGAAGTAGCGGCGCCGGGTATGGAAAAGAAAGATTTTAATATAACCCTGAATGGTACAACGCTGACTATTTCATCAGAAAAGCAGCAGAAAGAAGAGAAGAAAGAAGAAAATTATACGCGGCGGGAATTTAGTTATCAGTCATTTAAGAGGAGTTTCCAATTGCCAAAGGATGTTGTCGATGCGGATAAAATTAATGCGAAGTATGAGAATGGGTTGTTGCAGTTGACTATTCCTAAGAAAGAGGAAGCGAAGAAGCAGGGGCCGAGAATGATTGAAATTGGCTAGTAAGTAAAAGAGGCAGACTATTGGGTCTGCCTCTTTTTTTATCCTGCCAGGTATGGTAGGATTCTTAACATAGGGTAAATTTAAAAAAAATTATATTTGAACGGATTTTACCCACGTAATCAAAATTGTCATGATCCCCCAGCATTTACAATCTACATACAGTATGTTGACATGTGCTTTTAAGCAACCGTTGGATCAGCATGTATACGAAGGTGTGATACGAATATTGTATCATGATATGTCTGATACCAACCTGGCGCAGGTATTGTCTTTCATGGTGGATAGAGAACTGGCTGTGATTAAGAATGATATAGCCCGATATTATAATGCAGACGAAAGTCAGTATCTTGATGTAAGAAAACAACTCATCAGCTGTGGGTATGATGATTGGTTAAATGAAGAATGATTAATTTCTTATTACAATATTTGTTGCACCTGCCAATTGGAATAGTGTGGCTCATTTTTTTCGTGGAAAATGTGATGATTACCTGTGGGGTATTGCTGATAGGCGGGTATTTTTATAAAGGCGGGTATACGGCAAAGGAGTGGGGGATTTGTTTGATTACCAATGTATTGAATACAGTGGTGACCTATGGTGGGTTTTGGTTGTGGAAACAGGGAGTGATTGTGATTTCAGTAGTGGGAACGTGGCGTATTTTAAGTGATTTTGTGCTGTTATTTCTTGCGATGGATTTATTGATGTTTGTTTTTCACATCATTATCCACAAAACATTTTTATATAAGGCGGTGCACCAGTTGCATCATGAAGCCATTGATCCGAAGCCAATAGATTTGTTTGTATTACATCCTGTGGAGACGATTGGATTTGGGAGCTTGTGGCTGATGTTGCTAATGGTGTATCCGTTTAATATTTATGCGATTATCATCTACCTGGTAGTGAATGTGATCTTTGGGCTGGCGGGGCATTTGGGCATAGAGCCATTGCCGGCAAGAGTACGGAATTTACCCCTGATTAAATATTTAGGAACATCTACATTTCATCATCATCATCACCAGGATATTCAGTATAACTTTGGTTTTTATACCAATATATGGGACAGATTGTTTAATACCCTGTATAAATGACAGTAACGATTAATTGTTCGCCAGCCACACTTTGGAAGGTATTAACAGATACGGCCATTATGCCCAAATGGATGGGAGAAGAGATGAATATCAATGTAGAAACCAGCTGGGAGCTGGGTTCACCTATTTTTATCCGTGGGTTTCACCATGTAGCTTTTGAGAATAAGGGAATAATATTACAGTATGAATATGGTCGGATTTTGAGTTATAGTCATCTGAGCGCTGTCTCCCGGTTGGAAGATGTACCTGAAAATTATACTGTACTGGAATTTCTTTTGAATGGTACCGAATTGACTATTCGCCTGCGCAACTTCCCCACAGAGGTGATTCAAAAGCACCTGGAATTTTACTGGCGAGGCACTATTTTCAGAATTAAATCAATTGCGGAGGAGCTTTCTTCTATAGAAAAAGATCCTCACTAACGAGACAAGCTCACAGACAGCAGTAATTCCCAATGCATATTTGAAAGTAGCAGGATCTACACCTAAGATGAATACAATCAGGATTACAACAGGCAAAATCAACATACCATATCCTTTCCATCCAATCCATTTATAGGTAAGAGATACCAACACCCCCCAGATCAGGCTGAAAAAGCCCGCAGCCCCCAATAATGACAGCATAGCAAAGCCCCCTTTTTCAGGTACGAAAAAGTGATAGAACACGATGCTCCATAAGGCGACGAGAAGGATATAGAGCAGGATATATGGTACGGATTTCATAGCGGCAAAAATATGAGAAAATCTTAATAAAGATCTTTATTAATTCGCTTGCCGGGGAGGGTGAATAACGGCTCATTTTCTATTCCCTTGTAGTTTAATGTAACTTCCGCAACAGGTGTTTCGTTTTATCTCTAAACCTATATTAATGAAAAATGTTTTCCCTGTTATCCTGTTATTATTTGTATGCCTGTTCGGCTCGTGTAAGAAAATAGAGTTTGCTGATGAATTAGCCCGAAGTAAGGACGTCTATATTGCTTTTAAGGCATCCACGGGCAATTCCTATGCTTATGTGGTGAGGACTGATAGTTGGATCGGCGTGACCACGCTGACTACTATTACAGTCGAGAATGGCAAGGTGGTAAAGCGTGCTTATGTGTTGAAGGAACGGGTTGATACGATAAATGAGTTGGTGGTAAAGGATCAGTGGACAGAGGATGCTTCAAGTTTGGGCTCACATGAGGCGGGGGCTGATATACAGACGCTGGATGATGTATATGACCGTGCAAGGAAAGACTGGCTGAAGAAGCGGGATGATGCGAATACTTATTTTGAGGCGAAGAATAACGGGATGATTTCAACGGCGGGATATGTGAATAAGAATTGCGCGGATGATTGTTTTGTAGGGATTGAGATTAGTTCTATTGAGAAGTTATAGAAAGAAGGTGTCTTTATCAACAAGACACCTTCTTTTATTTTCAATATTATTCCTTCCCCTCTTCCTCATCGTCGGCATCCTCAGTTTCTTCCAGGCTATCTTTATCACTCCCCCGCTTCAGTTTTACCTTAGGATTGCTTTGCGTACCCGTTACATTAAACGGAATACCCAGTATTCCAAATGGTGGTAATCCCAACCTACCTTTCAGGTTTAGCTTCCCATCAAAACTCACCTGCCCTTCGAATCTTGGCCGGAAACCCGCCACACGCATTTTGGTCTTCTCAATTGTAATGATATTATTATTGATTTTGGATTTGATATTGATTTTTGACAAATCCGGGTCTTTAACGTCATCTTTTCCGGTAGCACTACTCACCGCATTGAACAACCGGAACCCTTTCATTTTTACTTTTTTCACAGACAGTACGCCTTCTCCTTTCAATGAAGGATAAACTGGCTGCATATTCTCATCCAACCGCCCGCTTAAAAGATAATCAAGTCCCACAATGCCACTTGCACTACCTGCGGAAGTCGCCATGTCATGAAATAATTTGATCTCATTATACGCTCGTTTTATATCAAATTCAGCAGCACTGATATGGTAATCAAATGTGGCTTTTCGCGTGTTGACACTGGTATATTTTGCATCCATCTCAACTGGTGCCCCGATAATGGTAAAGCCGGTTTTATTCAGCTGAAGGTAGTTACTGTCAATGACCAGCTGGCCATGGAAATCATTGATGTCTATACCGTTAAAATGTATGCGCGCTGCATTGGCATTCAGGGTAAGCGACAGGTTGGCGGGTACCATCACTACGCCGGAAGAAGAAGAGGTATTCGTACTTTCCTTGCCACCATATACCATCAGCTCATCTACAAGTATATAATCGCTTTTAAGATTAAAGTTACCATGCAGCACCTGGTCTTTTAACATGGCATAACCTATCACATTACTCAAATACCCGTCCAGGCGGACTGTTGATTTACCATAACGGGCATTGAACTGATCGAACCACATTTTGTCCTGGTCAAAACGGAACACACCGTTAGTAATGTAAAATGGCAGCGGAAACAGTTCGGATGTCAGGGTAATATCTTTTACAATCAGGCTCCCTTTGTTGTATAACTTATTGTAGCGCCCTGCCATCGCATCACTTTGCGTACCACGCAATGACAGGTTGGTTTTGATAAGCCCTTTCACATCATAACCTTGCTGTGCAAACACTTTGTATATTTTACCAAGATCTATATTCCCATTGGAGGTGATATTATAACGCAGGTTATCAAAGTTGTTCAGATCTGCTTTCAGCACAAATGGTTGCCCTTCAAATTCAAACGATACAGGTTTGAGGTTTACATTCAGTGATTGGAAGGTGCCTGTTGTATTGGTAATGGTCGCATCAATATTTATGTTTTGCAGGGGGCTGGGGTAATACTTCGTTTGCACCGTGCCATTGTTCATAGTCAGGCTGGCTGTTGTAACAGGAAACAGCCTTTTCACAGGTACATAGCTCCCTTTTGTAACGATGTTGATATGCAGGTCCCCTGCCATAGCAATGCTATCCAACGGGTAGAATTTTTTCACGTCTTCCAGGTGGAGGATCCCTTCCAGGCTGGCGTCTACCAGCGGACTGGCGCCATTGCTGACCTGGAAATAGCCTTTGATATAATTACTCAGCACATTTGCATTAATATTTTTGATGGCAATCATGGCATGTGCATAGTTGCTGTCGGGGCAGGATCCCTGGATATCAAAGCTGATATTGTCAACGGCTTGTTGCAGGGAAGCAAATTTAAAATACCCGTTATGGAGGGAAGACTGTAACCTGAATGTCGGTATGCTGCTAATGACGGTATCGGCCTGTTTCCGTAAACCATGATAAACAACGGATTTTGCATATCTCCCATCCGCCAGCAGGTGGGCTTGCAGCTTGCCTTTCATGAGAAATGATTCCAATCCTACGGCTTTACTCCATTTTTCCAGGTCTATATCGGTGTTTAGTTTTACATGAATTTCCGGCGTATTGATACCTTTCAGCTTCATGATGGCACTAAAATAGTCTTTGTCAATATTGAAGAAAATGGAATCGATGTTGACAATAAGGCTATCGGTATTAAGCTGTTTTAATTGTGACTGGAAGTTGAGGAAAAGGTTTTTTACAGGGGCTGGTGCTTTGGGATTGGAGATCGTTCCATTCCTGATCTGCATATTAAATGTCAGGTCAGGCATGGTGTTGGTGGCTGCAATGTATTGGCCAATAAGTGTGGCATTTACATCTGCTGCGCCTTCTACATGTGTGTGTGATAACCAGGTAGTATATTCAGGAGGCAGGGCACTGAAGATGGCGGCCAGGCTGGATTCTTTTGAATTGAGTTTAAAATTCATCTCATAGCCATTCTTCAGAAATCCGAATTTTCCATTCAATTGCACAGGAAGTTCATTGATTTTCAGGTCATTCTTTTCAAAAATCAGGTCAAGCGAGTTGGTATTGATTTTGGTAATCAGCTCTCCGTTCAGCTTTTTGTTCTGGATGTACGGCGTATTGCTATAGGCAAGATCAAATTCAGCGGCACGAATGCGGGAATACAAATCAAATTGTGCCTTACTAAGATCTCCCTTACCAAGGTAATCCACATTTTGGGCCTTGACAAAGAGTGGGAGGGACTGGTCATTATAAATGATATTACACTGTTCCAGCTGAATGCGCGCTATTTTCAGGGAGGCGCTGCCACTATCTGCTTTACTGCTGGTAGTAGCAGGTGCTGACTGATAGACATTATAGTTAGGATGCCCGGCAGAATCGACGAGTACATGAATATTTCCTTTAGTCAGGTAAATTTCATCGATCCTGATGGAACTTGAGAAAACGCTGGCAAGGTTGACGCCGAGGGCGACTTCGTCTGCAGCGATCAGTGTGTCCTGTTGGAAGGGAGCAGCGCCTTTGAGACTGAAATCGTATAATGTAAGGGTGAGGGAAGGGAAGTGATTAAAGAAGGAAAGTCTTGCCTTTGAGAAATTGAGATCACCTGTAATGCTATTATTGGTCCACGTCTTGATCTTACTCGAGATGGTGGTCGGAAAGAGGATGGGTAGGAGGAATAACAACAGCAGGAGTGATCCAATAGAAATGCCGGCAATTTTCAATATTCGTAGTCCTGTTCTTTTGATTTGGATATAGCTCATAAAAGCCCACCGGGTATTTTTTAAACCCGGTGTAAAGGTAAGTAGTTTTTCATGAGGCCGATAAGTAAGAGTTAAAGATCAATTAGTTATGATGATTAATTTGAATGTGTTTTGGTAGGTATTCAATCAAAGGAACTATGCTATTAAATCTTTTCCACTTAGATAAACGAATATCTTCCAAAATTTTAAAACCTCTGTTTTTGATTTTCCGGAGAGCTCTATGAATAATTGTCTGGGCTGAGGCTGTTGGTCAAACAGATCTCCAATGATCAGTCGATCTGTTTTGATGCCTTTTTTTACAGCAAATTGGCCCCCTGTTTCCCGGCTATAGAATGCAGCATTGCTGATAACCTCAGCCGCGGCCAGCCCCATTTCCAGGATGGCTTTAAGTAGCTGTTCCTGTTCATTGATATCATCAGTTTTAAATGGCAAATGTTTATACAGGCGGGTGGCGTTCTTTTTGATTGGGTTTTCTTTGACGCTGTTTAATTCAGCTTGTGCAAAGAGTAGCTGGTATACGGATTGATTCCACATTTGCTCGGCATATGCCATTGTTTTTATCACTTTCGGTATGATTGGGGGGATGCCTTCTTCTCCTTCTTTAAAAAAGTTTCCTCCGAAATTATGTGTTACTCCTTCGATGTTATCCTGCGCTCTGCTATCCTTTAAATCCTGGCCATTTAGTGCGGCTACGGCAAATGCAAATGAGTCCGCATTTTTTATTGCCATACCTGGAAATTCATTTATAAACTCAAAGAAACGATGTTGACCATAGGCAATATCTTCTGCTTTTACACCAGGAGTGGCATGCGCAATTTCGTGGATAATTGTCATGGCTAAGTTGAAATTGTTATAGGTAAGGGCAGTGGGCAAAAAGGTGATTAATGCAGTATCCCCAAGGCCCTCAGTATAGGCGCCGCCATCCTTATTGCCCTGGTTTAATTCCCTGTATCCGACCAGGTCTCTTTCGGTCGCCTCTGGCAATGCTGTATTAACCGGTACCGGTCTTGCCTTAATAAACTGCAGCATTTCAAGCATCGCGATCAGGCTACCTTTGACCTTTTGTAAATCATTGCCATGAAAGTATTGCTGAATACGTTCGCCATAAGCATCGATATTCTCAATGCCTGTTTTCAGATCATTTTCGGCACTATCGAAAGCTTCCTCAAGTTTGGCTGAAATTTTAGTTTGTCCGACAGCGTTCACATGTACTCTTTGTATTGTCTTTTGTTGGGTATCGGCCATATGCTGAAAAGTACCCTGCCTGGAAACCTGGGGACTGTTGTCTGCCATTTCCTGCAGTTTTCTTTGCAGGGTAGTTTCCGGACGATTATCGGCTAATTGAAAGGAAGGGGCGTTGCCTGCCGGCTTCTTTTCGGCGGTATTTGCTATGGATTGACTTTTGTTTTCCTGGGTAGTGATAATATGGGTATTCATATAGATAAGAATAGGGGTTCTTACCTAAATTTAAGTGAAAAAAAGGAATCTTATTGTTGCCTGGTATTACATGTGCCATTGTTACAACTATCGCAGCAGGTAGTATTTATAATAGCCTGAATGATGACCATTGTACCAAATATGCCAATTATCAGGAGTTGCATTTGAATAGCCATCCCTATTAAAGCTATGCCGGCAATCAGCCTGAATATTCTGAAAAAGCTCCAGTTTTTAACTATTTTGTTCATAATGTTTCTGCTTGATCTGGATGTAAAAGTCCTGCAGGAAAATGAGAATGAGTGTAACTATAGTTACAGATAATAATATGTTATGGTACAATTTGGGATTGACAGACTGCTGCTTTATGCATCTGACTGGAAAGCAAAACGAATAGGGTTCGTGACTAACAATGCGGCTATTACCGCTACGTTTGAACCTGCCAGGAAGGCTTTAATAAAAAAAGGATTTAATATAGTCAGGTTATTTTCTCCTGAACATGGACTGGATACAACTGGTCCGGATGGTCATTTGATGGGAGATGTAACCGATACGCTGACTGGTTTGCCAGTAGTGAGCTTATATGGTGAAAAGTTGGCCCCGGAAAAAAAGGACTTTGAAGACCTGGATGTAATATTGATCGATCTACCTGATATTGGTAGTCGCTTTTATACTTATTTGTGGACTTTGACCCATGTATTGGAGGCGGGGGCATTATATGGTAAGGAACTGATTGTATTGGACAGACCTAATCCCATATCAGGAAACCTCCTGCTTGCCGAAGGCCCAGTGCTTGACGAAGTGAATGCTTCCAGTTTTATTGGGAGGTGGGCAATTCCTGTTCGTCATAGCTGTACGATAGGTGAGCTGGCGCAGTATTTTAATATCGAAAGGAAGATAGGGTGTGCACTTCAGGTAATTACATGCACAGGTTGGCGGCGTAGTATGTTTCATCCTGATTGGAGTGTATCATTTATACCGGCATCTCCTGCTATTAATACTTTTGAGACGGCATTGCTTTATCCTTGTCTTTGCTTTCTGGAAGCGACAAATATTAGTGAGGGAAGAGGTACTGCTGTGCCTTTCAGGGTGGCGGGTGCTCCGTGGATAAATGCAGGAGAGCTGGCTGATTTGTTGAATGATAATATTGGAAAGGCAGTTGTGGCACGTGAGGTTGATTTTGTACCGGAAGGGGGGAGGTATGCAGGTATAAGTTGCAAAGGAGTCATGTTACATGTGACGGACAGGTATCATTTCAGCGCAGTAAAAACAGGGTTGCTATTGATTAAGCTGATCATGGATACTTATAAAGAATCATTTGAATGGGCGCCATATAAGACTTTTGTAAATGGGAAGGGTGAAAATCATTTGAGGTTGTTGTTGGGGCAGGAAGATGCGGAAGATTTTTTCCGGTTGTCTTTAGAGGATTTTAAGGAGAGGTTGGAGGGGTATGTTAGCGTGGAGAATTGGAGGGAGATGGTGGGGCCGTATTTGATGTATGAAGATTAGAATGAGTACAGCTTATAAAATAGTAATGTGATGCTAAACAAGTATTTCCTTATATTATCTGGTTTGTTAATGCCATTCGTTTCTTTTGCTCAAAAGAAATATGAGTTAACGATCAATGTAAATAATACCATAGAAAAAGAAAAATTGTCCTTTTCTATAGATGCCGACCAGAGAAATATATCAGTTCAGGGTGAAGGTAATAACCAGGTAAAAGTTACAGGGGAGCTTATAGATGAAGCAATCCCATTAACTATCACATATAATCAGGCTGCTTCTACTTTTATTCTAACAGACCATCCAGCTATTATTTCTCTGCATTACAACAATAATGCACTTGAATATGATAAACCATTGAATGCATTCCCTGTATTTGATACTGTTTATAATAACTATTTTAAGGAAATCTATCACAACAGACTCCCTGAGTTAACTGCGTATTTTGAATTCTGGAAAGGAAGAGATAACAGTGCTTATAAAAATGACTCATTATTTAATATAATTGCAAATCTTCATAAGGCACTTTCTTTAAAAGCATTACCCACAATTAGAGAATATCCCAATCAATATTATTCGTTCTGGTTCCTCTATAATCAGCTTTATCTTTGTCAATACAATATGCTGGCACGTGATACAGTGTACATGAGAACATTGTATAATATACTGCAATATGAGCTAAATCCCCGATTTGCAAAAAGTAAAAAAGGACAAAGTATTGCTGCTCAGTTAGAAGGTCTGTTAAACCCACCAGTTTTAATGCATTCTGCTCCAACTTTATCTGCCCTGGATCTAACCGGCAATGCGGTCAGTCTCAATAAAAGTAACAAATATCTACTGCTAAACTTTTGGGCGTCCTGGTGTGGTCCTTGTCTCGCTGAGATCCCTTTTTACCAGGGATTGGTAAAGGAATTCCCCAAAGATAAATTAGAAGTAATAGGCATTAATACTGATCGTAGCATAGTTGATTGTGTAAAGGCCGTTTCAGAAAAGAGTATGAATTGGCAGCAGGTTTTCGATGGAGACAAAAAGATTGTAAATGGATATGGCATAATTGTACTGCCAACTACAATTTTGATTGATGATAAAGGAATTATCATTTATAGGAAGGAGGGGGTTGATACTACAAATCTCCATGCATTACTGGTGAATAAGTTATTATGATACTTGTCGATTTCTTTAAAATATTGAAATCTAATTGCCTTTTTTTTAAAACTCGTCCATGAGGTCTGACAGTGGTAATACAGTAATGTCAAACAAAAAACGGCAACAATACTTTCGTATCGTTGCCGTCATCTTCCGTACAGGGAGAGTGGAATTATTCTTTCATACCCCCCGTCTTATATAAATAATAAGCTGTTTGATAAGTGGCAATGGCCTTTTTTATAAGCAGGCTATCAGTATGTATGGGTTGTAAATCATCGCTTTGTTTATCCCATTTAAATATACCTACCTGTTGTTGCGGACTTAAAACAGCCAGGCTATCATGTTGAAGGTATCCCAGTTTTTGATAAGTAGCTACCCATGCTCTGGATTGATATGTCGGCAGCAAAACATTCTGTCCGTACCAGATTGTTTCATATTGCCAGTGTAGTAAACCAAATAATGTGGGAAACAGGTCTATTTGAGAACACTGCTGACTGATGGTTTTTAACGAATCGTTTTTAAGATTATAAACAAGGCAGGGAATATGATATTTTGAAACATTGATCTCGTTCCTGCCCGCACTGCTGGAACAGTGATCGGCAACAAATATGATCACTGTGTTGTCGAACCAGGGCTTAGACTGTATCTTTTTTAAGAATTCACCAATGGCATAGTCTGTGTATTTGACTGCGCCCTCACGTCCAGAACCAGATGGAATATCAATTTTTCCTGATGGGTAGGTAAAGGGCCGGTGGTTGGAGGTAGTCATTACAAAATCAAAAAACGGTTGTTGGTGGCTGTATTGCGCATCTGCATGGCGTATCACTGCGTCGTACAGGTCTTCATCGCAAATACCCCAGGCATTTTTAAAATGAATAGTTTGCGCGGGAATAGTAGTACGGTTGGTAGTTAATCGTTCATTAGGCAATAGTCGTTCGCCATTATCAGTGATGTCAAATCCATTATTTCCAAAGAAGTTGTTCATATTGTCGAAGAACCCATCGCCTCCATAAAAAAAGGTGGTGGAATACCCAGCTTTTCTAAAAATTGAACCTACTGTATACAAATGGGCATTGTCTTTTCTTCTTACGATACTGTTGCCGGGAGTAGGAGGCACGCATAAAGACAGTGCTTCCATTCCCCTAACGGTACGGGTGCCGGTAGCATACATATTAGTAAATAAAAGAGCGTGATCAGCCAGCGAGTCGAGGATAGGAGTAATGTGTTGGTTGTTCCCAAAATGGTGCATGTAATCTGCGCTTAAACTTTCGATGGTCACCAATATTACATTAGGACGTATCGTTTGACCAGGGGTTGTAACGATTCTGCGTAAACTACTGCTGCCATCAACAAACCTGGTTAATGGCTCCTGCAGTTGTTTTTGAGCTATTGCAAAGGCTTCACTTTCTTTTTCTTTTGCATAAAAATCGTAATAATTCAGTTCGTTATTTTTAAATGCTGCAAAGAACGAAAAGATACCGGCTTTGGCCAGTTCGCTCTGGTAACGGTTGTTGCTGTTATCGGCCCAGGAATTGGATACAAAAAAATAGCCAGCCAGGGTGGGGGCTAATACCAGGCATGTTATTAAAAATCTCTTTTTAAATGGTGTATCAGATTGAAAACTTTGAAGGAAGATCTTCTTTTTATAAAAAATAAAAAATACCAGCGAAGTAAGCAATACCATACTGCTGATCAGCCAGGGTAAGGGGTAAGACTGATTAATGTTATTAATTACCTCGAATGTATATAT
The DNA here is from genome assembly GCF_039596135.1 of Chitinophaga sp. Taxonomy (GTDB): domain Bacteria; phylum Bacteroidota; class Bacteroidia; order Chitinophagales; family Chitinophagaceae; genus Chitinophaga. Next base: position 115,440 of record NZ_JBCNKH010000008.1, read on the forward strand.
CAGGTAGTCGACTGCTATGAAATTGAACCGACTTTCAAATTCGTCCCAAAAAGCCAGTTCTGCAAAAAAAGAGAACATGACAATTAGCACTACAAGATAAAAACTGGCAAAGGTGATAATGCGATTCGCAAGGGAATTGTTCCATTTTTGTGGCAACAGTAATAAGTACAGCGCATAACCGGTAGTAAAAAATAGTGCTACCATGCTGTCAAAAACAAACCCCTTTAAATAAATACTGAATAATGCTAAAAATGTAACATCTGCTTTCTGCCAGGTCAATCCTAAAAATATTGTTCTTATTAGAAAGGAAACAAGTAAAAAGAAAATGACAAAATTAATCAGTACAGAATATCGTGTCTTACGAGTGCTCATAGCGGAATAAATCCCGAAGTACATACTGAAATCTGTAAAAATTCTGAATCGGATTTTAGGGGGAGGATAAAGGTGCTAAAGGAGGGGCAAAACGGCAAGAATTGCCGTCTTTTTTCGTATAGCGAGGGGGGTAGATGTTGATAAATGGTTGATGTTTAAGTATTTAGTTTAATTTGTATGTTGTTTTATTGCAATATTTCTGGTCAAATGGCAGAACAGGCGCAGAAATTAACCTTAAAAGAAAGTACAATATTTATAGAACTGAAGGAACTTAAAATTTCTTATTTTACTTTTATAAAAAAAAGTGTACGATACTTTTCAGCAATATCTTGATAGCAAAATCGCATTGACCAATGACGAAAAAGAGTTGATACGCTCCGTTTCGATTCTGAAAAAATTGCGAAAAAAGCAATACTTGCTGCAAGAAGGTGATGTGTGGAAATACCATGCCTTCATCACCAAAGGTTGCATGCGTACGTACGCGGTAGATGAAAAAGGCATCGAACATATTATATATTTCGGTATAGAAAACTGGTGGATCGGTGACCGGGAAAGCTTGCTCAACCAGACGCCATCGCGGTTGAATATAGATGCGATCGAAGACTGCGAAGTGGTATTATTTACCGACCCAAACTTTGAAATGATTTGCTCTAAAATTTCGGTTTTCAGGGATATGATCCATGCGATTATTTCGAAGAGTTTCAATGTTAACCAAAACCGTATTTTATCTACCATTAGCAAATCCGCTGAAGAAAAATACTTAGACTTCATCCAAAAGTATGCTGACTTTACTACGCGTATTCCGCAGGCTATGATTGCCTCTTACCTGGGCATTAAACCTGAAACACTTAGCCGCATCAGAAATGGCATAGCAAGAAAATAATTATTTCCTGTTTATCGTTCGTCTTTAAAGAAGCGCTATAAAAGCTCCTGTTTGCCGTATACTTACGTTTATTCTATATTTTCCCACTTGATGTAGATCAATTTATTTCTTGCCTTACCTCATTCACCAGGCTTTATGGTTGTATCAACTTTGCGTTATCAACAATAACAAAAAATTACAATCATGTCAAAGACAATTTTTATCACAGGTACCAGTACTGGTTTTGGTAAACTTACTACTATTACATTAGCGAATGCCGGTCATACCGTAATTGCTGGGATGCGTAATGTATTTGGAAAGAATGCCGCCGCCGCGCAGGAATTATCGGCTTTGCCCAACGTAGAAGTAGTAGAAATAGACGTTACCAGCGACGAATCGGTAACCGCTGCATTCGACAAGGTGCTGGCGAAATACGGCAGCATCGATGTACTTATCAACAACGCCGCTGTTTCCGGCTTTGGTTTACTGGAAGGCTATACACTGGAACAGATCCGAAAAATATTTGAAGTGAATTTTTATGGTGTATTGCGCACTTATGACGCTGTGTTGCCTTCAATGCGATCGGCTAAAAATGGCCTGATCATCAACATCACTACCGGCGCCAGTGGGCACACTTTGCCCTTTATGATTCCTTACATGGCTTCCAAATTTGTAGTGGAAAGTATTACCGAAGGCATGCAGGATGAACTGGCTGATTATGGTATCGAAAACGTAAGTATCCAACCCGGAGTGTACCCAACAGAAATGACCAATGGCTCTAAGGCCGGCCTGAACGCAGACAAAGAAAATATCACCGCGGAGTATGGCGAAGCGGCTACACAAAGATTCAACGCCTTAGGAACTGCATTATTTGGCAAAATGGCGCAGTTCAATATGGATCCGCAAACCATTGCAGATGGTATCCTGGAACTGGTAAATATGAAAAAAGGCAGTCGCCCGCTGCGTTTTCCGCTGGATGCCATTGCACAGGGAACTGACAAAGAATTTATAAAAGCCCGTGCTGATATTAAGGCAAAATGGCTGGCTGCGTACAATGGCTAAGCAGACTTTTATATACATACTTCACGCTGTGCCCATGCAGAAGCGCTTTTAAAAATCTAAAAAATAATACAATGACAACCGCAAAAGAACTATTGGAGGCTTACCTCCAAAACATTAATAACGCTGATGAAGCAATAACCCTGTTTGCAGACGATGCGGCTATAGAACTGCCTTATCTCAACAGCCTGGGCTTGCCCTGGCGGTGGAGCGGCAAGGAAACGCTGTACAAGTTTCTGCAAAACCTCCCGAAGACATTCCCCGGCTTTCAATTTCAAAATATCCAGATACATATTGATACACCCGAACAGGTTTTTGGCGAATACGAAGTGGAATGTACCGTCGCATCTACCGGCAGACCTTATCACCAACATTACATGGGAAGACTTGTAGCAAAGGATGGGAAAATAGTACTGCTTCGGGAAGCGCTTGACTTGGCGCAGGTTGCTAAAAGCTCATTCCCCAATGGCGTTGCCGACCTGTCAAAAAAATGAGGGTTCGTGAAAATATTAAATGTGTCATTATTGCTGCCGGAGATTGGTATGTACTCAACTATAACCAAAGTATTCTACGACAGGGAATATTAAAGCCTTAATGTCAACTACGCTCACTAATAAAGAAGCCTAAACAGTCATATTTAGGCTTCATCCTGTTTTCTTAAATACCTGGATTTATTTTTCTGTACACCGTACAAAAAATCAAAGCTATTGCAACAAATGCAGCTCCTGCCAAAGGGGTATAGTCAAGGCCCATACTTGAACTGACAACAATCCCGCCTGTCCATGCTCCAAGTGCAATACCTATGTTAAATCCCGATATGTTTAAAGCGGATGCAAAGTCTGTAGCCTCCGGCAGCACAAAAGATTGAAGGAATGAACATGCTAATTCAATCCTTGTAAAATTCTGTACCATCAACAGAGAAAAAGTAGCGCCATTTACAAGTTGTCTTATCCTTAATTCCCTTGCTTTCTTTGAAAAGAGTCGCTCCCTGATGGAGCAATACCTGCAAGGTGACCTTATGCTGGACAGGGACAGTTTTACAGACAGTAGCCATCTCAACAAAATCATAAAAAAACATTTTGGGAAGGATATGCGGGAAATTTCTTTTCACAAAAAGCTCTTAATAAAATCATTGCAAAGGCCAACAATCCAAACCCGACCGTAATCCAGGGCGTGTAACCGATACCTTTGTTAACGATGATCCAACCTCCAACCGTAGTTCCAAGGGTAACTCCGAGATTACCAAATGAAGTTGCTAAACTGTTTGCAAACTCCATTGCTTCCGGCGCAGACGATATCATATAGGTTGAAGCATTCAGGAAACTGGGAGAATAGAGAAATCCCCACATGCCAATAACGATAATTGTAATAGATGTATTTGTCCCGGAAAAGTATAGCAAAACAGGAATTAATATGGTGCCAGATAGAAAGAGAGCGGTTGTCTTGGTCACGCTTTTGTTCAGCATTTTGCCAGCTACCCAATTGGCTAATACTCCTACCACGCCAAAAATAAACAGCATGTAACTTACCATTGTTTCATTCATTCCTTTAGCCTTGCTCAGATATTCGGCAAAATAGCTGTAAGTAGAAAACCAGGCAGCTATCATAAAAAAATTCATTAAAGTACTTACAATGAATGTAGATTTACTCAATATCTTCAATTGGCTGCCATAGGATTTTTTTTCCTTTACAGGAATTGGAGGAAGCGCGAGATATATTGCGAATAAAGCGATGGCGCTTACGATAGCCTGCACTACAAATGAATATTCCCATGTAGATATACTGGCTATCCATGTGGCCAGAGGAACAGTTGTTACCATAGCAATGGCCACCCCACTGAATACAATGCTCATGAGTTCGTTCCTGTTTTCCTTAGTACTACCTTCAATTGCTACCGACAAAGCAGTAGCAATATAAACAGGCTGTAAGAATGCAGGTAGAATACGCACTAACATCAACAGCCAAAACGGTGGTGACAGTGCGGAAACCATCCCTGTAATAAGAAAAATCACTATTGCGGTCAGCATCACCTTTTTTCTATCAAAGCCTGAGACAAGTAATGCCATAAACGGGCCTGTTATTGCAATGACCAATGCGAAAGCACCCAATAGCCAACCTGCTTTATCAATTCCTATTTTATAATGGATAGCTAATTGTGGCAGAATACCGATAATGCCAAATTCTGTAGTAATAACGGCCAAAAATCCTAATGCCCCTATGTATGCGTATCTCTTCATATCTTATCAATTATTGCTTCAAGGTGTAACCTGTATTTTCAGATGGAAGATCACGAGCTGACCCGACGAACAATTATGGCCAGTGACTGCTCTGTTAAACGACCCTTGCGCATGCGGGAATCGCTGCATTTATAATAGTTTTTTCATCAGTCGTCTATCGTAGAATAGATCACATTCTTAAGCAAGTGTCCTATATCTTCAGAATAGGCATCGTACTGCTGCGTGTAGACAAGTCCTATCAGATGCTGCTCCGGATCAACCCAATAGTGAGTATTGAAAATACCACCCCAATAGAATGACCCCACAGAAGGAGCTTGCAGGTACTTGTTTTTGTCGGTAACCAGGGCAACCCCAAGTCCGAATTGTAACCCAGGAGGTCTTTTAATATCATCCGGGAGTTGGTTGGTCAACATCAGTGCTAAAGTTTTTGAACCAATAATTCTTTTGTTGCCTGCATATCCTTTGTTGAGGAAGAGGCTCAAAAATTTTGCATAATCCGCCGTGGTGGAAACCAACCCTGCGCCTCCTGACAGGTAAATATTATCAGCTAGTGGGTAAGCCGGATCATTGCCCTCATAGATCGGGACACTCACCTCGCTAAATTTTCCATTGTTATTCTTTACAGACAGTCCAACCAATCGGTTAGATTTTGACATAGGGAGATGGAAATAAGTGTCCGTCATTCCCAATGGATCAAAAATCCTTGTCTGAAGAAATTTATCCAATGACATACCGCTCCAGATCTCTATAAGGTAACCCAGCACATCATCATTCAAACCGTAAGTAAATGATTCTGCCGGTTGATGAAATAATGGTTGTTTTGCGAGCAACAATATTTTATCCTTTAAAATACCCTTGCTGCCGATGCCTGTTCCAATACCTGCTTTTGCATACACAGCATTGATTGTGGGGTTACCTGAGAATACAGGATAAGCTATACCTGAAGTGTGGCGAAATAGGTCTCTTATGGTAATATCTTTTACTGCGGGCACAGTTGTATAACTGCTATCGACTGTATTGAACTTATCAATTACCTGCATATGCCCGAATTCAGGGATATATTTCGACACAGGGTCATCTAACAGAAATTTCCCCTCTTCCCAAAGCATCAGCGCCGCGAGGCTTGTGATTGCTTTTGTCTGAGATGCAATGCGAAATATATGGTCAGTACGTAAAGATATTTCCTTATACCTGTCTGAATAGCCAAAGGCCTTATTATAAACCGGCTTGCCATCCCTGATTAGTAAGATAGTGATACCGGCAACCTGGTTATCGTTAGTTAATTTTTTAGCCAACTGATCCACCCGGGAGATAAGCAGCTCATTGGTTTGTGCCTGTAATTTAGGCGTATAAAACATGCCTGACTGCAGTAGGATAATGCAACATAGGGCGTAAAAGCGTTTTAATGATGATAGATTCATAATCGTATAGACTGTTTAATGTTATTGCTCTGCAAAGCTCGATATCATATAGGTATAAAGAAAATAAGGTGATTTATAGAAGTCCATAAATTTATTTATAACTTTACGATATGGTGAATTTGGAATGGTACAGGACATTTAAAGCGGTATATCAAACCGGCTCGCTTACTGCTGCTTCAAAAGCGTTATTTATTTCACAGCCAAATGTTAGCCAGCATTTATCGGCACTGGAAGCGCATGTTGGGAAGCAGCTGTTCGAGCGAAAACCAAGGTTAGTGGCGACTGATTATGGAAAATTATTCTATACACAGGTAGTAGCAGCGCTGGAAAAGTTAGAGGAAGTAGAAGCAGATTTTAAGGCGATTTGTTGTCTATCACAGTTACCTATCATACGCGTGGGTGCTGTAAAAGAATTCTTTCACGCCGTCTCTTCGGAAAAGGTTGCAAGAATTCCTGCAAGCTTGATGATTTCTTTTGGATTGACAGGTGAACTGACAGCCAGGCTTTCAAGAGGCGAAATTGACTTTGTGATTGCTACACAGAAAACCGAAAAGAAAAATATGATTTATGAGCCTATTGTAAAAGAAGAATTTGCCATTGTTGGAAGTCCTGATTTGGAGACAACCGCTTTTAATAAATTTGTTAAGTCCAAAGATTGGCAGCAAGCGGAAGATTGGCTGCTCAAACAAATATGGTTTGCCTATAGTAGCGACTTGGCGATCATACGCCGTTTCTGGTTAAAAAATTTTAAGAAACGTCCTGCAATTAAGCCCCGCTTTACAATTCCAGATATGCAGGTAATTTTGAAGGCGATCAGTGCGGGTGGGGGCTTAACTATAACTGCTGATTATCTGGCAAAAGAATTATTGCTGGAGAAAAAATTGAAATTAGTCTGGAAGGGGCATACGATATCAGACAATATCTTATATCTGGTGTATGATAAAACTAAAGTTACCACTGAAAAAATTAAACTGGCTCGTATGCTACTGACATCTGCTAATCTGTAGCGTAGTCGTAGGTGTAGTAGTTCCTGTTAAATACGTTGAATGTGTGCCATCAAATTGTCATCCTTAAGTTCTTCATTTTTCCGGACCTTCATAGGAATTAATAAAGCTTTTTCCGCGGAAATATTGTTTCTACCTGCATATCAATCTTACGAAGATAATCAGCTCCATATGTACCATTCTCCAATCCTTTCTTCAATGCCTCCGGCATATTATCCTCTAGGTCAGTACACCGGGAGGCAATAATTGCTGCTATTGCACACACTGTATCTGTATCCGAATTCTCTATTTGGTTTACCACATTCAAAAATACATCTGCTATCGTTTTTGCATTCTTCAATGGAGAGAGTGCCTGTGTCACTATCATCATCGCATTTCCGGGATCATTTTCAATACCATTTTGTTCCCATCCTTCGCCTAACTGCGCAGTTAAAAAAGCTTCCAATTGTTGGCGGGTACCTCCGTGATGCAAAAAATGTACAGACAGGGCAACTGCCAATGCAGATGTAGTCCCTGCGGGGTTATTATGTGTAATACGGCCCTGTAGCAGTGTCAGTCGTTTCACTTCTTCAATATCTTCGATCACTCCAAAAACACCTGCGCGCATTGCTGCACCACTAGTAGTTCTGCTGGAAGGTGCAAGCTGGCTCACAAATTCTGCCGGAGTTTTGCACTCTGCTAATAGTTTTTGCATGTGTCTTGAATATCCTACTCGAGGATCACGTTTGAATGTATGCAGCCAGGCGTTTACAAATTCCTCTGCTGTAATATCAAAAGATTGCTTTGCGAGTAGCAGTTCCATATTTGCCAGTGACATCTGTGTATCATCTGTATAATCGCCCTTTTTATAAGCTGTCAGTTTAGGGTGATCCGCATGTACGAGGTCAGATAGGTCGGCATTAGTAGGGTGGGGCAGGTATTCATATTTCATGCCATAGCTGTCGCCCAGTGCCATGGTATAGAGAAAGGATGCATGCATATAATCTGAGGTATATTTCCCGCTTACATGGGAAGTGGTTATTACCCTTCAAAAGTAAAATATTTCCAGGTATCTTTAATGCAAATTTTCTTTCTTGGTCATAAAAAACTGTGTTAAAGGGTTTGTATTTATTTACCTACAATATACACCCGTATGCAGTTGATTTAGCCCTGTTTTATTACCGGATTTTTGTATTTAACAAGCATTCACAATTTGTTTGATTTTCATTAACTATTACTATCGGATATTAACTTTATTTTAGTTCTTGGATGTAAATACTGGGTCAACATGAACCAGAATTTACATCTTGGATATGTGTATCGCTTCATACACATAAGCATATTATTGATCCTCACATTGCCATTTACCTATATATAGATTGTATTCCGTCGAGACAAAGTCGTTTGTTGTCGGAGTATGTTCATAATCACTGTAGCTTAACAGGATTAGTATGCTGTTATCCAGCATTTACCTATTGTAACCGGATAGGATTCCGGTCGTTATTTATCAACCATTAGCGGCATGGCAGCTGGTATAAATGCTATGTCTGACAGCTCCTTTTAAAGAGCCCGTAATTCATGAAATAATTTATATCAACCAAAAAATGAAATTCAATCGAAAAATCCGCTGATTAAAACCTTCCCGGAGGAACAGGGCAGGTAATTCTTAATATCTTCTGACAGCATGAAAGACGCTCTCCAGGGGTATCAGGGAGTGCTATGTTCATAGAAAATGCTGATATGCAAGAAGAGTATCCTGAACTATTTGAAAGGAACAAACAATACAACATAATGGTTATGAGGAAATACAACAGGGAGATATTATCCATACAGGCTGTAACCATTTAATGTAATACTATGCCATAGCATAACATCACATACAATAAAAGCCACCTTAAATGAAAAGCAATCTACTTGAAAAAATCAGGTATGGTATTCCTTGTGCCTATACCACTCTTGTCTGTGCCATATGTTTCGGCAACGAGGCACAGGCGGCCTATAAGAGTAGCAGGGCCCCCGCGGCCAGGCACTATGCCAGTTATTCTTTTTTTTCAGATGTGAAAGTTACAGGTACTGTAACAGACAAACTGGGCAAGCCATTACCCGGGGTTACGATCCGGGTGACAGGAACCAATCACGGTACTGTGACAGATGTAAATGGACATTTTGAGATTCTGATGGATGAGAAAGGACAAGTGGAAGTTTCCTTCATTGGATATAGGAAACAGGTGATCCCCCTGAATAACTCCATTGTACTGACAATTGTAATGGAGGCTGAAGAGGGGAACATGAACGAAGTGGTGGTAGTAGGTTATGGACAACAGAAGAAGATCAGCCTTGTTGGTGCCCAATCCAGTGTAAACCTGGAAGATATTAAGCAGCCGGTAGCGAACCTTAGTGCTTCTCTTGCTGGTAGGATCGCCGGTCTTGTAGGCGTACAGAGATCGGGATTGCCCGGCAGCAATTCTGCCGACGTCTGGATCCGTGGTATTTCTACATTTGGAGACAATGATAATTCTCCGCTAATAATTGTAGATGGAGTACAGGGACGTGATTTGAACGCATTTGATCCTGAGGATATCGCATCCTTTTCCATCTTGAAAGACGCCTCTGCTACAGCCGTATATGGTGCCCAGGGTGCGAATGGTGTTATCCTGATCACTACCAAAAAGGGAACTGTTGGGAAACCCAACCTGATGTTCAACTATACCCAGGGTTTTAACTCATTTACCAAAACGCCTAAACTGGCCAGTGCAGAACAATATATGCGTTTGAGGAATGAAGCAGAAGAAGCATCAGGTAAAACTGCGGAATATTCAGATGCATATATAGACAGTACACTGGCAGGTAATCAGCCCTATGTATATCCAAATGTAGACTGGATGAATGCTTTGTTCAAAGAAAGTGCATTGACAAGGCGTTTTAATTTCAGTTCAAGAGGTGGAAATGAAAATACACAATTTTACTCAGCGTTATCTTATTATGAAGAGGCAAGTCTTCTGAGAATAGACAATCTCCAGGCATACAATGCGGATACGAGGTTTAAGCGGTACAATTTCACTTCCAATGTAGATATGAAGTGGACGAAAACTACCAAGTTCTCATTAGGCATACAGGGATATATTACAAATTACAACCAACCCGGAAACTATAATGCAGAAGATGCTTTCGCCGCTGTGATGAAAACTAACCCTGTTCTGTATCCAAAAATGTATCCAGACAGTAAGATCCCCGCAGTGAATTCTTCCTGGGATGCCCAGCCGAACCCTTATGCAATGGTAACCCAGACAGGTTATAGAAATACTTTTGCCAGCCAACTGTATTCGAATGCTGCCATTAACCAGGATCTTGGTTCCCTGGTGAAAGGGTTATCCGCACATACCATGTTCTCTTTTGATACATGGAATAGCCATCTTATTTCCAGGACAAGAACTCCTACCACCTACCAACTGGATAAGTCAGATCCCTATAATGATGATGGCAGCTTAAACCTTACAGTGCTCGCAAACGGGACCAATGCATTGTCCTATAGCAGGACCAATGCAGGCAACCGTCAGTTATATACCGAAACAGGAATCAATTATGACAACCAATTTGGGTTTCACAATATAACAGCAATGCTGTTATATATGCAGAACAGCTATACTGACGCTTATGCTGATGACCTGACTTCCTCCCTTCCTTACCGGAAACAAGGTTTGTCAGGTAGGGCAACTTATTCTTTCAGGGATAGATATTTTGGAGAGTTTGATTTCGGTTATACCGGATCTGAAAACCTTTCAAGCAACAGGAGATTTGGATTTTTCCCATCAATAGGTGTAGGTTGGGTGCTGTCAAATGAAGCGTTTTTTAAACCATTCGAAAATGCATTTCAGTTTTTCAAATTACGCTATTCCTATGGTTTGGTGGGCTCAGGAAGCGGAGGACGCAGGTTTGGCTATTTGACGCTCGTAACGGACAACGCCACCGGGTATACCTATGGTAAAAGCAGCAGTACTACCTCATATAGCGGGGTTGCCATTTCAGATTATGGAGTAGACCTGAGATGGGCAGTATCCCATAAGCAGGATCTTGGGCTTGAGTTCAAAACATTAAACTCCCTGTTATCTGTTACACTGGATTATTTCCATGAACACAGGACCCAGGTGTATTTACAAAGAGCCAGTCTGCCTACTTATTTAGGTTTACAGAATGAGCCTTACGGTAACCTGGGCGTTATCAATAACCAGGGATTTGACGGTACAATAGAATTAGCGCCATTCAGTATTGGAAAAACATCCTGGACATTCAGAGGCACATTCTCCTACAATAAGGATAAGATCATTGAAAATGACCAGCCCGAACAGCCGTATCCTTATATGGAGCAACGGGGCCGTAATTTAAATGCAGACTATGGCTATGTGGCGGAAGGCCTATTCCAGAGCCAGGCTGATATAGATAATCATGCTGATCAGTCAGCATTAGGTAGCCAGAGAGTGGGAGATATTAAATATAAAGACATGAACGGAGATGGAGTGGTAAACACCAATGACGTTACAAAGATAGGTAATGGAGACGTAGGTAACTGGGTATATGGCTTTGGCTTTAATATAAAGTATAAGGATTTTTATTTCGGAGCATTCTTCCAGGGTGTGGCTGGTGCAGACAGGCAGTTAAGCGGCGATGGTATCATCCCCTTTAATAATAGTACCGGAGCAGAAAGAAGTAACCTATTTGCCATTTCCGAAAGCCGGTGGACAGAAGATAACCACGCAGAAAAACCGTTTTACCCAAGACTGGCTTATGGCAACACCGATAACAAAAATAATTCTCAGGCAAGCACCTGGTGGGAAAAAGATATTGATTTCATTCGCCTGAAAACGCTGGACTTTGGTTACTACCTTCCAAAAGAGATAATCAAAGCAGTGAAGATGAAGAATGCAAGGATATATGTACAGGGTGTGAACCTGTTTTATCTAAGCAAGTTTAAGCTATGGGATCCTGAGCTAAATACTACAAACGGGACCGCTTATCCAAATACAAGAACTATTTCTTTTGGCGTACAGGCAAATTTCTAAACGTATCTACATTAAATTTTTTCAGATGAAGGTTAGAAAATATATTATATACCTTTTAATTATCACGGCTTTTTCATCTACTGGATGTAAGAAGTACCTGGACCAGGTCCCGGATGATGTGCTTACCGAAGATGACATTTTTCAATCCAAAACATATACCAAGGAATATCTGGCACAGATATATGCCAATATACCCGATGAGCTGGCGCAGCGCTATAATACAACCAATTATTCTGGCCCATGGACAGCTGGCTCTGATGAGGCGATGTATAACTGGGATTTCAATTACGGTAATGAATTAAATAAAAGTACCTGGACCAGCGCCGACGATGATGTAGCCACCTATTGGACAAACTGGTATAAGTCAATACGGAATGCTACCGATTTTATAAGTAAAATCGATGGTGCTAATTCAACAGAGATCACTGATACACAGAAAAAGCACTGGAAGGGCGAAGCCAGGGCACTGCGTGCTATGTATTATTACTGGCTGGTCAGGATGTATGGTCCTGTACCTGTACTGAGCGGGGTGATATCCGTGGATGCGGCACTGGAGGATATCCTGTATGCCAGAACACCGTTTGACTCCTGTATCAGTTATATAGTGAACCAGCTGGATTCTGCCTACACAGATCTTCCTGTTACACCAGATGATAACGAATATGGCCGGATAACACAGGGTATTGCCAAGGCTTATAAAGTAGAGGCACTCATGTTAGCCGCCAGCCCGCTGTTTAATGGGAATACGGATATGGCTTCCCTTAAGAATGCAGATGGTACACAGCTGGTTAATCAATCGTATGATGCCAACAAGTGGAAACTTGCGGCAGATGCAGCAAAATCGTTTATCGATGAATTTGTTCCCGGTACCTATTCTCTGTACACCGTATCAGATAATGATCCTTTCCAGGCAGCCTATCTTGCCTGCCGGAATGTGATGACTGAAGACTGGAACAAGGAATGGATTTTTGCAAGGTCCAATTCCCTTAACTACACACAGTATGACAGGACCCCCAAACATGTGGGATATACGTCGTCCGTGCAGGGAGGAGGAGCGCTTGGCGCCACTCAGACAATGGTAGATGCCTATTTCATGGCGAATGGGTTACCTATTACCAATGCGAGCTCCGGATATGTATCTACAGGCTTTTCCAGCTTCGAGGCCCCATTTGATGTAGCAGCAAGAAGCACATTCAACCCCTGGACAAACAGGGAGCCCCGCTTTTACGTGGGCATCACCTATAATAACAGCTATTGGCTCAACCAGAGCAGCAGTGATGATGAAGTAATAACAGAGCTAAATTACTCCGGTAATTCTGGACGTAGTCAGAGTACTTCCGACGTATCCCCGACAGGATATATTCTAAGGAAAAATGTAGCAACGAATGGCAACGCACGTGGCGCACTGATGTTACGCCTTGGCCAGATCTACCTGGATTATGCGGAGGCATTGAATGAGTATGATGCGACCAATGCAGATATTCTTACCTATCTGAACCTGATCAGGTCCAGAGCTGGTATTCCACAGTATGGAAGCGGAACAGATCCCATTGCGGTACCTTCCGGACAATCCAATTTACGCACGGCTATCAGAATGGAACGCAGGGTAGAGCTGGCATTCGAAAATGTACGCTATTTTGACTGCCACAGGTGGAAGACTGCCATGACAACAGATAATGAGTCGGTATATGGTATGAATATGTATGTGGATGGTGCTGATTTTTATGCGAAGACGTTGATAGAAACGCGCACATTTAAGCAGAGAGATTACCTGTGGCCAATACCATACGATGAGATCCTGAAGGACAACAAATTAGTCCAAAATCCGGGATGGTAATTTTTTTGTTATGTTTTCCATCACCAGCTGTAAACACAAATAAATGAAAAATATTAATTTAAAGGCTTCTTCAAAAGTGAGGCCTGCCATTTCACTATTGTCCTTATTTCTTTTAAGTTTGGGCTTATCTGGCTGTTTTAAGGATGATGATTATTCTTTATCAACAGAAGGGAATATTTATATGCCCCAGGCTTATGAAAACAGGGCATTAGTGACTATGTACGACGTTGATTCCGCCCAGGCGATTAATTTTGGTGCTGCTTATGGCGGTGTTAAATATCCGTCTTCAGATATTGAGGCGACATTTGAAATAGATACTACTCTGATAGCTACATATAATACCAGTAATAGCACCACCTATATAGCTTTACCTGCTGATGCCTATACTATATCCGGTCTTTCCGCTACAATAAAAGCGGGCAAAACAAGTTCCGACGCTTTGTCCATTTCTGTTTCGCCCAAGAAGCTGACAGCTGGAACAGCTTATATGTTGCCAATCAGGTTAACAAATGTTTCATCCGGATATCTTGACTCTTCTCTGAATATCGCCTATTTCAGGATTGATTCTCTCGTGCAGCGGGCCAGGGATATTACCGGCAAGGGCACTCTTACAGTAAGTAATGATAATAGTAGCGGTGCTTCAGCTTCCGAGGGGTCGCTGAAAGTAGTAGATGATGATACTTCAACGAAGTTTTATACAGGCTCTTACAGCACAAGCTCCAACTTCTGGTTGCAGTTGCAATTCCCGGATGCACAGGAGGTGAACCAATACACCTTAACATCCGGCAATGATTCTCCTACGCGTGATCCCAAAACCTGGGAACTTCTGGGCTCTAATGATGGTGCTGCCTGGGATGTGGTAGATGAGCAAAATAATTTTGCCTTTTCTGATAGAACTGAGACTGTCACTTTTAAAGTAGCCAGTCCAGGCAGCTATTCCTATTACAGGATCCACATCACAGCTAATAATGGGGCTACATCCTTCCAGTTATCAGAATGGAGGGTGATACAATTTTATTAAGAAGTATCATTACACCTGAAAGTGGAAGATGACGGACATATGGAAGTATACCGAAGCTACCTGCGGGAACCTGCTGTGGTGCTGACCCCGATGCTTTTGGTACAAAGAGCGGGCAGGGTAACGATTGGGTAGCTCAGTATGAACCGGCGAAAACAGATCTCCCCGGCATTACTTATCATTTCACTATATGGAACGATTTGGGTGGACGAATGTTCGTGGTGGAGAATTTTTGCAAATTGAAAATGAATTTATAAAAGCTGCTGTTGATCGACTATTTAAATAAAAAAGGTTGCTCATTGAGCAACCTTTTCTTTCGTACCGCGTACGGGAGTCGAACCCGTCATTCCTCCGTGAAAGGGAGGCGTCTTAGCCGATTGACCAACGCGGCGGTTCGCGATTGGGATTGCAAAGGTAATCAATTATTGAATATTTCAAAATTTATTTCAGAAAAGTCGGGTGTATTTTCGCATTTTCACGTTTATGATACATTCACGCAAGGATCGGCTGTTCGATGCCGTAGATTATCAACTCGAAAAATTCCCTAAAGAAGACATGCTTGCGGCTAAGGTGAACGGCACCTGGACCCGCTACAGTACTGCTTTGGTAAGAGAAATCGCTGATAAATTCAGTGCGGGATTACTGCAACTGGGCGTAAGTGGTAATGACGGTTCTCCTGCCGGAGCCGACAAAATCGCCATTATCAGCTCGAACCGACCAGAATGGATCTTTACCGATCTGGCCGTTCAGCAAACGGGGGCGATATTGGTACCACTCTATCCTACCACCAGCCTCCTGGAACTGGAATTTATTCTCAATGACGCCGAAGTAAAATATATTTTCATCGGCAACCTGGAACTGTATGATAAGATCAACAGTATTAGACCCCAGTTGCCGCACCTGAAAGAGATCTATACTTTTGACGAAATTCCCGGTGTGTCGCATTGGTCGGCAGTCACTAACCTGGCTACGCCTGAACTGCTGCAGCAAGTGCAGGATGTGAAAGCAGGCATATCGCCCCAGCAGTTGGCCACTATCATCTATACGTCGGGTACCACGGGTACACCAAAAGGAGTGATGCTGAGCCATCACAATATTGTGACTGATGCCTTTATGGGAAAAGTCTCGTTTCCGTTCAATGACGATCCTACTAAAAAAGCACTGAGCTTCCTTCCGCTAAACCATATTTTCGAGAAATGCGTTACCTATATCTATTTCTATAGTGGTACCAGCATTTACTATGCTGAAAGCCTGGATACCATTGCTGACAACCTGCGGGAAATTAAACCGGATGGATTTACCACCGTACCTCGCCTCCTGGAAAAGGTATATGATAAGATTCTCGCCACCGGCAATAAACTGACCGGTATCAAAAAGACTTTATTCTTCTGGGCTGTGGGCCTGGCTACCCGCTACGACAATGTAAAAAGTGGCGGTGCCTGGTACAACCTGCAACTCGCACTGGCCGATAAACTCATTTTTAGCAAATGGAGAGCTGCCCTGGGCGGCAGGGTGGATTTCATCGTAACAGGTGGTGCTGCCTGCCAGGAAAAGCTGTTACGCATTTTCTGGGCAGCTAAAATACCCGTGTATGAAGGTTATGGACCTACCGAAAATAGTCCCGTGATCAGCGTAAATACCCGGAAAGAGGTGAGATTTGGCACCGTAGGCCCCGTTTTACAAGGCCTGAGTGTGAAACTGGCTGAAGATGGGGAAATTTGTGTAAAAGGCGATTCTGTAATGGTGGGTTATTACAAAAGACCAGACCTGACTGCTGAAGTGGTAAAAGACGGCTGGTTACTAACCGGGGATATTGGCATCTTCCAGGAAGGTAAATACCTGAAGATCACCGATCGTAAAAAGGAACTGTTCAAGACAAGCGGCGGGAAATATGTGGCCCCCCAGCCGATAGAAAATAAATGCAAAGAGAATCCCTTCATCGAGCAGATAATGGTAATCGGGGCAGACAGAAAATTTGTAAGCGCCCTGATTGTACCGGCCTTCCCGTACTTAAGACAATGGATGCAGCAGCAGGGAATCAATTATACTACCAATGAAGCAGCCATCGCTGAACCGAAGGTGTTAGAAAAATACCATGAGGTGATAGAAGGATACAACTCCCAATTCAACCACGTGGAGCAGGTGAGAAAAGTGGCACTGTTGCCTGATGAGTGGAGTGTGGAAGGTGGAGAGATGACCCCTAAAATGAGTCTGAAAAGAAAGGTGGTGCTGGAAAAGTACAAAAAGATAATCGAAGAGATCTATAACGTATAAAATAAAAATGGGCCGGCTGTCTGAAGGCCGGCCCTGGTTTTGATCCTATTACTACTAAAGCGCTGTAAAGGTGAATGAATGGACGATCAGCTCCACTTCCTTAGCATCTGAGGGCGCGTTGCCATCAAACAGCCAGAGGTTCATGTGCACCGGCATTGCTACCGTACTTACGTTGTAACCTGAAGGAGTCGTCCAGGGGAAAAAGGCATTCGCAGCTGCCTGCGTATGACCATGAAACCCGGAAAAAGATACACTGCTACTGTTGCGTACAAAGCGATAAGTGCTATAAGTACCATTCAGCTTCAGCTCGGCAGTATAAGAGGCACTGCCGCTACCTGTCTGGGGATACACGGTATAGTTATAATTAGGCCATGCGTTGTTACCCCAGCGGGCAAACTCAATATCCATCTCGTGGTGCCCGTCATCTCCTGATTTGTAATTAAATAACCCAAAAACGATGTTTCTGTCCAGTGAGTCGACTCTACCTTCTACCTGCCATACATAGGTTCCGTACCCAAATGACTGGTTGGTATACACTTCTGAACAAAGCCACCTGCCAGTGCTGGCATCTTTCCTGATTTTGAGGTGGAGGTAGCCATTGCTGTCTACCCATACGTTGCTGGAACTGTTGCTCCAGTAATTAGGTCCGGGGCCTGACGTGCCGGATTCAGTTCTTACCGTCCAGGTATATCCGCTGAAGGTAATCGTGGAAGCTGCTGCACTTGCTCTGGCAGCAGAAGTTTCCGTGGCAGGGGTTGCTGCCTGTTGGGCCGATTCTTTGCTACAGCTGGTGAAAGCGATGATTGCTACGGCCAGCGTCATGAATGTGTGCTTCATGATGGTTTATTTTGATGAGGAAAAGCGGTTTTTTTAATATGGTCTATATAATGACATCGCAGAAAAGTGTTACTTTGATGCGAAATAGAAAAAAAATCGGGTTATGCCGATTTTAACAAATCCCTATCCGTCATCCATATTAGTTTCCCCCCCTATGCTGTTATAACAAATGGAGACAAAAAAGCTGTTTCTGCTCCTGGCAGGATTATTTATGTTCAGGCTGATATATGGCCTATGTGCGGAATTTTGGTTTGCAGATGAATTGCAGATCTATCTGATTGGATTAAAATCCTATACCACCGGTACCTGGCCTACTTACGGTCCGGATGTGGTATATACCCATACCCAGATTCCCGGTGCACTACAAGGTCTGCTGGTAAGTATGCCTTTTTATCTAGGGAAGTTGCCAGAGTTCCCTACAATTTTATTAAATGTGCTATCATTCAGTAGCTTATGTTTGCTGGCATGGTATATAACCCGCAGGGTGAAAGGTGTGCCGGATTGGCTCGTGTGGATCCTTTGTATGACTACCCCGTGGACATTGTATTACAGCACGAGGGTAGTTAATCCATCTTATGTACTGGTCTTTTCCATCCCTTTTTTCATTGCTGTACTGGAATTATTGCCTGTTTATACAGAGAAGCTGATGAAGCCCGGACTGGCTTATTTCACGATGGGGATCACGACTACCTTCGTCATGCAACTGCATATGTCCTGGGTATTGCTGGTGCCATATACCCTGGCGGCGATGGCCTTTACAATGAAGACGACCAATAAGAAAGTGATTCTTTTCTATATCCTGGGTGGACTGATCGGGTTAATTACCCTGATTCCCACCTGGTTACATCCGGATCCAATGGCCGGTAAGGTAGGGGAGAATGTGGTCGTCAACTGGGGGAATTTCGGCAATATTCTCACGATATTGCTCCGTTACCTGTCATTTGCTACTTATGAAATTCCTTATGTATTAGGTGATTCTACTGACAAGGATGTGATCATGCATACCCAATATTGGATGATTCCGTTTATCGTATTCCTGTTGGTCATCGGTTTCCTGCAGGTGGGGCTGTTGATTATTGGGTTCTTTATAAAGAGTGAGAACGAAGAGTGGAAAAAGGTGCGCTGGCTGAATATCTTCTCTTATGGATTACTGTTTGTAAGCTTTTTCTTTTCAATAAAGGGACCTTCCTCGCATACCTTCTATTTAATGTTGCCACTGCCCATGATCTATTCCTTTTATTGCTATGAATGGCTGATCTCGAAAAAGGCAGTGGCGCTAAAAGTTCTGAGGGTCGTAGTCTACAGTGGTTTTATTTTCCACATTGGTTTGGCGATGTATAATTTTCAGCACAAATCCATTTACAAAGACCGGCCCAAAGTATCTAAAGCCCTGGAGCAGATGGATTACCGCATACTAGGTGAGCGGCGTGCCGACGAGCTGGGCTATGGTTATTAGTGTGGCTGTTGATCCTTATAACTATAAACAGTGTAAGGATATATTTTCCCGGCAGTATAACGGGCTACCAGGCTGGCTATCAAAATTGGGAAAGTCAGTATGAGACTACCTGATAAACGTATTGCCAGGGAAGATGAAGTAAGCGGTGCATGAATGGCGCCGCTCAATACAGCCGCAATACCCAGGATGATGAAGTTGCTTATCACCAGCTGGGTGTGGAAAAACTGGTTACATGTCATAGCTACCAGCAGCCCTAACAAGGCACCCACTACAATGCTGGGTGCAAATACACCACCATCACCACCGGCGCCCAGTGTTACTGAAGAAATAATTGGTTTCAGTATCACAATACCCAGGATGGTGAATGCGAAGGTATAAGAAAGGTCAGTGTGGCTGGATTGCTCTATCATAGCCTTTACACCACTATAACTATCTCCAAACAGGTGCGGGAATATAAAGATACCTACACCCACAATTGCCGCACCTAAACCAATACGCACATATTCGCTCTTCATAACAGCAAAGCGACGTTTGATGCTGATTACTGATTTGGTAAAGAATACTGAAATCACCCCGGCAATCACGCTCATACCAATCATATAAGGTACAGCCTGCCATTTCCATGGATTAGCACTCAGTCCAAACAGTGCATGCTCATGGAACAACAGCAGCCAGCCCCAGCCAATAATAACAGCAATGCCTGTGCTGATCAATATCGTTTTAGTTACTTTTTTAGCAATTACTTCGAGCGCGAACAGCATCCCTACAAACGGGCTACCGAACAATGCTGTTAAACCACCCGCTACCCCTGCACAGATCAGCTCTGTTTTAAACCTGTTGGCAATACCTGCTTTTTGCCTGGTGACTGCACCAATGGTGGCAGTAGACACAACAGTGGAAACCTCTACACCAGTAGAACCACCAAAGATGACAGTGAGAAAACCGTTGATAAAGTGAGAAGGGATTTTATATGCAGGCAGTTCATTGCGACGGGTATCAATGGTCAGGTAGATCTCTTTAATACCTTTATTCGGTTTCTTCCGGAAAGCGTATTTGCGTAATACATGTATCAACACCAGGCCGATCAGCGGAAAAATAATAAATAAGAAGGAGTATGGTTTGATCGATTCAAAGAAATGGTCTTCGTAATACTCGGTAATATGTTTCAAAACACTGGCCAGGATGGCCGAAAGTAAACTGGCAAAACACGAGGCAATCACCAATTTATAGTAATTGACCCTAATAATCTTATCGCGCATGAAATTTGATCTTTAAGTCCTAATTGGCGATGCAAAGTTAGGACTTAACAACCTGCCATCGATAAAATATTTTAATTTGTATTGATAATCAATTTAATATTAAAATCCTTCTCTTGTTACTTTAAGAATACCAAAGTAACTTTGCAAAGTTAATTTAATAGGCATATGTTTAATAAACAGGACGAAGAAATTGCTTACGGCATCCGCAACCTGGTGACGATCATGAGCAAACGACTGCGCAAGCAGATAAGTAACCCGGAGCAATTATCCATCGCTGAATTCAATGTACTGAGCATTCTCATGATCCAGAAAGAGGCTTTTCCTTCTGAGCTGGGTGCCCAGTTAAACATATCCTCCCAATTCATGTCGCAGATCCTGAACAGGATGGAAGGACTGAAATACATCTCCAGGAAAAGCGCCCCTGCTGACGGTCGCAAAACGCTGGTTTCCCTCACCAAACAAGGCAAACAAAAAGTAGAACTTTCCCGCAGGGAAAGAGAAGAATGGCTGGCACTCATGGTGTCGGAGAAATATACAACGGAAGAAAAGGATGTGATTAAGAAGGCACTGGACCTGCTTGCTGTATTGACAGAATTGTAAACTGCTCACCGTCATTGAATGGGCCCACAGCATTTCGTACTTTGTAAAAAAGGATAATTATGACGGAACCATTCAAAGCATTACAGGTGATAGAAGCCGACGGGAAATTTGTTTTATCTATCGTTGATAAACTCATAACCAACCTGCCTCCGGGCGATGTCGTTATCAAAGTACATTATTCCTCCCTGAACTATAAAGATGCCTTATCTGCTACCGGCAACAAAGGTGTGACAAGGCAATACCCACATACCCCAGGTATAGATGCTGCCGGAGAAGTGGTGTCTTCTACAGATAAAAACTGGAAACCAAGTGACCAGGTGATTGTAACCGGGTTCGACTTTGGTATGAATACCAGTGGTGGTTTCCAGGAATACATCCGGGTGCCGGCCAAATGGATAGTAGGCCTGCCACAGGGGCTCACACTCAGGGAAAGCATGATTTATGGTACAGCAGGGTTCACAGCCGCACTGTCCATACAGGCATTGCTGAAAACGGGGGTACAACCTGCAGATGGTAAGATTGTGGTAACCGGGGCCAGTGGTGGGGTAGGTTCTATTGCGGTGGCCATCCTGAGCAAGTTAGGTTACCAGGTAACTGCTGTGAGCAGCAAGCAGGCAGCGTTCCTGCAATCACTGGGTGCGGCGGAAGTATTGCCGCGTGCTGAGATGGATGATACCAGTGGAAAGGTATTACTGAAACCCAAATTTGCAGGAGGTATTGATACCGTAGGTGGTAATGTGCTGGCTACAGTGGTGAAGAGCCTGCAATATGGTGGTGCAGTAACAGCTTGTGGTATGGTAAATGGAGGACCGTTGCCGCTGACAGTGTTTCCATTCATCCTGAAAGGTGTGCAGCTGCTGGGTATTGATTCAGTAGAATATCCTATTGAAAAGAGAGATGTGGTATGGGAAGCAATGGCGACTACCTGGAAGCCGGCGCAGTTAACCTTACTGGCGAATGAAATTCCTTTGGAAAAATTAGGTGAGCATATTAACCAGATATTGGCTGGGAAAATACAGGGAAGAACTGTAGTACGCCTTGCGTAAAAAATTTAAGAGCTTCTGCTTTGATGGCAGAAGCTCTTTTTTTGAATTACTGAATCATCAGTTTAGTGCTCATCACTTTCTTTGTTTTAGTGCTTACTTCCACACTGTAAATACCTGTTGGTATAGCAGATGGAATAGTCATTGTTTCGTTTGCCTTCGCTGATTTTCTCAGCACTACTCTGCCTGACATATCCGTAATTGTTACAATCACATCTGTAATTGCCTTATCTGATATACGAATAGCAAAGCTATGCTGTGTAACCGGGTTAGGATAAATAGAGGTAGTAGTGGCTGTTGCAGTCACCGCCTGTCTTGCACCCGCTTCAGTACCTGCCGCTTCAAAGTGTGACCAGCCATACGCACCTACATAGTGTACATAGTAATTACCATTTACTCTTGCAGGCATGCTGTTAGACCATTTGTTGGTATAATCCACACCATTGATCTCGAGTTTAGTCAGGTTCCATGAATTGATGTAAGAGATATTACCTGAAATCACGTAACAGAACTCACCAGATCCATCTTTTGCAAATGGTAATGTTACTACAGACGGATTATCGCAGCTACCCAGGTTTACATCCTGTTTGAAGTTTGCTGTGATAGACAGGTTGCCATTTACAGTTACAGCAACAGGATTGAGTGTATCAGTAATACTACCGCTCCAGTTGTTGAACAGGTAGCCGCTACCCGGTGTAGCAGTAAGCGTTACGACAGTTCCTTCTGTATAAGTACCACCGGCAGGGCTGAGGGCAACTGTACCAGTACCTGCTACTGCTGTAGTAATCGTATATTGTTTAGGCGCTACCACACTGGTTACATAGATATTGCTGGTATCTTTAAAACCGCCATCAGCAGTAGTTGCATAGATGGCTACACTGCCTGAAGTTATTGCTGTGACCAGGCCTGTGCTGCTCACAGTCGCAATCGCTGTATTAGCAGATGTCCAGGTGAAGGATTTATTGGTAGCGGTGGATGGAGCTACCGTAGCAGTGAGCTGTGCGGTGGTATTGATATTCAGGGTATCGGTAGCGGGTGTTACAGTGATACCTGTTACGGGTACGACTACAGCAGGTGTAGGCGTACTACCATATACCAGCTGATTATCTACATAAAGCGGAATATTGCTCACTTCTTTCAGTGTACCATCTACACCCTGTGAAGACCAGTCGTTCGCTGCATTCCATGCACTGGCTGGTGCTTCGTAAGGAAGACGGATACGGATCTGGGATTCTTTCTTTGACTCGCCCTGACCACCAGGCCAGATCTTGATAGAAGGGTTGAAGGTCACCTCAGTATAGTAAAGATGCTGTGCGGTATCCCAGGCCTGTAATTGTGTAAAAGTTACATCTGCATTGTTGGAAGAAACGACGTAGTCAGTAGATTTGTATCCGGCGGCAAGGCCTTCTGAAATATCAACAAATAGGCGGAATATATGTTTGGATGCAATGCGTGCCGGCCATGCAGTATGATTGTTTACCCACACAGACCATTCGGTATATGTAGTGCCACTTCCATTGATCTTGGCTTCGATAGTGAATTCACCGGTAGGCGTTTCTGCCACAGGGAAGTTAGCGAGTGGAGAGCCTCCGTAATCCTGTACCAGCTTTGCAGCTAAACCAGAGAAAGCAGCATTGTAATCTGTTGCTACTTCGTTATTCACATAGTTGCCACGATCATCAGTATAAGAATCATCGCTGTTAGGACCTCCTACCAGTGCGCCATACAGGGTATGTCTTGATTCGGTTGGAGGGCCTGTCAGGTTATTGGACCAGCAACCATGCGCGGTACGATGGTGTGGTTTTACAGGAGGATTGGTACCAAAGCCGCATACATAGCTACGTTTGTTTGGGTTGCTACCCAATGCATAGTTCATTTGTGACTGTGCGAAGGTGTAGTATTTAGTGCCTTTGGCAGTAGTGGTAGCGGCATCTTTGTAGTAAGCAGCCAGGAAACCTGTGTTGATTGCATATCTCAGCGCTCCCCATACATCCAGGAAGGCGAGGCCGCCTGGGGTGTAGTTGATGCGTGATCCATTGTAGCCATCCGTCCAGTAATCAAGGTGTCTTTCTATATCTTCTTTGTACTGGGTTTTACCTGTCAGCTTTGCCAGCAGGGCATAACAGCCGGTGGACTTATCATCCCAGGCAAGCCCCCATTTGTAAGATTTGATAGCTGTTTGTGATTCAGTAGAGAGGTTTGCATAGTAAGTCTCTGCTTTCGTGAGCCAGGCAGCATCGCCGGTAGCACGGTAGAGCCAGATAGCACCCCAGACCAGTTCATCGTTATAGCCGCTGTAGGAGTTATAATAACCAGCAGCATCAGTGATAGAAGCAGAATACACACCGCGATAGGTATCAGCAAAATTATATAACTGAATGGCGTGTGTAAGCAGGGTGGCGCTGTAAGTCGGATCGTCTGTTTTAAACACCATACTGGCGGCAGCCATCGCGGCAGCAGTTTCTGCGGCGAGGTCGGAGCCTGGATGTGTAGCATCGATCTTGTAAGCAGGGCGGGACATTGCCATTACTTCTGAAGATCCCCACCACGCGTGGTCAGTACCGCCATTACCTACCTGACCATACAATACGTTTGGCGCGGTATGACAGCGAATGAAATAATCATTTACAAAGCGAAGGTTGCTTTTCAGGTACTTCATCTGCCCTGAATTATTGTAACCATCTGCAAAGTCAACTGCGCCCCAGGCCAGCATGGTTGCAGAGAAAGCCATCGGGAAGTTGAACTTCACGTGGTCGCCGGCATCGTACCAGCCGCCAGTCAGGTCTACACCTACATCACTGCCATCGGTGAGTGCGGAATTGCCACGCCAGGTGACGCGGTTGTCTGCAGGCAATGTACCCGAGCGTTGTGCTTCGTAAAAGAACATCGATTTCTGCAATACTTCTGCATAGTTGTAGTTCTGTGCATACGTGGGATTGAGGGATACCATCGTCAGGATGGTGGCGAATATGGGTAGGCGCAGCTTGCCTCCCTTCGCGGGAATGAGGGAAAATCTGGTTTTCATCGGGTACTGTTTAAAAATCAATGTAAAGGGACCAATGGGTATCTGAATTGGGCCTTGAAGAGATTATAGGTTTTTTATTGTGTGTCTTTAATTTTAATAGGCAAAATGATATGGTAACGCAAGTTTAGGGAATTCTGAGGTATAAACAAAAAAATCGCCAGCCCTTATCAGACTGGCGATGTACTATCATTAAGCACCCATCAGGTCATCCTGCCTTTCTGCGGCAGCCTTCTGTCTGAGTACCAGTTCTTTGAAACTGCTTTCATTCAGCACTGTATCTTCCTGACCAAAATGACGAAGCAAATAATACCTGTCATTTTCTTTTCCATCTGTATGTAACCACAATGCTTCGAGGTTCAATGCAGGGAATTTCAATACCCTCATTTCGCCTTCAATCTCTTTTTCTTTCAGGCTGGATTTAATTTTCTCCATCCCGCTTTCAATGCGGTGCAGGTAATCATTGTCTGTACTTACCTGCAGTACTTCAGGATTCTCTTCGGTAGTAGCGAGGTCATAGAGTGCCACGGGTTTCTTCTGGTCCAGTTCTATTACACGAAGGGAACTAGGTCTTTCAGGAACGGAGATATCCTTGTCGATATCTTTCAGTCCTACGACATATGCATGGTGTGCAAAGCTCAGTTCCAGTTCAGTGGCAGTTTTATCTGCTTTCAGCTCAGGGCGCTGTAAGCGAATGAGCGGGCGCACTTCAGGAATGGGCTTGAGCAGTTCTGGTTTGAATACCAGGTCTTTGATCCACATAAAGTAAAAGTGTTTTTTCGTGATGTAACTGTGTGTCCATGTACCGCTGCCCTGGTAATTGCTGGAAAACTGGCTCACGGTGAGTACGCTTTTGCCATAGATAGGATCATCAATATGGAAGTACTTTGTGCTGAAGATTTTTGATACACCATAGATGGCCATAAAATGGCCGCCACCGCCAGACCAGCCGATACGGGTACCTACTACCAGGCCCGCATCGATCTGTGCTTTTACCTCTTCCCATGTTAAAGTACCGCTTTTTATTGAGACAAAGTTTTGGGTACGTGTCAGCGCCTTGTCCAGGTACCACGGTACATTGCAAGGGCCTGGCACTGGCGATGTACAGCAGGTCTGTCCCAGTTCGGCAGAAGCGATTTTACACTGTGACCAGGGGTTTAATAACGAAGAGTAGAAATGAGATACGCTGTTTGAAGTAGCTGCCCAGCACCAGTTGGACTGGGTTTGCGCCTGCATATTGAAGTTGAGCACAGCGCTGGTGTAAAATTTGTTCCAGAGGAACAATTCCTGCACAACAGGTTTGTGAATCACCTGTTCCTGAAGATTAGTGAAATTCATGATATAATTATTGGGGTTAAAAATTCGAACACCCCAAAATTACCAGCTCCTGAAATGATTGAAAAGCGTATTAATACCTGATTATTAGGAAAAGGAAAGCCGCCTCATGAGGCGGCCTACATATTTATCTAAAACCAAACTTCCCATTTTGATTTTTCCATTTATCAACAGCAGGAATCGCTTCAATCACATCCCAGTGTTCTGCAATCTTTCTATCTTCTACACGAAACAAATCATAGAACGTGCTGTGTACACCTGCCATCTGACCTTCACTGATCACCAGTACAAAGTTGCCTTCTCCCAGCACCTTGTGTACCTTAGTGTAGCTAAAGCCAATTTTATTCGCCGCAAAGTAAGCCAATGCCTGTTGTAATCCTTCCAATCCATCAGCAATATGCGGATTGTGCTGTATGTAGCCGGTTGCTTTGATGTAAGCAGGAATGATAGCGGCATCGCCAGCTACCAGGAACTTTTCTACAAAGCCCTGAATAAATGCTTTGTTCTCTGCTGTCTTATCCAGGTCGGTAATGGCTGTAGCGCCGTCTATCATGGTATGCCCGTTAGCGGTAGGGAAGACGGGTTCCTGCAGGTTATCCCAGTGTTCTACAATTCTGCCATCTTCAAAGCGGAAGATATCAAACCCGATTTTAGGACCAAAGAAATCGTAATCTGTATGTGTAAATACATAATCGCCATCCTGGAAAGCACGGGCAATTTTCACTTTAAAACCCTGAGCAGGTTTGTGCTGTACCAGTGCACCAAAACCAGCAATGCCATCGGCAATGTCCAGGTTGTGCTGGGTATAATTTTCAGGATTGATATAAGCAACTGGCGTAGCATCGCCGGTTTCAAGGCTGTTTAGGAGGTCGATGACCTTTTGTTTGTTGTTTTCCATACAGCAAAGTTGCTGCTTATACCAGCGCGGGGAAAGGTAGAAACGGGATATTGTATGATACTTTTACTCCATCAGGAATTGTTCCCTGAATTCAACGGGTGTTTGTTCCGCGTGTTTTTTAAAGTATTTGATGAAGTTGGTAGGTTCATCATAGCCCAGGGTATAGCCTATTTCCTTGATGGTGTCCTGGGTATGGGCGAGCAGGCGTTTGGCTTCCAGCATGACCCGGTCGTCAATCATTTCTTTGGGTGTTTTGCCTACGGTTTTGGCGGTGGCGGTGTTCAGCCGTTTTTCGGTGACGAGTAATTCCCGGGCATAGAATTGCACCTGTTTCTCTGATTGATAGTGCTTTTCCAGCATTTCCCTGAATAATAATAAATAATCCAGGTCGGCATTTTTCTTAAGTTCTGTAAAGGTCTGCTGGCGGTATTCCCGCTCTGCATACAGGAGAAAATTATGTAATAGGTTGTGCAGGATATCTGGTTGTCCTTCATCTTTGGAATGTGTGAGTTCCCATTGCATAAGGGCGATGAGTTCACTGAAGGGCTTGCTGTGGTCAAGGTGAATCATTGCCACTTTCATCAGGTCATTGAAGAGGATATTACTATGGAGGTATTTCAGGTTTTTGTTAAAGAAGTCGCCAGTGAACAGGATGGCATATCCCCCTGCATTGGCGTGCACATCAAACCGCTGTACCCTGTCTTTGTTTAAGAATAATAACGTGCCCGGCTGTATTTGTATGGGTTCAAAATCTATCCAGTGTACAGGAGTGCCCTGTTGGAACCATAGTATGTGGTAAAAACCGGTACGGTGTGGGGTAGTCAGCATTTCAGCATGGTTGCTGTATAATTTTTCCAGTGGAATTATTTCGAATTCCACGGGTAAGCCAGCTTTAAACTCATATTTAGTGATCCTGGTGTGCATGTATTCAAATTAGGAAATAGATGGCAATGATCAGATTGCCCCGTTCAGAAAAGATTAGACAGCCATAAACAATGACCAGAATCAACGAAAACAAGACCGTAGCTCTTAGTTTCCTGAAAAGAGTGAGCGAAATTGCAGCCACATAAAAGATAGTTATTTTTCAAGAAGTATGCTGCACGGTATTTGAAGAATATGTGATCCGGGGAGGCCTCCAATATATCACATTCACCAAGGCAAAAACAGCAGCGATAGGAATGATGCCATCAACAGTGTGGCTACAATTATGGATATGCCGGGGATGCCGGTATAATCATAAGCGGTACAAAATAAAAAAGGCTGCCCGATTGAGCAACCTTTCCCTGGTACCGCGTACGGGAGTCGAACCCGTCATTCCTCCGTGAAAGGGAGGCGTCTTAGCCGATTGACCAACGCGGCTTATCTAAAAGCTATGGCGCGATTCCATATTTTAGGATTGCAAAGGTAAGCGGGATTTCCATATTTCCAAAAAAAATTTCGTTAACTTAAAATTCTATTGCTTTATCCCGGTCTAGCATGTAACTTCGCAATCAATTTTTTTCAATCTCAACAAACTCAGTGTAAAATGGGAACTAATCTTAAAATCGGTATTAATGGTTTCGGTCGTATTGGCCGTTTAGTATACCGTCAGATCTACAAAATGCCAGGTATAGACGTGGTAGCTATTAATGACCTTACAAGTCCCGCAGTTTTAGCTCACCTGCTGAAATACGATTCAGCTCAGGGTCGTTTCGATGCTGATGTGAAGCACTCCGATAACGCTATCTCCGTTGACGGAAATGAGGTGAAAATTTACGCTCAAAAAGATCCTTCTCAAATTCCTTGGGGTAACCACGGTGTTGACGTAGTTATCGAATCAACCGGTTTCTTCGCTGATAAAGACAAAGCTGAAGCTCACATCAAGGCTGGTGCTAAGAGAGTTGTTATCTCTGCTCCTGCAACTGGTGACCTGAAGACTGTAGTATTCAACGTAAACCATGATATCCTGGATGGTAGCGAAACTATCATTTCCTGCGCTTCATGTACTACTAACTGTCTGGCTCCAATGGCTAAGGTTCTGGAAGATACCTTTGGTATCGAACTGGGTGTCATGACCACTATCCACGCTTACACCAACGACCAGAACACCCTGGATGCGCCTCACGCTAAAGGTGACCTGCGTCGTGCCCGTGCTGCTGCTGCTAACATCGTACCTAACAGTACTGGTGCTGCAAAAGCTATCGGCCTGGTACTGCCTAGCCTGAAAGGTAAACTGGATGGTAACGCTCAGCGTGTTCCAACCATCACTGGTTCCCTGACTGAACTGACTACCGTTCTGAAGAAGAAGACTTCCGTTGATGAAATCAACGCTGCTATGAAAGCTGCTTCTAACGAATCATTCGGTTATACTACAGACGAAATCGTGAGCAGCGACATCATTGGTATCCACTTCGGTTCCCTGTTCGATGCTACTCAGACTAAGATCGTTGCTGTAGGCGACAAACAACTGGTTAAGACTGTATCATGGTATGACAACGAAATGAGCTATGTGTCTCAGCTGGTTCGTACCGTTAAGTACTTCGCCGGTTTGATCAGCAAATAAGCTTTATAGATCATAAGATGTAAATGGTGAATGGTAAATGGTGAAATTTGTTTCCACCATTCACTGTTCACCATTTATCGTTTATTCACCAGAGAGATAAACCAGAACCAATGAGTAAATTTTCCGATTTCAACTTTAAAGGTCATAAAGCAGTAGTGCGCGTTGACTTTAACGTGCCACTGAACGATCAATTCCAGATCACCGATGATACCCGTATGACCGCTGCTGTACCTACCATCAAAAAGATACTTGCTGATGGCGGTAGCGTAATCCTGATGTCTCACCTGGGTCGTCCAAAAGATGGTCCTACCGATAAATATTCCCTGAAACACCTGGTTAACCACCTGATCAAATTGCTGGATGGAGTGACCGTTAAGTTCGCTACCGATTGTATTGGCGAAGTAGCTGAAAAAGCTGCTGCAGCCCTGCAACCAGGCGAAGTACTGCTGCTGGAAAACCTGCGCTTCTACAAAGAAGAAGAAAAAGGTGACAAAGGCTTCGCAGAAAAACTGTCTAAACTGGGTGACGTATATGTAAACGATGCATTCGGTACTGCTCACCGTGCACACGCTTCTACAGCTGTGATTGCTGAGTTCTATCCTACAGACAAACGTATGTTTGGGCTGCTGATGGAAGCTGAAGTAAGCAACGCAGAAAAAGTACTGCACGGCGCTGCACAACCTTTCACAGCTATCCTGGGTGGTGCTAAGGTGAGCGACAAAATCCTGATTATCGAAAACCTGATGGAAAAAGCGAACAACATCATCATTGGTGGTGGTATGGCTTATACTTTCCTGAAAGCACAGGGTAAAGAAATCGGTAGCTCTCTCTGCGAAAACGAGAAACTGGACCTGGCGCTGGAACTGCTTGCTAAAGCTAAGGCGAAAGGTGTACAGCTGATCCTGCCTGTTGACTCTATTGCTGCTGATAAATTTGCAGCTGATGCCAACACCCAGATCGTTAGCAATGACAACATCCCAGCTGGTTGGATGGGTCTGGACATCGGACCTAAATCCGTAGCTATTTTTAGCGAAACTATCCAACAGTCCAAAACCATCCTGTGGAATGGGCCTATGGGCGTGTTCGAAATGCAGGCTTTCCAGAATGGTACCAAATCTGTAGCTGATGCCATTGTACTGGCTACAGCAAAGGGTGCATTCTCCCTGGTAGGTGGTGGTGACTCCGTTGCTGCTGTGAACCAGTTTGGCCTGGCTGAGAAAGTAAGCTATGTATCTACCGGTGGTGGCGCTATGCTGGAGTTCTTCGAAGGAAAGACCCTGCCTGGTATTGCTGCTGTAAAAGCATAATGATAACTGCTCATCATATAAAAAAAGCTTCTGCAATATGCAGAAGCTTTTTTTTATTATCTTGATGGAATGAGTAAAATAACGCGCCACTTATATTTCCAGGTTATCGTCGCCATCATTATCGGTATTCTCGTCGGCCACTACTATCCCCAAATTGCTCCTACAGGAGAGTTGATCAGCACTATTTTTATCAACCTCATTAAAATGCTGATTGCGCCCATCATTTTCCTCACCATTGTACTGGGCATTGCCAGGATGGGGGATATGAAGAAGGTAGGTAAGGTAGGCGGCAAGGCATTACTCTACTTTGAGATCGTTACTACCCTTGCCATCTCCATCGGTCTCGTCGTTGCTAACTATTTAAAGCCTGGCAAGGGCATCGACTTTTCCAGTGTCTCGGGTGCTGACATTGAAAAAGCACATAAAATTCAGCAGGATGCTGCCGGCTTTAGCTGGACAGAATTCCTGCTTCATATCGTTCCTTCCAACGCCGTAGAAGCCTTTGCCAAAGGAGAAATCATCCAGGTACTGGTATTTGCTATTCTCTTTGGGTACGGTATTACAAAACTGAATGGAAGGGGAGATGGCCTGCTGAACACCTTCGAGCGCATCTCTGAAGTCTTTTTCAATGTCCTCAAATTTATCATGAAGCTGGCGCCTATTGGCGCCTTCGGGGGCATGGCTTTTACCATCGGTAAGTTCGGCCTCAAAGCGCTGCACCCCATGATCTCACTCATGCTCTGTGTATACCTGACCATGTTCCTGTTCATCTTCGTCGTACTGGGCATAATCGCTTATCTGTACAAATTCAGCCTGTGGAAATACCTCAAATTTATCAGCAATGAATTGCTCATTGTACTGGGTACCTCCAGTTCCGAATCTGCATTACCAGGTATCATGGAGAAACTGGAGAAAATGGGTTGCCATAAAGAGGTAGTAGGCCTTGTTATCCCCGCAGGTTATTCCTTTAACCTGGATGGGACGAGTATCTACCTGAGTATGTCTATGATCTTCCTGGCCCAGGCGGCGCAAGTAGACCTCACCATCTGGCAGGAATTAACCATTATTGGTATCCTGATGATTACCTCCAAAGGCGCTGCGGGCGTAACTGGTAGCGGATTTATTGTACTTGCCTCCACACTGGCTGTGATCAAAGTGATCCCTGTGGGAGGGCTCGCCCTGCTGATAGGGGTAGACCGCTTTATGAGCGAAGCCAGGGCGATTACAAACCTGATCGGTAATGGTGTAGCTACTATTGTGATGGCAAAGAGTGAAAAAGCCTTTGATGAGGAAAAGTATAAGCTGGCAGTGGGTGTTCAGTAATATTGACTATTTTTAGTTTTTCCCACTCTCATGAAAGTGAAGTATCGTCTTGTTGCTTTTATATATTGGCTGCTTGCAATATATAGCTTCTCTGCGTATGCACAGGAGTCAACACTTTCATATTCATTTCGCCACCTGGATCTCAGCGATGGACTGGCCAGTAATCATGTATCTGCTGTCTTACAGGATCGAAAGGGATTTATCTGGATTGCCAGCACGGCCCTGCAGCGTTATGATGGCAGTAACCTGATTACTATTGCCAGCTTCGACAAGGTGCCGGGTTCTATTTACTACGACGATATTTGTCTTTGTGAAGATAAGAAGGGAAGAATCTGGATGGGGGCGCCGGACAATATCCGTCTTTATGATCCTGCCACCTCCAAAGTAAAGGTCCTGAAAATGGATATGCTCCCTGCAGGCACCGGCAATGTATATTGTAGCCATATCATACAGGATCATGCAGGCGTGATCTGGGTTACCACCCAGGAGGGATTATATCGCTATGATGAGCAATCCGCCACCTTTGTTATTCCCAAAGAAGTACCTGAAGCGCAAAGAACAGAAATGTACAGCGCCATCACCGAAGACAGGGCTGGTAACCTCTGGATCAGCGGTAAGCAAAGCATCTACATGCTCAGTGCTGACCGCAGGCACCTCTATGGCAGGGGTAATAACCCCTTACAAATTCCCCTGCTGAATATACAGAGCAGCGTCAAGCAGTTTTTCATTGATAGCCATGAACGACTATGGGTCGCAGGTAGGCAGGGCGACACCCTGTACTGCTATATACCCGCACAAAACCAGCTGCAAGGCTGGCCGTTCCGGATTAATAAGCCCCCCGAGGGCAATATGGTTACTGATATTACCGAAGACAAAGACAAACAGATCTGGGTAGCAACAGAACTGGGCGGCATTTACCGCTACGATGAGAAAGCCAACGACTTCCACCTCAACATCCGTGCAAATAACGAAGACGATAAAAGATTCCACTACGACTTTGAAGTCAACTGTTTCCTGAATGACAGAGATGGCCGGCTATGGATAGGTACAGACAGGGGACTGAATATCCTGAATCCTCCTGACCAGTCGTTTCACATTATGGATCAGCGTGACCCCAATGCCAAACTTCCGCGTGCAGAAGTGACCGATCTTTTCCAGGATAATAAAGGGAATATTTATGCTGGCTACTGGGGCAAAGGCTTTAGTTGGATTTCACCCAACCTGCAGTTAAAGAAACAATTCTTAAAGGAAGTACCTGAAGAACGGGGACTGGTATGGAGTTTTGCACAGATGCCAGACGGTAAAGTGCTGGTAGGGCAGGAGAATGGCTGGTTGTCAGTATTTGATCCTAAACAGGGCTCCTTTGTTACCCACAAACATAAAGCGCTATTTGATGATCAGACACTCATGACCATACTGCCGGAGAACGATACCACCGTTTGGATTGGCTTGTATAAAAAAGGACTGGTACGCTGGAATCCCGCAAAAGATACGTTTATAGCCAGTAAGAACCTGCTGAACAAAATCAGGCACCCCATCACGGTGATGGACATAGCCAGGCAGGGAGACAGCATATTATGGCTGGCTACCAGTGATGCTGGTTTGATCCGGTATAACCATATCACCCAAAAGATAGTGTTGCGGGAGCTGTTTCCTTATGCACATTTATCTGTCAGCAATATCACCTGTCTTGAATTGTTGGACGATACGACCCTGGTAGCAGGTACAGAACATGGCCTTTGGGTATACAATATTCAGCGACATACAGCCTATCCGTTATTGATCAACGGTGCTCTTTTTGACGAGTGGGTACTGAGCATGTTGCCGGCTGGCAGCAAGGGATTGTGGTTTACTACACCATATGGTTTTTATCGTTTTAACAGGAGGAATTTCGGACTGGAAACCTTTGTACAGGCGGGTGAGATCATTGACAACAACCGGAAGGTGAGAAGACGGATAGTACGGCTGGCAGATGGCCGGCTGATGGTGGGCGCCTCCGATCACTTTGTGGTATTAGATACAGCGGCATTGAAAGTAGCGCCCCCACCACCCAATGTTACGATTATCAGCTTCAGGGCCATAGACAGTAGTATACAGCTGAATACCCTGTATGATAAAAATGCACCGCTGGCACTGAACCATCGCCAGAACTTTATCAACATTGAGTTCAAAAGCCTGCAATACCACCATGAAGCCATCCGCTATTTTTACCAGCTGGATGGAGTAGATGAAGACTGGGTGCAGGCCAATGGAGTGTTGGTAGCCAGGTATACCAATCTGCCGCCGGGGCGCTATGTATTCAGGGTAAGGAGTATGAATACCGCCGGTACTTTCTCATCCGGTGTAACCACTTTGTATTTTAATATTCTGCCTGCCTTCTGGCAAACAACCTGGTTTCGCATACTCGGTTTGCTGTTGGTAGTGGCCATCGTCTATACTTATTTCAGGATAAGAATTTACCTGATCAAAAGAGAAGCCCGCCGGCGTACAGAAATAGAGCAGCAGATTGCCCAGCTGGAAATGAAAGCGCTCCGGGCACAAATGAATCCGCACTTTATCTTCAATGCCCTGAACTCTATTCAGACATTTATGATGAAGAGTGAAACGGAGCAGGCGCTTGCTTACCTGAGTCGTTTTGCAAGGTTGATCAGGAATGTGCTGGATAGTTCACAGCTGAATAGCATTACCATTTCCAAAGAAATCAGGATGCTGGAAAACTATATGGAGCTGGAAAAACTACGCTTTGCAGATCAATTTGATTGTGATATCCGTGTAGATGAAGAGCTGGATCCTGACTTTACAGACATCCCTACTATGATCTTACAACCCTTTGTGGAGAATGCTATCTGGCATGGGTTACTACACAAAAAAGAAAGAGGGCAGCTAACAATCATTTTCACTAAGCAAATAGATCGTGTACTTTGTACAATAGAAGATAACGGCATAGGCCGGGAACGGTCGGCAGCGTTGAAACAACAAACAGGCGATGAACATCACTCCAGGGGTATACAGATTACGCGTGACAGGCTGGCTTTGTACAACAAACGATTTAACCTGGATATGACCTTTGATATAGAAGATTTACCATCAGGCACGAGAGTGAATGTATGGTTCCCGCTAGATGAAGAATAAAAAAGGGATTACGATGTTGTAATCCCTTTTTCAATTATTTTACCAGCTACCACTGGCACCACCTCCGCTACCGGAGCCTCCACCGAAACCGCCAAAGCCGCCTCCTCCTCCGCCGCCACCCCAGCTACCTCCACGGCTGCCGCCGCCAAAGGCACCAGGGCCAATCCATCCGGTCCAGCCACGACGACTGAAAGTAGTACCACCACCGCCACCACGGTTGCGCAGAATCGAAATGATCACTACAATAATGATAAGCAGTATGACCAGTCCTGGTGCATTGCCGTCGTCTTTTCGCCTGTTTGGGGTGCCTTTGTATTCTCCTTTCGACGCTTCAACGATCCTGTCTATTGCTTCATTAAAACCCTGGTAATAATCCCCGTTTTTGAAGTTGGGTTTGATGTTCTCATCGATAATACGGTTGGCAATAGCATCTGGTACTACGCCTTCCATACCTGTGCCGACTTCGATACGGATCTTTCTATCGCTGATGGCTGCCAGTATCAGGATACCATTGTTTTTCTCTTTGGTACCGATACCCCAGTCACGGAGTATAGCCAGACCTACTTCGGCAATGTCCCTTCCATTGGTAGAAGGTATGGTCACAATGGCAACCTGTGTAGAAGTAGTATCGTTGTATTCTAACAGTTTGTTTTCCAGTGCGGCCACCTGGTCGCTTTGCAGCACGCCTGCCAGGTCATTCACCAGCCGGGGGGGATTGGGGCGGGGCGGAATTTTTAATTCCTGTGCCTGCACCATGCCTATGGCTAAAAAGAACCCTAACAGCAGGCAGTATACTTGCCTCATCTTAATTATTTTTATTGACCTCATCTGCCTACTACAATATCATCCGGTAATTCGTTAATGTCATCTCCTTCGTGAGGAAAGTGTATGCACAGTGCCTGCCCTATTTCTCCGATGCAGGTTTCAATACCTTTTACCACCTGGTCGTTGGCAAAAAATGTCAGCATACTTTGTGCTTTCTCTTTCCAGAAATCCTGGCCTACTTTTTCATGAATGCCTTTATCCCCTGCGATGGCATATTGTCTGTCTTTCAGTGCAAAGTAAAGGAGCACTGCGTTGCGCAATCTTGTTTTCTCCAGGCCCAGTTGAACGAAGATCTCCTGTGCCCTGTCTATGGGATCTACAAATTTGCAACGGCTTTCGACAAATACCCGGATTTCTCCGCTGGTCATTCTTTCCGCATTACGGATGGCTTGTACCAGTTGCTGTTTTTCTGCTTCGGTAAGCAGTTCTTTTTTTGGGAATAAACGCATATATGGATAGGCTATTTGAAATTAGAACTGCACCTTAGGAGCGTTTTCAGAACCCTTGTCGGCCATATAGTATTCTTTGGCTTTGAAGCCACCGAAACCGGCTACGATATTGTTAGGGAAAGTGCTGACAGTGCTGTTAAAGCTTTCCACAGCAGTGGTAAAGTCATTACGTGCTACTGTAATGCGGTTCTCAGTGCCTTCCAGTTGTGCCTGCAGGTCACGGAAGTTCTGGTTAGCTTTCAGTTCAGGATAGGCTTCAGATACAGCCAGCAGTCTGCCCAGTGCAGTACTCAGCTGCCCTTGCGCTGCCTGGTACTGTTGTACTTTTTCAGGAGTCAGATCTTCACCTTTGATGGTGATCTGGGTAGCTTTGGCTCTTGCTTCCATTACCTGGGTCAGGGTTTCTTTCTCAAAGTTGGCTGCACCTTTTACAGTGGCTACCAGATTTGGAATCAGATCAGCCCTGCGCTGATACTGTGCTTCTACATTGCTCCACTTGCTTTTTACTGCCTGATCCTGGCGTACGATGCCATTGTATTTGGATACACCACAGCCTCCAAAGATTAATACTACGACAAGAATAATGATCAGTGTGAGCGTGCTCTTTTTCATTTGTGCTAAGATTTATTTAGTTAAGTTGCTTATTTATTGTAAGCATAAACAATGATAACAATGTTAATGCCTGTTTATATTGCCCTGATTTTCTGTAAATTAGTATAGTGAGTTATAACAGGCTTATCCAAACCTACAAGAAATTATGCAAAGTACAAGGAGTTATTATGCTAAAGCCTGTTAACCAACCCACTGAACAATGATCGCAGGAACGATAAAAGGAGTTTATTTTGCTTTCACAAGAAAGATATAGGCATTGGTGAAAAAAGCAGTCAGCGAATGTAGTTTCTCTATAATTTTGGTAGTATTTGCTTATTGTGATTTCTTTCATTCGTTTGTAACGCCGCTATTGTTAATTTAAATTGTATTTAAGTCTACATCAATGAGTGAGCAACACATCCATATTCTGTATATAGATGATGAGATCCACAACTTAAATGCGTTCAAAGCATCTTTCCGTAGGCTTTACACGGTGTTTACGGCAAGTTCGGCAGAGGAAGCAGAAAAAGTGCTGGAAAAGGAAGAAGTCCACATCATCATTTCAGATCAGCGGATGCCCAGGATGACGGGGATTGAATTTTTTGAATCTATCCTTGACAGGTATCCTGAGCCTATCCGGATTTTACTGACAGGTTATGCCGACATCAATGCGGTTATTGATGCCATCAACAAAGGTCAGGTGTATAAATATTTTTCTAAGCCCTGGAATGACGAGGATCTCCGTCACAACATTGAAAAGGCATTCGAAGTCTATGCCTTGCGTAAAGAGAACAAGGAATTGACAGCAAAACTGCTGGATGTAAATGAGAAGCTGGAGTTCCTGCTCCGTCAAAAGCTTATTTCTTAATCATGAAGTGAATCGTGTTGTCGTATATCTGATAGTCCGCCTTTAGTTGTTTACAGATCTCGTCAAGAAAGTCTTCGACCTTTTTATCTTTTTCAAGGCTGCCTGAGAAGTGTGTATTTTGAAGTGAAGGAGCTGCTGAAAAGTCCAGTTTGAGTCCAAACCAGCGTTGTAGTACAGGTCTCAGTTCTTCCAATGGCCTGTTGCGGAAGCGATAAACGCCTTCCCGCCAACCAAGCGTCACCGTTTCGTCGAAACGTTTTACCTTGAACCGCTCACCGGGATGATAAATAGCCTCAAATCCGGGTTTGAGCGTCACATCAAGACTATCCCCTACATCTGTCACCACAGTACCTTGTACCAGAGAGGTAGTAACTGTATTGTTATCATAAGAATTGACGTTGAAAGCTGTACCTAGTGCTATCACGGAGGTGATTCCTGTGTGTACAATAAACGGTCTTTCAGGATTGTGTGCTACTGTAAAGTAAGCTTCTCCTTCCAGGTATACTTCCCGGGTTCTGCCGGGGAAGATGAATGGGAAACGGAGCGTTGAACTGGCATTGAGATGTACTTCTGTACCATCTGCCAGTTCAATATGATAATCCTGCATGGGGGGCACCGTAAGTGTATTCCATTCCAGCGATTTGCTTTGGTAGATGGTATCCGGGTGGATGGTATTGATAGCGATCGTTCCTGAATCGCCGGTTACTTTCACAGCAGAATCTGTAGTCACGGCTGTTGCTGCCACCGAAGGTGCAGACACTGGTACCGGGAATATAGGTACACCTGCCATTTGTGGCAATACAATGCGGTTATGGTTGGCTGTTTGATGAGGTGTCTGCTGTTTGACCGGCAAAAGGAAATAAGCTCCTGCCATGGCGCTGATGGCAAAAACAATAGCTGCCGCTACCCGTACTTTTTTCAGGAATTTTAATACCCTGAGGTGTACGGGTGTTGGTTCCAGAATGGCTTTTACTTTCAGCCAGTCGGATTCAACCCGGAGATCGTCCAGGAAAGCACTGTCTGTATACAATATGGCCTCTTCATATTCCTGCCAGCACCGACGCACATTTTCATTGTTGTGCATTTCCTTTTGCAGCAACTTATCCTCCACTTCAGTTAAATCGCCAAGTTGCTTACGCAGTAGTAAACTGTAAATGTACTCTTGGTCGTATTTCATTTTTTTATAGTAGTGGTTACGAGGGTTTTTAAGATAATAATTAAGTTGAGTCTCGGTTTGATATTTTGCGTCATAGCCGGGTTATCTTTCAATAGCCATGATCAGTGATGTTGAAATCGACGTTGGTACCAGTGCCGGTCCCGTTTCACAGGGTGGGCAGGGTGCCTTGTACTGCTGCGCGGCAGCTTTTTCCTGCAACTGACGGCATCTGGCGTCAATGAGTTGATAGAAGAAGCCCCCCGGGGCATGTTCTATCTGCTGATATTGCCGGGTCTTCCATACTTCTATAAATATCTTTTGCACCAGCTCCCTCGCCTCGTCCATACTTCCCAACATTGTACTGGCTTTGAGGCAGAGGGGTTTGTAATATTTCATAAAGAAGTATTGATAGGCCTCCATGTTATTATCCTTCTTTAGGGCGGATAACATAGCGGTATCCTCGCTCGTAATCATATGAATTAGGTTATTTTGCAGTTAGTTAGTCTTCCAAATGTGCGCAAGGTATCATGTCCCCAATACCCTTTAAATTTCGATAGAAAGACGGACAATTCTGTTAATGCCATGTTAATGAAATTCGATTTTTCTGGGCGCCTATATTTAGACTTTCCCTTAAATTGCAGCTTTCAAAAGAAAAACTTAGTGGAATATGCAAGTTTGGAAAGACTATCAGACAAAGAATAAAGAACGTTTCCTGGAAGAATTGCTGGCCTTGTTGCGCATTCCTTCCGTTAGCGCAGACTCCCGTTTTAACAAAGATGTAGCTGCCTGCGCCGAAGCTGTAAAGCAACGCCTGGTTGAAGCAGGTGCTGACAATGTAGAGGTTTGCCCTACTGCCGGCCACCCGATCGTATATGGAGAAAAGATAATAGATGCGGCACTCCCGACTGTATTAGTATATGGTCACTACGATGTGCAGCCTGCTGATCCCCTGGAACTGTGGGATAGCGGTCCGTTCGAACCCGTGATCAAAGACGAAAAGATCTATGCCCGCGGTTCTGCGGACGACAAAGGTCAGTTCTACATGCACGTGAAGGCTTTCGAAACCATGATGAATACGAACTCCGTGCCCTGTAATATTAAGTTCATGATTGAAGGGGAGGAGGAAGTTGGCTCAGCAAATCTGGGCATCTTTGTTAAGGAAAATAAGGCGAGGCTGAAAGCAGACGTGGTACTCATTTCTGATACCTCTATGCTGAGCCTGGAAAACCCTAGCCTGGATACCGGCCTGCGCGGTCTGTCTTATATGGAGGTAGAGGTAACCGGCCCTAACCGTGATCTGCATAGTGGTGTATATGGTGGCGCAGTAGCCAACCCTGCTACCATCCTCTGCCAGATGATTGCTTCCCTGCACGATGAAAATAACCACGTCACCATCCCCGGTTTCTATGATAATGTACAGGAACTGAGCAAGGAAGAGAGAGCTGCCCTGAATGCAGCCCCGTTCGACGAAGCTGAGTATAAAAAAGACCTGGGTGTAGATGAACTTTGGGGTGAAAAAGGCTATACTTCTATTGAGCGTACCGGTATCCGCCCTACCCTGGAGGTAAACGGTATCTGGGGCGGCTATATCGGCGAAGGTTCCAAAACCGTACTGCCTTCAAAAGCCCATGCCAAGATCTCTATGCGCCTGGTACCTAACCAGGACTGGATCCAGATCTCTGACCTGTTCAAGGCACACTTTGAGAAAATTGCGCCTAAGTCAGTAAAAGTAAAAGTAACTGCTCACCATGGCGGCAGCCCTTATGTAACTCCTACTGACCATGTGGCATTCAAGGCTGCAAGCGAAGCGATCAAGACAACTTTTGGTAAATCTCCAATTCCCGTACGCGGTGGTGGTAGTATTCCTATCGTAGCACTGTTTGAAAAAGAACTGGGACTGAAGACCATCCTGATGGGCTTTGGATTAGATAGCGACAACCTGCACTCTCCAAATGAGAAGTATGGTCTGGCTAACTATTATAAAGGAATTGAAACCATTCCTTATTTCCACAAGTTCTTTGCGGAAATGAATAAGAAATAATTATGCAGAATACAGAGAAACTGCGCCTGGACAAGTATCTCTGGGCGATCAGGATATTTAAAACCCGCTCACAGGCCTCCGCGGCCTGTGAAGGCGGGAAAGTGAAGATGAATGGAAACTCCGTAAAAGCTGCACGTGCAGTGGGCATCGGGGATAAGTACGAAATCAGGGCAGAATCCCGGAAATGGGTCATTGAGGTAGTGAGCTTAATAGCTAACAGGGTACAATACTCCGAAGCAATCAAGCACTATGTCGATCTGACTCCTGAAGAGGATCAGCAAATGAACCAAAGGATTGCAGCAAGCTTCCATACCGGTAAGCGCCCAAGCAAAATAGGCCGCCCTACTAAAAAGGAAAGAAGGGATCTGGATGGGTTCATGACTGGTGACGAAGAGGAATAATCAGGCTAAATTTCTGGCTGGCCGCAAGCCCGCTTCAGCAAAAATCCCGATGCTGCCAAGGGCGGAATCGGGATTTTCGCATAAACTTTCAAATTTGCTTAGTAAATTCGCATCCTCTAAAATTATCTTTCAATAAATGCCTAAGCAAAGCGACGTTCTCTCCACCGACTTCCTCGTGAAAGTGGCGGAAGAATTTGGAACTCCGGTATATATATACCACGCAGAAAAGATTGCCATCCAGTACGAAAAGTTAAAGGACGCCTTCCAAAAGACGGACGCACGCTTTTTTTACGCCTGTAAGGCGCTCACCAACATCAACATCCTGAAATACATCAACTCCCTGGGTTGCGGTCTGGACACCGTGTCTATCAACGAAGTCCAACTCGGCCTCAGAGCAGGATTTGATCCCAAAAACATCATCTTTACCCCTAACTGTGTAGACCTCGACGAAATCGTAGCTGCCAAAGACCTGGGCGTAAACATCAATATCGACAATATCTCTATCCTGGAGCAATTTGGTAACCGTTTTGGAGATTCTTACCCGATCTGCATCCGCCTGAACCCACACATTATGGCCGGCGGTAACTACAAGATCTCCACCGGTCACGTAGATAGTAAGTTCGGTATCTCCATCCACCAGATCCGCCATATTGAGCGCATCGTAAAGAGTACCAAACTGAGAGTAACCGGCCTGCACATGCATACCGGCTCCGAAATCAAGGATGTAGATGTGTTTCTCCGTGGGGTAGACATCATGTTCGAACTGGCCGTGAACTTCCCAGACCTGGAATTCATCGACCTGGGTAGCGGCTTCAAAGTAGCTTACCAGCAGGGCGACCCGGAAACCGACATCCAGTTGCTGGGCAAAAAGCTCTCCGATGCTTTCAACAAGTTCACTAAAACATACAACCGCCCATTACAGGTATGGTTCGAACCGGGTAAATTCCTGGTGAGCCAGAGCGGTTACTTCGTGGTAAAGGCAAACGTGATCAAACAAACCACCGCTACCGTGTTCGTAGGCGTAAACTCAGGCTTTAACCACCTGATCCGTCCTATGTTCTACGACGCCTTCCACCTGATCAAAAATATCTCTAATCCAAAAGGTACCGAACGGATCTATACCATTGTAGGTAACATCTGTGAAACTGATACCTTTGGCTGGGATCGTAAACTGAACGAAGTAAAAGAAGGCGATCTGCTGGTATTCTATAACGCGGGTGCTTATGGTTTTGAAATGTCTTCCAACTTCAACTCCCGTTTCAAACCTGCCGAAGTGCTGGTAAAAGATGGTAAAACCCATCTCATTCGCAGGAGAGATACTTTCGAAGACCTGCTAAAAAATCAGATCGAGTTATAATCAGAATAATTTACAGATTAGAATATATTTATAGGTCTGCCGGATTGGCAGACCTATAACTTTTTATGGCGGGAATTGCAGTTTTGCATTAAATTTGCATTTAATAATCAACCGCTACCCTCCCGCTTAATCCTGCACACTGTAATTCACCAGATGTAACTACACAATTATTTATTTGTTCATTCGTCATATAACTAGATGAGTCATTTTTACATATTTTAGATTATGAAAGTTTTAACTGCCAGTCCGGAACAATTAAAGGATGAGGCACTGATAGAATCCCATATTTCCTTCGCACCCTACGTAAAGTTTCTGAAGGAAAAAGCGGCCAGTAAATCAGATAGCCGGGCGGCGTATTATCAAAAGATCGCCGAACGCTTTGAGAATAACCCCGCGCTACTTGGCCCCATAGCCGGTGCAGACGACCTGTCGGCTTACCAGGAGTATATCGACCTCATTATCGCTACTATTTTTCCAATCACTTCTGATATGGACAAGGATATCTATGGTATAGGTGTCCCCCAGAAGTTCGCTATATTTTATTACTCCGACCTCTTCAAGCACATTTTCACCGGGAACGGTGACACAATGATGGAAGTCCCAAAGGGCATTTCGGCAGAAAAGGTGAAGAAGGATAAATTGGAGTGGCTGTACAAGCTGATCCTGGAGAAAGCGTACGGTTTCCCTGTTACTTACCAGAACGAGATCATCCACCATATCAATATGCCTGACAGCAATGGCGGCAAGAGATATGTGAAAGTAAATGTGGATCCCCGTTTCGTAGAAGTAAAAGTAAAAGGTGAGCTGCCTCCGCTGACATACGATACCGTATGTATGAAAAAGTTCAGCCCCGAAGGCATGAAGGAAATTCTTCCACTGGATAACTTTTCCCTGGAAGGGTTTGTGATCTGGACATTACAGGATGTAACTAAAGACGAGGTGCAGAATGTAATGAAGAACCTGATCCTGAACATGCACGAGGGCAACGAAAGACGTACTTACCGCCGTATGGAAGAAGAAGTGCAGGCACTGATGGGGGATACCGATCTAAGTGTGCACATCGTACCCATACCGAAGATAAATGGTCGTTATGTGCTGGAATGTGAACAATGTGAAAGTG
Source organism: Chitinophaga sp. (assembly GCF_039596135.1). Lineage (GTDB taxonomy): Bacteria > Bacteroidota > Bacteroidia > Chitinophagales > Chitinophagaceae > Chitinophaga. Next base: position 160,122 of record NZ_JBCNKH010000008.1, read on the forward strand.
GGGTGACCCTCGGTGTAACAGGTAGCGAAAAACAGCAGCAACAGCTGTTTCAGCAACTGATCCAGTACCTGGGTCAGAACAAAACGCCGCTTATGCTGCCTGTGGTAACAGAGAGCTCCCTTTATGCATATCCATTTCTGCGCTACCTGCCATTGAAAGGTATCAATAGCTTTGTGCTGGTACCAATATGGCATGAAGATACCCTGCTTGGTATCGTGGAGCTGGCCTCCGGCACTCCTAACAAGATCACTGCCGAAACCCTGGCGCAGGCCATGCCGGCATACCCGCTGTTAGTGATGTTGCTGAACAGGGGAGCTGATATCACGAGCAATCGCATCACCCAGGTCATCAAGGAGCAGTTCACCGCCCTGCAACCTGCTGTGGAATGGAAGTTCATCGATGCTGCATGGCACTACCTGCACACCCCAAAAGCAAAAAGAAAAGACATTGGCAATATTGCATTCGAAGATGTCTATCCATTATATGGCGCTGTCGACATCCGGAACTCTTCTACCGAACGTAGCAATGCGATTCACGAAGACCTCCGCGAACAGCTGCTCCTGATCCGGGAAACCCTGGACCTCATTGGCAATACTATCTACCTGCCATTGCTGGAAGAGCTGAAGTTTAAGAACGATGAGCTCATCACCGGTGTGACCAGCGGCATGCTCTCAGAAGATGAGTTGCGTACCAATAACTACCTGGACGATGAAATTGGCCCATTGTTCCGTCACCTGCACGAAAGTCATCCTGAACTGCAGCCGGCACTGGAACGCTACTTCTCCCTGGTAGACCAGACAGAAGGTCACATTCAGCATCACCGCCAGGATTATGAAGATAGCCTGGCCATGATCAATGCTGAACTGAACCAGTACCTGGATAAAGAGAAAGAAAATATACAACACTCCTTCCCCTGCTACTTTGAGAAGTACCGTACGGATGGGGTAGAGTACAATATTTATATAGGACAGGCCATTGCGCAAACCCGCAAGTTCGACCTGCTCTACCTGCGTAACCTGCGCCTGTGGCAGATACAGTCTATGGCAGACATTGCAAGACTCACCCACAAGTTGGTGCCATCACTGAAGGTGCCACTGCAAACTACCCAGCTGGTACTGGCCCACAGCAACCCAATCGACATCAGCTTCCGGCAGGATGAGCGCCGCTTCGATGTAGAAGGGGCTTACAACATCCGCTATGAAATACTGAAGAAAAGGATTGACAAGGTGCACATCCGCCAGACGGGCAAACGTCTTACCCAACCGGGTACCATTGCGATCGTATATGCTTATGCGAAGGAGATGGAAGAATACCTGAAGTACATCAACTTTCTGCAGAATAAGAACATTCTGCTGCCAGACGTAGAAATGCTGGACCTGGAAGACCTGCAAGGAGTAAGCGGTTTGAGAGCGCTAAGAGTAAAAGTTAATATGGATGCATAAAAAAGGGGGAGATCACCGATCTCCCCTTTTTTATTTTTAAAACCTGAATCCAAATGTGATATAAGGTAATACCTCCTCTTCAGACCTGCCCACCGTTGCCGTAAGTATCAGCATATTCACCGGGCTGAAAAAGATGCCTCCACCATATCCATCATGCCAGGCAGAAGAATGCTCTCCACTTTTCCAAACCCTGCCCACATCATTGAAGGCCAATAAACCCACCGTAGCCGGGAACAGGTAAGAACGGAATTCAAACAGTTTCAATCGCAGCTCAGTATTATTGAATGCCATCGCATCGCCAGCAAAGCGGTAGTTGCGATAACCGCGCAGGTTTTGCACACCACCTAAATACATCGCCTGGAAATATTCATAATGTCCCCACAGCTTACCACCGCCGAACCTTGTTACCAGTACCAGGTTAGCAGCTGTGCTAAAGCTGGTATAAATGCTCATGTCAGTAGAAAGTTGCAGGTAATGACGCTGTTGTTCATTCAGCCCCTGGTTACCATGTAAGGTGGTATTCCAGTAGAAGCCACGTGTAGGTGCAATAGCATTATTACGGGTATCGATCTGGTAACCCAGTTTCAAACCTGCGTAAGACTTGGATTGGTATACAGACAGGGAATCGAGTCCATTCTTGTCGAAGTCCTCAATAATTCTGCCTTTGGTAGCATCCTTATCCAGTGTATAATAAGTGAAGGTAGGGCCATAAATCAGCTGGAACTTGTTTGAGAGGTTCGTTTTGAACAATGGCTCTACATTGTACAGGCTGAAGCGGGTGCGATAATATTTAATCTTCAGGTCTTTCTCGAACACTGTTTCATTACCATAACCAAAGAAGTTGATAGTATTGTTAGGGGCTTTGGCAGTAGCGGTGAGTGCCAGGTCAGTATTCCCGATTACATCTGTGAATTCACCTATATAGCGAAACTGCCAGGCATTGGTACCCAGGCTATGAGCTGCCGTCACCGTTTGCCTGGAGGCAAATGGGCGTTTGCGAAAACCCTGTTTGGTATACTGAAACCCTGCCCCCAGTGACAATCCATCATCGCTGTTGAACCCAGCAGTAGCCAGTGGCATCAGCTTATCGTAGATATACAGCAGCGGTGTACGTTCGTATTTGATGTTCTCCGGATTGTAAGAAAGAATTTTGCGTTCGTTACCTGCCAACGCAAAAGTATCGGCGCCACCACGTTTCTCATAGATGCGAATATGATTGCCTGCATGTTGAGAAGTACTGTCTATATAAGTATCATTGTCTTTGCCACCGATGATGCGGATGTGAATAGGGGTATGGAAATCACCTTTGATGTCGAATTTATCTTCACCGCCCAGGCCAAAGATTCTTATCTCCCTGGTTACTTTTGGATCAAAGGTGCGGGAGTAGATGTTTTGTTGTACCTCTCCTTTCTTGCTGATCTTGTTTACATTCAGCGATACCCATCCATCTTTTTGTCTTTCGATAGTGAACAACTCATCTTTCTTTGTGCCTGTTACATCTACATCCTTCGCGAGGAAGCGGTAAAAATCAAGGGAAGCAGTTTCCAGTTTATCGCGACGGGCAATGAGTGTACGATATGTAAAGTCACCCACCTGCTTCTGCACAGTATCCGGAAAACGGGCTACTGCAGCAGCGATCACAGAGTCAGGCAGGCTAAGTACCAGTTCGTGACTAATTTCTTTCCATTTCTTTTCATCAATCTCATTCATGAAAGAACGGTCAAACGGTTGCGCAGTAGGGTTCTGATATGCAATATTCGGATAGTAAGGTTTGAACCCCTGGAACTTAGGCATTACCCATTTTCTGGCAGCCATATGTGTGATTACCCCCTGGTTTACAAAAAACGCCTGGTCACGGTCGCGGGGCACGGGGAAGAATTCTTTTGTATCCCGTTTCTTGTGTTTCTTCACTCCCCATCGCCACTGGTCGTCATGGCGATCCCAGTCAGCTATCAGCAGGTCCAGCATACGTGCGCGCGCTACGGCTTCCTGGTCGATGGTATTATCATTGTCACCATGTATTTGTTCCAGTACCTTGGTGGTATTGTATGTTTTGCCTTTTACGACAGGTTCTCTTTCTTCAAAGAGATATACATCATCACCATGTGTGCTGGCATAGATGCCCAGTGAAGTATCCTTGGGCAGGTATACAAAAGTCGGGTTGGTATGTGGTACGCCTGCAGCTTCTGCCAGCCTGGCCACAGCCATGGTCGCATATGGATTGGAAGAAGCAATCTGGTCCTGCACTACTTCTTGCGCAATGGTGTTTTTCAGTGCATCGGGAATCGCTTTTTCAGGGTATTTCTTCACAGAGCGCAGTACCCATTCCGTACCTGATTTATCTTCCATACGGAGGGAGAGGGTTTGCATGCCACCACCTCTTTGCAATATTTTGAGACCACCTTTTTCTTTGTTGATATCAAGTACAGGGAAGTTAACGGGAGATGCCCATACATCACGATAGCTCTTACCCAGTAGCCAGTAGTGAATGCCTGTTTTGTGACTATACTGTGTGTCCGCAGGCATGGTTACGAACGGTGGTAGCTCTTTTGCCGTAGGACTGGCATTGGCCAGTTGTTCAGAACGAATGTCCTGTATGTTGAAAAGGTCGCTGGCAAATGAGGGGCCATCGGTTTTATCCAGGGTATAGTATTGTACCGTGATGTTGCCATTCTTTGAGATCTCCAGGGCCGCATACCCGTTCTCGTTACTTGCATAGAGTGACTTAGCACCTTTCTTCACACGGTTCTCTTTTGCACCACTGCCACTTCCGATATAGTAATTCTCTTTGTCTCTGATGAACTGCAGGGCATGATCATGACCAGCTACGAAGACGGCCGGACCATGGGATTTGAAGGCTGCTTCCACACCGCTTACCAGTTCCTGGTAGTCAGGATTAGGCAGGTCTTCCGGTGTACCAAATACTCCACGGGTCAGGGGATAGATAGAACCTATCACCGGCAGTGGAATATACAATCCCTTCTTCAGGTCAGTAAGCGGGAAGATATGTTGCTTCAATGTATAATATCCGCCATGAATACCATAACTGCGCAAAGGATGGTGGGAGGCAAAGATCACCAGCTTGTTCCGGTTACGGACCACGATATCACTCAGTTCATTGAGCACATCCTGTCTTGTTTTAAAGTCACAGGAAGACTCAGGCCCAGGTTTGGCGTAAGGGAATAACCACCATTCGGTATCCATGATCACCAGGGTAATATTATTATCCAAAGGAACTTCGATAGGACCCGGGCAACCATCTTTTGGCAGGAAGGTCACGTTAGGCAGGTTCAGGGAATCAACGTACAATTGTTCATTGATGATGGTTTGCCAGCCATTGGGTCTGGACTTTTCCCAGTCATGGTTACCGGGAATGAAATAAGCCTGAGTATTGGTATTACGTACCAGGTTCACCTGGTAATCAAGTATCTCTTTGGAAAGTGGGTACCGGTTACTGGTAGGGTCAGGCATCCCATAGGGGTATACGTTATCTCCCAGGTAGAGGACAGTATTTCTTGCATCCTGTAAGTCAAAGCGGCTCTTTACAGCATCTATGACGGGGTTGTGGCCATCCTGGTGCAGCTCGCCGGCATCCCCTATCAGGATGATCCTTCTGGCCAGTGTATCCTGTGCCTGTGCCAGGAAGGGCAGGAACAGCATGGAGAGATGTAAAAGGTACTTCATCGTTACAGAGGTCTTTGATTATATTTAAACTTGAGGATATTGGCCGAAGATTCATCGGCCGTTTCATTGGAAATATACATATCGCCATTCGGTGCAAAAGAGATGCCTTCCGGTTGTCTGAATATCGTATGTTTCAGGTTATAAGCTTCCAGTACTTTCCCATCCAGGTCGGTGATTACCAGCAATCTGTTTACGGCAGACAGTATGTACAACCTCTTTTCAATGGGGTGTATGGCTGCTGCTGATGGTTTGAACAGGGTCATTTTTTCGTTGGTGAGGCGCTCAATATCTGCGATATTGATACGAAAGAATGGCGCCTCATCAAAGGTCCATGTCTTCATATCAAAGCGGTAGGCAGTGTTATAACCTTTGCCTTTATCGTCTTCACAGGCTTTACACACCATGACCATCCCATCATTGCGGGGGTCATAGTAGAGGGTTTCAAACTCCTTTTTCCCGTCTGATGGTAGTTTGTAAGCCTCGGCATCAGTAGAGTCGGAGAAGAGACCTGTGACGTGATAGAGGTGCCCGTTACTTTTCAGTACTATCCAGTTTTTTCCGTCGGTAGCAAGGTCTTCGTAGTCCCCGCTTTTGTCGAATTTCCAGTTGGGATAAGGGGTATTCCCCGTTACATCAATAGAAAATACACGGCCCTGTTCATCGTTGATCGCCAGAATATGGTGTTCATCCGGCGCCAGAACGATGCCTGAAATCTCCTGCATGGACTGTCTTACATGAAACCGTGTCGGTTCTCCCAGTTTATATCCTTTCGGAGATTCGTATTTTTTATCCCTGTTGTTGTAATAATTACACGAAGTGAGCAACACGGCAACTATTAATAAATGTCGTAGAGTCATAAGATGAGCAGTATGATGAAATAAAATTAACTCAAAAATGCAGTAACTTGCTGATCTCAGTTTTGCTTTTTTAACCAAGCCTTATGCAGACAAGTGTAATCATCGACGCCGCACAACAATATGTGACGACACAGTACCAGGACCATCCTCACCCCAATCTGGTGTATCATAACCTGGAACATACCAGACAGGTCGTTGCAGCAGCAGCGCAGATTTCAGCGCATTACCGACTGCAGGATACCGACCTTTTAGTCGTGTATGTTGCCGCCTGGTTTCATGACCTGGGCTACCTGCTGGGAGAGTCTAAAACGCACGAAGAGACGGGGGCTTCACTGGCCCGAAATTTTCTAAATGAACAAAAGGTACCGTTAAATATACAAGAACAGGTAACCGGTTGCATCATGGCTACCAAAATGCCACAGGAACCGCACAATCTGCTGGAAGAGATCGTTTGCGATGCAGACCTCTTCAACTTCGGTACCAGGGAGTTCAGGAAACGGACCAAGGTATTGCACAACGAGATTGAGCTTACTCATGGGAAGGAAATACCAGGTGCTGTATGGACAGCTGGCACACTACAGCTGCTGGAATCCCATCATTATCATACTGCTTACTGCCAGGCCCTGTTACAGGAGCAGAAGGAAGAGAATATTGCGTGGCTGAAAAAGCGCCTGGAGAAGCAGGAGGACAAGGCAGAAAAGAAGGAAGAGAAAAACGAGGTGAAAGAGAACAAGAAGATAAAAGTGGATAAGCCTGAAAAGAAAAATAAAGAACCAAAAGCAGGCAGAGGGGTGGAAACCATGTTCCGTACTACCTCATCCAACCACATTCGCCTGAGTGCCATGGCCGACAGCAAGGCACACATCATGATTTCGGTGAACTCTATCATCGTATCCGTAATACTCGGTGTACTCTTCCGCAAGCTGGAAGACTATCCTAACCTGATCATCCCTGCTGTATTATTCCTCACTACAGGTGTGATTACTATTATCTTCTCCGTACTGGCCACCCGACCAAATGTGAATAAAGGTAAGTTCACCAGGGAAGATATCGCTAATAAAAAGACAAACCTGCTCTTCTTTGGCAACTTCCACGAGATGGACCTGGAGCAATATGCCTGGGGTATGACGGAGATGATGAAGGATAGCGATTACCTGTATGGTAGCATGATCCAGGATATTTACCACCTGGGTGTGGTACTGGGTAAAAAGTATAAACAATTGCGCATTGCGTACAACATATTTATGTTTGGGCTGATCATTTCAGTGTTGGCATTTGTGATAGCCGCCTTGTTCTTTCCTGTGCATAACTAAGTGATATATGAATACTCCACTGTATGACCGTGATCTGAGCTGGTTATCATTTAATTACAGGGTACTGAGCATGGCCAAAGACCCTGTGGTGCCGCTATATGAACGCATCCGCTTTTTGTCCATCTTCTCTTCAAACTTAGACGAGTTTTTTCGTGTGCGTATGCCTGCTATCATGGCAGTGAATAAACTGGTGCGCGACAATCCTGCTGTGGCAGGGGAAGAAACCCTCTCCGGCGATACACTCCCCATTATTCAACAGGAGATTAACAGGCAGCTGGACGAGTTTGGGCGTACGCTTACTCAGCAGCTTGTGCCTGCATTAAGAGATAACGGTATCGATCTTTACTATAACCAGGAAATACTGCCTTCGCACCTGGCTCCTATGCGGGAATTTTTCCAGACGAAGATCCTGGGCTTTTTGCAGCCCTTCTGGCTGGACAAGAAGAAACCCAAAGATGCATTCCTGGAAAATAACCAGTTGTACCTGGTAGTATCCGTTTCTCCCGCAAACGAACCCGACCGCCTGCAATATGCCGTGGTCAATATTCCCAGTAGTGAGCTGCCTCGTTTCTTTGAACTTCCGCAAATTCAGGATGTAAGCTACATTGTGATGCTGGACGACATTATCCGGGAAAATGTTGGCTGGCTGTTTCCAGGTTACATTATCAATGGTTGTTACAGTATCAAAATCACCCGCGATGCGGAAACTGATATGAACGAACTGGCCAGCGACATCCTGGACCAGGTAGAAACCATGATTGCCAAAAGGGAACTGGGTATACCTACCCGTTTTCTCTATGACAGCAGTATGCCGATAGCCTTAAGACAGTTGCTGGGTACTTACTTCAGTATCCTGCCCAAGGAAATGGTGCCAGGAGGCCGTTATCACAACCTGAAGGATTTGGCTGACCTGCCCATGCCGGTGAAGTCTCCGCTGTTTACTTATCCTAAACAGCCTTCGGCGCACCTGCCGCAACTGGATAAGGTGCCACACCTGCTGGAAGAAGTATTGCAAAGGGATATCATTCTCCATCCCCCTTACCAGCGATATGAATACATTCTTCGTTTCTTCAACGAAGCAGCGACTGATCCTGCAGTCAGGGAAATTTACATTACACTTTATCGCATTGCCGCCAGCTCACAGATCGCCAATGCCCTTATCAGCGCTGCGCGCAATGGCAAGCAGGTAACGGTATTTGTAGAGCTGAAAGCCCGTTTCGATGAGGCCAACAATATCCGTTGGGCCAAGAAAATGAAGGCGGCTGGCGTAAAGATCATTTATAGTATTCCAGGGTTGAAGGTACATGCCAAGATCGCCCTGGTAAAGCGGAAACGCGGTTACGAATGGGATTATGCGGGGCTGATGGCCACTGGTAATTTCAATGAAAGCACGGCCCGTTTTTACACAGACCATGTATTGCTCACGGCACATCGGGGTATTACCCAGGAACTGGAGCTGTTGTTCTTGTACCTGCAGGCCCGCCAGCAACCTGATAAATACCGCTATCTGAAATTCAATCACCTGCTGGTCGCGCAGTTTAATCTAAAGACGCGCTTCTCTGAACTGATAGACAGGGAGATAGCAAATGTAAGGGCTGGTAAACCGGCACATATCACTATCAAGCTGAATAACCTGCAGGAAAAGGATATGATTGCCAAACTATACGAAGCCAGCGAAGCGGGTGTACAGGTAGACCTCATTGCCCGCAGTATTTGCTGTTTGCAACCCGACCAGCCTGAAAGCAGCAATATCAAAGTAAGAAGAATCGTGGACCGCTACCTGGAACATGCACGTGTATTCATCTTCCATAATAATGGGGAAGAAGAAGTATATATGGGCTCGGCAGACTGGATGAACCGTAATATTCACCGGCGCATAGAAGTATGCTTCCCGGTATATGCGAAGGAACTGGCTGCCCAGCTGAAGGAGATTATCAACCTCCAGTTGGCAGACAATACGAATGCAGTGAGGCTGGATGCGCAGTTCCACAATTTACCTTTCACTCCTGAAAAGGATGCTACTGCTGTCAATGCCCAGCTGGGAATTTATCAATACGTTCAATCATTGGAAAATGACCAACATTAGTCGCTTATTCATCGGGTTACTCTGCCTGTTTGCCACTACGACCCTGCATGCACAGGAAAAGCATGCACCGGACCTGGAACATATTTATAACCCGGGTGCGGATGCCGCTGCTGATCTGGCAGCTATACAGCAACAGGCGGCGGCCGCCAAAAAGCATATACTGGTACAGGTAGGGGGTAACTGGTGCATATGGTGTAAGCGGTTCTATAAATTCACAGAAGAGGATAGTACACTGAAAAACTTGCTGGACAAGAACTTTATCGTATATCATCTGAATTATAGCAAGGAAAACAAGAACCTGCCTATGCTGCAAAAGCTGGGTTATCCACAGCGTTTCGGTTTTCCGGTGATCGTGATCCTGGATGCAAAGGGCAACAGATTACATACGCAGGATACCGGGTTACTGGAATCCGCAGACTCATATGATCAGAAGAAGATAGCTATGCTATTGAAGCAATGGGGCCCGGATGCACTCAACCCTGCTTATTATACTAATCAATGATACAATTCCAACGTTTAGTAACACAACCCTGGAAGTTTTCCCTGTTTTTGTTGTATAAACTACCGGCAGCCTGGCTGGCGGGGGTAAGAGTACAACAATTGACCCCTGGTGTTTGTATCACTTCCGTACCTTTCAGGTGGTTGTCACAGAATCCCTTTAAGTCTACCTATTTTGCCTGCCTGGCAATGGCGGCAGAAATGAGCACGGGAATACCGGCCATGTGGTTTACGTCTGATGCAGCGCCTGCCCGTGTATCCATGTTGGTAACTGGTATGCAGGCCAGCTTTCTGAAAAAAGCAACGGGAAAAACTTACTTTACATGTGAAGAACTGGACGGCATGCAGGCGGCTATACAATATGCAGTAACTTCGGGGGAGCCTGTAACCATCACAGTCAATACTATTGGAAAAAGCCACGATGGCACAGTAATTGCCACGTTCGCGATCACCTGGTCGTTTAAGAAACGCTGATAAAACTCAATCATATGAAGATAGCCTTTCATGGGGCGGCACGTACCGTTACTGGTTCGAAACACCTGATTACATTAAAGAATGGGAAAAAGATCTTATTGGATTGTGGCATGTTTCAGGGAATGGGAAAGGACACAGATGCGATGAACTTTGACCTGGGTTTTGACCCGTCTACCGTCACCATGATGGTATTGTCTCATGCGCATATTGACCATACAGGTCTGATTCCCCTGTTGGTAAAAAGAGGGTTTAAGGGCCAGATCTTTTGTACCTCCGCTACATTTGACCTCACCCAGATTCTATTAATGGACTCCGCCAGGATCCAGGAAGAGGATGTGAAGTATACCAATAAGAAACGCCGGAAAATAGGATTGCCGCAGGAAGAACCGCTATATACAGTGGAAGATGCAAAAAAGAGTATTGCCTTTTTCAAGAAGGTAAAGAGCTATAAAGAATGGCACCGGATAGATGACGAGGTAGAAGTGATGTTTACAGATGCGGGTCATATCATAGGCAGTGCAGCGGTGACCCTTCGTATTACAGAAGGGGGTAAGCCAACGATCATTACTTTTAGTGGGGATATTGGCAGATACAATGATGCGATCCTGAAATCGCCGGATACCTTTCCGCAGGCAGATTACATCCTGATGGAATCTACCTATGGCAGTACCCTGCATGCAGAGGCGGCACCGGGTACCGATATATTGCTGAAGTATATACATGATACCTGTAAGGTGAAGAAAGGAAAGCTGATCATACCAGCATTTAGTGTAGGTCGTACGCAGGAGTTGCTGTATGCCCTGAATAAGGCACAGATGGATGGCCAGCTGCCAAAGGTGGATATCTTTGTGGATAGTCCCTTGTCAATGGAGGCTACAGAGGTCGTGACCAGTCATCCGGAGTTGTTTAATAAGACAGTAGCGAAGTTGTTACAGATAGATGATGATGTATTTGATTTCCCGGGATTACATTTTATAGAATCGGTAGATGAGTCAAAAAATCTTAACTTCCGTAAGGAGCCTTGTGTGATTATTTCTGCTTCAGGGATGGCGGAAGCGGGAAGGGTTAAGCATCATATAGCTAATAATATTAATGATTCTAAGAATACCATCCTGATGGTGGGCTATTGTGAACCACAATCTCTGGGTGGCAGGTTGATGAGAGGGGCGAAGGAGGTATCGATTTATGGTACCCGCTATGAGGTGAGGGCAGAAGTGGGGAGCATTCGGTCTATGAGTGCCCATGGAGATTATGAAGACCTGAGCCAGTGGCTGTCATGCCAGGATCCAAGAGAGGTGAAGAAGTTGTTTTTAGTGCATGGGGAGTATGAAGTGCAGCAGATATTCAGGGATTGGTTGTCGAAAAAAGGGTTTAGGGATATAGAGATACCGGAAAGGCATTCCGAGGTAGGATTGGGATAGGATAAGTTCATTCCAGGTCCACGTTGTCTTCGACGCTTGTTCGAGTGTTGTTCGAGTGTTCTTCGAGTGTTGTTCGACGCTTCTTCGATGCTTCTTCGACGCTTGTTCGACTAAAGCATAATTAAAACCCGGTTTTGCCATACAGCAAAACCGGGTTTTCCTTTTAGTCCTTCAGCTCACTGATCACTTTCTTAATATAGTCATACTGCTTCATCAGGTCTGCTTTTTTATCAGCAGGTGCGATAGTTGCCTTGTCCAGTTTTCTCTTGGCCACAGGCTGCAGCATATTTACCATGTAGTTGGTCACCATCTTGTTATTGAAAGTTTTTACCATATCCCGAACCTGTCCTACGCCTTTGATCACGATATCAGGGTTATCCACATTTGCCAGGATGGTTATATACTGAATTGCATCTTCTACCTTTTCCTGGCCACTTGCTTCGTCAAAGGTTTTGGAAAAGAAAGCGATGTCATCTTCATTTCCCTTTTTTGCATACACATTTGCAATTGCATTGCGCAGTGCTCCCCTGGAAGTGGCTTCCATCTGCTTGGCCAGTGTATAGGACTTCTCAGCATCAATAGAAGACAGGCTGGTCAGCGCTGCACCTGCAGCAGCATAAGACTGATCTTTGGTAGCAGCTTCGAACAGGGAGGTGTACTGTGCATCTCTGAGGCTACCCAGCTGTTTCAGGGCCGCTGCACGTACTGTTGCATTGTTATCGCTCTTTGCCAGTTGTTGTAATACGGGCAGCGCAGCAGATTTTACAGCTTCGTCGCTCAGATTCAGCCCTTTTATTGCCAGGGAGCGAATACCATAGAATTTATCTTTCAGCGCCGCAATCACCACCTTACGGGCACCGGTATTAGCCTGATCTTTCAGACAAGCTTCCAGGGCTTCCCTGCGATCCAGGTAGTTAGGGGCGTTGTTGAACTGGAAGATATAGGTATTCAGGTCTCTGTGATCGTCGATATCAGCCAGCAGTACCTTGTCTGCATCTACATTCACCAGGTCTGGCTTTGTAGTATAAGGGAAGGTGAAGGAAGCTGTTTTATCGGTCACATTTACCAGGTGGCGTTCTTTTTTACCACCTGCATAGATGTCAATTGCCATTGGCAGCTGGAAGATCTTACCGGATTCCTGGGTCTGGGCGATATTGACAGTTACAGTTTTAGCTCCGTCATTGTATTGATAGCTTACGTCCAGTTTAGGAAAACCGTCGCCAAAGTACCATTGGTTAAAGAACCAGTTCAGGTCCTCCCCGGTTACTTCTTCAAAGGCCAGGCGGAGTTGATGTGCTTCCGCAGGTTTGAAGGCATTCGTCTTCAGGTAGAGGTTCAGGGATTTGAAGAAGGCGCTGTCTCCTACTACATTGCGGAGCATATGCAGGATGCGGCCACCTTTCTGGTAGCTCACAGCGTCGAACATATCTTCTTTGTCGTGGTAGTGGAAACGCACCAGGTCACGGTCACCGGCGTATTCGGAGAACTGCTTATAGCCTTCCATGGCTTCCAGCCCATGAGCATCTGCTTCATCTTTGCCATATTTATGTTCCAGCCACAGGTATTCACTATAGTCAGCAAAAGATTCATTCAGGGTCAGGTTACTCCATGACTCAGCCGTCACCAGGTCACCAAACCAGTGGTGGAAGAGTTCATGGGCGATGACAGATTCATTGTAGTTGTTATTATCCAGCAGTTCCCGATCAGTCTTCTGTACGAAATCGCCGTGCAGGGTAGCAGTGGTATTTTCCATAGCCCCGGATACATAGTCTCTTACTACGATCTGGGAGTACTTAGGCCATGCATAGTCATAACCGAGAATGTTGGAGTAGAAGGTGAGCATTTCAGGGGTATTACCAAAAATGGCTTTGGCATATGGTTCGTACGCTTTTTCCACATAGTAGCTCACTTCTTTACCACGCCATTGTTCCTTTACGATGGCAAAGTCGCCTACGGCCATCATGAACAGGTAAGGAGAGTGGGGGAGGTCCATCTTCCAGGTATCGGTCCGGGTGCCGTCCGCATTGTTTTTTTGACTCACCAGTTTACCATTGGAGAGGGTCACGTATTTCTTGTCGACAGTCATACTGATCTCTTCGGTACATTTCTGGGCGGTCTTATCAATCGTAGGGAACCAAACAGAGTTAGATTCGGTTTCACCCTGTGTCCAGATCTGGATTGGCTTATTTTTGTCCGTGCCATCCGGGTTGATGAAATAGAGGCCTTTGGCATCGGTGATAGCTGCGCTGCCGGAGGCAGTTATTTCTTCTGGTCTGGCCACATAATCTATATATACAGTATAGGAATCGTTGCGGTCGTACACTTTATCCAGTTGGATATGCAGCTGGGTACTGTCGTAAGTATACTTCAGAGTTGTGTTTTTACCACCTTTTACCAGGGCAACAGTTTTGATGTCCATATCTTTGGCATCGAGGGTAAGGGAATCGGTTGGATAGAAATGAGGTTTGAGGGTGAGCCAGGCTTTACCATACAGATATCTTTTGGCGTAATCAAAGCGGACATCCAGTTTGGTGTGGGAAAGATCGTTCACTCTTGTTGCGGTGGCCCTGTAGATCTTCAGGAGAGGATCATTGGCATTGTCAGGTTGCTGGGCATAAGCGGGGGAATAACACATGCTTCCAGTCAGACATACTACCAGCAGGCCTTTTAGTGCTTGCTTCAAAGATTTAGACATTGTAAGAAATTGATTTTGCAACGAATTAACGAGTATTATTAGAAATATTTGGGTTTTGGGTTGTTAATCTTGGTATAAACGGGATAATTGGCGATAATTCGGGATATCAGCTCCAATTTCGGACTATTGAAGGCCTTAGGTAAGCGGCTTCCTTTCAGAATAAAATAAAAAGAGATTCTTTCTTGCTGTCGCAGGCCTCCCAAAAAAAGCTATTTTTGTCTCAGTTCAGATAAAACAACTTATGATCAAAGCAATGGTAAATGGCACCATGCCATTTGCAATCAATACGGCACCTGGAGGGCTCACCTGCAATGGGCAAGCCGTACAATGGTCTGGGCTGGAATTGCCTACCGGCAATTATAGTGTAATATTGGATGGGCGGAGTTATATAGCTCAGGTCATCAGCATAGACAAAGAAGCAAAAAAAGTAAAAGTCCTGGTTGAGCAACAGGCATATGAGGTCGCTATCGAGGAACCGATAGACCAGCTGCTGGCAGCTATGGGTATCAACCATGCCACTACCCGCAAGGTGAATGATATCAAAGCCCCAATGCCCGGGCTGGTACTGAAAGTACTGGTTTCACCAGGCCAGGCAATTAAAAAAGGCGATCCGGTACTCATCCTGGAAGCCATGAAAATGGAGAATGTATTTAAGGCAACCGCAGATGCCATCGTAAAGGAAATCAAGGTCTCTGAGCGAATTGCCGTAGAAAAAGGGGAGATCCTCGTTATATTGGAATAGTATTTGTTTTCTAAGCAGCCGCGTGGGTTTTGATGAACACCCGTTCGGGGTTATATTATATTTCTATGATTAAGTATTTAAAAAAATCTTTATTGATACCGTGCTTCTTCCTGATGGCATTGCGGATGGCAGCGCAGGATAAGCAGTATTACATTTATATACAAAGCGAAAGGTCCCAGCCTTTTTATGTACGCTTTGATGGAAAATTACTCAGCTCTTCCGATAAAGGCTATATTATCATCTCCAAGTTGCCAGCTGGTACTGCCAACATGCGTATTGGTTTTGCAAAAAGCGAAGTACCTGAACAGCAATATATGGTAAAAGTTGGGGGACCCAATGACCAGGGATACCTTTTGAAGCAGGATGGCTTATATAATATAGTAACTTTTGCTGCCACAAGACCAGTGAAGAAGGGAGAAGAAGCGGCAGTAGCAGTGGAGACACCAGCGCCTGCACCGGCACCTGTTGTAGAGACTCCGGTGCCTGCACCTGTTGAAACAGCAACAGCGCCGGAACCGCAAAAGGCAATGATGGATTCTATGCAAAAAGACCTGGCAGCAGCTTTCCCGGGTAAAGATGCAGGAGTAACAGTAGGTCCCGGTACCCGTCCGGTAAAACCGACCAACAAGTTTTCAGAATCGCTGGATAGGGTTGTAAAAGATGACAGACCGGAGGAGCCACTGGTAGATCCGAATGCAGGCACAGGTATGATCCTGGCACCTGCTGCAGATACAGCAGCAGCTAAGCAGCAACCGGAAGAAAAGAAAGGACGTAGAAAACGTAGAGATAGAGAACCGCTTACAGCAGAAGAACAACAGATTCTGGCAGATGTAATGGCGGAGGAGCATAAGGCAGCAACTGCCCCACCTCCTGCAACCGCAGCGGATGTAGCTGTTACAACTGATACAGCTGTAGCTGTTGTAACAGAATCAGCTACAGCCCCCGTGGCAACAGAAGAAGCTCCCGCACCTGAAAAGAAATCAAAGAAGGCAAAGAAAAAAAGAGCAGATGATCCTGCTTTTATCGATTTCCAGGATGGCAGCAATGCGCAGGCAGGGGTAACAGAGGGAACTCCTGTACCTGTAACAAGTGCTGCGGAGGAACCAGCTCCATCTCCTAAAAAGAAAAAACGTAGAATAGATGCGGAAGAACATGCTAATAATGTATTAACAGACGATTCATCCGGTTATGCCGTATCGGATCTGAATATTGATCATTCCAGCAGGAAAGACCGTAAAAAGAAGAAGCAGGATGTTGAGGAAGGCACTGTTGCTCCTGCAACCTCTGCTGCTGATGTACCCGCGGTAGCTACAGACGAAACAAAGAAGTCTTCTTCCGTAAAGATGATCAATTCTGATTGTGGTAAGGTGATGGATGATGATACTTTCCGTAAGCTGCTCCGCAAGTTTGTAGGCGGGAAGGATGACGATGGAATGATAGATGCATTTAAAAAACAGGCGAAAGGGTACTGTCTCGAAACATCCCAGGTAAAGACGCTGGTACAGCTGTTGGGTACAGATGACAGTCGTTACCGTTTACTGGATCAGGCATATCCTAAAGTATATGATTCCGAGCATTTTGCTTCCCTGGAAAGTGTGCTCTCCGACAGTTATTACAAAGGTCGCTTCAAGGCAATGGTTCATAGATAAGCACCTCATCATAGAAAGGCAGAAGGCCACAGGTTGAATTTCAACTTGTGGCCTTCTGCTTTTTGCGTCTTACCTTCGCGGCATTATGAGATATTTTATAGAAGTAGCGTATAAAGGAACTCAATTCGGTGGCTTTCAGATCCAGGATACGGCACATACGGTGCAGGCTGAAATAGACCGGGCAATAAGTCTGCTCATGAGAGAGAAGGTGGAAACGACAGGCTCCAGCCGTACAGATGCAGGGGTACATGCGTTGCAGAACTTTCTGCATTTTGATATCGCGCAACCTTTACACCCGCAATTCATCTATAAGGTAAATGCGATCCTGTCCCGCGATATTGTGCTAAAGCAGGTCTACGCGGTGAGCGATGAAGCACACTCCCGTTTCGATGCCCTGAACCGTGCCTATAAATATACCTTGTACACCCAGAAGGATCCTTTTATGCAGGATAGGGGATACTTCTATCCTTATAGTCTGGACTTTGACCTGTTGCAGGAAGCAGCAGGAGTATTAAAGACTTATGAGAACTTCATGACTTTTAGTAAGCGGAACACGCAGGTGAGAACCTATAACTGTAATATTATGGAATCAGCGTGGACGATAGAGAACAACCAGATCGTATACCGTGTACGGGCTAATCGTTTTTTGAGAGGAATGGTGCGGGGGATGGTGGGCACAATGCTGAGAGTAGGGCGTGGAAAGCTGACTATGGAGGGGTTCAGGGAAGCGATAGAGATGAGGGATTGTACATATGCAGACTTCGCGGTACCTCCACAGGGGTTGTTTTTAATGCAGGTATCGTATCCATCCGGGATGCTTGATAAAGGAATTTTCTAAAAATATAATGCTGATTTACAGGCGATTATAGCTTATCTGTTCACTATCTTTCAAAAAAGATTTTGCAGTAAAGAAAAAAGCTCTACTTTTGCATCCCGCTTTGATAGAAAGCACGGCACGAAAAGCTCTTTATTTATCCGTTTTGCAACAAGCTACAACTCTCTCCAGGCAAGCATTTGAGCGAATTATTGAAAAAATAAAAAACTTAAAAAAGATTTGGTAGAAATGAAAAAATAGCTACCTTTGCAACCCCAACGCAAACGACGCGAAACGGAAAGCTAAGATGTAGGAACCACAAGGGTTCGCACGGATCGGATCCGAAACATCGACAAAATCTTGGCAATAAGATATAGCTCTTTGAAAGATTGGAAACAACAGCATAATAAACACAGGTAATTGTTTAAGCGAAAAACATTAGATAATTCGTCTGATTTCGAGAGAAATTAGCCGGTATCAAAACTTCTTTACAATGGAGAGT
>NZ_JBCNKH010000009.1:0-165851 GCF_039596135.1 Chitinophaga sp.
AGAATCACTAAGACGAAGAAATAAATAATCATTGTATTTTACATAGCATTTAGCTCTTACTTTTATTACCTGCTACGCAGGTGGGGCAACATCCCAGAGACCCGGGTCAACATAAACAGAATCTACAATCATACGCGGGCCTCACTCTTTTCCTGTCCTGCTGTTTGGTCGGTTCGGCAGTAGAGAGTGATAGCCTTAAATATTTCTCAGGCGTAAATATAGCCTAAGATATAAAATAAAATTAAATAAACAGTTATAACTGCTGCTAATTTAAATGCGGCTGTTATAATAGATGTTGTTTTAACTGTCTTTGTTTAAATTGCTCAAATGAAGGAGAAAAAACAAGAAGAAGAAGCTCAATTTGAGATTGTATATTCCAAGATAGGAAAACGCTTACGTAAGCTCAGGAAAGAAAAGGACTTCACCAGCGGTGAACACTTTGCCCACGAATATGGCATAAAAACTTCACAATATATGAGCTGGGAGAGAGGTCAAAATATGACACTTGCTTCCTTACTCAAATTAGCCAGAATCCACGAAATTAAATTATCCGAGCTTTTGAGTGACGTAGATTAATCTATTTGTAATAGATACCCTCATTAGCAAAGTTCAAATGAAAGGTGTTTTAAAATAATAGATTAGTACAAAACATCTTGTCATCAGATCCTCTTTAATGATCTTATAGCCAGTATAAAGAATTAATACTACATCGTTATGAAATTATCCCCTTTGGTACTTAGAAAATTGGAACAATTTATTACTGGTGAAGATGAAGTAATGCCTACAAAATCTGGAAAGGACTTAATTGCACTTTTTAATGCTGTTGGAATTAAAGATGTCTATGAACAGGGTATGCCTGAAAGTCTAAGCCGAACACAATATACACGGAAACAGCTTACTGAAATAAATGGAACTATTAAACTTCAAAACCTATTGGAATTATTAGTATCACCGGCATGGTTTGATGTGTATATGCCAATAGCAGCTGCCATTAAGAAAATGAATACTGTATTAATGATGGATGGATTTAGATTTGAAGAAATAGATGATACTTATAAAATAATTGGTGATAATTTAATTGAAGAAACTTCAACAGAAGTGCATTTTGAAGAAATACAGGCCCAAATAATTGAACAAATCCAACAAGCAAAATTTTTAATTTGGGTAGCAGTCGCTTGGATTACCGACCCTGTTATTCTTCGGGAAATTTATAAAAGAAAATTGCAGGGAGTAAATGTTCAAATAATAATGATTGATGATGAGATCAACCAAAAATCAGGCTTAAATGTAGACAAGCATTTTGATACTTATCTTAAAAAACCTTCTGGCCCATATTCCAATATAATGCATGATAAATTCTGCGTTATTGATTTAAAAGTTGTAATACATGGATCTTATAATTGGACAAAAAAAGCCCAATACAATAAAGAAACATTTGTAATTGAAAAAGGTAGAGAAAATGCCGAAAAATTTGCAACCGAATTTATTAAGTTAAAATTATCGTAACTAACTATATATTTTTATTCTGCGATAACAAATCCAGAACCGAACTAAATGGATTCAAGGTTTGTATTTTTGAATTAGTATCATAAAATTCTTACAGCTTATTGCTTAATTCATTATTTTTCTAGAATTGTTTGGTGAAGCCCAAAATAAAGTAATGCTAGAAATACCCTATCAGCATACAGTTCACTAAAATGACCTTCTTCTGTTATCCCATGACAAATTAAATTGCGAAGGTTCCAGCCGACGTTAGATGTAAAGATGGCTCTAAAATAAATTGATACATCTACACCAACCACGTCTATAAATACCTTGTCGTTTAAAATATTGTCCAAGATTCTCCAATTCATCCCATCGTTCTTCTTTGCGCCCGTTAACGTTGCTTCACCAGCATTTTCAAGAATTGCAAGGCAAGCTGCTTCAATTTGAGGAATCATAAGATGTAGTGATATTATATAATCTCCTTTTAGGTATGCTGCTAATGCCTTTTCGATTATCGGATATTTGGATGGCGCAATTGTATAAGATTGTTTTATAAAATCCATTATATTATCCATGGTAATAATTCCCCTTTCTATACCTTTTCTAAGTGGATAATGAATTACTGGAGAAGACGCCTTTAAAAAGGTTCCGTAATAATTAATTACTTGTCCTTCCTTATCCTTATCAATTGGCTTTATTGTCGCAACTTTTCTTCCAGTATTATCGTGTAAGGTTCTGGTAATAATAGAAGCCAAATTACTATTGGAATCTACTGATGTAAAAACATCATGTGGGTTAAATATGAAACCATAAGCTAGTTTACTCAAAATAGTATAACTATCCCCTGATAGAGTTTCCTCAACTACATTATTAACCATTTCCATTGATATATCAATCTCAATTGATAAAGGCTTCATTTCATCCAATATTTTTGGATTATTATTTTGGATGGCTTTGTATATTGGAGGTAACATGCTTTTATCTCCAAATTCATCAGCAATGTTTAATAGCTTTTCATAATAGTGATTGGCCATTAATGGATTTGCAATTTTAGCAACAGCCCAATATTGATTGGACATAGCTATTAATAAATTCTTTAAGTTCTCAGGGAATTTATGCTTCTTGAAATAAGGTGCTAATTTTGAAAAAGCAGCTTCTGACCCTGATAAATCAAACTTTCCATCCTTATCAGCTACTAGGGAAGCATTAAATCTGTAAGCAAGTTCATTAATAATTTCATTCCTTAATTCGTCTGGAATATTAAACTTCTTATCAATTAGAAGTTCGAAGGATTTTACCCACGTACCAGGCTTACTTTGTTCTGAATACTTATGCTCTAAGCTTCTTACTGCATCAATGCTATCCTTAAAAATAACATCTAGTTTTAGACTACTTGATAAATCAAGTAATCGTTCAAGCTTTAAATAACAAATTAATGGGTTTGTTAAATAACCATCTAAAACACTCTTCAGCAGGTTCTCCAAATAAAGAGTTATAATATTCAAATCTGTTTTTGATCCAGTAACTTTTTTCTTAAATGAATGTACTAGCCCCGCATATCGTGCAATTAATATTGGATGCGAACACTCTTTTGCTCTAGTCTCCCAATAAATTATCATATCCTCACTAATATCCTGCAAGGTAAATGAAGGTTTAACAGTACCATCTATAAATCTAATAAATGAAGGGCCGTAGTAAATATTCCAATTATCACCCTCATATCTACTTCCTTCTACCGCAATAAATGCATACCACTCAGCCAGCTCTTTGCCTACTAACTTATGACCTACCGGCAAGGATGACCTTATAGCTTGTGAAATATCTGCTTCTGACCGAATAGTTTGTTTTTCATTTAAAATGAAATCAATGGCTCCCAGAATAATTGTATGAACATTTGACATTATGAAAATTTTATATGATAAGAGTATTAGCAAATATTGGAACAAACTGCGTAATCTTTTTGCGTAGATGGGCACAAATTTTTTATACCTTTTAAATAAAGCTTTTATCGCCAATTATTATCCTTGTATATAATGTTAATGATATACTAAGACATACTATTATGACATTAATACTATGTTATTTACTTTTTTAATTTAATTATGAGTTTGAAATTTGCATCTGTTAACAACTTTATAGAGTTTATAAACCCGTAAAAAGGTATACTCAGTTTTACATCTTCCATAAATTCTTTCATATGTCCACTCTCATTTTAAGGATATTTAAACAGGAAGTTCTGTGTATTCGTGGCTTTTAAAACAAGAAAGTTATGATAAAAAAGTATAATAATTTTAATGAAATCGCAGATGAGATTAGAAGTAATACACCACCGACTGTGTATAAATACAGAACATGGGAGAATGATAATCACAAAAGAATTATTATAGACAAGGAGGTTTGGTTTGCACACCCTCATTCGTTAAATGACCCATATGATGTACGACCTCCTTATAACTTTGTGATAGGAGCAATTGACTGGAATACAGCAAGAACCAAAATACGGGAAGCAGGAAGGGTATTTGAGCCTGATTTAACAGCGCAGGAATTAGAAGAACAGGTGGATATACGGATTGAGGCGATGAGAGCTGATCCAGTAGCCTATTTTCAACAGAACCGTGGGGAGTACATTTTAGAAAGAGAACATTACGATCCCATCGGTGTGCTTAGTTGCTGTAAATCTGCTGAAAATGAGGCAATGTGGGCCTATTACGGAAATCATTTCGGCTTTGCCGTCGGGTTTAATACAGTGGAACTGGCAAGAGCGCTACATTGCACTGTTGGGGATATAAAGTACGATGATACCCCTGTCGATTACCATGTTCTTGGCAATAATGAAGGCATCTTAGATAATGAATTATTCCAAAAATCAACCCGTTGGCAAACGGAAGAGGAATTACGCTTTATTACAGCCGGAATTGGTCTGATAAGGCCGAGAGCGGCGAATTTTCCAATCGAGGCTGTATCGGAAATCGTCTTTGGACTTAATACTTCTCAACAGGCACAGGATGAGATGGTCGCAGCTGCTGCAATCTCTCTTCCCGGTGTGCCGATTTATCGTGTTCGTACCAGAGCAAATGCGTACGGGCTTGAGAAGGTAAGACTATAAGGAATAAAGAGCCTGCTGTTGCAGCAGGCTCTTTATTTTTAGCATTAAAATGCAAAGCCGAACATTTAGTAACCCTTGCTAAAAATTAGCTGCTAAGATTTGTACTTAAAAAAGTAAATTTATCCCCCAGGCAACACATTCCTTATATGAAATCCAACAACAAAATTCCTTGGCATGAGGTGTACAGTAAAATTGCCGCGGAGCTGCATCTTTTCTTTAAGAAAAATAAAGAATTATCCGGGCAGAGATTATACAAATTACTCGCAAAGTCAAAAGTATATAGGGATAACAATGATTGGCTGTCGAATACTTCCCGCATTAAAACTCCATCTTTAGACCCAATTCAACTATTCGTAAGTTTTAACCGCAGCAGACAAAAAGAAGAAAACCGTTTAAAAATAATAAATGCAATATGGGCAGTGTTATCGCCTCTGCAGCCACAAAGATGGAAGGATATCAATTTTGAAGGATGCCCAACACCAATGGCCCTTAAACTTCAATATGTACGGTCAGAAACAACGCAGGCTGACATCTGGGATACTTTTGACCACATAATGACAAATGGGAAGAATGCATTAACGCAGGAAATATGGGAAAAACCAAAGAAATGGCGCGGCATTGAAATACCGTCTTTCACTATTTTCTTGTTTTGGATTAAAAGTTCAGATTTTTTGCCTCTGGATAATAACACACAGCAATACTTAATATACAGGGAATTAATGTCAGCAAGAGGTAGCTTGTCGTTCCCTAACTATCAGTCATTACTTGCCAATCAAGAGATTGAAGACTATCCTCTATTATCAGAGCAAGCGTATTACTTTATTAATTTTCCAGACCTATATACAAAAAAATTTCAAGAATACACCTCCAATGAACTTAGGCGTAAAGCTAGGTTCAGGCTTGTAGGCATACGAACATTGACTAAAAGCAAAAACATTCATAAAATACTCTCTCCATTTCAATACTATCCTATAGATCAAACAATAGAACCTGAAAACCCGGCAATAAAGGGTAAGAATAGCATCCAAAAATTTATCCAGACACCGATTGAAGCTGAAGCATTATACAGGCTGGAAAACAGGTGGGTCAATATTAGTGCTATTGTTGGCAAGAATGGTTCAGGTAAAAGCAGCTTGCTAGATTTAATACTTATGGGTATTTACAACTTTTCATTGCAGCAGAAATATATTGACCATCTTGAAAATGAACCATTGAAGTATCTGAATTTTGAACTGTACTGGCTTGCCGACACTTTATACAAAATGGTTTTTGAAGATAAAATAACGCTTTATCGATTTGACCAGGATAATTCAGAAAAAAGCCAGAATATAATTTATAAATTAAATAGAACCCCCATTTCCATTAAAAACATCACAAGCAGTTTCTTTTACACCATACTGGTCAATTTTTCACATTACGCATTAAATAGTGTAGATTATACCACAGACTGGATTACGCCTTTGTCTCATAAAAATGACGGCTACCTTACGCCAATAGTAATTAATCCTCAGCGAACGCGGGGAAACATAGACATTAATGCGGAAAGGACATTGTTAAATATGCGACTTTTGGTGAATTTATTGGAATTGCATGATGCAAATATTCTTGACCAAAGTTTCCGTGTTTTAGACGACGGTAAACGCATTGACTACTTTTCCGTGTACTTTAATAAAGGGAAAGCCAATTCTGTCAGGCAATCTGTCAATCAAAAAGTATATCAAAACGAGAAGATTGTGCAAATAATAGCACATGCTGTAATACGTGCATTTGAGCTGGATGAAGATTTATTACAGCAATGTGAATACAAGACTGAATGTGAATACTACATTGCTTACAAAGCCTTAACGATCATTGACAGATATACCTATTACTTAAAGGAATACAATGGGCTTCATAGATTAATCGAACTGTCCTCTGTATCTCAACCGGCCAACGTGAATGAGCAGGCAGAAATAGCTTTTGAAGAAAGGATAGGCGAGTTTTTCAATGATATTAAAAACGATAACAGCCACGTTACATTAAAGCTGAAACAAACAATATATTACTTAAAGCATCCTCAACTGCAAACTATTGTAACACAATCCATAAAAAATAAAATCACCGTTATTCAATTAGATGAGTATAATAAAATAGCAACCGATATCATTAATACAAACGATGAAATTCAATCAATAGCAGAATTATTGCCTCCGGCAATTTTTAATCTTGATTTTCATTTGAATGACGAAAGTAAAAGCAGTTTCAGCAAGGCAAGTTCAGGAGAATATCAGATTGTTAGTGTTTTGAGTAGCATATTATACCACATACGAAATATTGATTCAATCCAGGACGATGAGAATAAGTATAATTACGTTACAATCCTCCTCGATGAAATTGAACTATACTTTCATCCAAACATGCAGCGGCTTTTCATCAAGAAGTTATTACATGCATTATCAAAGTTAGATAGTGGTCTTTACGGCATCCATATTTTGCTTGCAACACATTCTCCCTTTATACTCTCTGACCTGCAGCAACAAAAAATTCTCAAACTGAAAAAAGGAAAAGTTGAATCGTCAGAAAACGGATATAATAGTTTTGCCGCTAACATACATGACTTACTGGCTGACGAATTCTTTTTAAACGATGGTTTTATGGGGGCATTTGCAAAAGAAAAGATTGAGATTACAATCAACATACTCAATTATCTAATAGCGAAAGGCAAGGGCTTGAAAGACGAAATGAAGCTATATAAAAATAATTTAGAGATGCTGGATTATTGGACTGGTAAACCTCAAGGGTGGGATGTTGAACTTGAAAAATCCAACATAAGCCAGTTAATAGACATAATAGGAGAACCGTTAATAAAGGATAAGCTGAACGCAATGTATCGCATTGCGTTCCCGGACGACACAATCTCAGATGTTGAAAAATACAAAGCAAGAGAAGACATTTTGCGCATAATGAAGGAGTATAATCTAAAAACAGAAGACCTTTAAAATCTATGTTGTATATAAACGATAGCTTGCCACATATAGCGGCAGCACGCCAAACGCACGTAAAAAACACCTCTTGTTACATTAAGAGAAAGCTATATGGTAATACGAGAGCAAGTAGATGTTCTGATTCGGCCTGCTCTATATGCACTTCCCGAATGGGAAAGGTAAAGACCGTTCCCGCAGCCTGGGTTAAAGCATTTGAAGATGTAGGTATTGAAAAAATAGTTGAAAGCACTCCAAAGCAATTACTCACTTTAAACAAAAAATTCTGGAACAAAGTCGGAACTCAATATAAAAACCTATCTGTTGCAAAAAAGAATTTGTTCGAAAAAATCATTAATTATACCGATTGGTCCTCAAAGCCCCAAAGTGGCCAGAATCGGTATAGTGCTTATGACCTGTGCAGTAATCTAAAAATATCCACCTGCATTTATTGTAATAGACTTTATACAGTAACCGTAGTTACAAATTCAAAAAAGAATGAAAGAATTATTCGCCCTACTCTTGACCATTGGTATTCTCAAGAGGTGTATCCTTTATTAGCTCTTTCCTTTTACAATCTGATACCATCTTGCACTCCTTGCAATACTTCTGTAAAGCATCGCATGAAATTCAATTTAAAGAATACTATTCATCCTTACATTGACCAAAAAATAACCGCAGATTACCAATTAGTTTCTACATTTGATAGTAAAATTAATTCTTATAAGATTACAGTCGACAGTCGAAATAAAAAAGTCAAATCCACTATAGAAAGGATGAAGATCAAAGAAATTTATGAACATCATCAATCTGAATTGGCTGATCTTAATTTATTGAAGCAAAAATATAATGAAAAATACTTAACTAGCTTAGGTAAGCTCCTAGATAAAACCTTAACGAAAAGAGATGTTTACCGTATTCTATTTGGAGTAGAATATGAGGACGAAAACTTTACTAACCGCCCTCTTAGCAAACTAAAGAAAGACATTCTTAGCTTAAAAATATAAGCTAACTCATTAAATAATCGTATACCACCGGGCAAGTGCATGTTCATAGCTCCATTGCTTGGCGCTAGATTTGGCATCTAATAATTTAATAAATGTCAGATCCCAAAAGCCGGCCTGTAAATTATCGCAGATCAGTAACTTAAAAGAAACGCTTGCTAACCTAATGGCAGGCCAGTACTTTAAAAATGAAAGATTCCTGTGAGAAGAATGGTGTTACATTATCCAGTCTTAAAAACATGGGTAACGCAATATAACATAGGCCGTAAGCACTGTATAGGAAGCAATACGACAGCAGGATTTGTCAATTAAAAATTAGGGAGGCGGCCATTTTATATGATTCTATAATCATTTTTATTAAAATATGAATAGTAAAATACGATTTTCAAAATATTTATCTTCTTCTTTGCAGGCGGCTTTTTCGCAAGAATGACGGCCTGAATATTTCAATTATTGACCACATCGCTTTGGAAAATATACATTAACAACCAAATGATTTACATTGCAGCGCCATGATTTTTACATTATCATAATGATACATGATTTCCCAATCATAAATAAAAAGCAGTGTAAATATGATTATCTTCATTTGCTTGTTCCATTCTTCAGCACTTCTGATTTGACAGTCATTCAAGCCTAATTTTTTTTGTTTTTAAAATAAATCCTATGCAAAAAAATTTTCATTGCATGTATAACAATCTTTTAGAGTAGGCTTTGGTTGGTTACTAATATCTGCTTCAAAATACCATCAACATTCTTTCTGATTGATAATTTCAACACTGCGAATGCTTATCGGTAGATGCTGTTAGTTTTTACCTTAAATTTTGAACATAATATTATCATACTTTTGCGGAAGCGGTTACATCAACTTGCAAATCTATTTTTATTGGAACTAGTGCAGAATATTCATTCCTAACCTTCGAATAAATATCCATTTTTGCCTTAGGAGCATCTACAGTTAAAACTAGAGCGAATTTAACTTTGTTACTCATTGTTCTTGCTCCTGCTCTGTTAATTGCGTGAAGATGAAATACTGGATAATTTATCCCAGAGGCTCGTTTAGAAATAGCCCGAGTGTCAACACTATCCCATTTAAGATCCGCCCTTAAATCATGTTCTGTTTGAAAACCAGATGACTTTGATGCTGTTTTTGGATATGCTGAGCGTTTCCATCCATCCATTTCCAACTGAGCAACTTCATCTGCCTTAAGCTCGACATTTAAATATTTAGGTGATTGACCTGCTTTAGTAAACCCGTATATTTTAGAATTAGGGTAGAATGCTATTTCAATTGTTGATGAAGTGTAATCGTCTGGACTTTGCGGATCAACCCCTGTTAATACAGCTAATGTCCATCTAAAGTTTACAGTTCCCTGTGTCAAATCTTTGGGCCATGGAATTTGATATTCGCCATATTTACCTGGATCAATCTCTCCTTGATATATTAGTGTATAAGACATCTGAGGGCATACAGCTATGTCATTTATATTATCTGGTAACGTACCATGCCCCATTTCAAAGCAATGCTTCTTTTCAGTTTTCTCAGCGGTTGAGTGAACCAGAAGTGCTCTGGCAACGGTTGAATCAATAGCAGAGTTACTCTTGTCTATTAGGCGGGCGGCAACACTTGCCACAATTGGACTAGCGAAGCTTGTACCTGATGTATATGATTTATGCCCAGCTGTAGTGGAAAGTAGCTGGATAGGATTGCGGTCGCAGCCACCGAATCCAAGTAAATCTGGTTTTAGTTTATTACCTTCACGGCCCGGTCCTATACAACTATACGGTGCACGAACTTTGTCATTACCGATAATAGTATATGCACCAATGGCTAATCCATTTACCATATCGGAAGGAGATTGTATTCTATCATATCCAGTCTGCAGCCCATCATTGCCAACAGCTGTACAAAATAAAATATTGTGCTGAGCAGACAGCAAATCTAGTGCGAAAGTGAAACGGCTGATAACATCATCTAGAATGGGACCTCGGGGACCGATACTCAAATTATATACTTTGATGTCTGGATTTTTAGGAACCAAGCCTTCAATCGCGTCAATCGTTTCATACAATTCCCTGTCACGAATATTTTTTGAAGAGAGAACCCTAAAATTTCTGACGAAAACTTTTGGCTCCGGTAAAGTCTCATTATTATTGTAATGATTTAGTGGACCGAATAATGCAGCACTTGAAACTTGAGTTCCATGTTCTATTCCAGCAGCTAATGCCTCATCAGGTACAGCATCAATAGCCTCCACATAGTTTTTCAAATGATCGCTAGTTGGCTCAATTCCTCCATCCAATACTCCTAGTATTGTGGATGGCCGAGAGGAAAAGATGGGAGCTTTGGGGATTCCTAAAGAGACTGTACCACGAATTAAGCTAGGTAAATCCCGAATACTAAGAGGATGAACCATACGTAATGGATTGTAGCCTTGTAAGATATCTAGAAGCTTTCGGTCCCCATCTATGCTGACAAATGTCACTCCCCCGTCGTATTGTTTATATTTCAGACTATTGGGATCAATTCCATTTTTCTGGAGAAGTTGAACAAAATGAAAAAAAACCTGCTCGCTATCCAAAGCAAATGGATGTAGTACTGCTTCAATTCTACCTGCCTGCCATTCTTTATGAAATCCCAAAACTTGTTCTTCATTTCTCAAAAGATCTATACCTGATAACTTGCGCACATCTTTCATGAAACTCTTGCTCAGTAAGTCTTCCGCACTGTTCAATTTCTTTTGCAAAGTTACTAGTGCTTCTTCCGTTGTGCGTACGAAGAGTAGCTTACCTGGTTTACTTTCAATATTTTCATCCCCCTTATTTTCTTGTTTAGGACGCCAAAGCCGTGAACCTATCTCCTGCATTCCATCTATATCATCAAATGCGCTGAATAATGAAGACGGATAATAGCTTTTGGCTGAAAATTCAGGCTGCATCCTTAAGCACACAATTGCCTCATTAGGCATTCGCATTTGGGCTGGGACATTTCGTAATTCATTTGAAGTTGACTGGATGTCCTTAATTAAAAGATCACGTGCTTCCTCATAGCTTATTTTAGGTTCAGGTAACGTTCGCTTTCCTCCCTTTAGTATAGGAGAACTATACTGTTCTCCTCGATATAAAATTGGCCGTCTAGAATTGTCACTCATGAGATATCTTTTTTAAATGATGTTGTACTGCTGTAGAACTAAGCTTAGTAATCTCAGCGATTCTCCTAACCGTTATTTTAGCACCAAAATGTTGTTTAAGTAAGATGCAAATAGTGCCTCTTGTTTTCTTCTCTGATTTGTCAATATCAAGTTCATTAAAACAAGCTTCAATAGGATCTTGTTCATTAAGAATAATTTTTCTTTTAACATTATTACAAAACTTAATAACATCTGCGGCACTTTTCCCTTCTAAGAGCTTTGCTATAACTACAATTATGCCGCCGCCTTCTTTTTCAATATTAACAAAAGAGCCCAAATCTCTTTCTAACAATAAAATCCGCTGCTTTTCTTCAGGCACGCCAACTTCAATGCTATGATCAAATCGACGCCAAATTGCACGATCTAAAAGTTCCGGATGATTACTCGTTGCTATTAAAACGGAAGAAACAGGCCATTCTTCCAATTCCATCAATAGAACATTTACGACACGTTTAATTTCTCCTAAATCCGTTGAATCATCACGCCTTTTTGCAATTGCATCAAATTCATCAAGTAAAAGCACTGCGGAAGTCTTTTTTGCATATTCAAGAACCTTTTTTAGATTATGGCCTGTTTTTCCCAAAAGGCTAGAAATACTAGCAGATAAATCTAGGACAACAAGATTTTTATTCAACTCACGCGCAATATAGTGTGCTAGCATCGTTTTCCCAGTTCCGGGCAATCCTACAAATAATAAACTATTTGAGGGCTTTATTCCATTCTCAATTAATTTTCCCACATTCACTCTTTCATTTAGAAAGGCCTTTATTCGCACCTCAGTTTCTAAATTTAAAATTGGCAGACTCAATGTGAGATTTGCGGGTGATATAACTTTTGCCATTTCAGCATGTGTATCTGCGTCAATTGGAGGTGGAGGAACATCACCTCCGCGCATAGCTGAAGAACCTCTCAGAGAAAACAAACTTAATGCATCGTCAATCTTTTTAGCTACAATAAGATTTTCTTTCCGCAAACTTCTTGATAAACTTAATGCAATAACCTCGGCACGCTGAGAATTTCCTTCTAAAGCTGCTGTAACCAAATCCACTAAGTATTTTCCCACAACCTGTTCTACTATATCCATTTTTTAATTTTAACAGTACAACAAATTTAACAATAAATAAAGCAACAAAACAACTCTTTGTTCTACTGAATTAAATTTAATCAATTATTAGAACAATATCCAGATTAATGAATCTTTTTTTGATGACAATACCATCTATCAGAAGCTTAACACAATCTCCAAAGGAAGAGTTCGATATTTCTTACACCTCTCATCGCATTCCTAAAGAATTCCCCCCTCGGCATTAAATGATTCAGCCGCAGCACAAGTAGCCCAGTTGTTGAAGAGATTAACCTTCTTCATAAAACGTGAAGGATACATATATCTATTGATTTTTAGGGTTTGGCTATGTTACCCTCTTACAGTAAGAAAAAAACAGGTGTAACTATTATTTGAGCAGGTTTCAACCTCGGATTAAAAAAACTTGGAGACAATATTCCATTTCTGATCATTTCGTTGGAAATGATATACCACCATAAAAAATAATTAGACAACCAATTTGTGTCATCCTATTCACTAATAGATATTATGTTGCTAACCTAGTAAAGTAATTATCTACTAACTATTCTGTAGTTTTCCAAATGACCCTGAAGTAAGATTGATTGCTGATTTTGTTCTAACGACCTCAAAATCAGCAATTCTATTCCAGACGGATTATCTATCCCTTCTATTTTATATGGCTCGCCTTCGCTAGGCTTCAGAAAGCGAAATTCAACCTGATACTCCCAGCTAACAATTGAATATTGATAAGGATACTCAAGCTGATTTTCAATATTAAGAATAGCTGTAGATTCTTCAATCTGGTCTTCAATTTTAAGCGTGAGCTGGATTACAACTACTAATCCTCTTTGGGGTGGTTTCTCTTTTAACATGATAATATTTCTTAATTAATCAAATAGCAAAAAGTATTGAAATGTCCTTTTGAGGTTGCTCTAATTGGCCTAACAAAGATAGGCTGCTAAATAAATAACAATATTGTTTGTTTTCAACATATGGGGAAATCAAATTTGATTTTTCTCGAAAGTTACGCCCATCGGGGTTATACAGTCATTTCTAACTTATCACAGATCCAAGCATTGCAAGGGCAAGGTTGAATAAAATAATTTTGGAGGTGTATGTTAGAAATTGTGCATGTTAAATCAAGAGGCAAATAGAAAATTTAACTATCAGCTTGATAATTTATTATTCAAATTAATGTAAAAAATGAGCAATTTTAGACAAATCTTCACTAAAAAGATTCGAAAGTTGTCCCTCGTAGCCCGCGAAATTCCGAAGAAACCCGCGCTAGTCGCGGGTTTTCTATTTAGTTCGATTAGTTAGTCGATTTCACCCCATAGCGATTGACAATATTATTTTCTTCACACACCTTATGCTTGACAATGCAAAAGTCTATAGAAGTATAGTGACTGCACTGGAACTAAATCGTAAGTTCAGTGTGTAGTAAATCACATTATTTCGAAATCAGGCTTAGGGTTTCTTTTTAAACAATGCACTATTCATACAGACCGGGGAACTCGTAAAGGCTAAAGTTTCCGAACTCACACAACTAACATGATGATACAAATCTTCATCATCACCTCGTAGGCTGACAGCAGTTACTGACAGTTCTTGTTACTATATCCCATCCTGGAGATTTATTGAGGGTATAATTAGAATATTAAGCGGGAAGTTCAGCTTGGGTTGCTACTATTTGGTACATAGAAAAGTAAAAACAAAGCTACAAACTACTTAACGTATTCTGCGGCTTTGCTCTTCTGCTCTCTTAACAGATAAAGGTAATCGACGTTTTTAAACATCCAACTATTAGTATCTGGGTCTAAATCCAGGTCTTGGGCCGGATCTGGAGAAACGATTATTTTCTGGTCCTTCAGGTTTTGGACGAGCCTCATACACTACTATTGTCTGGCCAGCAACTACTGAATTATTCAATTCCTTAATTGCCTGTACTGCATTGGAATCGTCTGGCATTTCAACGAATGCAAAGCCTTTAGAACGGCCACTGTACTTATCATAAGCCACATTAATACTATATACAACTCCAAATGGGTCAAATAAAGACCATATTTCATCTTCAGTTGTTCTTTCACTTATATTACCTACAAAAATATTCACAATTATAATTTTAATTAAACACATATACTGCTAAAAAACAGCAACTTAGGAAGAAAAAGAAACCCAAAATAAATCAGAAGGGGCCAAATGCAACCTTGCTAAAGTTAGAGCAATAAATTGGGTAATACAGGATTAATTTATAGGGATATTACATTATTATTAAATTCTCTAATAAGGATTGCTGTATTAGTAATAAATACGAGCTACAAAATGGTTGACGTAGAAAGCGTTTTTCCTCACAGTATGTTTAAAATAGAATTAACTATTCCTGTACTGCGAAGGTGATAGCTGTAACTGTCTTTTAATAAAAGTACTGAAATGTGTAGGCCCTTCAAAACCCAGGGCATAGGCAATATCTGCAATTGGCCAGGAGGTATGTTTTAGCATGATCTTAGCTTCCTGCAGGAGCCTTTGCATGATAATACCAGTAGTTGATTTATTAGTGATTTCCTTCACAGATTTATTCAGATGATTAACATGTACGGCCATTTGATTGGCAAAGTCAGAAGGTGTACGTAATTGTACTTCTGCAGAAGTACTGTCGATAGGGAACTGACGTTCCAGTAATTCTAAAAATAAAGTAGTGATCCTGCGGGCTGCGGTTACTTTTTCGGGTGAAGTTGTCATAGCAGGACGTATTTTTAGTGCGCTATAGATCAATTGCAGTACCAGGGTACGGATCGCATCATCTTTAAATGCAAATGCCCCGTTCTTTTCTGACATGATCTGTTCAAAGATGACTTTGATAGCGGATAGTTCTGCTGGCGTCAATTCATATACAGGAAAGCCTCCTGGCTTAAATACAGGGTATTCTTTTATTCTGCCAAAGTGTTCAAAGTATCCTTCATTGAAGATACAGCTAAATCCCTGCTGGTTGGTGGATAAGGGTTCCCAGTTGTAAGGGATCTGTGGATTGGCAAATAATAACCCATGTTCCTTTACTTCAAATGTTCTGTCGGCATAATGGATAAGACTGTTGCCTGTGATAATACAGATCTTGAAGAAATCTTTCCGGCCAAATTGATTGGGGATGTCCTGTATATCCGGATCACCTATTTGAAAGATATTAAAATGAGCGGTGTCTTTTCCTGTCCCTGTGGCAGCAAGGAAAGGGCGGCTTGCATAGTATTCTTCTATTGTTTCCGGTTTAGCCATTTTCTTTATCAGGATCTGTTTCGGAAAAATAAAATTACGCAAAAAATTCATCGGTCATATATTAAAACGACCGCAAACAAGGGTTTGCGGTCGTTATGTGTTGAAGGTTCAGGATACGAAACTGGCAAGTGGTTGATTGATAGATTCCATTGCCACCAGTGGGTTCCAGAAGTCCACATATTTCACGATCTTCCCATCTTCATTTGTTGTCACCACTGATATGTATTTCTGATTGTAAGGCTTGCCGGTTGAAATGGCGTGTCCGCGGCTGGTAAATTCTGCGATCACAAGGGTTGGATCTTCTGTACCATGGAAATGCAGGTTTTCAAATTCAACCTTAAAGTGTTCCGGGAAGTTTTTCATGTAATCATACAGGGCTGTTTTACCAGCTACATGGCTGGGAAAATCTGCCGGGCCATAAGGGAATTCAAGTACACCATCTGCTGTGAAAAGGTCTACCCATTCACTGATACGGCCTGAAGATAAATAAGTAAGATGGTTCTGAAATGCCTGTTGAGCAAGTGTCCTGATCTGATCTTTTGTTTTCATGGTATTGTGTGTGTTTTTGTTATTACTTGTAATGCAAAAGTAGTTGTAGAGCTACCCCTGCTGCTACAAAAAATCAAACCAATACTTTTAAAATTCAATCAATTTTTCAGGAGAATAGAAAAGATAATTTTCACTACGCAGAAAATCTGCGCAAGTACCTGGTAACTTTGTAATATCAACAAAAGGGATAGAAAAGCTACCCCTTTGCAATTTGGACTGATTGTTTGTTAACCCAGGTTTGTTTTCCCTAAAGCTATTTTATCCATTGGTTCTGTTAACCCCGGGGTTTGTTAATTTCCTTACTTAATAGATATTTATAGAAGGATATTTCGTAATGATTGCCCGCAAAAAATCACCACGCAAATCTAACGTGTAATATGAGATCACACTCTACTTTCCTTTCGCATCATGCTTAAGAACGCCGGCGTGATGCCTAAATAGCTGGCGATATGTTTTTGGGCGATGCGTTGCTCCAGCCCCGGGTGGCACTTGCGGAACTCGAGGTAGCGTTCTTCGGCACTCTTGTAAAGTTGAGAGGTGATGCGGCGCTGGTACAGCTCAAAACCATTTTGGGTGAGGATACGAAAAAAGCGCTCAAACTTCGGAATGGTTTGGAACAGTGTTTCCAGTTGTGGTAACGAAATATAGTATACCTCGCTATTTTCCAGTGTTTGAATCGCATTCGATGCGGGTTTCTCATTAAAGAAGCTCACAATATCGCAGACCCACCAGTTTTCGGGGTAAAAACCGATGTTGTGCTCCTCGCCACTCTTATCGGTATAAAGCATCCGTAAACATCCGCTTTTAACGAAATAAATATAGCGGCCGTTTTTTCCCGCATGCAGCAACCAGGTTCGTTTCTTCACCTCTCTGAGCTGAAAGAAGGCAAGCGCTTGCTCCTGTTCATGAGGGGCAAGCGCTACATGAAGGGCAAAATTGTTCAGGATTAGCTGGTGCATGTACTAAGGTAGGTATTACAACGCAAACTGGCACGTCATGTACAATTTTAGGTTGGCAAGAGAAGCCACACGCAGCGGTTCGGCTATATCGTGGTAAGCACCGCTAGCAGTTCCATCACACGGTGAAATGCCGGGAGGTATTCATCCATGTACAGGCGGCGGTCCGCGAATTTAAGCAGATCCCTGTGCCTTGCACGGTGTCCGGAATCGTTACAACTGTCATGCTTAAAAGAAACCCACAATACGGGTAATGCGGTTCTGTTCGTCGAACTCAAAATAATCCATGCCCTCTGCCGGGTAACCCTCGGGTCGGATGACCAGCCAGCGGAAACGGCCGCTGTGGTTGTGCGTAACCGGCTCAGCCAGTACTATAAAAGTCCGCGGACCCATTTGACCGTACGAACTGATAATAAGGTCGGTAATAGCATCCCGTCCCGTAATGGTGTTGGTTACTTTGTCGGTGAATGTTCCTTCTGTCGACCAGCATTGGTCGATCTTTTCGCGGATGGCTTCACGTTCGGTCTCGTTCCACGCACTGGTGTAGATGAGAATGATTTCTTCTATGCTTTTTATATTTTCCATAATACAAAGGTCACCCGACCCGGCTACAAAAAAGTTCATCTAGTTGAAGATTTTAAAAAAGTAAAAGTGGTGCCGGCACGGTTTCTTCCCGAAAGCATCGAAATGTTCTGTATCACCTTAATTGTGTGAGTCTTTTTACCACTTTGTACCAGTAATGTAGCGATTCGCTCTTCGTAACGGCTCACATTATCCGGATAACTGAGTTTGACCCAGGCAATGCCTTTGCCGGCAGCAGGGGTTACAGTCAGCCAATTTGAAGTATCACTAATACTCCAGCTATCCGATGCAATTATCTCAATGGAGTCTATCCCCCTAAAGGGCCCAGGTAAAGGGTGTCTTTTAATACTGTTAACATCGAATCCGACTGTTCGGGTTGTGATTTTAAGCAAGAAATCAACATAACAATCACAGACAACAGGAATATAACCTGGAAATTTCGTTCATTTAGGTATATGGATATAATTAACTTATTGACAACTCGCTCATTCTTCTCAACTCAATCTACTATTTATACGTATTCGAATTACGTATAAGCTGTATCGAATATTATACTGGTTACAAGTTAGTGCTAAAATTTTGACTCCTCAAAGGCTGTTTTTTCAACAACAGCGGCTACCAGTTAAGCAATTCACAACCAGGCTATTACATGCAGCGAAGCCTCTTTAACTCGTAATATGTGTCCTTTCTCAGTTTGTTATGTTGGTGCCTTACTTTTGAACGCATAGATAATGGGGTCTGGCTATGTATCCTTAAAAGCGGTACAAAGTGGTATTTACATGGATACACTTAGCAACCAACAAAATATAGCATTATGTGTATCGGACCTGGCGAAAGGGTATGAGCAGCAATCACACAATTATTACGATGGATTTATCCTTAAATGTTGTGACCTGGCATTATCATACTATCCCCTGAATGTACAGGCTATATTATTGAATGCAGAAACGATTAAACGAATATACCTAAAGCAAAAAGCGAAAGCAGAACCGAAGCAGCAACAACCTATGCCCAAATGGAAGTACTTTTTGGAAAGCCGGCAGCATTAGGATACCGTGAAATGCCTGAGAAAATGTACCATAAATGGTTAAACGAGCTTAATAATGCAAAATATTCCAACCAACATTTGGTATCCACTCTCTCCTCCAGAAAATAACGGAATCCCCACTAATAATTGTGAACAGCACTTTAAATAGCAAATCGCACTAATAAATCAGTGAATATTAGATAAATTTTCTAAAAAACCAATTTGAAATTAGTTCCAACCTGCATTAAAATAAAAAGCTCATGCCAGGGATGAGTTTTTTATTTTAATGATTGGACGCTATTTTTTGAAATTATTCCTATTACTTCAGTTTAGCTTTTATTACTTTTGTCAAGTTAGTATTTAAGCGTTGCCCAATAGTTATAAACCTATACTTTAATTACCCTGATAAGTTTATACATAAAATTTGCAACGAGCCTCCCGCCACGCTGTATGCGGCCCATTAAAATGCATTGTTCAGGTGACTTCGAGGCTAATTAACATAGTGAACTTTCCACAAGACGAATTTTATATGAGTTTTAAGTTGTGTTACCTATCATTGCCTATTATGGCCTTTATTAACAGATATGGAGGAATTGTTCGGTCAAAACTGTTTACAGACATGCCCCATATATCGTCCTTCCCATAGGCGGGAATATAGTCTATATCTGCCAATAGATAATTTTTACCGGATACCCACTTAACTGGATAAATTACAAAATTAATTGTAGCATGAAACTTCTCTATACCATACTATCCTGTGCTGTCATTATATCACCTTTTTATGTGAAAGCACAGAATAATTACCCTAATGGTTCCACGCTTCCGGCTGCTACGCCGGTCAGTAAACCTGGCGCTACGGCGGACGCTAACCAACCCAATTATCTTACCACCTGGGAACCCAATATGCCTATCAGCGATACGGCGAATGTTGTTAATAAGACCCGGACAATCAGAGAGATAAGACAATCTACTACCTATTATGACGGTTTGGGACGTGTAAAACAGGCCGTCACAAAGGGCGCCTCTTTTGGTGGCAGGGACATGGTGTTACCTTATGTATATGATGCTTATGGGCGTGAACAATATATATACATGCCATATGCCCAAACGACTGATAATACCAATGATGGTAAGTTTAAAACGAATCCATTTTCTGCCCAGGAAACATTCTATAAAAATGCTACCCTGAATCCCGGTATGGCAGGTGAAAGCATTTTTTACAGAACAATAGAATATGAAGCCTCCCCATTGAACAGGGTAGTGAAAAATTATGCTGCCGGCAATAGCTGGAGTACCCGTGCAACTGAAAACAGGCATATGGTTAATACCGTGGCAGACTCTGTTCGGATATGGAACATGGGTACAGGTATTCCAACAAGTCCAGGTTTCTATGCTGCCGGCCAATTATTCAAAGAAGTATTCACAGATGAACAGCAAAACCAGATAGTTGTATTCAGGGATAAAGAAAGTAATGTAGTGCTTAAGAAAGTACTGCAATCTGCTACCTATACCGCACATGTAGGCTGGTTATGTACTTACTATGTATATAATGACAATAGCCAGGTGGGCTTTGTAATTCCTCCTGCTGCGACCAATTATGCAATGATTAATAGCTGGAGTAAGGTGAGCGATGTG
The DNA here is from genome assembly GCF_039596135.1 of Chitinophaga sp. Classification (GTDB taxonomy): domain Bacteria; phylum Bacteroidota; class Bacteroidia; order Chitinophagales; family Chitinophagaceae; genus Chitinophaga. The sequence continues at coordinate 20,826 of NZ_JBCNKH010000009.1, forward strand.
GCTAAAGAGTTGTGTTACCGCTATGTATATGACGATCGTAATCGATTGGTAGTCGAAGAAATACCTGGGCATGGAGAGGTATATAAAGTATATGATCTTCGTGACCGGCTTGTTTTTACACAGGATGCTGAACAGCGGGCGAAGTCACCAATGGAATGGTATACCGTATTTTACGATAATACGAATCGTACTATCATGACGGGTATTTATAAGAGTAATACAACGAGAGAGGCTTTACAGACTGCTATGAATTCCGCTACTGCTACTTCGTCTATTTCCTACCAGGCACCTGTGGAAAAAGGGTTGACTTTATATGCTGATGATGGAAGTGCAAACTATAATGCAACCGATGAGATCTACTTTATGCCCGGCTTTGAATCCATTACCAGTACATCGTTTGTAGCTGAATTAGTATCAGCTGCTTCGGGAACTACTACCAGTATGACGGCTACCTATTCATTGCCTGGCATCAATATGTCTTCAATAACGCCGTTGATTTATATGTATTATGATAATTATAATTATCCGGGTGTATATAAATTTAGAACGGATGATTTTGCAAAGCTGACTGCAGCAGACAGCCTCTATCCTGAAACGTTTTCAGGTAGCTACAGTACGCTCACCAATGACCTTCCCACAGGAATGAAAGTACGGGTGTTGGGTACTGATCAATGGATCATGACGACTACTTATTACAATGATAAAAGCAGACCTATACAGGTGATCAGCAGCAATAGTGTGGGCGGAAAGGATATAACGAGCTTTTTGTATAGCTTCGGTGGCAATATGCTGGCAAACTATATGCGGCATCAGGCCCCTAAAAGCATTACTGCTGAAATTACGTTGTTAACCACTCAGACATATGATCATCGGGATAGATTAATCAGCGTGAAAAAGAAACTAAATGATGATTCAAGGTTTGAACGAACTATTGCTTCTTATAGTTATGATGAACTGAATCGGGTGAATAAGAAGTGGTTGGGTATTCCAACAGGCGGCACGCCGATAGACTCCATGTTATTAACGTACAATGCTCGTGGTTGGTTAAATAGCATCAATAAGGATTATGTGGGAATGGATGGTAGCACAAAAAATTGGTTTGGTGAAGAACTGAGTTATGATTATGGATTTACCTCCAATTACTATAATGGTACAATAGCCGGTAAAAAGTGGAAGACGCGCTCAGATGGTATTCCCCGTTCTTATGGTTATTCTTATGATAAAACTAATCGTTTAACGGCCGCTGACTTTTCACAGCAGGATGTAGCAGGTGCAAACTGGGGAAATGCTAAAATGGATTTCTCTGTAAGCAACCTGACGTACGATGCAAATGGAGGCATACAAACGATGGTACAGCAGGGTATGAATGGTCTTTCCAGGGAGACAATGGATAACCTGACCTATCAATACGTTGGTAATTCCAATAAATTAAAGACAGTTGCAGACGGAAATACGAAGACAAGTACGACATTAGGTGACTTCATCAACGGTACGAATTCAGGGAATGATTACACCTATAACCTGAATGGCAATATGACATCAGATGAGAATAGAAATATATCTTCCATCACTTATAATCATTTGAATCTGCCTGATGTTATAACTGTAAGGGAAAAAGGCAGTATTACCTATCAGTATGATGCTTTGGGAAATAAAATTCGTAAGACAGTAGTTGATAATAGTAGTGGAACGACAGTAAAAACAGTTACAGATTATTCCGGAGGGTTCACTTATCAGAATGACAGTCTTCTTACGATCGGACATGAGGAGGGCCGGATCCGCCCTTTGTACATTACCGGAAAGCCTGTTAGCTATGCTTTTGATTACTTTGAGAAAGACCATCTGGGTAGTATCCGAATGGTATTGACTGATCAGCCTGATTCCAGTGCATATGCAGCTACGATGGAGACAGAAAATAATGCCGTAGAAACTGCTACCTTCAGTAATATCGAAACTACCCGGGTAGAAACACCAACAGGGTATAATCAGGCAGGGTCAACAACTACTAACAAATATGTAGCTAAAACCAATGGTAGCACTGGTGGCAATAAAATAGGTCCTTCCATCGTATTGCGGGTAATGGCTGGTGATACGATTCAGATTGGTGCAGACGCCTTTTATAAATCTTCTGCATCTGTTGGGAATACGAGCAATTCTCCTGTATCCTCAATAGTAGCAGGATTTTTGCAGGCACTTACAGGTAGCAGTTCTACCAGTGGGGAACATAGCCTGACAGCAGCAGATAATTCAGTTATGACTACCAGCCTGAACAACAATGATTATAGTCAATTGATAAATAGTGATAATGGGGATGCTGATCCTAATCGCCCGAAGGCTTATTTGAATTATGTCCTTTTTGACGATCAGTTTAATATGGTTAATCAGAATAGTGGTTTGAAGCGGATAGCCGCTAATCCGGATGCGGTGCAGCATTTAGGAGTGGATAAAATGGTGATGCAGAAAACTGGGTTTCTGTATGTATATACAGATAATGAAACAACTGAAAATGTTTATTTTAATAATGTACAGGTATTGCTGCTGAATGGGCCGGCATTGGAAGAGACGCATTATTATCCATATGGTTTGACAATGGAGGCGATTTCTTATAATGCGTTGAAAGGGTTAAATTATGCAGAGAATAAGTATAAGTTTAATGGCATTGAGTCAAACCGCGATTTGGGACTGAATCAGTATGATGCGTTTTATAGGAATTATGATCCGCAGATTGGGAAATGGATGGAGATAGATCCGAAGCCAAATGAAGGTTCCAGTTTATATACAGGGATGGGTAATAATCCGGTGTTGCTGAGTGATTTGTTGGGTGATACTGCTATAGTAGGGACGCTTACATTACCTGTAGTTGAGGTAAATGGTCGGTCTTATCGCAGAGATGACCTAATCCAGGCATTGATTGATCAATGGTCCCGGATATCAGGACTTGATTTGAGTGTTGTAAATAATAGGATCCAAAATAATGGAATAAAAACAAATATAGGTATAAGTATGGAGGCACGTGCGGATATATTAAAGACACTTGATGAAGGTAAAATATATATCGATTTTCGTAAAGGTGGATCTCAGACATTACCACATTGGGTTTATAATATTGTGGATCCCAAAACTGATTATATAGTTATCGACCCAAATCAGATTGAAAGACTTGTAGAAGGTACTTCATCAGACCTGGATCCGATGACAGTTGGTATAGGAATGGTAGTATTGCATGAGATGGAGCATACATTTTTATTTAACAATCGTACTCACAATGAATATACTAAACTCTATTTAGGAAATATTGATCGGTCTGATGAAAGAGGGAATAGAATAAGAGCTGAACTAGGTAAAAAATGGGGCCAACGATTATCTTATAAACTAGAGCGGTTTGGCCGTTATAGTTACTTGCCTATGTCAAAAAGTGCTTTACAGCTTTTGCAAACAGCAACAAAATATAGAGAGATAGCAATGCGGTCCAAATCTCCTATCGGGGCATTCAATGCAGCGAGTAAGATAGTATTGCCTACTAAAGGTGTAGTAATATACAGGAACTAAAAAAACAAATTACAATATGGTAAAATATTTGGTAATAATTGTAATATTAAATGTCTTTCAACCTGGTATTGAGGGGGTATATACTAAGTCAATACAAGAAGCTTCTTTTGTTGAGTCAGTGAATAAAAGGTGGGAATTGACAATAAAAAATGATTCGAGTTTTAATTATACTATTCATGAAAGATTCCCGTCATCAAATCTGGATTCTACCTATCGTGCCACTGGAAAATGGGATTTAATTCATGATACGCTAATACTAAAAACATACACTTATCCCTACCTTTTTGAGTTTGTCGTGAAAGGTGATAGGCTAATACCAATTGCTGACAAGCCGGTAAGAAGAGGAAGTTTAATCATCAAGCTGGATTATTTATCAAGAGACCCGTCGTAACTTTTTTTTCATAAAACTGAACAGATTAACTGTTCAGTTTTATGAACGCCTGTCATCTTTTGAACTGCTCCTTTCAAGGATTAAGATCCTGTCATTATATTATCTTTTAAATTATACCTACCAATCCCTATGTTATGAATAGAATTAGTAGCTTTTTTATTCTCACTGTCATTTGTCTGTTCCCATTGTTAACGATAGCCCAAACAATGAAGACAACCGTTGATGCTAAGACGCCCGAAGTAGTCGCTTTTAACCGGTTTATAGAAACCCCTGTCTCCTACTTTACAGGTGTCCCTGCTATCAGCATTCCATTATATGAAATCACGATAAATGGGGTTTCGGTTCCTATCTCACTAGACTATCATGCCGGTGGTATACGTGTAGACCAGGATGCGACCTGGGTTGGACTGGGTTGGAGCCTTAACTATGGAGGACAAATATCAAGAACTGTAAGAGGCGGAATTGCTGATGAGAAATGTTTTTTCCTGGATACAACTATTAAACGCTATCTGGCCCTGCCCAATGCAGCAGAAGATCAATATCTGGTACAGAGAGGCATGTTTATGTGGTATGCCAAGCATCCGGCACTTATCCAGAATGATTTGATGCCTGACGAATTTTATTACAACTTTCTTGGGTTTTCCGGAAGATACATGTACGATCAGAACAACAAAAAGTTCGTGCTCTTTCCAAAAGAAGATCTTACGGTTAAATACCAACTTAAAAGCACATATAATATCGATTACTGGACTTTGCAGTTACCAGATGGTACAAAAGGTACCTTCAAAAGAGGTACAGAAAGCTCTATTGGCGGCCCCAATTCCTATGCAGATAATAGCTGGGTGCCAACCAAAATAGAAAATCAGTATAACGATAGTATCACCTTCTCTTACGATACACTTCCTGCTTATACAATCGATAAAGTTTTAAATGAAAGTTTTACTAAATATAGAAGCATAAGTTCTCCTGGTTATGTGATCAGCTCCGGCACATGTTACTATCATGAAAATATCCTAAAGCAAATAAAATTCAGGGACGGTAAGATTGATTTTTATACCACGACCAGGGTAGATATGCCCAATAAAGCTTTGAGTAAAATAGTGGTATCAGACAATCAGGGTAAAGTAATAAAATCAATCGTTTTTAATTATAGTTACTTCACTGCAGACGCATACAAGTCAGTTAATTATACCTGGCCTGTAGCTACTTCAGATTATGCCAATAAGCGATTGAAACTTGATTCACTGGATATTTATGGTAGTGATGTAGCTAAGGTCAATACTTATAAGTTTGACTACTATACTTATAGTCAAATGCCATCTAAATTTTCTGCAGCGCAGGATCATTGGGGATTTTTTAATGCTTATTCCAATACGACAACCATCCCTAATATTGCTCCTGATTACATTGTAGGAGGAGACCGAAGGGTAAAAGGAGATACCAGTAAAGTCTTTTCACTGAAGAGCATCACCTTCCCTGAAGGAGGCAAAACTGAATATATTTATGAAGGAAACAATATAGCTAAGGGATATGGGCAAAATAATATTCCATGGGAACTTGAGTCTACATACCAGGATGACAACTTCACAGAGAAAAGTATGTCAATCAGCATATCTGGTTACGATAGAAATAATTTTACGCCCGCTCCCGATTCTACAACTGCGATAGCAGGAGAACGCTATTATAAGAAATATTTCACAGTACCGGAAGGTAGTTTCTTTACATTAGATTGGGACTTTATTTCTTCTACGAACATCGGTCAGACTTCAATTGATAAAAGCCTTAATATCAGCTGTATGTCAGCCAATGTAAACTTTGATCTGTATCTGCTCAATAATGATGGTAGCATTTCGAGAAGAATAACCAGTCATACGGCTGTTGACTGTAGCTCAGGCACAAGAACACCTTCCACCAACCAATTTGTGAAAATGTCTGCGGGGAAATATCTTATGCAGGTGCAGATATTTTCAAATGTGAGTGGTACTGCACTGAATCAACCACATAGTACATTTTTTCAGATCAAATGGAGAGAGCCGGATGCCAATGGGCATAAGTTAAATATCGGAGGTATCAGGGTGAAACAGATCAATACCTATGATATGGATGGGAGTTTAGCATTACAGAAGCAGTATGATTATGCTGATCCTAATACGAAAGTTACTTCCGGACAGGTATTATCCATGCCACAGTACATTAAGTATATGTATAAGCAGGAATCCTCTGGTAATGCGGGCTATGGCCTGCAGTTCCTGGCTACATCCAAATTGCCGCTGGAATCTACCTCCGGCTCTTATGCGGGGTATAAATACGTGACAGAGAAAGCAATTGGTAAGGCGGGTGATACTTTGAAAACAAGATATAGTTTTGATTTTAGTCCATCACTCTTTAGTGAGTTTTATAGTGGTACAGATCTATGGCAATATGAACAGAAGGAATGGTCAAGAGGTAAATTATTGACAAAAGAATATTTGAAGGGAAATGCTACAATTGCTAAAGAGGAATATACCTATAACTTCTACTCACCTCATTTGAATGGGAATAGTTATGAAGATACCGTCAGAGAAATTAATACGGATTTTATCAGCTTCTGGAAAGTGACTTATCATATAACTCCGAGTGAAACGGAAGATTTCTATGATCCGCAAGTAAACCCCGGAGGGACATATCCAGGATTTCATTATGGCGAGGATGATTACAAAACATATACGATCTCTGGTAATCCTATTGAATATTATCAGGTACAACTGCCAATATTTTATCGCCTTACCGGGTTTGATAAAATCCAGTCTAAAAAAATAACTACATACGATGATAACGGTAATAGTATCGTTCAGACTGAAAACTATTACTATGATAAAACACCCGGTCATTACCAGTTAACACGTATGGAAACAACAGACAGTAAAAATAACGTACTGAAAACTGTGCTCAAATATCCTTTGGACAAGTCATCTCTTTCAGGTACTACTACCAATTCTTCCAGGGCGATTGATAGTCTGGTAAAAAGAGAGGTTAAAAACACTTTGCTGGAAACTGATAAATTTAAAGCAGGCACATTAGTGGAACGTGTCCGAAATGACTATAGGGTATGGCCTACCGGCAATACTATCCTGCAGGAATACAGTCAATTTCAGAAAGGAACGGCAACAATGACTACTCAGTGGCAGGCATTTAATTATGATAGTTCAGGTAATCTGTTGGAACAGGCTAATTACAATGACGCCCATACCGCATATATCTGGAATTACAATCGTACCAGTCCGATCGCAATTGTACATAATGCAACTATTGCTGATGTCGCTTATTGCGGGTTTGAGGATGCAGGAACAGGCAACTGGACCGTACCATCTACAGGTGTCAGTGTTACCGGGGGAATTACAGGAGCTAAATCCTGGACCATTAGTGGCAATATTACAAAAAGCGGGCTAACAGCTTCTCAGACATATATCATTTCTTATTGGAGTAAAACAGGTTCTGCAACAGTGAATGGATCAACAGCTACTTCCACTGTCAGCAAAAGAGGATGGAATTACTTTGAACATAAGGTGTCAGGTGTTACATCTGTGACCATTACAGGGAGTATTACTATTGACGAATTGAGGCTTTATCCTGCTGATGCGAAGATGACTACTAATACGTATAATCCACTAGTAGGGTTGACTAGTCAGTGTGATCCTGCTAATCATATTTTTTACTATGAGTATGATGGAATAGGCCGGTTGAAAGTAGTGAGAGATATGGATGGTAATGTAATGAAAGTACATGATTACCATTATAAAAACTAAGTTTCTTTACGGTTCCTCAGTGCCTTTTCCTAAAGAGTAAATGCTGTATCCTATCATATCCATTTATTTAGGCATACTAAAAATATAACGACAAGTTTAAAGCATTTTAAAAGAAGCTGCCTCATTTATTTATGAGACAGCTTCTTTTTTTATAAAAGCCTTTTCGTATTTCAGAAATCGGTTTAGTTTTATTTTGGTTGTTGAAATTTTTCTTATTAGTTTCTTATAATGAAACTAGAATTTCAGATAAATCGTCTACAAACAGTTTCGATACTTGCTCCTGCTATATCCATTTTTGGGCAAATTCATCAGCCTCCCTCTCTTTGATGAGATCTTTGTCGGAATATTCTACTTTCTCCAGGAAGATATCCTTTTTCCCATGTAAGAGAATATGTCCTGCCTCGTGAAAGAAGGTAAACCAAAAACTTTCGTTATTTTGTTCTGTTAACTGAATGAAAGGAGTATCATTTAGCCACCTGGTAGCTCCTCTTATAGGCGCTTTATTAATACGAGGAGTATACACTACTTTAACACCTGCTTCCAGACAAATTCTTTGTATTTGGTCAATTTTTTTTTCAGTGGAATTTGCATTGATTGATTTTAACTTCTTTAATGCATCTTTAAACTTCTTTTCTGAATACTCATTCGCCTGTAATTCCATTGCCTGCAATTCACCTTTGCGAAGCCATACAGATATAGCATAAGGTTCAATTGTTTGTGCAAGCGAAATACGGAAAGCTACTTTTAATTGTTGGTTAAAGTAATAGTCTTCCCATGCTGTATGATTAGAGAAGCCAAAAAAAGAAAGCATCTCAATTGTTTTTTCCTGTATGCTGGTTGCAGCGGGCAACCACTCTTTTCTTATCATTTCAGCCAATGGAAATTGCTTTGCCCATCCTATTGCTGACTGAATAACTATTTGTCTTTTTTCTCTTGCAAGAAATTCATCATAATGTCTCTGATGGTTCATCCAAAAATTAGCGGGTATCCTGGTAACGCTTTCAAATTGAACAGCCATGTCAGGGGTAATAGAACTATCACCTTTGATGATGGCAATAATGGTTTTTTCAGGCTTTCCAGTGCGAAGCGCGAATTCTTTTGGCCCCATCATCATTTCCTCCAGTTTTTCCCTTAAGGTTTCTCCCGGATGAGGAACTGACTGTGGAAAGTATTGATTCTGTTTTACCATTTTATTTCTCTTTATGATAGTTGACTATTTCTAAAATTTCTATTCCTATGATCTCCATCCAAATGTACTGACCATGCTTGTTGGTCGGTATTGGTTCATTATGAGGTTTAAATACCAACCTATAAGGTTGATCAAGATTGCAAGCCCATTCCCCTTTCCGACCATTGCTAAGTTCATGAAATACACCCACGGGGTTCCATAAACCGAAGGTATAATAAGCCTGTAAATATTAGGGGTGCTGGGGCAGGGGTTTGCTTCACCGGTTATACTTTGCGCGAGCATAGGGGCATAGCAGGACAGCACTAAGCTGAACATTAGTAGAATTTTCTTCATGGTTATTTATTCGAGTTATAAATTCAATGAATATGGGTTGTTATGGGTTTAAAATAGAGATTGGGTTGGTATATTTTAATTCTAGTGTACAGGTATTTTCTTTAAATATTTTCAATCAATCTTGCGAAGATATATATTTCCCTGATTTTGGGTTTGTGAAATAATAATGGTTGATTTTAAATTTTATTCCTCGTTGAATCAATAAGCCCGTCTTTATGAAGCAACACAGAAATAGCCTTCATTCTCATATAAGCAACACTCAGGTACATAAACCCATGCTGTCCTGCTGTTGGCCCCCACGAGTTTTTACATGTATAGTAAATATTACCGTACTGGTCTTTTGCTTTGCCCACGATGTGCATTAAATGATCATCGGAAGTGGCGAAAGTTTCAAATGCACCCTGTCGCAATTGCTGGGTCACTTTCTTTTCCGGGCGCACATTATACCGGATGGAATCATTGTCCGCCGGATTTTCGGGTAAGACTCCGATGCCTTGTTCTACGAAAAATGTGGGTTCTGTCCCATCCAGATCAAGGGAGAGCGAAAAACCAGCATCCAGTGCATGATCGATATTTGCCATAAATTCATCCAGTGGAAGATTATAAAATTGTCCATTTGCCCAGTTGGCAGGGATACTTAATATAAATGGCTTGTAAAAAGGTACGTGGGAGAATGATGTAATGGTTAGATAATCTTCGGGATGTAATTGCGTGTAAGTTAAAAAACTGGTCGGTGTGTATGACTTGCCTTCGTATTGAAAATCCACCGGCACCTTCCCCATAAAGGTATCTAACACCGCAGGCACATGAGTTCTCCATGCTGCACCTAATTGGTTTGATGGCTGGGCATATTGCTTCACCCGCTTTTCCAGTGTTTCGAACATTTTGGAATGGTTGTGGTTTGTGTTGCCATTTATTAATCCTGTATAACCTGATTCCGGCAACAGGCCGTATTCTGCGGCACTCAGGATAGGATCGTGACTAAGCCCGCCCTCAGTAAACCGGGAAGTGCCCTGGCGCAGGATGTAATTCTGCGCTTTTGCCAGATAGGCACTACGTACAAAATACATTTCTGACAATTTGATTTGCTCACCTTTTATTCGAATGATCTCACTTTCGAGAAAAGAAGTGGTCGCAAAACTCCAGCAGGTACCGGAATAACCTTGTCCACTAGTAACAGGCAATGCAGGAATGTCTACAACAGATGAAAAAACATAATTGATTTTTCGCGGTGGCTGTGGTTTTTGTTTTTTATTACAAGCCAGTAATAGCACTGCAACGGATGCATACAACAAATACTTTTTCATGAAAGGTCTTTTTGTTTTTTTAAATAGAGATAATATGCTCCAAAACCAAGAGAAATACAGATAATTAATATGCCAAATGGCAACGGCCCGGAAGGGAGCCGACTGGTCACAGCAAAACCAATACCAGCAGACAACAGGAGAAAAAACCATTTGACTGCACTATGCTTACTGGCAGTTCCTTTTTCCAGCATCCTTTCTGCTTCAGCCCCTACAATCCCCATGGTAATCATCTTGCTTTTAAGACGATGATTCAGTAGTATTTTTAATAGTTTTAATAAAAAGCTACTTACGATAAAAAAGAGCAATACCACGATGACTGTACGGACTATTACAGTAGGAATATCAACACCCTGTACCAATGTTATGACTTCAGAATCTGCGCGTGCTAAGGCGGGACAGGCCATTAGGAGGGTTATGAATGTTAGTTTTTTCATGTGCATAATTTGTTTTCGATTTGTGTAATAAAAATCCATTAACTGGATAGCGATCACCACTAAGAGTACTAATACGATCCCGATTATACCGATACCTGAAAAGAGCCAGCTGATGGTGCTCCAACAGGCTATTAATGTGGCCATCAATAACGCAAATGCGCCGGCCAGTAAGCTATAGAGATACCGGGATTCCTTACGGGATTCCTTCCTCACATCCGGGAGCTGAGCAGGAATAAATGCTGCTGTATTGAAATTCAGGGCAGGCAACTCTTCGGCTTTGATATGGCTATAGAGCAGCTGATATGCCCTGATCTGTAACTGGCAATGGTGACAGACTTGTACATGTGCGTTTGCCACTGGATTCATTGCATATTCCTGCAATTGTTCTTCACTTAAATGCTCATTGTTCATAAATCCTCCTTTGAATAATAATCAAGTAATCGCTCTTTCAGCATTTTTCTCGCCCTGAACAAATAACTTTTAATCGTACCTGCAGGGAGGCCGGTAATGTTTATTATTTCGTCTATACTGAGTTCTTCCTTGTGAAATAAAGTAATGAGTGTACGATAGACGGGTGGTAGGGTGGCACTAATACTTTCCAGTATCTCTGATTTTTCTTTTATAGCAAGTTGCTGACCGGCGTCCGGGATATAGCCTTCGTCTTCGACAGGCAGATCGATGAGTTCCCGTTTGTTTTTTAAATGATCGAAACAGGTGGTATAACTTATCTGGGCCACCCAGGTAGATAGTTTGCATTGGAAACGGAACCGGGGCAGGTAGCGGAAGGTTTTTAAATAGATATCCTGCATAAGATCCTTTCGATCTGACGGGTCGGTGATCATTTTAAAAACGATATGTGTTACCAGCTTTTCGGTATCCCGGATCAACAACGACGCGGCATAGCGGTCTCCTGACAGGATCTTTTGGATCATGACTTCGTCAGAAAGCATAGTGGGTCGTCCAGGGTACATGTATACATGAGACGCTGGTTTGGGAAAAAGGTTGCAGGAAAATTAGAAATTTATGATTTTTTCAGGGGATAGGACTTGTTTCAGGAAAACAGAATGGTGTCTCATATTTCACGACCAAATAGATACTAATATATTTATCCTGATACGAATCTTATCATCACTATATTTGCATCATCCAATAACCTATTCTCATGGTAGAACCTGCGATTGTGTTATGTGTAAAATTTTATCTTCAATTTTTCTAAAAATATTATACAACGGAGTTGTCAAAATTTTCTGATATACACAGGTGGAAAACTGTTGCAATTCTTTTGGTATAAGATCGAAACTAAGTGTAGCATAATGTAAATAAGTACCCCGAACTCTTGTCTTTTCTTTGATGAGTTTCATCTCTTCCGGTGTGAAATCAATTTCATTAATGTTTTCCAGATATGTCATACCCTGCTTGTTTAACTCTACTATTATTGTTAATCGATGCCTGGAAGTAAAAACCTCTGGCATCCAGATTGTAAAGCAAACCGGGCAGGTTTGCGAAAAGAAATAACGTAATGAGGAGTGATACGGAGCACCTAATTTCAGTCCGAGCTCTATACAAGCTACGGACAATTGAGTGAACATATCAGCTTTAATAGTCTGCTCTAACCTACTAATAGAACGTATCTTCTCTTCGTATTGAAAGTAAAACGCATATTGGCTGGTAAGATCTTCAACCATAGAAAAAGATTGTATATGTGTGATAAATTCTTTTAACCAGAATACCTGCCTCGCATTTAGCTCTCCCCAAATATTGGATAGTTTTTCTTCTACTTTTGCAATTAATTCACTATGTGTAATATTAACATAACCTGGATGGGCAGGCACCTCCTTCCGTAAGGAAAGTACAACCCCCACTTTTCGGCCATGAACATCTATATAGTCAAAATAATCTTTCAGGTCATTGTATAATAATGCATTAATCTTATTTTCTATGATAATTGCATGACCGGCGATCGAACTTCCCTCCAAGGGCTCTATTACAACCAAATCGATGAAGTTCCCCATATTTGTGCATACCTCTGTTTGTACAATGGCCCACATAGTATTTTCCAATGTGGGTTGAGCCGTTTTTTCAGTAACCAGAACGCACAAAGCATTCAGGAATAAATCCCGTAGCCCATGGTCGGCAATGGGATTTAAATAATACGCATACAGGTTGCTGAATACTTTTTCGCTATATGTCAATCCTGCGATATCGAAAAAAGTTGAAGAACGTGATGGTAATTGTATATCTTCTTTCAGCAGATCGGCAAATTCAGCTTCAATCATTTCCATTTCGATGTAGCTTTTCTAGTAGTGGTAAATAATTATTTATCTGCATCTACACCTAACTCCCAGAATTCTTCTACCCGCCAATTAAACCATCCTACCTTACTTCTGACTAATTCCACTATTTTCCAATAATTATCGGAATCAAGCATTGTCCAGTTATACTTTGCTAACATTTGTAAACCATGTACCTCTTTAGACAGTTTTTGCAATAAAATTCTATCTAATGGTGGATGAATCACCTCACTTTTCTGGCAGGCGGCATTATTACAAAGAACTAAAGCCGTTTTCAAATAAACAGCAATAATCTTTGATGCCCGTCCATAACTCGCATTCTGGATATTTTTATTTTCAAGTGTGTCTATTATTGAGGCCGCAGAAGCTTTTTGAAAAAAGTCAAAATCATTACGGCTACTACTGCTACAACCTTCTACATAACCGCGCAGATTAGCATTTTCGACGGCTACCTTTATATCTTCTATTTTTACACTGAAGTTTCGTTGAACAGCCCTTGCCGCAGTCCAGATAGCATACCGGTGACGATGATCGTTAAATGTATAAGGCATATTATTATTTTGAGTCTTTTTATACTACAATATACTTATTACCTATTGCTTAGCCTCACCAGCCTGCTTCATTAGTAATAACATCTTCTTTTGTAATTCCATCTGGTGAGCAATTGTTTCATCATAGTCATTCTTCTCTTCTTTAAACTTACTAGCTACAATAAACAGCTCGAGCCCCAACAATAAAATAATCCATAAAATATAGATAAAAAGAGCTGAAGTAGATTCCTTTAAAATTAACACCATTACATCTATTTCATCCAAAAAACCAGTCTTTGATTTATACTCCCGCAGCAAGGTATTCCTTAACTCAATCAAAGCATTATCCTGCTTCTGTTTTTGCTTTCTCAATTCATCTATCTGCTGATTAACTCCTTTTTGAATCTCAATATTAGGGTTTGGAACAGGAACCGATCTAACAGTGGTTTGCTGGGCATTTTTAATAGTACTTACCTGGTTTCCCGATGAATCCATTTTTACAGTATTCATGGGTACAAACGACTTTTCTGTAGTAATACTATTAATCATGGGATGTTTATTAATATCGATCAACAACTCCCTGACCAGCCTTTCTTTCATCTGAATAGCCGAATCCGTCTCGGCTATTTGTTGCTTCAATTCTTCCGCCTTTGCCGGATAATCCCTACTTACTTTTGACTCAATCAGACTAATATTCCTCAAATCAATATCATCTTTAAAAATAATCTGATCAATGATCAGGGAACCTATTCCCGCCATCAGTAGACCAATCACAAAACGGAATGCCAGCAGTAAATTATTCTTTGCAGTTCCCATTATGATTTGTCGTTCGATCTGAATGACAATTATTAAGAGTACAACAGCTCCAATTATTGAGGCCACTGTATCTCCCCTTAGATACCTGTGCGTAAAATTATAACCAACAAATGCCCATAAAATGCATACAATAAGCAAGGCAGATGTATACTTTTTGACGGTCTGTGCTACGACTTCACTTTTTGTCCGTACAATATTATAATTATACCCTGTAAGGAAACACCCCGTTCTGAGCCACCATTTATTCATAAAAAATAATTTAAAAATCCTTTCTTATAATATTATGATGAGATATAGCTGCCAATCCATTCTTAAATCCGCGGGTATAACTTAGTATCAGTCCCTGGCTGTCTCCTTCATTGTTTTTTGTGTCTGTTTCAATTTCAATTACTTTTTTAATATGATCTTCCGCAATTTGCTTTTTCATTTTCAATTCTTCTACGGTATCTACCATTCCACTACGCCCCCTGCTCTCAATATGGAAATTTATTTCTCGGATGAAACTTTCATAAAATGTCTTTACCTTACGAATGGTACGTAAAAGTTCACTCTTTATTGCAGCAATATTCTCCTGGAGATTGACTGTATCAGGATTAATCATCGCATCATCATATCCCTGCACTTCAAGGTTTTTGTCGAGGAATGTAAATAGCATATTAATATTATCCTGCAGATCTGTGGTTCTTTTATCAGAAAGGCTCCCCTCATTTTTAACACTTTCCGTAAAGATGTGTTCTGGTATTTCAGGAGAGGGGAAATTGGAGCTTTCCTGCTCCAAAACGGGAGATCCATTAACAGGAACGGGGTCTGGTTTTCTGCTAAAAAACTTCATAACTAAATAATAATTATTGGAATTTTAAAAATATTATGACCTTTCTGATGACATTTGGTACAAAGAGTAATCAACAAACTGTTATCATAATCCCAGGGAGCCTTATACTTTTCAATTGTTTTCAGGTAATGATATTGACGATGGTGTACATGGAGGTCTTTATCTGCATGACAGATTATACATTGAAATTTATCTCTGGCTAATATTTCCTGTCTCTTATTTTTCCATCTGACATCAAACAATAGTCCCCCATAACTTCCGTGTATGGGATGTTTGCTGATTGGAGGTTTTGAAGTTTTTTGAGGTTGACTTAAATAACGTCCAATTTGAGAATAATAATACCTCCGAAAAGGTTTGTCTGTTGATAACATATGGATATTGGGGATTCGGTGTGTATAAAGTTCATGCTCATCAGAGACATTCAGGTAATTCTAATAAATTATCATTCCATTGATCATCTGCATATGTTCTGAGATACTTTCCAGCAGGAGCATTTACTATCCCTATCTCTGTCCTGTTGCCTCCAACAAGGGTATAAAATGATTCCGCTCCGCTTTCTATAGCTTGTATTACCTGGATTTTTGTCAATTTCCAACCATACCCTCCTAAATGAGTAATCCCATAATAACCGTGTTCAATAGGATGGCTACTAATGCATATTACCTGATGGCTTGCCATACGACTTATGTTTTTGAGTGATAACAACAAAGTTATGAAGGTATAATCAGCCCGGAGAGGGGGATTTTTCCGGTATTTTTGAACAAAAAATCTACTGATATTTAAAGAATCTTTCTAAAATACCGTTAAAAAAAATCCCTTAAATACTTTCATTCAGGGAATATATTTACTTTCTTTGTCCTACCAGACCAGTAGACTATTAATTAACATCGACCTTTTAAATTACCCAATTATGTTATTACGCCCATTTGGTCTTCTTTGCGTCTTGCTGACGACAGTGTTGTATATGCAGGCGCAAAACAGACCTAACATCATCTTTATCCTGTCTGACGACCATGCTTACCAGGCCACGAGTGCTTATGGCAATAAGCTGGTGCAGACACCGAATATAGACAGGATAGCCAATGCAGGGGCATTGCTGAATAACAACTTTGTGGCAAATTCTATTTGTGGACCCAGCCGTGCAACTTTGCTAACGGGAAAGTACAGTCATAAAAATGGGTATACGCTGAATGAGAAGCGGTACGATGTGAATCAGACTAACTTTCCTACTCTATTGCAGCAGGGCGAGTATCAGACGGCGTGGATCGGGAAACTTCATTTGGGAAGTTTACCAGTTGGTTTTGATTACTTCAATATCTTGCCAGGGCAGGGTCAGTATTATAATCCTGAGTTTATCAATAATCATAATGATACGATTCAATACAAGGGGTATGTGACTAATTTGATTTCTGAGTTCTTCTTTGACTGGTTAAAGCAGCGGGATACGAGTAAGCCATTTTTTGCGGTGGTAGGAGAGAAGGCAACGCATAGGGAGTGGTTGCCGGATGTGCAGGACCTGGGGGCGTATGATAATATTGATTTCCCATTGCCGGATGATTTCTTTGATAATTATGATACGAGGTTGGCTGCGAAGGATCAGGATATGACGATAGATAAGACGATGCGGCTGGATTTTGATTTGAAGGTGCATCAGAAATTTGGAAAATCTTTGAAGGATGGGGCTGGGGATTCGCCGGCCGCGAAGTATGTGAACAGGTCGTATAGCAGACTGGATGATGAGCAGGCGGCAGCGTTTGAGAAATATTATGGAAAGATTTCGGATGATTTTGATGCCCGGAAATTAAGTGGAAAGGAACTGGTGAAGTGGAAGTTTCAGCGATATCTGAAGGACTATTATGCGACGGCTAAGTCTTTGGACAGGAATATCGGGCGTATATTGGATTACCTGGATAGTACGGGGCTGAGCAGGAATACGGTAGTGATTTATGCTTCTGACCAGGGGTTCTATTTGGGAGAGCATGGATGGTTTGATAAGCGGTTTATTTATGAGCAGTCTTTGAAGACGGCGTTTTTGGCGAAGTATCCGGGGGTGATTCAACCGGGAACGAAGGTAGATGGATTTGTGTCTAATGTGGATTGGGCACCGACTATTCTGGATCTGGCGGGGATTAAGGCGCCGGCGGATATACAGGGGAGGTCGTTCTTTTCTTTGTTGAAGGGGAAGGAGCCGAAGGATTGGAGGAAGGATGTGTATTATCATTATTATGAGTATCCGCAGCCGCATCATGTGAGTCCGCATTTTGGGATAAGGGCGAAGGATTTTGTGTTGGTGAGGTTTTATACGGGGGTGGAGAGTTGGGAGTTGTTTGATTTGAAGAAGGACCCCGGGGAGAAGGTGAATGTGTATAAGGATGTGAAGTATGCGAAGGTGGTGAAGGATTTGAAGGAGCGGTTGAGGAAGTTGATAGTGGAGTATGAGGATAAGGAGGCGTTGGAGATATTTAATAAGGAGATATAGAGAGTAGCCCCCTGACGGGGGCTATTTTTATTTGATGGTGTCAGCCAATTCCAACCTGATTCTATCATCTTCAATCAATCGTTTTAATTCATTTTCATCTGGTAGATAGAGCCGATATTTGCTGGCGAATAATTTTTCATTCTCTGCAAGTATTGAATATTTTACGATTGTTTCGTCTTTTTCCGTACATAATATAATTCCGATAGTAGGATTATCATCATCTCCCTTTTTCAGGCTGTTATACATTCGAACATACATATCCATTTGTCCAATAGCCTCATGGGTAAGCTTGTGCGTTTTCAAATCTAATAAGACAAAGCATTTAAGATAGTAGTTATAAAATACGAGATCAATAAAAAAATCAGAAGTATCAGTTACAATATGTTGTTGTCTTGCAACAAATGCAAATCCCTTTCCCAATTCCATTAAAAATTGTTGTAAGTGGCTTATTAAAGCGGATTCGATTTTAGTTTCCCAATAGGTCTTCAATAAAATAGTATTAGTGCTTTTATAAACAGCTGTTCTTGCATCTACTATAACCTGTGCTATTGCATTATATAAAGCTTGATGGTTACTTTCTAAATTAGTATTCATCATGATGTGTATATGTATAAACGAATTTATCTTATTAAAAGACAATCAACAAAACTTATCACGAATAAACACAAACATAAAAACATGATTATCAACAATATAATCAACCATTCGATTTAACTTTGAAACCTCACAATTAATAATAATCTGGCGCTGATGTTCATATTAATTTCGCTGGGTAAAAATGGATTTCAAATCTTTTGGAGAAGCGCAGAAATACCATTGGAATATTAATCCGCAAAGAATGATCTGAACACATTAACAGCAAATATTTACAGTAAAGTCTCTGCACTAGTGCAGAAACTTTACTGTCATATAACTAATCGGTAACCACTCATATCCTTTCCCCTCCTTTTTCACATGTCCAATTCCGGGGAATGATAAATGGGGCGCTGCAATCCAATATCTTTCTTTCGCAGCTTCATCAAATGTTTTTGTACGTGCAGCTTCAGCACCTGCAAAATCTACATCGAAATCGATCGTCACTGCAGGATCGGCAAATTGTACTGCACCGGCATGAATGATATCACCTACAAAGAGGAGGTTCTCCCCCTTGCTGGTTAAGAGGAAAGCATTGTGACCAGGTGTATGCCCTGCTAATGCAATCGTACTGATACTGGGGAAGAGCTGCGCACCCGGTACATAGGTTTTTAACTTTCCTGCCTGCTGGTAAGGCGCTATTGATTGCTGGGCAGGGTCAAAGAACGGGGTGGCTCTTTTACTGGCAGTGGCTTTGTTTGCAGGGTTTAACCAAAAATCTGCTTCCGGCTGACTGATGTACAATGTCGCATTTGGGAAGACCATTTTACCTCCATCACTGAGGCCACCTACGTGATCTGCATGCAGGTGTGTTAGTAATACTGCATTGATGTCTTCTGGTTTATAACCTGCTGCTGCAAGGTTGTGACGGAGCTTACCGAGTGTGGTGCCCAGAAAGCTACCGCTACCAGCGTCGATCAGGATGAGTTGATGATTTGTTTTTACTAAAAAGGCAGAGATGGAAGTCTCGACGATGGTATCGAGGTAGTGCTGTTTTAACAGGGATGCGACTTCTCCGGGTTTCTTTTCGTGTAATAATCCTTTCATATTCAAGGGAACGGTACCGTCGGAGATGGCGATTACTTCGCAATCGCCTAATGCCATGCGGTAATAACCAGGCTGGTCTTGTGCTTGTGTAGCGAGTGTGCTTAAGAACAGCAATGAGAAGAACAAAAATTTCATGTCGTTTATAAATTTGAGACACAAAATTGCTGTTTGAGAGAGGTCTGTCGAAGGACATTTGTCACTTTAAAATTGTGACATTTCTGACATTATTTACAGTGTAAACAGCTTATAGCAAGGCAGACGGGGGATATTATTTACGGTATAAACGACTTATCGTCTCGCGGGTCACACCCAAGTAAGTAGCAATCATCGCCTTGGGGATACGGCTGTATAACTGTGGATATTGCTGTACAAAGTTTTCGAAACGCTCCCGCGCACTTCCCATAATCATGAGCTGCAACCTCTTTTGCAAAGCGACATAACCATGAGCGGACTTAACACTCTTATAATGTTCAAACTTCCAGAGCTCCCTGCCCAGCTTCATATTGTCTTCAAATGTCAGGGCAAGTAGTTCACAATCTTCCAGGCATTCAATGGCAGTTCTGGCAGGGGTATGTTTTAAAAAAGACTCTCTTTCAGATATCCACCAGTTCTCTGCAGCGAACTGATAGGTAAACTCTTTACCGGTTTTCTCATCTGTGATGTAACTACGCAAACAACCTTTCAATACAAAGTATTCACTCTTTACCAGCTCTCCCTCCCTGACTAACAGGTGATGTTTCTTCAGTTTTACAGGCGTAAAATGAGACAGTATATATTCAAATTCTTCATCTGTTACTTTGCTGATGGCTTCTATATGAGCTCGCAGTGGGTGCATCATGCTGCAAATGTAGGAAACTAATGTAAGATAACTTATGCCATGGATTTGAACACAACAACCTTAGATTTGAATACGTCCATGCCCTCCCTTATCAGGATTTTTGTGTTACAAAAATCAAACATCATGAAAATTGTATTAACAGGTTCATTAGGACATATTGGATTACCATTGGCACAGCTCCTTCACGAACATGAGCTGACTATCATCACCAGCAAGGAAGATAAAAAAGAGGCGATCAAAGCACTTGGCGCTACCCCCGCGGTGGGTTCCGTGACAGATGCAGCTTTCCTGGCTAAAACTTTTTCCGGTGCAGACCTGGTGTATACCATGATTCCGCCCATTGTCAACTACTTCGATCCCCACGTAGACCTGTTTGCCGAAGTTCAGAAAGTGGCGGACAGCTTTACACAAGCTATAAAACATGCCGGTGTAAAGAGAGTCATCCACCTGAGCAGCATTGGAGCACACCTGGAGCACGGTTCCGGATTGATTAAACTACATTACATTGTAGAACAGGCTTTGAATACCCTCACTGATGTAGACATCACCTTTATGCGACCAGTAGGTTTCTATTACAACTTATATGCTTTTATAGGTTTGATCAAACAACAGGGTGTGATTGCTTCCAATACCGGTGGAGACGATATTGCCACCTGGGTAGCGCCGTCAGATATTGCCGCCGCTATTGCAGATGAAATCACCCTGCCAGCCAGTCACCGAAAAGTTAGATATGTGGTGAGTGATGAAATAACCTGCAATGAAACTGCGCACATTTTAGGTGAAGCGATTGGCATGCCCGATCTGCAATGGATCACGCTTACCAATGAACAATACCTGCAAGGGTTAATAGCCGCAGGCATGCAACCCACCATTGCACAGGGTATGGTAGAAATGTATGCCTGTGCACATGAGGGCCACCTGGCTGCCGATTACTTCAAAAACAGACCTGTTGAATTTGGCAAGGTGAAGTTGAAAGATTTTGCTCAAGAATTTGCCATCGCCTTTGCAGCAAAATAATCAGCATTGATGGTTAACTCCTTTTTGCAGCAAAATAATTACCTTGTATCATGGCCGGAAAACGCATCTTTACTTTTAATACAATATCTGAATTTCATGAATTCAGGGGATTTCCCAAACCGGAGCATCCACTGATCAGTGTCATCGACGTGGCGCCTATCAAAGATATCCATAATGAAGAGCCTGTCAACATTGTGTTCAATTTTTATTTGATCAGTATGAAGAAAGGATACAATGTGAAAGTGAAATATGGGCAGCAGGAATATGATTTCAATGAAGGTGTGATGAGCTTCATGGCACCGGGGCAGGTATTTAGTATTGAGCCACTGGCAGAAGAAATAAATCAATCGGGATGGGTGTTACTGATCCATCCCGATTTTTTGTGGAATACACCACTGGCCAAAAAGATCAAACAGTACCAGTTCTTTGACTACGCCGTCAATGAAGCCTTGTTTCTTTCAGAGAAAGAAGAAGTGACGGTTTCTGCTATTGTTGAAAATATCAAAAGAGAGTACCATACCAATATCGACCAGTTCAGCCAGGAGATTATCATTGCACAGCTGGAATCGCTGCTGGCATATTCGGAACGGTTCTATCAGCGACAGTTCATTACCAGGAAAATCAGTCATCACCGGATTTTAGAAAAACTGGAAACATTGCTCAGTGAATATTTTAACAGTGATGAATTAGTACGAAAAGGGCTTCCCAGTGTGAAAGATATTTCAGCCTCTTTGAATGTTTCGCAGAACTACCTGAGCAACCTACTGAAGGTATTAACAGGGAAGAGTACACAGCAGCACATACAGGACAAAGTGATTGAGAAGGCCAAGGAACAGTTATCCACCACAGATCTGTCGGTAAGTGAAATTGCCTATGGATTAGGGTTTGATTATCCACAGTCATTTAGTAAATTGTTCAAGGCAAAGACACATTTGTCGCCATTGGAATTCCGGCAATCATTTAATTAATATGGCAGATTTTATCGTTGGATGAGGAAATATTGCAGGAACTAGTGCAACAAACAATTACTTATGGCAGATTTCACTCTGTATTGTCAGCAATTTTCACCGTTGGAAGAAGTGATATTGCAGGAACTGGTGCAACAAACAACTACCAAGACTTATAACAAAGGAGAATTTCTGCTGCGCAGCGGGGAGACCTGCAAGTATCTTTATTTTATCAATGAAGGATTGATCAAATCATTTTCAGAGAAGAATGATAAAGAATTTATCATGCGGTTCTTTTCTGAAAATGTACTCTTTTCTGTGTTCGACAGTTATGTTACCCAAACCCCGTCTAAGTTTAACCTGGTAGCACTGGAAGATACGATTGTCACCCTGATCCGTTATGAAACTATGGAAGCGTTATGTAAACAACATCACGCCATGGAAACGTTCTTTCGCAAGCTGGTAAGTGTGGCGACCACTAAGATGATGAAAAGGATCAGTGAGATGCTGGAAGAGAATGCGACGGATCGGTATCGATTGTTTGTAGAAGAGAATAATGCAATTCATCAAAGGATCAGTTTGGGAGATATGGCAAAGTACCTGGGGATCACACAGCAGTCGCTGAGCCGGATCAGAACTATTCGTTGATTTTTTACCCTATGGTAAAATATTCCTTCCCGCCCCGCTCTAGCTTTGACAAAAAAATCAAGCTATGACACAATGGAACATTGATCCCGGGCATTCCCAAATAGGCTTTAAGGTAAAACACCTTGGCATCGCCAATGTATCAGGATACTTCAGAAAGTTCAGCGGTACCGTGCAAACAAATAACGACACCTTTCAACAGGCCGTGATAACCTTTAGCCTGGAAGTACAAAGCATAGATACCAACAATACCGAACGCGATGGCCATCTTACTTCGAACATTTTCTTTGACGCTGTGCAATTTCCTGTCATTACATTCAGTGGTATACTAGACAATGATACGTTAAAAGGATCACTCACTATCTTGAATACTACCCGTCCTGTCACTTTGCAGGTAGAACATACAGGTAGCGGCATTGGTAGATTCAATGATTACAGGGCAGGATTTGAACTGAATGGAAAAATCAACCGAAAAGATTTTGGATTGAACTTCCACCTTCTCAATGACGCCGGCAACCTGATTGTGGGCGACGATGTAAAGTTATCTGGTGAAATAGAGCTGATCCGTATTTAGCAAGGTTTTTGTATATTCAGGCATATGAAATATACAATCCACCTCATCTGTTTGCTGATGAGCATCGTTTGTGCCGGTCAGACCAATAACCCGACTTTCAATCAGATTTATACGCTTATCATGCAAAAGAATTTCTTTCATGCAAAAGCGTTATATGACAGCAATCACGCCTCCCTTCCAGGTGCCCAACAAAATTATTTAGCCGCACTGCTGGACAACGCATTTAATAAAGTATCCCTTTCAGAACAGCGCATCGCCACCCTGAAGGGAGATTTTTCTGATAGCCTGTGGTTCCAGCTATACAAAGTAAAAGAAGACAATGCAGTCAAGGCATATGACTATAAAACCGCCAAAGGTGCCGCCCAGACCATGCTTCAGCAATATAAATACCTGCTATCGCCAGACGGGCAGGATGATCTGAAAAATAGTCTTCGCATGTGGACAGCGCTTGAAAACACACCGCCACAGCGGGTAGTAATACATGGCACGAACAAGTTAAAAATGAAAAAAGATAAAGCAGGGTTGAACAATCTGCTGGCAGTAGCAGGCAAAGACACAGCGGATTTCATTTTTGACACAGGGGCGAATATGTCGACCATTTCCCTTTCGACCGCCAGGCGGTTACATATGCAACTCATTCCGGCTGATATAGAAGTAGGCGCTATTACAGGTGCTACTGTAAAAGCCCAACTGGGGGTATGCAGGCAATTCAAACTGGGGAATATAGAAGTGAATAATGCAGTATTCCTGGTACTGGCCGATTCTGCATTGGCTTTTCCGCAGATTAATTATAAAATTGAAGGCATATTGGGGTTCCCCGTAATCAGTGCTTTGAAAGAAGTACAGCTCACACAGGATGGTTATCTCATTGTGCCGGAAAATGAAACTGTCATTCATAGTGTGCCTAATATGGCTATTGACAGGTTATCGCCCATGATCTTTATCGATGGTAAGCATTATACTTTTGATACGGGTGCTGATGAGACTTTCCTTTATCATAGTTTTTATGAAGCTAACAAGGAGGAGATTGCGGCCAGTTATCAACCTGTACATATCCGTTTTGGGGGTGCAGGTGGTAAGACGGAGCTGGAAGCTTATAAGATCAAACATCATTTTAATATTATGGAGAAGGATGTAGTGCTGGATAGTGTACCGGTCATCAAAGAGAAAATCAGCAATGAGATGGTATATGGCAATATAGGGCAGGATATTATCAGGCAATTCAAAACGATGACGATCAATTTTGATAGGATGTTTATCAGGTTTGACTAACAAAGAAATTGACAAAGGAGATATTTGACTACGAGAGAAATTGCCAAGGGCATATTTGACCTCCCAAAGAATATTGCTAAAATTTTGCACTGGCACCTACAGTCAGTATTTTCGCGGCATGTATTCCAAACAGGAAGTTTCCAAACTGAAAGAGAATTTCTGGACCGCCTTCGGTAAGTATATGAAACCCGTGCTATCTGCAGATGGGGAGGCCATTAGCTGGTTGAACTACAAAACAGGTATCCCCGGTGTATTTTTTAAAATGGATGCCGATAGCCGGCACGCCAGCATTGCTATTGTCATTACCCAA
The DNA here is from genome assembly GCF_039596135.1 of Chitinophaga sp. Lineage (GTDB taxonomy): Bacteria > Bacteroidota > Bacteroidia > Chitinophagales > Chitinophagaceae > Chitinophaga. Next base: position 46,045 of record NZ_JBCNKH010000009.1, read on the forward strand.
TCCGATCCACGGTTCTATGAATTGTTTGTAAACAACAAAGCCATCCTGGAAACTACCCTTGGCGAAAACTGGCAGTGGCAGGCTAATGCCAGCGATGAATATGGCAAAACAATGAGTACCATCAGCACCCGGCTGGAAGATGTAAATGTGTTACGTGGCGAAGACTGGCCGGCGATTATCTCATTTTTCAAACCCCGTATCATAGCCCTGGATGAATTTTGGAGCATGGCTAAATATGGATTTGAAGGATTGTTATAACCCTGTACTATTGCACCAGCTTATAATAAATATTTGTTAAAATGAGTTGGACAGAATTACAACTAAAAAATTAGTTTATTTTTGATTTGATAACCTGGAGGGACACGTGTAGACGGATTAACCCATGCATCAAAATTTTACAAATGAAAGCAGGACCTATACTCCTTCTTTTTTGTTTGTGCTCATGTTACCTATATGCCCAGCAGCCTTATGCCGTAAAAGGAAGTTTGACCGATTCAGCTGCCGGAATAAAGATTACTGATGCCACGATCAGCGTACTCAGAGCAAAGGATTCCACCCTTTGCAAGTTCACCTGGAATAATTCCAGTCACAATTTTTCTGTGCCACTCAAAGAAAGCGGCCACTTTATTTTGCTCATATCCTACCCGGGATATGCAGATTACACGGCGGAGTTTAGCCTGGATTCAACTAAACCGGTATACGATTTTCAGGGCATCAACATGCTCCTGAAATCGCGACTATTAACGGAAGTACTGATCCAGGGCAAGAAAGCGGAAATGAAGATCAAAGGCGATACTACCGAGTATGATGCCTCTGCTTTTCATGTAGAGCCCAATGCCAAGGTAGAAGACCTGCTCAGGCAGTTTCCGGGAATGGCCGTTGACAAAGATGGAAAGATCACCGTTCAGGGCAAAACCGTCAATAAGGTGCTCGTGGATGGCGAGGAATTCTTTGGCGACGACCCTACACTTGTAACCAAAAACATCCGTGCCGACATGGTAGACAAAGTACAGGTCTACGATCGATCCAGCGACCAGGCAAACTTTACAGGGATTGATGATGGTAAGAAAGAGAAAACTATCAACATCAAACTCAAGGAAGATAAGAAAAATGGTTACTTCGGCAAGGTGGAGGCTTCCGGCGGTACTGATAAATTCTATACCGGCAAGCTTATGTTCAATGCCTTCAAGGGCAAGGAAAGGTTCTCTGCTTATGGTATACTTGACAACACCGGCCATTTTGGTATGGACTGGGGTGAAAACAGCAAGTATGGGATGAGTAACTACAACTTCAATTTTGGAGACGATGGTAGCATCCGCATTACCGGCGAGAGCAATGATGAACTGGAAAGCTACAATGGTGAATACTATGGCGAAGGTCTGCCTACCGCGAGAAACGGCGGCCTGCACTATGATAATAAATTCAATAATGACAAGACTACCGTCAATGTCAATTATAGAATAGGATCGCTGGCAGTGGATGGGAGTAAGAATGTGATCACACAAAACACGCTGCCCTCTTCCTATATCAACACGACTTCAGATCAAAAATTTCATAATTACCTCTTCCGTCACAAAGGAAATGGTCGCTTTGAATTTAAACTGGATACCACCAGCACCCTGCTGGTAAATGCCGCCGGCGGTTCCCGAAACAGTTCCGTGGATAATGAGTATAATACCACCAGCCTGCGACAGGACAGTACGCTACTCAATACAAACAGCAGGGCGGTGCATTCCAAAACTGATGAAACCACCTTCAACGCTGGTGTTTTATTCAATAAACAACTGAAAAAGCCCGGCAGAAAATTCTCCATGGGCGTCAGCGAAAGCCATACCAGCAGTAATGGTAACGAGTTCCTGAACTCTGCTATTCATTATTATAATGAAAAAGAAGCACTGGATAGTAGTGTAATCAATGACCAAAACAGGGTACAGCATAGCGACAACAATACGCTGACCGCCAATGCTACATTCAATGAGCCCTTGTCTGCCAAAGCACAGCTTGCATTTTCTTACGACTTCGTGCTGACGAATGCCAACAGCAACCTGAAAACGTACAAAAAATCAGGTTCCGATAAGTACGATGTGCTGGACAGCCTGTATAGCAACGATTTCAAGATTGACAATGTCTCTCACCAGGGTGGTGCCATGTTTATTTACAAGACGACCAAATTCAGGCTCAGCGCAGGCACCAAGGTATCTAATGTTTCGTTTGAACAACTGAACCGCTTTGACAACAGCACGTTTAAGCGCAACTTTGTCAACTATAATCCACAGGTCTACTTTACTTATACATTCAGTCAGTCCAAATCTATGACCCTCAGTGCCACCAGGAGAACGCAATTACCCACAGTGACACAATTGCAACCAGTCAGGATCAACACAGACCCGCTGAATGTACGCCTTGGTAATCCAGACCTGAACCCATCTTATAGCGAGGATATCTATTGGAATTACAATTCCTATAAGGCCATTACCCAACAATACACGTATCTGAATGCCAACTTCTCTCTCAAACATAATTCGATCGTATCGAATGTAGCGACAGATTCTGCCGGCGCCAGTACCTATCAATATGCAAATATTAATAAGAATGGATACAATGGAGGTATCTGGGCAATGCGTGATTTCAAGACCAACTGGTGGGGGATGAGCTTTGCAACCATGCTGTCGGCCAATACAAATGTGTCTTACAACATGGTGAACAGTATTCTGAACAAGGCGACTTCTTACAACATTGCACCGGAATTCACCCTTAGAAAGAATGCAGAGAAAAAGGGTTACTTCGAACTGACTGCCAGCCCGAATTATACCATTCAAAAGTCATCGCTGTTACCCAACCTGAATAGTAATGGGGTAGGATTCACTGCCGGTGGCGAGTTCCGGGTGTACCTGCCCTCAAATTTCGAGTTTTATTCCAGGACGAGTTTTACTTATACACCAAAAACTAAGTCGTTTAACACAGACCTGAAGAGAACGATCTGGAATATGGAAGTAAGCCGAAAATTCCTGAAAGAGAAACAACTGAGAGTAGCAGTTGCTGTAAATGACCTGCTGAATCAGAATGCTGGTTTTAACAGGGATGTATCTGGTAGCCAGATTACACAGAATACCTATAGTACGATCAGAAGATATTTTATGTTCACCATCGCCTGGGACTTCAATAAAATGGGTGGTGCAAAACCTAAATCATGAGAATACTTTATATATTGATTGCTGTATGCCTGACAGGCATACAGCAGTTGACAGCCCAACAGCGTTTTCCAACCAGTGGTACGATCACGTTTGAAAAAACGATCAATCTGCATGCGTATATTAATAAGCGCATTAAGGAGAGACCTGATGATGGTATTTCCAAACAATTCCTTGAATCGTATAAGAATTCCAATCCCCAGTTCAAAAGACTCAATTCTAAACTGAGTTTTTCGGGTAATCATACCTTATTTACACCTGAACCTGATCCGGCGGCACAGGATTTTATGTCGAATTCACCGGGAATTTATCAGGCGAATACAATCTATACGGATCTGACCACGGGCTTGTATACCTGCCAGAAACAGGTGTATGGCGATAACCTGTTGATCAATGATACAGCAAGGGCGATTCAATGGAAGATTACCAGCGAGACCAGGGAGATAGCAGGGTATCAGTGTCGGCGGGCGAATGCGATTGTGTTGGATTCTATTTATGTAGTGGCGTTTTATACAGATCAGATACATGTACCGGGTGGGCCGGAATCTTTTACAGGATTGCCGGGAATGATATTGGGTATTGCCCTGCCACATGATAATGTGACCTGGTTTGCTACGAGTGTAGACCTTACGAGTGTACCTGCAGGGAGTATAGTACCGCCTAAGAAAGGAAAAACAGTGACAGCTGCAGGTATGACGGAAAAGATCAAAGCTGCATTTGGAAGTTATGGCGCTGGGTATATATGGTGGCTGGTATTGTAACTGTAAGCATAAAAAAGGAATTTGAAGATTATGCTGCTGGATATATATGGTGACTGGTATTGTAGCGGCAATCATAAAAATCCTTATATTATCTCATAGGATAAGGTGCATGAAATTTGCCTTTGGCTATTTTGCTCAATTTGCTGTGGAGTAGTTTTCTTTGCAATGCACTGATATGATCGAGGTATAGTTTGCCTTCGATATGGTCATATTCATGTTGAATCATTCTCGCCATTTCTCCATCAAAGTTTTCAGTATGTGAATGAAAGTTTTCATCCTGCCAGGTAATGGTGATTTCCTGTGCGCGGGGAACCGGGGCAGAAATACGGGGGATACTTAAACATCCTTCATCATCTGTTTGTGTTGCTATAGAATAATGAGTAATTGCAGCATTGATAAATACCCGTTCCAATACTATAAAAAGGCGGATGGGTTTGCTGACCTGCGGCGCAGCCAGTCCACAGCCATTGGCATTGAGCATGGTGGCGTGCATATTGGTAATGAGTACCTGCAGGTCAGGATAATCTACTGTGATGGGTGTGCATATTTTCCTTAATATTGGATGACCATAAGCAACGATGGGAAGAATCATGTTTTTTGATGCAAAACTGCCCCTTTGCGATAAAATGGTATAGTATATTTTAGACAGATTTATGCCTATTGTATTGTTTGAACATATCATCAATCAGCAATTAAAACGGATCGTGCCGGCGAAAGCCCTGCGTGATTATATTGATTGCTTTTATGTGCTGGATTGGCGGCAGCCTTGTCTGGCATTTAGTGATGGTATTCCTACAATGGCTATTTTGGCGGATGGGGAGGCGAGTGTGCGAATGAATGGGGAGTTACTGAAAGGGGCATGGTTGAGTACGGAAGTATTGGAACAGGTGCAGATAGAACCTGTTAGCCACAGGGGAGAGATCCTGGTGGTAAGATTTAACCCGGTCACTTTTCACCAGTTAAATAATATAGACGCAATTGCGGCAGCTGCATGGGCTGCCGATACCATTGCCGGGAAAATAAAAGCAATTGAAGCGCTGGTATATGAAAAACCGAATCTCAATTACCTGTTTGAACAGGCATTGAGATTATTGGATGAAGAAAAAGGTGCCATGGCAATACAGTCCATATTGGCACAACTGAAGGTAAATTATAAATGGCTGGAAAGAAGTTTTTCAGCACATATGGGATTATCCCCAAAAGCATATGCAAGACTACAGCGGTTTATTCATGCATATGCAGCGCTGGTAAAAGAAGGAGGCCACGATCTGAGTGCGGTGGCGATCCATAATGGGTATTACGATCAGAATCATTTTATTAAAGAGTTCCGGAAGTTTACGGGAATGAGCCCTTTGAAGTATGTAAAAGGCAGGGCTATGATGACTTTATTCTGATTTTAACCCAGGTTAAAATTATCCTTACTGATTCCTTCGAGATTTGTATTACTAAAATAACAACAATATGATCTCTTTATCCGTACTCGGCACCATCCATACGATCATTGCGATCGTCGCTATCATTTTTGCAATTGCAGCCTTTATCCAATCCGGCAAGATCCAACCCGGCACCACTACAGGGAATTACTATTCCATTCTGACTGTATTTGCCTGTTTCACCGCCTTTGGCCTTTCAAAAGCAGGAGGTTTCAATCCCGGTCACGCGCTGGCTATCATGATTTTATTATTCTTGGCAATCGCCTACTGGCTGAACCGCTCCAAACAGGCATGGACCAGATACGTACAGACCTTCCTCATGACCACCACCTTATTATTATCCCTCATCCCGGCTGTGAATGAAACACTCACCAGGATACCACTGGGACACCCACTCGCCACAGACATCACCTCACCGGCTATCACAAAAACACTCATGGGATTGCTCATTCTTTATGTAATTGCCCTGATCATCCAGACTATATTCATCCGTAAAATGCAGACGGCTACCCACAAAGAGTAGCCGCAAATCAGGCTTTAGAATGGCGTTCTTTTACCTTGTCCTCAAAGATGTTTATTCTTCCTTTCTTTAACTAATTTATTCAACCATCACGGTTATATTTTCAATAGTTCATTGAATAAAGTACCCGGATGGTTGAATTGAGAGGAGCGGAAAAGCAGGATTTGGTATTTTTATTCCGTGGAACGCGTCATTTTCAATTTCAGTATTCGGCAATTGCAGTGGCTAGGCTGGGGCCTCATCTGCATTTTCCTGTTCACCTCGCTGCTATCTATGGATGGATGGCAACAGGCGGCTTTTTTTTCGCTGTACTATACCGGCTTTTATGCCATTGTGATCTATACAGACCTGCTGGTACTACAGCCACGCCTTTACAGGCAGGGCAAAAAACTGCTGTACGTGCTCTGTGTGATCTGCCTGATTATCATTACAGGTTGCATCCGATCCTATGGCAGCTGGTACATCTATAACCGTATCATTTACAACAAACCCGAAGAAATTTATAACTCCGACATGATCATTAGCTCTTCTATGGGCATGACCATTGTATATTTCCTGGGTTTCCCCATCAGAATGACTATGGCCTACTTCAAGCTACGCAAGCAAACTGCCGCCCTGCTGCTTGAAAAAAGCCAGGCAGAACTAAACCTTCTGAAATCCAAGGTACAACCACACTTTCTCTTCAATACCCTGAACAATATTTATTACGAAGCTTACCTGGAAGCTCCCCGTACCGCCCTGCTTATAGAAAGGCTGGCAGAAATGATGCGCTACTTTATGGAAGAAAGTCCCCGGGAAAAAGTAATGCTGGAAACAGAGGTTCGTTTTATTGAGAACTATATCGGCCTGGAACGCATCCGGGTGCGCCACGGTATTCAACTCGACTTTCATCAGCAATACGATGGGCAGCTGATGATCCCGCCTATGCTTCTCATCACCTTTGTCGAGAATATTTTTAAACACGGCATTGATAAATGTGCCGATGAAAACAAAATCAGTATCTCCCTGACTACTGACAGTGAGCACCTCCTGTTTGAAGCCGTCAACCACATCCCGGACTATCAAAGCCCCGTCAAAGCTGGTTTGGGATTAAAAAACCTGACGCATAGACTGGATATTCTGTACGGCCATAGAGCCCAGCTGGTATGTGGATCCAAAGATGGTATCTACACTGCCTCTTTAAAAATACCACTTGTATGAAACTCAACATCATCATCACCGACGACGAGCCTAATGCCGTAAACCTGCTGGAGGTACTCATTTGCCAAACGACCGACTGGCAGATTGTGGCCAAATGTTTTAACGGACTGGAAGCCCTGCAGGCGGTAAAACAGCATAAAACAGACCTGATCTTCCTGGATATCAACATGCCCCTGCTGGATGGTATGTCGCTGGCAGCATTGCTGCCTGCCGGTATTAAGATCGTATTTACCACCGCTTACTCCGAATTTGCGGCAGATAGTTACAATTACTCTGCCATTGACTATTTGCTAAAGCCCATCACCCTGAAAAGGTTCCTCGACGCTCAAAAAAAGATCGAAGCCGCCTTTGAAAACGGCAAAAATGTGGTGGATAATGGGTATTTCTTTGCCAAAACCGGCAAAACCATCAAAAAAGTGCCTGTTAACGACATCTTGTATGCCGAAAGTGAGAAAGAATATGTAAAACTGGTACTGGAAAAGGAAAACATTCTCGTTTACCGCCGGCTCAAGGAAATTGAGGAAATGCTGACCCTGCCATTTCTCCGTATACATCATTCTTTTATTATCAACCTGGACCACCTGCAGCAAATCCAGGATAACCACGTTTATATTGGGAATAAGCGCATTCCGGTAAGTGATAAATACAATGAAGCATTTTGGGAGGTCATCAACCGAAAAAAAATATAACCCAAATCAGGCAAAAAGCCTGAGCTACATCAGTACAAGAACTGCTCACGGTCAGGAATCTGCACAGAATATCTGGTGAACTTTACCCAATGAACACTACGACGTTGCACCACTTCCATATCCCTGTTCTTGGCCTGGGGTATACCATCGACACGCCAGCCAAAGTGGCGAGATTCGGGATCTCGTCAGTCATATCGATCACCGACGATGTTGTGATAGAGAGCATGCGGGCACATTATTCTAAACTTTTAGATCATCCTTACGAACCTATCAGCGAGCGCGCAGAAGACCACAGAGCCAGACGAATTACAGGTTACCTTAACCTGATCCACGAAATGGTGGAACGCCAGATGACCACTTTACGCGAATTGCCTTTCTTTGAAGATAACGAACTGAGTAAATATTTCGAGCTACTTCCCGACGATGTTCCCGTAAAACAATTGTACCTGAAAATGCTGGATGGCGAACCTGTAGACCAGGATTACCTGCGTAGCCAGCTGGTAGCAGGTGCCATTGATGTGAACATCATGTGTAAGGTTGATAATTTACGTACAGATGCCAATGGGGATCTGCTGCCGGAGAAGTACTCTGATGCTATTGCCGCATTGAGAGGCTTTGCTGATAGTAAACTGAACAGCTCTGTCGTACTATCCGCAGGCTATAATCCACGCCTGTACAACTATGTAGAGCAATTGACGGACTTTCTCCCCGACGAAAATGGGCAGCTGAAGAAGAAAATCATTCTGAAAGTGAGCGATTATCGCTCTGCACTGATACAGGGTAAACTGTTTGCCAAAAAAGGTATCTGGATCTCTGAGTTTAGAATTGAATCAGGCCTGAATTGCGGCGGACATGCTTTTGCAACCGATGGCCTACTGCTGGGACCAATCCTGGAAGAGTTTAGAACGAAGAGAGCCGAGCTGGCTGCCGAGTTATTTGCCCTGTGCAGTAATGTTAAAAACTATCCGGTACAACCACAACAGTTAATTACCGTACAAGGTGGTATCGGAACCGCGCATGAACAGGAGTTTCTTTTAGAATATTATTCCATGGATGCTACAGGCTGGGGCAGCCCATTCCTGTTAGTGCCGGAAGCGACTAACGTAGATGCTGAAACCCTGCAGTTACTGGCTACTGCCAAACAGGAGGACTATTATGTAAGTGATGCATCTCCACTGGGGGTACCGTTCAACAACCTGCGCAATACTTCTGCCGAAAGACAGCGGGAAACACGCATTGCGAAAAACAGACCGGGTAGCCCCTGCTATAAAAAGTTCCTGGTAACAGATACGACTTTTACCAAATTACCTATCTGTACTGCATCAAGAGAATACCAAAACCTGAAGATCAAAGAACTGGAAGCACAGCACCTGACAGGTGAAGCATACAAAGAAGCGTTCGAAAAAATAGTTGTTAAAGATTGTCTCTGTGAAGGATTGACCAGTTCTGTACTGATCAATAATAACCTGCCATTAAACCACAACCTGTCTGCAGTAACTATATGCCCGGGGCCCAACCTGGCTTATTTTTCAGGTACTTTTTCGTTGGCTGAAATGGTAAATCATATATACGGCAGGGTGAATATTCTGAATAAACTGTACCGTCCGAATATGTTTATCAATGAACTGCATCTTTATATAGATTATTTCAAAAAGAAGCTGGCAACCACCAGTTCATTGACAACACAGCAGGTAAAGTCATTACAGACATTCAAGAAGAACCTGCTGAGTGGTATTGAATACTATAAACAACTGGCGGAGCAGTTTAAGAAGGAAAGCAACGAGTATATTGCACAGATGCGGGCAGAACTGGATAATGCGGTGATGACGTTGAATTTGCCCAACTTTAATCCTTGCCCGGCGGTTTAGTCAAGAGAATTTGCATGCCTATCCACTCCTACCACACGGCATTACGTCCACATGGTAGGAGTGAATTCCTGCTTATAACCAACAAAGCCTACCCGCTGTTTAAAAATATTTTTTTCTCAGTGTGCTCATTAAAATTGACACATTTTTGATGGTACCCTCATGTTTTGCGGCATGTTCCCATCAAAAAACACATATTTTTTATATCCGCCCCACAATTTCAGGCACCTCATTCTTAAAAACCTATTTCCCAATATTTTGCAGTTATATACGATTTGTTAAAACTTTTTTGGAATTCGAAAAATAGTTATAACCTTTGTATGGTAATAAAATTTACAATGTACACGAAGCCCGCAAATTGCAATTTTCGTAATCTGCACTACTTAATCTTCACCATCTTCAATACTTCCCCACCAGTATTTAATTAAAGATTTATTGCTATTACGACACGCGCACGCGTAGTTATTTACAGGTATCGGGACATACCTGACATGAACTCCCATTTCTTATACATTCAAACATAAACCAACAACTTCTATGCAAACAACTGATGTAATCAGGTGGCTGATGCTGCTTGGCATCCCCGTACTATGCCTTGTATTGTACCGTTTCATTCTCCGCGTATTCTTTGGCCTTGTGATCGTACCCGAAGATAAAATAGGTCTTGTCACCAAGAAATTCGTATTGATGGGTAAACAGGAACTCCCGGCAGGCCGCATTCTGGCCACCAACGGAGAAGCTGGTTTTCAGGCCCAGACACTTGCCCCAGGTGTGTACTTCTGGAAATGGTTCTGGCAGTACGACGTTAAGTTCCAGCCTTTCACTGTGATTCCTACAGGTAAGCTTGGACTGGTATTGGCCAAAGACGGTGCTGAACTGCAACCCGGCGCCATCCTGGCACGCCGCGTAGATTGCGATGCTTTCCAGAATGCTGAAGCATTCCTGAAAAATGGTGGTCAGAAAGGCCGTCAAACGGCGATCATGACACCCGGTTCTTACCGTATCAACACCTTCATCTTTGAAGTGGAAATAACTGATATGGTAAATGTACCTGACAATGCAGTGGGCATTGTCACTACTATGGAAGGTAAGGCGATCGAAAACGGCCAGATCGCTGGTAAAATTGTCGAAGGTCACAGAAACTTCCAGGATGCCGATGCCTTCCTTGAACAAGGCGGGTACAAAGGATTGCAGGAACAGGTGATCCTCTCCGGTTCTTACTTTATGAACCCATGGTTTGCCAAGGTAGAAATGCGTACCATGACTGAAATTCCTATCAGCCACGTGGGTGTAGTCATCTCCTATGTTGGTAACGATGGTGAAGACCTGAGTGGTACCGATTTCAAACACGGCAACATCGTAGCTAAGAACTACAAAGGTGTGTGGGCAGAACCATTAGGCCCCGGTAAGTATCCTATCAATACTTACATCATGAAGGTAGAATATGTACCTACTACCAACCTGGTACTGAACTGGGCTTCTGCCCGCAGTGAGGCCCACCAGCTGGATAAGAACCTCTCTACCATCACCGTGCGTAGTAAAGATGGTTTTACTTTCAACCTCGATGTGTCACAGATCATTCACATTCCCGCTACAGAAGCGCCTAAGGTAATTGCCCGCTTTGGTAACATGAGCAACCTGGTTACTCAGGTACTGGAACCTACCATCGGCAACTACTTCCGTAACTCTGCACAGGATGCCGAAGTCATCGACTTCCTGAAGAGCCGTAAGGAAAGGCAGGAATCTGCAAGACAGCACATAGGCCGTGTACTGGAACAATACAACGTATTCGGCGTAGATACACTGATCGGTGATATCGTACCTCCGGAAAGCCTGATGAAAACCCTGACAGACCGTAAGATCGCAGAAGAACAGAAGGTGACTTATGATACGCAGATGCGTGCACAGGAAACCAGGCAGGCACTAGAAAAAGAAACTGCTATTGCAGAGATCCAGAAAGATATCGTAAAAGCAGACCAGGGTGTATTGATTGCAGAAAGAATTGCAGATGCTGCTGTGAAGAAAGCAACGGGCGATGCAAACAGTGTACGCCTGCAGGCCAATGCTGAGGCAGACCGCATGAAACTGCTGGCAAGTGGTGAAGCAGAAAAAGTAAGAGTGCTGGCAAAAGCTGAAGCGGAAAGAACTGAATTAACCGCAAGAGCAGAAGCCGAAAAAATATCCTTAACAGGTAATGCAGAAGCTGAAAAGATACTGGCAATTGGTAAATCAAGCGCTGAATCTTATAAGCTGGCGGTAGAAGCAATGGGTGGTAACAACTTCACTCAATTGAAAGTGATGGAAGCGATCGGTGAACAGCATATTAAGATTATGCCTGACATCCTGATCGGTGGTGGTGGCGATAGCAATAATGGTCCTATTAGCGGACTGCTGGGTCTGAAGCTGCTGGAACAATTAGGTGAGAAGAATAATCAACAAACACCTAAAGAATAAACCGGCTTTGCATCCTGTGTTATCCCTTGTACCAAGGCCATTCCAAGTATTTGGAATGGCTTTTTTGTTTATATCCCACAATCGAATGGTTTAATCACATTTAAAATTCGGTGCGATCCGGCTGACCTAATATTGCCTTATCAAAATTGCACTGACATGAAATCCATTCTTATAACAGCCCTGCTGTGTTCCTGCCTGTCATTGTCCGCACAGGATTTTCAGATGCTCAATGGCAATATTCTGATGGCTCAAAACGGGAAGGTGGCATCCCGTCTTTCTTATGGCTATGCCGACATTCCATCCCATACACCGAATACTATAGAGACACCTTTTAACCTTGCTTCTATCTCAAAGATATTTACAGCTACCGCCATTCTACAGCTGATGGAAAAAGGGAAGTTAAAACTGGATGATTCATTCCAGCAATACTTCCCTGACTTTCCTTATCCTAACGTTACGATCAAACACCTGCTCACACACACTTCCGGCTTGCCTGACCTGGAACTGTTTGAATCACTGATCAAACAATATCCCGATACCATTATATCCAGTCATATAGTGATTGATCAATTGAAAACAGCGAAATGGCCGCTGGCATTCAAGCCGGGTGATCAGTTCCGCTATTGTAATAATGGATTTGTTTTATTAAGTCTGCTGGTGGAACAAATCAGTGATGAACCATTTGAGAAATATCTACAGGATCATATTTTTAATCGTGCGCACATGTATGAAACATTCGTTTATGATCCTACCAAAAACGAACTGCCCACACAGGTAACTAAGCATGCGTATGCAAGTTTTGCGATCGATACATTGTCAAGAACAAGTGATGTAGCAAGATACCGGTATACAGATTATAACAATGACGCCGCTACCGGTGCATCCAATATCATCACCACGGTGAATGATATGTTATTATTTGACAGGGCATTCTTTGGCTACAAACTACTCAAACCGGCTACTGTAGCATTGGCCCTGACACCCGTAAAAGGAAGCACTAACAAGGTAATGGATACCATGCAGGGCGAGGGAGAAAGTGCACATGGCATGGGCTGGGAATTATTTGATCAACCCGGCTATGGCAAAGGCGCCGGGCATGGTGGTTTTAAATTTGGCTTAGCTACTTTTTACTACCACAACCTGGATAAAAACCAAACGATCATTGCCTTTGACAATACCGCTGCTCCTTCCTTTGGCGCTATTGTTACAAATGCACTGCGCATCCTGAACAATAAGGCTCCAAAACCAATTGACAATAAAAAATCACTGGCCCGGATATATGTAACGACCTTAGTAAAAGAAGGTGCCGATGCTGCTGCTACCCAATTGAGCCTGCTCAAAACCGATACCGTACATTACTACCTGAGTGAGTGGGAAATGAACAGGGCAGGCTATGAGCAGCTATACGACTACTATCGCATCGATGCTGCGCTGGAAATATTCAAGCTCAACTGCCTGCTATTTCCGCTTAGTTCCAACACTTACGACAGCTATGGAGAAGCCCTGAACAAAGCAGGTAAAAAAAAAGAAGCGATCGCACTCTATGAACGGTCCATCCTGATCAATCCGAATAATAAAGATGGAATCAAAGCCCTTAATCAGATCAAAGCCCGTTAATAATTTATCACTCTGGGAGAAGATAAAATCACTTTAAAAATTATTTTAAAACTAACCCCTTTACTTGTTATTTTTAGGACTCATTATTCAGCTAAATGAATGATTGTCAATAAAATTTAACAGGTAACGATGAATATCAGACAACGAATTATCATGCTTGGGGTACTGTTGCTGGCCATTGGTCAGGCTGGTGCACAGACCTACAAAAACGCCAAAGCACCCGTGGAGGCAAGGGTAAAAGACCTGCTGCAACGAATGACGCTGGAAGAGAAAGTCGGGCAGCTGAATACACTGCTTGGTTGGCCGATGTACGAAAAGAAAGGAGATGCTGTTGGTATAAGTGAAACGTTCAAAGAGGAGATTTCCAAAAGACATATTGGTAGTTTCTGGGCTACGCTCAGGGCCGATCCATGGACACAGAAAACGCTGGAAACTGGTCTGAGCCCACGCCAGAGCGCTGAAGCAACTAATGCCATGCAAAAGTATATGATAGAAAATACCCGCCTGGGTATTCCACTGATCCTGGCAGAAGAATGTCCGCATGGGCATATGGCGATTGGTACCACCGTTTTCTCTACTTCCATTGGGCAGGCCAGTACCTGGGATCCTGCACTGATACAGGAAATGGCGGCGGCCATTGCTGCTGAAGCCCGCGTACAGGGTGCACATATTGGTTATGGCCCGGTGCTTGACCTGGTACGTGAACCACGATGGTCACGACTGGAAGAAACTTATGGCGAAGATCCATACCTGATTGGTCAGATGGGTATCGCGATGGTAAAAGGTTTCCAGGGTAGCAATATCAACAGTGGTAAAAACATTATTTCTACCCTGAAGCACTTTACAGCGTATGGTTCTCCTGAAGGTGGTCATAATGGTGGTATTGCACTCACTGGTCAGCGCGACCTGTTTATGTCTTACCTGCCTCCGTTCAGGGCCGCGATTAAGGCAGGTGCACTGTCTATCATGGCATCGTATAACTCTATCGATGGTATTCCCTGCAGCGCCAACGCTTTTCTGCTGAAAGATGTGCTGGTGAAAGACTGGGGTTTTAAAGGATATACTGTTTCTGACCTGCATGGTATTCCAAGTATGAATACAAATCATCGTGTAGCGGCGGATATGGAACAGGCGGCAGCGATGAGTATGAATGCAGGACTGGACAATGACCTGGGTGGTGCTGCTTATGGTGAAGCACTGATCAAAGCGGTGAAAGATAAACTGGTGACAATGGCCACCATCGATTCTGCTGTAGCACATGTGCTACGTGTAAAATTCAAAATGGGACTGTTCGAAAATCCATATGTAGATCCGGCAGCTGTAGAGAAAGTAGTGGCTACTCCTGCACATATTGCGCTGTCTAAAAAAGTAGCACTGGAATCTATTGTTTTATTGAAGAATGAAAACAACCTGCTGCCACTGAGTAAGTCAATTAAGAATTTAGCCGTTATCGGGCCGAATGCAGACAATATCTACAACCAGCTGGGGGATTATACTGCGCCGCAGCCGGAAGAGAAAATTGTGACCGTTTTAGAAGGTATTAAAGCGAAGTTAGGTGCTGGTACCAATGTGACTTATGTAAAAGGTTGTGCTATTCGCGATACGGCGAACGATAATATTGCAGCGGCTGTTGCGGCGGCGCAAGGTGCAGATGCGGTGGTATTGGTGTTAGGCGGTTCCAGCGCCCGTGATTTCAAAACTTCTTACCAGGCTACAGGTGCGGCTGAAGTAAAATCAGGCGAAAGTTCTGTGAGCGATATGGAGAGTGGGGAAGGTTATGACAGGGTGAGCCTGGACCTGATGGGGTTACAGAATAAACTATTGAAAAGCCTTGCGGCTACCGGCAAACCGATTGTGCTGGTGCTTATCGAAGGTCGGCCTTTGAATATTACATGGGCGGCGGATAATATTCCTGCTATTGTGAATGCATGGTACCCTGGCCAGGAAGGTGGGCATGCAGTGGCGGATGTACTGTTTGGCGATTACAATCCTGCAGGAAGGTTGCCGGTGTCTATTCCTAAATCAGTAGGCCAGCTGCCGGTGTATTATAACTATAAGAATGCTTCCAGGCATGATTATGTGGAGATGACTTCTAAACCACAGTATAGCTTTGGATATGGTCTGAGTTATACAACTTTTGGTTATGACAATTTGCAGGTAAGTGTGAATGGAAAGAAGGTGGCGGTGAAGTTTACGGTGAAGAATACTGGTAAGGTGGATGGTGATGAGGTGGCGCAGTTGTATGTGAGAGATGATTATAGTTCTGTGGTGACGGCGAATGAGCAATTGAAACGGTTTCAGCGGGTGCATTTGAAAGTTGGGGAGGTTAGGGAGATTAGTTTTGAATTGAATGCGGAGGATTTGCAGTTGCTGAATGTGCAGAATAAATGGGTAGTAGAGCCGGGGATGTTTAGTGTGATGGTAGGGGGGAGTAGTGATGAGGCGAGGTTGAATGGAAGTTTTACTATAAAATAGCATTTGCCTTCGGCAAAAGATGTAAGGGTCTCTTTCTTGAGGCAGAGAGGTCCTCTTTACTGGGACAGTGAGGTCCTCTTTCTCGAGGTAGTTTTGCAAGTGCCTATGGCACTTGCAAAACTACCTCTCTTTGTTTGACGGGTATCCCGATTACAAATGTCGCCCCTTGTTCCAACTCCCCCGAAGCAGTAATGAACCCATTATGCTGCTCCATAATCTTCTTACAAATAGACAACCCAATGCCCGTACCTTCTATCTCATGGTAACTATGCAGCCGCTTGAAAACGATGAAAATATCTTCTGCATACTGGCTCTCAAAACCCATTCCATTATCAGTAATATAGATCTTATACAATTGACTGACCGCATCTTCCGACATTACTTTCTGTGCATAGATATGTATTTCCGGCGCCACATCCTTTTTCCTGAACTTAAGAGCATTGCTGATTAAATTATAAAACAACTGCCGCATCAGGGTAGGAATAACCTGTATAGATGGTAACGGATCTATTATGATCACCGCATTGTTCTGCTGAATTTTTATTTCCAGTTCGGTCAATGCATCTTTGACTATTTCATTCAGATCAGCGTAAATAAAATCACCCCCCTGTATAGAATGGCGGGAAAAGCGGAGTAAATCGCTGACCAGTTGTTGCATACGAATAGTAGCGCTTGTGATTTTCATCACATACTTATTCACCTCGTCAGTACTATTTTTTTTCTGAACGATCATATCACTAAACACCCTGATCTTGCGCAGCGGCTCCTGCAAATCATGCGAAGCGATGTAAGCAAATCTGTCCAGTTCTTCATTCACCGCCTTCAGGTGAATATTATTTTGCAACAATTGTTTATTCAGCTCTGTTACTCTCAGCTCTGAAGCTTCTCTTTCCTCTATTTCCTTTTGCAGTGAGGCATTGGTGTTCAGCAGCTTTTGTTCCTGTGCAATGAGGGATTGTGTTTTCCTGTACAGCTCTACGAACAGGCCCACTTTGATGCGCAGCAACTCCGGGTTAATGGGTTTGTAGATAAAATCGACAGCACCCGCCTTGTAGCCTTTGAAGATGACTTCTTCTTCATGGCTATGGGCAGTGATGAAGATGATAGGAATATCCTTCAGCTTCTCGCGCTGATAAATGAAAGCAGCTGTTTCAAAACCGTTCATATCAGGCATCTGCACATCCATCAGGATCAGGGAGAAATCAAACTCCCTTAGCAGGATCTTCAATGCAGCCCGTCCCGAGTTTGCCTTGACGATGGTGTAGCTTTCCCTTTCCAGTATGGATTCTATCGACAAGAGATTATCCGCCCGGTCATCAACTACTAATATTTTTATGACATCGTGGTGCTGCACCTATTCAAGTTTTTCGGGATGAATATATATTAACGGTATAGCCATACTCTCATCAATGATAACAGCTGATCGATCTTCAATGGCTTCGTGATATAATCAGATGCTCCTGCTTCCAGGCACTTCTCTCTATCTCCCTTCATTGCCTTTGCAGTCACTGCTATGATCGGCAATGCACTATTCTTATGCTCCCTGCGAATTTTCTGCATCGTCTCATATCCATCCATCTCCGGCATCATAATATCCATCAGCACAATATCGACCTGGTTATTCTCACTGAGAATAGACATCGCTTCTTTTCCACTTTCTGCCGTAATTGTATTGATATGGAAACGCTCAAATGCGGTAGTCAGGGCAAACAAATTTCGTACATCATCATCAACTACCAGTACATTCTTGTGCACTAATACATCCTTCTGAGAGCGCAGATCTTCGATCAGCTTTTTCTTCTCAGGCAGTAAGGCCTGGTGGTTCAGGTGCAACTGCATGATCGTCTCTTCCAGCAATAAATCCAGGGAATTAACGCCTTTCAGCAATATTTTATTGGCATACTGCTTCAGTTTGGATTTTTCATTGGTTGAAAAGTCCCGCGCAGAATATACAATGACAGGGGTGGCATTATACCTGTTCACGGTATTCAATCCAGCCACAAAATCTGCACCATCAATATCCGGCAACATATAATCTGCTATGATACAATCATAACTTTTTTTATTGATGGCGTCAAGGGCAGATTTGCCATTATCTACAAACTCCATTTCTATCAGCTCTCCATTGTCCAGGATACGGGCTATCTGTGATGCATCCGGCTCATTGTCTTCTACCACCAATACTTTCTTGGTTTTGCGCTCATGCTGCTCGATGATACTATGGAAAAGTATATTCAGTGCTTCTGTTTTCAACGGCTTCAGGTTAAAGCTACGTGCTCCACGGTGCATGGCCAGCAACCTGTTTTCCTCGCCGGAGATCAGGTGAATAGGAATATGCCGCAGGTTGATGTCGTTCTTGAACAGGTCGAGCACCCTCCATCCACTGGCATCCGGCAACTTCACATCCAGTGTCACTGCGATAGGATTGAACTTGTTCGTAAGGTCGAACACCTCTCCAAAACCGGTAGCTACCACCACTTTCAGCCCCATTTCATGTGCCTTTTCCTGCATGATCTTCGCAAAGCGTACATCGTCTTCCACGATCAGTACAACCCGGTCTGTATCCATGATGTGCGTTCTGTCATCACCTACTTCGTTGATGATTTCATTCAGTCCTTCCAGGTCCTTGGTTTCGCTCACTACACGACCCGGCAACATCGGTGGTTCATATGGTTGCGGCATGGTGTATTCACCCACCGTGAGGCTGCTTTGTTTCTCCTTCCTGATTACTGCCGGATTGTAATCCAATGGCAGGAAGAGGGTGAAGGTACTACCCTGACCAGCTTCACTTACCAACTCAATAGACCCACCTAACAAATCGGCCAGGCCACGGCTGATACTCAGCCCCAGACCAGTACCACCATACTTACGGCTGGTAGACCCCTCTGCCTGCTGGAAGGCTTCGAAGATAATATTTTGCTTGTCTTTGGAGATCCCGATACCTGTATCCCTGATTTCAAATGCCACCACTTTGGAGGCACTTTCCAGGCTGTCATTCTGTTGTTTCCAGTTGTGACGTGCTTCATAAATACGGAGTCGTACTTCTCCTTTGTCTGTAAACTTAAACGCATTGGAAAGGAGGTTTTTCAGGATCTGGTTCAGGCGCTGTACGTCTGTTTCCAGTGTTTGTGGCAACTGATCATCCATTTCAATTCTGAAGCGCAGGTTCTTGCTTTCAGAGATATGTTTGAAGGTGGTTTCCACAAACCCGATCACCTCATTGAAGCGAACCTTGATAAAGTCGGTAGAAATGTAACCAGATTCGATCTTAGACAGGTCGAGGATGTCGTTGATCAACTGGATCAGGTCATCGCCACAGCTATGGATGGTCTTGGCGTAGCGCACCTGTTTTTCATTCAGGTTACCATCATGGTTTTCGTACAGCTGCTGGGCCAGGATGAGCAATGAGTTCAGCGGTGTACGCAACTCGTGCGACATATTGGCCAGAAATTCTGATTTGTATTTAGATGTCAGCTGCAGCTGTTCTGCTTTTTCTTCCAGCGAGCGACGGGCTTCTTCTACCTCCTTGTTCTTTTCTTCCACTTCTTCCTTCTGTTTTACCAGCAGGTGGGCTTTATCCTGCAGCTCTTCATTGGTACGTCTCAGCTCATCTGCCAGTGACTGGGATTGCGCCAGCAGGTCTTCTGTACGGGAGTTTGCTTCGATCGTGTTCAGTACAATACCAATAGATTCTGTGAGCTGGCTGAGGAAGTCGAGGTGTGTTTCACCAAATACATCGAAGCTGGCCAGTTCGATCACCGCCTTGATCTCAGTTTCAAAGAGCACCGGCAGTACGATCAGGTTCATAGGGGTAGCTTCGCCCAGGCCAGAGCTGATCCTGATATAATTAGAAGGTACGTTTGTAAGTAAGATACGTTCTTTGTCGAGGGCTACCTGTCCTACCAAACCCTGTCCCAGCGAGAATTCGCGGCTAATGCTTTCTTCTTCACCATATGCATAGGAAGCGAACAGTTTCAGTTTAGGATTTTCCAGGTTCTCTTCCTGTTCCAATATGTAGAACATCCCTTTCTGCGCCCGCACTACCCGCGCGAGTTCTGAGAGAATGCGGCGGGTCACGGTATTGAGGTCTTTCTGCCCCTGCAGCATTTGTGTGAACTGGGCAAGGTTCGACTTCAGCCAGTCCTGTTCCTGGTTACGGAGGGTAGTTTGTTTCAGGTTGGCAATCATCTGGTTGATGGTATCTTTCAGTTCTTCCACTTCACCTTTTGCTTCTACGCGGATCATCTGGGTCAGGTCACCTTTCGTTACCGCAGAGGCTACGGCAGAAATGGCACGTACCTGTGTGGTGAGGTTTTCTGCCAGCTGGTTCACGTTTTCCGTCAGGTTTTTCCAGATGCCAGATGCTCCCGGCACACTTGCCTGGCCGCCCAAACGCCCTTCCACACCTACTTCGCGGGCCACGGTAGTTACCTGGTCGGCAAAGAGTGCAAGGGTATCAATCATTTCATTGATGGTATCTGTGAGCTGTGCTACCTCACCGCGGGATACGATGGAGAGTTTTTGCTTCAGGTTGCCGGTAGCTACGGCGGTTACAACTTTTGCAATACCCCGTACCTGGTTGGTGAGGTTAGAGGCCATCATGTTTACAGAGTCGGTGAGGTCCTTCCAGGTACCACCCACACCCTGTACTTCTGCCTGACCACCCAGTTTACCTTCCGTACCTACTTCGCGCGCTACACGCGTAACTTCTACGGAGAAGGAGTTCAGCTGGTCCACCATCGTATTGATGGTATTTTTCAGATCAAGGATTTCTCCTTTTACATCGATCGTTACTTTTTTGGTAAGGTCACCAGATGCCACGGCTTTCGTTACTTCGGCGATGTTTCGCACCTGCGAGGTCAGGTTACCCGTCATCTGGTTTACAGAGTCGGTGAGGTCTTTCCAGGTACCTGCTACACCGGGTACGAATGCCTGCCCACCCAGCTTACCATCCGTACCTACCTCACGTGCCACACGGGTTACCTCAGAGGCAAATGCACGGAGCTGGTCCACCATCGTGTTGAGGGTTTCTTTCAGCTGGAGAATTTCTCCGCGTACATCCACCGTGATCTTGCGGCTCATGTCTCCATTTGCCACGGCAATGGCCACATCGGCAATGTTACGTACCTGTGCCGTGAGGTTGCCCGCCATCTGGTTTACAGAGTCAGTAAGGTCTTTCCAGGTACCACCTACCCCCGGTACATTTGCCTGCCCACCCAGTTTACCTTCTGTACCTACTTCACGCGCCACACGCGTCACCTCAGAGGCAAAGGCGCGCAGCTGTTCCACCATGGTGTTGATGGTATTTTTCAGTTCCAGGATCTCTCCTTTTACATCTACTTCAATTTTGCGGGAAAGGTCTCCATTCGCCACCGCAGTGGTTACCTCTGCGATGTTACGTACCTGGGAGGTGAGGTTGGAGGCCATGATATTTACGGAGTCGGTCAGGTCTTTCCACAATCCTTCTACACCCGGTACGTCTGCCTGACCACCCAGCTTACCTTCAGAACCTACTTCGCGGGCCACGCGGAATACCTCACTACCAAAGGCGTTCAGCTGGTCCACCATCGTGTTGATGGTGTTTTTCAGTTCCAGGATTTCTCCCTTTACATCCACCGTGATCTTGCGGGAAAGGTCTCCTTTCGCCACGGCGGTGGTCACTTCAGCAATGTTACGTACCTGTGCTGTGAGGTTAGAACCCATCTGGTTTACTGACTCTGTAAGGTCTTTCCAGGTACCACCTACACCCTGTACTTTTGCCTGCCCACCCAGCTTACCTTCTGTACCTACTTCCAGCGCCACACGCGTTACTTCGGAGGCGAAGGAGTTCAGCTGATCCACCATGGTGTTGATGGTCTTTTTCAGTTCCAGGATTTCTCCTGCCACATCCACGGTGATCTTTTTGGAGAGGTCGCCGTTTGCCACGGCGGTAGTTACTTCAGCAATGTTACGTACCTGGCCGGTCAGGTTAGAGGCCATCTGGTTTACAGAGTCGGTCAGGTCTTTCCAGGTACCACCCACACCCTGCACTTTTGCCTGACCGCCCAGCTTACCTTCTGTACCTACTTCCAGCGCCACACGCGTTACCTCGGAGGCGAAGGAGTTCAGCTGGTCCACCATCGTATTGATGGTGTTTTTCAGTTCCAGGATTTCTCCTTTTACATCCACCGTGATCTTGCGGGAAAGGTCTCCTTTTGCCACGGCAGTGGTTACTTCTGCGATATTCCGCACCTGGGCAGTCAGGTTAGAACCCATCTGGTTTACTGATTCAGTGAGGTCTTTCCATACACCATCCACACCTTTTACAGTTGCCAGACCACCCAGCTTACCTTCGGAACCTACTTCACGTGCCACACGGGTTACCTCGGCAGAGAAGGAGTTCAGCTGATCCACCATCGTGTTGATGGTGTTTTTCAATTCCAGGATTTCTCCTTTTACATCCACGGTAATTTTGCGGGAGAGGTCACCTCTCGCCACGGCAGTGGTCACTTCCGCAATGTTTCGCACCTGCCCTGTAAGGTTCGAAGCCATCTGGTTTACAGAGTCGGTGAGGTCTTTCCAGGTACCTGCTACTCCTTTTACTTCGGCCTGACCACCGAGTTTACCATCCGTACCTACCTCACGGGCCACACGGGTTACCTCGGAGGAGAAGGAGTTCAGCTGGTCCACCATGGTGTTGATGGTATCTTTCAGTTCAAGGATTTCCCCTTGTACATCTACAGTGATTTTTTTAGAGAGGTCACCTTTTGCCACGGCAGTGGTTACTTCAGCAATGTTTCGCACCTGGTCAGTGAGGTTACCGGCCATCTGGTTCACAGAGTCCGTAAGGTCTTTCCACACACCAGCTACGTCTTTTACCTTGGCCTGACCGCCCAGCTTACCTTCGGAACCTACTTCGCGCGCTACGCGGGTCACCTCGAGGGTGAAGAGGTTCAGCTGCTTCACCATACCATTTACCTCGGTGGCGATGCGGGCAAATTCTCCCTGCAGCACGTGATCCTCAATTTGTAAGGGCATTTCCTGGGAGAGGTTACCTTTTGCCACGGAGCTGATTACATGGGCAATTTCGATGGTAGGATGAACAAGGTCAGAGATCAGGTTATTGATAGATACTTCTGCCATATTCCACGAGCCCCGGGCTGTGCGGGGCATTTGTACCCGATGATTCAGTTTCCCCATTTTCCCGATCGTATTCCGGGCCAGCATGAGTTCTTCCACCAGTGTTTCGTTGAGGGCAATAATATCGTTGACAGTATCACAAATTTTACCACTTAAGCCGATATGATCTGCCGGCATCCGGGCAGTGAAATTGCCATTCTTAACTTCGGAAAGAACCTGTAACAACTGGCGCATATCCAGTTCGTCCATGACGCTGTCGGTCGCATGGCTGGCCTTTAATGGGGAAGACTGTGGAGAATTTTCCACATCCTTTACAGGCAAAGGGGTGGTATCAGAATTTTTCTTCCGGGTGTTCATGCTGAAGGTATTAGCGACTTTATACTTATATATGCTGAAAAACTACCTTTAATGTGCGCTCCAACAATGATTTTGAAAGATTACAAGGGATTGTTTCAGGTAATCATACATTGTATGGTTTGAAATGGTAATTTAGCGTTACAGAAACATAAAATATTATCAAAAGATGCAATTTTCAGGCCATTCAAGGCGGCTTATCCTGTTAGCTGAAGATGATATTGATGATCAGGAATTACTAGAAAATGCATTTAGTGAAATAGATCCTACCTGGCAGCTGGTGTGTATCCCAAACGGCAGAAAATTCATTAAATACCTGGAGAGTATAGAAGACCAGGAATTGCCTGCGTTGATAATCCTGGATTATAATATTCCGGAGTTGACGGGGGTAGAAATTGTAGAGGAGCTCAATGACCAGTCGAGGTACCTGGGAATTCCTAAGATCATATGGAGTACGTCCAGCAGTCCCGTTTTTAAAGCAAGGAGTATTGAGCTGGGAGTGGCTGATTATATCACCAAACCCAGTGACCTGGCATCTTTTTTAACTATAGCCAGGTATATGTTGTCATTTGTGAAGGAATCATAAGATGGTTGATAGCGCACATTATCTGGACATTTATCACTCCCGGAACGAGGAAACACAACTGGTAATAGACATACTAGCCGTTTACATCTACCCGGTAGATAAATACATGCTCACAGATGCTGCGCTGAAATTCACTGACATACCGCAGGATGTAATTACTGACATATTGCAGGAGCTTATAGCAGCAGGTGTAGTGGTCAAACATGTGACCGGCAACTATTCACTCGACCCTGCCATGAGCTTTTTATTATTCCCCGAAAAAGTAAGGCAGCCACATTACCTGCAATTAATCCAACAGGTAAAACCATACTCTTTCTACAATAGCAGCGCAAGGATACAGGAACTGCAACAACTGCTGATTGCTTTTTTTACAGGCGAAAAGTCGTTATTGCGAGCACCTGTGATGCGCATCAGCGGGGAGATCAGCGAATACCTCCCTCATCTCTGTTACCTGCTGTATTACCCGGAATACAAACCTTTATTACAGCTGTTTGATGCCGACAGTGTGGAGGTCATTTATCAGGCGGCTATTAATTTGCAACTGCAAAGTATGTCGCCGGTTTCGGAGGCGCCCAATACCAGTTGGAGCTTATTGGAAGGCACACTCAAACCCGGAGAGGATTTCTTTTCACAGGCAGTCACTGCCCTCTATGACCAGCAACCCGATGCTGCGTTTCTTTTATTCGAACAAGGCATCAAACAGCAACCTAAAACAGACCGTAAACATATGGTACCGCTATCGCCGGTACTATCCTTTATATACGCCTTTAACCTGACCTTACTCCCTGATTCCAGGTCTTACCCCCTGATTACGAAAGTTGTATCCTTTTACGAAAAGAAGCTGAAAGCAGAGATCACACCTGCTGTCAGTTTACTCCATTTCCACCAGGGCCGAAAAGAAAAAGCAGAAAACATGCTGCAGATCCTGCTACAGGGCAATCATGGAAACCTGGTCAGTTATCTGGCATTGATCTGCCTACAAATCTACCTGCCTGCCAGTAAACTGCTGAAGACCTACCAGGACCTCAGCACACAATTACTCTATAGAGGCATTCAAAACCACTACCGGTTCCTCACTTACGAATACCTCTACCTGTTCAAAGATGAAGGCTTTCGCAGGAAGGAAGATGCCTACCTGGAGGCGGCTTCCGTGATTGGAAAGAAACCTTTGCTCTCCCAGCTCAAAAGAACTGCTGAATGGGAAAGGTTACTGAAATTACTCTCCGTACCGGAAGCACCTGCCCCCGAAAAACCACAGCAAACCACCCGTATTGCTTACCTGGTAGATCCAACTTCCAAAGAGATCCAGGTTATTCTCCAATCCTTTACGAACGCCGCCGGCTGGAGCAAAGGCCGGCCTGTAGACATGAAGCGGTTCAGGGAAGGCGTGATTGCCGGTATGACACCGCAGGATGTACGAATAGGGGAATGCCTGATCAAACAAAGCTTCTATACTTACGGCTCAGACAACTATGTATTTGAAGACAGGGTATGGCCTGAAATGGCCGGGCATCCATACCTGTTCATGGCCCATAAGCAGGATATTTCCTTCGATATTGTAAAAGGGGAACCTGAATTACTCGTCAATAAAACCGGTAAGGGATTCACTTTCGACAGCAATCTTCCTACTACCGATTTATCAAAAGAGATCATCTTTATCAGGGAATCTGAAACAAGACTGAAAGTAATCAGGTTGACGCCTAAACAACGTACCCTTTTACAAACCGTTCAACAGATTCCTGTTGTGCCTGCCGACGGCAAAGAGCAATTGCTCGCAGCATTACAGCAGATAGGCGCACACATCACCGTGCACGCCAACCTGGAAGGAACGTCTCTCAATATTCAACAGCGAAAAGGCGACACCCGCATCACAGTACAGTTACAACCTACTGCCAATGCCCTGAAAGCTTCTTTCTTTGTAAAACCTTTTGGTGCAGATCCTCCTTATTGCAAGCCGGGAGAAGGTGCTGCCCACATCATCGGTATTATGAATGGCGAGCGCTGTCAGGCTACCCGTGACCTGGATGAAGAGAAAGCTAACTATGCCCGCTTACTGGAATTGATTCAACAGGCAGTGGCACAGGAAATAGACGATGACCACATCATCTTTTCCGATCCAAAAGATTGTTTGCAACTGCTGGAAGTGATTCACGAATACCCTGAACTGGCCATTTCAGAATGGCCGGAAGGCGAAAAACTGCGCATCCGAACGATAGTTGCTACCCGCAGGATGGCACTGACAGTGAAATCGAACCGTAAATGGCTGGAATGCCAGGGTGAGCTGAAAGTAGACGAAGACCTGGTGCTATCGCTGAAAGAATTGCTGGATAATACGGTACAACACAGCAGCCGTTTTATTCCACTCAAAAATGGCAGTTATCTCGCGCTCACCAAAAAGCTGTACCGCCAGTTGCAGGAGATCAACAGCTTTGCGACTGCTGACCATGAATCTTTGAAAATACAGCCCATGGCCGCCCACATGCTGGATGAAATGCTGGACGATGCGGGGAGTGTGGAAACTGATGCTGCTTTCCAGGCACAAAAACAGCGATGGAAAGACATTATTTCCGTAACACCTGTTATCCCCGAAGCATTGCAGGCTACGCTGCGTCCCTACCAGGAAGAGGGTTTCCGCTGGATGGTGCGATTAGCCAATCTTGGTGCCGGGGCCTGTCTTGCAGATGATATGGGTTTGGGAAAGACGATTCAGGCCATTACCTTATTGCTCCACAGGGGTGCAGAAGGGCCGGCGCTGGTGGTATGCCCTGCTTCTGTATTGCCTAACTGGATCAGTGAGATCAATCGTTTTGCCCCCTCACTGAACGTAGTCATGCTGCATGCCGGTGGAGACAGAAAAGAGTTGTTAGCAGCGGTAGGAGGTCGCACTGTGGTAGTCACCACTTATGGTCTCATGCTGTCAGAAAGGGCATTACTCACTACTATAGAATGGGATACCGTGATCCTGGACGAGGCCCATGCCATTAAAAACTACCAGACCAGAACGGCAAAAGCTGCCATGGCACTACCCGCGCATTTCCGGCTGATACTCACAGGTACTCCTATCCAGAACAACCTGAATGAGATCTGGAGTCTCTTCCATTTCATCAACCCGGGATTGCTGGGTACACTCAAGCATTTTACAAAACAATTTACCACACCGGTAGTATATAATCCCGACAGCACCGTGAAGGTGCACCTGAAAAAACTGATTGCGCCTTACATGTTGCGCAGAACGAAGGGCGCAGTGCTGGAAGAGCTGCCGGAAAAAACGGAGATTGTAAAACTCATTCCACTCTCTCACGACGAAAGGGCTTTTTATGAAGCAATCCGCCTCAAAGCCATCGAGAATATCCGCAAATACAGGGTGAGCGACAGCAAGCAACACCTGAATACCCTGACTGAAATCGGGAAACTGCGCATGGCAGCTTGTCATCCACAGATGTTGCATACGGAAGTGAACATCCCTTCGTCCAAGCTGACTACCTTTCTCGAAATTGTGGAAGAACTGATCTCCAACAAGCACAGGGCACTGGTATTTAGCCAGTTTGTGAGACACCTGGAACTGGTGAGGCGGGCACTGGACGACAAAGGGATCTCCTATCTGTACCTGGATGGAGCCACTCCTATTCCTGACAGGGAAGAACGTGTGAAAGAATTTCAGCGTGGCACCGCAGACCTCTTTCTTATCAGTCTCAAAGCCGGTGGCCTGGGCCTGAACCTTACCGCAGCAGATTATGTGATTCACCTGGATCCATGGTGGAACCCGGCTATAGAAGAGCAAGCCTCAGATCGTGCATACAGAATGGGGCAGACTAAACCTGTGACCATTTATAGACTGGTGATGCAGGATACCATTGAAGAAAAGATTATTTCCCTGCACCGGAATAAACGTGACCTTGCAGATCAGTTGCTGGCAGGCAGCGATATTTCGGGTAAGCTTTCCACAGAAGAGTTGATTGCCCTCATCATGAAATAATTTGATTTATATTGTAGCCAATATTAGGTTATGCAAGAGAATCCCTTATCTGACCAGGTCGCTCATGGTGATCAGGAGATGCAACAGATTAAAGCCGCTCTTCATGCCGCAGGCATCGGTACCTGGGATATAGATGTACTTCATGGTAAAGTCATATTGGACACCAAATGCAAAGAGCTATTCGGCTTACCGCCAGTAGCAGATATTACCTATGAAATGCTGTTAAACAGCCTGTACCCGGCTGACAGAGAACTGGTACAGGAAGCAGTACAGCAGTTTAACCCAAAGCAATCAGACAACAATATCAACCTGCGATTCCGAACTGCTGATGTAGATAATCGCTCCCTGCGCTGGATACAGGTAAAAGGCCAGGTTTACTTTACGCAGGATACGACAGTGGCACGCCTCTCCGGCATGGCGATGGACATTACCAACGAGGTGGCTGCCAACGAAAAAGCGGAAGTCGCAGAAAGACTCTCCGCCATTGCCATGGAAAGTTCCGGCGCCGGATCATTCACCATCGATTTTGCCAGTGATACCATCACCTATTCCCCCGCACTCGCATACATGATCATGGGCGAGCGGATAGGTGGCAGTAACTTCAGAGATATATTTCTCCCGTATGTACACCCCGAAGACCGCAGGATCAGGGAGTCGGCATACGAAGAAGCAATGGACACCGGTATACTGAACTACGAATGCCGGTTCATATGGAAAGATGGCTCTGTACACTGGGTCAAGATCAAGGGTAAATATTACTACGACGGTACGGGCAAACCGGCATCTTTTTCAGGCATTGGCCTGGATGTAACAGCATCCAGGGAGCGTACCCGCCTGCTCAAAGAAGTAGAACAACGCTTTCTGCTGGCATTTAATAATTCCAGTATCAGTATGGCCTTCCTGGATAGAAATGGGGTTATACAGGAGGTCAATAAAGCCTTTGCCGGTTTGCTGGGTTATACACAGCAGGAGCTATCCGGCATGCACTACAGGAATATTGTACAGGCAGATTACAGGCATGAAAGCGACAAGTTATTTGCCACCCTTGTAAATAGCGAACAGGAATTTTACAACCAGATAAAACAATATTACAACAAGGATGGCAGCGTACGCTGGGTACAGGTAAACATAGCCCGGGTGGCCATGGAAGAAGCCAATACCACGCATATACTCGCCATTGCTTTTGACATAGGCAATGAGGTAGCCGTGCGCAAGGAACAGCAACAGCTGCTCTCACTGGTAGAAAACAGTAATGACCTGATTATGGTGTGCAACCTGGAAGGCAATATTACCTACCTCAACGAAGCGGGAGTACGGCTGCTGGGCCTACCTAACAAAACGGCTGCCATTACCCATTCAATGAAAGACTTTTTTGAACCTTCCTTTTATAACTCCATCATTCCTGAACTGATAAGGGAAGGCAAATGGACGGGCAGGCAAACCTACCAGCACCAGGAAACAGGAGAATCACTACCATTCATGACGAACGCTTTCAGGCTGGATAGCCCCATGAGCGGGAAACCTATTGCCATAGCAAGTGTAGCCAGAGACCTGCGTACGGAACTGGAAACACAAAGAGCCCTCAGGGAAAGTGAAAACAGATTCCGGTCCCTGGTAGAAGAAGCCCCTGTGCCTACCGCACTTTTTGTAGGCAGGGAACTGATTATTGAAGTAGCCAATGAGGCCATGCTCACTCTCTGGAGCAGGGACAGCTCCATTATCGGCCTTCCACTGGCCCAGGCATTGCCCGAACTGCCCGAACATCCCTTTTTGGATACCATTGCTGAGATCTTCAATTCCAGAGAAGTATACCATGGCCGCGAAATGCCGGTCAACCTTATGATCGATGGCAAAGAAACACTGCTGTACCTGAATATTACCTACAAGCCATTGCTGGATCCGCAGGGAGAAGTATACGCTATCCTGAATATGGCCACCGATATGACCCAACAGGTGCTGGCCAAAAATAAGATCCTGGAGAATCAGAGTTTCCTGGAATCGGAAGTATTAGAACGTACAGAAGAACTGGCAGCATCCAACGAGGAACTGGCAGCTATGAACGAAGAACTGCAGGAAGCAAATATGCACCTGGTACGATCTAACCAGGAACTGGAACAATATGCATATGTAGCCAGTCATGACCTGCAGGAACCCCTGCGCAAGATCAGGATCTATGCCGACCTGCTGTCAAAAAAAGATGACCTGAATGTAGAACATAAGCGGCTGGTGGACAAAATCAATCAATCTTCTGAGCGGATGTCTATGCTGATCAAAGACCTGCTGGAATTTTCCCGCCTGCTGGAAACGGGGAATATGATGCGGGATGTAGATCTGACAGAACTGCTGCTGCTGGTGAGCAAAGATTTTGAATTGGTCATTGAAGAAAAGAAAGCCCGGATTAATATTGGCAAACTACCTGTGGTACAGGGTGTGCCCCTGCAAATGAACCAGTTGTTTTACAACCTGATGAGCAATGCATTGAAATTCACGCAGGCAGGAGTAACCCCATTTGTTGAAATACAGGCCCGGTTGATCTCCCTGGCAGAAGCAGCTACTTACCTGCGAATGCCGGAGCCAGGCAAGGAGTATTACGATATTTCATTCAAAGATAACGGGATAGGTTTTGATAATAAATATTCGGAGCAGATCTTTGAAGTGTTTAAGCGCCTGCATAACAGGGACCAATATCCCGGATCGGGCATTGGATTGTCGCTATGCAGAAGAATAGTAGGGAATCATGGCGGACATATGTATGTACTGTCAGCGCCGGAGGAAGGAACCGTCTTTCACATCATTCTGCCTGGAAAGCAGATAGGAGTATAAAATCATTTTTTTATTTTTACACCATGAACATTTTTGGCTTCTGGAACAACTCCTATTACCTGATTATTATTTTACAGATTGTTTGTATTATCCATTGTCTTAAAACGGGCAAAAGGGATTATATCTATCTATTGATTTTCTTACCCATGATCGGATGTATCATCTACTTTGTCCGTGAAATATTGCCAGAAATCAACAGGGGAGAATTCTTTCCTAACCTGCAACGGGTATTTTTTCCAAAAGCCGTGATCAGGGAATGGGAACACCGTGTCAGGATATCTGATACGGTAGCCAATAAAATGGGGCTGGCAGTCGCCTATGCTGACCAGCAGCAATATGCAAAAGCCATTGAACTGGCAGAAGAATGCCGTAAAAGTTTTCCCAAAGACTTAGGCATTTTACAACAGCTGGGGCGTTTTTATTTCTTTGATCAGCGCTATGCAGAAAGTATTGCCTGCATGGAAAAAGCATTTGCACAAACAAATGCCAACCTGGTTAAACAGGAAGATGAACTGATGTATGCACGTGCCCTGGAAGCTACGGGTATGCTGCCGCCGGCTGAAGACGTGTATAAGAAAGTGATTCGTGTACACCACTCTATAGATGCCATGTACCACTATGGCATGTTTCTCAAAAAACAAAACAGGAACAAAGAAGCGTTGCAACAGTTTCAGACCATCAAAGATGAGTTTCACCTGCATCCAAGATATGTACGCAGGATGAATGCACAATGGTTACGGCTGGCGAAGAGAGAAATGGCAGGTTTATAAACCAACAACTCCCGGCGTCACAGTAATTGAATTACTGCTCGGCCAGGAGTGTCTGTGACTATACTTATCGAACTGCTTGTCAACTGCTGATCTTGTGTACTACAAGATTGTCATAGTAGATGTACCCATCTGCTGACGCTTCCCAATAGTCTTCACTGCCACCCCGGAAGGTGTGGAAGGTCAATCCCCTGATCAGTCGTTTGCTGTCATTGGTTGTCCAGCGGATATCCCTGTCTAATACGATGGTATTGTCGATCACGTATTGTACGTGGCCGTCTGTATTACTACCGGTATTACTTTTTACATACAGGTGTACATGGTACCATTGTCCTTTATTGAGGCTACCTGAAGCAGGGTATGACTTACCAAAAGTTTCCCCGTAGGTGCCTGATTGGTCTTTGAAGTAGAGATAGGGTTGGAAGAACACACGGCCGGCATCGGTTTGATACCACATGAGTCGTGCGCTGCCACCATTACCATCCCAGCCCGGATCACCACCGGTATTGCCATCGCCAATGGAGAAGCCGAAGCCCAGTTTACCACCCCGGGACCATTCGAACTGGCTATGAAAGCGGATGTCGTAATCTACTTCGTAGGCAGAGCCGTCAGAGATGTCGATATTACCGATTACCCCACCGGCGCCGGAGAGGGCGTTGGCAAGGAGTTTAATGCGGCAGGTACCGCTGGAGATCCAGCAACGGGTGTCTACCCAGCCGGTGATATTACCGAAGTCTGAGGCAGCAGAAGTGCTGGCGTAGGTACCATCGGCATAGTTATTCCAGTTTACAGACCAGCTGCTGTTTATTGCTGAACCGACAGCAGCGGTTTGAAGGGCGGCGGCGGATGCGAGGGGTGGAGGTGAAGCGGCCTCCTTACTGCAAGCGCAGAATAGGGTAAGGGCGTAGCAAGCAAATACGCCAATTTTTGATGTCATGTAATTGGGTTTAAAGAGGGAAAAAATGGTTTTTCAGGAGGGATGTCGTGTAGGAGGGGAGGAAGTACTATTTATATGGCAAAAAAAATGCTTCTACCTTCGGTAGAAGCATTTTTTTTTTGCGGGTGGGGGAGTGCGGCCTGCAGCCAGCTTAATGTTTTGAATTATTTACAATGATTTTTTGTCTGCTTATTGTTCGCTGGCGTTCATCAGCTATTATCAGAATATATAGCCCAGTAGGTAAGCTGTTTACATTCAGGGTGATGCTATTCCCCTGCGCGATGCGCGAAATATGCTTCACACCATTAATACCATATAATGATACTACATACTTCGCTACCTTGCCTGGCAGCGATACATTTACATACCCTGATGCAGGATTTGGCCATACATGGCAACCCGGTACTTTTACCGTATCGATAGTGGTGGTATCAGGTACTACCGGTTCGTCAGGATAGGTAAATGGAAAATCGATCTGTGCCTGCTTAAACTGCATTTCCAGTTCATCGTCCCACTTAAAGGCTGTATCCGCCTGCTTTTTCAGGCTATATTTTACTGCACCACTCCAGAAATGTACAAACTCACCCAGGTTCAGGTCCCTGGTATACTCGCCATTATGCTGTGGAAAATATTCAGACAATAATGTAAAGTACCTGTTCAGTGCAGCACTGGAATCAGAACGGGAATAAATAGGATAGAACCAGTCTCTGAACCAATGTGTACCTGGCTTGGGATAGTTTTCAACATTGCCAATTACATCACTGTAAGTGCCCGCTGCATCGTCATTCCAGCCCAAACGTTTTTCCACATCATAGATGAATATTTCCATCCATTTGCTATCATGCCAGATGGCAAATGCAGGTGAATTTTTTACACCTTTGCTACCTCCTTCTACAATATGCCCGATCTCGTGTATAGATGCACCAAGGTTCCAATCGCTTCTTGTGGTCCAGTCACCACCCAGATCAGCCACATTGCGATAATCGTGTGAGTCATCAAATACAGTAGCCGGATGGCCGCCGGAGAAACCACTCACACTGTGATACACCATATTTACTTTTGGATCGCTAAAGGTGCCGTAATTTGATTTTACATAATCCCACACCTTTGTCATGTCATCATTCATCCAGGTCACTGTGCGGGGCACTGCACTATCATAATACATATTGATGCTGCTATTGCTGTAGACCAATGACAGTAATTCTCTGTGCTCAAACCAATGCTCCTTCCAGGTAGCAGGTGGTGTGCTTGTCAGTGTAGTATCGCCCACATATACCCATTCAGAATTACCATCGCTGTTTTCTGCTCTTACGCGATAGTAGTAGGCAGTGAGCGGAGACAATTCCAGTGAATAGAAATGGGTTGAATTTGCATTCAATACTTTTGAAAAATCCCAGTTGCTGCTATCTGTAGATCGCTCCAAGCGATAACTGGTTTCAGTCGTTGCATTGTCTGACCAGTCCAGTATAATCTGGTTGCCTGAAACGCTTGTGGCAACTAAGTCTGAAGGCGCTGCAGGTGCACCTGTAGGGAATGTACCACTACCGGTACCATAGATTTCCAGCTCTGAAAACTGGATCAGATCATCTCCGTTATTCGCTGTGATGTTTAAGCGGTAATATTTATAAGAGGTCGTGTTAGAGAATACAAAGGTTCTCTTTTTTTGTCTGCCTGTAAATACCTGGTTTGTTTCACTATGCAGTGTTACCCACGTAGTACTGTCGTTAGAACCTTCGAACAACCAGTCTTTGGGGTCTCTGCCTTCCGCATCATTGCCGGATGTAATGGCATACTGTGTAGCAATACCAGCCTGAGCCAGGTGATATACGACCCAGGTAGTAGGATGGTAGGCGAGGTACTTGGTATAGATGCTATTGTCAGTCGCTTTGGCAATACCTTCCACGCCGGTAGTATTATACTGATCTGATACGATGCCATTTACATAATCAGTCAGATCTGTTGCATGGGGCGCTGTGGCGGTTCTTACTACACCTGACTTTGCGATAGCAGATACGCCTGTAGCATTCACGGCCCTTACATGATATATGTAAGCCGTGGCCACACTCAGTCCGCTATCAGTATAGTGGTGTACATTGGCGGGCACAGTATCCAGCGTATTGAAAGTGACACCATCAATAGAACTGGAAATAATAAACCCTGTTTCATCTGTAGCATTATCCGTCCAGCCCAGGTGTGCATTATAAGCAGCAATGCTGGCGGTGAGCTGAGTTGGCGCAGCAGGACCTGCAGCAGATCCTGCGAGTTTCCATTCTGAAAACTGGATAGCTCCTGCGCCACCACTGGCGGTTATGTGAAGACGAAAATACAGGTAGGCGGCAGCGCCAGATACGGTGTAAGTGTTCGTCTGGTACCGTGCCGCAAATGTCTGTGTGGTCTGACTATCCAGCGTGACCCAGTTACTGCCGTCGTTGGAGCCGGAGAGTACCCAATCTTTCGGGTCTCTTGTGGCAGCATCGTTGGCGGAAGTAATGGAGTATTGACTCAAAATGGCTGAATAGGCAGACTGGTACTGTACCCAGATGTCTGTATGGGCAGTGTAGTACTTGGTGTTAACATCATTGTCAGTGATGTTCTGATAATTTTCCTTTGCGTTGTCGTTGTTATACTGTACTGTGACGGTACCACCATTGGCGGTAAGGTTTGTCTGGGCAAGGGTGCCAAGACTACTGCACAGGCATACAGCGTACAAAGATAGCTTTGTAAAAGTACGGGTCATCATAATGGGCGTTATGCGTTTTGGTAATGTGGATTTTGATTTTGGTCTACAGCGGCAGGTCAACACGATTCTATATAAAAATAAGCACAGGTCGGTTACCAACCTGTCAATGGATTTCAAACGGATTGTTAATGGATTTTAAAGATATCTTTCAGGGCTTTCTTTGCAGCATGGTAGCCACACATGCCGTGTACGCCGCCACCGGGGGGAGTTGCAGAGGAACAAACATAAATACCTTTGGCCGATGTGCTATAGGGAGATAACCTGATAGCAGGTCTTGTGTATAGCTGGGTAATATCTAATATACCACCGTTGATATCGCCACCGATATAGTTGGGATTGTAGTGCTCCATTTGCCGGGTGTTCATGGTATGCCTGCCAATGATCAGGTCGTGGAAACCGGGCGCAAAGCGCTCTACCTGGTTTTCGATATGCGCAGTCATGTCTACAGTAGAACCATGTGGTACGTGGCAATATGCCCAGGCAGTATGTTTACCTTCAGGTGCACGGGTATGATCGAAGATGCTTTGCTGAGCCAACAGCACAAAAGGTTTGTCAGGATGGTGCCCCTGGGAAGTGAGTTGTTCATTGGCTGTGATCTCTTCCAGCGTATTACCTAAGTGCAGGGTACCTGCTTTGCGACAATGTTCGTTGGTAAAGGGAATAGGGCCTTTCAACGCCCAGTCTATTTTGAACACCCCCATACCGTAGCGGTAGTGTTGCAATTGATATTTGTAAAAACCTTTTATTTTATCGCCAGCTATTTCCAGCAGCTGTTTGGGGGTTACGTCCAGTAGTATAGCGCGGGCAGGCGGTAAATCGTTCAGTGAACGAACATAGGTATTCACCTGGATCTCGCCACCTATTGATTCGAAATAAGCAGCCAGTGCATTGGCGATTGCCTGTGAACCACCTTGTGGTGCAGGCCATCCTTGCAGGTGACCGTTGGCGAGTAAGACCATTCCAATAGCCGACGTAGTGAGGTTCGTCAATGGTTGTATAGCATGTGCCGCCATACCTGCAAATAAGCCACGGGCAGTTTTTCTCTGAAACCTGTTCGCTAAGGTTTTAGCTGGTAATAATGCATTCAGCCCAAAGCGCACCATGGCGCCGGGATGCTTTGGAAACTTCAATGGACCCAGTAATGCAGGTGCCAGTGCCGGCCAATCCCTGACTACCGGGTCCATG
Organism: Chitinophaga sp.; assembly: GCF_039596135.1. Taxonomy (GTDB): domain Bacteria; phylum Bacteroidota; class Bacteroidia; order Chitinophagales; family Chitinophagaceae; genus Chitinophaga. The sequence goes on from NZ_JBCNKH010000009.1 coordinate 82,737, forward strand.
AGTTGATGATATTTATTTTCGTCTATTCCTAATCCTTTGGCTGTTTCATCCAATGATCGGTTTAACACAGCTGCACTGCCATCGTCAAATGGATGTGCTGCGGCTACTTCCGGTTGCAGGAACTTCAACCCATAATCTGCCAGTGGCAGGGTACGGAAAAATGGAGATCCTGCTGCTAAAGGATGAATAGCAGAGCATACGTCATGTACAAAACCAGGCAAGGTGAGTTCTTTGGAGCGGAGACCACCACCAATGGTATCCTTTCCTTCCAGCAGCAATACCTGTATGCCCTGCTGCTGCAGGGTAATGGCTGCCGCCAGGCCGTTGGGACCTGCACCTACTACGATTGCATCATATGCTGGTTTGTTCATACTATTATTAATATTGCCCTGCTTCGATGGTACTTTCAGACAATGTAAATCTTTTATCTACCTTATCCAAAATTACGTAAATGGAGTCTTTGTGATCGTTCAGACCATAGAGAATAATACGCCCGGGAGCAGGTTGTTCATAATGCCATACCAGTGGCGGATCTTTCTCCTTTTTGGTATTGGGGCGATCTGTGCTGCCTTTTCTCAATGCACTTCTGTTCTTATCTCTCAATGTCAATGTTCCATTTGTCGTATCCGCCTCGTAATAAAAGAACCTTCTTCTGCCAGCCACACCTGCCAGTTCAAAATTGCGGTCTATATCTTCTTTAGGCGAGCCGCCACCGTTACTTAAGTCCAGTTGCACGGCTTTATTCACCTGGTAGGTAATAGTAGACCATTTTTCGAAAGTGACCTGCGACCAGCGGAGAGAATCTTTAGGAGAATAAGGGATCACTTCATTATTCAACCTGAACTCCGTTACATTGTACAACCCTCTTGTACCAGCCAATCCTTTGTGTACCGGCTGCTTATAAGGATCATACCGATAATTCCACCATTGCAGGTAAAACAACACAATTACAAAGACAAAAAACGCTCCCCATTTTAATGTCCAACGGGCAATGCGCTGCCACTGCCGCTTAAATACCGGGTAGTGATACACTGGTACAGTATATTGTTGCAATACAAACAGCTTATAAATAGACGGCACATCATACCACAGTACAAACAAGGCCAGCAGCACAAAGTAAGCACTGTATACATGTACTCCGCCATCATAAGCAAAGTTCACAAACGTAATATTTGCAAGCGCCCCTGCCAGCAATACAGCACCTATTGAAGCTGTACGCCTGAAGAACAACAACACCCCTGCCGTTACTTCTATAATGCCTGCAAACACCTGGTACCAGGGCACTATACCGATCGATAACCAGTAAATCTTTTGTGCTGTGAAATCACCAAAGTCTGTGACCAGGTTAGAAATAGAAGGATAAGGCATTTGTACGGGGAACAATTTGGTAAAACCGAACCCGATAATACCAATCCCCGCACGATAACGAACTATCACGCGCAGCCAGTAATACAGTAAGTTATATTCACTGCGCTTTTTATCAATCAATCCCCAGATGATGGCACCGATTATTGCAATTACCAAAGCTATGCCCCAACTGGCATAACTAGCTATGCCCCATCGTCCACTCTCTGTATTGATATTGATAAAGTCAGGCTGAAAGCGGGCTACATCGTATACATCCCTGTACCCCGGATGGAACCAGTTGGTAGTAAACAGGTTCCTGTACCAGCTCCACGACGAAGGTATACTGATCAGTATAAAGAAGATAAATGCAATACGGAAGGCCACCTTCTCATATGTTTTCCACATAGTATTACAGCTTTAATGGTTTACGACGACCGATGATCAATGGGTATTTCTTATTCAGTTTACTGAGCACTACGTGCAATGAATCGTTGTACAGGATAATGGTATTACTATCCGGGCGTTCATAATGCAGCAGCAACCGGTCATCTTTGTAGTGATTATTTTTGTTCTGAAGATATAAGATGTGCTTTGCTGTGTCATTGACATAAGTATAGAACCGTCTGCCGGCATTGCCGGAAGATTCGAAGTTTCTATCTGCATCATTGTCGTATATTTCTTCTGTGTTAGACAGATCGGGGGCAAATGTCTGATTGCTGCTTACGCTGAGTGTAGCCCAGTTTTCGAAAACGACGTCTTTCCAGCGAATGCTATCTGTCAATGAGTAGGGTAATGTGGCGCCTTTATATTTAAAAGCATCTACGTTGTAAATGCCGGCAGCACCCGATAATCCAGCCTGCAAAGGATATTGATAAGGGGTCTTATTGGCTGTTATGCCATACACACCTACAAAGAAAAATATAAACAGGAGTTTTAAACTTATACCGGCGTATCGAAGCCATGCCTTTTTATACTGAGGTTTTACAGGATCCGGAGCAGTAGGCTGCTGCAAAGATATTAATGATATAATTCTTTGCAGGTCGTATACAATCAGAAACACAGCCATACTGATCAGGTATAAACTATATACATATTCACCGCCTTCATAGGCGAGATTGGAAAGAAATACATTTCCTGTAAAAGTCAATATAATCCCCGCACCAATAGGCGCTGTCCGCCGGCTTAACAGTAACAGCCCCGCAGTGGTTTCTACCAATCCCAGAAAGGATTCCATAGAAGGTACAATACCTGTACTGATTGCGAACAACTTCCACGCTGTAAAATCGCCATAGTGCGTGTTTAGCTGACTAATGGATGGGAAAGGCATTTGTTGTGGAAATACTTTCAGTAATCCATACGCGATAATACCCGCTGCCAGTCTATATCGCAGTATCACTCGCAACCAGTAATACAATTGCTCATAAGACTGATTTTTTCGTTCTGTCAATGACCAGATGATAGTACCCGCCAATGCAATGATGGCTATAATTCCCCATGTCGCAAAACTATCACCAGGCATATACCTGCTGATATAAAAAAGCGATCGAAAGCCAAAGCCAGCAGGCACCCGCTCAAAATATTTAAAATTAAACGGCACCGCCTGCAAGACGAAATAGATGAAAAAGAACCGGAATAAAATCCGTTGATAACCTGACATAGTAAATGGTTTTATTTGTAACCAGGATTTTGTTCCAACGAAGCATCTGCATTTAATTCAGCAATCGGAATGGGCAGGAGATAGCGATTTGCATCTGTTACGCCCAGTACATCGCCGGCTCTGTTAGTACGTACCAGGTCGTACCAGCGATGGGGCTCAAATGCAAATTCCAGCCTGCGTTCATTCTCTATTGCTAATAAGATATCGCTTTGCGAAGTGGCGGTACTGGCACTCAACCCCGCCCTGTCACGCACTGCATCCAGGTCGGCCAGCGCACCTTCCAGTTCATTCAGCTGTGCCCGTGCCTCTGCACGGATCAGGTACTGTTCTGCTATTCTCAATATATAAGCAGGGTCTGTAGCCGGACTACGGTAGTAGAAGTTGCCATACCATAATCCCTGGTTAGTAACAGCAATTGCCGTGTTTCTGTTACCTGCTGCATTGAGTAAGGATACCAGTGCATCGTTTGGTGCCCACTGCCGTGTACCACCATTTGCAGGTGGCTGCCAGTAGTTACGATGACCATTGGTGTTCGTAGCACTGTAGGAGATTTCAAAAATAGATTCTGCAGTGGCGACTACATTGTTTGCAAAGAAGGCGCCGTACGGCTTCAGCAATGTATAGCTGCTCGCATCACCTATCAGTTTGGTTGAATAGATGACTGCAGAATCCCATTTTTGCTGGTAGAGGTAATAGCGGGATAGTAAGGCCCATACTGTTTTGCGGGTGGCGCGATAGCGATTGGTTGTTTCAGACAGTAATGATTCTGCCGTATGCAGATCGCTAAATACCTGTGCATAGGTATCTGCCAGCGTACTACGCCTGATGCCTTTTGTATCATTGATGGTAACCGTAGGTTTCGTTACCAGCTGTACCCCGCCCCAGGTGCGGGCAAGGTCAAAGTAAGATAAGGCCCTTACAAAATAAGCTTCACCCAGCAGGGTATTTCTATCTGCAGCAGCAAAGGAGCTATCTGCAATACCGGGGATCTTGTCAATAACCTGGTTAGCCCTGTTAATGGTTACATAAATACCGGACCATACGGTGCCAACATTTGCATTATCTGCTGTAACAGTATGAGAAATGAACTGCTGAATTACTGCCTGTGAGCCCGTCCATTGTATATTATCACCAGAGAGATAACCGAAGGTCTGGAAGAGTGAACCATAGTAATCATCATCGCCCAATGCGCGATACATACCTCTCACAGCGGTTTGCGCAGAGGCTTTGTCTACGATTGTTTGTTCATCAGATACTGCATCGCGTGGCTGTACATCCAGGAACTTTTTGCAGGCAGCCAGCGATAATATTAAGAGTATATAAATAGCTTGTTTCATGATCATGTTGAATTTATAAGGTAAGGTTCAGGCCAAACTGGAAACTACGTGGTTGTGGTGGTGTTCCCAGGTCAATGCCCTGTACCGTCTGGGTGGCAGTAACGTTTGCTTCCGGGTCAGGTCCTGTGTATTTGGTAAGCAGCCAGAGGTTGGTACCAGATGCATATACCCGCAAAGCATGTATCTTTTTCAACCTGAAAGTATATCCAATGGTCAGTGATTGCAGCCGCAGGAAGGAGCCATTTTCGATAAAGCGGCTATTTTGTTCCAGCTTATAGTTGTTACCTACGCTGGTCAGGCGGGGTACGTCTGTCACATCGCCCTCTTTTTGCCAGCGCTTCAGCTGACTTGCAAATAATACCCTGTTTGCATCACGGGTACCACCACCCTCACCAAAGAAGCGGTTCAGGTTGAGAATCTTGTTTCCATACTGAAAATTAAACTGTACAGCAGCGTCAAACCCTTTATAGGTAAAGCTATTGTAGATACCGCCATAGAACTTAGGTAAGGCATTACCTACAATCTGCCTGTCTGCCACCGTGATGCTTCCATCCTTATTCACATCTTCAAACACAGCGGCACCGGTCTTGGTATCTACATACAACTGTTTATACATCCAGAAGCTATACATAGAATATCCCTGTTGCATCCTGATCCAGTCACGGTTATATTGAGTAATAGGTACCGGCAATTTATCCACACGGTTTACATTGCCTGAGATAGTAAATGCCGTATTCCAGGTAAGATCTTTACGATGAATATTATCAGTACGGATAGCTACTTCATAGCCTTTATTACTGATCTCGCCTGCATTGGAATAATAGGTACTAAACCCGGAAATAGAGGCCACGGGCAGTTCTAACAATACATCCGTCGTTTTCTTCTGATACAGGTTCAGCTCAATGCTGACACGTCCATCCAGCACACTGGCATCCAGCCCGATGTTTACCTGTCTTGTCTTTTCCCAGCGCAGGTCAGCATTTGCAATCTGGTTGGGCGCAGTAGCGGCTTTATCGCCACTGCTTTCATTGTCAGGATAACCTCCTGCGCCACTCCATAATCCTTTGGCAGCAAAATCATCGATGCCATTGGAGTTGCCCGTGATGCCATAGCTGGCGCGGAGTTTCAGGTCACTTAAAAAGTGTACATCTTTCAAAAATTGCTCTTCCTTCAATCGCCATGATACACCTGCAGAAGGGAAATAGCCCCAGCGGTTATTTGCACCAAAGCGGGAAGATCCATCTGCACGGGCACTCAATTCTACATAATATTTGCCTGCATAGTTATAATCGAGCCTGGCAAAGAAGGAGGCCAGTGTAGACTTTGTCCATGTTTGCTCAGATGTGCGGGTAGAAGCAGAAGAGATATCTTTATAACTGTTGTTTGGAAAACCAGTTCCCTGTGCAGATGTTTTGGCGCGTGTATTACTCTGTACAGTATTCCCCAACAGTGCACTGAGGTTATGACCTCGACCCAATTGTTTTTGATAAGTCAGGGTCTGCTCATTGATCCAGGTACTATTCTGTGTGAGTGCCGATGTAGCCAGGCCATTGGTAGGAGAGGCTCCCAGCTGGGTCAGGTTATTCCAGTATTCTGATTCATCGTAATGATTATAATCCACACTCCAGCTGGAACGGAATTTCAAAGCAGGCAATAACTGGGCATCTACATACAGGTTCCCGATGTAGCGCAGGCTCACTGTATGTACATCATAATTATCCAGCAATACCTGCAGGTTATCAAAACCTGCCCAGCGTGCAGGAGTGCCATCTGCATTTGTCTCAGGCAGGTAAGTAGGGGTATGCAAGGCAGATTGCAGCAAGCCACCCTGCGGCCCGTCGCCGGCACGGGCCTGGTTGCGATAGGAGCGGGTGATACCATTACTTACACCCACCTGTACCTTATCGCTGATGCGATGATCTACATTCAGTTTCAGACTTGCTCTTTCAAAGTAAACAGGTTTAATATCCGCTTCCTGTTTGGAATAACCTGCGCCGAGATAAAACTTAGTTTTATCGCCACCACCATTTACAGCAATGTCATAATTGGATAATTCTCCTGTGCGAAATAATTTATGCAGGCGATCATATGTCTTTTGCTCTTCCGGCAATCCCCGGCCGCCTTCTGATGCGGGGCGGAATGGGCGGTTGGCATATGTTTGATTGAGTGCAGGATTGTCTATACCTGAATTGATCCAGTACTCATTGATCAGTGTGGCATGCTCAGGACCAGTGGTGAGATCCCATAGTTTAGGTGCTTTTGCATAGCCATGAGAAACGTTCGCACTTACTTTGGTAGGTTGGTTATAATTACCCCTTTTAGTGGTTACAATCACGACCCCATTTGCCCCCCTTGAACCATAGATAGCAGTTGCACTGGCATCTTTCAGTACCTGCACATTTTCAATATCACCGGGGTTGATATCTGCCAGGGGCGAGGTATTGCGACCACCTGTGCTCACCGTCTGCAAACTGGTATTGTTTACAAATACCCCATCTATTACATACAGTGGATCATTGCCGGCATTGATACTGGTAGTACCGCGCACTCTTACAAACACGCCATCACCGGGTACGCCTGTATTACTATTTATTTGTAATCCTGCGGCCTTGCCCTGTAGTTGTGCATCGAAGCTGGCTACCGGCAGCTGGCGGGTTTCAGCGGCATTGATACTCGCCACACTGCTAATAAGGTTACGTCTTTCCTGTGTACCGTAGCCGATCACTACTACTTCGCTGAGTTTCTTATCATCAGGCAAAAGAACTATATTCAATAATGCCTGTGTCGCTTTTACCTGCTGTGACTGATAACCTAAATAAGTAAAAAGCAATGTGGAATTCTCAGGTACCGTTAGCTGAAAAGAGCCGTCAGCACGGGTGAGCACACCTCTTTTTGTGCCGGTTACCTGTACACTTACACCCGGCAATTGCTGCCCGTTATTGTCCGTCACCCGTCCTTTAATGGTGATGTCTGCAGCCTGCACATGTATATACAGCAATACAAGCAGGCAGGCATGAGTAATAAATTTTAGCATACTATATCCATTTTTCTGGTTGATACAATACTTGTCCGTCCCTCCTTATCTGCCAGGAGGTAACGGGGTTCAGGTGGTAGCCGGTGCCGATACCCCTGTCGGCGATGATCTGTTTGAGAAAAGGTTGTATATAACCGGTATCATCTATTGCACGGCTCATGATTTCAGTTGACTGCCCGTTCCACTGCCACAGGTAACGGAAACGGGTGTGTGCCTTATCGAATACAGGTTCCTGTAAGCGGGCCGGGTACCAATGTTTTCCCCCATCTGTGCTGATTTCTACTTTCGCTATTTTGCCATGCCCACTCCATGCGATGCCCTGAATTTCTATCCATCCTTTTTCTACCTGTACGGGATAAGCTGGATAGGTGATCACCGACCGCGCATCCATGGTAAAGCTGAACTGGCGGATCTTACCGTCTTTTACAGGCTCTGTATATTTCGATGTTTCTTCTCTTGTCATGAAAGGAGCATCTGCTACTTCTATGCGGCGCAGCCATTTGATACTGGTGTTGCCTTCCCACCCCGGTAGCAGCAACCTGGCCGGATACCCTTGCTGCGGGCGGATGGCCTCCCCATTCTGTGCATAAACAATCATAGCATCGTCCAAACCCTTACTCACAGGAATGCTTCGTGTCATCATTGCAGCATCGCCACCTTCCGCCAGGAACCATGTAGCTTTTGGAGCGATCCCTACTTCGCGGAATATGGTAGAGAGCATTACGCCTGTCCACTCACTCTGACTGGTGAGTCCGCATATTTCCTGCGGTGTAATAGTTTCTTTATCCGGTTTTCTGAAGTTGCCGGAGCATTCTATAAAACAGGTTCTTGTCACAGCGGGAAACCGCTTCAGATCGTGCAATGAAAAAATAGTAGGCCGCTCAACCATGCCATGGATCATGAGTTCATATGTATTGGGATCAATAGCAGGCACACCGGCATGATGTCTTTCAAAGTGCAGATCGGATGGTGTGATGGTGCCAAACAGATCCTGCAAGGGTGTTTGTGAAGAAGTCAAAGAAAACTTCCGTTGCGGTTGCTCAAAAGGGGAACGGCTGCCCAGCGGCCCTGGCAGCGGTCCCTGTACTTTAGTAGGATCCATCGTGCTGGCAGGAATACCTGTCTGCACCATTTTTCCAAAAGCAGATTTTACCAATACGACCGCAGCGGTCATGGCTCCGCCAAGAAGCAGTTTCCTGCGACTCAATTGTTCCTGCATAACTCATGATTTTTTATCCTGCCTGTTCAATTATCACTGACAACGTATTTACTCCTTGCTGGCATTACGACCGTAGGCAGTGTGTGCGCGTTTATGACAAAGTTTTCATTAATCAGCTGATTTCTATATAATAACCAGGCCGTGATACTGTATACTTCCTGGTCTGTTAACGATCCTGGTGCATTAAAAGGCATGGCGCGACGTATATAATCAAATACAGTAGTAGCATAAGGCCAGTAATTGCCAATGGCTTTTACCCTGAATACAGTCTGATCAAAAGGAATGGCATTTGCAGTATCAGGCGCTACCAATACATTGAAAGGGCCTTCAGTACCCGTGTTGCCATGGCAGGAGGCACACTTTGCCGCATAGCATACACTACCTTCACTAACAGTGCCTTGCCCCGGAGGCAATCCTGTACCATCAGGTGGTATAGCTGCAGGTACAGCAGCGATTTCCTGCTGCGTAGCAGCACGACCAAAGCCAAAATGATCAGGTTTGTTTTCTGAATGACATGCGATGATTAATACACAACAATACAGTATGTGTTTGAACATTTATTACAGTAAAGATTGCTTACCTGGGTTACGACCTATGCTGATTTTTGGTGGGAAATCCTGGTGGGCGCATGGGTTGTGGTACAAATATATAACGCAGAATTTTAAAGTCCACTATTTATGTAGACTATTTTAATAAAAATAATGGCATCACAAATTGTGATGCCATTCCAATCCATTATCTGGGGCATATCAACGTTCCATCATATCCAGGATATCAGTCCAGATAATTCGCGCGATCTGCTCACTCTCCACCATTCTGATTCTCTCTGCCGGCAATGCCATACTATCTTCCTGCCAATCCATATTGTCCGGCATGAAATCTTTCAGAATGTTACCACTTGTGACTACTTCATAGGTGGTTTCATGGCGTGCCTCATTTACACTGATCACAATCTGATAGGACCGACCTTCTATATATACTGTAATTGTATTTTTTTCCATAACAAACAAAAATTAGTTGTGCTATTGCGACAATACGTCGCAACAGTGGGGTACAAATGCTGTGAGATCAGATATAGAAAGCTAACCATGATTGGCCACGCGATGTCCTGCTTTTTTCGCCTCGCCGGTAGGATGGGGGCCCCTGTTTTTTTCCTTGTTGGTGGTCAGGCCAATGGCTTCGGCCTGACTGGGGTGCTTCACTTTCTTTCCACCTTCATGCTTTGTTCCTGCATACTGTTTTTTTGCCATGTCAACTCGCATTTTAATGGGTGAGTAATAGAAGAACACTTAGGCTAAATCAAAAGGTTTGCCAGCTTGTGAAGCGCAGGGTTAAATAATGTTAAAATGCTGATAATCAATACACAATAAATAAGAGCGGGACTGACTCTGTTACCGTGTAAAAACCGCACGCTGCACGCCAGGGGGCTATTAGAATGAAAAACCTGTTGAGACCTGGTTCTCGGCCTGGCTTGCAGCATGCAGTTTTAAAGCTGAGTACTTGTATCGTGGTAATATTTAACACAAAGGAGAGGATGCAACCTCTGGTAATAACGGTAAACTATGTATTGCTAAATTACCAATCCCGATCATTAAAAGTTGTCAATGAATTTCAAACGAATTGTAAATGAAATTTAAATTCCCGATATTTAAATATGAACAGAAAAACGCGGATGGGGCTTAAACTGGCGATTGAAAGAATATATTTGCCTTTCAGGAATTATTTCATGAGGCATCCGGTTAAGGTTTATATCACTTCTTCTGTTATCTGTTTCATTGTATTGGCGATTGTCCAGGTCATGTTAGTATACAATACCTATGATCTACTGAACAGGAGATTCTACTATGAAAAGAAAGGACGTATCAATGAACGTTATACAAAAGCTATCATTAACGACCACGTCTTTCCAGGTGGAAAAGATATTATAGAAGGCATGTTGTCTCCCCGGTACCATGAACTCGAAAACCTTTATAAATCCGGCGATACCGCCCGTTTCAGCCAGGCAACACAGGTACTGCTCCGTCATATTTTTCATGCACTCATCAACAAGCAAACCGCAGATGCGCTATTGAGAGATATCAAACTCAGGGAAGGCATCCATGATTCGTTAAAATACCTGCTCGTTGTAACACGCATCGACCTGCAGTTTGCCGATCTGAAATACGTGAACATCTACGATAAGCGAAAAAAGTACCCACTCATAGACGAAGCTATTCAGACCCCCAAAGGGATCCACATCTTTGGCGACCTTACCAACCCGGATGAACAAAGTCAGATTATCGGCCTCTTTGTATCTGATCCAAAGCCTTATACCTACTCCATTAGTTTTTCACTCTACGCGGACCCTTACAACCGCCGGCAGCTGGTGTTCAAACAAATGCAGGGCATTCTCACCATGAGCCTGCTCTCGGTATTGGCTATCATCATCCTGTTTTTCATCACGCTCCGCAACTGGATCAAACAGAAACATATTGCCGATGTAAAAACTGATTTCATCAACAATATTACCCACGAGTTCCATACCCCACTCTCCGCCATCATGGTGGCCAACAAGAATATTCAGAACGAACGGGTACTCGAAAATAAAACTGCCATCCGCTCTCTCTCTGATATCATAGAGCGGCAATCCCAGCGATTGAAGCTATTAATCGGCCAGGTGCTGGACATTGCTACCGTCGATCAGCTATACGTGCAGAAAGGCCCTGAAGACCTGAATGTACTGATCAGTGAGATCCTTACAGATTTTAGTATCAAGTTCCCTTCAAACAACCTGCAATTGTCATTTATTCCTGCCCCGGAAACGATTGTAGTCGAGGCAGACAGTTTCCATTTTACCACCCTGCTACTCAACCTACTGGATAATGCAGTGAAATACAATCTACAGGAAGTAAAACATATACAGGTCGCCACCATAGAAACAGAACCAGACATCCAGATCTCAATCAGTGATAACGGAATAGGCATGGATAAAGAAACAATCCGTTATATCTTTGATAAATTCTACCGAAATCAGAAAGACCTGACGCAAAATGCCAAGGGTTTAGGGCTTGGCCTGCATTATGTAAAACAATGCATAGATGCGCACCAATGGACAGTAAAAGTGGAAAGCGAGCCTGGCATGGGAAGTACATTTGTAATCATTATACCTAAGTGAAAATTGTAAGGGGATGAAACACAAAATTCTATTAGTAGAGGATGAAGCAGACCTCGGAAACGTTGTAAAACAATACCTGGAATTAATGGATTTTGATGTGGACTGGCAGCAAAATGGCCGGACTGCCCTGGACGTGTTTGAGAAATCGCCCAATGCCTATCACATTCTGCTCATAGATGTAAATCTACCGGGGCTGAATGGATTCGAACTGGCGGAACAGATTATCAAACTCAACAATCATGTACCTTTCCTTTTCCTCACTGCAAGAGGGGAAAAGAATGACCGCCTGAGCGGCCTGAAGATAGGTGCAGACGATTATGTGGTCAAACCTTTTGATGTGGATGAACTGGTACTGCGCATCCGCAATATCATCAAGCGAAAGCAACCCATTGTCAGCGCAGAGCCTGCCCAGCAGCGGGTGATTAATATAGGCACAACCCAGCTTTTTATAGATTCACTGAAGCTGGTAACGGAGCAGGGAGAAGAGATTATTCTTACCCCCCGGGAATGCGATTTGCTGGTGTTGTTCTTCAACAATGTAAACCGTGTATTGAAGCGGGAAGAAATTCTCACTAAAGTATGGGGATCCAATGACTACTTTGTAGGGCGCAGCCTCGATGTATTCATTTCGCGTTTCCGAAAGTATTTCCAGCACAATATTAATATTAGTATCAAGAACGTATATGGTATTGGTTTTGTATTTAATGTAAAATAGAGATCGCCCTGTTGGCGCGGTTATAGGCCGTTTGGGTTTTGTATTCAAACCACTTTTTGCCCAGCAGCTTACGCATTGCATCGTCAAAGCGGCGGGTGATAAAGATGTTCCTCACCCCAATGGCCCTTTTAGTGAGTGATACAGGCAACGCCCTGTAAGCCACAGAATATCCTGCCGTTTCGTATTGTATATAATGCCAGTATCCAGAAGGAATAAAGATCGTATCTCCCACATTCAGCGTACACTCATATCCATCTAAAAGGCGCAAACCGGGGTATTTATCATAGTCAGGATGCCGAAGGTCTGCCAGGCCATGGAAATTCCAGGGTAAGCGATAGAGCAGGCTTGCCTGGTTATTAGGGAATAACCATACCCGTTTTACCCCATGCAGCTGTGTAAGAAATACATGCGACATGTCGATATCATAATGGTACCTCACCGACGAACCCTCACCGCCAAAGAACAGGAATGGCAACCAGGTAAGCAGATTGTCTGCCAGCTTTCGTACCTGCAGCTCCTTCCGGATATCTGGTCTTTCGCGCAGCAGGTTAAAAAGAAATAACCGGCTTTCAGTAGGTCCGGCGGCTATCAGGTCGAGGTAATCCCCAAACTTCATTTTATTGCCAGCCTGGCTGGTGGCCTTGTCCAGGTGCGCATTCTCTTTTTCATGCACTGCGACCAACGTATTACCGGCTTCTTTCTTAAAATAGTCATAGTTCCATTTTGTCAATATATCCTGGCTCTCCGGTAAAATAAAGTCCTTAATCAACGCTGGTTTTCCGGGTTTTACAAATTCAGAGGTGAACTGCTCCCGGCTATAGCCGCTGACTATGTTTACAGGTTTCAGATGCATATGTGTACTTGTCTTTTTATTTAGTGCCTGGTATCGATACAGACAATCTTTGATGAGGAATCAGCGTTGGCTGCTGCTACCTTCATGGCAGGTGTCTCCTGCTGGTTATTTAACTGATGCTGTTCTACACTCACCGATATGGTAAATGCGGTGATCACCGCGATGACACCCAGGGAGGCAAGTGAGGCCGCATACTGTCTGCATAAGTTCAGTTTCATAACTTTTCATTTTAAAAAGGACTGCAAGGCTGCTGACACAGCCCTACAGACCAAACAACAGAGAACAGAAGGTTGATTTTTGGACCCTGACCGGCAGGTATATGCATAGCAATACAGGTCCGATAAAGGATCAAATTATTTCCAGGGTGAATAATAAAACTGAATTTGTTTGAACAGTGGTGGGCTGTATCAGGTGGTGGTAAGAACAAATTTAATGGGAGCTAACCTATTTTCCAAAAAATAGTCCATAATTTTTGTAGACTAAAAGAAAGGAAATGATCTTCAATATGATACAAAGGAACATGCTTACGAAAATTCCCTTTCGCAGTAATTTTAGGTTCTCTTAAGTGCGGGTTATCAATGCGTTGCTTTTCTGCTGCTGTAGTGGTATACTGTTGTCTGATGTTTTTCTTTGCTCACCTTGCCCTTGTGGCCGTAGATTTTATTTACTAGTACAAATACAACTGTAATGCTCGCAATGATAACATAATGCAATACTATTGACGGCATATGTCTGTGGAATAAATTGTTGATAGTGCTGTTTAGTGCTATTTGTAGTGCGCCCTTAAACTTAACCGATTTCGTAGGAAAAGATACTGCACTATTGCGAATTTCACATCACACTTTCCTGTTATTAACAAACATTAACACGGCCCGCTGAGGCTGCATTATGTATCATTGCGAAACATATTATATTAATAATTAAGGCACTCTCAATTCCGTCTTTACAGACACTGGTTTGCCCAGAACAGGCATGCCATTTTTGTCCCAGGTGAAGGGTTGCATACGGGGAGAACGCTTATTTCCACACCCATCGCCAGGATGATCATTGGCATGGTAGAGTATCCAGTTTTGCTTACCGTCAGGTGTGGTAAAGAAGGAATTATGCCCCGGTGCATACACACCTGTTTCGGGCGATTGCAGGAACATGGGCTTTGCACTCTTCTTCCAGCTGGCGGTATCCAGCAGGTTGCTATTGGCATCTGCTACCAGCATACCTAATGCATAATGATCTGTCCAACACGCAGATGCGCTGTAAAACAGGAACAATTTATTGCCATGTTTCAGTATCTCCGGTCCCTCGTTTACATTTACGTGTGGCAGGTTTGGATCATTCAGGTCACCAAATCTTTCCCAGTCATACACAGGGCGGGAGAGTCTCACCCGTGGGCCCGTAATAGTGAGTGGATCCTTCATTGCTGCAATGTAAATGTCCTGCTCTCCGTTGGTATCTCCTTCCCAACCTGACCAGATCATATACAACTTTTGTTTGTGCTCAAATACAGACGCATCAATGGCCCATTTATCTGAAGGGTCGGCCACCTTTCCCTTCATTACCCAGGTACCTTCCATAGGATCAGGGGCGCTGTTTTCCAGCACATAGATGCGGTGGTGCTGGTTGTCGCCCCCGTCTGCACAGAAGTATACATACCATTTTCCCTGCAGGAAGTGGATTTCCGGCGCCCAGATGTCTTTTGAATAAGGACCGGTGGCAGGCGGGGTCCAGATGTTTTTGTGCGGGGCATCGCCCAATCTGGCCATATTGGCGGTTTTCCAGAGCTCCAGGTGATTGCCCACGGTATGCATGTAGTAGTAATACCCATCCTTGTACGTCACCCAGGGATCAGGTCCGGAGGATAACAAAGGATTGTGAAAGGTACTTTTCTGCTGTGCATTGCAGGCAAAGGCACAAAGCAGGATACAAAGCCGGAATACAGATTTCATATACAAAAATTAAAAAACCGCTGAATACAAATTTTCATTGCACTCAGCGGTTCGGTGATGACTAATATTTAAAGGTCAATTTTTACTACGGTAGAATAGAGCAGATCTTCCACACCGGCGATCTTCACTCCAATCCTTGCGTATGCATAATTCTGCGCACCTGTGGTACCTATAGATGAAAGAGAAGCAGGTATGTCTACAGACATGGATACGTTATTCAGATCGGTGATACTACTACCTGCCAGCGTAGTCCTCGCCACATAATTGCTCTGGTCTACGATGGCCGTCTGGTTCAGGTAAAGATACACGTTTTCAACACTTCTCGCATTGGCATCGGTGATAATCTGTTCCAGTTTGAAAGTGGCTGCTGCTGTGGTACCACTCTTTGCAATCTGCTGGTTACGGATCATGTAATAAGGCATTACCTCTATATTCATAGTCGTGCTGCCAGACAGGTTCAACGGAATAGTATCACTGTTAGTGGCATTGTTCGTTACGGATCTGAATGGACCCTGACCAGCAGGAATAATCAGCTTATAAGTACCGTTGAACAGGAGGGAAGAAAATGAACCATCTTCTTTGACCTGCACTGCGATCGCGCCACTCTTACCCCAACCCGGTTCCCACAGTTCAAAATATACAGCCAGCGAAGCAACATTGATGGCTTCACCCTGGTAAGTGATACTACCCTGGAAGGTAGTTTTTGGTTCATCATAATTATCCTTCTTGCATGCAAATGCAGTCATGGCAATCAATAGACCGGTGATATATTTTCTACGAAACATAATTTTCATTTTACTGATTAGGATTCTTTACCAGCTTAGGGTTATTACTCAGAATGTCTGCTGAGATAGAAGAATAGTAATTACCCAGGTTGAAACGGTGTGCCGCTGTTACGTTAGCAGGTTTCACTACTTTGAACACATATTTACCATCGTTTGCACTGCCTGGGTTATAAATTTTATAAGGCCAGAGACCGTAGATCATGGTATTTACTTTATCAGCTTTCCCGATATTGGCCTGTAACTCTGTGGCATTAATGCTTTCTCCGTTCCATACTTTATGAGCCAGGCGCCAGCGTTTGTTATCAAACAGTTCATGCCCTTCAAATGCCAGTTCTACTCTTCTTTCATGCACAATTCTGTCAAAGGTGATGTCTGCAGCAGTCAGTGGAGTGGTCAAACCTGCTCTTGCGCGCACCGTGTTCATATAACCTGCTGCCACATCGGGCTGATTCAGTTCGAAAGCGGCTTCCGCAGCGTTCAGCAATACTTCGGCATAACGATAACGTACCCACCAAACTTCACTCTGTGTACCCAGCTGTCCGGAACCTACAGTAGGATCCATGAATTTACGTACCAGGAAACCTGTCTGTGCAGAATACTCTTTACCATCTATAGGGCCATCAGTACCTACTATCTGTACACCTGTAGGGCCACCGGGAATATTGCCGATTTCGCCATAGGTATCGCCACTGATGATGCTGTAAGCACCATTGTTCCAATACATAATACCTGCCCATATGTCAAGGTCCTTGCCTTTGAATTTAGAGCCAGGCAGCATGATGGTACCACCTAATCTTGCATCTCTGCCAGCGAAGATGTCGCCCGGGTTGTCGTAATAGATGTAGTCACTGCCGGAGTTAGTGGCAAATGGCGCATATGTGTTGTCCAGTTTTTCATACTGCTCAGCAAGGTTAAGGGAAGGATTCACGCGACCACCCTGTTGTTCTTCGGCTGAAGACCATGGCTGGTTAGCGATTGTCCATCCCTGTACCTTTCCGCTTTTCAATTTGAAATCCTGTGCAAAGATCACTTCCGGGTTATTGGACTTATCATAAAATGTTGCTGCAAAATTTTCCTGCAGATCTTCTGCTTTCTTCTGATAAAGGGAATATTTACCTCCATTGATCAGTTCCTGTGCTGCAGCCAGTGCTACCTGGTAGTAGCCGGCAGCTTTATCAGCAGGGATACCTACTTCGCCACCGGCCGTGATTACAGCAGGTGTAGTAGTTCCATACTTTGCGATAGAAGCTGCATAAAGCGCTGCCCGGGCCTGCATGGCCAATGCTACGCCTTTGGTAGCTCTTGACTGTGTGCCGGCATCATCAGGTAGCATGGTTTTGATCGTATCCATTTCTGAAATTACGAAGTCATATATTTCAGATTCTTTCGCTCTTGCATGTTGCAAATAGGTAGGATCGCCACTGAAATCGTAAGTCATAGGCTCGGTGATCAAAGGCACACCACCCATCCGTTTTACCTCTTCAAAGTACAGTGCAGCACGCAGAAAGCGGGCTTCGCCCAGGAAACGGGTACGTGCATCGTCACTCAAAGCCGTTGCTGCAGCACACTTCTGAATAAACAGGTTCAGGTCGCGCATCTGGCCGTAATCCCACAATGACCACCAGTCATAAGGATAGTCAATCTGTTGTACACGCCAGTATTCACTGGCCTGAGAAGGGAATGCTTCGTCAAAGTTGGTAAACTCCACCCAGTTGGTAATGGTCTGCTGATCTACATAACGATTGTAAAGGTCAGCGAGTACTGACAGTACCAGGCTTTCACTTTTCCACACAGCTTCGTCTGTCAGAATATTGGAAGGATCAGTTTGCAGAAAGTCAGCATCCTTTTTACAACCAAACACGAACACAAGGGCAGCTGATATGATTAAAAGATATTTTCTCATCTAATTGCTGTATTAATGGATCAAAAGGAAAGGTCAAAACCAATATTCACATACTTACTTTGTGGATACGTGAGACCGTTATCATCAGCGACTTCAGCGTCTATACCTGTCTTATGCAGATTGTCGATAGAGAACAGGTTATAAGCGTTGATGTAGGCACGGAAACGTTCAATCCTGGCCTTGGCAAGGATGTGCTTAGGAATGGTGTAACCCAGTTCCAGTGTACGTGCCCTGATGTAATGAACGTTAGTGAGCCAGAAGTCGGAGTTCTTATTGTAGTTACTATGACCTCCATTGTTGAAACGCAGTGCAGGATATTTACCGGCAATCCATTTGCTGTTCAGGTCATAAGGATCTTCCCTGTGCCAGCGATCGTTGTAGAACTCTGCCAGCAGGTTACCCTGGTTGGTATAAGGAATACGCATTTCGTAGTTACGGTTGAAGGAGTAACCCGTACCTGCAGAAAAGTCGGCCCTGAAATCGAAGTTGCTATATGCTACTGTAAAGTTGAAACCACCGTTGATGATTGGGTTCTTACCGGTACCCCATCCAATAGGACGGGTATCCAGGTCGTTAATCACACCATCATTGTTCCAGTCTTTGTAAATCAGGTCGCCTGGTAATAATGTTTTGTTTCCGGCTCCGTCGATGTTTACAGGATAGTTGTTGATCTGCTCCTGTGACTGGAACTGCCCGATTACGTTATATCCCCAGAATGTATTACTGTACCGGTTTTCGGAAGAGTTACGATAGTGATCCCATGAGTTCAGGAATACAGGTTTGTAGCTTTTCAGGTTTTTTGGACGTGCGTAAGAGAAGTTAGCACCTACTGTGAAACGAACTTTCTTGATCTGCCCCTGGTAGTTGACAGAAAACTCAGCACCGGATACCACATCGCTCTTCACGTTTTCGTATGGCAGTGTATAACCCAGTTCGCTTGGTACGAGGATGTCGTATTTGGTACCCAGCAATCCTGTTCTTTTTCTCTTGAAGTAATCTACTGCACCACTGAGCTTGTTGTCCCAGAAACCAAAGTCAGCACCTACGTCCAATGTTTTACTTACATACCAGGAGATGTTATCAATAGGTACGCCTTTGTAAGCAGAACCGATCACTGACTTACCATCCAGGATCACCGTAGAGGAGTTGTAGTTATAACCGGAGAGGTAGTCGTATGCAGTCAGCGGAATTGCATCATCACCCAGCTTACCATAGGAACCTCTCAGTTTCAGTTCGCTCAGTATTCTTTTGCCACCTACGAGGTTTTGGAAGAAAGGTTCTTCAGTAAGACGCCAGCCGGCCTGCACTGCAGGAAAGGTACCCCAGCGTTTGTTAGGTGCGAACTTCCAGGAGGCATCTCTTCTTGCAGATACTTCCAGGTAGTATTTGCTGGCGTAGTTATAAGTGAACCGGCCTATGTAACCCAGACGGGCAGTAGTAGAGTCGTAATCATTATAGGTATCCATCGTACTGAAGTAGATCAGTGGCAGATCGTTGGTAGTTGGCACGGCATGCAGCCAGTTGTCAATTTCCCTTCTCTTGATCCTTTCTGCTACTACGGTACCGCCTACGTTATGCTTGCCAAATGAATGTCCATAATTCAGTTGTAACTGAATGGTAGGAGACAGGTTGGTATGGTTATCTCTTTCCCGCCATGGGTTGGAGCTACCACCTGTTACATTGTAGGTGTCAGTATTTGGATCATAAGTATATACATTATAAGTATACTCGTGACCATTCATGATCCTGTTTGCATAGAAATAAGAGAACAGACCTTTTGCGCTCAGACCATCGATGGGAAACTTGTATTCCGCAGTCAGGTTAGTTTGCAGTACGCGCCAGTCTTCGTGCCAGTAGCCGGACAACTTCTTGTTTTGCAAGGCCCAGTTCTCCGTATTGTGCCCGATATTGTTGGGATAATTGGGGTTATCGTTCGCATAAGGGCGTTCGATAGGCGTGTTTCGCAGGATAGCGAAACGAGCTTCCCAGTAGTCGTCCACACCGGGTACACCTGGCTGATCACGGGTTTCCACGCGGCCGTTGATCTGTGCACCGATTTTGAAGTTGTCAGAAACTTTCGCTTCGATATTGCTCTGAATATTGGTACGTTCGAATGTGAATTCTCTGCCCAATACAGAATATTGTTTCAGGTGAGTAGCAGATACGTAGTAGTTGATCCTGTCGGAACCACCGCTGAAGTTCAGGTTCAGGTTAGTCAGCGGCGCATTGTCTTTCACAATAAATTTATACCAGTCAAAGCTCTTGTAACCGGTTTCAGTACCTGCTTTCCATTTTTCCAGTTCAGCCTTGGTGATGGTAGTAGAACCATACTGGTTCATTTCTGCATCTGCTTTACCAGCCATCCATTCATAAGCGTTTACGCCTTTGGGAAAGCGGGTCCAGTTTTGCCAGCCGGTATACGCTGCAAGGTTGATTGTATTGCGGCTGTTCAGTTTACCTCTCTTGGTAGTAACCACTACTACCCCATTCGCGGCCCGCATACCATAGATGGCAGCGGAAGCGTCTTTCAGTACAGTGATGGTTTCAATATCGTTCGGTGCGATGTTGTTGAACTGACCCTGATCCTGCTGGATACCATCAATTACGTACAACGGATCACCCATGTTGCGGATCTGTACAGATGCACTCGCACCCGGACGTGCGTCGGACATACGAAAGGTTACACCCGGCAGTTTACCTGCCAGTACGGTACTTACAGTAGATCCAGCGTGTACATCGCCCAGGTCTTTAGAAGAAACTGAAGCGATGGCACCGGTGAGTGATTCTTTCTTTTGTGAACCATAACCTACGATCACCACATCGTTCAGCGAAGTGGCAGAAGGTTCCAGTGTGACGTTGATGACGCTGAGTCCATTCATCTCTACTTCTTTGGTAGTATACCCTACATAAGAGAAGATGAGGGTACCGGAGAGGTCTGGTGCATTGAAAGCGAAATTACCTCCGGCATCAGTAACGGCACCGGCGGTACCGTTTTTGAGTTTTACGTTTACCCCAGGGAGTGGTGTTCCTTTTTCGTCTACCACTTTACCCTGAACGCGTACGACAGCATCCGCGGCATAAGTAATTTCCTCTACGTTGCGTAATCGATTGAGTACAATTTGCCGCCCATCGACCTGGTAGGAGAGTTGCAATGGGGCAAGTAGCTTATCGAGTACTTTACCCAGTGGCTCCTGTCTGGCTTCCAGGTTGACTTTGCGGGAAGCGCTGATAAGCGTGGAAGAATAGAGGAATTTCACATCAGCCAGTTTTTCGATCTTAGACAGCACCTGGTCAACGGATTGCTGACGGGCATCGATAGATACAGGCTGGGTGAGAATTTCCTGGGCCTCAGTGGACTTTGAATAAGTGAGACCGGTACATAACGTGGCAATTAGCAGCTGGTAAAAGCATGTACGCATGACCATAAAGATTAAATCATGGATTCGTAGTCTTTTTTTCATAACTTGAATTGTGTTCCTGTTTGTAATGGGAAATAGAAAGGGTGTCTTATCCCAGTGGAGCGGGTATAAGGCGGTGCCGCAAGAGTATTCATTTCAGCCAGTGGTACGGCCATACCGCTGGCTTTTTCATTACGTGATGTAAAGCATAAGTATCAGTGTAATTTTTTTTGTTCTCAATAACGTATTTCGTGGAATAGTGTGTCGACGGGGAACTCTCTACATTCCTTGCAGCAATGCTACGCGTACGTGAACACTATTAATGACATCCTTTGGTTGTTATCGTAATCTCATTTCCTTCGATCGTACAGTTTGCTTCCAGTGCCTGGCAAATAAGTTTTAATTTTTCCTTCAGTGGTTCGTCATCCAGGGAGGCTGTGAGTCTACAGCCAGCCATCAGGGTTTTATCATAGTTGATATGCACACCATAGGCTTTTTCCAGCAGGGTCAGCACACTATCTGCAGGGGCGTCTGCGAATACAAACGAGTACAGTTCAGTTACAGTTGGCTGGGCGGTTGCTGTTACAGTCATGGGCAATACATTTAACGCATGAGTGGAACGTTTCAGTATCGCCTGTTGATTGGCAGATATACTTGCCCGGGCATCGTTCTCTTTTGGTTGTATTGCAATAGCAATCTTTCCGGTTTTTACGGCCACACTTACCAGGGTATCTTCGTCATAGGCTTTGACCAGGAATGAGGTGCCGAGTACGTTGATTACCATTTCGTTGGCATATACTACAAAAGGTTCAATGTTTCTTTTTACTTCAAAAAATGCAGCACCGGAAAGGTATACCTGGCGGTGGCATTTACCACTGGGGCAGGAGGAATAACTGATCCGGGCGCCGGGTTGCAATATCACAGAACTACCATCGGGCAGGCTGACGGTTTCAGGTTTTTTGCCTTTGTTGATGCGCTCAACAAAGGTATTTTGGGCTGTTTCAGCTTTTGCCACCAATTCGTGATAAGCGCTGTGATCCTGCTTTTGCATGGTGTACCACATAATGGTGGTAGCCACCAGGGCAATGAGCACAGCAGCGGCAGCTATATACCAGGGGCGGAGTCTCCGCACTGGTTGTTGGGGCGCATCCATGCTTTCGCGGATATTTTGCCACATGGCAGCATCAACATTTTCCTTCAAACCAAATGCAGGAACCCGGGAAGCTGCCTGTATAATGGCGCGTGCCTGCAGCATGGCAGCCCGCTGCCCGGGAAAATCGCGTGCTATGGATTCCCAATGGCCTGCGTTTTCGCCATTCTTTACCCAGGCGACGAAACTATCGTCGGTTACAAAATCGGCGGTATCGAAGTTTGAGTAATCCATGTATAGGTATAAAGACGGGGAAGAGGGGTTTTAACTCACTTATGTTAATGTTTTTTAAAAAAATCTTCTACAGCAGCTCCCGCAGTTTGACAACTGCACGCTGCACAAGGTTTCGGACAGATTGTTCGTTTACGCCCATAATGCCGGAGATCTCCTCCCAGCTAAAATTATCATAAAACCGGAGGCGGATCGCCTCCTGTTGCCTTGCCGGCAATTGTAGCATCGCTTTTTGCAACCGAAGCTGTTGCATCAGGTCTTCTTCTCCTGTAATACGGATATCCTCTGCCGAAGCTTCTTCCTGCAATGACCAATCCAGTACGGGGGCCGCCTTTGCATCAGATAAGCGGTGCAAACGCCTGCGCAAAGACCTGAAAAGGTAATATTTGACAGAAGTAGTCTCAGAAAGATTGTGCCTGGTACGCCAGAGATCGGCAAAAAGGTCCTGCATGGCATCCTGCACCTGTGCAGCATCGCCCGCAAGGTGGTAGCCGTAGTTATACAATACAGCAGCAAAACGTCTGTACATCTCACTAAAGGCCTGTTCGTCGTCCTGTCTGAAGGCATTCCACAGTACCTCTTCCGCTATGAATGACTGATAGCTGTTTCCGGACCCCAATTTACCTGATTTAAAAAAGTATCACCTGTAGTAATAGTATTGTTCACCAGTCCATTCTCACTGGCTGCGGGGACTAAACTACGAACTATAAAAATCATTTACGAATCATTGCTTATTCCGGGATGAGTAATACCCAAAAAAATGGGGCCTGATAAATATCAGGCCCTCCCCAAATTAACCATTAAAAAAACTCATTTGAATTTTGCTTGAATCAAAATTAGAATGAATCTTTTGTAAATCTGTTAATCATAAGTTAATGATTCTAAATTATATGGGAAGGTGAAAACCGTAGAATTAGAATGATATTTACATGATCAAATTGATTAATAATTTAATCTATACCCGCAAAGACCTCTATAAAAAAAAGGTCCCCGCAAAAAATTGCAGGGACTTACCATTTAACCTATATTCTGTACTGTAGCATCAAAATTTTAAATATTTTTCAGAGGCTTAGACTTTTTCGCTTTTTCTATACTTCAATTCGTTTCTCTAAAGTATTGCTCTCAAATATTTTCTGTATATAAGACGGTGATTAATATCCGAAGTTTAACGGGTTTCGTATTTTTTTTCAATTTATTTCTAAATTACCTGCTATGAACAGGATCGACCGCCTCTCTGCCATACTTATTCAGCTGCAGGGCAAGAAAATTGTGAAGGCTGCTGAGATTGCAGAACGCTTTCAAATCAGCCTCAGAACTGTATATCGCGACGTCAGGGCCCTGCAGGAAGCAGGGGTACCTGTAGGCGCGGAGGCCGGTACAGGTTATTACCTGGTAGAAGGTTATCACCTGCCCCCTGTAATGTTTAACAGGGAGGAGGCAGCCGCTTTGCTGACGGGAGAGAAGCTGATGGCCCAACTGAGCGATCATTCCAATAAAAAACAGTTTGGCAACGCCATGCAAAAGATCAGGGCGGTACTGCGCAGCAGTGAAAAAGACTTCCTGGAATCGCTGGAAGAGAATATTGCCGTCATTGCCCGCAGACCACCGGAGGATAGCGAGTTTCCGAACCGTTTTCTCTCAGATATTCAATATTCGCTGGGCAAACACCTGATGCTCAAAATGGATTACTTTGCCCTGCACAACGAAACCCTGACACATAGGGAAATTGAGCCCATTGGTATTATATATATGATGGGATACTGGTACCTCATTGCCTGGTGCAGGCTACGCCATGCCTATCGCAATTTCAGGATGGACCGCATCAGGAACCTGGCTGTTACGGATGTTGCTTATGACAGGGACAGGCATATCTCACTGAAAGAGTATATGGAGAAATATGCAGAACCTGCTGCTTACCCACATGTGGTGAAGCTAAGGTTTACGCCATGTATGGCGAAGAAACTGGGGAACCAGCGGTTTTATTATGGCCTGATGGAAGAGCAGACGGTAGGAGAGTGTGTGGAAATGGTGTTTCTGACCAGTCACCTGGATTGGTTTGGGAGATGGGTGCTGACGATGGGGAAGGAGGTGGAGATTATAGGGCCGGAGGAGTTGAGGGAACATATGCGCATATTAGCTATTGAAATATCTGAGCAATACCTATCGGATCGTTTAACGGATCGCTCCGCGATCCGTTAAACGATCCGCGACGATCAAAAAGTTGGGGTTGCGAAGCAATCCCAACTTTTTGATCGCTACTGACATAACGCTGTCACTTGCCATCTCGTCCTTTGCATTATTAACGATAATGCATATGTCCAAAATCGACCTTACTAAAACCTATAAGGAACTCTACACCGCCACCGCAAAACCGGCCTTACTCTTCGTCCCCCCCGGCCACTACCTCACCATCGAAGGCCAGGGTGACCCAAACGGCCCCCTCTTCGCTGCCAGCACACAAGCCCTGTACACAGGCGCTTACAGCATCAAAATGCACTACAAAAAGATGGAACTGGACTTCGTAGTTTGCAAACTGGAAGGCCTCTGGTGGGTAGACGATGTGGAAAACTATGGAGACTTCAAAGAAGTGATGCAGGTTCCCCGCGATCAGTGGCGCTGGCAGCTCCTCATTCGCATGCCCGACTTCATCAATAAGAACGATGTGAAGAACATCCTGAAAAAGGCCTATCAAAAGAAACCCATTCAATACTTCAACCAGGTCTACCTGCAGACCCTGGCCGAAGGCCAAAGCATACAGATCCTACACACAGGCCCCTATGCTACTGAACCGGTATCCTTACAGTTACTACACGACTTTATGGAAGAAAAAGGGCTAACCTGGAATGGCCGGCACCACGAGATATACCTCAGCGACCCACGCAAAACTGCGCCGGAAAAACTGAAAACGATCTTAAGACAACCGGTAAAATAATTCAGAAAGGTTACTTTTCCCCCAACCCCAGCAGTTCTATTGCCTGCTGTGCCGCAATCTGGCTGGCATCTTTCTTATTGAATGCCTTACCACTGCAAATGAGCTCCCCATCTACTACTGCACCTACAGTAAAGATGCGGCGACCATTGTCCATCTGTTCTTCCAGCAGGTCGAACTCCAGGACTTTACCATGCTTATTGGCCCATCCGTACAACTTGTTTTTGTGGTTCATTTCCACACTTTCAAGCAGTTCCAGGTCAATGTAAGGCATGATAATGCGTTGGTGCACAAACTGTTTGGTACGGTTATACCCCTTGTCAAGGTATACAGCGCCGACCAGGGCCTCGAGGGTATTGCCGAAGATCTGGGAGATCTTCAGGAAACTATTGTACTTATCGTAAATGGTGAGCTTGCGCAGGCCCATCTTGATAGCAATATCATTAAGCTGCTGGCGGTTCACAATTTTGGACCGCATTTCGGTGAGATAGCCTTCTGTCTTATAAGGATATTTCTTGAAGAGGTAATCGCCGATAATGGCACCAAGGATGGCATCACCCAGGTATTCCAACCGTTCATTGCTCTCCAGAAACTTCTCCTTGCTCGAGCGATGGCTCAGGGCCACTTCATACAATGAGAAATTGCCCGGGGCAAAGCCCAGCAGGTTATACAGATCCTTGTAAAGACTTCTCTTACCGGATACAAATCGATATAAAAATCCTGGCAGTAATTTCACACAATCAAGCAACAAATTTTTTGAAAATCACGGATGCATTATGCCCTCCAAAACCGAAGGTATTGCTTAATGCAGCGTTTACTTCTCTATGTTGTGCGACGTTAAAGGTAAAATTTAATTTGGGATCCAGTTCAGGATCGTCCGTAAAATGATTAATGGTAGGAGGAACAATACCATGTATGACAGACATGATAGCAGCAATCGACTCGATCGCACCGGCTGCGCCTAATAAGTGACCAGTCATAGACTTGGTGGAGCTGATATTCAATCGATATGCATCTTCACCAAATACCTGTTGGATCGCTTTTACTTCGGCAACGTCTCCAAGGGGAGTAGAAGTACCGTGTACGTTAATGTAGTCAATTGCATTGGGTTGCAGTCCAGCGTCTAACAGCGCCATTCGCATGACGTTCATAGCGCCTAATCCTTCTGGATGGGGTGCTGTGATATGATAGGCATCTGCTGTAGCGCCACCTCCTGCCAGTTCAGCATAAATTTTGGCACCTCTAGCAATCGCATGTTCATAGGATTCTAGCACCAGTGCTCCTGCACCTTCTCCCATTACGAACCCATCACGGTCCAGGTCAAAGGGTCGGGAGGCTGTGGCCGGGTCATCATTTCGCTCGGATAGGGCCTTCATAGCGTTAAAACCGCCTACACAGGCATCGTTTATAACGTTTTCAGATCCTCCGGTGATCATTACATCCGCCCTGCCGTACCTGATGTACTGCATGGCCTCAATAATGGCATTGGTAGCGGAAGCACAGGCAGACACCACCGAGAAATTGGGTCCTCTGAAACCGTGGCGAATGGAAATGTGCCCTGCCGCAATGTCGATAATTAACCGGGCTATCAGGAAAGGGCTAAAACGGGGAGTTCCGTCGCCCTGACCGAAATCTTTCATTTCCTGACAGAAATTGATCATACCACCAATACCAGAACCCCAGATAACCCCAACCCTGTCTACGTCAACAGAATTGCGGTCGATCCCGGCATCTTGTACGGCCTGGTCAGCAGCTATAACAGCCGTCTGCGTGAAGGGATCCATTTTACGGGCCTCCTTTTTGTCCAGGTAATTGGTCGCATCAAAGTTCTTCAGTTCGCAAGCAAAACGGGTTTTGAACTTGGAAGCATCAAATTGTGTAATAGGCCCGGCGCCGGATACACCGTCCGTCAATCCCTTCCAATATTCGGATACGGAATTGCCGAGCGGTGTAAGTGCGCCTAAACCTGTAACGACTACTCGTCTTGGTTGCATTAAAACAAATCTGATTAAGTAGGATTATTTTACATGTTCTTCCAGGTAGGCAACTGCCTGGCCAACAGTAGTAATAGTTTCAGCTTGTTCGTCAGGAATGGAGATGTTGAATTCTTTTTCGAATTCCATGATCAGTTCTACCGTATCCAAAGAGTCAGCGCCCAGGTCGTTGGTGAAGGAGGCTTCAGGAGTTACCTCAGCTTCGTCAACGCCCAATTTGTCAATAATGATCTTTTTAACTCTTGATGCAATGTCTGACATAATTTTAAGTGTTTTTGGTTTAAAACTTGAGTGCAAAAATATAATTTTTATTGAATTGACAAGAACAGAGGCGAATTTTACCCAATTTACTTTAGTGTTATAGGCCCTAAACCCATCCCCACAAAGGATTAGACAGATATTTTGAATTCTCCCCATGCCTGGAAAACACCCCCTTTTCGCACCGTATATGCTTCAAAGTACACATATAATATTCCTACATTTGCCATTCAACCTCCTTTTATGCCTCCTATATACGGTTAAAGGTCGATTAACTTTAATTAACACATGAAACTCCCTATCAGCACGGGCTTTTATTAAATTTGCCCGGGGCAATATCCCCTGCAACATAAATATGCGAACAAATGGCTGGTAACAAAAAGTTCCTGAAAACAGTCGTTTACCTGATACTGGCTGTAGTTATTATTGGTATCATTTATACCAGGTTCGCTGCTCCTAAAAAAGAAGCAGCACCCAACAACAAAGAAACTGTACGTGGTAGCAAAGGGAACAAACCCTTGCTGGTAGACGCTTTTATTGTACACACCTCCTCCCTGGACGAAATTATTGATGCGAGCGGCACCCTCCAAAGCAATGAAGAAGTCCAGATCCAACCCGAAATTACCGGCAAAGTTACTGGCCTCTTCTTCAAAGAAGGTACCCAGGTAGCCAAAGGCGCCCTCCTCGTCAAAATCTATGACGAAGACCTCAAAGCCCAGCTGGCTAAACTGCAATTGCAGCAACAACTGGCCAAAACTACCCTCGAAAGACAGGAAAACCTCCTGAAGATCAACGGTATCAGCCGCCAGGATGTAGATGTAACCCGCAACCAGGTGAGCGCATATGGAGCCGATATAGATTATACACGCACCCAGATCCAGAAAACAGAACTCAGAGCCCCCTTCAGTGGCCGGCTCGGTCTCCGTAATATCTCCCTGGGCGCAATCGTCAATAATACTACTGTTATTACCACCCTCCAGCAAATCGATCCCCTCAAGATCGATTTCACTGTTCCCGAAAAATACCGCAATGCCATCAGACAAGGCGATGCTGTAGACTTCAAAGTAGCCGGCGACTCCCATTCTTATAAAGGACAGATCTACGCCATCGATCCTAAAATCGACCTGGCTACCCGTACCATTAAATTAAGAGCCATCGTACCTAATCCCGGCCAGTTACTGCCCGGCGCTTTTGCTAATGTACAAATCGCCCTCCGCAATATGCCCGATGCCCTCATGATCCCTTCGCAGGCCGTAATTCCAGGTACCCGCGACAAGAAAGTGATCATCGCCGACCAGGGCAAAGCAAAATTCGTAGTAGTGGAAACAGGTATCCGGGATGCTGACAACGTACAGATCACCAACGGTCTCAGCAAAGGTGATACAGTGGTTACCAGCGGTATGCTGCAACTCAAACCCGGTATGGTATTAAAGTATAACAAGATCAACTAAACAAACCAGACCATGAGCCTTCCCTCTCTATCGCTCAAACGTCCCGTATTTGCCATCGTGATGAACATTATCATCGTCATCTTTGGCATTGTGGGCTTCAACTTTCTGGGGGTAAGAGACTTCCCTGCCATAGATCCACCCATCGTAAACGTACGTACCTCCTATGCAGGTGCCAACTCAGATATTATTGAAACACAGATTACCGAACCCCTCGAGAAATCGATCAACGGGATTGCCGGTATTAAAAATATATCGTCCAGCAGTAGTCAGGGGACTTCCAATATCACGGTTGAATTTGAACTGGGCATTGATCTCGAAGCCGCTGCCAACGACGTACGCGACAAAGTATCGCAGGCACTCCGTAACCTGCCTCCTGATATTGATGCGCCACCAGTCGTATCTAAAGAAGATGCCAACTCGGACTATATCCTCTCCATGACATTGCAGAGTAATACCCGCAATCAACTGGAAATCACGGAATATGCGAACAACGTACTGCTGGAAAGACTGCAAACTATTCCCGGCGTCAGCTCCATCCGCATACTGGGCGAAAAGAAATACGCCATGCGCCTCTGGATGGATCCGGCCCGCCTCTCCGCCTACAGCCTCACACCTTCTGATGTGCAGGATGCACTGGCCAGGGAAAACGTAGAACTACCCTCCGGTAAAATAGCCGGTAATGCCACCGAACTAACCGTACGTACTTTTGGCCGCCTTAATACCGAAGAGGATTTCAATAACCTGATTATTAAGAATGTAAATAGCAGCGTGATTCATTTCAGGGATGTAGGTCAGGCCGTGTTAGGCCCTGAAAATGAAGAAACTATCCTGAAAGAATCGGGAGTGCCTATGATTGCCCTGGCACTGACGCCACAGCCAGGGTCTAACTATGTAGCCATCACCGACGAATTCTATAAAAGGTATGAGCAGCTAAAAAAAGACCTTCCACCAGATCTGAGCACCAATATCGCCATCGATAATACCCGCTTCATCCGCAAATCCATCGAGGAAGTGGAAGAAACCCTCATCGTGGCACTGGTGCTGGTGATCCTTATCATCTACCTTTTCTTCCGCGACTGGCTCATGGCCTTCCGTCCACTGGTGGATATCCCGGTATCCCTCATTGCGGCATTCTTTATCATGTATGTGAGTGGCTTCACCATTAATATATTGACACTGCTGGCCATCGTACTCGCTACGGGGCTGGTGGTGGATGATGGTATTGTGGTCACGGAAAATATCTATAAAAAGATTGAAGCCGGCATGCCACGTATGCAGGCAGCCAGGGAAGGATCTGAAGAAATATTCTTTGCTGTTATTGCTACCAGTATCACCCTGGCGTTTGTATTTCTGCCAATTGTGTTTCTGCAGGGGTTCGTAGGCCGCCTGTTCAGGGAGTTTGGGATTGTGGTAGCAGGTGCCGTGCTCGTATCTGCTTTTGTATCGCTCACACTTACGCCTGTATTGAATGTAAAACTGGGCCGTAAAAAACATACCCATTCCTGGTTCTATACCAAAACGGAACCTTTCTTTACCTGGATGGAAGATAGTTACCAGGGCGCATTGGAGAAATTCATGCAGGCACGCTGGATAGCGATCCTGATTCTTTTAGGTTGTGTGGCCATGATTTACGTCATCTTCCGCAACCTGCAATCAGAGCTGGCCCCGATCGAAGACCGTAGTCAGTTCCGCCTCTCCATCACAGCACCTGAAGGTACTTCGTACGATTATATGGAACGGTACATGGATGGGCTCACCCAGTTTATGATCGATTCTATTCCTGAAAAGAATATCGTACTCACCGTCACAGCGCCCGGCTTTAGTGGAGGGGGTGCGGTGAATAGTGGTTTTGCAAATGTGGTACTCACAGAACCAAAGGAGAGAAACCGCTCTCAGAAGGAAATTGTGAACATGGTGAACCGGAATATGTACAAGTTCTCCGAAGGCAAGGTATTTGCCATCGAGCAGCAAACCATCCAGGTAGGGCGTCGTAGCGGACTGCCCGTATCCTTCGTATTGCAGCATATCAACTTCGATAGTTTATCCAGGGTATTGCCGCTCTTCCTCGATGAGGCAAATAATGATCCCACCTTCGCCGGTGTGGACGTAGACCTCAAGTTCAATAAACCTGAATTGCGCATTCTGATCAATCGTGACAAGGCGAGTGAACTGGGTGTATCTGTAGATGATATTTCACAAACGTTGCAACTGGCTTTGAGTAACGTGCGCTATGGTTACTTTATCCGCAATGGTAAGCAGTACCAGGTAATGGGCCAGGTATTTCGTGGCAATCGTGATAAACCTGCTGACCTGCAGAACTTCTATGTACGCAATAGCAGGGGAGAGGCCATTCAGCTGGACAACGTGGTGACGATTCACGAAGAAACAAGTCCGCCGATTATTTATCACTTTAATCGTTATAAATCTGCCACCATCTCCGCAGGACTGGCGCCGGGTAAAACAATCGGGGATGGTATTGATGCCATGTACCGTATTTATAATGACCTGCAAAAGAAAGGGGTAATCGATGATTCTTACAATGCAGCATTGTCAGGATCTTCCAGGGACTATGCAGAGAGTGGTTCCAATACCATGTTTGCATTAGTACTGGCATTGGTGCTGATCTACCTGGTACTGGCTGCACAGTTTGAGAGCTGGGTCGATCCGTTTATCATTATGCTCACAGTACCACTGGCATTTGCAGGGGCGCTGTTCTCACTGTGGATCTTTGGTCAGACCTGGAATATCTTCTCACAGATCGGGGTGATTATGTTGATTGGTTTGGTGACGAAGAATGGTATCCTGATCGTGGAATTTGCGAATCATAAGCGGGACGGAGGGCTGGAAAAAGCGAGGGCTGCGATAGAAGCAGCTACTATGCGCCTGCGCCCGATCCTGATGACGAGTCTTGCCATGGCATTGGGTGCACTGCCAATTGCGCTGTCGCTGGGGGCAGCGGCTACGAGTCGAATTCCTTTGGGTATAGTGATTGTGGGAGGTATCGTCTTCTCCCTGATATTGACCTTATTTGTGATTCCGGCGATGTATATATTTCTGAGCAGAAGAAAACAAGTAACAGAACCGGTAAATGACTGACATGAAACGTATCCTCATATGCTGCCTGTTGCTACCCGCCTTCCACCTTTCTGCACAGCAGGTACTAACGGTGGAGCAGGCGATAGACCTGGCGTTAAAGAATAATTATGATATACGGCTGGCAAAGAATGATGCCGCCATTGCAGCTAACGATTATGCATATGCCAACTGGGCGTTTGCACCGAGAGTAAATGGGACTGTTTCCCGTGTGTGGAATACAACCCGGACCAAACAGGAGTTTGCAAATGGGTCTAAGCGGGATACCAGTGGCATTCATAGTAATAACTTCACGGGCAATGTGACCCTGTCATGGACACTCTTTGACGGGTTGAAAATGTTTGCCACCCGGCAAAAGCTGGAAGCCATGCGGGATCTGGGAGATGCAGCCATGAAAGATCAGCTGATAACGACTGTAGCCAATGTAATAGCGAGTTATTATGCGGTGGTGCAGGGAAAACAGCAATTGCACAACCTGTCAGAACAATTGTCTATTGCAGATGAAAGAGTGAAATTGTCTGATGCAAAATTCCAGACGGGGTTAGGGCCTAAGACAGACTGGTTACAATCAAAGGTTGATTATAATGCGCTGAAGGCCTCTTACCTGCGGCAGCAAACGGTGATCGATCAGGGGAAAGTAATTTTGAACCAGTACATGGCCATAGAAGGTGGGAATACGCAGTACGATGTGCAGGACAGCATACCATTAAACACTGATCTTGCTTATGGCAAGCTGAGAGATGAAATGTTGCAGCGCAATACCAGTCTGATGGTGGCTAAACAAAACCTGAGTGTATCGGAGCTGGCATTGAAAGAAAGTAGAGGCGATTATTTTCCTGTCATTAATTTCAATTCAGCTTACAATTTTACAAGGGTAAATTCGAATGCGGCTACGAACTCGTTCAGTCCTATCTTCAACCAGAATGGGGTGTTTAATTATGGTTTCTCTGCCACGATTCCCATCTTCAATGGGTTGAGTGTACGCAGGCAGGTAAAGAATGCTCAGCTGAATGTAAGCTATCAGCAGCTTTCGCTGGAAAATACCCGTACGAAGGTAGATATGGCTTTAAGCAATGCATTTAAAGATTATGAATATTATAAAACAGCGGTGGAGCTGGAAGAGGAGAATTTAGGGTTGGCGCGGGAGAATGCGATGGTAGCGTTGGAAAGGTTCAAGCAAGGGGTGTCTACAACCATTGAAGTGAAAGAGGCGCAGCAAAGCCTGGAAGATGCGTATAACAGGTTAATTAGTGCAAGGTATAATATCAAGCTGGCAGAAACAGAATTACTCCGGCTTAATGGTGATCTGATAAAGTAATGCTGGCCGCAGGCCCCGACCCAAACAAAAAGAGCTTTCGCCGAAGGTGAAAGCTCTTTTTGTTTGTATTAATTATTTATTCCTGTTCGTCTTCTTTCTTCGCCGGTGGCAACGTCCCCGCTGCCTTATCCTTCTGATACTGTGCAAAACTACTCTTAATATACACCATCAGATCATACTCCGTCGCATCCTGCATAAACTGGTACCCCGGCCTATACCTCATCATAAAACTATCCAACTCCGCCCCATTCAAATGCGTCATCTTCTCCACCAGTTCCGGACTATACCTGTTATCTATATACTTTTCCTTCTCCCAATACACCAACTGCTCCTTAAAGTGTTCATTCCGCTTTCGCTGCTTACTGGGCACCAGGTACGTCAGCGCTGTAATCGGGTGCGAGGGTAATGTCTTCAACACATCCATCGCTCCCGGCTTTTTATATCCAAAATACTTCGCATATTCCTGCCTGGTGGCCGCCGAATCCTTCACATAGTTTCGTCCGCGTACATCCACCCTATCTATCATAATCACCCTCTTAGTCATATAAACATTAATGAACATAGAAGAAGAAGGCACTGCTACAAATTTCTTTTCATACGTTAACATGGAAAACTCCAGGG
Organism: Chitinophaga sp.; assembly: GCF_039596135.1. Classification (GTDB taxonomy): domain Bacteria; phylum Bacteroidota; class Bacteroidia; order Chitinophagales; family Chitinophagaceae; genus Chitinophaga. The sequence continues at coordinate 117,127 of NZ_JBCNKH010000009.1, forward strand.
TATCACCCGGCATGGCGTCAATTTCAAACCGTCCGCTCTCACTTCCTAATGCACCGTTCCGTGTTTTTTTGTTAATGATACTTACATTTGGAATTCCCTGTCTATTATCAATATCTGTAATCAGACCCGACACTCTGACCTGCGCACTTACGTGCTGCAGACAGAAAAACAGGCCAAAAAATAGTGCTCCAAGCCAAACGGGAAGCGTTTTAATTCGTCTAGGCATCGCTCAAAAATAAATTTCCCCTCGCAAATGAAACGTTAAAAATAGAGATTAATGTTCAAAAATCGGGGTTAATGGCTGTTAAACATACCATTAATTTATAAATAATTACTTTTAACCCTCATATATTCCAAACTCTATGCCTCAGAAGATCATTTTTGCAACACAGCGCTACCAGTACCTTAAAGACCGTATACTGGCGCTGGCGCCTCACTGGGAGGAAGGTAAACTGGAAATCCGTGACTTTCCGGACGGGGAGCATTATCACCGTATCCGAAGCCAGGTACACGGCAAAGAGGTCATAGTGCTGGGAGGTACCATTGACGATAAGGAAACCCTGGAACTGTTCGATATTGCCCATGGCTGTATCCAATTGGATGCCCTCGCCCTGAACCTTGTCATCCCCTTCTTTGGCTATTCCACCATGGAAAGAGCCGTTAAATCCGGCGAGATCGTTAAAGCCAAAACCCGGGCATTACTCTTTTCTGCCCTGCCCGCTACTAATAGTGGGAACAAAGTAGTGCTTATGGACCTGCATGTGGATGGTATCACTTACTACTTTGAGAGTGGTGTAAGACCCGTACACCTATATGGAAAAGACCTTGTCAAAGAAGCAGCGATGGAATTAGGTGGCGGTGAACCCTTCGTATTGGCCAGTACCGATGCAGGCAGAGCAAAGTGGGTAGAATCACTTGCCAATGATCTGAATGTGGAAGCAGCCTTTGTATTTAAAAAACGTATCTCTGGCGAAACCACACAAATCACCGGTATTAATGCAGAAGTAGAAAATAAAAATGTAATCATCTATGATGATATGATTCGCACCGGCGGCTCGCTCATACATGCAGCACAATCCTACCTGGATGCTGGTGCAAAATCCATTTCCGTGATCACCACTCATGGAATATTTGCCGGTGGCGGATTTGAGAAGATTAAGAAAAGCGGTATCATTAAAAAAATAATCTGTGCAGATACACACCCCAATGCATTGAACATACAGGATGATCTGCTCACTGTAAAGTCAGTAGATAAGATTATTGCCGACTACTTCAAACAACACGAATAACCTGCTACTGCACAATTCCTGCGCCTGCCGTTGGCAAGGTGTTTGATATACAGCGTTCTGGACCCGAATGAGCTGTAAAGTAGTGCTGCGCAGGAATAATTATTTAAAGGGTGCTTCACCGCGGGTGAGGGGCACAGTAATGCTATACACAGGTGTTGTATTCTCACACCTATAAGCCAACAATGTAGATGCATTTTACAGGCATCTTCAAGAAATAATCCTCAACTGGTTCATTGTACCGGTGATTTCGATTGTATTATAATTGAGCAGAAGGAATTAAGTATTGTAGACAGGAAATAACGGAAACCTGTTTCGAAAAAATTTTAAACCAAATCTTGTAATATAACAATGAGAAGCCATGTACTAACCTGGTTATGGCTGTGCTTTGCTATTTACTGTACTATAGGACCCAACAGAGCAAGCGCAAACGTTAACCGGCCATACCCGACGTATACTGCTGCAACAGCAGTACAGCAACAAAAAGACACTACTGTGAAGCCTTCCGCTTCACCTGTTGTGATCACACCTAATAATCAGGCGAAAGACAGCACCAAAACGGACACTACCAAACCCGCTGCTGCTGTGATCACACCTAACAGTCAGGCGAAAGACAGTACCCGCAAGGATACCACCAAACCGGCCACTGCTGCCGGTGACAGCTCAAAGAAAAAATCTTCTGATACATCTGCATTGATCCTGCCTTCAGATAGTAATACACTGAAGAAAGAAACCGGTCAGTTCACATTGCGTGGTGTGGTAAAACAGCCGGGAGGCCAGCCTATTCCCGGTGCGGGCATCATAAACCTGAGCACAAAACAAGGTGTTGCAGCCAAAGAAGATGGTACCTTTTCTATCAAGGCTTCTCTGAAAGATACCATCAAAATCTCGGCACCTACATTTGGTGATCAGTCCATACCCCTTACCAGCAGGGATTCGCTGCCAGTAACACTCACGGCAACCTCAACCAGTAAAAAACAATTGCAGGAAGTTGTAGTCACTGCACTCGGTATTCAGCGTAATACAAGAGCAGTTGGTTATGCAATAGAAGATGTAGGTGGTAGCGCTGTGCAGGAAGCAAAAGAAGTGAACTTCGTGAATGCACTGCAAGGTAAAGTACCCGGTCTGCAAATCTCCTCCAATACAGGTTCCATGGGTGGTTCCAACAAAATCACTATTCGTGGTGTGAAATCCATTTTAGGTGATAACAACGCATTCATTGTAGTGGACGGAACTCCATTCGTAAATAACAACAACAACCAGGCAGGACAGCTGAATGGTGGTGGTGGTTATGACTATGGTTCCTCTCTGCAGGACGTAAACCCGGAAGATATCGACAACATCTCAATACTGAAAGGTGCCGCTGCCACTGCATTGTACGGTAGCCGTGGGGCAAATGGTGTGATGCTCATCACTACCAAAAAACGTCCTGATGTGGGCGGTGGTATTGGTGTAACTTATAGTCTCAATGCACAGGCAGACCAGGTATCTATACTACCTCATTATCAAAATGAATATGGTGGTGGTAGTGGTGGAAAGTTTGATAAACTCTATTACAATGAACATCCCGAAGCTTTCTTAAGTGAGGCCAGTGCTACATATGACGATGGTGACGGATTAGGAAGATATGACCTGATGCCTATCTATAAAGCAGATGAATCATGGGGTCCAAAACTGGAAGGACAGCTCGTGCGCCCCTATTATTCATTCGATAAAGACAAAGGCAATCCTTACTTCGGTCAGACTACGCCATGGGTAGCACAGCCTAATAACGTGAAGGATTTCTACAGAACGGGGTATACCATCACCAACAATATTGCTATGGCCGGCAATAATGATAAAGGTTATTTCCGCCTTTCTTATGGTAATATGAACCAGGTGTTCGTACTGCCAAATGCAAGTATGAACAGGAACAATGTATCGTTCAACGGGGGGTATGAAATTGCGAAAGGACTGAAAGCTGTAGCTTCTGTAAACTATACTGCGTTTGCTGCGAAAGGCAGACCGGGTACAGGTTTCACAGGCCCTAACCCAACCTTGCAGTTCACTATGTATGGTCAGCGCCAGCTGAACATCGATATGGAAAAGAGATATAAATATGCAGATGGTTCACAGATCACCTGGAACCGTACTTCATGGGATAATCCTTCTCCTGCCTCCAGCAATGGTCCATATTGGAACCGCTATATGGATTATGAGACAGATAGCCGCAACCGCATCTTTGGTAATGCAGGGCTCGATTACGAAGCTACAAAATGGTTAACCATCAGTGGCCGTGTGTTCATGGACAACTACAATGCATTGCAGGAAGAACGCACTGCCAAAGATTATTTCATTGGTGGTTATATCAAGCGTTTGCCAACAGCGAGAGAAATGAACTACCAGTTGACTGCAAATATGAAGTTCGATCTTGGAAAGAACTTCAAACTGAATGGCCTGGTAGGTGGTAACATTATGCATCGTAAATGGACGGTAACAGGTGGTGCTACCAATGGTGGCCTGATATTGCCACTGGTGTACAACCTGAACAACTCTGTGACTACTGCTACTCCATATGATGAATTCTATGAGAAACAAATCAACTCAGGATTTGCAACCGCATCACTCTCTTATAAGAACTTCCTGTTCCTGGATCTGACAGGTCGTGCGGATTGGAGCTCTGCACTGCTGAGTGAAAACAATCCATATGTGTATCCATCGGCATCAGCTTCCTTTGTATTCTCCGATCTGCTGAAGCAGTGGAAATGGCTGACCTTCGGTAAATTACGTGCGAGTGCGTCTGCTGTAGGTAGCGATACTGATCCATACCAGATATACGATACCTACCAGTTCGTAGCCGGATTCGGCAGCAATCCAATCACACAGGCTTATCCTACCAAATACAACATGGACCTGAAACCTGAGCGTACACAGGAATATGAAACAGGTATCGCCCTGAAGTTCCTCGACGATCGCGTGGGCGTGGATTTCACTTACTACCAGAGAACGACCAAAAACCAGATCATGCCGCTGACAGTATCTCCGGCTACCGGTTACACCACTACGTATGTAAATGGTGGTAGTGTGCAGAACAAAGGTATTGAAGCATCGCTGTCACTGAACCCGATCCGCCTGAAGAATGGTTTCCGCTGGGACATTGTAGCGAATATTGCACGCAATAAGAACAAAGTGTTGAATATGGATATCGACCAGTACAATACTTCACTGACACAGCTCACAATCGGTACCGACCGTCGTACCACAAGAGTATCAGTAGTAGGCCTGGTGGGTCAGCCACTGGGTACACTGATGGGTACTGACTATGTGTACAATGACAAAGGAGAGCGTATAGTTGGCGATGATGGCAACTACCTGATCTCTGATATCAAACCTATCGGGTACGCCTATCCTGATTACACAGGTGGTGTGAACAATACCTTCTCTTACAAAGGCATCTACCTCTCTGCGCTGATCGACTTTCAGCATGGTGGTAACTTCTTCTCTTATACAAACATGTATGGCAAGATCTCTGGTCTGCTGGATATAACCGCTGCAAACAATGTACGTGAAACAGGTATCATCGCAAAAGGTGTGAAGGAAGACGGCACACCCAACGATGTAGTGCTGGATGCAAATACATACTTCGTAAACAACGAAAACAAAACGCTGAGTAAAGCGAACCTGTACGACGCGAGTTATATCTACCTGCGAGAAGTGAAACTAGGATACAATATTCCTGAATCATGGTATAAACGTATCCATGCGCAGAGTGCAAGACTGTCTTTGTATGGCCGTAACTTATGGCTGATGCATACCAATGCACCAAACGTAGACCCGTCTAATATTCTCAACTCCAATTCCAACATTGTGGGTATAGAAGGTGGTGCATTACCATCTATCCGCTCCTTTGGTGTTAACCTCAATGTTTCATTCTAAAAAGTGACGCAAAATGCTTAACCGTATCATAAAATATAGTTGCCTGTTTGCTTTCGTGGCACTGATCATGACCGGATGTAAAAAGCTGGACAGCATCAATCACGATCCAACCAAACCAACGACGACAGAACCACCTTATCTGCTCACTGGTGCAGAAAAAAGTGTAATGGACATATTGTACAGTACATTACAGAATGGCTACATCGGTATGCACTACGCACAGTTCTGGTCTGGCAATACAAGAGTGGCAGACAGCCAGTATTCACTCGATGAAACCAACAACGGTACACTGTGGACTACACTCTATGCAGCCCTGCACAACCTGGAGCTGATCCGCTCGCTGAACACGGCCAAAGGGAACAATCCTGCAGCGCAGAATCAGAATGCGATTGCAGGTATTCTGAAAGTATGGATCACCCAGATCCTGACAGATACTTATGTGAATGTACCATATACACAGGCGTTGAATGTGACACAATATGTAACACCCGTCTATGACGACGCCAAAACCATTTATGCGCAGCTCTCAGATACACTGACAGCGAATATCAATGCACTGGATGCATCTCAGCCTACCTTCGACGAAGCAGATGTGATCTTTGGTGGCGATGTTGCCAAATGGCAGACATTGGGCCATTCACTGATGCTGCGCCTCGCTATCCGTATGGCAGATGCAGACAATGCAAAATCAAAGAGCCTGATAGAAGCCAACTACCAGGGTGCGATGACCAGCAACAGTGACAATGCAGAATTTGCCTACCTGGGCGCTGATCCAAACAGGTATCCAATGGATGAAACCAACAGGGCAATTACTGACTTTTACGTATCAACTACACTGGTTGATTACATGAGGAGTATCAATGACCCAAGACTGAGCATCTATGCAAGACCGGTAGCCGGGTTGACACACGATACCATTTATGGTATGCCTTATGGTATGAGCACCACTGAACCCAGCCGCCCTACATCAGCCTCTTATCCCGGTACAAAGATTTATGGGGCAGATATGAAGGCCATACTGATGACTTATTCAGAAGTAGCCTTTACGCTGGCAGAAGCAGCGGCCAGGGGGTATTCTGTAGGGAATGATGCAGGCACTTATTATGAGGCAGGCGTTCGTGCTTCTATGGAGTACTGGGGTGTGACTGACGGTGTGGATGAATACCTGGCACAGGTACCTTACTCAAGTGGTGACTGGAAGAATGTAATTGGTACCCAGAAATGGCTGTCGCTGTACCCCCAGGGGTTCCAGGCATGGTTTGAAAGAATCCGCCTGAACTTTGCAAAACCTGGTGGTGCAGCATTATTTATTGCACCGGTATCCGGATCACTGGATCAAAATGTAACCCTGGTACCTTACAGGCTTACCTATCCTATTGTAGAGTCCAATTCCAACAGTACGAACTACGCGGCTGCCGGTAGTGCGATTGGTGGAGATAACAAGGGGACTAAGAACTGGTGGATCACTTACTAATACAACTATCACTCATAAAACCCTGCCGGCCTGCTCTTAAGCGGGCCGGCTTTTTTTATTATTTTTACTGTTCAACCTATTATGTGAATTAATATATGCGCACAAAAATTTGCCTGCTGGCACTATGCCTGCTTATGGGCGGTCTACAACTTTCCGCACAGGAACTTACCCAGGGTTATAGCCATTGGTATACATACTTTGGCACTGCACAAATAAGCCAGAAATGGGCGATTGCATACGATTTTCAGGCCAGGATACGGGATGGGATCAGTAGCAGGGGGCAGATACTGAACAGGGCCGGTTTACAGTATACGCCCGGGAAGAATGCCAGTTATTTGCTGGGGTATGCTTTTATTACCACCTACAGCGATGGGGCGGATCAGTATTTTCCTGAGCACCGCATTTATCAGCAGTTCATTTACAAGAATAATACAAGGGCTTTCAATATGACGCATCGCGTGCGGTTTGAGGAACGCTGGGTAGGGCAGAAGACGGCGGTGGCAAAGGATGTGCAATACTGGAAATACGGGCATCGTTTACGCTATTTCAACCGTACACAGTTCCCTATCAGGAAGGCGGAGAAAACCACCCCATTCTATTTTGCCCTGCAGAATGAGTTTTTCATGAATGTATTCAACAGTGAGATCAATGATAAGTTTGTAGATCAGAATCGTTTTTTAATAGCCCAGGGGTATGCATTGAAACCGAATCTGAAAGTGGAAGCTGGCTACATGAATCATTTTGTACAGCCTGCAAGTGGAAATAACTCCATGACCCACATTCTACACCTTGCCGTATTCCACAATTTCGCCTTATAACCGTTTGTCGTTTTTGAAGTGCGCTTCCGCGCAAAAAAATCGGGCAGTCCAGAGGACTGCCCGATTTTTTTGCTATTAACTAATATTATTTTTCGCTAGCCTTTCAAACTCCCGCTGTTCCAACTCCGTCTTAAACGCACTCGTCGGTACCAAAAAGAAATCCTTCTTCCCCTTATATAAAAAGAAAAAATTCTTTGCCTTCACCACCTGTGTAAACACATGCCATGACAACTCCTTCTCCACATCACTATTCTTCGTCGTAATCACAATCCCTTCCTCAGAATAATTCAACCGGATATCATCCTGAAAAGTCGCCGCATTATTATAAATTGACACCGGCAGCATATACCAAAACACTAACCCGATCACCACAGACATACCAAGAATCCCCAACAGGGCGCCAACCGTCACCAGCTGATAAGCAAACCCACACAAGGTAAACACCAGCAGTATAAAAAGCGTGTTTTTGAAAACTTTGATTTCTCCTCGCTGCAGGAAATGATAGCGCAATGCATTCAATACCTCCTCCTTATTGTAACTAAACTCCAAATGCATTATGGCAAGGCAGACATTTTGTTATTTAACAACTGGAATGGAAATTTGGCTCTCCATATCATCCCTGGTGCTCACAGGCGCATATTTTTTATGACTGGCCACAGGGGCCTTCTTAGGCGTACCATCTGTCAGATCATCTTCGCTCAGACCAGGGAAATTATTCTTAATAAACTGAAAGTACTGTTGTAACGTTTTCGCATCTACTTTAAACGGAAATGCAGGTTCTTCGGCTATCGCCTTCATATCGTTTGTATTGATACGGGAACCATTCTGCAGGTACCATTTATATAAATCCACTATGCCTTTCTTCAGATCCTCCTCATACATCTTATCACCATCCTGATCCTTTGGTAACATCCATACGTACTCCTCCACGCGGGTAGCACGTGCAGTTTTTGTTACGGTGGTAGCTTTATCAGAATTATCGCAGTTAGCAGATTTACATTTTTCCTTTTCCTTTTCCCCCTTTTCGCCCTCCTTATCTTTCTTCCTTTCCTCGTTCCAGGTATTGTCCGGTTTCCTCTTTCCGCTAATGGCGCTTGCTGATGATACTGTGGCACAACCGACCAACAGCAGGAACAGCAGCTTTTTCATAGTGTAAAATATTTGTAAGTCTAAAAATACAAAATCCCGGTCAAAAAATGGAAACTGTTTTTACCTGAGGTTGCTTATTTCATCTTCCAGCAGGGGAAAAATCCCGCTAAAAAAACAAAAGCAATGGATAAACCATTGCTTTCGAGAGTCATTTTACATTGCATGAAGATTCACGCCTGTAGGAATTAATTGGTTTTTCATAGGACAGTAACCATAATAAAATTAATACAATAACAAATATAATAAATATATACAGTAATGGTAATATCTCCATAAATATTTGAAATACTTCAATTTATTAGATCAATCTTAAAAAAACGTATAAAAAAATAATGGATTTATGGTAAATCCAAAATGAGGCTTTTTACGAATATAATTGAAATGCCAACTGAGAGGGAATCCTCACTACAACTGCGATCATATACAAATCGCCGGACAATTTACCAGAGAGATATGTGTAGCGCGAACTAACAGACAAAAAACCTATATTGGGAGTGATAATTATGCCTTTGAACGACAAGGGGTTACCTGAAAATTTATGTGGAAGAAGATCTTAAAATAGGTAAAAACAGACCTTAGAGAAAATAGTAAGGGCACCTGGAAAGGCGCCCTCAATTTGTTACTATCCTATGAAAACCCTATTTGAATACAAATGTAAGGTCATGTTATTTTTCTTTAAAATTTTCCGGGCACAATAACAAATCATTAACAAAGGCCCTGTACGCTAAGTCCTGAGAATGAGGCCGGTAGATGGTTTTCAGGCACTGCCTGACAGCAGGATATTTACATTTGTAAATCCAGTGCAAAGGGCCTCTGCCATTGAGTTTCAGCCCAAACTGGCATAGCCATCCTGTTAACTGACTCAACTTTTTTGTAATTTGCTCGTATCTATCGCTCAAAAAATATTTTTTTATTTTATATGATAAAAAATAACTTTTTAGCTGCTTAATCCGTTACACCTATGTGAATGGCCCAAAGATTGCAGACTGTAAAATTGGAGAGGGGTCAAAACCACGCAGGTTTGAATAGAAAATAGCTCCCATGCATATTTCTCTAAGACTGTGACTTATTACCAAAAAATTTATACTTTTGCGACAACCGGAACAATGCTATTTTGATGCACAATAAAATATACAATTCTTTCATCGACAGGAAGGCAAAAGGAATCAAATCCTTTGCAGTACTGATTGATCCGGATAAGGTAACTCCAGCAGGAGCAGCTGACCTGGCCGCTAAATGTACAGCGGCAAAGGTTGACTATATCTTTCTTGGAGGGAGCCTTGTGATTACCTCTCATCTAGACGAGTGTGTACAGCAGTTGAAATCCAACTGTGATATACCAGTAGTTTTGTTTCCCGGAAGCCCTTCCCAGGTTTCCCGCTATGCAGATGCACTGTTATATTTATCCTTAATCTCAGGCCGTAATCCGGAATTACTCATTGGTCAGCACGTCATCTCTGCACCCGCAGTGAAAAAGAGCGGACTCGAAGTGATCTCGACAGGTTACATGGTCATAGATGGAGGAGCACCTACAACCGTATCCTACATCAGTAACACGACTCCCATTCCTGCAGACAAAGACGACATTGCCATGTGTACCGCCATCGCCGGCGAAATGCTGGGCCTCAAAGTAGTCTATATGGACGCCGGCAGCGGCGCGCGGGAACCCATTACTGAAAGTATGATTGCCCGTGTGGCCAGCCAGGTGAGCGCCCCTATCATTGTGGGCGGTGGTATCCGGGATGCCGAAAAAGCCTATCTGAACTGTAAGGCTGGCGCCGACATCATCGTAGTCGGAAATGCTATTGAGAAAGACGCTTCTTTAATCAAGGAAATTGCAGATGCTGTACACGCAGCACCTGTATTAAGATAATAGTTCCTACAACTAAAAAAATTAAAGTCCCCTCCGGAGAGGGGACTTTTTGTTGTATTTCTAAGTTTTAAACCTGTACGTTGCTTAGAGACTCATCATCTCCTTAAACTTCACTGCCTGCCTTCTGCTCACCTCTATCTTTTCTCCCCCACGCATTTCCAGCAGTAAACCGCCATTGAAGTAAGTATCTATTTTTTCTATCATCCGCAGATTCACAATGTGCTTCCGGTTGGCACGGAAAAAAGTTCTTTCGTCCAAACGCTCTTCCAACGCATTCAATGACTTCAGGATCAATGGTTTGTTGGTTTCAAAATACACCCGTGCATAGTTGCCCACACTTTCAAAAAGGCGAATTTCCTGCAGCTTCACAAACCAGCAGCGATCCCCGTCTTTTACAAATACCTGGTCGTTTTCAGAGAGAATAGTTCTGATCGCACCTACTTCGGCCTGTCTTTCCTTTTCTTCCTGCTGATGCAGTTTGTGTATGGCATCGGCCAGCCTTTTGGGCTCTACCGGCTTCAGCAGGTAGTCCAGGGCGTTATACTCAAATGCTTTCAGCGCATGCTCGTCGTATGCTGTGGTGAATATTACCTGGGGAGCTTTCTCGAGCTCAGCCAGTAAGTCAAAACCTGTTTTGTCAGGCATCTGGATATCCAGGAACAGGAGGTCCGGATGCAGGGTTTCAATCTTGTCCAGGCCATCTTTTGCATTTACCGCTTCTCCTACCACCACAATTTCAGGATGGTCTGCCAGCAGCTTTTTGAGCTCACTCCTGGCTAATCTTTCATCGTCAATAATTAAAGCTTTTTTCATGAGCAGTTGCTTGTTTTGATCGCTGCGCGTTACTATAAATCTAAGAATTTTATTCAATTTGCTGCCAGATCCACTTTTCAGCCTTCGGCAGAACGTGTACAACTTTTTTTCCGCCCCGGCGGGGCCTTGTCTCACACCTCCTACACCAACGGCATCACTACCTTCACCTCTACCATCTCGCCGTCTTTATTATAAATATTGAAAGACGCCCTGCTGCCAAACAGCATACTCAACCTTTGTCTCGTACTCTGTATCCCAAATCCAAATCCCGGACCTGATGCAGACAGTTGTCCCGTATTCTCAATCGTTATCTCATGCTGCATATTGTTTACATGAGATGCTATCAGCACCGTTCCACCCGTGATAATCCTGGATATCCCATGCTTGATTGCATTTTCCACCAGCGTTTGCAACATCATTGGTGGAATGGGCAATTCCAGCGTTTCAGGATCAATATCATACTCCACTTTCAACCTTTCTTCGAACCGGATGGTCTCCAGCGCCAGGTAATCTTTCACGATGCTCAGCTCATTTTCCAGGCTCACCGTCTCCGCTTTTTCCACCTGCATGGAGCTCCGGAGTATGTTTGACAACTCAGTGATGGCAGTTCTTGCCCTTTGCGGGTTTTCATCTACCAGTGCCCTGATACTGTTCAGCGCGTTAAAGATAAAATGTGGATTCAGCTGTGACTTGATCGTTTTCAATTCCAGCTCCTTCACCGTACTTTCCAGCTTCAACTTATCTACCTGTGTATTCCTGCTTCGGTCTATATAGTGCCACACAAAATAAATGAGCCACCAGATAGCCGTGATCAGGAAGATAGGTAAGAGGAAATTGACCGTTTTCAGGTCGGTAAATGCCCGCTGCTGGCCCAGATCACGAAATAAATTGCCCACAGCAATATTACCAACATATATAATGACCCCGGCACCTACCGTCAATCCAAAGAATAACAGCATCTGGCTCTCAAAGCTGTACTGGAACCAGTTAATACGCTGCAGAATGCTCCGGAGTAAATGGGTGGCCACCAGGCCAAAAAATATAATGAGCAGCAGGTTGATAGTGTAGGACCTGTCTATACTTCCCTGGTAAGAATAGGCGAAGAATATATTTACGACAAAATAAGCAGCCCATCCAGCTATCTGACACCACCAATATTTTGATATTCGTTTAAACATCTATTTGAAATTAATAAACAACTGCTACATTTCAAAAATAGCTCAGCTGATACCTTCTCTTTCAAAAATACCATTAGCCAGTGGTATACAGCAACAGGTGCAGATGTACGGAATTCTACAAGGCCAAATGGTTGTATGTGCTGATTATTGGCAAATGAATTGCTAAGTGCATACACACATTATTTATCGTACTTTTGTGTATTAAAATCCTGCATCCAACAGATATGAACATTACGCCGGGCCCATTGTTGGGCAACATCCAAACCCCTGCTGATTTGCGGAAGCTAAGTAAAGAACAGCTGCATGAGGTTAGTGAAGAACTCCGCCAGTTCATTATTGACGTGGTAAGTGTGCATGGTGGCCACTTTGCGGCCAGCCTGGGAGTAGTAGAACTTTCAGTAGCCCTGCACTATGTATTCAATACCCCCTATGATCAGCTGGTATGGGATGTAGGTCACCAGGCATATGGACACAAAATCCTTACCGGCAGAAGGGATGTGTTCCATACCAACCGCAAGTACCACGGTATCAGTGGTTTCCCCAAAAGAGATGAAAGCCCCTACGACACCTTTGGCGTAGGTCACTCCTCTACCTCCCTCTCCGCAGCCCTGGGTATGGCCATCGCCTCCAAATTCAAAGGAGAAACCGACCGCCAGCATATTGCTGTGATCGGCGATGGTGCTATGACTGCTGGTATGGCCTTCGAAGCCCTCAACCACGCAGGCGTAGCCAATGCAAATGTGCTCTTTATCCTCAACGATAACTGCATGTCCATCGACCCGAACGTGGGCGCACTCAAAGAATACCTGACCGACATTACCACTTCGCCTACCTACAACAAGTTTCGCGACGATGTATGGAACCTGTTGGGTAAACTCCCTGTAGGCAAGCGCTTTACCCGCGATATGGCATCCAAACTGGAAGCTGGTATCAAAGGCGTGGTATCCGGCTCCAGCAACCTCTTTGAATCTTTGAAACTCCGTTACTTCGGTCCTATAGACGGGCATAATATCATCAAACTGGTAGATACCCTGCAGGACCTGAAAGATATTCCCGGCCCTAAACTGCTCCATATCGTTACCACCAAAGGGAAAGGATATGCCCTGGCAGAAAAGGACCAGACTACCTGGCACGCGCCAGGCCTGTTCGACAAAATCACAGGTGAAATCTTCAAAAAAGTACCCGATAAGCCACAACCTCCTAAATACCAGGATGTGTTTGGGCATACCATTATAGAACTCGCAGAGCAGAATAATACCATCATGGGTATTACACCTGCCATGCCTTCCGGCTCCTCCCTCAAATACATGATGGAACAAATGCCGGACCGCGCCTTCGACGTGGGCATCTGTGAGCAACATGCCGTTACCCTCTCTGCCGGTCTGGCTACACAGGGTATGCGGGTGTTCTGTACTATCTACTCTTCCTTCTTCCAGCGTGCGTACGATCAGGCACTGCATGACGTAGCCATCCAGAAACTCCCTGTAGTATTCTGCCTGGACCGCGCCGGGCTGGTAGGTGAAGATGGCCCTACTCACCACGGTGCTTACGACATCGCTTACATGCGTTGCGTTCCAAACGTGGTGATCAGCTCACCCATGAATGAAGAGGAACTGCGCAACCTTATGTACACCTCCCAGCTGCCAACCCAACAACAGCCTTTCGTGATCCGCTATCCGAGAGGGCAGGGTGTAATGCCTGAGTGGCGTCAGCCTTTCAAAGAAATTAAAGTAGGTACCGGTCGCAAACTGCGGAACGGTAAAGATATCGCCATCCTCTCCCTGGGGCATGTAGGTAACTTTGTGACTGAAGCCTGCAAAAACCTGCTGGCAGATGATTTGCAACCTGCTCATTACGATATGCGCTTTGTGAAGCCACTCGATGAAGAAATGCTGCATGAAATATTCAGCCAGTTCGATAAAGTAATTACTGTGGAAGACCATGCGATCAACGGTGGTTTTGGTAGTGCTGTACTGGAATTCATGGTAGACCACGGGTATACTGCAAAAGTAAAACGCCTGGGTATACCTGATCGTATCATTGAGCATGGCAAGCCTGAAGAGCTGCACCGTGAGTGTGGATTTGATGCAGCAGGCATCGCTGCTACAGTAAGAGAAATGCTCAAAGACAAGGTGACTGTAACGTCTATATGATTATCATCTCCTCCTGAATAAAAAAGCGCTTTGGTCTGTGACCAAGGCGTTTTTTTTATTTTTGTCTATATGCATTTACAACTTCAGATCACTGCTATCATAAAGGAAACGGCCGATACCTTTACATACAGGTTTCAGCCTGTGAATGGAGAACCGGTAGTCTATGAGGCTGGTCAGTTCCTGACCTTTCTTATCGAATTGCATGGTGTAGAATATCGTCGTTCTTACTCTTTCAGCTCTGCACCCGGTATAGACCCTGCCCCTGCTGTTACTATCCGTCGTAAGGAGAATGGAGAGATCTCCCGCCACATCCATGATCACTGGAAAGTGGGAGACATCATCACCACCCTGCAACCCTCCGGCAGGTTTACGCTGGATGAAATTCCCGGAAGCCCTTTCGATGTCTTTTTATTTGGCGCCGGCAGTGGTATCACCCCGCTTTTTTCCCTGCTCAAATACATCCTGCATTATCACACCCAGGCACATATCAAACTGGTCTATAGCAGTCCGACACAGGAGCAAACGATCTTTCACCAACAACTGCAGTCCCTGCAGGAGCAATATGCTGAACAACTCCACATCATTTACCTCTTCAGTGCCGAAGGTATCGTTCGCCGGCTCAGCAACGGTTTGCTGGAACCATTGGTAAAAGAGCAATTAAAATACAATTCCTCGCTCGCACAATTCTTCGTGTGCGGGCCACCTGAATACATGCGTATGGCGCTGCTTACACTCACCTTCATGGGTTATAGCAAACAGCAGCTGCACAAGGAAAACTTTATAGTGGATACAGCGCCCCAGCTGGCACGCATTGGTACACCAACAGACAGTACCCTCAAAACAGTACTGATCAAAAAAGGCGGTGAAAGCTATGAGCTAAAACTACCGGGCAACAAGAATATATTGTCCGAAGCTTTAGCTCAGGGCATTACACTGCCATACAGCTGCAAGGGAGGGGTTTGTGGTTCCTGCACAGCCCGTTGTACCCAGGGAACAATATGGATGGCATTGAATGAAGTGCTCACTGAAAAAGAGATGGCACAGGGCTACCTGCTTACCTGCACGGGTTATGCAGTTAGTGAGACAGTCATCATAGAAATATAATTCTATTTTTTACCAGCAAGGTTATGAAAAAGCGGAGAATGCATTGAATTCTTCCTGCAACTCATTATATAGCTTTCTGAATGTTTGCATGCGATCTTCCATTGTGGCGCAGTCATCCACGGGGCGGTCGTCGTGTAGTACAGCGAGCTGACCATTGTTGGAGATCTTTTTAGCGCATTGCTTTAAGTCGTGGAACATCTCATCCGATACCTCTAACTGACGGATGAACTGATTTTGAAAATGCTCAATCTGGGCCAGAGAGTCTTCGTCTGATTTCTTGCTGGATAGCAATTCCAGACGATTTTGCATTGACCGGACGGTATCTCTGACACTATTTACTTCTACCTTCCAGTCCTGAATCTGTTCGAGCTCTGATGTTTGTGCTGAAACTTCCATATGTATTGATTTTGCTGTGAAAAAAATAGCTGATCAATCATGATTGCCTTGCGTAAACAAGTCCTGTTTATAACACATTTCTAAGGTACAAACCTTTTTATCAATAGAAAAAGGCAATTTGTTTTTTAACAAATTGCCTTTCTGCTACCCCTGTTTGGGAGCGGATTCATATCATTTCGGCAGAGCCGAAATGATGTGAATCCGCAGGTAATTTATACTAAGCTTGCATCCAGCGTAATTTCCGTATTCAACAACTTCGAAATAGGACAATTCGTTCTCGCCTCTTCTGCCAGTTCTGCAAACTTCGCTGCATCCAAACCCGGTACGGTTGCTTTCAACTCCAGGTGACTACCCGTTACTGCACCATTCTCCAGCGTTACTGTCGCCTTCGTATCCAGGTTCCCAGGTGTGAAACCCGCACCTGAAATAAGGAAGCTCAATTTCATTGTAAAACAGCCCGCATGCGCAGCTGCAATCAGTTCTTCAGGGTTAGTACCGTTGCCATCTTCAAAACGGCTCTTGTATGAATAAGGGGTGCCGTTCAGTACAGCAGACTGTGTAGTAACTGTTCCTTTCCCATCCTTGCCTGTACCTTGCCAGTTAGCAGAAGCATTTCTCTTCATGATTCAGTGTTTTGTGTAGATTAAATAATGTATTTGAAGGGATCTCTAAATTACTACTTCTTTTGTTCTTCCCAACCCCGCACTCACGTAGATTTTTCTCTACATACGCAGAATAAAAAAAAGCCGCCCCGATTGGGACGGCTACTCACTATTTCTGGCAATCTATCCTTAAAAAGTTATTGCTCCAAAGATCACAAATGCACCCTGCACGCTTCGATTTGTATTATTGCCTGTTCCGATCTAATGTTCCTTTATACCAGTCCGGATTGCCAGAAATCTTCCACTATTCCTGATTAGCCTTGTTTTACCAATTGCACACCCGCCAGCAGTTTCACTTCTTCACCTAACAGCAGACCACCATTGTCGGTAGTACCGTTGAAAGTAATGCCATACTCTTTTCTCGCGATTTTACCTTTTACTTCAAAGCCAGCCTTTGTTTGTCCATATGGATCCTTTACAATACCGCTGAATTCTACAGCCAGTTCTACTGGTTTGGTCACACCACGCATAGTCAGGTCACCAGTTACTTTATAATTCTCGTCGTCTACTTTCTTTACACCGGTAGATACGAAAGTCAGTTTAGGATATTGCGCTGCATGGAAGAAATCTTCTGCCTGCAGGTGCTGGTCACGTTGCTCATTCTTGGTAGTGATGCCAGCTATATCAGCCTCGAAAGAGATCTTAGCATCGCTGAAATCGTCGTTGCTGCTTTCTACAGTAGCATCGTATTTAGTAAAATAACCAGTTACGTTAGTGATCATCAGGTGCTTAATCTTGAATTCTACATCACTATGAGATTGATCAATTTTCCAGATTGCCATAAAATAAGAGTTTTAGTTTTTTTGAATGTTTTTTAATATCTAAAGGATTAATTGCCTTGTTCGTTGTTTGATGATGTAAAATTAATCGTTGCAACAACTATTCGAAATGGATAAAAAGAGGAAAGTGGTGGACTTTTTTACTCCAACCAACTAACTAATTGATTATCAAATGGCAAGTTTCCCGGTATCTTTGAATTCAGAAGGGGTCTGACCGGTATATTTCTTAAAAAAGCGGCTAAAGTAATGCGGGTCTTCAAAACCTAACTTATATGCAATCTCTTTTGCTGACAGGTCGGTATTATATAAATAACGCTGCGCTTCCAGGATCACCCGGTTGCGGATATGTTCTCCGGCGGTAATACCTGACTGCTGCTTGCTGATCTCATTCAGCAATACAGGTTTCACATGCATCAATCCTGCATAGTCAGATACCGTTTTCAGGGTGGTATATTTCTCTTCGATGAGGTTCTTGAATTGTAAAAACAGGGAGCTGTTGTGCGAAGCATGCTGATCGGGAGTAGCTATCATACTGCTGCCTTTGATACGGGAGGCCAGTACCAGGAAGTACCGCAGCAGCCCATGCAAAGCTGTATCAAAACCTGGCTCCTGGTCCTTCACTTCTTTTCTCATGAGCTGAACCAGCATCTCAAAATCCCTTTCCTGCTCGGGTTGCAGGGTGATCACCGTGCTGAACTGATTATTGAAAAAGAGGGAGGAATTGATACCCATCAGCGAAGCTGCCTGGTCTTTCAGACACATAAATGCATCCTGGAAAGCGATCATATAGCCTTCTATCTTTTCGCTGAAGGTCATCGTATGTACCTGGCCGGGGGCCAGGAAATAAAGGGTATTCTTATTTACTTCGTACGTTACTGCATCAATGGTAGGCTCAATATGCCCCTCCTTGATCCAATAGATTGTATAGAAGTCGTGGCGATGGGGTTTCCCGTTAGTGGCAAAAAAGCTCTCTTTCAGCTCACAGATGCTGGAAGCAACAAAGTTGCTGTCTGCCTGCGCATAAGCCGGTAGAGAAACGATTTCGATATGTTCTTTTTTGTCACTCATTCCAGTTCCAGTACACCCGCTACGTCCAGTTCGCGGTCTTCAGGTTCTATAAAATCGATGATAAAATTATTCCGGCCTTCACCCACCATAATGGTCATATATTTCATCTGCACCAGTTCCAGCATCCCCAGGAAGAGGAAAATAGCGTGCACCCTGTCCTGGCAATGATCGAAGATCTTTTCGAATGCCAGCGTTTTCTCCCTTTGAGCCAGTTCTATCATGTACTGGCGGGAGCCTTCCATGGTGTAGTCATATTTATATACGACGTGCTGGGGCTTGTTGTCCCGTTGTTTTACCCGCTGCATCACCTTTTCGAAAGTCTGGGTGAGTTTGAAGAGGGTAAGGGTCTGGATCTCAGTGCCCTCGCTGGTTATTTCACCGATAGTAGACAACTCCCGGGCAATATTCCCTCTTTTGATCATCAGCATCCTGTCTGCCTCTTTTTCGGCCAGCTCGGCAGCTGCCTGTTTGAAGCGTTTGTATTCCAGGATTTTATCAATCAACTCCTGGCGCGGGTCTATTTCCACTCCCTGCTCATCCAGCTCTTTACGGGGCAGCAGCATCTTGGCCTTAATACGCATCAGGGTAGATACGAAAAGGATGAATTCGCTGGCCAGCTCGATGTTGAGCGATTCCAGGTGGTGAATATAATCCAGGAAATCGTTGGTAATAGTGGTGATGGGTATATTGTAGATATCCAGTTCGTCCCGCTCAATAAAGAAGAGCAGCAGGTCAAAAGGCCCCTCGAACTGGGGGAGTTTTATCTTGTATGAGTTGTCGGCCATAATATTATTGATCCCTTCGCCGGGTAAATTCCGGGTGAAGGGATCATTCAAAAATAGGAAAAAATTCCCGCTTAAAACTTTGCCGAGAAACCGACGCCGATCACCTCTTTGACCTGCAGCCGGGGTCCCAATACACCTGTTTTGGGATTCACAAAGGACTTCACGTCATCATCATAGATCAGGTCTACTGATATCACGGCAGAAATATGTTTGTTCACTGCCAGGTTGAGTGAGTTCGTCATATAAAGGTCCACATTCTGTGGATTGTTCCGATAATTGGAGTAAAGGTCTAACCTGCCTTTATATACGATACCTTTTGCCAGTGTCTGTACGGTATTGATAGTCAGGTAAGCACCAAACTCAGATTTTACATGCTTGCCGGTATCTACGCCAAATGCGGCCTGGGATGCCAGGTAATTGTCCATCACGAATACATAACGACCCGTAATAGGAGAGAAGAACACAGAAAACTGGTCATTGGGCTTATAGTCAATACCCGGAGAAAGGATCAGGTAAGCTGGTGAGAAAAACCTGGATGACAGGGTTTTGGAGGTATCTGTATACAGGTAACCATCAGAAAACTGTGTACGAAGATCAACCAGACCTGACACGTAAAAGTGCTTACCAATGTCATAACCATATTTGGATGTAATGGAGATCAGGTCATCGCTCTTACGGCCACCAAGACTGGTAGTATTTACATAACCGTAGGCAAGGTTCAGCACATTGTCCCAGCTATGTTTACCTTTTTTGTAAAAGGCAAAGGCATTCAGCGTAGAAGCAACAGAGAAAGAAAATTTATCGCCACCCGCGGCCCAGTTGGACAATGTTCCCTGGTTTACGTTCAGGTTAAAAGTGCCTCCTTTTTTCCACACTTTATTTGTAGTGTCAGTTGCATCTTTTTTAATTTTTCCGCTGGCTTCTTCGCGGGAGGTTTTCATCCAGTCTTCCTGTGCATGCAGGATACCAACTGTACATACCAGTAAAATGACCGTCAAAAAGGATCTTCTCATTACAAATTGTGGTTTAAATGCGGGGGTCAGCAGACAGTGAGACCTGTACAGCAGCTTACGAACCGCCTTGAATTAAATTGTTCTCAGGCCGCAAAAATAAAAAACTCTATAACATGCTACAAGGGGGCGCCAATGGCAGCCCCTTGCTTCTACTTATATGAGTAATTATCTTTTTTTCAGTTCATCCCTGATTTCCATCAGCAACTTCTCCTGTGCAGTAGGCGCTGGTGGCGCAGCCGGAGCTTCTTCTTTCTTCTTAGTGAGGGCATTGATCCCTTTCACCAGCAGGAAGATGCAGAAAGCGATAACAAGGAATTCAATGACTGCCTGGATAAAGAGGCCATAAGATAATATGGGGGCACCGGCTTCCTTTGCCTTGGCAAGCGATTCAAAGCTCGTCCCCTTACTGTCGTTCAGTAACCAGTATTTTTCTTTGAAATCTACTTTACCCGTCAGGATACCCAGGATCGGCATAAAGATGTTATCAACCAGTGCAGATACAATTTTTCCGAAGGCAGCACCGATGATCACACCGACTGCGAGGTCAACTACATTTCCTTTGCTGATAAAATCTCTAAATTCTTTAAAGAATCCCATATAACAACTTTTTTTGGTGACGCGAACAAATTTGCAGGTCCAAGATAATACATTAATCATTTAGCGCAGGGTACTTCATCTTCAGCGACAACAGCGTATCCCTTAACGTTTTCGCCACTACGTATTCCTTATACCAGTTATCATCGGCAGGTACAATGATCCAGGGTACTTCATCACAACATTCAAATACATCTTCATAGGCTTTCCTGTACTTCTTCCAGAGCTTTGCTTCTACCAGGTCTCCCTTATTGTATTTCCACATCTTTTTAGGATTGGAAGTCCGCTCCTGCAGCCGTATAGCCTGCTCCTCGGGAGATACATGCAGGTAAAATTTCAGGATGGTCGTATTGCCATGCACTGTCAGCAATCTTTCAAAATCATTGATGGCACTCATACGCTTTTGGATGGTTTTATCATCTACCCATTTATGCACCCGCTGCACTAACACATCTTCATAATGGGAACGATTAAATACCATAATCATACCTTTGGATGGAACCTGCTGATGTACACGCCATAGAAAATCATGATCCAGTTCTGCCTGGGTAGGTACTTTAAATGCCTTTACATCTACACCTTCAGGGTTCATAGTACTCATTACGGAGCGGATAGCACCATCCTTGCCACTGGCATCCATTCCCTGTAGTACAACGAGGATGGCATGTTTATGTTCAGCAAAGAGCAGGTTTTGTAACTCATCCAGCTCTGTTCTAATTTGGGTTGTCAGTTCTTTGATCTTGTCTTTTTCCAGTTTTTTGGGAGCTGTGGTACTGATATCAGCCAGTTTAATCTTACTCATTCTCGTAGCATTTCTACCTAGTGTAACAAAAAATAAACCGAAGTGTTCTCAAATTGCGATCTTTGTAGTGCCATTCTAAAAATAAAAAACCGTGAGCCAACGAACAATTAACTGGGGGATTTTCCTCCTCCTTTCCCTCACCTGGGGCAGCTCTTTCATTCTTATGAAACTAGGTATGGAGCAGCTTTCGCCCTGGCAGGTAGCCAGCCTCCGTATGCTATGCGCAGGCATTTCATTATCACCATTCTTTTTCCGTTTTATCCACAAGATCCCCCTGAAGAAACTGCCCCTGATTTTCCTTTCAGGATTATTAGGCAATTTCTTCCCCGCCTTCCTCTTCTGCATTGCCGAAATGCAGGTAGACAGCGGCCTGGCCGGTATCCTGAACGGATTTACCCCACTCATGACGTTAGTGACAGGGGCGCTGCTGTTTAACAATGCGATCATCAAGCGCCAGCTGCTGGGTATCAGTGCTGGTTTTATCGGGGTCGTATTGTTATTTGCCTCTCAGGGCATCAGCACCAGTTATTGGTACTACGGCCTGTGGATACTCGTAGCCACCGTGTGTTATGGTACAAATATCAACCTTGTACGCAGGCACCTGAAAGATTATTCATCCGTACAGGTGAGTGCGATCTCGCTGGGGTTCTGTGCCATACTGGCTTTGCCGGTATTGATGTACACGCATTTCTTTGCATTGCTGAGTGGTCCTGCCATTCCGTGGACTTCTATTGGTGCAGCAGCAACACTGGGTATACTGGGTAGTGGAATTGCAACAGTATTATTTTATGTGCTGATCAGCAAAACAGGCGCGATGTTCGCCAGCATGGTGACATATGTATTGCCCATTGTGGCGCTGGGCTGGGGTTTCCTGGCAGGAGAGCATATCACTCTTTTACAGGTTCTCAGTCTTGGTATCATCTTAGGCGGTGTATACCTTGTAAACAGGAAATAATTAAAAGAGCCTCCTGTGTATAACAGGAGGCTCTTTTTAATATGTACTGACAATCTACTTAGATCGCCATAATTTCTTTCTCTTTCTGCGCGCAGTGCTTATCAACCAGTTCAATAAATTTATTGGTCAACGACTGAACGTCAGCTTCTGCATCTTTAGCAGTATCCTCGCTCAGACCATCTTTCTGCAATTTTTTTATGCCTTCGATCGCATCACGACGAATATTCCTGATCGCCACTTTAGCATGTTCACCTTCGCCGGCAGCTCTCTTTACAAATTCCTTTCTTCGTTCTTCAGTCAGCGGTGGCAGGAACAGTCTGATGATCTGGCCATCGTTCTGTGGGTTGATACCGATGTTGGAAGCAATGATAGCTCTTTCAATCGGCTGGAGCATATTCCTTTCCCAGGGTTGAACAGTCAGGGTACGCGCGTCGGCCACATTGATATTGGCAACCTGGGCGAGCGGGGTAGGGGCACCATAGTACTCTACAGAGATACCGTCCAAAATGGTTGGAGATGCTTTACCGGCCCGGATCCTGGTCAATTCCAGCTCAAGGTGAGCGATCGCCTTTTCCATGGATTCGCTGGCATCGTCCATGATTAAGTTTAGATCATCTTGCATAGCAAACAAATAATTAAGTGCGTGCAAACCTACAGGAATTATCTGAGATTTTGAAGCCGGGATATGATAGAAATAGAATATAAGGGAAACGGGATGGACAATTGTAGGTTCGTACAGGAAAGTGAGACCTGTAAAAAAAACAGGTTTATTTATCCTGTAAAATTCCTTTGGGATTGACCCTGATAGCGGACTTCGGCATGACCTCCACCACTGGTTTGGTATCATTAACAGTAGCAATGGTCACCTTGTGCAGCATGTTTTCTTTTCTCTTCTTTATCTGATAAAGTACACCAGTGAGAATCAAAGCGGAACCAATCATACTACCCAGTAACCAGGCAGTACCAATATGCTGGAAATAAAATGCAAAAGCAATATAAGCGGCATTGACTACCACACATACCAGGGTAGTCTGGCGATGGTTGAGGTTCAGTGCCAGCAGGTAATGATGCAGGTGGTTACGGTCTGCCGCAAAGGGAGAACGGCCATGTAACATTCTCACTGCAAATACCCTCATGGTATCGAACAGTGGCAGAATCAGGATAGCAATTGCCACCGCAGGCACAGATTCTACAGGCAGCTTGCCTGCAGGGTTGCCCGCCACTTCGATGAACTTAATAGTCAGGATAGCATTCACCAGGCCTACCAGCAGTGAACCGGTATCGCCCATGAAAATCCTGGCCGGAGAAATATTGTAAATCAGGAAAGCAGCTAAGCCACCTGCCATGGAAAAACCCAATACGGCATATACCAGCTGGCCGGTATAAAGAAAATAGGTAGCCAACACGCCGGATACCATCATACCTATACTACCGGCGAGGCCATCCACACCATCAATCAGGTTGAAAGCATTGATAACCACCAGGAATGTAAAGTAGGTCAACAGCAGGCTAAAATGTGGGGGCAGGGTGTTGAAACCCAGGAAACCATACATACTGCTGATCTGTAAATTGCTGAGATAAATTACTGCAAAAGAAGCCATTAGCTGGCCAATGAGTTTCTTTAAGGGGGTCAGTCCTACAATGTCATCCTTCATTCCCACCATAAAAATCACGAAAAATGCAGCCACCATATATTGAAATGGGGAGTCCGCCAACGCAGGTACACAAACCGCCGTAGCAACAATGAATCCTGAGAAAAACGCAATTCCTCCTAAAGTTGGAATCCGTGCCTTATGAGATTTCCTTTCGTCCGGTTCGTCATATAAATGCTTCAGTTCTGCGACCCGGATTAACACGGGGATAGCAAAGTAGGTAATAACGAAACTTAGGACAGTAGCAATTAAAACATTCTCCATTTGGGAGGGACTTGGTCTGTGTGCAAAGATATTAATTTCAATCAAATGTGTATCACCTTATCTGAAAATATACCAGATTACCGGGATCAATAAGTCAGATTACCGGGATCATTAAGTTAAAATGAGGGAATTAGGCAAGATTATGTGCAATTGTATTTAAATTCTATTATTTTCGCCTGATCAAAAAATTTGCAAGTATTATGCCACAGTTGAAAGATATAGCTACACAAATCAGAAGGGATATCGTTCGCATGGTGCATGGCTGCCAGAGTGGCCATCCAGGCGGTTCATTAGGTTGTGCTGATTTCTTCACAGCCCTGTATTTTAAGGTGATGCAGCACAAGCCGCAGCCTTTTGACATGGACGGAGGTGATCAGGATCTGTTCTTTTTATCAAATGGCCATATCTCGCCGGTATTTTACAGTGCATTGGCCCGTTCGGGTTACTTTGAAGTGTCAGAACTGGCTACATTCCGCCAGTTGAATTCCCGCGTACAGGGGCACCCTACTACCCACGAAGGTCTGCCAGGTGTGCGTATGGCTTCCGGCTCCCTGGGTCAGGGCTTGAGTGTAGCGATTGGAGCTGCGCTGACTAAGAAACTGAATAACGACGACCGCATTGTATTCTCCCTCCATGGCGATGGTGAATTGGAAGAAGGTCAAAACTGGGAAGCAATCATGTTTGCTCCTCATCATAAAGTAGATAACCTGATCGCAACTGTGGATTGGAATGGACAGCAGATCGATGGTACAGTTGAATCTGTGGCTGGTCTGGGTGACCTGGAAGCTAAGTTTGCGGCTTTTGGATGGACTGTGTTGCATATGAACGGGAATGATATGGATGAGGTGGTTGCTACACTGGAGAAAGCAGTGGGTATGACTGGCCAGGGTAAGCCGATTGTGATCCTGATGAAGACGATCATGGGTGCTGGTGTTGACTTTATGGAAGGGCATCATGAATGGCATGGTATTGCGCCGAATGATGAGCAGTTGAAGAGTGCGCTGGGGCAATTGCCAGAGACTTTGGGAGATTATTAATAATTATTAATAAGCAAACAAAAACGGCAAATCACTTCGTGATTTGCCGTTTTTGTTTGGGGGAGTAGCTTTTTTTACGGCTGATGCCATAAAAAGCTAAAAAAAATTATGTGGCTTTTAAAGCTACGTGTTGTCGGCCTGCTCTGCGGGCCGGATACCAGCTGGCAGCCAATCCGATTACTATTATAGTAATACTCACCAGTACAAAATCTGCCAGGTGCATGCTCACCGGGTAAGCAGGTACTAAAAACGACTGCCCCTCCAATTTTATCAATCCATACTTATCCTGCAATACACAAAATACAATACTGATCGTAAAACCTATCAGGGTACCGATCCCCGCAATAATCAACCCCTCTGTGAGAAAGATACGGGTAATAAGGCTGTTTCTCGCACCCATGGCTTTCAGAATGGTGATATCCTTCTGCTTTTCCATGACCAGCATGTACAGTGACCCAATCATATTGAAAGCAGCTATCACCATAATAAATGACATGATTACATATACGGCCCACTTCTCTGTTTGCATAATCGCATATAGTGCCTGGTTCTGTTCATATCTTGTCTGAATCTCGTAGCCTTTTCCTAACAGTTGTTGCAGGCTTGCCTTCAGATCATTATCATTCACGCCCGGCCTGGCACCTATCTCCAGTGCCGACATCTCATCTGGCGCCATGCCCAATACCCCTCTCATAAAAGCGATATGGGTGATCACATACTTGCTGTTGAAATCCTGCTGAATGGCAAATGAACCGGAAGGATAGAGGATACCACTCCCCAATGCCTCTTCGGGAGTGGTTACACTGGTGATATTGCGGCGGGGCAGGTACACGGTCAGGGGCACCAGGCTTTTCTCTACATCCACACCCAGCGCCATTTCCAGCTCCAGGCCCAATACGGCCCTGTAAGCAAGATCGTCGCCGGTGTCAAAATGACCACGCACAATGCTTTTATCTACTGCGGCTACTTTATTATAATTACTATCTACCCCTTTCAGGATAGCGATCGTCTGATCACCATCTCCATACCGCAACACGGCTTTTTCCTCAATCACCTCCGTCATATGCGCCACACCCTTTACCCCTGCTATCTGCTTTAGTTGTGCAGGTGTCAGGTGCAAAGATTTCCCGGTTACCGGGCTCACCTTTACAGATGGATAAAAAGAGGAATACAATGACTTGACCAGCCCTTCAAAGCCGTTGAATACACTGAGAATTATAATCAGGGCCGCTACACCAACTGCTATAGCCGATACGCTCACCCATGCAATAATATTGATGGCATTAGTACTCTTTTTGGCCCTGAAATACCGGGATGCGAACTGCCAGATCATACTTTTAGCTGAAATTCCTATTTGTTTTCCCTCCCGGCATCATCATCGTTAATTTTCTTGAACAGTTCCTCCATCTTGAACACGTAATCCAGCGTGTCGTCAAGGAACAGGGTAATCTCTGGTATACGGCGCAACTGCTTACCCACACGATTTCCCAGCTCTCTCTTGATCACACCCATCTGTTCTTTGATCCTGTTGATCATCTCGTGGTTGTCCTTAATCTGGAACATGCTTAGGTATACCCTGGCTTCCAGCAGGTCTGGGGTGACGCGCACGGCGGAGATAGAGATCATACCTCCTTCTATCACATTGAATCCAATGCGCTGAAATATATCACTCAGTTCTTTTTGTAACAGTTGTCCAATTTGTTTCTGTCTCTTGCTTTCCTGCATATTATACGAATTGTTAATATTGAGATCTATGGAACAGTGGGGGAACATCACTATTAATATTGTAGTAACTTGCAGCCCTGTTTCGATACTCTCTGGCAAAGATACGGAAACACGCATGCGCGATACGATATAAAATAAAGTAAAGATGAAGACATTTTTTAGGTTGCTGGATTTATCACGGCCCTATCACCACTATGTTCCGGAATACATTGTTTATATTATCCTCTATTCTATACTGGGATTGATGAACTTTGGCCTGCTCATTCCACTGATGAGTGCATTGTTCGACACCGGCAACCAGGCTGTAGTGACTCACATGCCGGAATTTTCCATGAGCTTCGGTTACCTGAAAGACGTATTTTATTATTACCTCAACCAGCAGCTGGCATCAGGTGGTGGTAAATTCGGGGTATTGATATATATCTGTATCGTTCTGTTCGTTACCATCATTCTCAAAAACCTCTTTGGCTACCTGAGCCAGAAGGTGCTGACCCGTATGCGGGTGAATATGGTAAGGAAAATGCGCGAAAAGCTGTTTGACCAGTTTAGCACGCAATCTCTCCGCTTCTTTCATGATGAGCGGAAAGGTGACCTGCTCTCTACCATTAGCTCTGATGTGGTAGAAGTAGAAAACTCTGTAGTCACCTCTTTGCAAACCCTGTTCAGAGATCCGCTGGTGATTATCTCTACTTTTATTGCCCTGTTCGTGATCTCAAAAGAGATGACCCTGTTCACACTGGTATTCTTCCCGGTATCTGGTTGGCTCATCAGCAGCGTATCCAAGAAGCTGAAAAGGCAATCCAACAAAGGGCAGAGCCTGTTAGGTAAGATCGTGAATACCACCGAAGAAACCCTGTCTGGCATCCGCATCATCAAGGCTTTCAACGGTGAAAAGTTCATTCGTGATAAGTTTGATAAAGACAATACCGCTTTTGCCCAAACAGTAAAAGCGATCCAGAACCAACGTGAAATGGCCTCCCCGGTTTCCGAAATTCTCGGCGTATTGGTAGTGGTGGTGATCATGATGTATGGCGGTTACCTGATTCTGAACCACAAAAGCAACCTGCAACCGGAAATGTTCATTGGCTACCTGGCCCTGTATTTCCAGATCCTGGCCCCTGCCAAGAATATTGGTTCTGCCATTACGTCTATGCCTAAAGGTCTGGCTGCCGGCGAGCGGGTGCTGCGCATCATCGACCTGGACAATGCCATCAAAGATAAACCAGATGCAAAGCCATTGAGTGGATTCCATGATGCCATCGTATATAACAATATCACCTTCAGGTATAATGAAACACCTGTTATCAAAAATGTAACCCTGACCATTCCAAAAGGTAAGATGGTGGCCCTGGTAGGCAAGAGCGGTGCTGGTAAAACCACCATGGCCGACCTGCTGCCCCGCTTCTACGATGTGCAGGGGGGTAAAATTACGGTGGATGGCAAGGACATCCGCGATGTAAAAATGCACGACCTGCGCGCCCTCATGGGTATGGTATCGCAGGAGGCGATCCTCTTCAACGACTCTATCTTTAATAATATCGCCTTTGGGCAGGAAAATGCAGATAAGGAAGAAGTGATCAGGGCGGCGAAGATTGCCAATGCCCACGAGTTTATCATAAAACAGGATGAGGGCTATGACACTGTGATCGGGGATAGGGGGATGAAACTGAGTGGTGGTCAGCGGCAGCGTCTCACCATCGCCAGGGCAATTTTCAAGAATCCACCGATCCTGATCCTGGATGAGGCTACCTCTGCACTGGATACAGAATCAGAAAAACTGGTGCAGGATGCGCTGGACAAGCTGATGGAAAACCGTACGACGATTGTGATCGCGCATAGGTTATCCACCATTCAGCATGCGGACATCATCGTGGTCATGGACCAGGGAGAGATTAAGGAGCAGGGTACGCATGACGAGCTGATTGCTGTGAATGGCATCTACAAGAAGCTGGTAGAAATGCAGGAATTCAAATAAGTAAGGGCAATTTGGCCCACCGCGATAATATTGCAAACAAAAAGCCCGGATGGTACATCCGGGCTTTCTTTTTATCTTATAGAAGAGAAACTTACTTGCTCTTAGCCAATTTAGCTTCGATACTCAGGGTAGCGTGAGGAACCGCACGCAGCCTTGCCTTATCGATCAGTTTACCTGTCATACGGCAAATACCATAAGTTTTGTTCTCGATACGCACCAGGGCTTTCTCCAGGTGGTCGATGAACTGGATCTGGCGGCTAGCCATCTGGTTCAGCTGTTCTCTTTCCTGGGAACCGGAACCATCTTCCATGCTCATGTATTTGTTTTCAGTATCGTCGGTACCAGCTTCATCCTTGCGGGTGATCAGGCCTTGCAGGTATACCAGTTCTTTCTTAGCTGCTTCCAGCTTTTTCATGATCAGGTCTTTGAATTCCTGCAGGTCTGCATCGCTGTAACGATAGATAGGTCCGGAAGGTTGTTCAGGTTGGTCCAGTACGGACTTAGTGAACTCTGGCTGGTAGGTAACCAATGTATTGGCCTTAGAACCGGCTTTCTTATCAGCTTTTTCCACGCGCTCAACAGGTTTTTCGGCTTTTGCAGGCACTTTTTCTGTTTTTGCAGGTGCTTTTTCAGCTGTTTTTTTGCCGGTATCTTTTGCTACCGCTTTTTCCTTCTCGTCTTTTTCTTTATTATTCTTTACTGGCATTATTACTTCTTTTTCTTCTGGCTTGGAAATTAGTTTTTCTTTTTCAGCAGGAGCGACTGGCGCAACTACTTTCTGCTTTGTATCAGGCACTTTCTTAGCTGCCGGCTTCACGGGGGCCACAGCTTTTTTAACGGGCGGCTTAGCTGCGGGTACAGCCTTAGCAGGTGCTGGTTTCGCTACAGATTTGCTGGAAGGGGATGCTTTTGTAACTGTTTTATTACTGGCAACAGCCTTTTGGGTAGCAACCGGTTTTGCTGGCTTAGCAGCGGGTTTAGCAGCGGCTTTCGACGTTACGGTCTTCGCAGTAGATTTTTCAGCCTGTACCGCTGCCTTTTTTGCAGTGGGTACCTGGGCCGCTTTCTTTGCGGGCGTAGCCTGCTTTACCGTAGCTTTTGTAGCCGGTGCAGCCTTCTGGGTCTTACTAATAGCAACTTTTTTGCCTGTTGCCATGGGGATTAGCTTTTTTTGTTAACTAATACATTAAACGTCAAATCATTAACTTCAATTTCAACTCCATCCTGTAATTCCGGCACTAATTCCACACTGTCTGCCAAAATTTCCGTGCAAATATAGTCATTATAGTTAATAATCGCGGACTTGAGGCTTTCTGCAACCGCCATTTTTACCTGTATCCTGTCAGTCAGTTCGAAATCATTATCCTTCCTGATTTTTTGAATACGATTCACCAATTCACGTGCATTACCTTCATCCAGCAACTCAGGAGTAATAGTAATATCCAGCGCTACCGTTAAGGCGCCTTTATTAGCTACAGTCCATCCCGGAATGTCTTCTGAAATAATCTCAACGTCAGATAACACTATAGATAGTTGCTCATTGTCGATCAGCAAGTTAAACTGTCCATCCCGTTCTAATGCGGTTATATCTGCATCTGTGAAAGCTGTGATAGCTGCTGCCACTGCTTTCATTTTTGCCCCCATTTTACTCCCCAGGGATTTGAAGTTTGGCTTGATCTTTTTCTTGATGAAACCGGCGGTTTCCGTAAGATAATCAATACCTTTCACATTGACTTCACTTTTTATGAGGTGAGCCACTTTTTCCACCTGATCCTTCAGATGTCCATCCTGAACCGGGATCAATATTTTTTGTAACGGCTGACGTACTTTAATATTTACCTTTTTGCGGAGAGACAATACCAGGGAACTGATATCCTGTGCCAGCTGCATTCTTTCTTCCAGTTCAGCGTCGATCGCTGCAGTGACCACAGCCGGGAAGTCCACATGATGCACAGATGCCCTGTCACTGCGTTTACTTACCTGGTTCAGGTTGTTGAATAACCAGTCTGCAAAGAACGGAGATACGGGCGCCATCAGTTTGGACAGGGTTTCGAGACATTCAAAGAGGGTCTGGTAAGCAGAGATCTTGTCATGTTCGTATTCTCCCTTCCAGAAACGGCGACGACAAAGACGTACATACCAGTTACTCAGGTGTTCATCTACAAAGGTTTGTATCGCCCTGCCTGCCTGGGTAGGCTCGTATTCGTCAAAAAATCCTGTAACGTCTTTTACCAGCGTGTTCAGCAGGGAAATGATCCAACGGTCTATCTCAGGACGCTGCTCCAGCGGAATGTATGCTTCACTGAACGAGAAGTTGTCCAGGTTCGCATACATGGCAAAGAAATTATAAGTATTGTACAGGGTGCCGAACAACTTGCGTTGTACTTCACGGATGCCTTCAATATCAAATTTCATGCTATCCCATGGAGAGGCATTTGTAATAAGATACCAACGGGTCGCATCTGCCCCAAAAGACTCGAGTGTTTCAAAGGGATTGACCACATTGCCGAGCCTTTTACTCATTTTGTTGCCATTTTTATCCAGGACGAGTCCGTTGGACACCACGGTCTTGTAAGCCACACTGTCAAACAGCATGCTACCGAGCGCATGCAGGGTATAAAACCATCCACGGGTCTGATCCACCCCTTCAGCGATGAAGTCGGCCGGGAAGTTTTGCTCAAAAGTTTCTTTATTCTCAAATGGGAAATGCCACTGTGCGTAAGGCATTGCACCACTATCGAACCATACGTCAATCAAATCTGGCTCGCGGCGCATTGACTTACCGGAAGCACTTACCAATATAATATTATCTACAAATGGTTTGTGCAGATCAGAAGTCAGGTGCTCAATATAAGCAGCAGCATCTTTCTGATCAGCAGGCACCTGCATGATACCAGCCGCCAGCGATTTTGACAGTTCTTCACGAAGCTCTGCCACGGAGCCGATACAGATTTCTTCTGCATTGTCTTCTGTACGCCAAACCGGCAGTGGAGTACCCCAGTAGCGGCTACGGCTCAGGTTCCAATCCACCATATTTTCCAGCCAGTTGCCAAAACGACCGGTACCGGTAGAAGCCGGTTTCCAGTTAATAGTTTTATTCAGCTCTACCATCCTGTCTTTCAGGGCAGTAGTACGAATGAACCAGGCATCCAGCGGATAATATAATACAGGCTTATCTGTACGCCAGCAATGGGGATAAGTATGTTCATACTTCTCTACTTTGAAGGCGCGGTTTTCTTTTTTCAGTTTTACAGCGATGTCTACATCTACATCCTTGTAATCAGGATCGCTCTTATAATTCTTTACGTAACGGCCGGCAAATTCACCCACAGTATCCAGGAATTTTCCCTGACGGTCTACCA
The DNA here is from genome assembly GCF_039596135.1 of Chitinophaga sp. Classification (GTDB taxonomy): domain Bacteria; phylum Bacteroidota; class Bacteroidia; order Chitinophagales; family Chitinophagaceae; genus Chitinophaga. The sequence continues at coordinate 149,959 of NZ_JBCNKH010000009.1, forward strand.
GTGTAAGAATACCGATGCCATACTTTTTACCTACACGGTTATCGTCTGCACCAAAGGCAGGTGCAGTATGTACGATACCAGTACCATCTTCGGTTGTTACAAAGTCGCCAATGATTACACGGAAAGGGTCTCCTTCTTCTGGCTGTACATAAGGCAACAGCTGCTCGTAGCGGATTTCTTCCAGCTGGCTCCCTTTGAAAACAGCCAGGGTCTGCCATGGAATCACTTTGTCGCCTTCTTTATATGCAGCAAAATCGCCGTCTTCACCTTCTTTCTTAAAATATTTACCAGTCAGGGCAGTCGCCATTACCACAAACTGTGGCAAACCGGTGTATGGGTTGAAAGTGCGGATCAGCCCATATTCGATGTTCGCTCCTACAGTAAGACCGAGGTTGGAAGGCAGGGTCCATGGGGTGGTGGTCCATGCCATGAAGAACACTTCAGCAGCAGGATCTGCCTTGCGGGCAATGTCGAAGAGAAAAGCGGACCTGTCTGATTCGATAGCCTTAAAAGTGGCTACGACAGTGGTATCTTTTACATCTTTGTAAGTACCTGGCTGGTTCAGCTCGTGAGAGCTCAGACCAGTACCTGCAGCAGGAGAGTAGGGCTGAATGCTCACGCTCTTGTACAGCAGTCCTTTTTTATATAAGGTTTGCAGGCACCACCAGAGACTTTCAATATAGTTATTCTCGAAGGTGACGTATGGTTTCTGGAGATCAACCCAATAACCCATCTGGCGGGTCAGGTCATCCCATTTATCTTTATATTTTAATACCTCAGTACGACAGGTCTTATTATATTCTTCAATAGAAATAGTCTTTCCAATATCTTCTTTGGTAATACCGAGCGTTTTTTCCACACCCAGTTCCACAGGCAGGCCATGTGTATCCCAACCGCCTTTGCGCTTTACCTGAAATCCGCGCATAGTCTTATAACGGCATACAAGGTCCTTGAGGGTACGGCTAATGACGTGGTGAATACCCGGTAAGCCGTTAGCACTTGGCGGACCTTCATAAAAAACGAAGGGGGTCGCGCCTTCCCGCAGGGAAACACTCTGCTCGAAAGCCTGCTCCTGTTCCCAACGAGCCAATACATCTTTCGCTATCTGCGGTAAATTCAGCTGATTATATTCCTGATATTTGCTGCTCATAAAACAATTATGCGCCCTTTGACGTTAATAAGTGAGTTGATTAAAATTCTGCAAAGTTACGGATTTTAGCCGGCTCTTATAAGGAAATCGGGACTAAAAACAAAGAAGTAAACCATTTGATTTTAATTGCTGAAAAATTTTTGTACTTTTACAGTGCATTGGTTCGCCACTGAATCTTGGCATTGTTTTGGTAACTAACGTCGGAAGAAAAACATAAGTTGAAAGACTTAACCCAAAAGAATTGAAAAACCATATCTGATCAATTATGAAAAAGTTAGTTTTTATATTTTTTGTGGCACTTGTAACTTCCGGCACAACTTTTGCACAAAAAAATTCAGCAAAAAAATCAAAAAAGGTAGTTGCTAAAACAGAAATGGCCGCTCCGGCAGTTGTAAAAGATTCTTTTCAACAGACCTTTGCAGGAACGGACGCCAAATGGAGTAAGAACTACGGAGGCAATTGGGTAGCGAACTTTACCAAAGATGATGTGAAGACAGCTGCAGAGTTTGATAAAGATGGTAAATGGATAGCAACCCGTAGCAATTATACAGAAGCTAATCTGCCAGAAGCAGTAGCGACAGGTGTAAAAGCGAAGTATCCGGCCGCCACCATCAAAGATGGTTGGAAAATAGAAAGAGCGGATGTTGCTTCATATTATAAGGTAACTATTCAGGACAACGGTACAGAAAAAGCAGTGTTGATTAATGAGGCTGGTACCATTGCAGAATAATACTTTCATTAATTAGTATTTCATAGGTATAGGGATAAATAGGACAGACCCTGCTCTTTTGGGCGGGGTTTTCTTTTTGTATTCAGTACCTGAATATATTCGCCGGCCGCAGGCCATTTCAATTGCGCGCGAAAAAAAACGCTTTTGCCTATGGCAAAAGCGTTTTTTTTCGCTGGTGGGCAATTTGGCTTGAGAAAAAATTCCTCTATAAAAACAAAAACCGTCTCGTGTAATACGAGACGGCTTTATGTAATTACGGTAGAAGACTTACCTGACAAAAAACGCACTTTCAAAAGGTCAAATATGGTGTTTGAGGTGCAAAATAATGGCTTTACTCAAATCTTTTGCCCGGTAAGCCTTCCCCATGGTCAAATCTGATAAGGAAGCTTATAAGGATGATCAGGATAGATATCTGCCGATCGTGATACAAAGATGCACCAATCTTCCACACTTCCTTTTTCAATTCGGGAAAACTAATGATCGAAAAAGGAAAACTTCCGTCCTAAATAAAAAAGCCCCCTGTTTGACAGGAGGCTTTTCGATATAATAATTTGATTATTAACGCAATAACAATTCACATGGCTTCAACCCCGTATGCTTCTTAAACGCAGTGGAAAAATGTGAAATACAGGAATACCCCATCAGAATCGCTACTTCACTCACACTCATTCCCTTTTCGTACAGCAACCCCTTCGCCTTCTCCATTCTTTCCTTCTGGAAATAATCATATATAGTAGTACCATACATCGCCTTGAACCCTTTCTTCAGGTAACACTCATTCATCGCTACCTTACGGGCCAGATCACGAATGGTAATAGGTGCATCCAGCTGCTCCAGCAAAATATCCTTTGCCTTTTCGATCTTTCCACGGTCTTCCATGTGGGTGAGGAAGCGACAACCAAACCTGTCGTCTGTATCGTTCTGCACAAACTGGTCAGAGCTGAATAACAACAACTCCAACGCCTTGCTCTGCAAAAAGATATTCTTCAGCGCACCATCATAGTTATGATGTACCATCTGCTCCAATACCTCTTTTGATTTGGTACTGGGTGCTATTGTCTTGACAAAAGGCTTACGTGACTGCATGTCAAACAGGGTGCTGCTTGTAGAACCCTTCTGCAGGGTCTGTATGAACGCCGGCTGAAAACGCACCGTGATCATATCTATAGAAGGCTGCTTTGAATTGCAGTTCTCCTTTTTATGTGCGCAAACCTGGTCTGTACATCCTGGATTTTGACAATACTTATTCCCGGCTACACAATAGCGTAGCTCCACAGCAGCAGATTGCCCCCTTTTTGCCGGCTGATACACCACCATCGCTACATCTTCTACTGGCAAAGGACGGTCATATGTAAACCGCTGCAATGTGAAATCGAGACAGTCCGGTACTGCCACGCTATCGGATACAGCCAACTCGAGCTGGTCGCTCATGGCCGGCTGACGGATAGCCAATGTTAATATGTCCTGCAACTCTTTCAATGTCCTTATCTATTGTTAAAACCTCGACAAAAATAGTCAATCATATTTTAACAGAAACGATTTTGACAGTAGGGTGACCGAAACACCTGGTTTCCCAAAGGAAACCTAAGGTGTATATTGTCTGTAACAGGGCTCAACCATAGCGTTCTCATAGAGGTATCCCGTAGATAAGCCGTAGATAACCCGTAGGTAAGCCGTAGATATCCCATATCTATAGAGATACGGAATATCTACGGCTTACCTACGTATTATATTCAGGTTACATAACTAAACATGCACTACTTTTACTATAGAATGGGTACTGGTATGAAATTCGTTCCCTCATCCCTAATGGAAAAAAGATCCTTTATACGCCGATTCCTGAGAAAAGCCCTGATCATCCTGGCCAGCTTTATTCTCTTAGTCATGGTCACAGCGTGGTACCTTGCCCACCGCTGGGACAACCAGATACGCGTACAGCTGAAAAGCTATGTTCTCGACATGTCTGACAGCCTGTATAATCTTCAGTACGACAAATTGCACCTGAACCTCATCACCGGCAGCCTGAGTATTGAAAAAGTAAGCCTGGTCAGGGATACTGCTGTCTATACCCGCTTACAGCAGGCACACAAAGCCCCCCGGTTCCTGTATACTTTCAGTGCTGACGAGATCAACCTGAAATACTTTAAAGTATGGCGCTACTTCCATAAAAAACAGCTGAGTGCCAGCTCTTTAGTATTGCGTAACCCCAATATCATCCTGGAACTCAATACCCAAAACATTGATACGACCAAGCCCCGGAATGCCTACCAGAACATTTCGAAAAAAATCTCTTCGATCCACCTGGGTACCCTGCTCCTTGATAATACCAACCTGAAATACACCTACATCAAAAAAGATAGTAGCCTGATCTATACACAGCTCCACGAACTGAGTGTACAGGTCAGGGATTTCCTCATCGACTCTGTTGCCCTGCAGGATCCCACCCGCTACCTCTATGCCCGTAACTATATTTTAGACTTAAAGAATTACCGGTACCGGACCCCGGACAGCCTTTACTGGCTACATGTGAGAGATGTGCACTACAGTGCGGAAGACAGAAGCATCAAAATCGGGCAGTTCCAGGTAGAACCCCGCTACAACAGGGAGGAATTTGACCGCAAATCCATTTATCAGCGCGACCGGTTCGACGTACACCTGAACAATATTGACATCACTAACCTGGAACCCAGATTACTCCTTGAAAACCAGGTCTTTCAGGCCGGGAAGGTGGTCATCAGCAGTGGCGACCTGGATATCTACCATAATCGTAACCTGCCCATGTCTCCGGGCAACAAACTGGGTAAATTCCCTAATCAGCTACTGCTAAAAGTGGCGTTACCTATTAATATAGATACCATCATCGGCAAGAAAACGGATATTCTCTACACGGAAATCAATCCGAAATCGCAGGAAGCCGGCAAACTTAGTTTCCAGCAGGTTCATGGCATATTTCGCAATATCACCAATATAGATACCGCCATTGCCCGCAAATCTATGCTCACTGCCGAGCTGGATGCCGTACTCATGAAAAGCGGCAAACTGAAAGCCCACTTTGGCTTTAGCCTGAAAAATAACAATGGGGGCTTTTCTGTGACCGGGCAATTAAAAGACATGGATGGGAGGGAACTGAACCCGGTGATAAAACCACTGGCTATGGTGGAAGTAAAATCCTGTAAAATTAATGACCTCAGTTTCAGCATGAACGGCAATGAACGGGGAGCCAGGGGCGAGGTGAAGTTCCTCTATTCCGACCTGAGGGTCAATATCCTGGAAAAAAAGGAAGGCTCCCACGAATTCAAAAAGAAAGGACTGATGAGTTTTATAGCTAACCTAATGGTAATCAGGAATGAGAACCCGGGTAAGGAAAAAACAATAATTGCCCATCCTGCCTATACCAGGGACCCAAATAAATCGTTCTTTAACCTGGTATGGAAGACGCTTTTTACGGGGATCAAGGAAACGGCACTCGGAGAAAACTCACCTATATAATAATTAAAATGTGAATAAATCGAGGTGGAAAAATAACCCATTGATACATCATTTTATTTGCACATTAAACATTGAAATAAGGCTCATTTTTCGTATTTTTGCACAATTCACGAGAATTCAACTCTAAACTACATTTTCACCCAAATATGAGCGAAGAATTAGCGCAAGTAACTACTCCAGCCCAGGGCGGCTATGATGCGGATAGCATTCAGGTACTGGAAGGTCTGGAAGCGGTGCGTAAACGCCCTGCAATGTACATTGGTGACATTGGCGTAAAAGGTCTTCACCACCTTGTATATGAAGTGGTGGATAACTCAATCGACGAAGCACTGGCAGGTTATTGTAAAAATATAGAAGTCACTATCTGTGAGGACAACTCGATCAAGGTAGTGGATGATGGTCGTGGTATCCCGACGGGGATGAATACCAAAGAAGGCCGTTCAGCGCTGGAAGTGGTAATGACCGTACTGCACGCAGGTGGTAAATTTGACAAAAACACATATAAAGTATCCGGTGGTCTGCACGGTGTGGGTGTGAGTTGCGTAAACGCACTGAGCACCCGGCTGCATGTAACTGTAAAACGCGAGGGTAAACTGTTTGAACAGGAATACTCCCGCGGTATACCTCAGTATGCGGTACGTGAAATCGGCGAGTCTGAGGAGACAGGTACAACCGTACATTTCAAACCAGATGGCGACATCTTCAAGGATACTACCTATAACAGGGAGATCCTGGCTGGCCGTCTGCGCGAACTGGCTTACCTGAACAGGAAGATCCGCATCGTTCTCACCGACGACCGTGAGAAAGACGACAAAGGCAACTCTGTGAGCGAAACCTTCTATAGTGAAGGCGGTATTATCGAGTTCGTATCCATGCTGGATCGCAATGGCCGTCGTAACCCACTGTTGCCTGATCCTATCTTTGTAGAAACAGTCGATGCTGCCAGCAATGTTGCGGTGGAAGTAGCAGTGATCTATAATGATTCCTTCTCTGAGAATATCTTCTCTTACGTTAATAACATCAACACCATTGAAGGTGGTACACACGTAGCCGGTTTCCGCCGCGCCATTACCCGTGTTTTCAAAAGCTATGGCGATAAGAACAAAATGTTCGAAAAGACCAAAGTTGAGGTAACCGGTGATGACTTCCGCGAAGGGCTGAGCGCTATCGTGAGTGTAAAGGTGCCTGAGCCACAGTTCGAAGGTCAGACCAAAACCAAGTTGGGTAACTCCGACGTGATGGGTGTGGTAGACAGTTCTGTAGCTGCCGTACTGGATGCTTACCTGGAAGAACACCCACGTGAAGCAAAAACCATCATCAGCAAGGTGGTACTCGCCGCCCAGGCCCGCGAAGCTGCGCGTAAAGCAAGGCAGATGGTACAGCGTAAGAGCGTATTGAGCGGTAGTGGTCTTCCTGGTAAACTGGCTGACTGCTCTGAGAATGATCCTGAAAAATGTGAACTGTACCTGGTGGAGGGTGATTCTGCGGGTGGTACGGCAAAACAAGGTCGTAACCGTAGCTTCCAGGCCATCCTGCCACTGCGTGGTAAGATCCTGAACGTAGAGAAAGCGATGGAACACAAGATCTACGAAAACGAAGAAATCAAGAATATCTTCACCGCCCTTGGGGTAACCATCGGTACAGAAGAAGATGATAAAGCACTGAACCTGGCTAAACTCCGTTATCATAAGCTGATTATCATGACGGATGCCGACGTGGATGGTAGCCACATTGCGACGCTGATACTCACGTTCATATTCCGCTATATGAAGGCAATGGTAGAACAGGGGTATGTGTACATTGCACAGCCGCCACTGTACCTGGTCAAGAGAAACAAGGAGCAGATCTATGCATGGACGGAAGATGACCGTAAAGCAGCGATCCAGCAGCTGGCAAATGGTAAGGAAGATAGCGTATCTATCCAGCGTTATAAAGGTTTGGGTGAGATGAATGCCGAGCAGCTGTGGGAAACTACCATGAATCCTGAAAATCGTACCCTGAAGCAGGTAACAATCGAAAGTGCTGCCGAAGCGGATCGCGTGTTCAGTATGCTCATGGGCGATGAAGTACCTCCACGTAGAGAATTCATCGAATCTCATGCAAAGTATGCGAAGATTGACGCCTAAGTTAAAATTCTAATATATGCTAAAAAGACTGGTCTGGGCCAGTCTTTTTTACTTTATACCGGTTTTGGCATAATCAAACGCAGGAAATTACCACGAAACGTTAATTTTATACCATTTTCCGGAAAATGTGGACAATTTTATTTCTCTCTCATTTACAGGCACTTCGATCTTATTGTGAACATACCTGTTAAAAAACTTATAAATCTTTTATTTAATTCATCGGTTTTCTGTGTATTTTGCAGTCCTATTTATCTCTATACCTATTGAAATTTTACTATCCTATGAAACCTAGTTCCCTCCTGGGACTTCTGTGCCTGGTGCTATCCTTTTGCGCATGTCAGAAGGACAAAGCAGTGCCGACTTCGGGATCCTTAACATTCGCGTTTGAAAGCACTGCTTTTTCAGCAAATACAGCGAGTGGTTATGTGGTGGATACGACTGTGATTGGCAAGAAAGTCCTGACCATTGAAGGTATGACCAGTAACCTTAGTAAGCACATTGCAATCACCGTTGTATTCCCTGATACGCTTGCAGTGGGAACATATACAGAGGTGAACGGCGCCACCATATTATGGTCACCGTCTTTGTCATCAGAGGTTACATCTTATCTTAGTACTACAGCGACAATTAAAATTACAAGCATAAATAGTAAGTATGCCGAAGGCACATTTGCCGGCATTTTAAACAATGGCGAGAAAGAAGAGCCATTAACGGACGGAATATTTAAAGTCAACATTTATTGATCATCGTTTTTTTTTGAAATCTTTTTCCATCGTGTCCCGCTTATTAAAGCGGGACTTTTTGTTTCTGGTTAATATCTAACCATAGATTGTTAATTACCATAAAAGGACACGAATCCCCACAGATTACATTTGGAGTAAGTCATGAATTTTAAATCAGGAACAATAAACAGTAAAGGCCATTTGCGCAGATGGCCTTAAGGGAGTTTTATTTCATCTTAAAAACCAATTTCTAATCTCCGTTGTGTATGAAAACAGTTTCATATTACCTGTCAGTTTTACTGGCGGGCTTGCTAATTAGTACCCTTACCTTTGCGCAGAGCAGGGTTATTCAAGGGACAGTGACCGATGAAAACAAACATCCGCTAAGCTTTGTATCAGTGAACATTAAAGGGACCAACAAAGGAGCTGTCACTGACAAAAACGGGGTCTTCTCGCTGGAAGTCGCCCCCAATGCCTCTCTTATTGTAAGGGCCGTAGGGTTCCTCACGAAAGAAGTGGGCATAGGCAGCAGCAATACACTCGCCATCACCCTGGCCGAAAGCGCCAGCGACCTCAACGAAGTCGTGGTGACCGCACTGGGTGTAAAGAAGGAAAAACGTAATCTCACCTTCAGCTCACAGGAGGTAAAAAGCGATGAAATTCTGCGTGCCAGGGAACCGAATATCGTGAACACACTCACGGGCAAGGTATCAGGCGTGCAAATAACCAACTCATCCGGAATGCCGGGTAGTTCTGCCCGTATCGTGATCCGTGGCATTACCTCCCTAACGGGTGAAAACCAGGCATTGATCGTTATGGATGGGGTTCCTATTAACAACGATGAAACAGATAATCCCAACGATGGTGGCCCGGGTTCTAACAGGCTTTCTGATATTGATCCGGGGATCATTGAGAGTATAAATGTGCTGAAGGGGGCCGCTGCTACCGCATTATATGGTTCTGCCGGCGCAAGGGGCGTGGTCCTGATTACCACCAAAAGGGGCGGTGAAAACCGTAAACCAACGGTGACACTTACCTCCGGTCTTTCATTTGAAAATGCTTACTTCCCCGATCGCCAGACAGCCTATGCGCAAGGTACTAATGGCATTTATTACGACGGAGAAACTGCTGCTACCAAAACCAGTATGTCATGGGGTCCCCGTATGGACACGCTGAAGGTAAATGGTGTGAAGGTTCCTGCTCACAATCAATTTAAAGAGTTTTTCCGCACGGGCGTAACTACCAACAACACTGTTGCAGTAGAAGGAGGAAATGCCAGTTCGAGTTACTATATGTCATATTCCTACTTTAATCAGCAGGGAACTATACCAGAAACAGATTATACCAGGCATAGCCTGTTTGCCAAGTATACCACTAAGATTTATGATAAACTGACAGCAACATTCCAGATTACTTATAGCTCAGTCAAAAACCATCGTATGCCAGAAGGGTATGGCCTTGAGAACCCGCTTTGGACAGTATATGCTGCCCCGGTTTCTTACAATTTAAAACCTTACCTGAATGATGATGGTACCCAGCGACTGTATCGCTATAGCCGAAACAACCCTTACTGGGTGCTTGACAATGTGCTGAATACCACCACCGTCAACAGGTACCTGCCTGTTCTCACATTTGTATATGCACCTACTGACTGGCTTTCCGTTACTGAGCGTATGGGTGCAGATATGTATGGCGATCAGCTGCAGTACCATGTAAATATGAATGATATTACTTACACTACTGGTCTGATACAGTCCAAGCATAGCACCTTCCGTCAATTTAACCATGACTTCATCGTACAACTAAAAAAACAATTCACACCTAAGATAAATACCAGCCTGCTGCTGGGGAACAACGTTTACTCCAACTATTCTGATTATATGCAGGCTATTGGAAAAGGACTGGCAAAAGCCGGTTACTACAACATGGCCAGTGCATCTTCGGTGACTTACACCGAATCGCAGGCAATGGTGAGAAAAGTAGGTTTTTATGCACAGGCAGAACTGGATTATAACAGGATGTTAATTTTTAACCTGAATGGCAGGTACGATGGTAGTTCTGTTCTCTCTGCCAGCAACAGGTACTACCCTTACGGTTCCGCTGCCGGCGCATTTATATTTTCAGAAATCTTACCTGAAAAAGTTAAAAAGACGATCAATTTTGGTAAAGTCAGGGCTTCTTATGCCATCGTGGGTAATGATAACGTAGGTGCTTATACGACAACTACGCCTTACTACCAGGCGACTATTTATGGAGATGTAAGCAGTAACCTGACATTTCCTTACAACGGACAAAATGGTTTCCTGATTAGCAGCGGACTTGGTAACGCCAACTTAAAAAATGAATTGCAGAAAGAACTGGAATTGGGATTGGAAATGAAATTCCTCGATAACAGGCTGGGCTTTGAAACATCCTGGTTTGACCGTAAAATGACGGACGGATTGGTAGGAGGTATTGCGCTGCCTAACTCTACCGGGTACGCAACGACCACGATCAACTCTGCAAGAATGGAAACGAAAGGCCTGGAGGTATTGCTCAATGTTACCCCTGTGAGAACGAAAGATTTTAGCTGGGATGTAACAATGACTTACACCAAAATGAATTCAAAGGTGCAGGAAATTGGGGCAGGACTCGACCAGACAAGTATTGGCAGTACCTGGGCAGTAGTTGGACAACCATGGGGAGTACTGAAAGGAACCAAATATGCGAGAACTGCCGACGGTCAGCTGCGCATCAATGCATCGGGTCTGCCTTATTCAGACGATAACAGTAATATTCTCGGAAACACCACGCCAGACTGGCTGGGCAGTATCACCAACCAGTTTCATTTTAAACAATTTGGTCTCAGTTTCTATTTTGATACCAGACAGGGCGGCCAACTTCAAAACTCAGACGATGGATATAACCTGTACTATGGTGTATCCAAAATTACTGAAAGCCGTGCTGACAGGGTCGTAAAAGGTATCAGTGACGAAACCGGCCAGGCAAATACTGTTTCCGTATCTGCTCAAAAATATTACCAGCAGGTAAGCGGTATCACTGAAGCAGTGATACAGGATGCATCTTATATCAAACTCCGTAATGTAAGCTTGTCATATAACCTGGGTCAAAAAGAGCTGAGAAGATTACCTTTTAAAAATGCCAGCATTGTGCTGACCGGCCGTAACTTATGGATCCACAAATCATCTTCTTTCACCGGTGCTGACCCTGAAGCCAACTCATGGGGTAACGGTAATGGCAGTGTGGGTCTTTATTCTTTCACCGCGCCAACTTCCCGCTCTTATGACTGCACCATCAAACTTACTTTTTAAAATATTGAACATGAAGAAAACATTCATCATATTGACCATTTTCACGGGATCATTGCTGGCTGGATGTAAGAAATATCTGGATGTAAATGATAACCCCAATCTTCCCGGATCGGTCTCTGAATCATTGCTATTAGGCCCACTGGAAGCCGGTGCGTCTGAGTATATTGCAAATGGTAACGCATCGGTACTAGTGAATCAATGGATGCAAAATTGCGTTCCGAATCAGCCTATGCCCAATACTGCCAATTACCTGGTTACCACCACGACATTCGATGACTACTGGAATTCCTTCTATGTAATAGAGTTGAACAACCTGCATATTTTAAATGTGCAGGCATTAACTAACGGGAATAAGATGTATGCAGGAGTAGCAAAAGTATTAACTGCATATACGCTTGGTAATGCCACGGACCTGTGGGGAAGTATTCCCTATTCAGAATCTTTTACTGGTACAGATATCAGCACACCTAAATTTGATTCACAGGAGGATATTTATACAGCCATTCAGTCATTGCTGGATAGCGCAATTACAGAACTGGCCAGTGGCGAAGGATCTACTCCCGGAACGGATGATTATTTCTATAGCGGGGATATGAGTAAGTGGACTAAAATGGCTTATACTCTTAAGGCCAGGTACTATATGCACCTCACTAAAGCTTCCGGACATACGTCTACCGCGCAGGCATCTCTCGCCCTGGAAGCGCTGAACAATGGTATGAGCAGCAATGATGACGACTGTTATTTCCCTTACACAGGAACTGAAACGTCATCCAGCCCATGGTACCTTCATTTCTTTAATACGACTACGCTTGTATTGGCTTCACACTATGTAGATTCGTTAGTGTCACGTGCAGACCCACGTCTGCCTTTGCTTGTAAGTAAGGCATCTAATACAGGACTTTATACAGGCAATGAAATTGGATCCGGAGCAGGAAACCTAAATGACTATTCAGTGCCAGGTAGCTTTTACGGCGGCATCGCATCCAACGGATATGTATTGAATGCAGCAGAAGCCGACTTTATGAAAGCAGAGGCTACTTACATCGTGTCAGGATATACAGCTGCACAGCCTTTTTACCGGGCCGCCATTGTAAACAACCTGGTAAAGCTGGGAGTGGATACCACTAGTACAGCGGCCCAAACCTATCTATCTAAAAGAGGAACATTGACAGCGGCCAATGCGATGCAACTGATTATTGAAGAGAAGAATATCGCGAATAATTTCTCTACTGAGAACTGGGTAGATTGGCGGCGGACCGGGTATCCGGCAATATCGCTGATTGCGAACGATAATATCACCAGTTTGCCTCGCAGGTTCTTATATCCGAATAGTGAGATTTCTACGAATGGGGCGAATGTGCCTTCGGCGAAACTGACAGATCGTGTATGGTGGGATGGGGAATAATATCATTAAGGGAGCCAACCCCATTGTGGGGTTGGCTATCTTACTTACTGAATAGCGAAAACCGCTTTTACATCAGCTGTCACTTTAATAGAGCGATAGTCAATATTCGTATCAGCAACAGCGTTATCTTCTGATTTATATGCACTGATCATGGCATTTGCAAACAGAGGGTGAATTACATTGACATCGTTTTCATATACCTGCATAACTCCGCCCATTTTCTCGCCAATTCCTTCCAGCATTATATTTGCTTTGGTTTTTGCTGCCTGCAATGCTTTTATCCTTACCTGCTGGCGATATTCATCCATTTTGCTGGATGTTACTTCACTGATATATACGTTGGTAATTCCAGCATCTTCCACGCCATCCAGCAGGGTGTTTAACTTAACCAGGTTATTCAGTTTCAGCCTGAATTCTTTAGAAGCATAGAAATCTGCATCTTTCTTTTTCTTTCTCCACCACTGGTCGCCTGATACCCTGGCAATGGTCAGGTTCTCAGCAGGGATGCCCGCCTTTTGTACCGCCTTTGTCAACTGCTCTTCCAGTGTAGAAATGTCCACTTTATTATTCTTGTCTTTCTGATATTCCTGGATGGTAATGTTCAGGTAAATGATATCCGGGGTGATCTCCATTTCGGCGGTACCACTTACAGTAATTGACTTTGTTTTCTTATCATTCGTGTCCTGTGCAAATCCGGTGACCGCCATTCCTACAACCAGCAGTGTTAATAATACCTTCTTCATAGTTTTCCGATTTTTTCTTTCATGATGCAGGGGAAATATCAAATTCCACAAATCCGGAAAAACTTTTCGCTATATTTAAGTATCCACTTTTATATATGTCAACGTCCACGGGGTTATTTATGGTACTGTTATGCCTGCCGTTTTTTGCCAATGCGCAGGTACAGACCCCCTATATCTTAAATGGCAGTGCCACCCAACGCACCTGTAACTGTTATGTACTGACACAGGATGTGAATACAAGCAGCGGCACTGTGTGGAACAAGAACCAGATTGATCTCCACAATTCCTTTGACTATTATTTTGATGTGAACCTGGGGTGCAGGGACAGCGATGGTGCGGACGGGATTGGGTTTATTCTGCAAACCAGGGGAACGAACCTGGGAGCTACCGGGTCTGGCATTGGCTTTCAGGGCATCAGCCCTTCGCTGGGAATTATTATTGATACCTGGCAGAATGCAATTGACAACGATCCCTACTACGATCACGTGGCAATACAGATGAATGGGGTGACGGATCATAATCTAGCTAATAACCTGGCTGGCCCGGTGACAGCCCTGGATGGGAATGATAATATTGAAGATTGTAACTGGCACATCTTCAGGGTGAAGTGGGATGCGGTAGCCATGCAAATGACGGTGAGTATGGATGGGGTGCTGCGGTTATCCCTGAATAAAGATATTGTGCACGATATATTCAATAATAGTCCGCTGGTGTATTGGGGCTTTGCAGGATCTACGGGTGGCGCCTACAATGTACAGCAGTTTTGTGCAGCACTCAGACCTGAACTGGCTTTTAGCGATGATCAGCGGTTTTGTATTGGCGATCCGATTTTGTTTAGTGACTCATCTAAGTCCTTTGGAACGATTACAAGGTGGCTGTGGGATTTTGGCGATGGCACTATGGCAAGTGTATCGCAGCCGGGAGAGCATCATTATGCAAAGCCGGGGGTGTACGACGTGACATTGGTGATTGAAGACAACAGCGGGTGTATTTCGGATACCATGCACCAGCAGGTGACGATTGGCACTTATCCGGTTGCGGAAATGTCTGCAGATCCTTTGTGTTTAGGACGACCATTGACGATTAAAGATGCAACCACGCTGGAAGTAGGGACGCTGACTTCGTGGAACTGGGAGTTGAACGGACATATGGATAGCGGGAAAAACATAGTAGCTGATTTTACTTCGCCGGGTACGTACCCGGTGCATTTGTCGGTGTTGACAAAAGAGGGGTGTGATGATGATACGATACAGATGGTGTCAGTGTATAATACTCCTGAGATCAGTGCCAGTGGGAGTGATGCATGTATAGGGGATGCCATTGATTTTTCAGGCACAAATCTTACACCGGCCATTTCAATAGCAGGTTGGCAGTGGACGTTTGGGAATGGGGATAACGCGACCCTACAGGATATTAGTTATGTGTATAAGGCAGGTGGCGCGTATACAGCCGAAGTATATGCGGTGAGTGCGGATGGGTGTTTGTCTGATTCTTTCCGGATACCTGTTAAGGTAGTAGATATTGCGCTGGAGGCGGGGCGCGATACATTGATTGCAAAAGGGCAGCCTTTGCAGCTGCATGCAGTAGCGACAGGAGATAACCTGGGTTATAGCTGGGCGCCGGCTACGGGGTTGAATAATAGTTTTATTGCTGATCCGGTGGCGGTGTTATTCCAGGATGTGCAATACGTATTGACGGTGACCTCGCCGGAAGGCTGTGTGCAGGTAGATAGTTTAGCTGTGAAAGCGTATACGGGTCCGGAGTTTTATGTGCCCAGTGCCTTTTCGCCAAATCATGATGGGCAGAATGATTTGTTCAGAGCAATAGCGCCGGGTGTACCTCAGCTGGATTTTTTATGCGTGTGGGATAGGTGGGGGAAGGAGGTGTTCAGAACAAGCTCACTGACAGGTGCCTGGGATGGGACTTTTAAGGGGCAGGATTCGCCTGTTGGGACGTATGTGTACCAGATAACAGGGACGGATTATATGGGGCATAAATTCAGCCGAAAAGGGACTGTAACGCTTATCCGATAAAAGGCAACTTCCAAACACTTTTGCCGTCGGCAAAAGTGTTTGGAAGTTGAGAGGCGGGCCTGCGGACGGCTTAAAAAGTCTATTTGATTACGAGCGGGCGTCTTCCATGTTTTTGAGGAAATTGTAGAGATCATTCATGTTAGTAATTTTAGTTGCTACTAACATAAAGTTCGTACCTAACTGC
>NZ_JBCNKH010000010.1:0-154098 GCF_039596135.1 Chitinophaga sp.
AACTCAAATGGTACCTACACTTATACTCCTGTTGCAAACTATAATGGCCCTGATAGCTTTACTATCACCATTAGCGATGGCAATGGCGGTATAACTACAGTGACTATTAATATCACTGTAACAGCTGTAAATGACGCTCCAACCGGTACTGACCAAAATATTACAACTCCTGAAGATGTAACTTATAATGGTAGTGTAGTAGGTAGTGATGTGGACGGTGATGTGCTGACTTACAGCAAGGGAACTGATCCAGCGCACGGTACAGCTACCGTTAATGTAGACGGTACATATACCTATACACCAAATGCCGATTACAATGGCCCTGATAGCTTCACTATTCAAATTAGCGATGGCAATGGTGGTACAGCAACAGTAACCATCAATATCACTGTGACAGCAGTGAATGATGCTCCAACCGGTACTGATCAGAATATTACTATAAATGAGGATACACCATATAATGGTAGTGTAGTAGGTAGTGATGTAGATGGCGATGCCCTGACTTACAGCAAGGGAACCGATCCAGCGTACGGTACAGCTGCCGTTAATGTAGATGGTACATATACCTACACACCAAATGCCGATTACAATGGCCCTGATAGTTTCACTATAACCATTAGTGATGGTAATGGCGGTACAGCAACAGTCACCATCAATATCACTATAACATCAATAAATGATGCTCCAACTGGTACCGATCAGAATATTACTACAAATGAGGATACACCATATAATGGCAGTGTAGTGGGAAGTGATGTGGATGGTGACGCACTGACTTACAACAAGGGGACCGATCCGGTACACGGTATAGCTACCGTTAATGCAGATGGTACATATACCTACACTCCGAATGCCGATTACAATGGCCCTGATAGTTTCACTATCACGATCAATGATGGAAATGGCGGTACAGCAACAGTCACCATCAATATTACTGTAACAGCAGTAAACGATACTCCAACTGGAACGGACCAGAATATTACAACTCCTGAAGATGTAGCTTACAATGGCAGTGTAGTAGGAAGTGATGTAGATGGTGATGCCCTGACTTATAACAAGGGGACCGATCCGGTACACGGCATAGCTACTGTAAACGCCGATGGTACTTACACTTACATACCAGCAACCAACTACAGTGGTCCTGATAGTTTCACTATCACCATTAGTGATGGTAATGGCGGTACAGCAACAGTAACAATCAATATTACTGTAACAGCAGCGAACGATGCTCCAACCGGCACAGACCAGAATATTACAACTCCTGAAGATGTAGCTTATAATGGTAGTGTAGTAGGCGGTGATGTAGACGGTGATGCACTGACTTACAGCAAAGCAACCGATCCAGCGCACGGTACGGCTGCCGTTAACGTAGACGGTACATATACCTACACTCCGAATGCTGACTACAATGGCCCTGATAGTTTCACTATCACCATCAATGATGGTAATGGCGGTACAGCAACAGTCATCATCAATATTACTGTAACAACAGTAAACGATACTCCAACTGGAACAGATCAGAATATTACAACTCCTGAAGATGTAGCTTACAATGGCAGTGTAGTAGGAAGTGATGTGGATGGTGATGCACTAACTTATAACAAGGGGACCGATCCGGTACACGGCATAGCTACTGTAAACGCCGATGGTACTTACACTTACATTCCAGCAACCAACTACAATGGCCCTGATAGTTTCACTATCACCATTAGCGATGGCAATGGAGGCACAGCAACAGTAACAATCAATATTACTGTAACACCAGCAAACGATGCTCCAACTGGTACCGATCAGAATATTACTACAAATGAGGATACACCATATAATGGCAGTGTAGTAGGTAGTGACGCTGATGGCGACGCCCTCACTTACGCCAAAGCAACCGATCCATCTCACGGCACCGTTATTGTAAACTCAAACGGAACATACACTTACATACCGAATGCCGACTACAATGGCCCTGATAGTTTCACTATCACCATCGACGACGGTAATGGTGGCGCTGTAATCATCACCATCAACATCACTGTAACTCCTGTTAACGACGCGCCAACCGCGTTCAACCAGATCGTTACCACTCCTGAAGACACCCAATACGCTGGTAGTGTCATCGGCACCGATGCAGACGGCGACGCCCTGACTTACAGCAAGGCAAGCGATCCTGCTCACGGTACAGCCATTGTCAATGCAGACGGTACATTTACTTACTCACCAAATGCAAACTACAATGGCCCGGACCTGTTTACAATCCAATTAAACGATAACCATGGCGGTACCACTACCGTGACTATCACCATCACTGTTACGCCGGTAAATGATGCTCCAACTGCAGCAGACCAAACCATCACCACCCCTGAAGACACCCCTTATAATGGTAGTGTAACAGGTAATGATGTAGATGGTGATGTG
Organism: Chitinophaga sp.; assembly: GCF_039596135.1. Lineage (GTDB taxonomy): Bacteria > Bacteroidota > Bacteroidia > Chitinophagales > Chitinophagaceae > Chitinophaga. Next base: position 2,410 of record NZ_JBCNKH010000010.1, read on the forward strand.
CTGACTTACGCTAAAGCAACTGATCCATCTCACGGCACTGTTATTGTAAACTCAAGCGGAACATACACTTACACACCAGCCACCGACTATAATGGACCTGACAGCTTCACCATCACCATCAACGATGGTAACGGTGGTACCGTAACTGTGACCGTAAACATCACCGTAGTACCCGTCAATGACGCGCCAGCCGCCACCAATCAGACCATCACAACGCCAGAAGATACTCCATACAATGGCAGTGTAACCGGCACTGACGCAGATGGTGACGCGCTGACTTACAATAAATCAACCGATCCGTTACACGGTACAGCCACTGTCAATGCAGATGGTACATATGCGTACACACCAAATGCAAACTATAATGGTGCAGACAACTTTACTATCGTGATAAATGATGGTCATGGCGGCACCACCACCATCACGGTCAACATCACGGTGACACCAGTCAACGACGCACCAACCGGTTCTGACCTAAACATTACCACTCCAAAGAATACCGCTTACACAGGTAATATAACCGGTAATGATATAGATGGAGACGTATTAACTTATTCAAAAGCTACCGACCCATCACACGGTACCGTAGTCGTAAACACCAACGGATCATTCACCTACACACCCGCCACCGGCTACGTAGGAAATGACAACTTTACCGTCGTGATCTCTGATGGCCAGACCAGTACTACTGTAACTGTCTACATCACCGTCACCCAGGTAGTCACCCACCCGGGCATCACACTGGTAAAAACTGCCGTACGCGATGGTAATGTTATCACCTACACATTCACGATCACAAACACCGGCGATGTCGCATTAACCAATGTCATCCTCGCCGACCCAATGATCAACCTGAATGCCTCCATCTCTGCCACTCTGCAGCCCGGGGAAGTAGTTACCCAAACTGCTACTTACACCCTTACGCAAACAGACAAAGAGAACGAATCAGTGACCAACACTGCCACCGTAAGTGGTGTCTCTCCCGATCTGGTGACCGTGTCTGACATCTCCGGTACTACCGCCGGTAATGATACACCAACTACCATCACTGTGCCGGGAGTGCCAAAGGCGAAAAACGATGAGTACGATACCAGGGTGAACACGCGTATCAGCTTCAACCCGGTAGATAATGATAATTTAGGTACGTCAACTTTACAAACCCTCAGTATCGTTACCCAGGTACAGCATGGTACCTTATCGTTCGATGTAAATGGTAACTGCGAATATCTCCCAGACCAGGGCTATGTTGGTGACGATACCTTCACCTATACCATCACAGATGCCGACGGCTATGTTTCCAACGTCGCTACTGTGACCATTCACATAGGTGCTGTCTATATTGCCGTGCCAACCTTATTCACGCCAAACGGCGATGGTAAGAACGACGTATTCGAAATCGTGGGCCTGGACAAATACACAGAAAATGAATTGATCATTGTAAACCGTTGGGGTAACGAAGTATACCGCCAGCATAACTATTCCAATACCTGGACCGGAGACGGATTAAGTGAAGGCACCTACTATTATTTATTACGCGTTAAGAAACAAGGCAGCGCGGAATGGGAGGTCTTCAAAGGATTCACGACCATCCTCCGCAAATTCAAGAAATGATGAAAAGAGGTTTTATATTGTTGCTATGTATAGCGTTGGGCAAATCGACATTTGCCCAACAGGAAGCACAGTTCAGCCAATATATGTTCAACGGCATTTACATCAACCCGGCGTATGCAGGATATAAAGAAGAATTATACCTGCATGCGTTCTATCGGGCGCAGTGGACCGGTATAGAAGGCGCTCCCCGGAGCTTCTCTGTTTCTGCCGATAATATTGCCAATGATGGAAATGTAGGCTGGGGGATCCAGGCAGTTGCCGACAAACTCGGTGCGCAAACCAACCAATCCCTCTATGCCAGTTATGCTTATCGTATACGCCTGAATGAAGACGGTACTTCCCGCCTCGCATTCGGTATCAGTGGTGGCCTGGTGAACCTCGCGGTAAACACTTCGCAGCTCACTACCACCGATCCTGAAGATGATATGCCTGTGGGTACGCTTACCACTACGGTTCCCGATGCCAGGGCAGGGATCTTCTATGCAGATGATAATTTCTATGCAGGCGTCTCTGTAGACAACCTCGTAGCACCGTATATCAACAAGTCGAAGTACGTTTATATTCCTACTCCGCGCCCACACTATTATGTGACTGCCGGTGCTTTGTTCAAACTGAATGACCAGCTTTCTCTCAAACCTTCTTTCTTATTGAAAGATGACAGGGGTGGACCCACCAGTTTAGACATTAATGCTTTCCTGTTGATTTCTGAAAAACTCTGGCTGGGGGGCTCTTACAGAACCAGTGTGTCTCTTTACGATAAAACATACCTGCAAAAGACGTTAGTCTCCAGGGATGCTGCTGTTGCGGCGATTGAAATATTCCCGTTGCCTACCCTCCGTATTGGTTATGCCTATGATTTTTCTATTGGCCCATTGCAGAGTTATAGCAACGGGTCTCATGAAATATCTATCGGGTTTACCATTCCTACGAACAAGGATCATGTAAATTTGCGTAAACTGGGTATCTCTTGTCCTAAAGTATTTTAGCGTAGTTCGGTATTGCGGTCTTCCTTATCCCTGAGAATAATTAATATTTACTTAGAAACAACAACTGCTTTAGCAACATATCTACCTTAGACATATAATACCCTGCTGCCTTTGCCATCGCTACCGGGTTTTCATAAATATATTTCAACTCAAGCGGACGCTTATGATCAAAATCCAGTTTCATACTCGGTGCATAAGGGCGCATCGCTATCGTAAACTGCAACATATCATATACTATTGACGCTGGTAATTGCGCACCACAGGCATTCGCACCATCGACCACCTCTTGCATAATTTCTTTAGACAATTCATAAGTAGCCTTATCAGCCAATAGCTTGTTTGCCGTGGTATTCAATACTACTGACATTCCATTGAAAGTAATATTCCACACCAGCTTTTTCCAACGCAATGTATTCAGGTCTGGTGCTTTTTTAGCAATCAACCCTGTCTTGTCAAATGCGCTTACCACCTGGTCAATAATACCAGTATCCCGGATATTGTAATTGCCTATTTCAATATCTCCATAATCCAGGTGATGCATCTGTCCAGGGCCTACCTTATTCACTGAAATCAAAGCTGTAGCACCCGCTACACCTACACCCGGAAACATAGCTGCTACATCTGCTTCCACGCCAAGGCCGTTTTGGATCAGAATAATGACGGAGTTGTCATGCAAGAGGGGCTTTACTAAAGAAGGCAATAAGCTTTCATTACTGGTTGTTTTTAAACAAACCAATATCACATCACAAACCGGCATGTCTGTCGACTGTTGATATGCGTTTACCTGGTCTAAATGAATATCACTGAATACTTCCGATATTACGTGGAGACCTTCTTCCTTTACCGTAGCATAGTCACTGTTTAATAAAAAGTGTACTTCCTCGCCTGCATTGGCTAACATGGCGCCATAAAACCCTCCAATGGCACCGGTTCCTACTATCGCATATTTCATTGTATCAATTATAATGTGGCTGCTAAGATACAATCTATTACCTTTTCTGCCTGACATCCGTTCAAACCCGCGCCCCAGGCGGCATTGAATTCTAATACAAACCAACCTGCATACTCATTGTAAGCGATATCGACCACTACAGTCGCAGGCAGTGCAAGTTTATATTTAAGTAAAAATTCCTTTAAGAACTCATAGCCACTTTCCAGGTCTGCCTTTCCTTCATATAAGGCCATATCCATTATCTCTCCTTGTAAAACATAAGCTCTCACTTCAGCCTGGATAGGAGAAATGATCTCTGAAGTCAATACTTCCTCAGCTTCTGCCAGGCCGGCTACAACTTGTTTAAAAGAATCATAATCAGGAAATACCCCCGCAGCAAATAATTTAGGAATAACCGGTTTAACAAAAAGAGGGAAGTCTGTTCTTTGTAAAAAGCCAATTGTTGCGAGTGTAATAGTACGCTTTACCCATTGTGGTTCCAATCCCGCTATTAGTGTATCATCAGGAGAAACGAGCGTTTTATTATAAATCTGTGCCAGCACCATGGCAAATGTTTGATTGCCCCATATTGCCAGTGGTTGGTTTATTAAAGATTCATCCTTTATCCAATACTTTCCCAGTCGTTTTATTTTCCCGCCCCTGGCTGTCCAGATAGCTTCCACTGATTCAAACTCTACATCCGTTTTTTCGGGAATTAATAAGATCATATCATTTCATTTCAAAAAAGAAAAACACCACCGCCACCCATTCCTTCCTTATCCCCTCCGCCGTTCCTATCGTCGAATAATCACTTCCCTGCACCGTCCCATCATCCTTTATATACCCTAATGTAGCATAACTACCACTCGTTACCTTCCCCTCCTTACTAATATACCCCACCGTGCTATAATGACTATCCTGCACCTTCCCATCTTTCACATAGCCAATCGTGTTATAACTGCCATCCTGGATCCTGCCATCACTTTTAATATATCCAACCGTCTGATAACTACTATTCTGAATTGTACCGTCACTCTTAATATAACCCTTCACGGCATAGTTACCCGCCCTGATCGTTTGTGCATGCGCACCCACGCCAAACAGCACTGCTAACAGGTATAGACATTTCCTCATTTCAACGTTATTAACTCATTCTTTATCGCAAACAACACCAACCCCGTTCTGCTCTTTATCCCAAACCGCTGAAACAAATCCTGCCTGTAATTATCTATCGTATGCGGACTCAAATTCATCTGATCCGCAATCTCCTTATACGTATACTCCGTACAGCACAACTCAAGAAACTTAATCTCGTTACTACTCAGCTTCTCAGGCGCATTATTCCCCGCCAGATGCCCCTGTATATTCCGCAGCAATTTAAACGACACCAGTTCATTGATATAGAACCCCTGTTCACTAATCGTTCTGATCGCATGCACCACATCCGTCATTTTCGACTCCTTCAGCAAATACCCACCCGCGCCATTCTTCAGCATTTTGATAATCGGCTTCTCCTCCTCAAACATACTCAGCGCCAGCACATGCACATCCGGATAATGCTCCCGCAGCCACCGGGTACTCTCAAACCCATCCATCACCGGCATACTGATATCCATCAAAATTACCTCCGGCAAAGGAAATTTAGTCAGCTTATTCTTCATATCCTCCCCATTGGAAGCATCAAATACAATCGAAATTTCCGGAAATTCGGACAGCAGGCTTATCATCCCCTGGCGGAACAGGGTGTGATCGTCAATAATGGCAATCGTCGTTTGCTTTTCAGCCATAACATTATTTAGTAAGGAATCGTTATCTTAATCGTGGTGCCGGTACCGGGTGTGGACTGAACATGGGCCTGCCCGCCAATCATGCCCGCCCGCTTCTGGATATTTTGTAATCCCATGCCTTTGTGCTGCTTCATGATTTCAGCCACATCGAACCCGCTACCATTGTCCTGTATAGACAAGGTTAATACATTACTAGCAAACGCTAAGTTAATAACAATTTCATTGGCCTGTGCATGCCGCACAATATTATTCAGGATCTCCTGGAAGAGACGGAAGGTAATTGTTGCCTTATCTGCAACGGGAGGGAGAGGGGTATCAGGATAGGTATAGGTAATCCTGAACAGGTCGGACCGTTCCAGGTACTCAAGTTCAAAGGCAATGGCATCCACAAGGCCCCTGCTCAGGAGCTCCTCGCCATGCAGTAACCGGGATAGTGCCCGCAGCTCTTTCACCGCCCTTTTGGCAAGTGCTTCCGCCGCGGCCACCTTTTCGCCGGCCTTCTCTGTATCCTGCATGTTGATAGAACCCAGGGTCATCACCGTAAGGCCCAACAACTGTCCGATATTGTCATGTAAGTCGTAACCAATGGTCTTCAGGGTCTGCTCCTGGACCTCCATCTGGGTTTTCAACAACTCTGTATCAAATGCCTGCTTCAGGCTTTCTTTTTCTTCCGCATGCTTCTTTTTCCGTCGGTTATAGAGGTTCACATATACGATCAGGAACAAGGGGGCGATCAGAAAAATTACGGTCGTTAAACCGATGAGGAATAATACTTCCTTTGGAGAAATCTGCATATAAAAGCGTATGACCAACAGGAGTACAACAACACATTCAGGATTGAAAAGGTGATATACCTGACCGATGAAGAAATAAGCGAGATCTTGTCATGCACCAGATAATCGTTGAATATATTGGTCGCCGTACTGCCAAAGTAAAATATTAGGGTTCCATTCACCCACCAAAAGGGCGCGTAGGTATTCAGAACGATATACTTTTCGTCCCGCAGGATAAGATAATAAAAATAAAGACTTGCCAGTACAAATACTACGGATTCTGTAGAAGCTGTTACGTTTACGAACTTTGCAAAATGAAGGAGTTGGCTTTCCCGTACATACATTGCCAGAAATATACAGAGCCAGAGGATCAGCATACTGCGTTTATTGGTGTATTGCAGGTATAAATAATAAAAGAAATAACTTATAAAACCACATTCTACCAAAAGGTATACATTGTATAAAGGCGCGTTGGACACTTCCGTCGTTTCCCGGATATAGATGCCGGTAAATTCAGTTATACAGGTTAGCAACAAGAAGATGATAAAATACCGCCATATGGGTGTTTTGTCTTTTGCAAGACAAAACACCCCTGTCAACAGGCAGATCAGTTCTGCGACGGTATTTACTGTAAAGTATAATTTCATGCTGTATAGTCAAATCATTGAGTAATTAACAGAGCTCCTGCAGATTGACAGTTAGCAGGCGGAGGACACAACTCACCACGGTTTTCAGCAGCAGCCAGTATAATACGGCCCTTACCTACAGTACCTCTCGGATCATTGTTGAAGTAATCCCAATGGAAAACTTCGCCATTCCTGGTGGAGTCCCTGGTAGTCACCAGCACCAGCGTGTTGCGGTTCCAATATGCTCTCTCCGGAATGTGCGTATGCGTACTGTCGTACTTGTTGTAAGTACTGTCATACGCTGCCAGGTAAAAACGGATACCGTCGCCGCCTTCTGCTTCCAGCTGATCAACGAGTGCCCTCAGTCTTGTAACACTGAACCATACGGTACGTGTGTTGGAACCCATCTTGTGCGGCTTGCCATTGATCATTGTCGTGGAGCCATCCCACGAAGATGAATCCACAGGAATTTTACCAGCACGTTTTGAATAATTTTTCACATAGATTTTTGCAAACTCAACACTGATGGTATCCTTGTCCAACAGCCCGGATGTAGGCGTGTCTTTGTGATCATCTTCCGGTATGGAAGGCGATTGTTTTGGTTGACAGGCAGTCATAGTCATAGCTACCATAGCTATGGAGATAATGGCAACAGGGATGTTCATAACATTAAATGGTTTAAGGTGTACCTAAATGTATAAAAATCTATTTTAATTTTTTTAAAAGGGCCTGCAACTACTTTCAAAAGGCAGTGGAGGGCAGCTACCTAGCCCATGAGCTGCCTTGTCCACGTACCTTTCTGAAAGTAGTGTGCAGGCTACGTTAGTACAGGTTATATCTGAGGGGGTATATAGGGATGAAAGGCCTATTTAAAGCGGATAATGTAATCCACATTTACGTTGATCGGTCTTGACTCCCGGTCGCCACCGGCTACCAGGTGTGTGTGATCGCCATCCATCGAAGTTGCACTCTCTTCTGCATTGAAGGCTGCCAGTTCATAACCATCTGCGGGGTCTATCGCATGCCTTTCGGCAGGCACACGGTAGATGGCATGTGTATGCTTCCCATTGGTGGTTGTGATAATCGGGTTTACTGGTGCACCCGTGGTAGAGATCACCTGTATGGTGCCTACCTTGAGTTTGCCGGCGCCGGTTACAAAATAACCGCGCAGGTCAGGCAGGGCAAAGGTAAGTGGAGCCCCACCGAAGTGCGTGCCGATTATGTCGAACAGTTCGCGGTAAGTATGCCTGCGCAGCGAACTGCCATCACAAGGGAACCAGCCTGCTGCCTGCAATTTAATTTGTACATCCCTGTCCGTTATATCGCCGCCAAAAGGCATGATGGTGCCTATAGGAGGGGCTGCGCCCTCAATGTCTGCTGCAGCGATGAGGAAATCGGCGTAGATATTTTCAGGCCTTGTTTCCTGGTCGCCCCCCCTGATGGTGTGCAGGTGTTCGCCGGCGGTATTTGTGTGTTCGGTATCATCCGTCCATGCAATACAGTTGTAGGCAGTAAATCCTGTGGCGCCTTTGGCCGCAGTATGGGTAGACACGGGCACACTCTCTACCTGGTGACTGTGTGCACCGGCTATAGTGGTGGTAATGCCGGGAGGAGATGTGGTGGCATAATATTCCACTGAGCCGATGTTATCGCCCGTGTTTCCCCCTTTGTTAAGGGCATGGCGGGTATCCGCATCCGGGTCCCTGTTTGTTAAGTGACTAGTACCTCTGAGAAAATATCCCCTTAAGTCCGGGACGTTAATCAATTTAAGACCATCTCCGCCAAAGTTGCCCAGTATCGTATCGGCCAGGGTAGGATGATCCGTATATGCATACGGTTTGCCATCACAATAGAGCCATCCCACAGGAATATGTGGTAACGGGCCTCCAAAGGCGGTAATAGTGCCCGCCGGCAAGATGCCGGCAGGCACTTGTGGTGCACGGCATTTTATGACGAAATATAAAGCTACGTTAATAGGAAGGGTCGCATTGTCAAATCCTGTGAGTGTGTGAAAGTGTGCGCCCGCCGGTTCAGTGGCAATTGTTTGATTACCCCTGGCCATATCATAAGTGGAGCCGCTCCATGCCCTGTGCATATTGGCAGTAAGCCTGCCACAGGTATGACTATGGGCGCCGGTGATAGAGAGGGACCATAGCGATGCCGGCAGACCGGTGGCTGTTCTTTGCAAAGAGCCGGTGTGATTGCCCGTAGCGCCCCCGGGTGCGGCCGCGACCCGGTTTTTGGCGTCTGGGTCTGTACCCCTGGCTTTATGTAATGTCCCTCTCAGAAAACGCCCGATCAGATCGGGAACGTTGAAATATGATTCATCTCCGCCGTGGGCATTGCCAATGGCGGCGTAGAGTTCTGGATATATTTGAGTAGGATATGAGTTACCATCGCAGAGTAACCAACCTTCCTGCTGTAATGCCTGCAACTGATCGCGGTTGGAGAGGTCCCCGCCAAAGGTGGCAATCGCACCTATTGGAAGTCCGCTGGATACAGTTGTAGCATTTGGTAATTTCATGTCCCGAATTGTTTTGATTGATGATACAAAGGTCATCCTAAACGATTCGGGAAAACAGGCCGGAATGTTCCCTTTTAATAGCTGTTTTTAGGGGGTGGAAAAAGTGGTTTTCGGCTTTGCGGAAATTAAGTGATTGATTTTCATGCGTATTCAGGAGGGGTTTTCAGGGTTGTCTACCAGCCACTGGGTAAGTTTGTAACGGGGGAGGACTTCGTCCATCTTTTTTTTGAGCCATTTGGACACGAGTTCGAATACGATGAAGCCAATGACAATACTGATGCCCCATTCCAGGTTGGTGTAGGTGTGTTTGGTCACAATGGTTTTGTGGGTGGTGAGGCCCCAGAGGTTGTGGATGGAGCGGGTGGTGAAGAAGTGGGAGACAAGGCGGGTAGAGATCATGCCGATCACGAAGCCTATAAAGTTGCCGATGTAGTTGGAGTAAAGGTATTCGAGGAATTTTCTTACGACTTTGAGTTTCATAAAAGTTGGCAGGGTTTGTTTGAGACAAGATAGAGAGAAAATAGCAAAAAATCGCTTTCACCTTTGGCGAAAGCGATTTTTTAAAGTGAGATTATACACTATTCCGTTTTTATACTCCTCGCAGGGTTCACTAAGGCCGCACTCACTGCCTGGAAACTGACTGTTATGATTGCTATTCCCACTGCCATTGCCCCCGCCAGCAGGAACACCCCAAAGGATATATTCACCCTGTATGCAAAATCTGCCAGCCACCGATCCATTGCATACCACGCCAGCGGCGTTCCAATCACAATCGCTATCAATACTAATGCAATAAAGTTACGTGTTAATAAGAGTACAATATTCCCCACACCTGCACCTAATATCTTACGCAGGCCGATTTCTTTTGTGCGCTGACGAATACTAAACGCCGCCAGTCCTAACAACCCCATGCATGAAATAAGAATCGCCATCGTAGTCGCTGTATTCAGTATCGCCGCCGTTTTTTGTTCCTTTGCATAGAAACCCGCTATCGTATTGTCAAAGAATTTATATTCAAACTGCTCATTGGGATATACCTTATTATAAGCGTCTGCAATTTGAGAGATATTCGCGCCATGTAGTTTAACACCCAGGTTTATCGCAAACATTTTGGATGCTGTAAAAAATGCAGGCTTAATGGCTTCATGCAGTGACTGCGAATGAAAATCTGCCACTACACCCACTATCGGACATATAGGAGATGCATCATCATTCATCCCGCTTTCTGCTATTTTTCCAATCGCATCTTCCGGATGCGCAAACCCCAGCGCCTTTGCCGCACTCTCATTGATCAAAAATTCCCTCATACTGTCAGACGCCTGCACATTCCTACCCGCCACCAGCTTTAACTGGTACAGGGGTACATAGTTTTCGTCTATCCATTGCAACTGGCAATCCGCTTTCACAGGTTCTTTGCCGCCATTATATTTCAACTCCGTTCCCCAATGCGATGCGGCAGCCGGTGTACCATTGCTCGCACTGACCAGTTCCACTCCCGGTATCCGTCGCAACATATCTGCCAGCACATCCACCTTTGACCGCTCATATGCAGGGCTGGTATTAATAGTAATGATCGCCGCACTCTTAAAACCCAGGTCGGTATGCAGCACATAATCCAGTTGTTTCTGTACCACCAGGGTACCAATGATAAATACCAGCGAAATGGTAAACTGAAACACCACCAGCGCCTTCCGCAAATATCCACGTTCCCTGGTGCTGGTTTTCAAACTGATTGCCGGAATTGTCCCTGACAATACAATAGCCGGATATATCCCCGCCAGCAATGTCGTTACCACCAGCAACCCTGATAGCATCAATATATTTTCTTTACTGAAAACGGTGGCCACTGCACCCGCAGGTACGAAATTCTGCAACACATTTAATAATGGATATACCAGTATCAGCACCAATGCCATCGCGGCCAGCGTAATCAAAAATGTCTCGCTCAGAAACTGGAGAATCAAACTTTGCCTGCTGCTGCCCAATACCTTTCTTACCCCAATCTCTTTAGATCGCCTGATAGATTGTACGGTAGAGAGGTTGACGAAATTTACCACCGCAATCAGGAGTATAAAACCCGCAATGGCCAATAAGCCATACAGCGTAGGCAGATGCACCTGCTTTGAAAAGAAGTCATTAAATCTTACATCAAAATGTAGGTCAGACAATGGTTGTAAAAAGAGGGTTTTCTGTTCGCCTTTTTGCAGGGTGATATTTTGATGCAACAGGGCGGTCATTTGTTGGTTTATCTTTTCTATCCCTGCACCTGGCTGCAGTCTGGCAAATACCTGCGTACGGGCAAAGTACCCGCCCCATTGTTTGGAATATATGCCCTTATCCGCCAGGAAACTATTCGGTACTGTGCTGATAGAAACAAAATCAGTGAACCTGAAATTCGAATTTGCCGCGTAATCTTTTACGATGCCTGCAACCGTAAGTGGCAATGAGTCTGCATAATACAGCGTCTTGCCCACTATATCCTGCAAGGGTATGTAACCGAAATATTTATATGCCTTACTTGCTGTCAATACCACCTTAAAAGGTTCTGACATTGCTTTGTCCGGCGACCCGATCAGCCATTGGTAAGTAAATACCTTAAAATATTCAGGACCTGTTACTATGATATCTGAAGGATGGTCATGAAAGTCTGCTGCCGGAAAGCGCTTCCCATTTGGTACAGCCACTTTGGTGTAAAACGCATGCAGATCAGCTATTTCCGCTATTCCGCTTATATTTCCCCTGATTGCAGCTGCAGCAGGATCGGGTGGCATGGCCATAAAGGCATGCCTGCCTTCAGGAAAGGTTATATCACCAACCACCCTGTAGATGTTCTTCTTACCCGGCTGAAAGTTCTCGTAACTCAGTTCAAACCTGCAGGTCACCCAAATGGCGATACAGGACAAAATTCCGAGTGCCAGTCCTAAAATATTGATGCCTGTGTACAGTCTATTACTGACCAGATTTCTAAAGGCGATTTTGAAATAATTCCTGATCATAAGGACAGAGATTAGCTACCATTTGTATACATGGAGTATGCCTGTTCCCTGTCGCATGATTTTAAGTGATATATGATTATTTAAAAATTGTATATGTTCGTTTTTACCGGGAATAGTGTCCGGTAGCGAACGATTAATTCAAATCAAAGATCGGTTTCCACGGTGCGGGAAACACACCCACCCGTCTCGCATACGCATTCCATATATCACTCAGTTCTTTTACCTTCTCAGGGTATAGGTCTGACAAGTCATGCAACTCACTTCTATCTTTTCGCATATTGTACAACTCCCATTTGCCTTCTCTATAATGTTCCTTATCCTTTAGCAATTCTCCTTTTGAAACCAGCTTCCAGTCGCCCAGGCGCACCGCCCTGTTCATCTCATGTTCCCAGCAAATAGCTTTTCCCCTGTCCAGGGATTTACCTTTAAACAATGGCACCAGGCTCACCCCCTCCAGCGGTATACTCCCCGTATATTTCGCTCCTGTCAGCTCCACTATCGTCGGCATTATATCGATTATATGGCCCACAAAAGGCGTTATCCTATTCTTGCCATTAATTACGCCCGGGTAATTTACAATGAGTGGGGTAGCGATGCCGCCTTCATGCACCCAATGCTTATACTCTCTAAAAGGGGTATTCGACACATTGGCCCAGAACTTTCCATAAGAAATATAGGTAGAATCAGGACCACCACTCACCCCTTTTCCTTTCTGCACCAGCTTTCCATCTCTTGTTATATGTGGAATGGTGGCATAAGAGATTTCCTCTTTTTTCAAAGGCTTCAGCGTTTCAGGATGCTGTGCCCAGTTGCCCGTAGGCCCTGTAGCACCAATGTCTTCTGCACAACCCCCATTGTCCTGCATGTACATGATCACGGTGTTATTGTCAATACCTTGTTGTTTTAGCACCGCTCTGATGGCCCCGATACCCTGGTCCATATCATCTATTATGGCTGCATATACTTCCATCCTTGCCGCCTGTACTGTTTTGTCTATCCCGTTATCCCACCCGGGGTACTCCGCCGGCGCCAACTCTGTATTATTAGATAGCAACCCTTCCTGGCGTAGTTTCCTGAACCGTGCATCCCGTATTACATCCCAGCCTTTGTCGTATTTTCCTTTATATTTTGCAATATCTGCCGGCTTTGCATGCAAAGGCCAGTGTGCCGCTGTATATGTTACATATAGAAAGAATGGCTTGCTGGCATCTCTTTCTTTGATAAACCGGATCGCCTCGTGTGTAATAGCATCTGTGTAGTAAAAGCTATCCGTCTTATATTCCGGATCTGTAAATGGAGAGATCAAATGATTGTCCCTGCACAGGGCAGCAGGATCGAAATAACTACCGGCACCCTGTATGGTGCCATAATACCTGTCAAAACCACGCTGCAACGGCCAGCTTGTCTTAGGCCCGTCGTCTTTAATATTCTGGCTCACATGCCACTTTCCGGCCAGGAATGTAGCGTACCCGGCGGACTTAGCCACCTCCGCCATCGTTGTGGCCTTAGGATTGAGGTCGCCCCTGTAACCGGGCAACTGGTAGTCCGTATCCCGCATCCAGCCCATACCCGCCTGGTGCGGATAGAGGCCGGTGAGCAAAGATGCCCTGGTAGGACAACATCTGGCCCCGTTATAAAACTGTGAAAACCGCAAACCTGTTGCCGCCAGCTGATCCAGGTTGGGTGTATGGATCTCGCTTCCATAACAGCCAATATCAGAATACCCCATATCATCACTCAGGATGACAATGATATTCGGGCGTTGCTGCGCTTTTACAGCGATTCCAAAAAATAAAAAAAGCAGGTGGGCTATACGAAGTTTCATATCAGAATGGTTAGATCGACCTTCGGAAATTACAATAATTTCTTAAGATTACTTCCTTTCCAATACTGGTTTAAAATAATCCCCTTTCAACAATAATTTCCTAAGATTAATTCCCCTTCCCAACACCCCTTTAAAAATATCTCCCTCACTTCGAACTCTTCCAATTGCATTCTTAATATTAAAATCCCTCATCTGCAATCCCCGCTTTACCTCTTCCCAATGCAGCGGCATAGACACCGTCGCTCCCGGTTTGGGCCGTAAACTATACGGCGCCGCCAGCGTAGCTTTCGGCCGGTTCTGCAAATAATCAATATACAATTTCCCTTTCCGGTTCCGGGTCATCCGCTCTATACTCGTAAATTTTGGTAACCGCTTGTGCACCTCCGTCGCGATGATCTTGCCAAACAACTGGCACTCGTCATACGTATATTTAGCACCCAGTGGAATGTAAATATGTATACCTGTAGAACCAGATGTTTTGGGATAACTTTTTATATTCCACTCATCCAGTACCCCCTTCACCGTTTGTGCCGTTTCTATCACCTGCTCAAAGGTATTCCCCTTGTCAGGATCCAGGTCTATCATACACCAGTCAGGATAATCCGGGTTATGGATCGTAGAGTTCCATGGGTTCATTTCTATTGCACCCAGGTTCGCCATATACAGCAAACCAGCAGCATCTTCCGGCACTAAAAAATTCTTATTTTCTCCTTCACTGGTCGTGTACGGATACTGTCTGATCCAGTCCGGCACCTTGCCCGTCACATCTTTCTGGTAAAAACTATGACCTTTAATCCCGTTAGGATAGCGGTTCAGCGACTGTGGTCTGTCTTTGAGATAGGGGAGAATGTAGGGTGCTACCTGGTAATAATAATTCAACAGATCCCTTTTGGTAAATCCTTCATCCGGCCAGTACACTTTACTTAAGTGAGAAAATGTGAGCTGATGCCCCGCTACCTTTTTTACCTGCGTTTCTTCTGATGGATTGAGCAGGGTTTTTAAGCTCCCTGTCACCGCGGGTTTTAACATTTTTAAAGCAGGTGCTGTTTCTTCCGCTACCTCCGCTTTTACCTCCCGGGCCGCTTTATCTGTGCGCATCCCCTCAAAACTGGGGTGCCGCATTACCCCGTCAGCAGTAATTTCTGCATAACTTACTTCGCAAACCAGTGAAGGCTTCAGCCATGTAGCCGTTGCATTTGGCGGGTTCGGTCTGAACCGCGAAGGTTTATTTATATCAGGCTCCCGTACAAACGGACAGGTGCGCCTGATCAATGGTCTGAATGCCGCCATCAGTTGCTTTTGCATGGCCTGGTTAAAGCCAGTGCCTATTTTCCCGGTATATTGTAATTTGCCGTTTTCATACACACCCACCAGCAAACTACTGAATGGTTTCGGCGAATCTTCATTCTGTGTAAAGCCGCCAATCACTACTTCATGTCTCTTATTTGTTTTTATTTTTAGCCAGTTCCGGCTGCGTTCTCCCGGTTCATAAATACTGTTCTCCTTTTTTGCAATAATACCTTCCATACCTAGTTTACCGGCAGCAGCAAGGAACTCCCCGGCCTTGGCTTCAAATGGCTCACTGTAACGGATAATGTCTATGGCCGGTAATTTTGATTTCAACAATGCATGCCGTTCTGATAATGGCAATTTCATGAGGTTGTGTCCTTCCAGCCAGAGCAGGTCAAATACATAATATACCAGGTCTCCATCGGCCTCACTCCGCCAGTTTTGCAATGACCCGAAATGAGAGATCCCCTGCTGGTTGAGCACACAGATCTCACCATCTACTACTGCATTGATGCCCCATGCTATCAGCGCATCGTATACGGGGTAAAATTTTTCATTGAAAGATTTATCATTTCTCGACAGCAGGTTGACCGTGCCTTTGTTACAGTAGGCAATGGCCCTGTACCCATCCCACTTCACTTCAAATGACCAGCCAGGTTCATCAAAAGGCTTGTTGACCAGCGTAGCCAGCATGGGTTTGATAATCTTCGGAAACGGATCTTTTTTCATAATGAGATCCCAATGCAAAAAGTGGTCCCTAACTTGTGGTGATGATATCCATGACAAAGCCCCTTTTTCTCGTTCTGCTGTCAGGCCTCTTTGCCTGTAACCAGCCCAAACGCGATGCGGGTAATCCTGCATTGCTGCTGAAAAACGTCACCCTCATTGATGGCAGTGGCGGTGCACCCATTCTCAATACAAATCTCCTGATCCGGGGCGATACCATCGCAGCTATCGGCGACAAAATGGATGCAGATGGTGCTGCCGTACTGGATCTTTCAGGCAAAACCATCATGCCCGCACTGATCAGTGCGCATACGCACATCGGTACCCTGAAAGACACTGCTAACAAAGGAGAAAATTATACCCGGGAGAACATCCTCCGTCAACTGAAGAAATATGCGGACTATGGCGTGACCAATATACAGGTGATGGGAACCGACCGCCCCATGCTCTTCCATACCGGTTTGCGTGATTCTTCGCAGAATGGCCTGTTGCCGGGTGCCCGCCTGCACTCCGCCGGATATGGTTTCGGGGTACCCAATGGTGCGCCACCTTTGGCCATGGCTATGGATAGTGTATTCAGACCCGCTTCTGCACAACAGGTGGCGGCAGAAATGGATAGTCTTGCCGAACTGAAACCCAGCCTGGTCAAGATATGGGTAGACGACTTCAACAGGAAATTTCCCAAAATGGATACCGCCATCTACCAGGCTATTATCAAAGAGGCTCACAAGCACCACCTGCGTGTAGCAGCGCACTTATACTACCTGTCAGATGCACGGTCGTTAGTAAGAGCTGGTGTAGACGTCATTGCGCACAGCATAAGGGATAGTGTGATCGATGATGCGCTTATCAAAGAAATGCGGGCAAAAGAAGTTGCTTATATTCCAACTTTGTCGCTGGATGAGTACGCCTATATCTACGCCCGCCGCCCGGAATGGATCAATGATGCATTCTTTAAAGCTTCGCTGGAACCCGGTGTGTATGAAAAAATCACTTCGCCCCAATACCAGGAGAATTTAAAGAACGCTCCTGATTATGAAAGAAACGTACATGCATTTGAAACGGCGTTGAAGAATGTAGAAAAACTCTACGCCGCAGGCATCCTCATTGCCATGGGTACAGATTCAGGTGCCACACCTGTCAGGGCACAGGGCTTTAGCGAACACCTGGAATTAGAACTGATGGTGCAGGCAGGACTCAAACCCATAGCTGCAATTACGGCTGCTACCCGCAATGCAGCCAGCGTGCTGGAAATAGACGGGGCATTTGGTACACTCGCCACAGGCAAAAGCGCAGACTTCATGATATTGAATGCAAATCCTGCAGATGATATAAAGAATACCAGGAAAATATTCGCTGTCTATAAAGCGGGGAAGCTGGTCAGCAACGGACCCTTAAATAAATAAAAAAAGAACAGCCGGTGCTAAGCCGGCTGTTTGCATTTGATCATCTGATCTCTTTTACTTATTGATCGCCTGTGTTTGTTATCAAACCAATTAGATAAAAAATTATCCCGTTGGGTTTTTTATTGTGAGTAATTCGAATAATTATCACTGCTAAGGTAGGCCGCTCCGGCGCTATAGGAAATGATCGTTCTCAACGCAAACGATGATCGTGGTCAATTGGCAGCGGACTGAATTGTGGCACAGTATTTTATATCCTTGTTTGTAATGAAGGGACTACTAATAATTACATTAATTACGCTTACAACTGATGCCATTGCCCAGGATTCAATCCCTAGAAGGAGGAGAGATTATGGTTATGATGTAGATACAGTGTCTAAACTGGACCTGATCGACATCTTCAGCAATACTTTTCACATCAGGAGCAGGAAGATACCCATGAAAGGGGACAAGAAGATCTATTATTCATTGGTACCTATTCCTACGAATATTCCCGGTGGCGGCGTGGCGCTGATTACCAGTACCAATGCGGCTTTTTATATGGGACCACGGGCTTCCACCAATTTGTCTAACGTTTCTTTTGCCCCTTCATTTTCATTCGGAGGGCGCTTCTCATTTAGTTTTCACAGTAATATCTGGCTCACGGGCAATAAGGATAATGTAACCGGTGATATGCGTTTCATCATCAACCCACAGTATACATGGGGACTTGGAAAAGGTGTACCGAATGATCAGAAGGAATTATTGTTCAGCAATTATTTCAGGTTTTATCAAACCTGGCTGCACAAGGTGGATGGCGGCAAATGGATGGCTGGTTTGGGTTACATGCTGGACTGGTACTCGTCTATCCGGTTCAAAGACAATGACAGTATATCGCTGCCGGAATTTAGTCATTATGAATATGGCACCCAGCCGGGCCGGCATTCCATGTCGTCAGGTATAGCATTTAATGTACAGAAAGATGCCCGCCAGAACTCCATCAACCCGCAGGCAGGGTATTATTTCAATACCGTATTGCGCTACAACTTTCGCTGGCTGGGCAGTAGCGACAACTGGCCTTCTTTGTACATAGATTATAGAAGGTACCTGCACTTTGGAGATCCTCATAGCCAGCATGTACTGGCATTGTGGGGCTTTTATTGGACAGCACTGAGTAATAAAACCCCATATCTCGATTTGCCCAGTATAGGCTGGGATCCTACTACACATAGTGGCAGGGGAATTCCACAAAACCGGTACAGGGGTAAGGGATTATGGGACCTGGAAGCAGAATATCGACGGGATATTACACGCAATGGTTTCCTGGGTTTTGTGGTTTTTGCCAATGTGAATGCAGTGACAAAGCTGGATAAGTATCGGTTTACCAGTCCGCATCCGGCTGTGGGAACAGGCTTGAGAGTGAAGTTCAATAAGCGCTCTAATACCAACATTGCATTTGACTATGGCATCAGCAGTACAGGTGGACGTTTCACCATGATGCTGGGCGAGGCTTTCTGATTATTCTCCTCCTGATTGTTGCAGCATTTCTGCAAATGCAATCGCCGCTTTTTTTCTATAAGCATTGGCTGGCCAGGAAATGGTGGCCTGTCTGCTCATTTCTTTCCCTGTAATCATCACTGCCTGCACCGCAGTTTGTCCTACCAGCGAAGCCGTGGTCAGGACGGTATACCAGCGCCCTGTTGCCACCAGTTGTAATAAGATACTGATGTCGCTCAGCTCCATTTTGATATCAGGGTAAATCTTATTTTTCTCAAATACTTTGTCGAGGAAACTCCGGGTGTTAAAGCCTTTGGAAGGCATGAGCAGCGGCAGACTTTCCACTTCTTTGATATCAACGCTCCTGCGGGCCGCAAGCGGATCATTGATGGGAACGATCAGGGACAGGCGGGATTCAAACAGGGTTTGTGAAATGAGCACATCATTTTTTTGCGCCGGTGTAAAAGAGAGTACAAAATCCAGTTGTACCTGGCGAAGTTTTTCTAACAGGTCCAGCGAAGTACCCGAGGCCATTACAATTTTTATTTGTGGATAGCGGGCAGAAAACGCTATCAGCGTGCGGGTAACGAGGGCCTGTAGTCCATAAGTGACCCCGATGGCGAGTTCGCCCGTTTCCAGGTCCTGCAGGTCTTCGAGCAGGTGCTGGCCGTCTTCTGCATGCTGAATGCTCTGGCGGGCGTAGGGCAGAAAGAGTCTGCCAGCCTCTGTGAGCATCACTTTTTTGCCAATTCTGTCAAAAAGTGGGGTGTTCAGTTCCTCTTCCAGCTGTTTTACCTGCTGAGAAAGGGTACTTTGACTGATATAAAGCATACTTGCAGCTTCCGTAAAGTTTAGGATTTCTGCAGTTTTCACGAAATAGCGCAATTGACGGAGTTCCATGAGGCGAAGGTAGGTCATCGATCGGTTTTATCAATGATAACCATAGAAAAATACCATGTTTACTAATCGAAGCGGCGTTATAAATTTGTGTAATAAATACGAGGAATTATGCAAGCGGTAGCAGACCCCGGGGTATTCAGAATGCGCCCTGAAAGACAGAAAGCGGTGAAAGGTTGTTTACGTTACACACGTATCAAGTTCGGTATCTTTTTGTCAGGTTTGTCGGTTTTTGCACAGCTTTATTTGTTTCAGCCTATGCTGACATTATTGTGCAAAGAGTTCAACATCACGCCTGCCCATAGTAGTCTGGCAGTATCTGCCTGCACCGTGGGCATGGCCGCAGGATTGTTTTTATTCGCTTTTAAAGCCGACAGGTTTCCAAGAAAAAAACTGATGGTGAGTTCCATGATCATCTCTACCTTACTCACCCTGATATCAGCAGCTGTCAGAAATTTTGAATTGCTCATTGTGATCAATTTCCTGAAAGGGATGGTATTGTCAGGTGTTTCTGCGGTGGCACTGGCTTATTTGTCAGAAGAAGTACATATCAGTTCACTGGGGCTATCAATCAGTTTATACCTGGCCGGTAATACCATGGGGGGCATGATGGGCCGTGTGGGTGCCACCTTAATGTCTGGCTGGTGGGGATGGCAGTGGGCTACCGTAGGTATTGGTGCGGGTAGTTTGCTGTTAGGGTTAGTATTTGCACAGGTGTTCCCTGAATCCAGGCATTTTTCCCCTGCTAAGGTACAGACCAGGCGTAAGCTGGAACATATGGGACAGTTTCTCCGTGATCCATTGATCGTGCGGTTATATTTTGTAGCAGCGTTGATCATGGGAGCGTTTGTGAGTGTCTACAATTATTTAGGTTTCCGCCTCGAAGCAGCGCCATTTTCATTGCCCCATTACCTGATCGCATTTATCTTCCTGATGTATACCACAGGGGTAGCGGGTTCATTGGTAACGGGTAAATGGTCTGACAGGCATCCGGCCGATAAAATTCTCCGTGTGTTCATGTTGCTGCTGGTACCTGGTTTATTGTTCTTACTGACCAAAAGCGTCGGCTTGATAATTATAGGATTGGGCATTTTTACTTTTGCTTTTTTTGGTGCACATACGATGGCGAGCAGGATGGTATCACAACAGGCGAAGCAAGGGAAGAGCACGGCAACTTCATTGTACTGGTTGTTCTATTACCTGGGATCCAGTCTGGTGGGCAGTACTACGGGTATTGCGTTGCAAAAATGGAACTGGGAAGTGTTCATCGGCGTATTATTTTTGCTGGTGCTGGGCTCCCTCTTACTAGTAAGACCTAAAAAATGAATATTATCTACATATTAAATATTTAATACTCTTTCTTTTTTAATTGTTTTTTGTTATATTTGTTACCCTCCCTATTTATTTGGGGAAGTGAGCAGTAAGGCTTTGTGAATGCAAAGGATGCTGACGATGAGTTAATTGTAAGATATAATTTTACAGTAATAGATATCAAGCCTTCTGATGCTTCAGGAGGCTTTTGTATTTTTTGTAACCAAACCAAGAAGTGTATGTTGGAAATTGTAGAAGTAACAAAGGACGATGTAAAAAGACTGGAGCAGGTAAAAGGCCTCTTCAGGGAGTATGCTAACTGGCTGAGTGTAGACCTGAGTTTTCAGCGTTTTGAAGAAGAATTGAGTAACCTGCCGGAACCTGCTTATGTAGCGCCAGAGGGTGCACTGTTTTTGGCGCTGGTAGATGGACAGCCTGCAGGCTGCGTAGGCGTAAGGGCTTTTGAAAATTCAACCTGCGAAATGAAACGCCTCTTTGTAAGAGATGCTTACAAAGGTCATGGAGTAGGAAAAGCGCTGGCAGCAAGTGCCATCGAAGCTGGCCGCAGACTGGGATATAAACGTATCTTGCTTGATACCCTCGCGCACATGCGCCGTGCAATCGACCTTTACACCGGACTGGGATTCAGACCAATCGCCGCTTATTACGACAATCCGATCAGCGATGCGGTTTACCTGTCTATGAGTCTTGAACCAGAAAGTGAGAGTGCAGGTAATGCAGCTTAATTAAGGCTGCCATTTATATTGTAACACCAGTGGTAATACATGCTCAATGATTGCCAGGTGACCGTTATGTGATATTTACGCGCTGAAGCGTACCCACCCCCTTGTGTTTTCCAATTATTGAAATTTTATGACTGACGTACCGCTTAAAAGAGGGTATAGCCTTAGTGCTATAAGGGCACTATATGATCTCCAAAAGGTCACTTCTATATCGATTTGATATTGAAGTGACCTCTTGATGACCTTTTAGTGATCCCCTGGCACTAAGGGATTGCTATAGCTGTCAGGAACGTGGCAGGTGATAGCCGTTGTGATAATGTGCTGAAATAAGCTTATTCCCGGCCTTTTCTTCAAAGCGCTGACGTGCTGCATCCCAATGTAGTTTTAAGCCCGTTTTATAGGCTATATTGCCCATTTGCGCCACTTTTGCCACATGTGCGCCTACCTGTATCGGGGCATGCAGGTCTTCCAGTTTCCGGGATTTGATGACTTCGAGGAAATTGGTCGCATGTTTATCCAGTCCGTTATCAACTTTTTCCCTGCGGGGTACTGCCGGCATTTTCTCTTTGCCGTCTTCTTTTTCAGGTACTACTTCCCAGCCGCCCCTGTCTAAAACCAGGGTGCCGTTATTGCCGATGAAGGCAATGCCATGGTCCCTGTTATAAGGGCCGCCATTGATACCGGTGGCGTGTTCCCACTGGATATTGAAGCCGTCGAACTGGTAAACGGTGGTGAGGGTATCCGGTGTTTCTGCTGCATCGTCCGGGTAAGCGAATTTGCCCCCGGCTGCCATGATGGATTGCGGATCGGTGGCTTTCATGCCAAGCAATGCGTAGTCCAGCAGGTGTACCCCCCAGTCGGTCATCAGGCCACCGGCATAATCCCAATACCAGCGGAAGTTGAAATGAAACCGGTTAGGGTTAAAGGGCCGTTTCTCCGCAGGGCCTAGCCAACTGGTGTAATCCACGCCAGCCGGTGGTTCGCTGTCTGGTTTTACAGGAATGGAATGCATCCAGCCCATATAAGCCCAGGCTTTGACAAGGCGGATCTGGCCCAGCGCACCGCTATGTACAAAAGCGATGGCGTCGTTAAAGTGCTGCATGCTGCGCTGCCACTGGCCTACCTGTACCACACGTTTGGTACGTTCCTGGGCTTCGACCATGGCGCGGATTTCGGAAATAGAGTTGCCGATCGGCTTTTCAACATACACGTCTTTACCGGCAGATACTGCATCTGTCATTTGCAGGCAATGCCAGTGATCCGGTGTACCGATGATGACTGCATCGATGTCTTTGTTGTCGAGCAACTGCCTGTAGTCGCCGTAGGTTTTGACCTGAATGCCTTTGGCAGCCAGTTCACCGGCTCTTTTGTCCAGTACATTCTTGTCTACATCACAAAGGGCAACGCAGTTGGCGGCCGGGTTTTTCAATATGGCTGTCAGGTCAGCCCAGCCCATGCCATTGATGCCGATGGCAGCGATGTTAATGCGATCACTGGGGGCCATGGCGCGCAATGTGGATGGGAGGGAAGCGGCTAGTCCGGCACCCGCTGCAAGGGTCGACGCGGAACGAATGAATTTTCTGCGGGTTATGTTCATAAATGTGGAAATTGAGACGGTATACAAGATATAAAAATATCTTACAGGATGGTATTTAAAACACCGCCGTCTGCACGTAATGCAGCGCCATTTGTAGCAATGGATAATGGAGATGCCAGGTAGGCGGCCAGTTGCGCCATCTCAGAAGGGTTTAAAAATCTTCCGAGTAACGAACCAGGATTGGTCGCATTGAAAATATTTTCTTTTAACTGGTCTGCGGGTATATGCTGCGCAGCGGCAATTTGTTCTACCGCACTTTTTACCCCATCGGAATAGGTTGGGCCACCCAATATTGTGTTTACGGTTACCTGGGTGCCTTTTGTCAGTTGCGCCAGCCCGCGGCTGATCGATAACATGGCCGTTTTAGTCATGCCGTAATGAATCATATTCGCCGGGATATTTACCCCCGATTCACTGCTGATGAAAATAATCCGACCCCATTTCTTTTCCAGCATAAATGGCATCAAGGCACGTGATAACCGTACACTACTCATCACATTTACATTGAAAAAATGTAGCCAGTCCTCATCCGTCAGATCAAAGAATGATTGCAGGTCAAAGATGCCCACATTATTCACCAGTATATCTACCGGCGGTATTTCATTCACTATGGTCGCAATATCGCCTGCAATGCCCGAAACCATACCCAGTGAGCGTAACTGTGCGACCGCCTGGTCTAATTTTTCCTTATTTCGCCCATTGATAATCACCGCAGCACCTTCCTGCAGCAACTGCTCCGCTATGGCAAAACCGATCCCCTGCGAAGACCCGCTGATGAAAGCAGTCTTCCCTTTTAATTGTAAATCCATGTATGTAAGTTGATTTAAGTGAGTATTTCCAGTTGCATGTCTATTTGCTTTGCCAGGATGGTATTGTCAGGATACATGCGCCTTGTTACATTCATCCCGTTCCAGAGCGTGATGAGATAACGGCCTAATATTGCAGGATCTGTCTGGTTCCTGATCGTGCCACTTTTTTGTGCAGCCGCAATGGTTTCGGTGAACATGGCTTCTACTTCTTTCAATATAGTGACCGCTTCTCCTTCCAGTTCTGCATCCAGGTTTGCCATTTCCACAACGGTATTGACGATGATGCAGCCCTGCATATGGGTGTGCTGATCGGCAGCAGCTATACTGCGAAAGAAATCTTTAATGAGGTCTAATGGTACTGGCGCTTTTTTTAGCTCCGTTTTAAATGCCGCAAAAGCCTCCCGGCGCTGTTGTATCGCTTTGCTGAACAGCTCTTTTTTACCTCCTTTGAAGGCATTGTAGAAGCTCCCGGCGCCTATGCCGATGGCCTGCAGGATATCAGGGAGTGAAGTGGCTGTATATCCTTTATTCCAGAATACCTGCTGTGCTTTGGTCAGTGCTTCCTTGTTATCGTAAATGGTCGGTCTGCCTCTCATTTGTATTTTTGTAGTAATCATTACAAAAATAGGGAATCCTTATTAAAACAACAAACCCCATCAATTGATGGGGTTTGTTTTATGAGGTAAACCTAATTTTAGAAATCTTCAGATTCTTCTTCTTCTTCACCGGCGCTGGTACCAAAGTTCATCATAGTACCCAGCAGGTCGCTGAACCTTGTTTCATTTTCCACCACCTTCTTACTGATTAAGGAATAAGAAGCCAGGCCATGCAGCACAAATTCCATCAGCAGCAGTTGCTCCTGTTTGTTTGCCTGCGGGAAGCGGACTTTGATCAGCTCTTTCAGCCCATCTACTTTTGACAGGGCGGTTTCGTACTGCTTATCGCTCACGTCCTGCAGCAGCTGTACGGCATTGCCTTTATCGAACCACTGGATCACCTGCCGGTATGGGTTTTCGGCCTGCTGTACCTGTTTGCTGCGCTTCTTGAACGAATCCGGGTTTGGGAAGTAGGTAGCAAAGAGCGTACGGATAGATTTGTCCAGGAGGTTCACTGCTACCTGCAGCGGCCCTTCCTGTTCGCCTTCGTATACCAGTTCAATCTTGCCGGTGATGGCAGGAATAATACCCTGCAAGTCGGCAATGCGGACAAAGGTGGATTTTTCGCCATTGATGATGGCCCTGCGTTCGCCGGCGCTCACCGCATTTTCGTACGCAGCGATGGTGAGACGGGCAGAGACACCGGATTTTTTATCTACATATTCGCTGTTGCGCGCTTCAAAAGCTACCTGTTCGATCATGCGCTTGATCATATCACTGATCTGTACATGTGATTGTTCTGCATGTACATTGGCTTCCTGTTCCGTGATGAGCAGGGAGTTCTCCACGCTCTTGGGATAGTGGGTAATGATCTGGCTTTCGATACGGTCTTTCAGCGGCGTTACGATAGAACCGCGATTGGTGTAGTCTTCCGGGTTTGCGGTGAAGATAAAGAGGATATCCAGTGGCATACGTACTTTGAAACCACGGATCTGTATATCGCCTTCCTGCAGAATGTTGAACAGGGAAACCTGTATACGTGCCTGCAGGTCGGGGAGTTCGTTGATGACAAAGATGCCGCGGTTAGAGCGGGGAATGATACCGAAGTGGATCACTCTTTCATCTGCGTAGTTCAGTTTCAGGTTAGCCGCTTTGATAGGATCGATGTCACCTACCAGGTCGGCTACAGATACATCCGGTGTAGCGAGTTTCTCGCCATAGCGGGCTTCTGCCGGCAGCCAGGAGATGGGGGTGGCATCACCGAGTTCAGCGACCATATCCCTGGCGTATTTGGAAAGGGGGTCGAAGGGGCTGTCGTTCACTTCAGAACCTTCCACAATGGGTATGTATTCATCCAGCAGGGAGATCATCTGGCGGGCCATACGGGTTTTTGCCTGACCGCGCAGACCGAGGAAGAGGATATTGTGCCTGGACAGTAATGCTCTTTCTGTGTCGGGGATAACGGTATCTTCGTAACCGATGATACCTGGGAAAGTGATCTCTTTTTGTTGTAACTTTTTAATCAGGTTTTGCCTGATCTCTTCTTTTACTGATTTAGGTTTATATCCACTCTTCTTTAACTCACCTAGCGTTCTGATGTTAATATTCATTAATTGATAAGATTTACTGATTACAATTGAGTTTACAGCACTTTTCTTTTCCCGTTTTCGAAGTCGAAGAAGAGGAACTGGCCTAGTTTGTCAAGACCGGAGAAGAATGCTTTCCCGTTGTTGGTTTCGGTGAATTCAGTCACGAACTTTTGCAACCACGGGTCAGTGGCTACCATGAAGGTAGTAATGGGAATTTTCAGCTTTTTGCATTGTGCCGCGAGGTTCAGTGTGCGGTTCAGAATTTTGCGGTCCAGGCCAAAGCTGTTTTTGTAATACTGTTTGCCGACTTTGAGACAGGTAGGTTTCCCATCGGTGATCATGAAGATCTGTTTGTTGGGATTCCGGCGTCTGCGCAGGATGTCCATGGCCAGTTCCAGGCCTGCCACCGTATTGGTGTGGTAAGGTCCTACCTGCAGGTATGGAAGGTCTTTGATCTCTATCTGCCAGGCGTCGTTGCCGAAGACGATAATATCCAGCGTGTCCTTGGGGTAGCGGGTGGTAATGAGTTCACTCAGTGCCATGGCTACCTTTTTGGCGGGGGTGATGCGGTCTTCGCCGTAGAGGATCATGGAGTGGGAGATGTCTATCATCAGGGCGGTAGACGTTTGTGTTTTGAAATCCGTTTCCTGTATTTCCAGGTCGTCCTGATGTATGGAAAAGCTCTCGACACCATGATTGATCTGGGCGTTGCGGATAGACGCTGTCATATCGATCTGCTCCAGTGCGTCACCAAACTGGTAAGGCCGGGAGTCGGCATTCAGTTCATCGCCCTGCCCGGATTTACGGGTGTTATGGTTGCCCACGTTTGACTTTTTCAGCTTGCCAAATATTTCTTCGAGGGCACGTTTGCGGATGTTCTGTTCGGTTTTTCCGGTAATCTGAATACTGCCGTTTTCTTCGTTTTCGCGGATGTATCCTTTTTCCCTGAGTTCCTGTATGAAGTCTCCGATACCGTATTCATCGTTGGTCAGCTGGTATTCTTTGTCCAGTTCAGTCAGCCATTGCAGTGCTTCGCTGACGTCGCCGCTGGTGTAAGTCAGCAGTTGGGTAAACACGTCCAGTAGTTTCTCAAATGGCGATTTTCCCTGCTCGTCGGGTTCAAATTTGGAAAAATGTAAGCCTCTCATAATAGTTCTAAATTAGTGATTTTAGTTGACAGTCAAAGACAGCATTAGGATGTACGGGATTTTTTTAATTTTATGTTTATGTTAAGATCGATATTTCCTGCATTGGTCCTCATTTTCCATTGCACCATTTCCACGGCCCAGACTGTAAAAACAACCCGCGGTTACATTAAAGGCATCGAAGAGCAGGGCATCTTCGTTTTCAAGGGAATTCCCTATGCCAGCGCAGCGCGCTTCAAGGCGCCTACTCCCAGACCCGCCTGGAAAGATACTCTTTCGTGTACAGCATTTGGTCCCATAGCCCCGCAGTGGAATGGGAAAGTAGTGGGCGAAGAAGATTGTCTGCGGCTGAACCTGTATACCCCAGGTTTGAAAGGAAAAAAGCCGGTAGTAGTATGGGTACACGGCGGCGGTATGACAGGCGGCACCGGCATGTGGATGAACGGTCATGCCTTTGCAGATCATGACAGTATTGTTACAATTACCATCAATTATAGACTAGGCGCCCTGGGATTTCTTTATTTAAAAGACATTCCCGGGTATGAGACTGCGCCGAACAATGCAGTGCTGGACCTGGTCGCTTCCCTGCAGTGGATAAGGGAAAACGTTGCTGCATTTGGTGGCGATCCCAATAAAGTAACTGTGATGGGTGAATCGGCAGGTGCAAAACTAAGCAGCGTACTGCTCGTGACACCTGCTGCCAAAGGTAAATACCGGCAACTGGTGCTGGAAAGCGGTGGCGTAAACTGTATCAGGGATACTACTACGGCCATTGCTATCCGTCAGCGCCTGATGGATACATTGAAGATCACTGATCCCAGGCAATTCCTGACCTTATCAGTCAGCGATATTATTGCTGCACAGGCAAAGGTGTTAAAAGGTGCATCCGGTACAAACTACTTTGGGCCGATGGCCGATGACAGGATCGTGTACGGCGATGCGTACAACTGGCTGAAAAAGCATCCTGTCAAAAATGTAAGGGTCTTACTCGGCAGCAATAAAGCCGAAGCATTGGTATTTATGAACCTGGACAAGCGCCTCTACGATGAGGATAGACAGGCACTCAGGGATTGGTTTGGGAAAAACGGCGACCTGGTACAGGTGCCACCGGATACTGCTGGCAAAGTGCAAACCCTGAGCCGTATCATGTACCAGCTGCATACTTACCGGCTGGCAAATGTACTTGGTGCGCAAAAAGCCAATGTATGGCTGTACTCATTCGAACAGCCCCCTGCTACTCATGGTCAGGAGCTGGCATACATATGGCGCAGCCGGCAGGCGCTGGAAAATCCTGCGCTGCAGGTAACTATCCATCGGGACTGGGTGAACTTTATCAAAGGAAAAAATCCATGGACAAAATACGACAGTCGTAAGCTGGGAATGATTTACGGGGAACCTACCCATGAAGATAAGATCCCCGGTTATGAAGATCCGAACTATCCCGCGATGGGCTTTTTGCTGGATTGATTCGCTAATATAATTGCAGTTACCAGCTGCGCATTGACCAGTTCTGCCGGGTGTGGGGTATGGGGAAGTACACCCAAACCTGCATCCGGCAGTAGTTTATAGGTTTGCAGGGTTTCTTCAAAAGAGACCATCCGATCGCGGTCGCCCAATAAAATCAATGTAGGCGTGGAGATGTTTTTAAAATCATCTGGCTGTAATGGATTCTCTGCACCCATTGCAAGCATCATCTGCGCCGTTCGTTCCACCACCACTTTCCAGTCAGTAGGCGCGTGCATTTTTTCCAGCGCCTGCGCAAACCCCGGTACTTTCACCAGCATTGTTTCGGGTTGCAGTAGCTGCGTTTCCTTTTCTGCTGTAGCCGGATCCCAGTGAAATTTGGTGCCGAGGGTAATAATCCTGTCCACCAGTTCCGGATGATTTTTAGCCAGATAAAGCGCCACATACCCACCCATACTGGCGCCAAAAATTGTGAGATTTTCCAGTTGCTGCTCACGGATATAATCCGCTACTGCTGCAGCAAAAAAAGAAATAGAAAATGGACCGGCTGGTAGCGGTTGCCCGCCATGTCCCGGAAAGTCATACAGGTGAATGGTGTAGTGTGCTGACAGCGCTTCGGCAATAGCCTGTAGCTGGTGAGATGCGCCAATGGCGCCGTGGAGTAATAATAATTGGGGCTTTTTCATACCCGCAAATATAAAGAAAAGGCCGGAATGCCTACCCAATAAGCATCCCAGCCTTTGCTGTTTATTTGTAACACGAGACTATTAGTAGCGATAACCACCGTGATAATGATGATGATGATATCCATGGGGAGGACCGTAACCAGGGCCACGCTCTACCAGGCAGCTACTTAAGCTGATGGTGCCAATAAACAATGTTGCGATGAGGAAATATTTTAAATTTTTCATGATGATTAGGTTTGAATAAACTGTGATCAATAACTGTTGTTTAAGTTGGCGTCTGCAGGCGTTTTTTAAACTTCTGATATAGTAAATGAGAAAAGTATGCCAGAGTCAGAATCGGATTGTTATTTACTGTTAAAATGCCTGTAACCCGCTGTGGATGAATGATCACCGTCATAGTTTACACCGGTTTTTTCAGATAGGTTTGTTGTTATGATGCAAATTCCTTTCAATTTAATGGCAAAACCTGCGGGTGCAACCTGCAATCTGCAATGTTCCTATTGTTATTACCTGGAAAAGGGCACACCTTATATGGATGATACAGTGCTGGAAGCATACATCCGGAATTATATCCGGGAGCAACCCAGCCAGCAGGTAGATTTCGTGTGGCAGGGTGGTGAAGCGACCCTGCGGGGAATTCCTTTTTATAAAAAGGCATTGCAGTTACAAAAGCAATACGGAAATGGAAAGGTGATTACGAATTCGTTTCAGACGAATGGTACGTTGTTGACTGACGACTGGTGTCGTTTTTTTAGAGAGAATAATTTCCTGGTAGGGATTTCTATTGATGGTCCGGCAGAAGTGCACGATCCTTATAGAGTGAATAAGGGCGGAAAGCCGACTTTTAAGCAGGTGATGCGGGGATTACAGTTGTTATTGAAGTACAGAGTAGAATTTAATACACTGACCGTTGTGCATGATTTGAATGTGCAAAAACCTTTAGAGGTATACCGGTTTTTGAAACGGGAAGGAAGTGAGTATATGCAGTTTATTCCGCTTGTTGGCAAAAAAGAAGCGGTACATCCGCTGGAATTTGGGCGCTTTATGACCAGCATCTTTGACGAGTGGGTAAAGAGAGATGTGGGGCGGTATTTCGTGCCTGTTTTTGACGCGGCATTGGCAAATGAAGTGGGTGTACCGGCAGGGAGTTGTGTGTTCAACGATTATTGCGGACAATCGATTGTGATTGAGCATAACGGTGATGTATATGCCTGCGATCATTTTGTGGGGCCGCAATATAAAATCGGGAATGTACTGACAGGGAGTTTGCAGGAGATGATGCGTTCAGAAAAGCAGCAGACGTTTGGGGTGAATAAGTTCAGGCAGCTGGCCGCAGCCTGTGGCTCCTGTGACGTGTATAAATATTGCAGAGGAGAATGCCCGAAGAACAGGCAGCCAGATGGTCTGAATTACCTTTGTGAAGGTTACAGGCTGTTCTTCAGGCATATCCGTCCATATTTGCAGTTTATGGCCAATGAGCTGGCCCAGCGGCGGTCTCCGGCGAATGTAATGCGTTATGCTTCAACAAATTTTCCGCCTTTGAACTGAGGTGGCAGCAGGCTGATTTGGTGACTGATAGTTTCAGCAATATGTCTGCCCTGTTCGCTCAGGTGTGATTCGTCGTAAGTAGGTGCACCTTCCGTATCAGTTTGCTGCATTTCAAATCCTGCAGGGATCTGATCACTGAAATGCTTGTTTGGGGTGACATGGTAGACGATGGAATGATTGCGTTGTTCAAATTCCAGGTCCAGCATGAACTGTTGTCCATCTAAGTTGATTGTGATTTGCCTGGTCATATGATTGAGTTTATGGTTGTAGGGCAAAAGGCAGGCCATATGTCAGCAATTCTACAGCAGGAATGGCCTGTATTTTTATAGTAAAGTAATTACTATGAAAAAACTGTTACTCTTTGCATGCTTATACATTTCCCATACTTTATCTGCTCAAACGTTATCTTTCCCCGGGGCGGAAGGTTTTGGCCGTTTTGCCACCGGCGGACGGGGAGGAGATGTGTACATTGTGACCAACCTGAACGATAGCGGCAGCGGGTCTTTTCGTGATGCCGTGAGCCAGCCCAACCGGATTGTGGTGTTTGAAGTGGGCGGGATTATTCATATCAGTTCCCGGATTGTGGTGTCTCAAAACATCACCATTGCGGGGCAGACTGCCCCCGGAGATGGGATTGTGATTTATGGGAATGGGGTGTCTTATTCCAATGCCAGTAATACCATCACACGGTATCTGCGCGTGCGGATGGGGGTGAATGGAGATAGTGGAAAAGATGCGCTGGGAATTGCCAATGGCATCAATATGATTTTTGATCACGTTTCTGTGAGCTGGGGCAGGGATGAGAATTTTTCAATCAGCTGGGATAATAAAAACTACGAGCCGGGGAATATTACTATTCAGTATTCTATTATCGGACAGGGATTGTGGAGCCACTCCTGTGGAGGTTTGATCCAGACAAATGGGGGGGTGTCACTGTACCGCAATTTGTATATTGACAACAAAACACGGAATCCAAAAGTAAAGGGGAAGAATGAGTTTGTCAATAATATCGTCTACAACTGGGGCGATGGGGGAGCATATATATTGGGCGATTCAGAAGGCGCTTCTGCAGCGAATATTATCAACAATTTCTTTATTGCGGGGCCGACGGTCAATAATCATACAGCTCCTTTTATCAGGGGGAATCTCAATTTCAGTACGTATGGTGCAGGGAATTATTATGATAGTACGCTGGATGGTACATTGAGTGGCAGATTGCTGGAGCAGTTTGACTACGGCGTGGGCGATAGGGCGGTGAACTGGATGACGGTGCCGTTTGCATATCCGATTCAGCCGGATAGCGGGAATGTGGTGAGTGCACAGCAGGCTTATAATATTGTATTGCAGGGCGCAGGGGCGAATATTCCCAGACGGGATCAGGTGGATTCTATTATGATCAGTGAACTGGCGTCGCTGGGAACGGGTGGAATTACGATTGGTACATTTACGAATGAGAATCTGTTACCTACAGGCGGACCGGGTGTGGTGAATGGCGGCGTGGCGCAGGCGGATACGGATAGAGATGGGATGCCGGATGCGTGGGAACTGAGGTATGGATTGAATCCTGATAGTGCGGCAGATGGGAAGACGCTGAATGCGGATGGGTATACGAATTTAGAGCATTATATTAATGGGTTGGCAGATGGGGGACTGATGGCAGCGAAGAAGGTAGCAGATGAGGGTTTTAAGGTATTCCCCAACCCGGCTACCAATTCAGTGACTGTGCAGGTTGGAGAAAATACCCCTTATCGGGTGGACGTGATCAATATGAATGGAAAAATTTTAAGAAGTACGAATAGTACAGGGCCGATATTTAATATCAGCACCGCCGATCTGCCTTCGGGTAATTACTTTTTAAGAGTGGGTACCCGGGTAAGGAAGATCGTCGTAGTACATTAATGCCTGTTTTTTTCGAAATGCTCCCACAGGTATTTAGATACTTTCCGGATCAGGTTTGCCGCTTCGTTATCGTCTGTCCAGCTTTGGTCGGCGATATTTTTGGTGCCGATATAGAAAGCGTATTCCCCATGTGGGGCATTCACATATACGACTTCGGACCTGGATGCGTCTATGGCGCCGGACTTATGGGCTGCCTGTACATAGGGTGGAATGGCGGAGATAGCGCCTTCGTCGTAGTAAGGATGGGTCATGAGCCGATACATTCTTTCGGAGGCGGATTTGCTGATGACTACTCCATCGCGGATTTTGATCATCAGGGTGGTTATTTCACGGGGTGTGGTCATGCCCCAGCCGTAGATTTTCCATATTTCCTGGCGGCCGGCGGTACGGGAGTTTACCCTTGTTACATGCAGACCGTATTGTTCCATGAGCTGGTTAATACGTTCGCCACCACCCGCGAGGGCCTGGTTCCAGAGCGAAGCGGTGTTGTCACTGTACGACATCATGAGGGCGAGGAGCACGCTGAGGTCTGTGTCTGTACTGTCTTTGAAGTACTGCATAATACCTGAGCCGCCGTATTTGATACTGTCCCTGTATACGAGTGGCTGGTGGTATTGTAGTTCTCCCTTTTCTATCTTGTCGAATACCCCTACCAGTATGGGCACCTTGACGATGCTGGCGGTAGGGAAGATGCTGTCGGCATTGATTTCGGCGTAGTGGCCGGTTTTCAGGTTGCGAACATAGATACCTACGTCTCCGTGAAAACCGGAGATCACATCGCGAAGGCCCTTTTCCAGTTTTAGATCATGCTGGGCAAAGGCAAGGGATGGGAGCAAAAGTGCAAGTAAGAGGAACTTCATGCCCTTAAGATAAAAAATCCTGCTGAATTATTCCCCATTACCGTTTGAAGTCAGCACCTCACTCATATAATCAAAAAACGGCCGCATTGCCTTAAATGTCTTATTCGCTTCTTCCAGAAAGGATGCTTCCATCACGGCTTCGTCCGGAAATTTCCTGATCAGCAGGTATTGCTTATAGCGCAACAGGTCGATGGCTTCATGATCGGCAGGATAGCCTTTAGGGGCTGTTTTTAACTGTTCGCCCTGCAGGGTGCCAAAAGAAGACGTAAATACCTTACTATGAATAATTTTCTGCAAAGGTGCCGGGTCAAAAGCAATATCATCCCTGATCAGTTTCAGATCGGCCGGCACAGGGCCAAAGAAGCCACCTGCTACAAAGCTGTTCCCCTTTTCGATATGAAAATAATACCCACCCCTGCGCTGTT
This sequence comes from Chitinophaga sp., assembly GCF_039596135.1. Lineage (GTDB taxonomy): Bacteria > Bacteroidota > Bacteroidia > Chitinophagales > Chitinophagaceae > Chitinophaga. Next base: position 36,933 of record NZ_JBCNKH010000010.1, read on the forward strand.
TGGTCGCGCGCTTAAAGCTACCGCTCCAATGTGTTTTGTAGGGTGTTTTATCGTGTGAAAAGCGGGTATCCCTGTAAATGCGGTAAATGCTTTTTTTGCCTGAAGGGGTTTCAATCAGGTCGTGTGTATTCATCTTAGCCAGCAGGGCTTCAGCAAAGTTTTCAATATGCTGCAGTTCCTGCTGGTAAATTGTTTTATGTTCATTAAACCATTCACGGTTATTGTTCTTCCGTAATTTTTCCAGGAAGTCGAATCCAGATGCAGGTATAACAACCTGTGATTGTTTTGCCATGACAATGATAATTGAATGGCAAAGATAATCTTAATGAGCAGTTTTTTTATTATTCAGGATATCCAGTACTGCGGTCTTCAGGTCTTCATACTTTGAATTATCATCGAAGCCCAGGGCATAGTTGAAATGGGTGTCTCCTTTATTGCCACAGAGGATATACGTCTGACCGCCCAATTCCTCACTGATAGGAGAGTATTCTGTCTGGATTGTTCTTTCAGCAAAGCCGGCTTTGTCTACTACCACAAAAATGATCTTATTGTAAATGCGGCTGGATTTACCATGCTCATATCTTTCATACACCATCACCTCTTTGTCTGTCCATTTAAATTTGTCAAAGCAAAACCGGTCGTTCAGGTAGCGGTTATTTATAAATTTGCCATCCCGCTGTGCGGCATACATTTTTGCTTTTAACTGTTCCCCTTTCACATAGTCCTTATTGTGATACTGAACCTGGATCAACCTGGTGAAGGCTTCATAATCGGCAGAGTCAGTAGCCAGCATTTCTTCTATGATGGGTAGCGCCTGGTCCGTGCGGCCTTCCTTGTTTTCCAGGTCGATGATGTCGTAGAGAACAGTCTTATAATGTTCATCATCTTTATTCATGGTTTCTTTGAGTTTGTAATAATGCGCCAGTGCTTTTTCATTTTCATTCTGGGCGATATAAATCTGGCCAATCATGAAACCGGACCGGCTATCTGCATCCGGCAGTTCTGTTGCTTTGGTAAACACTTCCATGGCCTGTGGGTATTTTTTCAGGTAGTAATAGGCAATACCCATTCCCTCATAGCTTGCCGCGTTGATATCGCAAGCCAGTGATTTTTGAAACATGGGTATGGCTTCTTCGAACTTTTCCTCGTAGTTGAGGAGGGAACCTTTCAGGTAGTAATTCCTGTAATCTTTAGGTGATTTGGCACAGGCCATGTCCAGCGTTTTTTGTGCCATGCTGTCCTTTGACATGATATGATAAGCCAAAGCCAGGTAATACAATGCGGGAGATGAAAGGGTATCGGGTTGGGTAGTAAAATTGATCATGTCATTGTATTGCTCACTCTGGGCCAGAAATTTGAGACGGATGCTGTCCTGGGCGTAACCCTGGTATAGTGCACAGCAGCAGCAAATGGTTACCATTAACTTTTTCATATATAGGGTGATTTTTGTCCCGTTTAACCGATCAGTGTATTCAATGTCATCAGATTGGTAATTGCATCCCCGATGGTGTTATTGAAATACACATACACCTCTTTCCCTTTCTCCATCCATTCTTTGATCTGTAAAGCATGTTGTTCCAACTGAACCTGGGTATAACCTCCTTTGTAGTCGCCAGCCGGACCGTGAAACCGAAGGTAAACAAAATCTGCCTTGTTATTTAACCGGGTATTCCTGGATTTTGGGATATCGTGCAGGACTATACTGGCACCATATTCATCGGCTAACTCAAACGTTTCGCTGATATACCAGCCCGGATGCCTGAATTCCAGCGCTACCTTCCACCCTGAAATGAGCTCCAGCAGCGCTTCTACCTGGCTAAAACCATCGATGGTCAGGGAAGGGGGAAACTGTACCAGCAGACAGCCTTTCTGGTCTCCTACCTGGTCAATGACGGACATAAAATTTAACACATCTTTGGGATTAAAAGCTAACCCCTTTACATGGGTAATTTCCCGCCAGAGTTTAAAGGTAAATACGAAATGAGGAGGCACTTCTTCCGTCCATTTTTTTACCGTGCTTTCTTTAGGTACTTTATAAAATGAGCTATTGATTTCAATGCTGTTAAACAAACTGGAATAGTAAGTAAGCCGGCTCTTGTCACGATACGCCGGCGGGAAAGAAGCCTTGTTGGGTACGGGTAGTACCAGCCCGCTGGTACCCGATTTATACAGGCGGTTCATACAATTATCCTGTTTGATTATATATTATAAACAATTATATTTGGATGATACCTATGTTCATCAATTTCCCTCATTCAACAGTAAAACCATTAAACATCTCACGATGCAAAAACTCAAAGTAATCATTCTTTTATTCCTCGTCATGCTCTCTGTGAAATGCTTCTCACAGGTATCATGTTACAACATCGTAGGGTATTATCCTTCGTGGGTAGCTGGCGGCAGCTATTACATCAACAGCCCTTCGAAAATCGACTACACAAAGTACACGCATATTATGTATGCTTTTGCCATTCCCGGCACGGATGGTAAGATTGGATCTGTAGACAATAGTGCTTCATTGACCGACCTTGTGACCCGCGCACATGCTGCCAATGTAAAAGTGCTGTTGTCTATCGGTGGCTGGCTGGATTCATCCCCCAACAATACACCGTTTGAGACCATATCCGGCAATACCACTTACATCAATAACCTGGCCACGGCCTGCGGAAACCTCATCACGCAGTACAACCTGGACGGAATTGACCTGGATTGGGAATACCCCACTACCAAGGCAAAGTGGAATGCACTGGCCACAGCCCTGGGTACTAAGATCCACGGCATGGGTAAACTGTTTACCGCAGCAGTTTCTGAGAGTGCCAGCAACAACGGCGATCACTATGACGATGTCTCCATGCTGGATCTTGTGAACATTATGTGCTACGGTAATTACAGTCTGGCCAGCAGCTCCATGTCTTACTGGACATCAAGGGGCGTACCACAAAGCAAGCGTATGCTGGGCGTGCCCTTTTATAGTTCAGATAATAATACATCTGAGCACATCCAGAAAGCCACTTTGGCAAAATCCACAGCAGGTGGAATTATGATCTGGGATATCGCTTCTGAATATGGTGATATCAATGCTATATACAGCACATTGGGTACTGTATGTTCAGGTAGTACACCGGTGCCGCAGAACCTTGCCAAGGGTAAAACTGCCGTAGCATCTTCGGTAGAAACGGGTACGACCTATGTAGCTGCCAACGCGACGGATGGTAGTTACACTACCCGCTGGTCTTCGGCCTTCAGTGATCCACAGTGGGTGTATGTAGACCTGGGTGCAAACTATGATATCAGTGAAGTGAAGATCACCTGGGAAACAGCATCTGCTACTGCTTACCAGGTACAGGTGTCAGCAGATGCGGGCAGCTGGACCACGATCAAATCTGTGAGTGGCAATACGACCCTGACGAATGACCTGACAGGCCTGAGTGGTACTGGCCGCTATGTACGGATTTATGGTACGGCCAGGTCTACCGCATATGGCTACTCTGTTTATGAACTGGAAGTATATGGCAGTGCTGCGCAAAGCCCATATAGTGGGAGCGCCTGGCCCATTCCCGGGAAGATTGAAGCGGAGAACTTTGATAATGGAGGTGAAGGCGTGGCCTATCATGACCTGGATGTCAGCAACACCTTAGGTCAGTACAGAACGACGGAGGGTGTAGATATCGAAGGCTGTACAGATACCAATGGGGGATATGATGTAGGGGCTACGCATACCAGTGAATGGCTGGAATACACTGTCAATATTACGAAAGCAGGGGTATATACTTTCCAGGCACGCGTTGCAACTACAGCTACCGGCAAGGCTTTCCATGCAGAACTGGATGGTCAGAATTTTACCGGCACCATCAGTGTGCCTAATACTGGTGGCTGGCAGACATGGACTACCGTAAACGTGACTACGCCGGTGCTGACTACTGGTAAGAAGGTGTTAAGAATCTATATGGAAAGTGATCAGTTCAACCTGAACTGGGTAAACTTTGTATTACAGTCAGAAGATTTAGCTGCGGGTAAAAAGGCCGTTGCCTCTTCTGTAGAAACAGCAGATTTCCCTGCCAGCTATGCATTTGACGGCAATGATTCTACTACCCGCTGGTCATCTGCATTTAAGGATAGTCAATGGGTAAGCGTAGAACTCGATACCATTCGCGCAGTATCGGAGGTGGTGCTTAAATGGGAAGCTGCGTATGCAACCAGTTATCGTATTGAGACTTCTTTAGATAGTATTAACTGGACTGTACAACAAACTGTGACGAATGGCGCGGGTGGTACGGAAACGATTAGTTTTCCGGCAGTGAATGCGCTTTTTGTACGCGTGTATGGTTTGAAACGTGCTACTGCTTATGGTATATCACTCTGGGAAGTGGTGATTCATGGCAGTGATGCAATAACAGCCGCCCGCAAGATTTCGGGGACTGTCGATTTCGCCCTGCATGCCTATCCAAATCCAACGACCAATTTACTCAATGTACAGGTACAGGGCATCAAACTGCCCACTGTACTGCGGGTATACAGTATGAACGGAACAGCTATGTATACTACACTCCTCACACAGGATGTAAACCAGTTACAGCTGAACGTTTCAGGTTGGCCAAGGGGTATTTACATTATACACGTTAATGGCCGGACCCAAAAGATTGCAGTACAATAAAATTGTTTGAACATAGGTCATATACCGTCCCGGTGATTGTGCCGGGGCGGTATTTTATTTTAGGTAAATCGTAATGCAATATTGATCGTGAGAAATTTATTTTAGTTCAATCGCCCTGACTGCGCGTACTGCTTCCAGGAAATACTGATCGTGAGAAATAACGATCAATGTGCCATCGTATGCATTGATGGCTGCTGTGAGAATGTCCACATTCTGAATATCCAGGTTATTGGTCGGCTCGTCCAGAATGATCATATCAGGCGGCTGTTGGTCAATGGTCAGACAGCAGAGCAGAAGGCGCATTTTTTCGCCGCCGCTGAGGGTGTTGCAAGGTTTATCCCAATACTCTTTAGTAAAGAGAAAACGGGTCAGGCGAATTTTTATTTCATGCTCCTGCAGGGCGGAATGATTGAATAATTGCGCCTGGTCGTATACGCTCAGCTGGTTATGGATCAGCGAATAATCCTGGTCGATATATACGGTTTTACCCGCCTGGCTGGCGAGTGTACCAGTGCCCGGCGTCAGTTGTCCAAGGATCATTTTGATCAGGGTTGTTTTTCCCGAACCGTTCAGTCCTTTGATGGCCAGTCTTTCTCCGCTATTGATCTGGAAGCTGAGTGGCTGTGACCAGAGGAAGGTTTGTAGGTAGCTGGAATTGATTACATGTGGTAGTTGCTGATAACTGAAATTAATATCCTGTGCGTTGATGAGGAGTTTGCCTTTGTGCAGGTTGGCATTTTCAAATCCCAGTTTCATTTTGTCCATGTCAGGAAGTTCTTTGCGCAGGTCCTGCAGGTCTTGTGCAAGCTGGCCCACTTTCTCTTCGTGTGCGCCTTTTACACGGGCGGTGCTCTTCTCTGCATTGTTGCGGAAGGTATTCAGGGAGATGGTGGGCAGCCCTTCTTTTTCCTGTTTCTTTCTGCCGCGGGCATCTAATTTTTGCTGTCTTTCATTGGTTTCCCTTTCAGTCTCCCTGGCTTTGCGGAGGGCTTTTTCCTTGCTTTTTAAATCCTGTGCAAGGGCATTGTTTTCTATCTGCTTTTGCGCAAGATAGAAGTCGTAGTTACCGCCATAGATGCTAATGCCTTTTTTACTCAACTCAAATACCTGGTCGGGGAGTTGTAGTAATTGCCGGTCATGACTGACTACTACGATGGTGGCGGCTGTATGTTCGATCAGGTCATACAGCAATTCACGGCCATGACTATCAAGATGATTGCTGGGTTCATCCAGCAGGATGATGTCTGGCTCATGGATGCCAATGCCGGCCAGGAAGACTTTAGTTTTTTGTCCGCCACTGAGAGTGCGTATGGGCTGGGAGAGGGGAAAGTCCTGCAGGCCCCAGTGTAAGAGCGCGGTGGCGGACCGTTCTTCAATGGTCCAGTCGTCATCCAGCAGTGTCATATTGGATTCGGAAACATCGCCTTCCAGGATGCGATGTAGGGCGTTTATTTTATGATCGATATGTAAAGCCTGTGCAATTGTGAGCTCATTATACTGACCAAAATGTTGTGGTATATAATACGGCCGGGTACCGGTATGAATGGTACCGGAAGCTGGTGTAAGCAGGCCTGCCATGAGTTTGAGCAGGGTGGATTTACCTGCACCGTTATTTCCAATCAGAGCGCATTTGGCATGTGTTGGAATGGTGAGGTCAATATGATCGAATAGCAGATCCTTATCAGGATGCAGATAGGTTACCTGTTGTAAAGTGAACATGGACTATTTTCTTCAGTAAAGATTAGTGAAGTGGGTTGATTACTGGTTATTGGCAGAAAATAGATCTCACATTGTAGTAGAAGTAATTTTTTGCAAATGTAGGGAAAAGGTTCTATTTTTCAGCGAAACCATTCTTTATTTTATGTCAGCAGAAGAATACAAGCGTTTGTTTACCGGGGATGATACTGTGGGCTGGACTGCCATTGACAATGTGTTTGATAAAATTTACCCGGGGCAGGAGCCCACACATTATGCCCCGCCCTTACATTACATAGTAGGAGGGAATGATCCCATTGACGGAGTGAGCATTTACAAAAGTAGCAGGCAGGAGGAACATTTTCATTTTGTGAGTTATGGTATGTCTGAATTGTATTACAATGAAAAGGCAGCGGGGGGTACTTTCAGTAAATGGGGATTTGAATTTACGATGCGGGTTAAGCCGTTTGCAGGGGATGCAGATAAGCCATTGTGGGTGATCAGTATGATGAATAACCTGGCAAGGTACGTATTCAATAGCGGTAAATGGTTTGAAGAGTTTCAGTATATACCTGCCAATGGACCGATCCGGCTGGATACGGATACTGATATTACGGCGTTGGCTTTTGTGAGGGACCCGGAGGCGGGACGGATTGATACACCACATGGAGAGGTGACTTTTTTACAAATGGTAGGATTGACCACAGCTGAGCTGGAGCGATTGAAGAAAGTCAATACCAGGGCGGCTGTGGAGGAGTTACTGGTGGAATTAGCGCAGGGAAATCCCTTGTTGATTACAGATTTGGAAAGGCGGTCGTAGATGCTGATTAGAACGACCAGTCGAAACCGGATTATACAAAAAAGCGCCTGCACAAATGACAGGCGCTTTTCTTCAAAACTACAACAGATTATAGGTCTACCTGATAGTAAGTTTTCCATCGATGTTGCTCAGTGACTTACCGATAGCAGGTGATAAGTCTACCTGATATTTACCAGTACTTTGATTACTCCGGTACCGTTTCCATCAAAGTTGCTCAATGCTTTACCAATTACCTGGCCGGGTTTCACCATGTCGAGGTCAGCTTTCATTGCATGGCCTGCCTTGCTGGAAGTCACCAGCAGATCGCCACGTTTGATAGCTCCGTTTTCACCACATACTTTGGTAGGGATCACACCGATTACCCCCATCGGAACTTTATCCACCAGTTCATCGCCAGTGTCTTCATCTTCGGTTAATATTACGCCTGGTTTGGTGGCATATACACCAGCTACCAGGGTAGAGTAAGGCTCGGAAGAAAGGGCTACAGTACGATCGTCTTCAGTAGAGATCACGAGTACATCGCCGGGAGTGTAGGCGGAGACATGACCTTCTACAGCAAATGCTTCGGCAACGTCCGCACCGCTGTTTTGTGTGCCGCCGTTGAAGAAGCCACGGCCTGCTTTGTTTATACGCGCTACGTTTACTCCTGCACTTTGCACGACCAGCACGCTGCCCGATGCACCGGTGTGGTTCACCAGGATGGCGGTGCCGGTACCCGCATTGGTCACATGTACTGCCGGCTGAGTATTAGCTGAATTGAAGTTGGCGAAGCGACCTGCTTTACCGGTACCGAAGTTAGGTACCCAGCCATAAATGGCGTTACCGGTACCATCACAACTAGCTTCCACCCCATCTCCGGTACCACCGGCATTGGCAGTAATACCATTGCCATTGCCTTCGGAGAGTGAGAGTAAGGCAGGACCATTACCAGCAGGATTGGAGGCATAGAACAGACCTGCATAACCACCGGTTCCGGAAGATAAGCCGTATATACCGGCAGTACCGAAGTTTGCAAAGATGGAATTCACTTCTCCTTTTACCGCCGGAGAGGTACCTGTAGTGCGGTCTACCTTGAAATTGCCAGCGATACCATTACCTACAGTTGTTACAGTGATCACATCGCTCGTGTTGTTATCATTGAAGATGTTAAACCTGCCTGCGCGCCCGGTAGCAAAGCTGGGCACCCATGCATACAGTGCATTTCCGGCACCATCAATATTGGCTTCAATGGCGTTGCCATCTTTCGATGTATTGGCAGTGATGGCATTGCCATTTCCATCATTGATAGCTACCAGGGCAGGACCATTACCAGATGTGTTGGAAGAATGGAATAAACCGGCAAAACCACCGGTGCCGGAAGATATACCAAAGATGCCGGCAGCGCCGAAGTTGCCGAAGATAGTTTTTACTTCACCTCTTACGGCGGCGGCTACACTGTTCGTATTGTTAACGAGGAAGGAGGCGGCATTGCCCTGTGTATTGTCAGGGATGTTGCCATTGCCGTTGGTTTCTACCTCCAAGGTATTTACCAGATTGGTTGTATTGTAATTTTCAAAACGACCTGCGCGACCGGTACTGTTGTTCAAACCTACCTGTCCGAATACACCGATACCGGTACCTGTTGTATTGGTAGCGATGAAACCTCTTATACCGTAACCACCGCCATCGTTTCTACCTACAACTGCACCGGCTATATCGCTGGTGGTGCGGCCTACCACGGCTTCACCCCCGCCATTGTTATCACCCACGACGCCTGCAGATGTTAGTTGGCTGGTGATACCATGTACACCAAAACCTGCAACTGTAGAACTGCGAACACCTGCACCATTTCCGGTGGTAGTTACATTAACGACTGTACCATTACCAACGGTGTTTACACTCAGGGCGTTATTAGTGTTTGCATTGTTGAAAATGGAAATGCTGGCAGGAATACCATTATTAGAAGTGGCGGTAAGACCGGTGCCGGTATTACTGTTTGCATATACACCGGTACCGTTGGCAGAAGCGTTGCCATATACACCTAAGCCATTTGGGGTTACGCCATATACGCCCCAGCCGGAACCCGCCTGAGAGCCATATACGCCGATACCTAAACCACCGGTACCATTGTTGATACCCCGTACGGCGGCGGAAAAACCACCAGGTGCGGTTGAACTGACGATACCTCTTACGGCAGCTACGTTGGAGGTAGTGGTATTGTTGGTGCCTTCGATACTTGTACCATCACCGTCGTTGGTGATAGAGAAGAGGGTGGCTGCGTTGTTTTCGACGGTACTGTATGGCAGGGAAAATCCACCACCGGCTGCGGAGGGCATCCAGTTGGTACCATCGAAGCGTAAGATTTGTCCGGCGAGTGGCGCGGTAACAGATACGGGAATGGTTTGGAGTTTGGTGACGGTTGGGTTAGGGTAAGTACCACCCAGGTCGCCGCCGGCAGGACCGGTAAGGCTTCCGGCAGGGCCTTCAGGACCTGCTGGACCAACGGGGCCTTGTGGACCGGCAGGTCCAGCTGGACCAATAGGACCGGCAGGACCAGTAGCGCCATCAGCACCGGTTGCCCCGGCAGGACCTATAGGGCCAACAGGGCCAGCAGGACCGGCAGGACCAACGGGACCGGCTATACCTTGCGGTCCAACAGGTCCAGCGGGACCAATAGGACCGGCAGGACCAGTGGCGCCATCAGCACCGGTTGCCCCGGCAGGACCTATTGCCCCAGCGGGGCCTACCGGACCAATAGGACCAGTAGCACCCGCAGGACCAACGGGACCGGCTATACCCTGAGGACCGGCAGGACCAATAGGACCTGTCGCCCCCACAGGGCCTGTAGCACCTGCATCACCCTTAGGACCCGCAGGCCCTACAGGACCAATAGGACCAGTTGCCCCCGCAGGGCCAATAGGACCTACCGCGCCAGCATCACCTTTAGGTCCCGCAGGCCCAGCAGGCCCAGTCGCCCCCACTGGACCAGTCGCACCTGCATCACCCTTAGGACCTACAGGTCCCGCTGGACCTTGAGGCCCCGCAGGCCCGGCAGGGCCTGGATTTGCCGCATACATTGCATAAGGCACACTCATCAACTGGGTAGTACCCAATACAGTATACCCCTGGCCAATATTGATTTCTACTTTTAAATACTGGTTTGCATTACTCCACGGCACACCCGCAAATGTGCCATTGCTGGCATTTCCCTTACCAACCTGGATCGTAAACAGACCTAATGCATTGGTCGTTACCTCATGCGTTTCTTCATACTGTAGCGTACCATTGGCAGAACCACCCAGTATAGACGTACGAACCGTCATACTGGTATTCGGCAATACTGTTCCATTTGCATTACGCACCACCGCCTGGTAGTTAGTACCCGTAAGCCCATCCTGGGCAAAAGCACCTGCGTAAACAACGAGGATAAATATTATGCTGAGATAAAATTTCTTCATGATAGCGAATTTGTTGTAATTGATCTTTTAGTGCTTTTTTAACTGGCCAGTAGTGGCTTTACTATTGGCCTTTGGCTCTTCGCCCTGTGTAGGCAGTGTAAGCGTCGGAATCGTCGTAGTCTTTGCCTTCTCTTTTTCAAGCGCCGTCTGCGCGCTGATGTCAGAAGCCAGGGCGTTCGATTGCTTACGACTTTGTGCTGCCAGTGGCTGGGCTTTCTGGTTAGCAGACTGTGCCCGGTAGTTTGTAAAGATCATTTCTTTGGAAGACCGTCCATTTTGTTTGGGGGCAGAGTTATCTTCTTTGGCCGCTTTCGCATCCATTTTCGCTTTGTCTTCTGCAAAATGTGGGAAGAGCACATCCCTGGTACGGCTTTGTGCTACCGTGATAGTCGTGGTTGCAGTGATTAAAAAGATCAGGAACAGAATTGGTTTCATATGCCGGGGTTGAATTGTTTAAAAGATTAAATAGCTTTTTTATACCGGCCAAAGTTGTACCCGACGGTAAACTTCAGTGTACGACGGGGATACAGGCTATTGCCAGTAGGAATGATATAGGCCATATCTACGCTCAGACCCTGAAATTGCAGGCCTATGCCGGAGCTGAAGTGCTGGCGCCAGCCTTTGGTCGAAGACTCGTAGAAATAACCCGTACGGATATACAACTGGTGCTTATAACTATATTCCAGCCCGCCTGCTACCGTGATCTCTCTCATTTCTTCCGAGAAGCCGCCGGGAGCATCATAAAAGGAAGTGAAGATCGCTTCCGGAATGCCCCTGTCAGGATCTTTTCCCTTCAGAATTTCGTCGGTGACAGCACCGCTGGAATCCGTTTTATAAATGGGAGGAGTGGGAATAAGGAGTTTTTGGATATCGGCGAGCACTGTGAACTGATGCTCAGGCGTATTCACAAAAGTGTAGCCACCGCCGATGCGCAGGTTCATGGGCAGGAAAGTGCGGCGATTGGCATTGTCCGTGTACTTTAATTTACTGCCCAGGTTTGTGAAGCTGATACCCCAGCAATAGCGGTTACCCGCGGGGTCAAACTTTGCATAGTTTTCGTAGTAGAGCGAAACATCGCCAGCGATGGCCGTAGCGGGTCGCTGGTTCAGGCTATTGTAGCTGCCCTGGCCCAGGTCGCTTCGAATGTAGCGGGCGCCGATAGCGATAGAAAAGCGGTCCCCCAGTTTACGGGCATATGTCGCGTCAATCGCATATTCCTTAGGGTGATATTGTTGCATTTCCATCCCGTTCTGATCTCTGAAAGTGACGGTGCCATGCGAGAAGTAGCGCATGGAGATACCTACTGCTTCGTTGTGATCATTGAACGATTTGAAGGCGGCAAGATGACCGAGGTTTACCCGCTGGTCATTGTTGTTCAGGTCCCACATCCATGGGGAATAAGAGGCACTGACACCCATATCGCCGGCAAATACCAGTTTGGCGCCATTTGCAAACTGTGAGTTCACATCGCTTTCCAGTCCGGTCAGGGCATCGCCGGTGCCGGTACTGCGGGCATCAGGATTCACTAACAGGAAGGCTGCCCCGGGATTGAGAGGTGTCTGGGAGCTCTTCTGCGCCTCTACCACACAGGGGAGTACCAGGCAGGTAAAGACTCCTATACACAGTGTAGAGATTTTTTGCATAATAAAGATGGTTTAAGGGGTAATACATTACTGTATGATCAGCTTATCCTGGAAGGCATAGCCTCCGGCCTGGATACGTACAGTATAAATGCCTGCAGCAAAGTGATTGACGGGAAGTGTGATGACAATCCTGCCAGGAGCGTAGTACCTGTTATCCTTATAAATCAGTTGTCCGCTACTATTTACGATCATGAGATAGACAATGTTGGTTGACAGCATATCGAACTCAATTTTCACGCTGGTAGCTGCGGGATTGGGGTAAAGGATCATATTTATGACCGGATGCGTACCTGGGGGAACGGGAGGCAGTTCTTCGGGTTGCTGGAAGCCCTGCGTGAGCATCAGTGAGCCTTTGGAAAGAGTGGTGGTTGCAAGGTCTCCGATTGTAAACTGGAAGTCTTTGTCGTTGATCTTGCCAACACCTCCCGAGCTGGCAGTGACCTGACGGTTCAGCGTTTGTGCGCCGGCCGTGGTGACGGCACCGATGAACAGGAACAACGCCAGCATACATTTGTAAAGTGTGTGCATGTGCGGATATTGGGGTGAATAAAAGGTTACCTATTTTGTCGCTTAGAATATGGTTGATCTGATCCGATGCTACTTCATTTGCTAACTACAACTGATTGCAAATATGTTACAATTGCCTGCCGGGGTCAATGTTCAATTCTTACATGGCGGTAATCATTTTTTAAATGGCAGGCTAGAGAGGACAAATGGTTATGAGGTAATGAAAAGAAAAAGGGAATGTATCAAAATTGTGATACATCCCCTTTTTATGCGGATACCTGATGCTAACAGGTTAATCTCTTCTATTATGATTTACGAACATATTTGGTAAGAATCACAATTGTTTGTTCATTGATCTTTCCTTCTATTTGTTCCGGATTGTCACTTACCAACCTGATTTTACGTACAATCGTTCCTTTTGGTGCCATAAAGTTGGCGCCCTTTACATTCAGGCCCTGGGTCAGTACTACGGTATCGCCATTTTCCAGTTCAGTGCCATTGCTGTCGCGATGTACTGCTTTTACTTCAAATGCGCTCAGTGCCCAGTGGCTCACAGTTTCATCTATTTCCACACCATTTATGATTTCGGCCGCCCATTCCTGGTCTTTATACTTGTAGAGCAGGCGATAACTCAGCGCCTGTACGCTGGGCTCCGGGTTCCAGATGCTACCTGCCAGGCAATGCCAGTGCATAGCGGCAGCTTCATCTTCCATAGCAGCCGCGCAGGTGTTGCAGATCGCTACTTCATTTTCAATCGCATCATTGTTCTTGGGGCTCACTGCAAAGGCAATCGAGGCGTCTTCACTGGCACACAACTCACAGGTACCGTTGCTGCGCTCTTTTAATGCAGGCGTGATAATTGTACTCATAAATGGTATTTTTTCTATATAAAAGGTGCAAAGATAAGCGCATATTCCGGATTTTTTGTAATGACAGGAATCAGGAAATTTGTATTATGAAAACACAGGAGCATATTAATTATTCCCGGATTGCGGAAGCAATTGATTATATCAGGAACCATTTCAGGGAGCAACCCAACCTGGATGCGGTAGCTGAAAGTGTTCACCTGAGCCCGGCTCATTTTCAGCGGATGTTTACTGAATGGGCGGGAACCAGTCCCAAGAAATTTCTGCAATATATCAGTTTGCAGTATGCCAAGGGCATGCTAAAAGAAACGACCATTTTTGATGCGGCATACGAAACAGGATTGTCCAGTACCAGCCGTTTACACGATTTATTTATTGCAATTGAGGGTATGACCCCGGCAGAATATAAACATGGGGGAAAGAACCTGGTGATCAATTACAGTTTTGCAGAGAGCCCGTTTGGAAGTCTGATTGTGGCGTCTACACAAAAAGGAGTGTGTTATATGGCGTTCGATACCGACGAGGTACGTGCATTGGAAGACCTTCGTGAAAAATTCCCCAATGCGGTTTTTCATCAAAAACTGGATCTGTTGCAACAGCATGCATTGTTCATTTTTCAGCATGACTGGAGTAAACTAGGAGAGATTAAGCTTCACCTGCGGGGAACAGACTTTCAACTCAAGGTATGGGAAAGTTTATTGAAGATCCCTTTCGGGAAATTGGCTACGTATGGTACGATTGCGGCCAATATCGGGCACCCCGGTGCATCGCGGGCAGTGGGAACAGCGATTGGCAATAACCCGGTGGCCTATTTGATTCCCTGCCACAGGGTGATACAATCCGGTGGTACAGTTGGAGAATATAACTGGGGGAGTACCCGCAAAACGGCGATCATTGGCTGGGAAGCGGCGAAGGCTGCCCCTGAGGTGTAACAATATCTTTCTGTGAATATTTGAAGAAATTGTGAGCCGTATGGAACAAGTTATTATATCTTTGGTGCAAAATTGATCCATATGTTCGAGCAATTATCAAATCTGATCCAGGAGCATAGCCAGCAAAGCGTAGCTGACAATCCTGCAGTCCCCAATGAGCACAACCAGAACGTGGTTGAAGAGCTGAAGAGCGTTATCATCTCTAAAGTAACTGGCCTGGCAACCAGTGGTCAGGCAGACAAAATCTCTGAAATGTTGTCTACCAATGGCGATACGCCGGAATCAAAAGATATGGAGAACAACTTTGCCACCAACATTATGGAAAAGTTTGGCATCAACAGCCAGGCAGCTTCTTCCATTGCTGCTACAATGATTCCTGGTATCCTGAATGCCGTGCGCGGGCAGGGTGGTATCCAGGAAATCCTGGCCTCCTTTGGTGGCGGTGGTGGCCTGAGTGGCTTAAGCAGCTTAGGTGCAAAAATGGGCCTGGATAAAGATGGCGACGGAGATGTAGATCTGGGCGACTTAGGCAAGATGCTTAAGTTTTAACATTTAACTTATATTATGATGAAACCCGCTTTGGCCAACGGCTGAAGCGGGTTTCTTACTTAATATATCGTGTTGATAGACTTAGGAGGATGATTTTTTATATCAAAGATTTATTTTAATATCGCAACCATATTAATTAACCACCACGAAAGAACTGATACCACCAATCAGTCCTGATTATCCATCTTTCTTTTATTATTTACTAAAACGCTATCCCCATGGCAGATTCAAAGACCAGGCAGCAAACTGCTTTAGGTGACGTGGCCGCACGGCAATTGGCTATCGCGACCCGTACCGTACCCCAGATGAGCACTATCACCCCCCGGTGGCTGACACATTTATTAAGCTGGATACCCGTAGAATCTGGTATTTATCGCCTGAACAGGGTGAAGGATGCTACCCAGGTAGAAGTAGACTGCGGCGGCCGGGATGAACGTACGCTTCCGCAAACATTCGTAGACTACATCGAAGATGCGCGGGAGTATATGTTGACAGCAGTGAACACGGTGCTGGATGTACATACCCGTGTATCAGATCTGTATAGTAAACCCTATAATCAGATCAGTGAACAATTACGCCTGACCATTGAGGCCATCAAGGAACGGCAGGAAAGCGAATTAATTAACAACAAAGAGTATGGCCTGTTGAGCAGTATTGCGCCTACTCAGCGCATCAAAACCCGCACAGGTGCACCTACACCTGATGACCTGGACGACCTGCTTGTAAAAGTCTGGAAAGAGCCAGGTTTCTTCCTGACACATCCACTCGCCATCGCCGCATTTGGCCGGGAATGTACCCGCAGAGGTGTACCTCCGCCTACTATTTCCCTCTTCGGCTCACAATTCCTCACATGGAGAGGTGTACCACTGATTCCTTCTGATAAAGTACCGGTAGAAAAAGGTAAATCCAAGATCCTCCTGATCCGTACAGGCGAAAGCAGGCAGGGTGTAGTAGGATTGTACCAGCCAAACCTGCCGGGCGAACAGTCTCCGGGTTTATCCGTGCGGTTTATGGGTATCAATGAACGCGCCATTGCTTCATACCTGGTATCCCTGTATTGTTCGCTGGCAGTATTGGTAGACGATGCCATTGCTGTACTTGATGACGTTGAAATCGGTAAATACCATGAGTACAAGTAATCCAATAGATACAGCCTTCCTCGAGCAACTGGCCAATCAATATTACCAGGCGCAACCGGGGCAACAGCCTGCATCTACTCATAACGACATCCTGCTGCAGCATGGGGAGACCGTCAATATGGAGGAACCCCAGACGAGCCTGCACGATCCGCACTTTCCGGGAGGCAGAGGGCCTATTCCACATTCTGTGGCCGGGAGTGGAAAATCACCCTCTGCACAGCAACTGGGTGAAGATCCGCGGATCGGTGGACCAGGAAACCAGGTGGATACCTCTACACTTTCTTCTGTGGGCGGTGGCAGAACACCTGCTTCTTTGCCACTGGAATATGATAATACATTTGAAGATCAGCTGCAGGCAGCATTAAAAGCTATTTCGCAGTATGTGCCTACAGGGCAGTTTCCTTTTTCGGGTGCAATGCAAAGTATACCTGCAGGACAATTACCCTTTGCCGGACCTTCCTATTATTTCATGCCATCCGATGCGCAGTCAGTAATAGCGGCTGCTCCTTTTGATGTGAACAAGGTGAAAGCCGATTTTCCTATTCTCAATCAACATGTGGATGGCCGCCCGCTGATCTGGCTGGACAATGCTGCAACTACGCAAAAGCCCCGGCATGTAATTGAAAGACTCAGCTATTTTTACGAGCATGAGAATTCCAATATCCACCGCGGCGCGCATACGCTGGCAGCCAGAGCCACAGATGCATATGAGGAGGCCCGTACAAAGGTGCAGCTCTTCCTGAATGCGGCCAGTCCGAACGAAATAGTGTTTCTGCGTGGTACCACAGAAGGCATCAATCTCGTAGCACAAAGCTGGGGTGATCAACACATCAGGGCTGGCGATGAGATTGTGGTAACACACCTGGAGCATCATGCGAACATCGTTCCATGGCAGCAGCTGGCAGCGAAGAAAGGCGCGGTACTAAAAGTAGCGCCTGTGGATGACGACGGACAAATTATTCTGGAAGAATATGCCCGCCTGCTGGGTCCCAAAACCAAACTGGTTTCTTTTACGCAGGTGAGCAATGCCCTTGGTACCGTCACTCCTGCAAAGCAGATGACAGACCTGGCACACCAGGCAGGGGCAAAGGTGTTGATAGACGGGGCTCAGTCCGTATCGCATATGAAAACGGATGTACGCTACCTGGATGCCGACTGGTTTGTATTTTCAGGGCACAAGGTATTTGGGCCTACAGGTATCGGTGTACTGTATGGCAAGGAAGCATTGCTGAATGATACCCAGCCCTGGCAGAGTGGAGGCAACATGATCAGTGATGTAACTTTTGAGCATACAAAGTATCAACCAGCACCTGCGCGTTTTGAGGCAGGTACGGGTAATATAGCCGATGCGGTCGGATTAGGTGCCGCCCTTGATTATGTAAACAGTATAGGCATGGAAGTGATACACCAGTACGAGCATTATTTATTGCAATATGCTACGCGCTTACTCAAAGATATTCCCGGGTTAAGGCTGATTGGTACGGCGCCAGACAAGGCGGGTGTGCTGTCGTTTGTACTGCAGGGATTCCGGACTGAGGAAGTGGGAACAGCATTGAGCAGGAATGGTATAGCCGTACGTTCGGGGCATCACTGTGCGCAACCGATATTGCGGCGGTTTGGATTGGAGAGTAGTGTGCGGCCGTCACTGGCGTTTTATAATACCTGTGCGGATATTGATGCACTGGTAGAAACGGTTAGAAGATTAAGAAGCGCCTCACCTTTGTGAGGCGTTTCTTTTACACTTTCAATGAGCCACGAAAACCGCGGGCAGCATAGTAAGATTGTGCGCCATTGTGATAGGTGAATACATGATTGTACCTGCGGTCACCAAAGATAGCGCCGCCGAGTTTACGAATGGCAGGAGGGGTCAGGAGCCAGCTGGAGGTTTTGAGATCGAATTCACCCAATTCCTGCAGGGCTTTGTATGCTTCTTCAGTGAGTAGTTCTATGCCAATAGCAGCCGCCATTTCGGTAGCGCTGTCAGCTGGCTTTGCTTCTTTTCTTTCATCCAGCGCCTGCTGGTCATAGCATACACTTCTGCGACCTTTGGGGCTTTCTGGTGAACAATCTACGAAGGTAAATTCACCTGTTTTTTTATCGTAGGCAATTACATCCGGTTCTCCGCCAGTCTCTTCCATGATGCCGAGCACTTTTAGTTTTTTGGGATTGGCAGTTAGTTTTGCTTCTACCTGTGCCCATTCAATTCCCTTATGGCGGTTTTTGTGTTTTTCAAAACGGGCTTTTAATATTTTCAGCAGTTCAGTACTCATACGGTTATTTTAATTTGGTTACGACTTCCTGTAAGCGGTTGTGTGCCATATTCAGGCCTTGTCTGAAGGGCAGTTTCAGCATCTGGTCTCTCAGTGCACCGGACCTGTATACAATCTGCATGGTGAGTTTACTATTGTCTTCATCCAGTGCTTCAAATTCAAGAAATTCCAGCTGTACGTCAAAAGGGGCATTGCCCATTTCGAAGGTGCGGGTTATTTTTTTATTCGGTACAAACTCATGATAAACACCACTGGCAGTGAATGCTATATTGCCCTTATCATCACAGGTATCAAACTGCCAGCTACCGGATCTTTTATTTTCCAGTTTTACGACTTTCGTGTTCATCCATTGTGCTACAATATCAGCGTCTTCATATGCCCTGAATAGTAGTGCTACAGGTAGTTCAAACTCCCTGGTGATGGTGAGTTGCTGTTGACCGTCTTCTGCGTGGATTTGCGTTTTCATTTTTTAGGTTTGTAGGTTTTCATAATATCTTCCAGTTTATTGAACCGGTCATCCCATAACTTGCGGAAGGGTTCAATAAAGTCTGCGATTTCTTTCATTTTATTTGGATTCAGGTGGTAGTAAATTTCCCTGCCATTTTGCTGCTGTTCAAGTAATTCGCATTCAGTGAGAATAGCGAGGTGTTTTGATACGGTAGGCCTGGCAGTGTTGAAGTTGGCGGCAATGGATCCGGCCGTCATTGCCTGTGACGCCAATAGTATGAGGATGGCCCTCCGGGTGGGGTCTGCAATGGCCTGAAATACGTCTCTTCTAATGATCATGGGTGAAGATATTTGTCTGCAAATATATGCGTAGTCATTTAACTACACAAATGTTTTATATTTGGGATCACAAATGTCAGGGGCTAAATATGGTCTGAAGTTTGTCGTTAAAATGCCATTATGAGAAAACCTAATCTGGCCATTTCTTTTTGGGCCTTATACACGTTAGCCTTTACCGTCGGTCTCCCTATGATCATCTATTATTCTTCCGGTTCTGCACCGGACTTCCCCGGGGAACCAACTAACTTCACCTATATCTCTATTGGTCTTGCAATAATAGGGTGGGCCTTGTTGCTTGCATTTTACGGGCGGTTTTATGTAAAGACAGTGTTTACAGGTAAATCTGAAATTTTAAAGGGTGCCGAAGAAGGAAGCACCATTATAGCCACTGTGATCAATAAGGTGCAGGAAGACATGATTAAACAAATGGCTGTGTTACAGCTTCGCCTCGCATTTACAAATCTTGCTGGCACACCGGTGGAAGTGGGGTATGAGCTAATGGATAGTAAACCTGCTGAAAGGAGATATGAAAAAGGCAGTCAGATTGAATTGATTGTGAATATGAAGAAAAAAGGAGGACTGGTAGTGCCAAAAGGTGTGCAGGTAGTACGCAATGAACCGATGGTATTCCTGTATACATTTATATTCCTGGTATTGATTGGGGTAGCGGTGTATTATCCTGTGTTTGTTGACTGGCGTTATTTTATATTGCCACATCCGTGGACATTGATACCGTTGATTAATTTAGGTACCGCAATTTTCATCGGGTTTCTAATTGGACTGATAGGGAAGGCGTCAGGTGTTTCAACGCACTCCCTGCGTATGGTGATGTATGGCGTGAGGGTGCAGGGAGAGATCGTGAGTTATCGCCAGACAGGGATGTATATCAATGAACAGCCGCAGGTAGCGTTTAATATAGAATATACCGATAAGCAGGGAATGCAGCATAGCATTGTTATAAAGAAGATTGTGTCGCTGCTGGAAACACATAAGTTGGCTACAGGCCCCGTAGAGATCATGTACCTGCCGGAGGACCCCGGGAAGGTGGTATTTTTTGCTGATCTGAGTTTATAGCAGGGATGAAAAAGCAACCTTTTTACATAATCGCTGTCTTTTAACTAAAAAGGTCATGACAAGACAAATATGCCTGCTTACCTGTTTAATACTTTCCCCGTTTTTAGGTTTCACCCAACAAACTCAGTTGGCGACCCTGATAGCCGATGATGGCATTCCCGGTATTCAACTGGAATATCATAAAGGCCCACAGGTACGTACTGTCTATTTAGGTACCGTACGCCGGGATACCACCCAGACGGTGACAGCGAATACTATTTTTGAGGCAGCTTCGCTCAGTAAGCCGGTATTTACCTATGCGGTATTAAAACTGGTTGACAGGGGCGTATTGAACCTGGATACGCCGTTGCTGCATTACCTGGGGCGCTATCCACGTATTGATTCGCTTGACAACCGGTATGAAAAGATCACTGCGCGGATGGTATTGTCACATAGAACGGGTTTTCCTAACTGGGGAGATGATCAGCATTTGCCTTTATTGTTTACACCAGATAGCTGTTTCTCCTATTCAGGAGAGGGGTTTCTATTTTTGCAAAGGGCAGTGGAGAAGTTGACTGGGCAAACTTTAGATGAGGTCGTGGCGAAAGAGGTGTTTATTCCGCTGGGCATGAAGAATTCGAGCTATCAATGGCAGAGCAGGTTTGATACGATTAGTGCTTTTGGTGCAAAAAATGGAAAATGGCATATGACGCAAAATGCAGCTTCCAGTTTGCTGACGAATGCGCATGATTACTCTTTATTTTTGCAGGCATTATTGGCAGATAACAAAGGAATGTTTACAAAATACAGCCAGGGAAATTGGTTCAGACATGAAAAGCCTGGTGTAATGGAACATATTGGCTGGGGACTGGGAGTGGGTTTGACGCAGGATGACGGGCACCAGTGGATTTGGCACTGGGGGGATAATGGCGATTTTAAATGCTTCTTCCTGTTATCGCCGGATACACACGAGAGCCTGGTATACTTTACCTACAACAGGTATGGACTGCAGATAATGCCGGATGTGTTGAGCCTGTTCTTTGGTAATCATACCTGGTGGCCGTCTAAGTGGTTGAGTTATGACTTTGAGAAGGCGGATGAGATGCGTGCTTTCAGGGCGAAGTTGAAGCAGGAAGGTTATGTTAAGGCCGGTGCAATTATAAAAAAGGCGGGATACCATTTTCCGGAGGATGATCTGAATAATTTTGGATTTATGCTGATGCGAAATAAGCAGATCAACGAAGCGCTGGAAATATTCAAGCTAAACTTGGAATTGTACCCCGGTAGTGCGAATGGATATGATAGTCTTGCAGAGGCATACGAGGCGGCAGGGAATAAGCAGTTGGCGCTGGTGAATTTTAAAAAGGCATTGGAGTTGAATCCAAAGAATAAGTATGCAGCGGAGCATATAAAGCTGCTGGAGAAATAGCCACTTTTTCTTAAAACATGGGCGGCGTTGGGTTCAGGTCAGAAGTCAGAAACTCATTGACCATAGGAATCCAGTAATCTGTATGCACCATCATGCCGATATGTGTGGTACCTGGTAAAATCGCCAGCCGCGACTTTGGCAGCCCATGCAAGTCGCCCATCCTACCGCCGCCTTTGGCGCGGAATAGTTCCAGCGCATGTTCATATTGAACGCCATCTGCATCGCCGATGATCATTAATATGGGTGCTTTGATATTCTTCACTTCTTTTGACCAGTCGTATGGTTTCACATCGATACTGAGTACCTTCTTCACCCATGCAGGAAACTGCGCAGGGTCATTGCCATAGCTTTCATATTGTGTCTGAATAGGCGAGCCTTTGAACATCTCTGCATTCATAGTAGCGAAACTTGCTTCCACATCCGGCCACCAGCCATTATGTGCATAGGTACCTGATAATATAATTAACCTGCGTACCTGTTCCGGATGGCGTACTGCTACCTGGAAGGCCACACCACCACCCATGCTGTAACCTAATATATCTGCACTATCTACCTTCAGTAGTTTGAGCAGCCCCGATACGTCGTCAGCCATCGCTTCGTAACTAAATTCTCTTGCAATGTCTTTTGTGTGCCCGTGACCCTGTAATTCAGGGACGATTACCTTGTGTGTTTGGGCCAGTATAGGAATGACCTGCAACCAGTTCATAGCAATATTCATAAAAGAGCCATGCAGGAGCACGATAGGTTTACCTTCACCATATACTTCATAGTACATCTTCAGCCCGTTTACGTTTGCGTAGCCCGAGTCTTTATTTGCTTTACTATAGAGGGTCATGAGCAGCAGTATTACAGTGATAATATTTTTGCGCATATCTTTAATTGTTATGATACAAATTTCTGAAAGATTATTGTAGGGAGTGGTGTGTGCCTGCGACAATTATGTGGGGTGAAGGCGACATGTGGGAGAAATAAGTCAATAAGCAAAAAGCGCTCGGTTAGTTTAATTTTTAAACGGGTATTTCAGCCATATCATAATTAACGGCATGGCTAAAAATGGGATCTCTGTCAAAGCCATTTTCAAATTCCCTGTCCGTAAGGCCAATGCCATAATAAGAACAATTGTCATTGCATTTAACAGGTTGCCTAAGAAAAATGTTTTAGGGATCAGTAACAGCACGCCAATCGCAATAGTCAAAAACCCCAGGAACGGAATGGCTGGTTCACTAAGGCCCAGTCCCGTCATCATTTTGACTGTTTCGGGATTGTTTTTGTAGTTAAATGCGTCCCAGCCATGTTTGAAACTTAGCGACACCGAGACGATCAATAATAATAGAGAGATGATGTTCTTGGCCATATAAGTGTTTATGATAGTTGAAAGTTACAAAATAAAATGGCTGATGAGGTCCTTTATTGGATACGTTCTCACCCCCACGTTTTTCAGGGTCTTAAAGATTGTGTATATATGAAAACAACAGACCTGTGGAGAAAAAAGTGCCTTTTACATCATGTGCAATCCCAACCAGCAGATCAGCATCTTTAGGACTATCAAAATTAACAGGTTGCCTATATTTAGTCGTACGGCCATAACTTAGCAGCAGTCCGGCGCGGAGGTTGAACTTCCTTCTTTTGAAATTCCCGCCCAGTTGTGCATGAAAGTTATCCCAGCTAATCACATAGGGTAATCGCCCATTGTATTGTGCTGGCATGGGAGCGGCATAACTGAAATCTGTACGGAAAGAACCATAAGCAGTGAAATTGGAATTTAAATAATGACTGATGCCCAAAGCAAAGTTCGTTACCCGCTTATGTTCATTCCGGAATTGCAGGTAGCCTGGCGCATAGAAATCTGCATTACCGGTATCAGGCCGTATAAAAGATTCTTTTCGCGGAGTAATGATATCATAGCTGTTCACATTATGGAAATATTCTGCGGCCAGGTACACCTGGCCCTTATTATAATCAATAGCGTATGCGGCCGCTATGCTGAAAGGAAGTTTATATTTTGCCGAAAGCCCGGTTTGCCGGTCGTTTGCCATGATATTTAGAATGATACCGTTATCGGCGCTTATGCGAAGGTTGGATATAGCCATATCACTTTGTACAGTGGCAGTCCCTTTGATCGATATCATAGGAGAAGACAGTAGTAACCCGAAATGATGCCGGCCGGCATCATAGGAGAGTCCTGCTTTGAAACGAATGCCAATATGCGTGTATGAGGCTTCATAGGAAGACGTAACGCCTGTAAAAGGAGTTAATTCAATGGAGTCAGTATTGATAAGGGCTCTTGATTTGTAGTCTTCAAAAAAGCTCTGGGAGCGCACCTGCCCTTCGGCAGACAAGCCCACAGCCAGTTGCTCATTTAATTTTATGCCTGCACTTGCTACTGCGATCGTCTGACTAACGTTGTTGTATGCGGAGTACTGTCCCACGTAATACTCGGGTCCGGGGCTATACGAATCGTCCAGCACATTCATTTGCTTATCCTGTCTTTGATTGACGCTGTAGCTGAGCACCGGGTTATGGATCAGCGCATAGCCTATTGAAAGGTGCTTATTAAAGGCAATGGTGCCAGACACCATCTGGGGAACCATACGGAGCTTGTTGCTCTTCAGCGGTTTTCCACTGGCTATACCATCTTGTATATTCACATGCTCCAATTCATAAATAGTCGCAGAAATGGAAACACTGTTTTTAGGGTTAATAGCAAGCAGAGCGGGATTATAAAAGAATAGTCCGCTGTCACGGTTGTTGGCAATCACTGATCCGGGCAATAAGAATCCTCCGGGAGAGAACCCCGATTCCCAGTAGTGAGAATCCTGTCCGCTGGCTTCGTGTAGCATAAAAAACAGGGATGCAAAAATGGTAAGTAGTTTTCCTTTCATCTTCAATATTTGAGTTAACACAATTCGGGTTATAACAATTGAAAAAAGCAAAAGTTCAATGATTATCAAACACTTTTATGATCTATATTTGTACGAACTGATAAACATGTTTCCTCTGTGATTGTTCACCTTATTGTATAGCTTATGCTTAAGTGGCCCCTTTTCTTTTTATTGATCATCCTCTTTAATACCAGTTTAAGTGCCCGGAGCTTATCTTTCACAAAACCAGTGAGTTTCTTTGCGGGTGCCAGTTCAGATAAAGCGATCGATATTACCAATTTTAAGGATCATTACTTTGTTTGCTGGAAAGGAGCAGGCCAGTATGGAAACATACATATAGGGTACCTGGGCACCAAAATGAGTACAAAGTTCATTCAGACACAAAATACAATAGATAGTGCGGTGTCGGGTTTTGCGCCTGTTTCCCGTACTACAGGTAACCACATTTATCTTTTCTGGATAACCAAAGAGGGGACCCTAAAGTACCTGGTCAACACTTCAGATACCGGGTTCGCGAACGGCGCTGTTCATACGTTGGTTACCAATACGCCCATATCATTCCAGAAAGGGATCAATGCTGCATTTGCCGGAGGCAAAGTCATCCTGGCCAGCCATGCTGGTAACAGGGACGGGCTTTTTATAGCGGTTACCCAGCCTGATAAAGACGGTATATTGGGAGAGGCGGCTATTATACCGGTAAAAGATGCAAAATCCTGGGATTACCCTTTTATAGTGGCAATAAATGAGAATTCCAGGGCAAGGTGCTGTTGGGTAGGGAGTAAAGACAAACAGGTGTATTATGCTGATTTTGATCCTGCGGGCAATAACTGGTCCCTGCCGCAAACCCTGCCGGGAGCTGTCACCGAAATGACGCCTGCTCTGTACAGCGTATTTCATAATGACCGCCTCTTTTATGTGTGGAAAGGATCGGGCAAAGAAAACAGGTTATCTTACAGGGAACAGATCAATGGAATGCTTGCTGACCGCGAGACATACCTGCCAGCTTATTTTTCAACGGATAACCCGGTGTCCGTTAGCTTTATTGACCGGAACAATTTTATGATGGGCTTTACCGGCAAAGACCATCAATTATACATCAGCTATTTTTCAGACTATAATCCGGCCTCCTGGATAGGAGATCTCCTGTATCCCGAAAAGGCCGGTTACAGCCTGCGGGATATCGTCATCCCCGGCTCACATGACGCAGGTATGTCCGTGTTGAATGGCGTGGGTGGAAAGGGTAGCAAATCCATCAATGAATGTAATACACTGACCCAAAAACTGAATATCGAAAAACAATTATATGCAGGCATCCGGATGTTTGACCTGCGGATTGATAGTTATAACGGGGAATTATATACTAAACACGCTTCGTCAGATTGCATGGAAGATGCTATGGGTGGGGGATGGGGAGAAAAATTAAGTGACATATTGAAAGCAACCCGGTCTTTTCTCAGCGCAAACAGCAAAGAGTTTGTGATCCTGAATTTCTGCCACTTTTGTGAAAGGCATATATCCATAGAGGAGCAGGCCCGGTTCATAACGGATATGCTGGGCAGGGAACATATTTATTACAGTCAGGGTGGAAAACTCGAAGACGCAAAGCTGGAAGATCTTGCAGGGAAAGCGGTTATATTATTTGAGAACTATTCCTACCCGGAATTAAAAGTAGACTCAGGCACAATGGTCAGCAGTTCGAAGGCTTTTATTAATTATCGCAGGGAATATGCCGCCACTAATGATCTTGACAGGCTATTAGCAGCACAGCAGGCATTCTTTAAAAGGCTTAAAGGCGATGTGAAGGAGAATGATCTTATCCGGCTGGACTGGCAGTTGACCGAAGCAAGTAGTGAAGCAGCCATGATCTGCAACGATTTTCAGTCTGAAAAAGCGAATCCATTGGTAGATGGCGCTTTATTGCTGACTAATGTGATAGCGCATCACAAAAGCATAATCGATCTTTCCCTGACAGGAAACAGATATCTCATTCCTAAAGTAATGGAATGGATAGAGGATGGTACTATTGATAAAGAGAATAAACCTAACATACTGTATGTGGATGTATCCGGTAACTGGATCACCGATTTTTGTATTGACCTGAACCATATGCTATTGTATAATACCCCATCAAAGTAATATTCAACCTCCCTTTTCCTCATTTTAGTTCCCAATCTCATCACTTCAGTCTGATTTACCTTGTTGTAAGAAAGATGCTGTTCTACTTTTGGCTTTCGTAATTGCCAAAACAAAGAACCGACGAAGCGTTTGACAAAGAAAAAAATCAATGTACTGCCCTTATTTGTTACAGCTATACTCTTTTTGCAGGCTTGTAAAAATTCAGAAAAGGATACAACACAGCAACCCGAAACCGTACAGGCCGAAATTCTTGCGTTGCAACCCACAGCAGCCGTCATAGACCAATCCTTTCCGGCAGGTTTGCAGGGGAAAGACAACGTGCAGCTTCGTCCACAGATTAGTGGTTATCTCGACAAAATCTATGTCGATGAGGGAAGTTTTGTACAAGCGGGACAGGCATTATTTCGCATCAATGCCAGCGTTTACCGGGAACAGAAAAATATCACTTTGTCGCAGGTAAATATAAAAGAGATCAATAACTGGATGGTCCCTTCATAGCCGTTCCTTACACGCTGGAAGAATTGGAAGAACAGCTCGATCCGCAATATTTCTTCCGTGTAAACAGGCAGTATATTTTGCACATCAACGGTATCGAGAGCGTTCATAAGCATTTTAACGAAAAACTGAAAATCATTCTAAAAAGGGACCGAAATGCGGAGGTCATTGTAAGCCACATCAGGATGCCGCAGTTTAAATTGTGGTTGGATCGGTGATGGGGTTCTGTAAAAATTAAATGTTCATTTTATTTTTGTGAGTGCAGATGCTTTATGTGCAGCAATATGATTGGATTTTAAGCTTTTGATTTCATATTGAGGTGCTTCTTTGGACGCGTGATGGGTATAACCTTTGTATTCAAAATCCTGCGTGTGAATTTTGATGATGATGCCGGTTACGATTCCGGCTTCGGAATTCCAGCTTACTTTGTCGCCTATTTTGAAATCTGTTGCCATAACATTAATTATTTATTATTAGTGGAACAATCAGCATCGGTGTAACAAACATTCCCATCAACAATTTTGGCGGCCGATGTATAAGGATGCTCTTCAGCTTTCCCTTTTGCCATAATATGATACACTGTCCAGCCTTTTGCTTTCAGATAGTCTGAAACCATGGAACGGTGGCACCGCCACCAAACGGCTTCCGCACACATATAAGCTGTTGGCTTTTGCAGGGCAATCTGCTCCAGCTTTTCGATGGCATTTTTAAAATTTTCGGTCTCCATATAATCGGCGTACCCCCGGAAAGACTCATTTCTCCAACGGTTGTTCCTCGAATCTTTCTTTACTTTCCGTCTTCCGCCCAAATCGGGAAAATAAAGATATTGGATTCCTTTTTCTTCCAGGGACTTTTGCAAATTATCCTGATCGAATTGCGGAAATTTTCTGGAACCGGGCAGGCTCCGGATATCGACCACTGTCTTGATCCCGAACGATTCCAGCATCAGTAAAAAGTCTTCAATGCTGTGTGTGGAATGACCAATGGTGTAGATTGTATGCTTGTTCCCGTTATCCATTGTGATGTACTGTTGCTGCTCTTTGGATTTGTATAGTTATATGTATCCCGGATTGCTTCAACAAAAACCGGTACCCTAATTTACGTATATTGATTGGGCACCAGTCAGAATAATAAAAGATGACTTAGAAGTCTGCTCTATAATTGCAAAAAGAGGCTGCTCAATCTACTGAGACAGCCTCTTCTATTTACATCTGATTAATTTCAACTGGTGACGTTGAAACTATCATCATATTCCACAGTCCCTTCCGGTATCTTTCCAGTAAATGATTGTACCTGGAAATACTCAGCAGGAGCATGCAGGTACTGCAAACTGGCATCGCTCCTGAATCCGAACCGGCCATAATAGGAAGGCTCGCCCAGCACGACACAGCCGGCTGCATGCAGTTTCCCCAATGCGTCAATGGCAGCCCTGATAAGGTCGGAGCCTACGCCGGATCCCTGTTTAGAAGGGATCACGGATAAAGGCCCCAGTCCAAACCAGCCTTCGCTGCCTGAAGAAATGGTTACAGGCGATATAGCAATATGTCCAATCAATACTCCCGCCTCCTCTGCTACCAGGGAAATAGTCAGCTGACCATTTGCGCGCAGGGCTTTTATGATGAACGATTCCGTTCCACTGCTATATGCTGCTGAGGCAAATGCAGCCTTTGTTACCTGATCGATAGCCCCGATATCAGAAGGCTCTTCTCTCCTGATAGTATAATTGTATTTGTGCATTACTGATAGAATTGAATAAAAATAAGAAATGCTTCCGCTGCCGAAGGCGCAGAAATCATGAATAAAATTATCAGTTGAAGATGTAATTACCAGGACGATAATTACTGTAATACAATATCCATCATAGCTCAAATTGAAGAAAAGTAGAATTCCTCCCGAAGATAAAGAAAAATGTGATAAGCCCTTCATAACGGGCGTCTGCCGGTTATATCGGCGACACCTGCCTGTCGCATTCAATGGATCGTTACATTCAATGCATAAAAAAAGCGGCCCTAAAGCCGCTTCTGTGATCCCGTTGGGACTCGAACCCAAGACCCATACATTAAAAGTGTATTGCTCTACCAACTGAGCTACGGAATCATACCCCGTTTGTAATTGGGAGTGCAAAGATAGGAATTATTTAATATCTCCCAACTTTTTGACAACTTTTTTTAAAACATCCATACAATTTTACTCCAGGTCTCATATTATCCAATATCCCACCTATTTTTGTGATTGCTAAAAATTTCTAATGCAACAACCTTTCGAAAACAAAGTAGCCGTTATCACCGGCGGAACTTCCGGCATCGGCAAAGCCATCGCAATTGACCTTCTCCGCTCCGGCGCCAAAGTTGCCGTATGCGGCCGTAAGCAGGACGCCCTGCAGGCCCTGAGCGATGAGCTGAAAACAAATGCCCTGTTTACCTATGTAGCCGATGTCAGTAAAGAGGATGATTGTAAAGCTTTTATCGGACAAACGATTGCCCATTTCGGTAAAATAGATATTCTCATCAACAATGCGGGAATCTCTATGCGCGCCCTCTTCAATGGTGTCAATTTGTCTGTTTTAAAGCAACTGATGGATATCAATTTCTGGGGAACCGTGTATTGTACCAATTATGCACTACCTTCCATCCTTGAAAATAAGGGAACGGTTGTGGGTGTGTCTTCCATCGCTGGCTACCGTGGCCTGCCCGGCAGAACCGGTTACTCCGCCAGTAAGTTTGCCATGCAGGGTTTCCTGGAATCACTGAGAACGGAACTCCTGCATACAGGCGTAAACGTAATGTGGGTATGCCCCGGCTTCACGGCCTCCAATATCCGCAATACGGCGCTGAATGAAAAAGGAAATGTGCAGGGTGAAACACCGCTCGATGAAGGAAAACTGATGACTGCCGAAGCTGTAGCATCAGCTATCAATAAATCGATTGCTAAACGTAAACGTACATTGGTATTGACAGGACAGGGAAAACTGACCGTGTTGCTGAGTAAACTAATGCCCGGATTCCTCGATGGAATGGTATACAACCACTTTAAGAAAGAACCAAATTCTCCTTTAAAATAATTGACATTCAGTCCGGAACTGACTATTGTGCAGTTCCGGATTTTCTTTACACCGCCCCAAACCCTTATCTATACAAGTTCACAGAGTTATGCACATCTGAACAAGTATTTTCACAATGACAGTCTCCCGCATCTAAATATTATCTTACTTTGCATTAAAATCAACGCCAGTCTTCAATGGCATCAAATTTGAAGATAAAGCGAATCTAATAATCACGAATGTCCATTATAACACTAACATCAGATATCGGTTTACAGGATTACCTCGTTGGCGCCATGAAAGGGCAGCTGTCGCAGGACTGCCCCGGTGCTCAGTTAGTGGACGTTACTCACCAGATTTCTCCGTTCAACCTGCCGCAGGCTACGTATATCTGTAAAGGTGCTTTCGCCCATTTTGCAGCAGGTACATTTCATATAGTACTCATTAACCTGTTCGACAGAAAAGCAGATCATGTGCTGCTCGCCCAGCACAATGGTCAGTATATCGCCTGCGCAGATAACGGGCTGATTACCATGATTGCAGAAGGATTACCTGGAGTAGTAGTCAAATTACCGCTCGAAAAAGATCAGCCTAAAGATACCTTTGGCATACTGAAACGTTTTGCCCAGGCATTCAATGATCTCAAAAGCGGGAAGAAATTAACTGACCTGGGACAACAGGCAAACGAATACGTTATTAAGAATAATTTACAGCCCATGACCGGGCAGGATTATATCGATGGTCAGATCATTCATATCGACAACTTCGAAAATGTTGTGGTGAATATCACCCGCAAACAATTCGAAGAGCAACGCCAGGGTAGAAACTTTTCCATCTATTTTCGCAGGGATGAAGTCATCTCTTCCCTCAGCGAAAGCTATTCGGACGTACCGGAAGGGCACAAACTGGCCATGTTCAATGCCGCCGGTTACCTGGAGATCGCTATTAATAAAGGGAATGCTGCCGGTTTGTTTGGTTTGCAAGGTTTCCGGAGAGACCAGTTGACGGGTCAGCAGCACACCGGGTACCAAAAGCTGTCGTTTTACCAGACGGTCAGGGTCATATTTAACTGATTTTATGCCGGCCCCAGGGCCGGCATACGTCCTTCTCATTAAAAAAGCATTAAAAATCCCCATCCTAACTCCCATAAATCCCTGGAAATCTTCATTTTTTTTCACTTATTAAAGAAAAAGTTAAAACTGTTATCTCTAATTATCATAATTTGCCACTTTTTCTATTTTTGTCGGACCTAAAACATCTCTATGAATTTTAAAAGGACCAACAACATTGTGGGTTGGGTTATTTGTATCATTGCCTGCACTGTCTACATTATGACTATGGAGGCGACCGGCAGCTTATGGGACTGCGGTGAGTTTATTAGCACCGCTGCCAAGGTGCAGATCCCTCACCCTCCAGGGGCTCCGCTTTTTGTGCTGTTGGGTAGGCTCTTTATTATTTTCTTCGGCCAGAAGCATGCCGCTATTGGTGTTAACACAATGTCTGCCCTTGCAAGTGGATTTACTATCCTGTTCCTCTTTTGGACCATTACCCACTTCGCACGCCGCCTCATGGTAAAAGCAGGCGAATCGATCTCCGGCGAAAAAATGATTGCTATCATGGGCGCAGGTGCTGTAGGTGCCCTCGCCTATACTTTCTCTGACTCTTTCTGGTTCTCTGCTGTGGAAGGTGAGGTGTACGCTATGTCTTCTTTCTTCACCGCCATCGTATTCTGGGCTATCCTGAAATGGGAACACGAATCCGAAGAGGCTTATGCCGACCGCTGGATTGTGTTCATCGCTTTCATGATGGGCCTCTCTATCGGTGTCCACCTGCTGAACCTCCTCACCATCCCAGCTATTGTGATGGTATACTACTTTAAACGTTACAAAGCGACCCCAATGGGTACCTTCTGGGCGTTTATTATTGGTTGTGCCGTAACCGGTCTGATACAGAAATTCATTATCCAGGATACTATTAAGGCGTCTGGCTACATGGACGTGTTCTTCGTGAACTACCTGGGCCTGCCTTTCTTTACTGGTTTTGGATTCTACTTCGTTGCACTGGCTGCTGCCCTGATATATGGCCTGAAAAACCCGAAATTCGGTATTTACGGTCCATTGATCCTGATTTCTTCCGTGATCCTCATCCCTGCATTTATCGATGCTGATGGTGGTGGCATGATATTCTTCAAGATCCTTATCGCAGCTGCTGTATTAGGTATTCCATGGCTGGTAAAACAGTTCGGTGGTAACCTGCTGGCACAGGAAGCCATTCACGCAACCAAGCTGACGATCTATTGTACCCTCTTCCTCTTACTGGGTTACTCCACTTATATTACCACCATGGTGAGGTCTACTGCTAACCCTGCTGTGGATATGTATAACGTAGATAACCCGATCTCCCTGGTAGGTTACCTGGGTCGTGAGCAGTATGGTGACTTCCCGCTGATCTATGGCCAGGTATTTACTGCCCGCCCTACCGAATACAAAGAGACCGGCAACGTCTACGCACGTGGCCTGGATGAAAAAGGTAAATCTAAATATGTAGTTGCCGGCAAGAAACAGGAACCTGTTTATGCCCCGGAAGATAAAATGCTGTTCCCACGTGTTTGGGATGCATCGAACGATCAGGGCCATGCGGACTACTATCGTAGTTTCCTGGGCTTACAACAGGGTGAAAAGCCAACCTTTGGCGACAACGTGAAGTTCTTCCTCGAGTACCAGGTTAACTTTATGTACTTCCGTTACTTCATGTGGAACTTTGCTGGTAAGCAAAACGATACACAGGGTTATGGTAACGTGAGAGACGGTAACTGGATTTCCGGTATTCCTTTTATAGACAACTTCCTGTATGGTGACCAGTCAGCCATGCCAGATAGCCTGAAGAACAACAAGGCGCACAATACCCTGTTCCTCCTGCCGTTCCTCTTAGGTATTTTCGGTTTGCTGTATCATTATAAATACCACCGCCGCGATACACTGGTAGTAGGTCTGCTGTTCTTCTTCACAGGTTTTGCGATCGTACTGTACCTGAACCAGGCTGGTAACCAGCCCCGTGAGCGTGACTACGCTTATGTAGGATCTTTCTATGCTTATGCAGTGTGGATCGGTCTGGGCGTACTGTCAGTGTACCAGTTCCTGAAGAACAAAACCAAATTGCCCGTTGCAGCACCAATCGCTACTGTCATCTGTCTCCTGGCAGTACCTGTACTGATGGGTGCACAGGAGTGGGATGATCATGATCGTTCTACCAAAACTATTGCTAAAGACGTAGCATCTGACTACCTTGAGTCCTGCGCGCCGAATGCGATCCTCTTCACTGTAGGTGATAACGATACCTACCCACTGTGGTTTGCACAGGAAGTAGAAGGCGTTCGTACCGATGTACGTGTGATCAACCTGAGTTTATTGGGTGTTGACTGGTATATCGATCAGGCCCGCCAGGCGGTAAACCAGAGTCCTGCTATTCCAATGAGCTGGACCGCTGATAAATACCGTGGCGAAAACCACAACTATGTACAGTTCTATGATGGTGGCAACTTCCCACAGGATAAATTCTATAACCTGAAAGAAGTATTGGCATTCATGGGTTCAACTGACCCACGTGCCATGGTGACCACACAGAGCAACGAACAGATGAACTACCTCCCTGTAAAGAGACTGTTCATTCCTGTTGATAAAGCTGAAGTGCTGGCTTCCAATACGGTAAGCCCTTACGACAGCAGCCGTATCCTGCCACAGCTGCCATTCCAGATAAGCAAAAGTTACCTGCTGAAGAATGACCTGGCTGCACTGGATATTATTGCTACCAACGCATGGAAACGTCCTATCTACTTTACCAGCCCAACCGACCTGGGTCTGAACGACTACCTCCGTATGGATGGTCTGACCTACCGCCTGGTGCCGCTGAAGAAAGAAGAAAGCGAAGATCCAATGGGTGCTGAGAAGAATGTGAACGTTCCGATGATGTACGATGTGATGATGAAAAAGTTCACCTTCGGTGGTGCGAATATTCCAACTACTTACTTCGACGAACCTAACCGTAAACTGCTTCAGTACCTGAGAAATGCTTATACCCGCCTGGGTACTGCACTGGCGCTGGATAATAAGAAAGAGCAGGCGTTGCAGGCACTGAACAAGGCTGATAGCAACCTGCTGCCATCTACATTCCCTTACGCTATGACCACGCCGGGTCAGATGCATAACTACAGTTCTATGCAGACTGTATATGCTTACTACCTGGCAGGTGATAAGGCGAAAGCTGAGCAGATTGCCAGCCTGATCAAGAAGGATTGTCAGCAGCAGATTAACTACTATCGTAGTCTGCCTGAAAACAGGATGACCAGCGATCTGCAACGTGATGGACAGATGGCGCAACAGTTTATTTCATTACTTGATCGTATGAAGGCTGATTTCAGTGATACTACACATCATGCGCAGGATATGCCTGGCGGCAATGTGATTAGTACGGATGATACTACCGGCAAATAAGTATATTATTCAATTGTAAGCACAAAGGGGATGTATCAATACGATGATACATCCCCTTTTTCTTTGGCCATTTTTTTTATCTTAGTAGCTATCAAACCCCCAAAACATGCCCGCGCAAACTATTGACGAGGTGATCCTCCGCCTGGAGGCAATTATCTCAGAAGCTATCACCACAGGCAACAGGGCCGGCTATTTCGCTGCCTTATACCACAAAGTCACCTGCCGTGTAAAAGAAGGAATTGCAATAGGAGAGTTCCAGGATGGCCCGAGAATGGAAAGACTGGATGTGGTCTTTGCCAACCGGTACATTGCTGCTTATGATGAATGGACGGCGAAAAATACTGCCGGTGTTTCCCTGTCATGGCAATGGACGTTCCAGCAATTACAAAAGAAATCAGTATTGGTTCTACAACATCTGCTATTAGGCATGAATGCGCATATTAACCTGGATCTTGGAGTAGCAGTGGTGCAGATTGCACAGGAATACAATACTCCTTTGCAGCAAATTCATCACGACTTTAATAGTATTAATACCATCCTGGCAGCATTGAGTTATGAAGTGATCAATGAGCTGAACCGTATTTCGCCGTTACTTTCTTTATTAGGAAAGCATTCGGGAAATAATTCATTGCTGATCCAATTTGCATTGAGCAATGCAAGAGATGGTGCATGGTGCTTTGCAGAGGAGTTGTATAATAATGGCAATACGATTGCCTCGAGGGATCAGGATATTCATAAACTGGGTGGAAGTATTGTAAAAACGCAGGGGTTTATAAAACTGACAGTATTTATTATTCACCTGTTTGAGTTGAAAAACCCGTCTAAGGTCACCAGTATTTTAAGAAATTATCAAAAGACGTATATTAAGGTACGGCAATAGTTATTTCGCCTTGCTGCCGCAGGTCATTCAAATATTAGGTCTAAAATCCCCGTCTAAGATCACCAGTATTTTAAGAAATTATCAAAAGACGTATCTTAAGGTGCGGCAATAGTCATTTTTTCTCCTTGCCGCAGGTCAAAAACTAAATATGAGATACGTCGTTACCAGCTTATTATTAATAATATCCTTAGCCATACATGCCCAATCCACCTTCCTTTTTAAACCGGATCGTGTGTTTGACGGCACTGCCATGCATACGAACTGGTGGGTATTGGTAAAAGACAGCCAGATTGTGGCTGCGGGCGATCCGGCTACCATCCGGGTTCCTGAAAAGGCAACCGTCGTCAACCTGGAAGGTATGACCCTTATGCCCGGTCTTATAGAAGGTCATTCACATCTTTTCTTACATCCTTATAATGAAACCAGCTGGAACGACCAGGTCCTTACCGAATCGGGAGCTGAGCGTACAGCCCGTGCCGTAGTACATGCCCGCGCTACCCTCATGGCGGGTTTTACCACGGCACGTGATCTTGGTACCGAAGGTGCCATGTATGATGATGCAGGGTTAAAAGAAGCCATTAATAAAGGTATTATTCCCGGACCGCGCCTGCTGGTAGCCACCCGTGCCATCGTGGCTACGGGTAGTTATGGCCCTAAGGGGTATAATGGTGGGATTCCCCTGGGGGCTGAGGAAGCCGATGGCAATGATGGACTTATTAGAGCTATCCGCTCGCAGATCGGCCATGGGGCCGATGTTATTAAACTATATGCAGACTACCGCTGGGGACTCAATAAAACACCTGCACCTACCTTTACTGCTACAGAACTTAAACTTGCTGTAGCAGTAGCCGGCAGTAGCGGCCGCTATGTAGTGGTACATGCAGGTACTGAAGAAGGGATGCGCCGGGCTATAGAAGCCGGGGTACGCACTATTGAACATGGTGATGGTGGCACACCGGAACTTTTCAGGTTGATGAAAGAAAAGGGGATTGCACTGTGTCCTACATTGACTGCTACTGAGTCTATCGCCAGTTATAAAGGCTGGCGCAAGGGAATAGACCCGGAAACACCAGCTGTCAAACAGAAGCATAAAATCTTTAATGATGCAATGAAAGCTGGTGTTACTATTTGTATGGGTGGAGATGTGGGGGTGTTCGCTCACGGCGATAATAGCCGGGAAATGTTGCTAATGGTAGAATACGGCATGAAACCTATTGATGTATTACATGCTGCTACGGCTGTTAATGCCAGTGTATTTGACCTGCCATTGCTGGGAAATATCAAACCTGGTTATATCGCGGATCTCATAGCTGTACCCGGCGACCCGGCTGTAGATATATCTATTGTAAAGAAGGTGGCTATGGTGATGCAGAATGGGGTGATGGTGTCGGATGTTACCCGTTAATTGTATTATTCACCTGTTGTGAAAGAGGTTTTCATGATAATGCAGTGCTGTGTCATGCTGTCGCCTTATACCCGTGAATTATATTATTCACCGGGGTTTCCGTGGTGATGCAGGTACCTCCGTTATACTGTCGCATTTTACCCATTAATTGTCTTTTTCACCCCCGGTGAACCGTTTATAATGATCGTATGTTTACTGTATGGAAACAACGACATTACAAAACGATATTCTTGTTTACTGTGTCACTGCCAGTTCCTTTCCGGAAGGAGTGAAGCAGGCCCATGAAACCTTGCATAGCCTCGTGCCATTTGACGAAAAAAGGAAGTATTTCGGCCTGTCCTGGCCAGCCGGAGATGGTCGCATTCTCTACAAGGCGGCAGCTGAAGAACTGCATCCTGGTGAGTTGTCTAAACACAACCTGGAAACAAAAGTGATCTCAAAAGGAGAGTACCTGTATATTGATGTCCACGATTTTATGCGCGATATTCCTGCCATTGGCAATGCTTTCCAGCAATTAATTCATGATAGCAGGATTGACCCCGCCGGCTTTTGCATTGAATGGTATATGGGTATGGACCTGTGCCGTTGTTTGGTAAAAATGGCTCCTTAAAGAGTTGTATTGCAAAGCCTTCCTGAAAAGTTGCATTGCTAAACAGCTCCATAAAAGATGCATTGCACAATGACTCGTTAAAACGTTAAATGCAAAATGGCGCCAAAGTTGTATTGCAAATCAGCTCTTTAACAAGTTGTAACTACTTCTCAAAAACATAATTTATCACCATGAACAATTCCATCTATCCTTGCCTCACCATCAAAGGCAAAATTGCGGAAGCTGCTGACTTTTACCTGGATACTTTTGGAGACGGCACCATTACCTCCTCCAACCCAATCGTCATCACCCTCAAACTGAGTGGTCAGCAGTTTATGTTACTCAATGACGGACCTTCATCCACTCCTAATCCATCTATTTCCTTCATGGTATCGAGCGAAAATGAAAAAGATACAGAAGCCTATTACCAGAAGTTAATCAATGGTGGCAGCGCCCTCATGCCTTTAGATAGCTATCCCTGGAGTTCCAAATACGCCTGGGTACAGGATAAATTCGGCATCTCCTGGCAGCTATATACAGGTGGCCCAAATGAGATGAACCAGAAATTCAGTCCAACCCTGATGTTCACCGGTCCGAAAGCCGGCAAGGCAGAAGAGGCGGTAAATTTTTATAAAGATTTATTCCCCGAATCCAATATACAAGGCATTCTGAAATACAGCGAAGGAGAAGGTAACACTAACCATGTAAAACATGCCCAGTTCAAAATCAAAAACTTCGTGGTTATGGCCATGGATAACCCTGCAGAACATGGATTTGGCTTTGTAGATGCTGTCTCACTCGTGGTACTCTGCAAAGATCAGGCAGAGATTGATAAGTACTGGGATGGTCTGATTGCCAATGGCGGCCATGAGGTAGCTTGTGGCTGGCTGGTCGATAAATATGGCGTGAGCTGGCAGATTGTTCCTGATAAACTGGGACAGTGGATGAGTGATCCTGCTAAGTTTCAACGGGTACTGAGCGCACTGATGAAAATGAAGAAACTCATCTACGCTGAAATGGAAAATGCCTGATCATAATCGGACGTCTGATTAAATCAAAGCCATTCACCTGGCTAAATCAATCCATTCACCCGACCAAATCAAACTTTTTTTTCGCCTCCTAAAACCTCCAACCCCGCGCACCCCGCGGGGTTTTCTTATACAATTG
This sequence comes from Chitinophaga sp., assembly GCF_039596135.1. Lineage (GTDB taxonomy): Bacteria > Bacteroidota > Bacteroidia > Chitinophagales > Chitinophagaceae > Chitinophaga. Next base: position 75,797 of record NZ_JBCNKH010000010.1, read on the forward strand.
TTTGTTAATATTTACCATCCGCTTGTTTGTTTTTCTCAGCTGTATTAGATTGGACCCCTGATGAGTATTTCAATTCTACACAAACAATTCGTATTACTAATTCTCCTGATCGCCATCCGATCGCTGGCCTTCGCCCAGGTAGTGCAGGTCAAAGGTACCGTGTATGAACGTACGGAACGCTACGGCATGGCAGGCGTGAGCGTAATGAGCACCGGCGGTGGTGGTGCTGTTACCGATTCCATGGGCCATTATACCATTCGCCTCAATTTAAAAGATTCCCTGAGTTTCTCCTACCAGGGCAAGGTAACCATGAAATTCCCCGTAAAGGAAATTAACATCAACCGCCCCTTCGATGTGGGATTGCACATAGATATCAAAGTGCTGCCTACTGTAGAAGTACAGCAAAAAAGCTATAAACAGGACTCTGCCGAATTCAGGCAGGAGTACAGGAAAGTATTCGATTATTCCCGTGAATACCTTGCCACCGGCATGGGCGGGGTAGGAGTGAACCTGGACCTCCTGTTAAGCTGGCGCAAGGCCAAAAGAATGGAGCACTTCCGCGATCAACTCATTGCCATTGAACAGGATAAATATATTACTCACCGTTTTAATATGCCCCTTGTAAGGCGACTGACAGGTCTTGAGTCGCCCGCCCTTGACACCTTTATGGTCGAATACCGACCCACCTACGACATGCTGATGGACTTCGAAAACGAATACCAGTTTTATGAATATATCAAAGGCTGGGGCGCCTACTTTGCTTCAAAGTGGAAAAAGGAGCATTCACAACTATAATCACTACTTAGACTGACGACGAACACAAATATCCACCCTCACGGGGGTTAACTTTGTATCATTATCTAGAGAATAAATAAAATTCAAGGATATGATAAAAGATGTGACCGCTGTTCCTTTCAAATCAGGTGATTGGAATACTACAATGAACGTATATGATTTCGTTGTAAAAAACATCAGACCTTACCAGGGTGATGCTTCATTCCTGTCCGGCATTTCAGCAAAAACTAACCGCCTGTGGGATGTCGTAAAAAAAGAATTGCTCAAAGAAAGAGCGAACAATGGTGTTCTGGCCATTGACACAGAAACCATCTCCAATATGACCGCCTTTGCGCCGGGCTATATTAAGAAGGATGATGAAGTAATTGTTGGCCTGCAAACAGATCAGCTGTTAAAACGTGCGATGAAGCCTTTTGGTGGTATCAAACTGGTTGAATCTGCTGTAAAGGAAAAAGGACTGACCGTTTCCCCAAGAGTGATCGACATTTTCAATTATGCCAAAAACCATAATGAAGGTGTATTCAATGCTTATGACAGCGAAATCAGGGCATTCCGTTCCAAACACGTACTGACTGGCTTACCTGACAACTATGCGCGTGGCCGTATCATTGGTGACTTCCGCCGTTTGGCCCTGTATGGTGCTGACCAGCTGATTAAGTTCAAAAAAGCTGACCTGAACAAGGTTGGTGGCGAAATGACTGAGCACAAAGTGCGCCTGCGTGAAGAAATCAATTACCAGATCAGCGCGCTGAAAGACATGATCACGATGGCTGCCGGCTATGGTTGTGATGTGGCCCGCCCTGCAGAAAATGCCCGCGAAGCTGTACAATGGGTATACTTTGCTTACCTGGCAGCTGTAAAAGAACAGGATGGTGCTGCAATGTCTTTGGGTAATGTATCTTCCTTCCTGGATATATATATTGAAAGAGACCTGCAGGCCGGACTGATTACTGAAGAAGAAGCGCAGGAAATCATCGACCAGTTCGTAATGAAACTGAGACTGGTACGCCACCTGCGTCCAGGCAGCTACGACGAGATCTTTGGTGGAGACCCTACCTGGGTTACTGAAGCCCTCGGTGGTAAACTGCACGACGGCCGTACGAAAGTAACCAGGACTTCTTTCCGCTTCCTGCAAACCCTGTACAACCTGGGTTCTTCACCAGAACCAAACCTGACTGTACTCTGGGCTGACAGTCTGCCAGAAGGTTTCAAACGTTTCTGTGCACAGGTATCTATCGATACTTCTTCTATCCAGTACGAAAACGATGACCTGATGAGGGGTACCCGTGGTTCTGATGACTATGGTATTGCTTGTTGCGTATCCTACCAGGAAATTGGTAAATCTATCCAGCACTTTGGTGCAAGAGCAAACCTGCCTAAGGCATTGCTGATTGCCCTGAATGCCGGCAGAGAAGAAATAGACGGCCTGGAAGTGATTAAGAACATTCCTGTACTGCCTGATGGCCCGCTGGAATACAACAAGGTATTGGGTGTGTTTAAACAAACTTTGACTGAACTGGCGAGAGTTTATGCCAAAGCAATGTTTATCATCCACTACATGCACGATAAATATTATTATGAAAGAGCCCAGATGGCATTGGTAGATACAGATCCTCATATCGATATTGCTTATGGTGCTGCCGGTATCTCCATCATAGCAGACTCCCTCTCTGCTATTAAATATGCGAAGGTTACACCAATCAGAGATGATCGTGGCCTGACTGTAGACTACAAAATCGAAGGAGAATTCCCTAAATATGGTAATGATGATGACAGAGTAGATAACATTGCAAAAGAAATTACTCACTTCTTCATCACAGAGCTGCGCAAGCATGCTACCTACAAGAATTCTACACCAACCCTGTCTCTGCTCACCATTACTTCCAATGTAATGTATGGCAGCAACACAGGTGCGACTCCTGACGGACGTAAGAAAGGCGATGCCTTTGCGCCCGGCGCCAATCCAATGCACGGCAGAGACTGTAGCGGTGCTATCGCATCTCTCAACTCTGTTTGTAAACTGGACTATAGAGATGCACAGGATGGTATTTCCAACACCTTCTCTATGATCCCTAAATCACTGGGTGATACGAGAGATGAGCAGATTAATAATCTGGTGACTACCATGAATGGCTACTTTAACAAAATGGCGCATCACCTGAACGTAAATGTGCTGAACCGCGAAACATTGATGGATGCTTATGAGCACCCTGAGAATTATCCTCAGCTTACCATCCGTGTATCCGGCTACGCTGTAAACTTCGTGCGCTTATCCAGGGCGCACCAGCTTGAAGTGATAACACGTACTTTCCACGAGAGTATGTGATCAATTGGGACTAAGTAAGACAACAGCGGATCGCGTCTGCGGTCCGCTGTTATGTCACCTTCCTTTTTTAAGACTATGTTGTACTTTCCTTTACAGGACCTCGAGGCTGCCGCGCTAAACCTCGATGATCCGGAACATCTGCGTATTCACTCTCTTGAAACATTCGGCACACACGACGGACCAGGCGTCAGAATGGTTGTATTCGTACAGGGTTGCCAATTCCGCTGCGTTTACTGCCAGAACCCTGATACACTCGATGTAAAAGGTGGAATGTTGATTGGCATTGATGAATTGGTAAAAAGAGCTGACAGACAGCGCTCTTATTTTGGAAAAGACGGCGGGGTCACCGTTTCGGGAGGGGAACCCCTGCTGCAACGGAACAAGATCACTACGTTTTTTAAAGCCCTGCATGAGATAGGAATCAATACCTGCCTGGATTCCAATGGCCGTCTTAATGACGATGCTACCCACGGGTTACTGGAACATACCGACCTGTTACTGCTGGATGTAAAGCACATCAATGATGAATGGCACCATAAACTTACGGGTCTGAGCAACCGGAATACGCTGGACCTGGCGGCCTATCGTGAATCAACAGGTAAACGCATGTGGTTGCGGTATGTATTGGTACCCGGGTGGACAGACCAGGTAGAATACCTGGAAGAATGGGCCAAACACTTTACAAGATATAAAACAGTGGACAGGGTGGAGATTATTCCTTTCCATCAGTTAGGCAGCCATAAATGGGAATTGCTGAAAATGAATTATCCTTTGAAGAACGCGGAGACGCCTACACTAGAGGTCAAGAGAACAGCTGTACATATATTTAATAAGTACTTTAACAACGTGGTGCTGAAATAAGAATATTTACCCATGAGTGATCAGCAACTCTCTCACCGTTTCATTTCCCGGCAAATCTACCACCACTACTATCACTTTGCCCCCTGGTGGCAGATTAGCCGCCTTATAATACCAATCCACACCATTCCGGCCTAAAACTGCCGACCCCCTTTCAATGACAACACCAGCTGCATCTACCACCCGTACCTGCACTTCAGCTACCCTGAATTCATCTTTCGCAGTCACTACTACAGTTTCTTCTTCAAATTGAATATTCTGCACTTCAGGAGACCTGTAAGCATCCTTCACTGCCATATTATAAGCATTCTGCCCCGGGCCTGCCAGCGACTTATAATAAGCCTTTATCTCCGGGTCTTCCAGGATCACCATGGCATAAGCCGCCGCTACCCGCATTTTATACCGGGCTTCCAGCTGCTTCTTCGTCGGCTTCTTCTTAGACGGGCCGCGTTTCTTCGCCATAATTATCTGCCCGTTCCTTTCGTAAATCGTGATCTGATCGCCCAGCGTACCCCGGACGAGTTGGAGAAGTATGTTGTCTTTAACAATGGCCATAAAAATTAGTTTTTGGGATTACAAGATCAATATTAATGATCTCACCCAAACTATAGTGAAGCTTTAACACTAAATGAGTACTAATACATCACTAAATGTGCACCTCAATATCCAATCGATATAGAAATGTACTTTTAATGTACTATTGATGACGTTATAGAAATAAAGCTATGCTATAAAAAAAGCGGCTGCTACCAGCAGCCGCTTTTTTTATAGAGTACTAATACCTAATTGATAAAATATAATCCAATCCCTCCAAATAAAAAAAACGAAAACCCTATAAAATTTCGTAATCTGCCACATTAATCTGAGTAGCGTAGTAATAATCCCCTGCAACCCCGAACCAGTGTAGAACCCTGACAGCAGGAAACACCACATTTTTTAACAACCAAAACTTGTAATACCATACTGTAGTCTGTAACCAGTCAAATTTCAACTCACATCTAAATCTCCAAGCTATGCTTTTGCAAAAATTTAGCTTGCTGCTACTGTTTTGCCTATTCAGTACTTATGCATTATTTGCGCAGCAAAATGTGACCGGACAAATAAGGGATGCGAAAACCGGTCAGCCAGTGCCCGGGGTGACCATCCGGGTCCCCAATACCAGCAGGGGCACCATGTCCGACGCCACCGGTAAGTATTCCATCGCCGTTCCTGCCGGCGCCTCCACGTTAGTGATCAGCTATACAGGGTACAAAACCCAGACGATCCGCCTCACCAGCAACCAGGCTGTTCTCAACCTTACCCTCGAAGAAGACCTGGCACACCTCGATGAAGTAGTGGTCACCGGCGCCGCTACCAGCATCAAACGAAGTAACCTGGCCAATGCCGTCGCCACCATATCTGCCAATCAGCTCAGTGGCGTGGCACCTGCCCAGACCTTCGACGCCGCCCTGAGTGGCAAGGTCCCGGGCGCCCTGGTCTCTGCCAACTCCGGCGCGCCCGGTGGTGGTTTCACCGTCAAACTGAGAGGTATCACCTCGGTATTCGGCAACTCCCAGCCACTATATGTCGTAGATGGTATCTTCTTTAATAACAGCAGCATCCCGGCCGGCCTCAATGATGTAACCGGTGCCGCTACCGCCGGTAACCCCAATAACCAGGACAACCCCTCCAGCCGTATTGCTGACCTCAATCCCACAGATATCGAGAACATAGAAATCCTGAAAGGTGCTTCTGCCGCAGCCATGTATGGCGCCAAAGCAGCCGCCGGTGTGGTGATCATCACCACCAAAAAAGGGAAGTCCGGCAAGACAAAGGTGAGCCTCAACCAGGAATTAGGCTTTGTGAAGGTGCGGCACCTGATGGGTGTAAGGCAGTTTACAGCCGAAACGGCGGCCGATCTCGCCGGCAGTGCAGACAATACTGACCCCGCTGTCATCGCCCGCAGAGAAGCCTATAAAACACAATTTAACGATGCCCGGAGCGCCGGGAAAATCTTCGACTACGAAAAGGAAATGTTTGGCCACACCGGCCAGGTGTTAAACACCAACCTCTCTATCAGCGGCGGTGGCGACAAGACAACTTTCTACCTCTCCGGCAACCGCCGGCAGGAAGATGGCATTGTAAAAGGTACCGGTTATTTCAACAACTCCGTTCGCCTGAATATTGACCATAAACTCAGTGACCGGGTTTCTTTCGGTGTTACCACCAACTATATCTATTCCTCTTCCGACAGGGGCTTAACGAACAACGATAACAATGGAGTGAGCTACGGCGTGGCACTTTCTTCCACTCCCGATTTCGTAGACCTGCATCCAAATGCCCTGGGCGAATATCCCCGCAATCCCTTCGCCGCCTCCAATCCGCTGGAGACCCGCGATAAGATGATCAACAATGAAACCACGAACCGCTTTGTGGGCGGGGGCAACCTGGAGGTGCACCTGCAACAAAGCGAACATTCACATACCCGCTTCATAGGCCGTGGTGGTGTAGATTATTTCAATTACAAAACAATGGCCCTTTTTCCCCGCGACCTGCAGTTTGAAGAAAATTCCAACCAGGGCCATTCTATCCAGGGCAATACCAATAACATCAATACGAACCTGGGCGGGTTCCTTGCCAATACATTCACGCCTGTTCCGGCTATCAGTCTCACAAGCACCGTTGGCGCCACGTTGGAAACAGGGTACATGGATAATATCGTGACCGTTGCTACCAATATTGTAGCCGGCCAGAGCAATGTGGATGCCAGTGCCAATACCACTACCCGCCAGTTCCGCTCCAAATACAGGGACAATGGTATCTTTATACAGGAAGACCTTTCCCTCATCGATGCCGTAACCCTGAGTGGCGGCGTTCGTTTTGACCGCTCTACCAATAACGGGGATTATAAAAAGTATTACGTGTTCCCGAAAGGTGCGTTCTCCGTCAACTTCGCCAAAATGAAATGGTGGTCTGTCGATAATATCGACAACCTCAAGGTCAGGGCCGCCTATGGGCAGTCTGGCAACGTACCGCCTTACAGCAGTAAATTCACCGGCATGCTGGGTAGCAATATCAATGGGCTCCCCGGTGTATTGGTCGATAACCTGCAGGGTAATCCCGGCATTAAACCGGAAAGACAGGAGGAGTTTGAAACCGGTCTGGACATCAGTGTGCTGAATGGCCGTATCAGTTTAGAAGCTACTTATTACATTAAAAGGATACAGGATGTACTGCTGCGTCACTCACTGCCTGCATCGAGTGGCTACAGTGCAGAGTGGAAAAACAGTGGTGACCTGAAGAACCATGGTATTGAATTAGGTCTGAACCTGGTGCCCGTAAACAAAACCAATATCAAATGGACCTCGGCTATCAACTGGTGGTATAACCGCAGCAAGGTAACCCGGCTTGTGATTCCCCCTTATGCCATCGGGGCATTTGGTAACTCCCTCGGTACATTCTACCTCGAACAAGGGCAGCCTGCTACCCAGATCAAAGGTACTGTAGGCAGTGACCTGAGACTGATCGGTAACTCAGAGCCTAAATTCCAGATGAGCTTTTTCAACGAGGTGACCGTGTATAAAAACTGGTCCCTGCGTTTTCTCGTGCATTGGAAGAAGGGCGGGGATAATATCAACCTGACTGAATTGCTCACCGATGCAGGTGCTACCTCGTTCGATTATGATGATATCATCAATGGCCAGAAAGCAGGTGTATACCGTGTTAGCGCCGGTGATGCCAGTATTTATGTACAGGATGCCAGTTATGTACGCATCAGGGAAATTGGCTTGTATTACAATATTCCATTGAAAAATACCAAAACCATTTCCGGTATCCGCCTGGGTGTATCTGCCAATAATTTCTTTACCTGGACCAGTTATGTAGGGTATGATCCGGAAGTATCCAATTTTGGCAGCAATACCATCACTACTTCTTCCAGCCGTGGTAGCAATGGTTTGTCTACAGGGGTAGACGTAATGCCTTTTCCTGCATCCAAGAGAGCCAGCTTCCATGTAGGTGTAGATTTCTGATCCTTTAAAAACATTCGACACATGAAACACATCATCATAGCCCTTTGCTTACTGGTATTGCTGAATGCCTGTCAGAAAGGGGAGATCAATAGTCTGAATACACCGGTCATCACCGGTATCACGGGCAATCCTACCCGTAGCGATTTGTTTAACCTGGCTACCGGTGCCGAATCGGGTATGCGTACCAGTATTAATTTTTACCTGGATGCGGAGGGAATCATCGGCCGTGAAATTTATCGGTTTTCCAGTTCAGAACCCCGCTATACGACCGACCTGCTAGGCGGTGGTACCAAGGTACTGGATAATAATACTTTTTATCTTACCAACCCCTGGGCATCCCGTTACCAGGTAATGCGGCAGTGTTATATTTTATTGGAAGCCATTAGTCATACCAGTGGGGCCGTAGCCAGCGAAGCACAGAAGAAAGCATTTTCAGGTTATGCAAAGACCCTCATCGGCTACCAGTTATTGCTCAATATCAATTTTACAGATTCCAGTGGTGCCCGCATCCCCGTGCCGAATGGTGCTGCACAGGGCCCAGTGATCACCGATCCGGGAGTGGTGCTGGATTCTGTTTTGAAATTCCTGGATGACGGCAAAACTGATCTGACAGGAGCGGAGGTAATCTTCCCATTATCAGCTGGATTTGCAGGATTTAAAGATGCTGCAGGTTTGCTGAAATTCAACCGGGCATTGGCAGCCCGGGTACACGTTTACCGGAAACAATGGACCGCGGCACTAACTGCATTGAATGAATCTTTCTTTGACCTGAATGGCGATCTGACTACCGGTGTATGGCATTATTTCTCTACCAATGGCGGCGATCTGGCCAATACCCTGTATATCGCGCCAAACAGTAATGGGGAAGTACGGGTAGCGCATCCTACATTTGCCACTGATATTGTGCCGGGGGATGACCGTATCAGCAAAACACAGGTACGTAATTCATCGGCCAGTCAGGGTGGGTTGACAGGCAACAGGGATGTGATTGTATGGAATTCACTGAATGCGCCTGTGAGCATCATCCGCAATGAAGAGCTGATTTTGATCTATGCTGAAGCCAGTATTCAAACGAATAACTTCCCGAATGCAATAGTAGCACTGAACCGTATTCGTACTGCCCACAACCTGCCGGCTTATGCAGGCGGGGTGACCAATGCAGCATTGACGACTGAACTGCTGTACAACAGGCGCTATTCCCTGTTTATGGAAGGTCACAGATGGATAGATATGAGAAGATATGGACTGTTGAATACTTTGCCAATTGACAGGGCAGATGATAATGTATGGAGTCATTTTCCATTACCACAAAGTGAAAGCAACCAATAAGTATATAGAAACGCTTCTGTCTCTTATGGCAGAAGCGTTTCGTATTTATAATATCTCCACCTGAATAAGACGATGGCGATCAATGTGAGCACAATAAACAGGGCGGGCAATCCGACTGTCATTAAAAAAATATACTGTACACAAAGTACGACTGACAATAACTTATAGAATTGTGATTTGGTAAAATGCCTGTAAAAAGTAAGGCTCGTCATCAGCAGCATACTGCTATAGCCGCATAAGCAAAAGATCAGTGCATCGGCGAGCGGCATATGCTTGGGTACTAATAATACCAATAGTAATAACTCTGGTATGATCAGTATAAAATCGAGTAAAGCATATTCCAGGAATCGGATGCTTTGTGGTACCGGCATGGTTCTGTAAAAATTCAGGTACACATCTTCAAATTCCCTGCAGCGGTATACTAAGACCCCATTGCCTAAAATACCCAGACTCACTACAATAAAAATAGTCTGCCCATTATAATACAGCATGTCGTTATTGACGGCAATCAGGTACAGCAGGCCGCAGGTGAAAATCTTTAATCCTGCCCATGTCGCGAGTTGTTTCGTTGCTATATATCGCAAGAGCATCCCTGTCATAGAAGTGAATTTAACAGATTTTAAAACCGGTGCTTTCCCTTCTGCAATATGCCGTAGCCGGTGTGCCAGCCATAGTGCCGACAATAGGCATAGTAATAATAAATAGCCAATGACCCCGCATACGCCGCCTATATAGCCATACTGTATGCCCGTATAAACGATAAATACCACATACGCCCACACAGGGATCATCAGTAGCAGGGTGGCAATGAACAGTAACCCGGTTTGCTTTTTCTTACTGAGATAATTGTAAACATGCAGGAACATATTTTCGGGCTTGTATATCTCCGCGACCACAAAGGCTGTAAATTTTCTCGTATACAGGAACCAGAGCAGAAATACCATACCCATCATACCCGGATGCCTGAAAGCACCCAGTACGAGGAATAAATGATATTCATACACACCCGCACCGGACTGGGAGCTGACGATAAACACCGTCATGGTGTAAATGAAAATTATCAGCCCGCCATTCTCTCTGAAGAAGGGTGAAACCAATGAACGGAGTAGATATCTTGTCATTTATTGTACGATGCTTTGGTTAATAACTGTCAATGCCCGCTGTGCATTCAGCAAACTGGTATCCAGGTCCTGGTGAGAGCTCATTAAAAAAGAAGTGCCGTTTTTCTGAGCGGCTTCCAGTATCAGATCAGACATTAGTGTAAATGAATTTGTATCCAGCGTGGTCAATGGCTCATCGAGGATAATAAGAGATGGATTCCCGATGAAGGCCAGTAACAGTGATAATCGTTTGGTCATCCCGGCAGAATAAGCAGCAGCCTGCCCCTGGATGAAATTACCGACATTGAAACGTTCTATGAGTTGATCAATTTCCCGCTGTGATACTTTCCTGATCCGCTGGTACAGGATCACGAGGTCCATACCTGTCATAAAAGGCGGAAACAGCGGTTCTGCTGCAGCCCACCCGATATGCTGCCTGTAGGCGAGGGGCGATTGCCTGAGACTGCTGCCTTTGAGATGGATATCCCCTTCGAAAGGGACCATGCCGGCAATGATTTTCAGCAAGGTAGATTTACCCGACCCATTGGCGCCCTGTATCCAATAGATGCCGGGATCCAGCAGGAGGGAAGGTATATTGAGTACTACTTTTCCCTGGTAGGCTTTGCGAACATTCGTGAGTTGAAGCATAGTTATCAATATAGAAAAATTATTGATGTATGATGAGACCGCTCCTATTTTTTAACATTAATTTTTGGATGAGGCACTTTAGTATTTTTTCGTATATTCGGCCTGATTTTTAACCCTTAACCATGTCTTTACATACCCAAACTTCATTCTCCATTGATGGGAACCTGTTTTCCTCATTTCATTCACTCAATCTGTACCAGCAAATCAGAGGACATCATTCATTTGAAATTCTCATTAGTTACGATTGGCTGAACAAGTTAGGAAATGGTCTGTTCAACGCCAGCAAGAACTTTCTAGGCAAAGAAATTAAAATTACCATCAAACCTGCAGATCCATTGAGCACTGCTCAACCATTGATTTTTGATGGCATCGTAACCGGTATCAATGCCGGTAAAGAAAACGATGGTACTAACGGTTTCTGTGTGATCAGGGGTTTCAGCCCCGACATCCTGCTGGAAAACGATCCTCACATTGCCACCTTTGAGCGCCGCCCGCTCAGCGACATTGTTGATACGGTCCTGAAATCAGGCGGGCCACTCATGCCCCCGTTATCGGTAAAACCCAATAACCAGGCGTCGCTCAAGTACATTGTTCAGTACAAGGAAACCGCTTATGCTTTTGTGTGCCGCCTTGCGGCCCGCTATGGCGAATGGTTCTTCTACGATGGGCAACAACTCAATTTTGGCCAGTACAAAAACCGGCAGACTGAATTGATCCACCAGGTGAATCTGCTGGATTTTGACCTGGCGCTGGATGTGAAGCCAAATAACCTGAAACTGAATGGCTACGATTACCGGCAGGAATCTGTGGTGCATAATGACACCCAATCCCAGGCAGCCAGCGGCACTAACCAATACAGCACGCATATGCAGGAGGTGAGCAAACAGCTGTATAGCAAACCCTCCCTGTATAAGATGAACTATGGTTTTGGCAGCAGCGCGCAGGCGCAGGTAGACGATCTGACTGCCCTGCAGTACAAGGGCAAAGCTGCCAGCATGGTGGTGATGAAAGGTCGTTCCAATGAAACGTCTTTAAGGATCGGCGATATCATTACTATAAAAGAAAACTTCCTGTCTACCGAAGACCATGGACAGTTCCTCATCACATCTTTGCAGCATTCCTGCACAGACAATGGCCTTTATGTAAATACATTCGAAGCCATTCCTGCAGATACTGCCATGCCATACATCGACCTGCATGCTATTCCATATTGCGAACCACAGAGCGCTACCGTCATCGAAAACCACGACCCCAAAGGACTGGGCCGTGTACAGGTACGCTTTCGCTGGCAGGATACCGGCACTACCCCCTGGATCCGTGTGCTCAATGCACACAGCGGTTCAGACAAAGGAATTTACTTTATGCCGGAAAAAGGCGAGGAGGTATGGGTCGACTTTGAAGGTGGTAATCCGGAGGCCCCGTTTGTAACAGGCACTACCTATAATGGTACGGCCAGAACCAGCTTTGGGGATGCCCAGAACAACCTGAAAGTGATCAAAACCCGCAGTGGCCACATCATTCGGCTGGACGATACAGATGGTAGTGAAAGCATTACCATCACTGACAAAAACAGCAATGTCATCTTCCTCAATACCAGCACTTCCAGTATTGAAATTACAGCGCCTGAGAACATGACGCTCAATGCCCGCAACATGAATATCAATGTAGGCGAGCAGATGGAAATGAATGTAGGTGGACAGTTGCTCATGAATATCATGAAAGCAATGGCAGTCAATACCCCGCTCATGACGCAGATGATTGCCGACTTCCTGCACATGCAGGCAGGCAAGGCGCTGTTCAATTCAAAAGATGAAATCAAGATAGAAGCCCAGCAACTCTACGCAGCAGGCCAGAGCAAAATCATGCTGCACAGTGATGAACAGATACTGGCCAACAGTAAAGGGGTGCTGAACATGAAAGGAGAGCAGGGCAATAAACACTATAATAAAGCAGATACCTACGAAACGGCAAAGCCTGAAATTCCGGCCAAGGTAATTGTGAGTTTCCGCCCCAAAAGCGGTTGGACCGGGGAGTATGGTTTTGACTGGTTGCGTATCAAAGATACCAGCATCGTGGGGGATGTGGAATACAAAAAGATTGTAGGTAGCTATGGTAGTGTATATGCTACCCAGTCGGGAGCTGTGTTTACACAGAGCGATGCCAAATTCAATACCCTGAAGACCACCCGATACAGTCCGGCCCTTATTCCCTGGAAGAAGGAAGCGGATGGCAAAACGACGGCGGAATACTACCAGTCATGGCTCTGTTTATTTCCCGGGGGTAAAAGTTATAATAATACCAAAGCCACCGTACAGGTGCTTGTAGAAGTAGAAGAAGAACCGGAAAAAATAGAACTGGAATATAAGGATGAATTTATTAAATGCGATAAAAAGCAGATCACACCGAAAAGCAAGGGGAGTCATAAACTGGAACTGACGGTAGAATGCCTGAAAGAATCAGATGCCGACCAGGAAATAAAGGTGATGGCTTATACCAAAAAGGCAGATGGTACTTTGGATACGCCTAAGCTGGCCGGAAAATTGATTGTAGTAAAAAACAAGGTGCGTTATAAAGCAAATGTTGTTTTTGTAAAAGTCAAAACCAAATTGGGTACAGCTGTCAAAACCGGTGCTACTACCGGTGAAAAGGCTTTCCTGGAGAAATACATGAACCAGGGTCTGATCATTCTGAACCTGGTAGAACAGGAACTGGATATGACAGCAGATGCGGATATTAAAACAAATGCGCTCACGGCAGATACGGGCAATGCTGCTGTAAATGCCTACCCGGGTGGTAACCAGATACACGATTCGCTGGAAAAGGCCTTTAATGCGAAGTATGCTGCTTATAAGGATTATTACAAAGTATTCTTCTTTGATGAAGAAGGCGGGTATATGAACGGCGGTAGTTACCAGGGGCTGAATGGCGGTGCCAAAGATATAGTCGCCAAGAGTGTAGTGCTCTTTAATACCCATAATACTGCGACCACTACCCACGAGTTGCTGCATGCTATGGGACTGTATCACACCTTCGACAATAGTGGTAGTCATGTGTTCAAGATTGGTGAAACGGAGAATATCATGGACTATTCCCACCAGTATGGCAAGACGCGTATCAGTACCTGGAAGTGGCAGTGGGAGAAGGTGAGAGCGAATGTAGGAAAAGAATAAATCAATTAATATGTATAAAAAGTTCTGGCTGGCCGTATTGATTATCATGCATTCATTTGCGGCCTGTGCACAAATCAAACAAACAAATATGAACAACCGATTCGATATAGAGACCTATAATAAAAACAAACAGGCAGGTGAATATACCTTTGAGCACGATGGTGTGAAGGTAAGACAGACCGACTTTGATGGTGGATATGCCGAAACGACCAGTAAACCGGGTACATATATTGATCACTATCGTGAGTATTATAAAAACGGGGTGTTGAAAGAAGAAGGTGACCTGTTTAATAAAGGCACGTTTCGCCTGGGTACATGGCACTTTTATAACGAACAGGGGGGAGCACAAAAATCTGTGAACTATGATGAGCCGTATACATTTACCCTGGATAAGGTGATGGAATTCCTGAAGCGCAATAACCTGTCACTGGCTGACCGCTGGACGAGTATTAACCGTAAGTCTGATACTATTGGCGATCGGTGGATTATTACCCATGAAGACGGGCATGTGGGTGGTGCGGATATTCAGTTGAAGCATGTGAACCTGGATGCTGTTACAGGCAAGGTGATTACAATCAAAACTTCTACTCATCACGATAATTAGTATGTTGACAATTATTACAGATACCGCCCAGATGAAGTGCGACAAAGGTGCGGCGCCGGCTGTGCTGAAGGTCACCAGTCAGTCGTATGTGTATATAGAAGATAAGCTGGTGGCTACTGAAAAAGATAAAAGTGCGAATACGAATATACCGCCGTTTGGGGTGTGTAGTGTGACGCAGAAACCGTGTATGCCAAAGCCTACGGCCTGGCAGGGTACGACATCGCTGGATGCGATTGGGGCTGATAAGGAATTGACGGATCAATCGTATTGTATGTGTGGGTTGGGTGGGAAGATATCTTTTGCATCGACGGGGCAGAGTGGTTTTGCCGCTACTGAGGGATGAATTGTGCCAGCGAAGCCGCCGGCAGGCCCCGCTCCTAAATTTAAAAGGAGATTGCGAAGCAATCTCCTTTTAAATTTACTTTTTAGGAAAGTTAGTACTAATATGATACTTATCCTCCATCTCCCACAACTTCGCCCCACCCTTAATCCCATCTCTATTCGTAAACAGCACCACATTCTTATCCAGCTTAAAATCTATCTTATCCGCATTCCCACCGCCCAAATACAACCGATCATAATTAAACACCACTTTCAGCACCTCCATCACCCTTTCCATCCGCCTATTCCACTTCTCCAACCCCTCCCTCTCCAACGCCTTATTCCCTATATACTCATCATAATCGCTCTCCTTCGTCAGTGGATGATGCGCCAGTTCCAAATGCGGCAGCAAATACCCATCAATCAGCAGCGCCGTTCCAAACCCCGTACCCAGCGTCACCGCCAGCTCATACCCCCTTCCACTCACCACACCCAGCCCCAGCTGATCCGCATCATTCACCAACCGCACCGGTTTATTCAACAGATCCGCAATCTGCTGTCCTAAATCAATGTTCTTCCAATGCGGATTTCCCAGGTTCGGTGCCGTAAACACGATCCCATTCCGCACATACCCCGGAAACCCAACTGATACTTTGTCGTACGCCGGCATGTCTTTCACCAGCTCTTCAATGGTATTCAATACCTTATCCGGTGTAGGAGCCTCCGGTGTCTTCACCCTTTTATACTCCATCTGCCATTCCCCTTCCTTATTAAGGATCGTACACTTAATGTGCGATCCACCTACGTCAATCGCTAAAATATGTCCTGTCTCTGCCATGTTATTAAAAATTTATGCAAATCAATACAAAAGTTACACCGGTTTTTGTTTATAAAAACTTAACACTCACTTTAAACTGGCCTCGTAATTTTGTGCGTCAATTTATATGATGCATTCCAATTCTAAAAATACTGCTGCGATTTTCGATAAGATCTTTAAAGAGACCTGGTCGGGTACTGTAGCATATCTCATAAAAATAAGCAATAATAAAGAACTCGCCGAAGATTTGGCCCAGGAAGCCTACCTGAAAGCCTGGCAAAAATTCCACCTGCTTCCTGTGGAAGAATCCGAAATCGCCCGCTACATTCTCGTCATCGCCCGTAACTGTTTCCTCGATCACCTGAAGGCAGCGCTCCGTGAGCGCAAGCAACACGATGCTTACACCGTCAGTTTCCCCGAATCCGGGCATTTTTCCCCGGCTATGACCGTGATCGAAGCCAAGGAACAGCAACAAATTGTCAACCACACCATTAATAACCACGAAGAAACGGTGCGCCGCTATTACCTCCTCAACCGCGAATACGGCCTCACTTACAAGGAGATCGCCCTGCAGGAAGGGGTGTCTGAAAAAACGGTAGAACGCTACATCGGCCGGGTACTCCGTTCTCTCCGTTCCCGCCTCGCAAGTTTCTTTTTTATCTGGTAACAATTCCTTAACCTACCAACCTGTCGGTGCCCATTTTAATTCGCCGTTCTTATATAAAACGACGTCTCTTAAATGAATATCTCCGACATCAGACGCAGACTGGATGACTATCAGGCAGGCAAATTGGATGCTGCCGGAAAACAACAATTGCAGCAGGCACTGGACCGCCTGTCCGAACAGGAATTGTCGGAGCTGTTTCCCGTAGACGCGTTCTTGAATAATAAAGAGCACCAGTTGCCCGAAGCTGAAATTGACGCAGCGCTGGAACGCTTCCACAAAAACCGGAAACCTGCTATCAGGTTGATCAACCTCACCCGCTACGCGGCCATTTTCGTTTTATTGTTAGGCAGCACTTTCCTGCTGAGAAAAATAAACCTGGATCGCAAAGCGGAACGACGCTTTCGTACCATGCGCATAGAAGATGGTAAGCACGGTGCAATCACATTGTCTGACGGTAGCCGCATTACCATCAACGGTGGTTCTACCCTGTACTTTCCTGAGGAATTTGACGACAGCGCACGTATTGTATATATAGATGAAGGAGAAGCTTATTTCGAAATTGCGAAAGATGCCAGGCGGCCCTTCTTCGTCCGTTCCCGCCAGCTCAATGTAAAGGTATTAGGAACGTCTTTTACCATGCGGGATTATAAAGATGAACGCACAGCGTCAGTAAACGTAAACAGCGGTAAAATCGGCCTCAAAGGACTCGTTTTGAGCGCCGGCATGGGATTGACCGCAGATAAGGAAAATGGGACATTTATCAGACAGGATATAGATACTGCCACTACAACTGCCTGGATCAGGGGAGAACTCATCTTCCAGGATGCAGGTTTGCAACAGGTCTTACAGGTATTACAGCACAGGTACGCTGTTCACTTTGATGTAAAGGATACCACTTTACTAAAACGGAAGTATACTGCCACATTCAGGAACAATACGATCGACAACATCATGCAACAGTTAAAATTGATGAGCAGTTTCCAGTACAAGATTTCAGACAATCAAATAGTTATCAGGTAAAAAAAGCACCCTGCGGTAACAGGGTGCCAAAATTCAGTACAAGCTAAATTTTTAAATGAATGGACAAATGTACAAAAAAGCGGGGATGCCCGTTCGGGATTTCCTACCCCAAACTTTCAGTATGGGTTTTATTCTTCTTTGTAGCATGGCTGCCCAACATCAATGCACAAACGGTTGAAAAAAAGCTGGACCTCACTGTGAGCAATCAGCCACTGAAAGATGTATTTCAGTATATCCAGAAAAACAGCCGTTTTCTCGTAAACTATAGTCCTAATGACGTAGATGCCAATGTACGCGTCAGCATTAAGGTCTATGACGCCACTGCAAAGGAGATTCTCCACGCAGCCCTGGCAAACACCGGTTATGTATTCACGCAAAACGGTAATACTTTCATCGTGACCCGCAAGCCCGAGGACATCATGATCCGGGGCCGCATCACTGACGAGCGGGGCGAACCCCTCGTAGGTGTAAACGTGCGCATCAAAAGTGGCAATATCGGTACCATCTCCGGTCCTGATGGGAACTACTTCCTGAAAGTACCCGGCAATAATCCTACACTCGTATTTTCTTTTATCGGATATATCACCCGCCAGGTAGCAGTGAACGAAACGCAGCAACTGAACCTGCAAATGGCGCCGGATGCCAAAGCCCTGAATGAAGTAGTGGTAACGACGGCCCTGGGTATCAAAAGGGAAGAAAAAGCCCTCGGCTATGCCACCACCGTTGTAAAAGGCGAGCAGCTGACCAATGCCCTGTCTAACAACTGGACAGACGCCCTTTCCGGCAAAGTGGCGGGCCTCAACCTGGTTCGTTCCAACGCTGGCCCTACCGGTTCCAACAAAATCATTCTCCGTGGCGAAAACAACCTGAATGGAGACAACGAAGCCCTCATCGTGGTAGATGGTGTGGTAATCAACAATGGTAGCGGACGCCGTACAGGTATCGATGGTGAAACCCCCTATGGTACCGGTTCTGACAACATGCCGGCTGACTATGGTACCGGTTTGAACGACCTCAACTCAGAAGATATTGAATCTGTTACTATCCTGAAAGGCCCTGGTGCTGCGGCACTGTATGGTCAGCGTGGGGCAAACGGTGCAGTGATCATCACCACCAAAGCCGGTACCCCCCGCAAAAGAGGCTTAGGTGTTACCTTCAATTCCAACGAATCGCTGGAACAGGTAAACCGCTGGCCGGAATTACAATATGAATATGGACAAGGGCTGGATGGCGCCGCTTATTATTCCTACGGCGCCTCTGCAGATGGTGCCAGCACCAGCGGTACCAGCTCTGCTTACGGCCCCAAGTTCGACGGACAAATGTTCTTTCAGTACGACCCTGTTACGCAAAAGGTAGGTACTGAAAGAACCCTGTGGAGACCCTACACCAACCAGCTGCAAAAGTTCTTCCAGACCGGAAAGACCTTCACCAACAGCCTCAGTGTAGATGGTGGTACGGACAAGACCACTGCCCGCTTTTCATTTACCAACGTGAACAATGACTGGATCGTGCCTAACACTGGTTACAAACGTAACACCGTTGCAATGTCCGTCAATTCAAAGATCAGCGACAAACTGACCATCTCTTCCAAAGTAAATTATACCAATAAATCGAGTGATAACCTCCCCGGTTCCGGTTATGGTAACCAATCCCTCATGTATTGGTACATCTTCTGGCAACCCAATGCCAGCATCGACTGGTTGCGTGACTATTGGGTGAAAGGGCAGGAGGGACGTGCCATCAAGTACCCATTCAGCTCTTATCCTGAAAACCCGTTTGCAGTAGCCAATGAGTTCATCAATAAAACAAACCGTAACGGTATCACTGGCAATGTGCAGGCTACTTACAACTTCACCAAGGACCTGAGTTTACTGGTGAGAACATCCATTGACTTTGCCTACGACCAGCGTGCACAGGAGCGACCATATGATGCAGGTGCAAAACTGCCAAAAGGTAGTTACCGTACTCAAAATATCTTCTCTATGGAAGCGAGCAGCGACTTCCTGTTGAAATACAACAAGCGAATTAATGAAGATATTGAATTCTCTGCCACAGCTGGTGGAAGCACCCTGACAAATAATTATAACAAAGATGAAACCCGTGCAGATTCACTGACTTTCCCGGGTATCTTCTCTTTCTCTAATGCGGCGGGTCCGTTGGTGACCATTCCATACAAGAGTAAATATTCCATCAACAGTTTTTATGGTATGGTAACCGGTAGTTTCAGGGATTATTTATTCCTGGACCTTACAGGCAGACAGGACTGGACCAGTACCCTGGCTACACCTTATCGTACAGCCAATTCCGGTTTCTTTTATCCTGCTGCCAACCTGAGTTTTGTGGCATCAGAAGTGTTGCACATGCCTAAGGCGATCAACTTTGCCAAACTTCGCCTGTCTGCTTCCAGCGTAGGTAGTGGTGGTACATCTGCTTACCTCACGTCTTACAATTATTTATCAGCAGGTAGTTTGTACAATGGTGGTTTGTCTGCACCAGACCTGCTCACCAATCCGAACCTGAAACCGCTGCGTACCATCACTTATGAATTAGGTGCCAATGTACAATTCTTCAACAACAGGCTGGGTATAGACGTGGCAGTATATAGGGGTAATACAAAAGACCAGCACTTAAAGCGTATAGTAGACCGTGCTTCCGGCTTTACACAAATATTGATCAATGCCGGCGATGTGAGAAATGAAGGGATTGAAATAGCGCTGAATACTACACCGGTGAGTGTAAAGGATGGCTTTAGCTGGAGTTCCAACGTGGTATTCTCCGCAAACCGTAACCGTATTATGAGTCTGGCCGATAGCTCCGTAGTACTGAGAACAGGTCCTGTAGGCGGTGGCCAGATCGTAGCGAAAGTAGGGGGCAGCATGGGTGACCTGTATGGTCGTGGTTACCAGCGTGCACCAGATGGTCAGATCATTTATGATGCCACCACAGGGGTAGCGCTGCTCACAGCAGAAGTAAAATACCTGGGGAATATCTTACCCAAAGCAAAGCTGGGCTGGACCAACGATTTCAGGTACAAAGGCTTCAACCTGCACCTGCTCTTTGATGCACAGTATGGCGGTGTGGCACACTCCCTTACCCACTACAAAATGGCAGAACAGGGTAAGCTGAAAGAAACACTGCCGGGTCGTTACAACGGTATTATCGGGAATGGGGTGGTAGCTACAGAAGATGGCCAGTACCGTAAGAACGATGTGATTGCAACGGATATAGACGAGTATTACCGTTCTCACTATGGTGTAGACAATGCAGAAGGCAGCGTGTTCCGCACCGACTTTATCAAATTCAGGGAAGCCCGTATCGACTATACATTCAGTAAGGGATTAGTGAAAAGACTGGGTTTCCAGCGGGCCACAGTAGGTGTGTATGGCCGCGATCTGTTCATCTGGTCTCCATGGCCAATGTTCGATCCTGAATTCGGTACCCTCTATGGATCCGACATCCTGCAGGGCTTTGAGATCGGGCAGTTCCCGTCTACACGTACCCTTGGTTTTAATCTGGTAATTGGACTTTAATATTCGACATGATGAAGCAATTTACATACATACTTTTACTGGGTATCTTTTTGAGCTCCTGTACAAAAAACTTCCAGGAGACCAATACAAACCCAAATGGTACGCCCACTGCCTTGCCTCAGCAATTGCTGGCGCCGGCACTGGTGAATACACTTACCTACAATATGCTGCGTAACCGCAACTTCAACAATGAGCTGATGCAGGTGACTGTGAACATAAGTGATGCAGAAGGCCAGGTGTTCCGTTACGACTACCGGTCTACCTGGTCAGATTACCTGTACAATGGTCTTTATTCTGAGTTGACCAATTACAAGGATATTTATACCATCGCCAGCGACGCACTGAACTACAATAAATCTTATATGGGGATCTCCCTCATCTGTCAGTCATGGATCTATTCTATTCTCACAGATACTTATGGCGATATTCCTTACTTCCAGTCCAATCTTGCAAAGGATAGTCTTATCTATGAGCCGCGTTTTGATGCGCAGCAGGATATCTATCTCGACATCTTCAAAAAACTGGATACAGCCAATACCCTGCTGAGTGCAGGTACTGCTATCACAGCGGCCAGTGATCCGGTGTACAATGGGGATGTAGCTAAGTGGCGGAAGTTTGGCAATTCACTGTACCTGCGTTTATTATTGCGTGTATCAGCGAAGTCTGATTCAGCGATTGCAAAGATTAAAGACATTGTTGAAACCAGCAAGAGTAACTATCCTATCATGACCAGCAATGATGAATCTGCCATATTGCGCTGGACGGGGGTAGGGCCTTATTCATCACCTTACCTGAGTGTGCGTGAGCAGGATTTCCGTACACCGGGTATAGCGAGTTTCTTTATTGACAATCTCTCCCAGTGGAATGACCCGCGTATCGATATCCCGACATATGGCACTGGTGGTTTTAACCGGTGGGGAATTGCGCCTTATTCCGGTACCTACCAGGGTGTGCCAAGTGGGTATGCACCGGGTGAGAACCCTGTAAAAAAATGTTATTTCTATTCCAATACATCGGCCGTATCGCTCATGACAGAACCGATGACGGGGATGATGATGAACTATGCGGAACTGGAATTTATCCTGGCAGAAGCAGCGGCAAAAGGTTGGATCAGCGGATCGGCAGAGACCTATTATAACACAGGTGCGCTCAACAGCATTACGCAGTGGATACCTACCTGGCCAATATCCATCACCACCTGGCTGGCAGCGGCAGATATCGAATGGCTGAATGATGAAACGCTGGACCAGAAGATGGAGAAGATACATAAGCAAAAGTATTACGCACTCTTCCTGACGGATATGCAGCAATGGTTCGAATACCGTCGTACAGGGCATCCTTATCTGCCCAAGGGAGCGGGGTTGCGGAATAATGGCGTGATGCCGGCGAGAATGACTTACCCGGTGTATGTACAGTCAACCAATCCGACAAACTATAAACTGGCTGTTGCCAGCCAGGGACCAGATGAAATCAGCACACAGGTATGGTGGCAGAAACCATAACAATAAAATCATCTTACAATGAAGAAATTCTTAGTATACTTACCACTTGTATTATTTGTTTGGGGTTGTGAAAAAAGTGAGACCTATCCCGGTGGCAGAATCAGCCCTTATATTTCGATATACGATATCAGGAATCTGTATAAGTCAAAACCCGTCACGCTCAGCCAGGACAATATGCTCGGCTCTACCAGTATAGCAGCCATGGTCGTATCTGATCACAGCGGCGGCAATTTGCCTGCCGGACTGCTCATCGTGCAGGATGCGCGCCGCTTGTCAAAACTGAGAGGGATTGCGATTAACCTGGGGGATGTAGCGAATAGTTATGTACCGGGCGATTCGGTGGTGATTGATGTACAGGGTGCAGTATTGGAAAAAGTAGACGGCAGGCTGGAACTGACTGGTGTATCGGCTGCGAACATGAGAAAGATCTCTTCAGGAAATACCATTCCTATTAACCGTGTCACCACTGCAGCTATCCTGGCGAACCCCGGCGATTATGAAAGTACACTGGCGATTGTGGTAAAAGGTGGATTCGATCCTTTGCCTGCCAAGGGCGAGGTATTGGCGGGTGATAAGGTATTGAATGATGGCTTTGGAAACCTGTTGTTACGTACAGCAGATACCAGTGCATTTGCACAGGTCGCAGCCCCGGTGAGTGCCAACTTCTACGGTATTGTATTCGTGGGTGCAGATAATACGCCTGAATTCCGTATGCGTACGGCAGCAGATGTCAGCGTATTGAGTTCAGAAATTTCTATCGCGCCTGTGATCATTACCGGCTTTATGTCAGACGCCAGTGGTGCGGATGGTAACTATGAATATATACAGATGATGGCGACAAGAGATATCGACTTTGCCACCACTCCATTTGCAGTGGTAGTGACGAACAATGCGAATGCCAGCACGCCTACAGGTTATCCATCCAAGGGATGGGCCACAGGTGAGAAACGTTCTTTTAAATTCAATCTCTACTCCGGCAAAGCTGCGAAAGGTACCTTCTTCTATGTGGGTGGTATCGGTAAAAAGATCAACGGTTCTAAATCAACAGATATCAGCAGTGCTAACTGGATCCGGACATTCGACTATACGACTACAGGGGGAGATGGTTTTGGTACAGCGACGACAGGTTTGATGGCGAATAGCGGGAATGCCTTTGGTATGGCGGTGTTCCAGGATTCGGTAGTGACGGTAGACTCCAAACCGGTAGATGTGATCTGGATTTCTACAGGTGGTAGCTTATTTACAGCAGGGCCTCCTGCGAAGGGGTATCGCATTGCCAATACGGATTTTTATGACATCATTAACCCGATTACGCTGGAAGAACAGCCTTTCTACCGTCAGGGTTCCAATACTTTGGCCCTGTCGTACAATACGGCAGACCTGGGTATTTTCAATATGCTGGGTGGTGTGTACAATGTGTCGCTTGGTAAATGGGTACAGGCACGTGCACAGAACAATAAACAACTGACTACTACATCAGCGATAACCGATATTGAAGGTGAAGGCGCTACAACAATTAAATAAAACGTATGCTTAACAGAAGGAACTTTTTAAAGAACGTAGGTGTAACCGGCTCATTGTTAGCCTTGCCGGCCGCAATTGTGAATGCAAAACCTTTGCTGCGTGCTAATAATATTGACCTTTCTACCGTGAGCCTCAAAGGCAAAGTGCTGTGTGAAGGGAAAGGTGTGGCGGGCGTACCGGTGACAGATGGAATAAATATTACCCTTACTGACAAAAACGGTGCATATGAGTTGCAATCCAATGGTACGGCAGAGTTTGTGTATATCAGCGTGCCACGTGGTTATGCATTTCCGGAAGAGCGGAGTATTGCATCCTTCTATCAACCTATTCCTAAAAATAAACCATCCTTTACGGCCGATTTCAAACTGGAGAAACTGAAGGTGGATGATACAAAGCATACCTTTGTGGTTTGGGCAGATCCGCAGATGAAGTCACAGAAAGACGTGGATCAGTTGCTGAAGGAATCTGTTCCTGACCTGCAGGGAGTGATTAAGTCTTATCCAAAGGATACGCTGATACATGGTATAGGTTGTGGCGACCTGGTATGGGATGAATTTGAGTTGTACCATGGATATCGCAGGGCGGTGGAGTTGTGTGGTATTCCATTCTTTAATGTGATCGGGAACCATGATATGGATAATGAGGCAAGGACAGATGATGGTTCTGCAAATACATTCAAATCTCATTTTGGGCCTACTTATTATTCTTTCAATAGGGGTGAGGTACATTATATCGTATTGGATGATGTGTTCTTTTTAGGTGAAGCAAAAAACTATATTGGTTACATGACGGAGAACCAGCTACAATGGCTGGATCAGGACCTGGCGCAGGTAAAGCCGGGTAGTATGATTGTATTGAGTTTGCACATTCCTACTTATACAGGTCAGGCACGGAGAGATGGGAAGAAAGATGAACCGGGTGGTGGTACAGTGGCGAACAGGAAGAAGTTGTACAAGATGCTGGCGCCTTATAAAGTACATATCATGAGTGGGCATACACACTTTAATGATAACTGGGAGGAAGGTGATATGATGGAACACAATCATGGTACGGTATGTGGTGCATGGTGGACCGGGCCGATTTGTAGTGATGGTACGCCGGCAGGGTATGGTATTTATGATGTAGATGGCACGGATATCAAATGGGTGTATAAAGGAACTGGTTTGTCAAAAGAAAAACAGTTACGTATATATGAAAAGGGGCGTGTACAGGCAGCGCCTGATGAGATAGCGGTGAATGTATGGAACTGGGATCGTAAGTGGAAAGTAGAGTGGTTTGAGGATGGGGTGAGTAAGGGTGAGATGGAACGGAGAGTAGCGTTTGATCCCTGGGCGGTGGAGTTGTATTTAGGGCCGGAGTTGCCGAAGAAGCATAAGTTTGTGGAGCCGACATTGACAGATCATATGTTTTTTGCGAAGCCGTCGGCATCGGCTAAGAAGATAACAGTGAAGGCGACGGATCGGTTTGGAAATGTGTATGAGGAGATGATTTAACGCCCGCTATTGGTTGCCAGCCGGGAGTTCATGGCTTTTGCCGAAGGCGAAGGCCCTGAACTCCCGTTTTTTTATCCCATATAATGATCGTTTCATCACTAATAAAAAATTTTCTTCTGCAAATAGTCAACCTTCGGAGAAAATTCCATCCATGAAACGACTCATCCTTTTTTTGTGCCTTATTCAATCATTCGCCCATGCTCAACTGGTCTCATTCGGGCAGCAGGACAGTATCTATTCTACTATACTAAAAGAAAATCGTCCTCTCTGGATTTATACACCTACACCTATTGATGATACGGCTTATTTTCAGCGGGCAGCTTATCCTGTCATCTACCTCCTTGACGGCAATTCGCAATTTGCTTCTTTACAAACGATGATTCAGTCCCTTGCTGTTAATGAAGGTAATTCTGTATTCCCTCAAATGATCATCGTAGGTATCCTCAATACACCCGGCAACAGAACGAAGAACATGGCAGAGCAACCAGCAGACCTCACCAGTTTTTTCGAAAAAGAACTCTTCCCTTATATTGAAAAAAAATACCCGACAGCACCTTACCGTGTATTGATCGGCCATTCATTAGGAGGTTGGTATGCCACCAATACCTTATTCCATCACAAAGACTTATTCAACGCCTATATCGCCTCCGATCCTAGTATATTTTATAATAATAGTGCTATTTTAAAAGAGGCGGCGCCATTGCTGCAACAGGATTTTAGTCACAAAAATTATTTTCTTGCTATTGCACATACCCTGAATCCTGCTTTGGATACTGCTGTCGTACATGGTGATACCACCATGGGTGGGCGCCATACCAGCGCAATCCTTGACCTGACTACGCTACTGAAAAAGAATAAGAACCACCTCCGGTGGGATTATAAATACTACCCGGATGATGACCATCACTCTGTTCCATTCATCGCCATTTACGATGGATTGAGATTTATCTTCCCACACTATCGTTTTCCTACTTATCTGTACTTTGATGACAGCCCTGCAGATTCATTAAAAAATCTTGTGATCGATCATTATAAAGTATTGTCTCAGGATATGGGTTATGAGGTTCGTCCTCCCGAATGGTTTCTGAACCAGATGGGGTATTGGAATTTAATGGATAAGCGGTATGCGAAATCTGAATTGTGTTTTCAAATGAATATAGATTATCATCCTGGTAGTTATAATGTATATGATAGTATGGGAGATTTTTATAAAGAAACCAATAACCTTCCCAAAGCGATTTTAGCGTGGAAGAAGGCGTTATCTCTGCGGGAGAATGCCGGGACAAGGGGGAAGCTGGAAAAGGCGTTACATTGAACGCCTCACTTCAGGAACAGGTAAACCCGGTACCGGCTCCAATCCTTCTTTATGAATGAATAATGAAATAGAGTGTCCGGGAATATTCACCTTACTACCTGCCGGGTACTTTTCTTTATCTTCCGTTTTCCACACACTGGTATCTAATATCCGTTCCCATTCCTTTGCATATTTTTCAGGGGGCAATGTATACGCTATCGTATCCTGGTGCGCATTGAAAATAACATAGAAGGTATCATCCACCATTTTTTCTCCTTTTTCATTTACAGCTCTCAACCCTTTCCCGTTCAGGAAAATACCGATAGATTTTGCGTAATATTCCTTCCAGTGATCTTCCTGCATTTCCATTGCATCAGGTTGGAACCAGCCAATATCTTCCACGCCTTTAATCGCCAGTCCCTGAAACCATCCCGGTCTTGCAAATGAGGTATGCGATTGTCGTAACCTGATCATAGACCGTGTAAATTCCAGCAATTCCGCATCCTGTTTGGCCCAATCCAACCAGCTGATTTCATTATCCTGGCAATAAGCATTATTGTTGCCATGCTGCGTATTGCCCAGTTCATCGCCCGCCACCAGCATGGGAACCCCTTGTGAAAGAAACAGGGTCGCTATAAAATTGCGTTTTATCTGTGCGCGTATGCTATTGATACCAGGATCATCAGTTTCACCCTCGGCGCCCCAGTTGAACGACACATTATCGTTGGCCCCATCCTTATTATCCTCGCCATTTGCTTCGTTATGCTTGTCATTGTAGGTAACCAGGTCATGCAGGGTAAAACCATCATGGGCAGTAATGAAATTGATACTGGCGGTAGGCAGGCGATAATCTGCCTGGTACAGGTCCGGACTGCCGGTAAACCGGAGGGCAAACTCGGCCAGCATACTTTCATCCCCTTTCCAGTAGCCCCTGATGCAATCCCTGTATTTGCCATTCCATTCCGCCCATCCGGGGGGAAACTTACCCACCTGGTAGCCACCTTCGCCTACATCCCAGGGTTCTGCAATCAGCTTTACCTGGCTGATCACGGGGTCCTGGTAGATAATTTCGAAGAATGCACTCAGGCTGTTCACTTCATGCAGTTCCCGGGCGAGGGCAGCGGCGAGATCGAAACGAAATCCGTCAACGTGCATTTCCTGTACCCAGTAGCGCAGGCTATCCATGATCAGTCTCAATACGTTGGGCAGCTGGGCATTCAGGGTATTGCCTGTGCCGGTATAATCCATATAGTAGCGCTTATCTTCTGTAAGGCGGTAATAACTGCAATTATCTACTCCCCTGAAGCTCAGAGTGGGGCCCATATGGTTACCTTCGGCAGTATGGTTGTATACGACATCCAGGAATACTTCGATACCGGCTTTATGGAGCGCTTTGACCATTTCCTTGAATTCGGTTACCTGTTCACCCTGGATACCTTTGGAGGAATACCTGGCATCAGGCGCAAAGTACCCGATGGTATTATAGCCCCAGTAGTTAGTCAGTCCTTTTTCCACGAGGTGTCTTTCTGCCACAAAGTGGTGGACGGGCATTAATTCAATGGCAGTCACACCCAGTTGCTGCAGGTAATCGATCGTCACCGGGTGGCCGATAGCTGCATAGGTACCCCGGATTTCTTCGGGAATATCAGGGTGTGTTTGGGTAAATCCTTTTACATGCATCTCGTAGATGATGGTTTCATTGTAAGGGATTTTGGGAAATTGATCGTCTTCCCAGTCGAAAGCATCAGATACCACGACGCATTTGGGAATATATGGCGCGCTGTCTTTTTCGCTGAAACTCAGGTCTTCGTCGGGGCTTCCTATCTGGTACCCAAAGAGGGAATCGTGCCAGTTGATGGTACCGCCGATGGCTTTTGCGTAGGGGTCTAATAGTAATTTATTTACATTGAAACGGCTGCCTTCTCCGGGGTTGTAAGGGCCCGTTACGCGATAGCCGTAGAGTTGGCCGGGTTTGAGGCCGGCTACATGCACATGCCATACCTGATGAAACCGCTCAACTATTTTGATGCGTTGCGATTCTTTTGGGTCTGAGAGGCTATTAAAGAGGCAAAGTTCTACGCCTTCGGCATAATCGGCGTAGATGGCGAAGTTAACGCCATTGTCATCAGGGGTGGCACCTAATGGATATGGGCTACCTGGGGTGATGTGAGCTGGTTGACCGGAGGTCTGCATCTTGGTATTCATTAATTTCAACGGCAATTGATTCTATGGCATAAGGTGGTAAAATTCATGCCATTACAATCGTTAGTCATATAAAAACTGGCAATTACTGCAAAAAAAGGATCTTCGCCGGGTGGTGCCAAGGTATTCTTTAATGAATGGGATATGGCAGCGGGGACAGGTTTTGCGGGTATGAGCAAGCCAGTGTTGTTTCAATACAAATGCTTTTTTCCAGGCGAGGAAGTCGAAGCTGTACTGACGGGCTTCGAGTATGAGTTCTTTCTTCTTTTTAAGGGGTAATTTCCCCACTTTGCTGAGCGGGTGGAGGTGGATGCGGAATAAGACTTCATTTTTTATGATATTGCCCGAACCGGCAAAGATATCCTGGTTGAGGAGGGCATCGCAGACCAGCATGCCAGGAACCTTTTTTAGTTGTTTCATTACCTTTTTTGCGTTCCATTGGTCGCTGAGTAAGTCGATTTCCCAGTCGTAGACTTCGTCCAGTGGTTCGTCGATGATATTGACGGCGCAGGTATAGAAATTGAGTTCATCTTTTTCGAAGGAGAGGCGGAGGGTGGGGTTGGATGTTTTGCGGTCGTTGATACGATAGGTGCCGAAGAGGAGGAGGTGGATGCGGATGGTGAAGTTTTTGAAGCAGATGAGCAGGTGTTTGCCCCAGCTTTTGATGGCGGTTATTTTTTTACCTTTTAGCTGAAGCAGATTGATTTTGGCATAGCCGGAGGCTTCAAGGACTTTTTTGCCTTTGAAGTGGGAGAGGGCGTCTTTTAGAATTACGATGGAAGGGCCTTCGGGCATTTGTCAGATAAATTTTTGAAGTTTATTCAGTACCTGTTGCATATTGATTCCTTTCCCTAATAATCCTTTTAACAGGTCTCCCTTTTGGGCGATTCTCTCAGGCATGTTGAACATGTCAAAATGTTTGATGCTGAGTCCCTTTTTAACTTCTTCCCATTTAAGCGGTGCGGATACGGTGGCACCGGGTTTGGGTCTTAAAGAATAGGCCACGGCCATTGTCTGGATCTGCCTGTTCTGGAGGTAATCCAGGTAGATCTTTCCTTTTCGTTTAGCAGGTGAGCGTTCAATACTTGTAGTGTCAGGTAGTCGTTTATTGATGATCTGAACGATCAGTTCTGCGAGCATCCGGGATTGATCGAAGGTATATTTGGCACCCAGGGGAATGAGAATGTGCATGCCGGTGGAGCCGGAGGTTTTGATATATGCATCGGCGCCTGCATCATCCAGCAGTTTTTTTATTTCAAGGGCAGTTTGAATCACTTCATTGAAATCGTTGGTGTCCGGATCCAGGTCGATGAGACAGTAGTCGGGATTGTCTGGTTTTTTGATGCGGCTATGCCAGGGGTTTAGTTCTATGCAACCCAGGTTCGCCATGTAGAGAAGAGTGGCTTTGTCTTTGCAGACTAAGAAGCTTTTTGTTTCACCGTCTGATTCACTGACGTATGGAAAGGTTTCAATCCAGTCAGCAACTTTATCTTCTACATTTTTTTGATAGAAGTGGAAGCCTTTTATACCATCGGGGAACCTGTTCAGGGATTGCGGACGGTCGACGAGGTAGGGGAGGATGGTATCGGAGATGGCCGCGTAGTAGTTGAGCATGTCCCGTTTGGTGATACCTTCGTCCGGCCAGTAGATCTTGTCAAGATTGGTGAACTTGAGGAGGTGTCCGTCGATTTTTATTTCTACTTCGTTTTCGTCTTCGGGAAGGAAGCCGCTAATGGGCTTTTTTTTTGAAGTGGTTTTCATTGTCTTTGTATTTTTATCAGAGGCAGGTGCCGCCACTACTTTTTCTTTCTTCTCATTCTTCGCACTCTTGTCCTCTCTCAATCCAAGAAAAACAGGTTGTCTCAAAATGCCTTCCCTTGTTTCCTCCGCAAACTTCACTTCGCACACTAACTCAGGTTTCAGCCAGGTGGCCGGCATATTGGTTTTAGGCTTTACTTTAAAAGGAGACTTATTTGTCACCAAAGGCTGGAATTTATCATACAATTCCTTCAGTGACTTCGTATCAAATCCGCCTCCGGTATGACCTATATAATGTAATACCCCATTCTTATACTTCCCTAATATTACCGCACCGAAATGCTTTCGGCTGTTTCTGCCCGCAGTATATCCACAGATAATAGCTTCTGTTTGCAGGTTGTTTTTAATTTTCAGCCAGCTATCAGAACGGCGGCCTGGAGAATAGGTACTATCCGCATCTTTGGCCATGATACCTTCCAGCCCTTTTTTCAGTGCTGCTTTATAGAAGGCGGTGCCTTCTCCTGTGATATGTTCGCTAAACTTTATGAAGTCGTTATCCAGTGGTAATACCTGTCGTAAAATTTCTTTTCTTTCTAATAAAGACAGATCTGTAATATCGTAACCATTGTACCACAACAAATCAAAGACATAGTAAGCCAGTTGTACAGACTTCCCCGTTTTCAGGTAATTTTGTAATGCCTGGAAATCAGGATTACCTTCTGCATTCAATGCGACTATCTCTCCGTCAATCACAGCTTTTGCATTCCATTCCTGCAGGGCATCGGCAATTACATCAAATTTTTTATTGAAGGGAAGTTGATTCCTGGAGAGGATGGTTACGGTACCTTTATTTATATAGCTGATAGCCCTGTAGCCGTCCCATTTTACTTCATAGAACCAGTCTTTTTTATCAAATGGTTTTTCTGTGAGGGTTGCCAGCATGGGTTTGATTTCTTTTGGCATGGGGGCTTTTTTGCCCTTTGATAGTAGGGTGGAAAAGTCTTTTTCAGGGTGCGTGGGCGCTGCTTCAGTTGCTTCGGTTTTTGTTTTTGAATTTCTTTTAGTTGCCTTTTCCTCCCTGTTACTCTTCCAAACCTTCTCCGGCTCTTTCTCTACCTGTGCAAGTGTTCTGCCGGATAAAACAGACTTCTCTTTCTTCGTCACATCTGCCGTACCAGCATATTTATCCTTTATCTTCATCAACAGCCACGCATTCTCGCCTCTGCCATGCGTTTTCACCAGCGCAAATTCTCCTTTCAGTTTTTCTCCCTCCAAAATAAAATGCAGCTTCCCGTTTTCAATCGCATGCAGCAATTCCTTCTTCCCGCTTACCTGCGGCACATATGTTCCTTCATCCCAAACGATCACCGTGCCTGCACCATAGTTGCCCGCTGGAATCACTCCTTCAAAGTCCTTATAATCATAAGGATGATCCTCCACCATCATGGCCAGTCTTTTCACAGCCGGATCCATAGATGGCCCTTTTGGTATTGCCCAGCTTTTAAGTACCCCGTTCATTTCCAGCCTGAAATCATAATGCAGACGTGAAGCATCATGCTTTTGTACGACAAAATGCAATTCCTTATTATCACTCTTACCACCTGTTGGTTCAGGTGTTTTCGAAAAGGTTCTTTTTTGCCTGTACTTAGTTAAGCTCATAGCGTTTATTTTTTAACGGGTCATTACCGTACCTCCGTTCGGATGCAATACTTCTCCGGAGATAAAGGCCGCATCTTCTGAGGCCAGGAAAATATAGCAGGGCGCAATATCTGCAGGGTGAGCGGCATATCCGAAAAGCGAATCTTTTCCAAAATCAGTAATGTTCCTGACAGCCGAATTCCATATGGCGCCGGGGGCTACTCCATTTACCCTGATTCCCTTTTTTATAAGCTGGGAAGACAGGGCCCTGGTAAAGTCGATAATGGTCTCCTGGGTGGAAGTATTGATAATGCTGCTTCCTGCTGCCAGGTGCGGAATGGTATGATTGACCAGGTAATATTGCGGAACGATATTTTCCAATGCTGCATTATTGACAAGTATATCGATCTTTCCAAACCAGCTGATCGTTTTATCGACAGCTTGCTTACAACTATTCTCTTTTGTCACGTCGCAGAAAATCAGGAGTGCCTGTTTGCCATATTCACTGATCATGTCTGCCGTTTCCCTGGCATGACTGCCATCATCATTGAAAAGGATAGCAACTTCCGCGCCTTCTTTGGCAAACTGAACGGCAACGGCGCGGCCCAAGCCAGTGTCTCCGCCCTCTAGCAGCGCAACCTGGCCCTGAAGACGGTGGCACCCGTCTTTTGCTGTGTCGTATACAATGGACGGGAAGATATATGTTTCGGGCTCGCCTTCTGTTTCGTTATCTCCACAAGGCATTTCATGATTGTATTTTTGTGGAGTATTTTGGGTGATTGCTTCCATAACTCAGTTGTTTTAGGTTTTTTCAATAAAGTATTTTAGTTTTCAAAAAGCTGTTGTGACTGGTAGCAAATTGCTTGTTTGTCTTACAAACTTCCAGAATTATGCCATTGTGCAGAATGGCTTTATTTATAAATGTTAAATTCGCTGTTGATATGCCGATAGATTATATTTTAGAAATGATAGAGGAGCTGGGAAGAGCCCTGAGAGCGATTATAGCTCGCAAAAAGGATCAGCCTGCAAAGGCGCGGGAGGAGATTAAAGCTGCGTTTAATGGGACGAAGTTTGGGAATAAGGCGTTTTTTGATAGTTTGAGTCCAGCCGATTTGGCTGCTTTTTTGAGAGAGCAGCAGGTGGATTACAGGGCTGCGGATTATATGATTGATATACTTTTGGAGGAAGCAGAGATCAATAGGGATCAGGTATTGGAGCGATTGGCGATGAGTGAGCAGCAGGACTTTCAGCCCGAAGGTACTGTTCAGAGTGCGGAAGGTGGTTCCGAAAACCAGGATTTTCGATTAATAGTAGATAGCCCCCAGCAGCTTCAATTGCTTGCAAAGATCCAGGTGCTGATTGATTATACTTCGGAAGTGGAAGCATCCCTGAAAATCTTTTCTTTGAAAAGGGGGCAGCAAAGAGAAAGATTGAAAGGGTTATCCTGATAATATTGGCGTGGCACTATCATTGCCGTGGTAAATGCTAAAAATCAAGTATTATGAGCAAGATTATAGGCGTTATTGCAGGCAGCCTGCGTAAAGAATCATTTTCGAAGAAAATAGCCAATGGATTGCTCTCCATGGCGCCTGAAGGGGTTGAGTTTAAAATCATCCCTATTGATGAGTTGCCCATTTACAACCAGGACTTTGATGATCACCACAATGTTCCTGCTGCCTATGTTACTTTTAGAAATGCGATACAATCCCTGCATGGAGTTATTTTCGTAACGCCTGAACACAACAGGTCTATACCTGCAGTTTTAAAAAATGCGCTGGATGTAGGTTCAAGACCTTATGGCAAAAGTGTATGGAATGGTAAGCCAGCTGCAGTGTTTAGTAATTCTCCCGGTAATATAGGCGGGTTTGGCGCGAATCACCACCTGCGGCAATGCCTGGTTTTCCTTAATATTCCTGTTATGCAACAGCCCGAAGTGTATATTCAAAAATCCCACGAGTTGTTTGATGATGCGGGGAACCTGAAAGAAGGGGAGAGGAAGGAGTTTATTGCAAAGGCGGTAGGAGCTTATATTGATTGGGCTAATAAGAATGCATAGTTGGCATGTTGCTAAACATGCCAACCAGGTTACTTCTTTAATTTATCCGCCGCCGGTACCAACCTCGCCCTCAGATCTGGATCCTTCATATCCTTATCAACGGGGAACATCGGGTGTGTTATATGCTTATACCCCAACCGTTCCAGGTTCTGGTCCACACCACCCGGTGTCAGTGCCAGCAACCAATCTGCACGCATATTATACAACTCTGGTTCAAGATACCCGATCTTCACCACCACAATATCCGCCTTACGTGGATTTAATCCCAAACGTGTAAAATCCTTTTCTTTATGATAAGGCTTCCGCTTCTGTGTCACAATTACATGCACACTCCCCACCTTCACCACTACCTCTACCAGGGCATCCTTATCACCATATTCAATTGACTCAATCGTACCAGAGAGCTTTACAGGACCTGCAAAACGCGCATCTACCTTTGCACCTGCGGCTGCTTCTATATGCTTCCCAACTCCGAGCTCAATGGCTTTCTTTACAAGGTCAGGGCCCGGAATACTTGCATAAATCAACGTTGGTCCATTTTCTGATTTAAATTCCGGACGTGCCAGTATCTGTGTCAATGTCCACGTCACATCGCCCGCACCACCCGCAGTTGGGTTATCACCTGAGTCACTGATATAGAAAGGATGTTTGTCGCTCTTTACAGCCGCATCCAGTGCTTCCTGCAAGGTAGCAGTCGGTGCCACAAATGCAAATTGTTTTCGCACATCCCAGAAACTATGCGCCAGTTTCTCTGCTGCTGTGGTTACATTTTCCTTGTCGTCGCCAGTCACCATTACTACGGCATGGTTGCGGGGCTCATCTGCCCATGCATACCCAATCCAGATGGCTGCATCAATCACCCCGGGCAGCCTGGAAGCCGGATCTACCTGTGCATATAAACTCTTGCCGGGTTCTATACGGGTAGATGTCTTTTCGCCCGGCAGTAAGATGGGTACAGGAATCCATGCTTTGTAAGCAGGTTTGCCTTTGCCGCTTTTGAGGCGATCTACCAGGTTGCGAACAGCTCTTTCTTTTGTATCCAGCGCATCTTCATGTGGGGCCATGCGGTAACAGGTAATGAGGTCGGTGTTCTCAGCCAGTCTCCAGCTCACATTCCCATGCAAATCCATAGATGTACTGATCAGGGTTTTAGTGCCTACTACCTTACGGATACGTACAATAAAATCGCCTTCCGGATCTTCCATTCCCACCACACTCATTGCCCCATGTATGTCGAAATACAAACCATCATAGGGGAGGTGTTGCTTTAATGAATCCAGTGTTTTTTTTACCAGCGATTCATAAGCTTCTTTGGTCACGGCACCACCCGGCAATGCATGGCCGGTGATAGTCGGGAACCATACCGCTGCTTTACGCAGGGGTGAGTCTGCAGACATAAACGGATAAGTTTTGAATACTTCATCGCCATACTGCGCCTTGAAAGCGGCTTCGTCCGACGTGGCAGGAGAGAATGTGCTGGACTCAATAGCGAGACCGGCGATGGCTATACGGGGCAGTTTTTGCTGTGCCACGGCGCCACCCAACAGGCAGTAACCTGCCATTAGAAAAAACACACGTTTCATAAGTATTCACTTTGATTCCCTGAAAAGTAATCAAAAATTTGTGGGAATGGTAGCTGATTTTAGACAGCCAGTTCATATAAATCGGCATACCGCTTTATTAACAGGTTGATAAACCGCTTCAGGTATACCTCATGCAGGAAAGTATTTGACCAGTCCTCATACCGCTGACACTGGATGCCAAGGTAGAAGAAATACATACTTATACCCAGGGCCGGTAGCAATGCTTTTTCTTCTTCCGAAATGGGCATTACGGAAGTATATCCCTCCAGGAAGGCTGCCACCTTTTCTTTACACACCTCCATATTTTCCTTTTCCGTGCTATGCACCTGCAGGATGTAATAAGCCAGATCGTAACACAACATGCCATTTCCACAAAAATCAAAGTCAAAAATTGTGAACGCTTCGTTATTAATATTCATGTTGTCAAACCACAGGTCCATATGTACTACGCCATGTCGTACTTTGCTATGATCGATGGTGGCATACAACTTCAATAGGTAGTCCTGTGCCTGCTGCATCCACTGCATCTCTGCTGTTTCCAATGGCAGGTAGCCTTTCAGTCTTTCGAAAGAATCGACCACCATTACAGAAGGGGTATATTCCACCCTGTTCAGTTTGAAATTTTCTGTTACCTGGTGGAGGCGGGCCACTGTGACGCCCAT
Source organism: Chitinophaga sp. (assembly GCF_039596135.1). GTDB lineage: Bacteria > Bacteroidota > Bacteroidia > Chitinophagales > Chitinophagaceae > Chitinophaga. The sequence goes on from NZ_JBCNKH010000010.1 coordinate 112,704, forward strand.
CTTGTAATGCAGTGCTGTGGGGTATTGTAGAACCTTTTCTCCATGGGCGTAGGAGAACATAACACCGTAGCGTAACCCTTCAGGTGCATGCAACAGCTGCAAATAGTCGTTGTCAAAATCTTCGATAGGGTAAGATACCGGCATTTCGTGGGCGCGCAATAAATTTAACAGCCGGATTTCTTCTGTAATATCCTGTTTCGTACGCCAGTTGATGCAGTACACCCTGAAGATGTACTTATTGTCACCATCGGTCACGAGGTAACTGTGATTGACGCCTGCTTTCAGCAACCTGCAGGTTGTATCACGACTCAGATTATACTTGACCTGAAATAAAGGGACCAGGTATGGGGCCGACAAAATGGAACTAACTACCGGTAAATGTGTCATGGTATAAATATAAATGGGTTTAAATGGGGCCAGTAAAAGTATATAAAAATCACGTATTTTAGCGCCCTACACAAAACAAATAACATGACTTCCAAAATACCGGTAACCATCATTACGGGGTTCTTAGGCTCCGGAAAGACCACGTTGATCCGCAACCTGATTCAAAATGCCAATGGCCGTCGTCTTGCAGTGATCGTGAATGAATTTGGTGAAATGGGCATAGATGGAGAGTTGATTAAATCGTGCTGCTCCAACGAAGAAGATGTGCTGGAACTGAACAATGGTTGCCTGTGCTGTACGGTACAGGAAGAATTTCTGCCAGTGATGTTGCAACTGATGGAAAGAAGAGATACCATCGATCATATCATCATCGAAACTTCTGGTCTTGCACTGCCTAAGCCACTGCTGCATGCATTCAACTGGCCTGACCTGAAATCCCGGATCACTGTGGATGCGGTGGTGACTGTTGTAGACCTGGTAGGGCAGGCAACCGGCGAGATATGTGACCGTGAACGTGTACAGGCACAGCGCCTGGCCGATGACTCCCTCGATCATGAAACACCGATCGAGGAACTTTTTGAAGACCAGCTCTCCTGTGCAGACCTCGTTGTGCTAACTAAGAAGGACCTGCTGGAAGAATTACAGTTCGAAACCGTAACTGGCATTATCAGCAGCAAACTTCGTCCTAATGTGAAGATGGTGACGGCCAACAATGGCGATGTGCCTGCAGAAGTACTGCTGGGTGTAAATGCAGCTGCCGAAAATGACCTGGAAAGCCGTCACTCCCACCATGAGGAAGATCATGCCAATGGACTGGATCACCACCACGATGACGATATAGACTCTATCGTAGTCACAGTAACGGCACCGCATACCCCGGAATCGCTTGTAGCCGCACTGAAAGAAATGGTAGCAGAGCATGAGATATACCGTATCAAAGGCTTTATCGATATTCCTGCCAAACCTATGCGTATGGTATTGCAAGGTGTATCTCACCGTTTCGACCATTACTTTGACCGTAAATGGAAAGATGGTGAAACCCGCAAAACCAGCCTGGTATTCATCGGCGATGAACTGATAGATAAAGACCTGTCTGCACTGTTACACGAAAAGTTAAACTAATATGCACCTGATCCCAACAATCCCCGGTGGGTGGAATCCCAACGGGGATGGGGTCTTCCACATACAGCAATCTGCAGGAGACGTTGTATTCCTCTCTGCTGCCGATACGGAGATCCATTCACTGAACAATGCTTACCGGGAACTGCACTCCGCTCACCCACAGCTGCCCTCCCTGCGAATTGCCAACCTGGTATACCTGAAGCAGGAACTGACTATCGATAAATATGTAGAGGAAGTGATCAGCCATGCAAAGCTGGTGATCTGCCGGTTGCTGGGCGGCAGGAATTACTATCCTTATTTATTCGAAGCGATTAGCATTGCCTGTGAACAGAACAATATCCCCGTACTCTTTCTGCCGGGTTATGATGCGCCCGATGTAGAATTGCTGAATAGCTCTACAGTAGATGTGACCATTGCAGATACCCTATGGAAATACTGCTGTGCCGGCGGTAAGCACAACCTGAAGAATGGATTGGCTTATATATTTCATCATTGCTTTAAAGCAGAATTAACATTCGCGCCCCCGCAAAAAATTGCTGACCTGTTTTTATTTCATCCGGAACAGGGCATGCTTTCTTCCTTCACAGCAGATGTAGCTATCCTTGTTTACCAAACGCATTACCTGGCAGATAACCTGGCGCCGGTATATTACCTGGTGCAGGCACTGGAAAAGCAACAGTTAAAACCGGTCATCGTCTTTGTCAGCAATCTCCGCGATCAGCATAGTCTCCTTGAACTGGAATCCTTATTAAAAGGAAAAGTAAAAGTGCTCATCAATACCACCAGCTTTTCTATCAAGTCCATGGATAAGGACGAAAGTTTCTTATTTGATAATCTCGATATACCCGTGATACAGGCCATCTTTGCTGCCTGCACAAAAGAGGTATGGGAGCAAAATCTATTTGGTCTTACACCGGTAGATGTGGCAATGAATATTGCATTGCCGGAGATAGACGGGCGGATCATTACTACGGCTATTTCATTTAAATCTTCTGTAGGAAAAGATGCGCTGACGGATTCAGATATTTTGCAATATAGTACGCATGAAGCAGGGTGTGACTTTGTGGTTGCCTTTGCAAATAACTGGATACAGCTTGGGCGGAAAAAGCAAAAAGATAAGCACATCGCACTCATCATGCCGAACTATCCTAACAAGGATAGCCGGCTGGCAAATGGGGTAGGGCTGGATACGCCTGCGAGTATTGTGGAAATCCTGCAGGCGTTGAAAACAGCCGGTTATGATACAGGTGATTACATTCCAGCTACCAGCGAGGAATTAATTACACTGATTACGCATTATGTTACGAACGATATAGATACTACACTTTATCGTCCTTACCAGATTAGTATAGAGAAAGATACATTTCAACAATATTTCGAACGGTTAGCACCTGCGTTAAAAGAAAAGGTCCTGGAACAATGGGGGCCTTCGCAGGAAGAAGACTTTATTATTCCTGGCTGTCTGCTTGGTAATATCTTCGTGAGCATACAGCCTGCCCGTGGCTATAACCAGGATGAAAAAGCGATCTATCACTCCCCTGATTTACCACCTACTTACAGGTACCTCGCTTATTACTGTTGGGTGAATGAGGTGTTCAGGGCCGATGCCCTGATTCACTGTGGTAAGCATGGCAACCTGGAATGGTTGCCGGGTAAGAGTGTTGCTTTGAGTAAGGAGAGCTGTTTCCCTGCTGTGTTATTAAATCCTGTTCCGCATTTCTACCCGTTTATCGTGAACGATCCGGGAGAAGGTACGCAGGCCAAGCGCCGGACGCATGCCATCATCATCGACCACCTCATTCCACCTATGACAAGGGCGGAGAACTATGGTACGCTTACGAAACTGGAACACCTGATCGATGAATATTACGAGGCTTTTAGTGTGGATCCGAAGCGTACAGCAGTGATCCGTGCGCAAATTACACAACTTGTAAAGGAGGCGAACCTGGAAACAGATCTGCAGGTGGCTGTTACCGATATTGATACTTTGCTTTTAAAACTGGATGGTTATCTGTGCGAACTAAAGGAAGCGCAGATCCGGGATGGGTTGCACATTTTAGGGAAAGCGCCGGAAGATGAGCAGCTCATTGATTTGCTGATTGCGTTGCATCGCGTACCCGTTGCAGGCCAGAAGGGAATTACACAGGTGCCTGCAGAGGAGCTTAATTTACAATTTGATCCTTTGGCAGGGGATTATGAAACGCCATTTGAAAGTGTGCATCCGTTGTTTAGGTATTGTCGCAATAATGGGGATGCGGTGGTGGTGCTGGAAGGAATTGTGAAAGATATACTGAAAGGAATTGATATAGATCTACCAGCCACAAAAGCCTATTGTCAACATATCCTTACCCACACCTTGCCAAAAATTGAAAGTACCACACAGGAAATAACGAACCTGCTGCATGGCTTAAATGCAGGGTATGTACCCAGTGGTAGCTCCGGTGCACCCACCCGTGGTCGCATGGATGTATTACCTACAGGAAGAAATTTCTATTCTGTAGATGTACGTGCTATCCCCACGCAGGCGGCTTACAGCCTGGGTGTAAAAAGTGCGAACCTCATCATCGATCGTTACATGCAGGAGCAGGGGGATTATCCGGAATCCATTGGCTTGTCTGTATGGGGTACCAGTACTATGCGTACCGGTGGAGACGATATTGCCCAGGCACTGGCCCTCATGGGGGTACAACCCGTATGGCAGGCCGCCAATAGGAGAGTGGCTGACTTTGAAATTATTCCCCTTATTCAACTGAGGCGGCCCCGTATCGATGTCATGCTCCGCATTTCCGGGTTTTTCCGGGATGCATTTCCGGATGTCATTTCTTTACTGAATGCTGTGGTAGAGAAGGTTGCTATGCTGGATGAACCAGTGGAGCAAAACCCTATCCGCAAGCGCTATCTTGCAGAAAAACAGGAATGGATCAATAAAGGACTGGATGAAACCAAAGCCCACAAAAGATCTCTCTTCCGGGTATTCGGTGCCAAGCCAGGTGCTTATGGTGCCGGGCTACAGGCTGTGATAGATGAAAAAAACTGGCAAACCCGGGAAGACCTCGCTAAGATTTATATCAACTGGAGTGGTTATGCTTATGGTGCTGACCGGACAGGTGAATCTGCTCATGAGGTATTTGAAAAACGCTTATCCGACCTGCAGATTGTGATGCATAACCAGGATAACAGGGAACATGATATTCTCGACTCGGATGATTATTACCAGTTCCAGGGGGGATTAGCGAATGCAGTGGAAACGATAAAAGGAGAGCAGCCGTCTATTTATTTTGGAGACCATGCCCGGCCGGAGACGCCGCGCGTCAAGAGCTTGAAAGAAGAGTTGCTGAAAGTATACCGTTCAAGAGTTGTGAATCCGAAATGGATGGCCGGTGTGAAGCGTCATGGCTATAAAGGGGCTTTTGAAATGGCGGCTACTATGGATTATCTTTTTGCTTATGATGCTACTACCAACCTGGTAGATGACTTTATGTATGAAGGGATCACCCAGGAGTACCTGTTCAATGAAGACAATCGTCAGTTCATAGAACAGGCAAACCCATGGGCATTAAAAGATATGACAGAACGTATGCTGGAAGCTATTCAACGTGGAATGTGGCAATCGCCTAAACCAGAAACGCTGGAAAAGCTGCAAAACATGTTTGTAGATATGGAGTAAATCATTCCGGCTGTTTCTTTCTCTTGTAAAGAAACAGCTGCCATTTCTCTTCTGCCACACCTGCTTTATCCATTTCCGCTCTTGCGAGAATAAAGAATAAATCAGACAGCCTGTTGATGTACGCTGGAATATAATCTTCAATAGTATCTACTTTCATCAGTGACACCAGTCTTCTTTCACCTCTTCTCAATTGGGTTCTCACCACATGGCACAAAGCAGAGATCTCATTGCCACCTGGCAGCAAGAAGTAATCGGACTTAGATGTCATGGCAGCTTCCAGTTCGTCAATCCATTCTTCACAAAAGGCGGCCCCATCTTCCGGCTTTGGATTCGGATTTTCCTTTTTACAATCAGAAGGACGTGCCAGATGCGACATCATGTCCATCATGTCTTTCTGAATTTTATGTAAGCGTGGCTGCCATGCATGTTCTGGTCCAAGCCTGGCCCGCAACAGGCCGATCGTGGAATTTACTTCATCCAGTGTACCATAGCTTTCTACCCTTACGTCGTCTTTATCTACACGACTTCCGCCGAATAAGGCAGTGGTACCCCGATCTCCTTTTTTTGTATAGATTTTCATAATAAGTTGAATGTATAAATTCCTCCGTAATTAATTTTCTCTGCCATAATTTCGTTCAGTGGCCTGCCTTCCAGCAGATGTCTGGCGGCACGGATAATGCCGGCATGGGTGACAATAACTATACGATCTGATAATGGCAATTCTTTCAAAAATGCTGCTAGTCTTTGTACCAACTGCTGTAGTGATTCGCCTCCCGGTGGGCCTGTCGTTATATAATTGGCGCCCCAATGATCCATTACGCTGCGATCAATTGCATCCCACGAAATTCCTTCCCACTCACCAAAATTCAGTTCCTTCAGTCGCTCATCTGGAATAAAGTTTTCTGAGAGCTTTTGAGCTAATAACTTGCATCTTTGCAAGGGACTGGTATATACCGCATTTACAGCACCCACCTTTAATGCTATTTCCTGGTGCACCGCTTCATAGCCGGCCTGTAGTGGCACATCCAATTGTCCATAGCAAATTCCTGTTTTGATGGAAGGTTGCACATGCCTTACAAAGTATAATTCCATATCGCGAGTAAACACAGGTAAAAAATAAGCTCATTCAATTGTTGCGTAGCGCCCAGGCAATCTCCTGTATATCCATCTATCCACTTCTGAAAATACCATCCTAAATACAATGTGAGCGTTGCACAAGGTATTACACTGATCCAGGCTGCTTCCACCCCTAATATGGCCAATGGTATAAACCCGGTAATTACGGCAAATACCAATGCTCCTATGCTGACCGGGGTGATCACAGCGCCAACCTTGCTACTTCCGTCTACTCTCGCATACTCCAAAAATCGCATTAAAAACAGCGGTGTCACCCGGCTGATGGTATGGCCACATACATAAATTAAAAAGAACTGATCCGGCAGCAAAATTCCCAACTTCGCCAGCACAAATATTTTTAATCCGATACTACATACCAGCGCCATCACCCCAAAAGCTCCTGTACGGGGATCCTTCATAATTTCCAGGATTTTCTCCTTCGTCCATCCGCCCCCAAAGCCATCCGCCACATCTGCCAGTCCGTCTTCATGAAAGCCACCTGTCATCAGCAGTGTGGCCACGATCGAGAGCACGGCTGCCACGTACGGATCTTTGAATAGCAAATGGCCCAGATAATATACCGTGGCACCAGTTGCACCTACCAGTATTCCTATCAGTGGCAAATACCTGGCGGCACTTTGTAACCCGACACTGATGTTATTTCCCGCCGGCAGACGGGTAAAAAACATCAAAGCGGCCCTGAAGTACAGGATCTCCCTTTTGATCATGTTAGTCTTTATTTGAAACACCCGCTGATGCAAAGCTGGCCATTTCATTCAGGAATGCTACGGCTGACTGTACCAGAGGATATGCTACAGCTGCACCGGTGCCTTCTCCCAAACGCATACCCAGTTGCAGTAACGGATCTGCTTTTAAATAGGTTAATAATTGCTGATGTCCCTGCTCGTTAGATTGGTGTGCAAATACGCAATAATCCAGGATAGCCGGATGTAATGCTGCTGCCACCAGCAAAGCAGCTGTTGTGATAAAGCCATCTACCAGTATCACCATTTTCAGCGCTGCTGCTTTCAACATTGCACCGCAGATCATGGCCACTTCAAAGCCACCGAAGGTTCTTAATATTTCCAAAGGAGACTTGTCAGCAGGGGCTTGTTTACGCAGTGCTTCACTCAATATTGCTTTCTTTTTTTCCAATCCTTTATCATCCAGCCCTGTACCTCTGCCTATACATTGTTCCAGCGGCAGGTTACATAACTGACTCATCAAAAGTGCGGCAGCAGAGGTATTGCCAATACCCATCTCACCGAATCCAATTACATTGCAACCGTCTGCATGTAATTGCGCCACCAGGTCAGCGGCACGGCTCATAGCAGTTGAGCACTGTGCCATACTCATGGCAGGTTCGTGCAGGTAGCTTTGTGTACCCGGTGCTACTTTCAGATCAATTAAATCCGGATGCGGTGCAAAGGTATAATTCACCCCTGCATCTACGACCTTGATGGCTATCTGGTGTTGGCGTGCAAACACATTGATACCCGCGCCACCTTGCAGGAAGTTGTATACCATTTGCCAGGTTACTTCCTGGGGATAAGGACTCACGCCTTCTTTAGCAATACCATGATCACCTGCAAATACAACGATTGTAGGTTTCGATAATACCGGCGAGAGGGTGTTTTGAATCTTTCCAATTTGTAAAGCCAGTTTTTCCAGTTTGCCCAGGGAGCCTAATGGCTTTGTTTTTAAGTTGATCTTTTCGGTTAGGGCAGCATCCAGGCTGTTGTTCAGTGATGTGATGTTAAATCCGGTCATTGTTAATTTAATTGATCATTCAGGCAGGTAGCATTCAGTTGTTGATGCTAAATCCGGTCATGTTTATTTAATTGTAATGGGCAGTCCTGATATCATCAGGGTTGCCTTATCAGCTTTTTGTGCAATGTATTGGTTCATCCATCCCTGCAGGTCTACGAACTTCCTGCCGATCTCAGTATCTGCATGTACGCCCATACCGATTTCGTTGGAGATGATGATGAGATTAAAATCCTGCGCTGCAAAGAGGTCAAATTCTGCCTGGGACTCTTTGAGTGCAATGTCTACGTTGTAATGTGCATCAGAGAAAAAATTGGTGAGCCACAACGTAACGCAGTCAAAAACCACGGTTCTGTTGGGCAGTAATAACCTGCTCACTTCTTTCTCTTCTTCTATATTTTCCCATTGATGATCTCGTTCCTGTTTATGCAGGGCAATCCTGGCCTGGTGTTCCGCATCCCAGATGCGGCTGGTAGCCAGGTAAACAGGGTTCGGTGACAGTTGCGAGGCTGTTTGCATAGCAAACTTTGTTTTGCCGGACCTTTGTCCGCCTGAAATGTAGTGGATCATCTGTTATAAGTTTAAATAAGTGGCTCCAATTACCTTTGCCAGTTCGGCCGCCCGGCCCAGTTTCACAAAACCGCATTCAATATTCACAACTGTCGTTGTGGACAAAGCCCTGAGGTGTTGTTTGAAATATGCCGCCAATTCGTGTAAACTACCACCGGCATTGATCTTTCCATCTGTGAAGATATATAGTTGTGTCTTGTCGGATGGTTGCATTTGTTGTATGAGCTGAAGCCCTGCTTTCAGGTTGGTTTTTCCGCCTGAAGACAATTGGGCAATACTTTGAATGAAACGGGTGACATCTGTTGTATAATGCGATACCAGTTGTGCATCACCCTGAGCCAGGGCTACAGCACCGTAGCGCAGGCGCTTGTGTTGGTGCTGCGCAATGGTTTGTGCAATGACGCCTTTGATGTAAGCGATCTGCCTGTCCCTGATCATAGAGCCGCTGCTGTCAATTAAAAATAACAAAGACAAGGCAGCTTTTGATGCTTTTCGCTGGTATTTTATAACTGGTTGACCTGTGAGCAGATAATTGGTCACAGTGCCGAGCAGATCCCGTGTTTTATAGTCATTGCCGGTGACCGGTGTGGTCTGCACAGGTACTGGCAGCCCTTTTTTGCGACCTTTTATACCACCTTGCAGTGGTAACCTCTTCTCCGAAGGTGCTGCCTGTAACAGGTAATTATTTAGATCGTGCTGACCTTTTTCGGCTCACCCTCCTTATCGCCCGAAGGCTTGCTTTCGCGGGAAGAGCTTTGCGGAGCAGGTGCCTGCTTTGAACGGTGGGAGAGAACGAAGTTTTGTACGGTTTCCACATCAGCAGCTGTTACAGTCGCTTGTCCGTGGTAAGCGGCATGTGCCCGGGCTGCTTTCATCAGTAATATATCTGCACGCATGCCTTCGACCTGGTGCCGGATGCAAAGTTCCGTTACTGCATCATAGATGGCGGCCGGTATTTTTACCGAAGGTAATACAGTTTGGGCGGCTACAATTTTAGCTGCCAGCAATGCTTCCTCATTTTTAAAACGGGCGGCAAACTTTGCTGCATCAGTATCAAAGGCTACCCTGCGCTGTACAATCTCCATCCGCAAAGCTTTATCTGTCGGCGTACTGATATGTACACTCAGGCCAAATCTATCTAACAACTGCGGACGCAGGTTTCCTTCTTCAGGGTTCATTGTTCCTACCAGGCAAAAACGGCTTTCCATCCATTGGGAGATGGTATCTCTTTCCAGGTAATAGCCACCGGTTGCAGCTGCATCCAGCAGTACATCCATGAGGTAATCACTCAGCAGGTTCACTTCATCAATATAGAGAATACCACGATGTGCTGCTGCCAGTAATCCCGGTTGAATTTCCAGGCGTTTTTCATTCAGGAGTACGTCCAGTTTCACGGTGCCCAGTACCCGGTCTTCCGTAGCGCCTATTGGCAGGTTTACAAAGGGAATATCCTGCAGCAGATGGCTCAGCCCTCTTACAGTGGTTGTTTTACCAGTGCCTTTGTCACCCAGTGCCAGCACGCCGCCCAGCCCGGGATCAATCATACAGAGCGTCAGTGCCAGTTTAAAATCTTCCTGTCCGCAGATAGCGGTAAAAGGATACGTGATCATACAAAACAATTAAATATCCATACACAGCCTACCCCAATAGAGAAGAGGCCAACGATTGCATTCATAGATTTGAACGCCACCTGGTTTCTTTCAATAAAACGGGATACGGAAAATGCCAGTACGCAACTATAGGTGGTCATGGCAATCACGATTCCCAGGCTTTGCAATATAATGATCCACATGGCAGTACCGGCATCTTTTGATGCCAGGATGAGGGCGATGGCACAGGCGCCGCCCGTACCCGCCAGTCCATGCAGCATGCCTACCCAAAAGGAACGGCTTAAGGGGTTCATGGCAATTTCCTGCCCCTGCTTGCCATGAATATGCAATGCATTGTTCAGGTGGTCGTGTGCTGCAAATTCCTTGTGTGTAGCCATTAGTTGCTTCAGCTGATGGTTTCTGCGGATGGCGGAAATACCCAGCCATATCATCACAGGGCCAACCGCCATTTCAGCATATCCGGATATATTTACCGGTAATGCTGATTTCAGTAGCAAAGCAAAAAAGCTGAACAGGATCAAAGAAACTGAATGCCCTAATGCCCATTGGGACGATCGCCAGATGAGTTTGCGGAGGTTCAGTTTATTGTTTGCCTTTTCAGATGCCAATACTGATACGGCAGCCATATGGTCCGGTTCAAAAGAATGTTGTACGCCTAATAGAATAGAATCCGTCAATAAAAATCCAATCATATTATATTATCATTCGCATCAATCAATAATATTTCCAGTTTCACGGCAGGAATGATGGGCTTGCACACATCATAACATCGTTCTGCCAATGTCTTGTAGAAAGGTTCCCCGGGTGTAAACGGAAACAGTTCCGTGAGTCTGCGGGCCAGGTTCAGGTCCAGGATTGGCTGGCATTGTGCTGCAGGATAGCCGCAACTCATAGCAAGTTCGTAAATGAATTGTTTATCCCAGCTGGATTTGCCACTATGTGTGTCGAGCTCTCCCTGTGCCAATTTGCAGGCTTTGCCCAGCATGATACCCATTTTCACATTTTGCAGGGGAGTGGTTTTGATTTTATTCAATGTTTCACCAATCCAGTTACCGTATTGTACAAAGGCATATTCAGGCAGATGGGCAAATCGCTTTCTTAGCAAATTTTCGGAGCGCCCGCCTGAGTTGATCACTATAGTGTCACAGCCATTGGCCAGGGATACGTCGATGCCTTGTGTAATGCTGGCGATATAAGCGGAGGCACTGAATGGTTTTACAATACCGGTGGTGCCTAAGATAGAAATACCGCCTATGATACCGATACGTGCATTTAACGTTTTTTTTGCAATCTCTTCTCCATTTACCACGAATACCTGTACATCTACACCTTGTGAGAGCTGGTGCTGATGGCGGATAAAGTTTACAGCATCCCGCATCATTTTGCGGGGCACCGGGTTGATGGCGGGTTCGCCTACACTGATGGCAAGGCCTGGTAGGGTGACTATGCCTACGCCTTCGCCTCTCAGAAAAACGATATCATCGCTCTTATTTAGTGAGACGGTACTACCTATTGTTGCGCCATGGGTGGCATCCGGGTCATCGCCACCGTCTTTGATGGTGGTGCAGGTGGCATTCAAAGTATTAAAGGAACAGGTCACTTTGAATAAAACCTTTTGACCTAGAGGTAGTGTGATCTCTGTTTCCTCTATGGGAGTTTGTGTTAATAGTGCAGTCAGCGCTGCTTTTGTACAGGCTGTAGCACAGGCGCCCGTGGTATATCCTGATCTTAGAGACATACTCCGTAACCTTTTAAGTGATCTAATAAGTTATGCTCGTGCACGGAAATAAATGCAGCAGGCAGGACGGGTCTGGTGATGATAAAAATGGGAATACCGGCAGCCAGTGCTGCATTGATTTTTACAGATAATAAGCCTGATTCACCACTTTCTTTTGTAAGTATACCTGTAATGTGGTGCGAAGCAATTAGAGCGGCTTCATTGCCGGGCATTTCACTTATTAATCGTTCCTGTGGAAACCCGGTTGATAATGCCAGTTCCAGGGAGCTTTCCCTTGGCAGGATTCTGAAAAATGTTTCGTGGGTATGCCAGTATTTACTTAATTGACTGATTGTTTGCACACCTGTTAAGGCTAATAACTTTTTTACAGGATGTATTGACAAATAGTCCAATGCTTCAGCATAGCTATCAAAATAGTGTACGAGCGGGTGTATTGTACGGGCAGGGTATTCTCTTTCAAAACGTAATACAGGCAGGTTTGCGGCTGCAATGGTTTGATGTAGAATGGTTGCAAAAGGATGACTGGCGTGTATGATTACGCGAATATCATTTGATGCACAAAATTCCTGTAAGGCGGTTGTGGTGAGTGGGCCATGCCTGTATGTGCCGTAGGTTTGTGGGGGGATTTCGAGTTTCGATTTGGTGGAATAGCAATAGGGGATGCCTGCCTGTTCCAGCAGGGTTATTGTTTTTCGTCCTTCTGTTGTTCCGCCGAATACGAGTATCATGATTTGTCAGATTTTAATCGCTTTTCCCGTTCTAAACGTATGTTTCCACTCAGGACTATACAAATGTGACCTGTTTTTCCTTGCACCAATCGCATCGCCAACAATCACCAATGTCGTAAGCGTCAGCTTATTCTCCCTGATTATCTGCGCCAGGTCTTTTAGCTGCCCGGTAAACACCGCTTCATCTTTCCATGTCACCCTGTACAACACCGCTACCGGCGTTTCCGGTGCATAATGTTCCAGCAATTGTGCCTGTACTGATTTAGCAATAGTCGCACTCAAAAAGATACACATCGTCGCCTTGTGCTTAGCCATCTCATTCAGTTTCTCATGCTCCGGCAATGGCGTTTTGCCTGCACCACGTGTAAGGATAATGCTCTGTACTACCTCCGGAATCGTAAACTCCGATTTCAGATAAGCGGCTGCTGCCTGAAACGAAGAAATACCCGGTACGATAGAATAGTCCATGCCTTTCTCATCAAAGATGGTCATCTGCTCCTGTATCGCACCATATATAGAAGGATCACCTGATTGTAAACGCACAATCAAATGTCCTTTTGCATAATGCTCTTCCATCAGGCTGATCTGATCTTCCAGCGTCATACTGGCGGAATTCCGTACCACGGCACCGGGTTTTGCATAATGTGTGAGTTCTTCCGGCACCAAGCTACCGGCATATAATATAAGGTCTGCAGCCTCTAATAACTGCTTCCCTTTAATACTGATCAACTCCGCATCTCCCGGGCCTGCACCTACAATCACAACTTCTGCCTTGCGCACGGCACTTTTATCAATCGCGATGGCCAGTGTATGTTTTTTGCCGGAAGCTACAGTGATCTTTTGTTTTTCCAGGAATACACTGGTATTACCAGACAGCAGCATGGCAGCTGCTTCAGATACACTATGTACACCTAACTTAGATAATACTATTGCTGATGCATTCGGAACTGTTTGCGTATTTAACTCGCCGGAAGTGAAGGTAACAAAGGGCACGCCCAACGTTGCGGCTAATGCAATAAAGGCGTTTTCATCTCCTTTAATATCAATAGAACCGATCGCTTTTAAAGAAGACAGAGCCAGTCCCTGAGCCTGAAATTGCTCACGTACAGAAGCCTCCAGCAGCTCAGTTTCAATATCTCTTGAACATCCCATACCAATATTCAATACCGGTGCATGGAAATGCAATGCCGGAACCGGGGGGGCATAGATCCTGTACGTAACCGCGATTAATAATTCATATTTCGAAAAATCAATCTCCTCATAAGCATAATAAATATCTGCAAAGGCTGGCTTCGTCCTTTCCAGATATTGGGTGCCCTTATCTTTAATATCTAATAGTACAGCTGTAGGCTTATTATTGACAAATAAGGCCGTCAGCGCATTAGTTGTAGTTCCTTTCCAGTTAAACTGCCCGGCTAATGTATCTAATGCCCACAACTGCTGCAGGTCACTACTGGTCGTAATCACTGCCTGACCTGCGGTAGCGCGTGCCAGTTTCGTAGCCAATGCATTCGCACCACCTTCATGACCAGATACTACTGCCTGCACATAATAACCATGATCATCCATATTGATCACTGCCGGGTCTGTATGTTTATCCTGTAAATGGGGCGCAATGCTCCTGACACAAATCCCCAATGCGCCTATAAACACCAGGCAATCAAACTTGTCGTAGTTGTCCTGTAAGAAGCCCGCAATGGCAGGAATGGTTGTTACCTGTTCATGTGTGCGCGTGCTCACCACTACAGCATGCGGAAACTCCTGCCGGATGCGCAAACCTAATTCCACGCCCTTGTCTGTACTGGCTATGATCGCTGTTTTATTCATGTCTATATTTTTTCTGCCGTCAGGACAGTAATCTGATTATGATCGTCAATTGTAATGTTTACAGGTGTATGCAGCTGATAATCTAATGCCATTGCTGTCTGCACAAATTGCTCCCTGCTTTCCGGCCTGACCGCATTCATTACAACACGGGTGCCTTTTCTTAAATAAATATTCAAGCGCTGGAATAATTCACCTAACCTATTTCCATGCCCGCCTATAAATATCGCATCGGGTAGGGGATACGCCGATAAATCGTGCTCAAACACATCGCCCATTACTTTTATAATTCCCGGTACACCAAATCTGCAGGCATTCAGATCCAGTAATGCATCACATTCTGCTCTCTTTTCAAAAGCCACTACCTGCAAATGAGGGAAATTATTCTTTGCTTCTATTGCCACCGACCCGGTACAAAAACCTATATCCCACAATGTTCTGCGCTCATATAGATCCAGCTGTGCTATACTCAATAACCGTATAGGGCTTTTGGTGATCATGTTCGGCCTGTTCGGCAAGCCTTCAAATAAAGCATCTGGTATGCCCATATATTTCCTGCGCGGAGTATCCTCTATTAATATCACACAATTCAACGCATGAAATAAACCCTCTGCAGCAGCTGATAACGAGATTGTTCTGATTTTTTCATCCACACCTTCCAACGCTTCGCCCACAATCATGGTATAGTTATCATACCCATATTCCAGTAACCGCTGTGCAATCGCCGCCGGGGTCTTTGCCCCATCAGTCAATACCCCGATCAGCTTTTCTCTCCTGATCAATGCTGCATCCAGTTCATCCCATCCACGCCCATGCACTGAAGTATTATACAATCCCGCATAACCAATATTGCTACGCTGGCACAATAACTGTAGGCTATTAAAATAGGGATACACTTTCATCTCCGCCGCTGGATCATATTTTCGGATACTATTCGCAAACCCATAAAACAAAGGATCGCCGGAAGCAAAGATCATCACACTACCATCCAGCTGCTGATACTGTTGTATCAATCCCGGTATATCTCCCGTAATATCAATCCACTCATACTCCGCAGGCAGGTATTGCTGCATTCGCTGATGATGTCTTTTCCCACCTGAAAAATACTGATGCTGTGGCAATAAGGATCGCACCTCTGCCGGCAGCACGAAGTGCTCATGATCTGAAATCCCTATGACCACATATTTATTCATAAGAAAACGCTGCATTTACTATACTCGCTGCCACATTGCTACCTCCCTTGCGACCTTTGATAATCACATAAGGAATATGCTTCATTGCCTGCAATTTCAGTTTTGACTCTACCACATTCACAAAACCTACGGGGGCACCAATGATACCTGCAGGTTTAAAACCCCTATTTCCCAGCTGGTCACACAACTCAAACAAAGCTGTTGGTGCATTCCCTACCACAAACAATGCCTCGGGGTGCTTCTCTATTGCCAACCGCATTCCTGCCTGGCTCCTTGTCAATCCTTCTTTTGCCGCCAGTTCCAACACACCCTCCGCATTCAGATAGCAATGTACCTGCGACTGGTACCTCTCCAAAAAAGAACGGGTAATCCCTGATTGTACCATCGTTACATCCGTCACGATCGTACCGCCCTTTTGCAGATATGCCTGCCAACGGTCAATCGCATTATCATTAGAATGATACAAATCTTCGTATTCAAAATCGGCGGTAGTATGTATACATCGTATTACAGCCCACTTATCTGCAGGGGATAAATCTGTACGTTGCATTTGCGCGGCTATTTGCCTGAAACTCTCATCCTGGATTTCCTGTCCGCTCTGCGGCTTTCTATCCAGGTACCCACGTGGCGTGACTAAGAATTGCTGGAACTGGTAGGTCTGTGAATTTCCCACCATCACCAGCGAAAACATATCTACTGTTTCTACCGGCAGGTCTTTCAACGTGGTGATCGTGATACTTTCTTCCGGACGTGTCACCTGTCGTATAATTGCCACAGGTGTATCTGGTGAACGATGTTCCAGGAAAATCTCTTTGAAGCGTTCCAGTTGCCAGAAGCGTTTTTTGCTTCTTGGGTTATATAAGGAAGTTACGAAGTCGCCAAAAGCTGCCGCTTTGATACGTTGCTCAATAGTCGTCCAGGGCGTCATGAGATCAGACAATGAGATACAGCAAAAGTCATGACCCAGTGGCGCACCCAGTTTTCCTGCAGCTGCTATAAATGCACTGATGCCGGGAATGGTCTGCAATGCAATCTCCTTTTCCGGGTGCCTGCCCGCGTACTGGTACACCAGCGATGCCATGGCGTAAATACCTGCATCGCCGGAGCTGATCACGACTACGTGCTTACCGGGGGCACAGCTGTCTACCGCCAGCACAGCACGTGCCTCTTCTTCTGTGAGGTCTTTGCCTATACAGGCGCAGCCTGGTTTCAGCAAATGACTGATGAACTGGAAATAGTAACTATATCCAATCACGATGTCCGCATCAGCCAATACCTGTTGCGCAACCGGTAATATATAATCAGCGCCGCCGGGACCTATGCCCACTACACTTAATCTCATAATTTCTTTAAAATAATCAGCGAAAAATAAGGTAGTTCCCTATCCTTAATGGCCTGTATATCTGTCGTAATAAACTGATCCGGCGTACCGAGTCGCTCGCAATACATCATGCGCAATGCCCTGTCGTGCATTACCGGTAACAGTGTCTTAATTACACTCCGTACTTTGATCAGTACCACCGTATCAAAAGCATCCAGGAAATGATTCAGTTGTTTTGCATCCTGCAGCCGTGGCAGAATAGCAATCTTTTCATTCAGCACGCCCAATGGAAAATGATGCGCTGCTGCACCATTCAGGAAAGAAGGTACTCCTGCTATCATTTCCACATCCAGCTTATATTGCTGAATATGTTCCATCAGGTAAGCAAATGTGCTGTAAAAAGAAATGTCGCCCTCACTCACAAATGCCACCTGCAATCCCATCTGGTAATCTTCCCACATCTGCAAAAACGTATTCGCATATGTACCTGCTACCTCACTTCTGTCAGTACTCATCTTCAGGAACATGCCCCTGAATTTGTTTTCATCCAGCTGATGATATTGCAATATTTTCAGGGAATAACTAATCGTACTGCCATCTTCCAGCAAAGAGCCGGGATAGTAAATTTTATCTACCTGCTGCAATACCTGCAGGCCCTTTACGGTTATCAGTAACGGATCGCCGGGGCCAAGAGATACGCCATATATTTTACCCTTTTTTGCCATAACTCAGATTCCCAATATCTTTTTAAACCTCGTAATCATCTTATTCCCCGTCTCTATCTTTTCATCTTCCTCAAACAATATTCCTTTTACCGCCAGATGATGCCCTACCTGCTCTTTCCCCACTTCTGCCTCAAATCCAATAATCTGCGTCCTGTATTTGCAAAGCTGGCAGTTCATCTCCGGTCTGCCGGTTTCTACCTCCCTGATTCGCTCATCAATAGTCTCCAACAGGAGCTCATCGCATTCAAACCCGGAAGTATATAATATCGTCTTATCTGTCTGTGCACGGAACTCGTCCAGCTGTGTATAGATCTTTTTCAATAACACCCCGGTAAACAGGAATACCGGTACCGCAATGATTTTTTTATACGGTAAGAGATTAACTAATGGCAAAGCCTCCTGCAGCAGGGGCTTCGTTACCCCGATATATGCCGTAGTTGCAAAGCCGAAGCCCATCCCTTCCCAAAGCATCCGGGTCATCTTGGCCACATCCGCATTGGCATCAGGGTCAGAAGTGCCTCTGCCTACTACCAGCAGGCAGGTATCGGACAGGTTGCCTGTACCACCTGCCTGCAGTATGAGTTGCTGTGCCAGTTTTAAGATGGATGGCGTAATGCCTATATGCCTGCCCAGCCGGATAGTGAGTCCTTCATACTGGCTTTGCAGGGTATTCATTTCATAAGGAATATCGTTTTTGGCATGCGCCCCGGCAAAGAGAATTGCCGGAATCGCCAGTATTTCGCGCACTCCCGCAAGGTACATACGTTCTACCGCTGCTGCATATACGGGATGTGAGAATTCCAGGAAGCCATAATCTACCATATAGTCAGGATACCGCTCTTTGAGCAGGGTGACCAGTTCTTTAAATCCCCGTACTCCTTCCGGGTCCCTGCTGCCATGTCCGCATATTAATATTCCTTTCATAATAATGCCAGTGGATTAGGGTATTTGAATGAATAATGCAGGCGGCTTCTGATCTTGTCTGAATTGATAATTTTGAAAGATAATGGCTTGCCTTCCGCAAAGGTAGGAACTTCCAGCCCCGCTTTTTCGGCTGCCAGGGTATAATATACTTTGCGGGTCGGATGCTCATCGGCGGCTGCATGGAAGATGCCTTCCCATACTTCCTGTTCAATGAGCGCACTGATCAGCCCAATACAATCATCCTGGTGGATCACATTGATAGGGGCATCGCCATTTTCCACATCTTTCTTGCCTGCCAGGAAGCGCGCCGGCATACGGTCGTAGCCGATCAAACCTCCTAATCTAAGTATGGTAGTGGTAAACTTCGTTTGTGACAGGAGCAGGTTCTCTGCGAGCAACAGGGCCTTGCCACTGCCCTTGGTGGGGGCCACAATGTCCTTTTCCGTTATCTCCCTGTTCAGGTCCGGATATACGGACGTAGAGCTGATAAACAGCACATGCCTGACGGGGCTCACTTCAATTGCCTGAATCAGCAGGGCAATCTGGGCGGGGTGGTAGGTATCGATGTCTGGTCTGCGGCCGGGAGGGAAATTGATGACCAGGATATCACTATCCAGGAATCCCCCCAGGTCATTACAGTCAATGGCCTGGTCGGTGATCTTCAACTGGTAGGGGAGCACCCCTTTGTCAGACAGTGTTTCCAGCTTTTCTTCGCTGGTCACAGACCCTTTGACCCGGTATCCCTGCTGAACAAAAAGCCCGGCTAATGGTAAGCCGAGCCAGCCACAGCCTAAAATGCTGATGGATTTGTTCTTTGTATGCTCATTCTGTTCCATTGTCTGGTTTGCTGAATTTGTGCCTCAAATATAAATCAGCGTACAATGAAATGATGATACTTATGAAAATTATTCCCACAATATTGTTCTGTGTGTCATTCAATTCCAGGGAAGTATTCCATGTACTGAGTATTTTATAGACCGGAATTACAAAACACATGATTGTAATCAGTACATTCAATTTGAACCGGTGGTTCCTGATTTTTTGCTGGTCAAAGGTCTTGAGTAGTTTGCTAAGTAGCATGGAATCGCAGGTGCCTGTGAGGATCAGGCCCAGGGAAAATACTACGCCACCCATAATGGCATAGATCCATTGGTTGGATACCGCCACAGCATATCCAAAAGCCGCAATTTGCGAAGAGGTGTCAAAGATAAATCCGAAGATAATGCCCGTGAGCACTACCGTAAAGGGATTCAGGCTGTTGCTGAATGCTTTTGGGAGTAGTCTTTTCCGGATACCAGTCAGCTGTACCTGGCCTCTTTTCAGGTACACCAGGTTCGAAATGCCCATGAAGAACAGCATGAGCGAAGCAGTCCATTCTACCACGATATCCAGCAATGGGGGGATATTAAAATTGTTCTTCAGTATACAAAGGAACAAAGCGATGGCAGTGACCATAATGCCGTGTCCAAATGTAAAGAGGGTACCTACCCATTTGCTCCACGTGCTTTTGTGCATGTGTAGCCGGTAAGTATAACCATCGATCACAGTGATGTGGTCCGGATCCAGTCCATGACGGAGGCCAAGGACGGCCAATACGATAAACCCTGAAATATCGGTTCCCATAATTAAGAGATGAGTGCTCAGACTTCCAATTGAGCGGGTTGAACGGTGTTTATTCAGCTTTTGCTGTGCTGAATATTACAGGTTGTAATGCGAGTGTATCTGCTTCGGGAAAGCATAATTGTGGTGTCAGTACCCTATTTTGTAAGAGGTGTAGCGTTACAATATCGCGCGCAATCTCAGGGTTTACGCCACCATACCACGCGCCTTCGGGGTGAATGAATACAATCGGGCCACTGGTGCATTGTCCCATGCATTTGGTGCGGATGGTATGAATTTCATCGTCCATGCCATATTGGGTGAGTTGTGCCCTCAGGGCTAACGTGTTTTCGTCTGCACCGCCTTTGGTACAGGTTCCACCATTGCAAATAAAAACCATCTTCTGAACCCTGGTCAGATCCTTAATAGCCATACCTTTAAAACATTTAATACAGTTAATTACCCGTTAACGATTAAACAAGCAGACAGGAGAAAAGAAGGTAAGCGCAAACACTGCATATGTTGTTTGCAATCCCTGTACTTTTTTCCCGAAAGCATTGGATAAGTAGTTATAGTTTTTGGCAGGTCTTCTGACTTGTTCCACTTTTAACGCCTTCCCGTTCCCGGGGGAACAGTGGCTTTGCAGATGTTAAAAGCGATTGATGGAACTTACAGCAGCGGGAACTGTTCTGGATTTGCACCGGATTCCCTTTTAATTTTAGCCACCGGGGAGGCGGATAAAAACCATAAACCGGGGTAAAAGTAGTAAATTAGTTTTACAATGGAATAAAAATAAATAATACGATCACCACGACCACAAAAGTTACTGCGTGATTTAGAAACATCACTTTTCGTAATTCGGAATGATCAATCTCTCTCTGGTGCTCCCCAATATACGGCTTCTCTACCAGCACCCCATGATACACATTTGGTCCGCCAAACCGGCAATTCATAATCCCCGCCAGCGCAGCCTCCGGGTAACCTGAGTTGGGACTCGCATGCCGGTGCCCGAATTTGAAAATATACTGCCATCCGCGCTTACTCAGGGTGACCAATACCATCAAAAATGCCGTTACTCTCGCCGGTATATAATTCGCCACATCATCCAGCCTGGCTGCGAAGCGGCCAAAATATAAGTACCGCTCACTTTTGTAACCAATCATTGAGTCCAGTGTATTGATCATCTTGTACAACATCATAGCCGGTACTCCGGCCACTGCATAAAAAAGCAATGGTGCAATCACCCCGTCACTGAGGTTCTCTGACAGGGTCTCCAATACCGCTATCCTTACCTGGTTCTCTTCCAGCCTGGAAGTATCCCGTCCTACGATCCAGGAAAGGCGTTTTCTGCCCGCTTCCAGCCCATGGTGTAATGCCTCATAAACGGCTGTGCCTTCCTGTAAAAGGCTCTTATTGGCCAATCCGTAAAAAACGAAGATACTGTTGAAAATATACCTGGCCCAAACCGGCAATATTTCCTGCATGTAATAAAAGAAAGCAAATACCCCCAGGCATAATACCACGGTCATAAAAGCTCCTTTCAAAAGACGATACCCGCCCTTATTCAGCTTTTTTTCACCAAAGGCGATCATATTGCCAAACAATCGTACGGGATGGGGCAGCCACCGTGGATCGCCCAATAGCAGATCCAGCACATACCCTACCAGCAAAGGGATCCAAATCATCTTTCCATCCATGCATTGATGCCTTTAATCAATAAAGCATTTTTATCCGGCGTCTGTGTTGCCACCCTGAAATGTTTTGGACCCAGACTTTTAAAATTGCTGGCATCCCTGATCAGTAAACCATGTTCTTCTACCAGCCAGGCTTTTAAGTCTGCCGCCGTACCCTGTATTAATTCACACAAAAAGAAGCTCGTACTTGTCGGCAGCACATTCACATGTATACTCAATGCTGCCATTAAGTTCGCCGTATCCTGCAACAAATCAGCTACCTCAAATGTGAGTTGCTCTTTATGGGCTGTAATATATAATCCCGCCTCTATTGCCAGTGCATTTACGGACCATGGCATTTTTGAAGCTGTAATTTTTGCTATTATCGAAGCACTGCTTAACAAGTATCCCAGTCTTAACCCGGGTATCGCATAAGTTTTCGTCAGTGATTTAATAATAATTAGATTGGGTAAGTCTGCCAATGAATTTACCAACGACGTTCTTTCACGGGTAAAATCTACATAGGCTTCATCGATTACAAAAGTTACCTCCGCATTATTAGCAATTAACGTACGCAGAAACTCAACTGACAGCAAAGCGCCTGTAGGATTATTGGGATTGCCTAAAAACACCAGCGCTGTTGTGAATTTCGAACCTGCATTTAGCGAACTCCATTCCAGATAAGAAACGGTTATATCATTAATTCTACAAGCATCTTCATACTCTGCAAATGCAGGGATTACAATTGTAGCCGACTGTCTCCGAAACGCATGCGCTACCAGGTAAAACGCTTCTGTTGCGCCATTTGTGGCCAATACCTGCGATGGCAGGAGGGAATGCCACTGTGCCAGTGCTTCCTGCAAACTCTGTGCATTTGCCTCCGGGTAATTTTTTAATCTGAAAAGTTGCGTACTCAGGTGTTGTACCAAACCAATGGAAAGTCCTTTGTAATAAACATTAGAACTAAAGTCAGCAAGGATTTCCCGGGAATACAGGTATCTGTCATCTCCATGACCTAATATCATTGTTCACTTTTTAATTGACTGTAAATGTAGGCAATATCGATATGTTCGCGCAGATGTTGTGCCAGTTTATCGTACTGCTCCTGCTTATAATGATTGTAATCGAAGGGGGCCGCTGCTTCCAGGCTGAAGGGCGAAAGCAGGTCGTCTACGACTACAGGGTTATCCAAAATGCCATGTACATAAGTGCCCCAACAGCGGTCGTTCAATAAATACCCATCTCCATGACCATGTGCCATTGTATTCAACGGGGTGCTGCTGGCAGTAATGCCCATATGAATTTCATATCCTTCACAGACAGCGCTGGTATTTTTATATTGAAAGGAACATTGCTGTGTAGTCTTTTCTTCCGTCAGTACCGTTGTTACAGGTAGCAGGCCCAGCCCGGGCATAAAAGAAACAGTGCCTTCCACACCAGCAGGGTCTTCTACATGCTGCCCCATCATCTGGTATCCCCCACAGATGCCGATCACGGTCTTACCAGCCTTGAATGCCTGGGTAATAGCCGTTGCCACACCATTGTTTTTGATATCTACCAGGTCTGCAATGGTGTTCTTACTACCGGGAATAATCACGATGTCTGCCTGTGCAATTTCAGCAGCGTTGTTACTATAATACAAATGAATCCGCTCATCTTTTTCCAGTACGGTGAAGTCCGTAAAGTTGGATAAGCGGTTCAGTAAAACTACCACTATATTGACTTTGCCACTGCCCGCCTGTTGTTGTTTGCGGGCCAGCGCCACAGAGTCTTCTTCTTCCACATAGATATCAGGACGATAAGGAATGATACCAACTACCGGTACGCCACACAGCTCTTTCAGCATGGTTTTGCCACTTTCGAAGAGACGTGCGTCTCCCCTGAATTTATTGACGATGATCCCTTTTAGTAATGCCTTTTCTTCAGGCGGCAATAATGCAATGGTACCATACACGCTCCCAAAGATGCCGCCTTTATCAATATCTGCAATGAGGTATACATCTGCACCGGCATGTAGTGCCATGCGCATATTGGTAATATCCCGGTGCTTCAGGTTCAGTTCACTGATGCTACCTGCACCTTCCATCACCACGGGGTTATATTGTGCCTGCAGTCTGTCAAAGGCTGCTTTGGCCGCATTAAACAATTCGTGCTTGTTATTGCCCATGAAGTAATCGTAGGCGGACTGACTCCCAACAGGTTTACCCATCAGTACCACCTGCGAGGTCTTGTCATTCGTAGGTTTCAGTAATACCGGGTTCATATCTGCACTACAGGGCAGGCCACAGGCTTCTGCCTGTACGGCTTGTGCACGGCCTATCTCCAGCCCGTCGGGAGTGACGAAGCTGTTGAGCGACATGTTCTGCGCCTTAAAGGGAGCTGGTTGGTAACCATCCTGTTTGAAGATGCGGCAGAAACCGGTATTAATAAAACTTTTCCCGACGTCTGAAGCGGTGCCTACAAACATGATGGGTTTTAATTGCTGCATAGCGTAGGGCGTATAGATAATTTTGCAAATGTACTATCTTTGACCAAATGAAGAAGCCTCAGTTTTTAATCGCCGCACCATCCAGCCATTCAGGCAAGACTACACTCACTTTGGGATTGCTGCGGGCATTGCAGAACAGGGGCTTGCAGGTACAGCCTTTCAAATGCGGACCTGATTATATCGATACCACCCACCATACCCGCGCCGCCCGCCGGCAAAGCATCAATCTTGATACTTTCATGATGAGCGAAGCACATGTAAAGGAATTGTATTGCCATTACAGCAGTGATGCAGATGTAGTCGTTACAGAAGGAGTAATGGGGTTGTATGACGGCGCAGTGAAATGGGAGGGGAGTAGTGCCGCGATTGCAATGCTACTGGATATACCTGTTATACTGGTGGTGAATGCAAAGGCGATGGCGTATTCAGTGGCGCCATTATTGTTTGGGTTGAAGAATTTTAATCCGCAGGTAAAAATCGCCGGGGTTATTTTCAATTTTGTCAATACAGAAAGTCATTACCAGTTTCTGAAGGATGCGTGCGAAGATGTGGGAATTACACCATTAGGGTATATTCCTGTCAATGAAGGGATAAAGATTCCTTCCAGGCATCTGGGACTGGCTTTGTCAGGTGAAAATGATTATGAAGCAATCATTGAGCAGGCGGCTGCTCATATCAGTAAGTGGGTAGATATTGATCGGTTACTGGCATTGACTACCCAAAGCACATCTTCATTCGAAATAAATCATTCTTTATCTTCAAAGCAATTAAAAATCGCCATTGCCCGGGACGAAGCATTCAACTTTATTTACGCAGAAAATATCCGGCAGCTGGAACGGCAGGGACAGGTGATCTTTTTTAGCCCGCTCCATGATACTGTTTTACCACAGGCAGATTTGCTCTATCTCGCCGGAGGCTATCCTGAATTATACCTTTCCGCTTTGCAGGATAACCTTTCCATGCGCACCGCCATCCGTTACTATTGTGAACAAGGCGGGCGTGTGATGGCAGAATGCGGAGGAATGATGTACCTTGGCCAGATTATTACCGACCAGCAGGGTAACCGCCATGAAATGTGCGGCTTTATGGATCTTGAAACCAGCATGGTAGATGCTCGCTTATCACTTGGTTATCGCAAAGTACAAATCGACAATGCCGTGTTGAAAGGACACGAATTTCACTACTCATACGCAAAAGAAAATAGTCCGCTCACCACCATCGGCCAGGTGCAGAATGCCCGTGGAAAAGCCGTGACGACACCCGTCTACAGACAACAAAACGTCGTCGCTTCCTACATTCATTTTTACTGGGGAGAAGACGTCGCAATACTATTATCATTATGGAACAAGTAAAGCTTTTTATGATCCTTGCAGGATGCAAACCTGCAGGCAGACACACAGAACAGCATGATGTATTCTTTGGCATTGCCCCTTCCCTGAAGGAGGTATTGCCGGCCCTGGAAGCCTTCTGGCCCGAAGCAAAAGGGAATCTTCACATCGATGGTTTTAGAGAAGTGACACTGGTAGATGATATGCAGGTACAGGTCATACCCCGTACTGAGAAAGTAGCCGGTGGCACACAACTGTATTTCATCAACCTGGGTGGATACAAAGAAAATGAAATGGAAGAGTTTCATTACAAACTTCTCTCCACTGGCAAGGAAAAGAACGAAGCCCTGAAAAAAGCAAAGGCCACGGCTTTCTTTAAACATACTTCATTCCCGGGTGCTACTTCTCATATCGATGACAAGTACGGAGTAGATATCGATGACTTTGCCCTGATAGAAGATATTCTACCTGCTGATGTCAGGGCGCAATATGCATTGCAATTAACACCTGCGGGGCCGGAGGCTGTGGCAGATAAATTGAATTTAGGATATTTCAAACTGGATAGGATACTGAAAGGAGAGCTTACTTCCGAATAGCCCGCAGCATCTCTCTTTTTCCCGGAGGGCCGGCTAATTTTTCGACGGCAAAACCTGCCGCCAGCATAGCCCTCCGCACATCTCCCTTGCTGCAATAGGTGACCAGTATACCACCCGGTTCTAAAAAAGAAAATAGTTTCTCAAAGACTGCTTTTGTCCATAGTTCAGGTTGTGCTGCAGGTGCAAAGGCATCGTAGTAAATGAGGTGAAAAGTTTGCGCAGGTGTTACTGTCATTAACGAGGTGTGTGCCTTATGTAAAGTAAACTGATCGGAAATTTTTACATCTTCATTCCAGGGGTAATGATGCATAGCGTTACCATAATTCAATCCTTCCACTTCTGTCGCTGTCAAAGGGAATTGCTCTACGGCATAGTAGTATACAGGTGTGGTAGCGTACTGCAAGGTTAACAACGCATTCAGTCCGGTACCAAATCCCATTTCAAAGATGCGGATAGCAGGTGCCTGCACGGCCTGCAGTCCCGCATGTATAAATACATGCATGCTTTCCTGGATAGCTCCGTGGGTGCTGTGATATGTTACATTCATATCCGGGATAGCTATCGTATGTGAGCCATCTGCCGTGACCTGTAATTCCCTTTTCATGGTACAAAGAAACTTAAAAACAACTTAAAAATCCACCCCTGCTACCCCTCTGCATCTATACAAGGTAACTTTAAGAACACTCCCTTAATAACCTGAAAACCCGATTACGCATGAAACACTCCTATGTTGGCGGCCTGATGCTCATCGCCGCTCTTTTCTTTGCTGCATGCGGCAAAGAAACCACCAAATCTGCCCCGGACACTACCCCTGTTACAACTGCTACCGTCGCTACCGACAATTCAGCGCAGGCTGGTATGGTACTCACTCCCGGAGGTTGGCGCCCTGCAGACAAAGTCAGCAAACTCGAACAGGGACAACACCTGGATGTACAGGATGGCCGGTTACGAGCCATTGACGATGCCACCGGCAAAGTCTCTAAAGACTTTGGCACTATCCATGCCGATGCCGGTGCATTGCCTGACTACCCCGGTAATGTCAACAACGCCGCTCCTTTAGCGCGGAAAGTAAAACCCCTCAGCTCCGGTTGGATTGCTTATACCTACTGGAGTAACCCGGTGAGCACACCGATTTCCTATTTCTCTACCACATGGACGGTACCACCCGCACCTTCCACTTCCAATGGTCAGACCATCTTCATGTTCAATGGCCTGCAAAACAGTTCCTACATCCTGCAGCCCGTTTTACAATGGGGCCCTTCTGCCGCAGGTGGTGGTAACTACTGGGCTATTGCCAACTGGTATGTAGATGGTTCCAATGGAACAGCTATCTTCAGTAACCTCGTCAGGGTCAGCGCAGGTACGAGTCTCACCGGTATCATGACCCTCACAGGCAGCAGTGGCAGTACTTATAGCTACACTTCCGCCTTCTCCGGCTATTCATCTATCAATCTCTCAGTGAGCAATATCCAGAAGCTCTATTGGGCTGCGGAGTCACTGGAAGTGTATTATCCTGTAGTATGCACTGATTATCCGAATACTACGAAGACAACCTTCAGTAATATCCAGATCCAGTTGCAGGGTGGCTCCCAGGCGGCATTGTCCTGGACGGTGGCAAATGCTGTAACGGATTGCGGACAGCATGCGAGTGTGGTAACGAATGGTACACCGAATGGTGTGGTAGATATTTACTATTGAACCTAAGATGAAAAAAGCAACAACAAAACGCATCTGCCTCCCGGTAGGTGCGTTTTGTACGTTATAACGTCTAAATATTATTCCCACTACGATCAAAACTTTTCCTTTTTGCGTAAATCCTCCCACTTTGGGATGCTTAGTTTTGCGGGCCAAAAACCAAAGACATATAAACAGGCCCATTATGAACCAATTTTTCAACCGTTACACTTTTACCATAACGCTGCTTTGTTCACTACTACTTAGTTACACCGCCAAAGCAGACGAATTCCTCTCCGCTATCAGGGGGAAAGTTATTACCGCCGATGGCCAGCCAGCCCCTTACGTAACCGTACAGGTCAAAGGAACCGGCAGGGGGATTGTAACAGATCAAAATGGTGAATTCGTTTTCAAAAAGATAAAACCAGGTACATATACCCTCCAGGTTTCCCTGATCGGATATGAAACCGTAGAGCAGACAGTAACCGTGGAAGAGGATAAGGTAGCCCATGTATCTATCCAGCTCAGTGCTACCAATCAACAAATGAAAGAGGTGGTAATTGTTGCTGACAGGAATAAATACAAGGTAGATGCACCATCCACCTCCCTTCGCATAGCCACCCCTATCAAAGATGTACCGCAAAGTATCGAAGTGCTTACACACGAAGTACTCCAGGATCAGCAGATCTTTGATATGCAGGAAGACGTGTCCAGGAACATTTCCGGTGCCATGCGTATAGGTCACTGGGATATTTATACCAAAATCCAGGCACGTGGTTCCCA
This sequence comes from Chitinophaga sp., assembly GCF_039596135.1. Lineage (GTDB taxonomy): Bacteria > Bacteroidota > Bacteroidia > Chitinophagales > Chitinophagaceae > Chitinophaga. The sequence continues at coordinate 141,537 of NZ_JBCNKH010000010.1, forward strand.
GCTCTCTGCTTTTAGAAACGGTATGAACGTAGTAAGCAGCCCCTGGAGCCCGCTTACTGAAGATATGAGCATGGTAGACCGTATCGAGATCGTAAAAGGCCCTGCAGGCTTTATGCTCTCCAGCGGGGAACCTTCCGGTTTCTATAACGTAGTAACCAAGAAGCCTACCGGTTTGAGTAATAATAATGAAATTGCCCTGACTGTAGGTAGCTTTAATACCTACCGTGGTACACTGGACCTGGATGGCAAACTCTCCAAAAATGGCCGGCTGCTGTACCGCCTGAATGTAATGGGCACACAGCGTGATTCTTACCGTGATTATGAATTTAATAACCGTTACTCTATTGCGCCGGTATTGAAATACCTGGTAGATGACAGAACATCTGTAACGTTGGAATATAACCGCCAGTTCGTGCAGGAACAGGTAATCGGCAGCAATTACGCCTTCTCAAGAAAAGGATATGCCGATTTGCCGATTCACTTCACCACTGCTGATCCGAAACTGGATCCTACCAAAATCACCGACCAGAGCCTGACCGGTACTTTCGAGCACAATTTCAACGACAACTGGAAATTCACCGCACAGGTGGCTTACCTGCAATATGACCAGAGAGGTCAGAGCATGTGGCCTTCTTACTTCTCTTCTTTCAATGATAGCCTGCTGCAAAGGAATATCGGTATCTGGGATGCATTGGCCATTAACCGTACCGGCCAGTTCTTTGTAAATGGTAAATTCAAAACCGGCCCTGTTACTCACACCGTACTGGGTGGCCTGGATATGAAACGTAGTCAGTATTGGGCTGACTGGAACCAATCTCAGTCACTGGGCGATACTACCTTCAACATTTACAAACCTACTTATGGCAATGTAACCCAGCCTACCTGGGACCGTTCTAAAAACATGCGTGTAAGAGGTGTGGAATATGATTATGGTTATACCACCGAATACCTGCAGGATGAACTGGGTTTCCTGAACAATACCCTGCGCCTGACTATCGCCGGTCGTTATACCACTAATATCTATAATACCCCTTACGCTACCACGAAGAATGAAAGTAAATTCACGCCGCGTGTAGGTCTGAGCTATTCTGTAAACAGCAGCCTGAGTGCCTACTTCGTATACGATGAAGTGTTTATGCAGAATGGGGGTACGGACTGGGAAGGTAAAACCTTCAAACCACTCACAGGCTCCAACCTGGAACTGGGCGTGAAGAAGGATTGGTTCGGTGGCCGTTTCAGCACAAACGTTGCGATCTACCAGATCGTGAAGAACAATGTACTGGCTACTGACCTGGAACATGAATCACCTACTGCAGGCTTCATCTACAGCCGTACCAACGGCCAGCAGAAAATCAAAGGTGTGGAAGTGGATGTAAAAGGTGAGCTGGCGCGTGGTCTGAGTGTAGTAGCTAACTATGCTTACACCGATGGCCAGGTAACCAAAGATTCTTATGCTAACCTGGTAGGTAACTATATCTCCGGTACCGCAAAGCATATCCAGAACAGTTGGGTCACTTACCGTGTGCCTGTGGGTGTGTTGAACGGTCTGCGCATCTTTGCTGGTTACCAGTGGCAGATAGACCGTATTGCTGGTCAGGTGTATGATAAGTCAGAGAACTTCCTGCCTGATTACTTCAGATTGGATGGTGGTGTTGGCTATAGTGTAAACAAATTCAGCTTTAATGTGAATGTAAATAACATCCTGAATAAATACCTGTATACAGGTGCACCTTCTTACGACAACAACGGCAACCATATTTACTACTGGCAGGCCGAAGCCGGAAGAAATTTACGCGTATCTACTAGCTATCGTTTCTAAGTACCATTAAAAGATGACTAAAGTGTGCAACTGCACACTTTAGTCCTTTATTAAAAGCAAACTCATGACCTTTAAGCAGATCACTGGCAAATTACATTTATGGCTCGGGCTTTGTTCCGGGCTTGTTGTTTTAATACTGGGCATCACCGGTTGTTTGTATGCTTTTATTGAAGAACTAAAACCCGCGGTCTATCATGACCGCATGTATGTGACCGTACCACCCGATGCCGTGCGTTTATCACTCGCCACTTTACAGGCCAATGCACAAAAGGCCATCGGTGCCGATAAGCCACTGCAGGTAGCCGAAGTGCCGACTGCGCCGGACCGGACGGTCTACTTTCGCGCGGTGAAGGTGAATGAAGAAAAGACCTTTTACAACAGCTACCTGACCTATTATTACAAAGTATACATGAACCCATATACAGGAGCAGTCGTAAAAGTTGAAAATACGAAATATGAATTCTTTAATATAGTGCTTAACCTGCATATCAACCTGTTAATGGGACCTGTGGTAGGTAATAAAATTGTCAACTGGTGTGTGGTAATTTTCGTAGTGATGCTGATCTCAGGTCTCATCCTCTGGTGGCCTAAAAACAAAAGTGCCATGAAACAGCGGGTATGGTTCAAATGGAAAAAAGATACAAAGTGGAAGCGCAAAAACTACGACCTGCACAACATAGCCGGGTTCTATGCCATGTTCATCTTACTGGTGATCAGTCTGACCGGCCTGGTATGGAGTTTTGAATGGTTCAATAAAGCCGTACAATGGACGGCCAACGGTGGTAAATCTGCCCCTGAGCTGCCTGCCCTGACCTCAGACACACTAGACCTGCGCCCATTTTCCATGGATAAGATACTGCATAATGCCTTACAGCAGGACCCTACTGCCACAACCCTGTTCGTGTCTATTCCTAAAAACAATAAAGCAGCCGTTTCCGTATATGCCAGGAACGCCCGCCGACCCTATTTTACCAGTACCACCACCTTTTATGACCAGCATAGTGGTCAACAACTGAGAAGAAGTACCTTCAGTACCCGGAACAACGGAGAAAAGGTATTGTCATTTAACTATGATTTGCATGTGGGTAGCATATTAGGTCTGCCCGGGAAAATGCTGGCATTCTTTGCCTCCCTTATCGCTGCTTCCCTGCCTGTGACCGGAGTGTACATCTGGTGGGGCAGAAAAAACAAAAAGACGACTAAAAATAAAAAACAGGTACTCCGTAAACCAGTAGTCAGCGTACCTGTATAAACTACTTACTATGATGATATTTGTTAACTTATTCCCTTACGATTAAGGGGCGGCGCTGCTGTATACGAACTATTTTCCCGTCATATCTTTATCGGTTCAAACAGGTCATTATTTAACGTAACAAGAATAATGAACAAGACAGACACAATCCGTATCCTACTGGCGGATGCACAGCCTGTGTATAGAGAAGGGATCAGAAGTCTGCTCACTAATCAGGAAAACCCTTATGTAATACAGGAAGCAGGAAACACAGACGAGTTCAGACATGTGTTACAGTCATACGATCCTGATATATTGATCCTCGATTATAACCCGGCATTCTTCAGTCCCGAAGTAGTAAGTGCTGTGCCCACCCTGATTCCCTCGTGCAAAGTAATCATTATTTCCAGCCAGCAGACGAAAGCGGACATACTCCGCTCACTGGAACTGAATGTATACTGCTACCTCACTAAAGAATGTGGAAAGCAGGAATTGCAGGAAGCCATTACCGGCGCCTTACAGGGGCGCAAAAAATATGCACCATTTATTGTAGATCTGCTGCTGGATGATAGACGTAATGCTTCCTATACTACTACCATACTAACCGGAAAGGAAACTGCTATTATTCAACACATTGCCTCCGGAAAAGCAAATAAAGAAATTGCAGCTGCAATGAACCTGAGTCCCCATACGGTGCATACACACAGAAAGAATATTATGAAGAAACTAAATGTACATTCGGCGGTCGGACTCGCGAGCTTCGCCATCGAAAATAATTTAGTATAAGCTTTTGCCCCAGGTAAAAGCTTTTTTTGTGCAATCACATACCCTATATAGGGTATCCGCTTACCATCCGCGCATACCCTCTTTTTACCCCACCCAGGCGATTGCCATTCTATTATGGTATACCTAGTTTTACATCACTGAAAAACTGCGCTTAACCCAGGATTTACTACCATCAACAAAAACTATTTTATGAATACTGAAAAGGTTTACGACTTTGCGGCAATCGGTGCAGGTCCCTTCAATATCAGCCTCGCGGCCATGACACAACCCATTAAGACACTGAATGGCATTTTTCTGGATCAGCGCGAAGGTTTCAACTGGCATCCTGGTATGCTGCTACAGGACACGACATTACAAGTTCCCTTCATGGCGGACCTTGTTACCATGGCAGATCCTACCAGCCCGTTCAGCTTTCTGAACTACCTGAAGGAAGAAGGTCGCATCTATTCTTTTTACATCAGGGAGAATTTCAAAATATTGCGCCACGAGTATAACAAGTACTGCCAGTGGGCGGTGAAGAAGCTGTCCAATCTGCATTGGAATACATGCGTGGAGGATATTACCTGGGATGATGACCGGGAATACTATACCCTGTTTACCAATAACGGAAAGATCAACGCGAAAAGATTAGTGTTAGGTACCGGTACCGTGCCATATGTACCTGCCATGTGCAGGGAGCATTTGGGAAACGCCATTCACTCATCCAACTACCTCGAAAATAAAACTACACTTCAAAGTAAGCGTAGCATCACTATCGTGGGCAGTGGCCAGAGTGCTGCTGAAATTTATTATGACCTGTTAGGAGACATCGATACCTATGGGTACCAACTGCACTGGATTACCCGTTCTCCCAGGTTCTTTCCGCTTGAATACAGCAAGCTCACGCTGGAAATGACCTCCCCCGAATACGTCGATTACTTCCATGCCCTGCCCATGGAAAAGAGAGACCTGCTGAGCCGGAATCAACGACATTTGTACAAAGGAATTAATAACGATCTCATTGGCAATATCTTCGACCTGCTGTATACAAAAAGACTCCAACACGATATCACCGTATCACTGCGCACAAATTCCGCATTGAAGAAGGTCGTATATGATGATGGCTTCACGCTGGACTTTTACCAGGAAGAAGTAGAAAAACATTACAGGCACCATACCGAAGGACTGATACTAGCTACTGGTTATCATTACAGTATGCCCGCTTTCTTGAATAACATTAAAGACAGAATCGCTTTCGATGAAAAAGGCCGATTCGATGTAAGCCGTAATTACAGCATTGGTAAAAACATCTTCGTACAAAATGCCGAGCTGCACACCCATGGCTTATCTACGCCAGACCTGGGTATGGGCTGCTATCGCAATGCCATCCTGATCCGCGAAATGACAGGTATGGACTACTATGCAATAGAGAAAAGAATTGCCTTCCAGCAATTCATGGTTACCGACGATGAACAAATTTTACAGCATATTCCGGAACTGATTTAAGTATGAAGGTGAGAAATTTCCTGATCATCATGACGCTGGTGGCGGTGGTGAGTGATTATCTATTGCATCCGTTTTACCCTCATTTCTTTAAATCCCAGTTTGGGATTAGTGATCCGAAGGCCGTTGGCTTTTATTTCAGCACAGTATGCGCAACCGTTATGGTCGCCTTCCCGATGTGGGCATGGATCTCAAAAGGGAAATCAGAACTGCGTATTCTCGTTTATACCCAACTGATAGCCGGCACCCTGGCAGCCAGTTGTTTTTTTATCACCAGCTATGTACACTTCTGGATTGTTTCCTTATCGATTATTGTCTTTAAAGGAAGCTACCTGCTGGTATATCCTTTTATCCTGCGCATTACGAAAAAAGAGGAGCATACCCATATCATCGGGTTACTTGCAGTAATCATTCATTGCGGCAGTGTACTCGGTGCTGTATTTGGCGGTATGCTGATCGACTGGTTGTCGCCGGCATGGATCTTTATGGGCATGGCAGCCGGCGATTTTATACAGGCAGGTATGAGTTTCTACCTGCTCCAAACCTCCGGTGAGGTACCTCCAGCCGCAACGCCACCAAAGGTCAAAACCAGTATCTGGCCACAAGGTATGGTGTTGAAACTGGGTATTATCACCCTGATTTTGTACTTCAGTGATTTCATCATCCGGCCCTTTTTTGTAAAATACTGGGAAAGCCTGACCAATAGCAACAGTAAAATGTTGTCAGGCGCTGTATATGCTATCCCCGCCGTGGTCGCGATGATTGGCCTGTATATAAACAAGAAACAACAGGGTGCGCGCAATGTATACCAGGGTATTATCTCCGCACTGTTATTTGGCCTGGCAGGTTTGTTATTGCAGCGATATCCCATGGCCGGCGCGGTATTTATCGGTCGGTGTATTTACGGCTGGTCATTCTTCCAGGCTGCTGTTCGCTTCGATGCCCTGCTTTTTCATGTGAGCGACCCGGTAGCATATGCCATTGAATATAGTAAAATCCATTTCTTTCAGAATATGGGTGTATTGATAGCCAGCACCATGGCCGGGGTATTGGTAGATCAGTTTAGCCTGCGCATGCCCTTTATGGTAGCTTTTGCAGGTTTCGCCATTGTAACCGTCCTATATTATTATGTAATTAGAACACAGCCTTCCAAAACGTCAAAATTGATAGTATGAAACAAGCCGCACAAGTAGTTTCCAATTTACAACCGGCATTATGGGCACGTGCCAACCAATTGCACGTATGTAAGATCATCAGTGAGTTTGCCCATGAGCTGTTGCTCACACCCGTTTTGCAATATGAAGAAAATGAATGGGGACATTATACGCTGACTTCCCCAGAGGAAATAGTTTATAGTTTCCGTGCCCGGATCTTAAGGCTGCAGCACTGGTATATCGACAAAGATTCGCTGAAGAAATTCAAAGGTGATGAACAGGCACCTTTAGATAGCCTGCACTTTATATTGGAATTCAAAGACCTGTTAAATATTTCAACAGAGCAGCTGCCCAGTTATCTCGAAGAGATCACCAGCACCTTGTATGGCAGTACCTATATGATGGCCAATCATACGCTGAGTGCAGGGGAATTAGTGAATGCCGGTTACCAGACGCTGGAGCACGCCATGACCAGTGGCCATCCCTGTTTTGTGGCCAACAATGGCCGTATAGGATTTGACGCGGAAGACTACAGGGCATATGCACCGGAGGCAGATACACGCATCCGTTTAATCTGGTTAGCTGGCCATAAAAGCCGGGCGGCATATGCCGCGGTAGATGACCTACCTTACCAGTTATTGATGGAAAAGGAACTGGGAGAGCGGACGCTGGCCTCTTTTAATAAAGTTCTGAAAGAGAAAGGCGTAGATCCTGCTGATTACTTCTTTATTCCCGTACACCCGTGGCAGTGGTACAATAAACTGGCCATCATTTTTGCACCTGACATTGCCAGTAATCTGCTGGTTTGCCTTGGCGAAGGCCCGGACGATTTCAGCGCACAGCAATCCATTCGTACTTTTTATAACCTTAGCCATCCGGATAAACATTATACCAAGACTGCCATCGGCGTACTCAATATGGGATTCGTAAGAGGGTTGACCCCTTATTATATGGATAGTACACCACCGATTACAGCGTGGATCAAGTCAGCAATTGCAGGCGATCCTTATATACAAAAATTAGGATTTACCCTGCTATGTGAAGTTGCGACCGTAGGTTACCGCAACTTCTACTACGAACCATTTGGAAAGACATCGCCTTACAATAAAATGCTCGCTGCCCTGTGGCGGGAAAGCCCTGCCACTGTATTGCAACCGGGCCAGCGCCTGATGACAATGGCCGGTTTACTGCACATCGATTTCAATGGCAATTCATTATTGCATGAATTGATCAAAGCAGCCGGTATCAGTACAACAGACTGGTTACGAAAGTATTTGCAGAGTTATCTCACGCCTTTGTTGCATTGTTTTTATGAGCATGATCTCGTGTTCATGCCGCATGGAGAGAACCTGATACTTGTATTGGAGAACCATGCACCTGTGAAAGCGATCATGAAAGACATTACGGAAGAGATCGGGGTATTTAGTTACAAAGAAGAGATTCCTGAAAAGGGGAGAAGGATTTGTGTAACGGTGCCGGAAGAATTAAGAGCCTTGAGTATACTCACAGATGTATTTGATTGTTTTTTCCGTTTTGTAGCACAGATCCTGGTAGAACATTGTGACTATGCAGAAGATAAGTTCTGGCAGCTGGTAGCATCCACCATTCACGCTTACCAGGAAGAACATCCCGAACATGCGGAAAAGTTCGAACAATATGACCTGTTTGCAGAAGAGTTCATCCTCTCTTGTCTGAACCGACTGCAATTGAGAAATAACAAGCAAATGGTAGACCTGGCCGATCCGGCTGGTAGTTTGCAGTTGGCCGGTATGTTAAAGAACCCGATAGCAGTTTACAAAAAAGCTAATGCATCCTTACAGCATGTATGATGACGAAAGTGGAAATGATTACGGACCTGATCCGGAATCGCAGGAGCATTTTTGCTGACTACTATATAGATAAGCCTGTTCCTAAACCGGTGATAGAAGAAGTATTGACGAATGCTATTTGGGCACCTAATTATAAAATGACCCAGCCCTGGCGCTTTATCGTTTTGCAGGGCGAGCAGCTGACACAATTTGGCGTGTACCTCGCGGAGTATTATAAAACGCAGTATGAACGGCTATTACATTATCCGGCAAGAGCAGGTTGTGTGGTCGTCATCATCATGCGGAGAAGTACGAAAGTTGAGATAACAGAATGGGAAGAACTGGCAGCAGTAGCCTGTGCTGTACAGAATATGGCGCTCACCTGTACAGCCTATGACATAGGCGGATACTGGGATAGCTGTGCCGCCTGTATTGAATATGCGGCGCGGTTTGAACTGGCACCGAATGAAAGATGCCTCGGCTTTTTTTACATGGGTTATTATAATATGGCAGAATATACTTCCAGTAAACGGCGGACAGGAATTGAGAAAAAAGTGACCTGGTTAACATGAATACATATCTCCCCATCTTACTCGGAAAACTACAGGGCGTATTCGGCTATGTGGTCCTTGGCCTTGTAATCGTAGAATGGCTGTTACTAGTCATCAGTAAAAAAATGGAAAGCAACAGGGAAGGCTGGGTGAATGTCTTTTCGTATGTATTGGATAGCATTCCTTATTTCTTCTTAGGCAAAGTTGTGATCTTCGGTACTATGATGTGGTTGTACCAGTACCGCATCACCACACTGAGCGATGCCTGGTACATATGGATCCTCACCTACCTGGTGTACGATTTCATGTTCTGGCTGGTACACCTGCTGGGGCACCAGGTGCGCTTCTTCTGGTGTATACATGGTGTACATCACACCGCCGAAGAAATGAAACTGACGGTAGCTGTACGGGGCTCATTCCTGGGATTCCTGCATATTCCGCTCACAATTATCTGGCTACCCATCTTAGGTTTTGATCCATTCATGATATTTATCTGTGAATCCATAGCCAGGCTCTATGGCTTGTATGAACATGTGAATGATCACTTTGACCGCTATGTTGGCAAACAGCGGTTCCTGGAATTCCTGTTCATCACACCATCCGTACACCGGGTACACCATGCAAAGAATTACATCTACCTGGACAGGAACTATGGTGAAACTTTTTCTATCTGGGATAAATTGTTTGGCACATTCCAGACAGAACTGGATGATATAAAACCAGTGTATGGCATACTGAGTGAACAGATCAATCCCAAAAGCCTCTGGCAGGTACAATTACTACTCTGGCGGGATCTCTGGACAGATATCAGATCCGCACCCCGCCTGATTGATAAGATACGCTATGTGCTCAAACCTCCGGGATGGAATCATATAGACGGCGGCAAGATGGCTGCTGCATACAGGGATGAAGCCTGGAAGGAAAAATCACTCTCTAAAACGAAACAATATGGAACCCAATACAGCGAACATAATGCATGATGTGTTGCTCTCCGTAACACGCACCTATCCGCCAATGGCCCCACTCATCATAGATATCACTCCACGTGAACGCGCGGCCATTACAAAACTGGGCGATATGCTGGCACTGGCATTTGGAGGTTATGAAAACCCCGCATTCATTGCAGAGTTGCATTTGCATGCGTTTCAGTTATTGCCGGAAAGGATTTCCCGTATCCTCAGCAGTTTTGGAACAGATTTCTCTGCTTCGCAGTATGGTGCGATTGTATTGAGAGGACTGGTGAATGTAGACCAGGACCAGCTGGGTCCTACGCCACCTTCTTATAAGCAGTTGGATAATACGAAGATCAATCGTTATGGTTTTATTTGTGCTTTGTTGCACGGGGCGGTGCCTTCCAAACCGGTGCAGTACTATGCACAGCGCAGGGGCGGCGGGTTACTGCATGCGATTATTCCTGATGAGAAAATGAATTTTACGCAGACGGGGTCGGGATCAAGAACGGATTTGTTTGTGCATACGGAAGATGCTTTCCTGTTTAATGCGGCGGATTTTCTCAGTTTTCTCTTTTTGAGAAATGAGGAGCAGGTGCCGAGTTCATTGTATAGCATTCGTTCGCATGGCGAATTAAGTGATGCATTGTTCGAACCGATTTATAAGTGTCCGAAGGATGCCAACTATGATGCAGATGCAGCCAGGGGGGAAGAAGTCACCACCCCCGTATTATATGGCAACAGGGAGCACCCTTTTATCCGCTTTGATGCGGCGGAGCAAATATATAATGAAGCGGCCGGACAAACCCCGGAGGCAATGGCTCATTTAAAACATTTCTGGGAAGAGGCGCGCCAGCTCATTTACAATGATTTTATACCGGAGTCCGGTGATCTCATATTTGTGAACAATCATTTGTGTGCACATGGCAGGAATGCTTTTGTGGCAGGGTTCCGGAAGGAGAATGATCGGATGGTGAAATGTGAGCGGCGAATGATGTTGCGTATGATGAGCAAGACCAGTCTCATTGGCATCAGGGGCGTGACGCATGCAGACGACCCTTATTTAATTATGGAAGAACATTACGGCAGTCTATTTAAATAAATCAATTATGAATCAACCAACGTTGGTTGCTGCACCTGTAAAGGATATTTTTTACGAAGGTGCTGCGGCAGAATACAATGCTGCTATCACGGCTGCTGCAGAGCGGGTGACAGCTTTTCTTGAAAATAATAAGAAACCATTTAGCGGGATAAAGCCGGCGGCTTTGCTGGCGCAGTTCAGGGAAGTGGATTTTGATACCCCGCTTCCTGATTATGAGAGTTTGTTTGAGGAAGTAGATCGGTTGTATATACAGCATGCAACGGCGTTTCATTTGCCAAAGTACATTGCACACCTGAATTGCCCGGTGGTGATACCGGCGCTGGCGGCAGAAGTGATTATCAGTGCGATCAATAGTAGCCAGGATACGTACGATCAGAGTGCGGGTGGAACGTTTATGGAGAGAAAGCTGATAGACTGGACGGGCGCGCAGATTGGGTATGATGAGCAGTGCGCCGGCGTGTTTACGGCAGGAGGTTCGCAGAGTAATATGATGGGGTTGTTGCTGGCAAGGGATTACTATGCGTTGAACTTTCTGAACCATAATATAAAACTGGATGGACATCCTGTGGAGGCAAGCCGATTTAGGATTTTCGTGTCAGAGAAGGCCCATTTTAGTAATCAGAAGAATGCGTCGCTGATGGGGTTGGGGGAGCAGGCGGTGATAAAAGTATCGACTGATGAACGGTTCAGGATGGATGTGGGCGCATTGGAGGCGGCTATTCAAAAAGAACGCCAGTTGGGGAATATTCCAATAGCAGTAATAGCTACAGCTGGTACCACCGATTTTGGGAATGTGGATCCACTCAATGGCATAGCCGGCGTGGCGAAGCGGAACCAGTTGTGGTATCATGTAGATGCCGCTTATGGATGTGGGTTGCTGTTAACGGATAAGTACCGGTATTTGCTGGATGGAATTGAGCTGGCAGATTCGGTGACTATAGATTATCATAAGTCTTTTTTCCAGCCGATTAGCTCAAGTGCTTTTATCGTGAAGAATAAGTTGCACCTGAACATCATTAAGCACCATGCGGATTACCTGAATCCAAAGGAGCAGGATTATGATGCGCTGCCGGCACAGATTAATAAGTCGGTGACGCAGAGTACGAGAAGGTTTGATGCATTGAAACTGTGGTTTACATTACGCCTTATGGGCAGGCAGCAGTTGGGGGCGTATACAGATACGATTATTGAAACGGCAGAAGAGGCGGCATGTTATATAGAAAGCCAGGAAGATTTTCAGTTATTAAGTCATAGCGATTTAGGGGTGTTGGTGTTCAGGTATTATCCTGCTTCATTGACCGTTTCGCCTTGTGAATTGAATAGAAGAATAAAGGAAAAGTTGTTTTTTTCCGGTGAGGTATTGGTAGCAAGTACAAAAGTAGACGGGCGGTTTTATCTGAAGTTTACGATATTAAATCCTTTGACGACCATTGAGGATATAAAAGAGATATTAAATGCAATCAGAGCTGTTTGATATTGTCAATAGGGGGCTGTCTGGATTTTAAAGGATGGCCCCTTTATATGCGTTTAAATGGTTTCCTGCTTATCGTTATCACTTTTTCCTTTTGGTCCGGAATTTTTTGGAGGTGGAAGTAGGCTAAACAGTGATGGTCTGTTGGTAGGTGTATTTTGTGGTTGGGGAAGAGTGTCAAATAGTGATGGTCTGTTGGTAGGTGTAT
>NZ_JBCNKH010000011.1:0-147978 GCF_039596135.1 Chitinophaga sp.
TGTTGCCCCTTCCCTGCTCATCATTGTGGGAGTCTTGCTGCAAGCTATGTTCTTCCTTGCAGGACTGAGTTACCGCAATAAACTGGTGCATCACGAAAGAACCCGTACCCAGGAACTACTGATCAAACAGCTGAATAAAAACAAGGAGCTGCAACACAAGCTGAATGAACAACTGGAAGAATTGGTAAAAGAACAGACCACGGAAATTCTTCGCAAGAAACAGGAGCTCGAAGAACAACGGAAAATTCACCTGGAAACAGAGTACAATAAAAAACTGACAGAGATAGAACTGAAGGCCATCCGTGCGCAAATTAATCCACACTTTATTTTCAATTGCCTCAATTCCATACAGCTGTTCGTCATGCAGCGGGATTATGAATATGCACAGAAGTATTTGTCTGATTTCTCTTACCTGATCAGGAAAACATTGGACTTTTCAAGACGCAATTTCATATCACTGGCAGATGAAATCGCATATCTCAATACCTATCTTGGATTGGAAAAGATGCGGTTTGAAAATAAAATGGAATATGAGCTGCTGGTAGATCCGCTCATTGCAACAGCAGAACTGGAAATACCTGCTATGCTGCTGCAACCGTATGTGGAAAATGCTGTAAAATATGGGATGACAAATTCCCGTAACCATATTGGGCAATTACTGATACAGTTTAACCAGGTAGCACCAGATATGCTGGAATGCCTGATTGAAGATAATGGTATTGGTATAAACAGGTCTAAATCCATGCGTACTTTGCCGAAACATCACCAGTCTTCCGGCATGGAGATCAGCTTTAACCGTGCGGAGTTGCTCAACAAGATGTACAACACTGGCATTCATATAGATATCATTGATAAATCGGAGAAAAATTCTGTGGAAAGTGGTACTATTGTGCGGATACTTATTCCCCAATTGTAGGCCAACTACCCTTTAGATTTTATGATAAAGGCCGTAATTATAGATGACGAGCGCAATAGCCGGGACATTATTTCGCTGATGCTGGAAAAATATTGCCCGCAGGTAAAAATTGTAGCTACTGCTTCTGACTGTACTGATGGTATTGCTACCATCCGGGAATGCCAGCCCGAGCTGGTTTTCCTCGATCTTGAAATGCCTGATGGAACCGGGTTTGATGTATTACTGGGTACGCAGGACGTGCCCCAGTTTGAGGCTGTATTTGTTACTGCATTTGAAAAAAAGTTTCTGCATACCATCCGCTTTAGCGAAGTGGAAATCATTTTAAAACCAATAGATCGGGAAAGTCTCACGACTGCCATCGCTATTATCAGTGCCCGACTGGAAGCTGGCAGGAGTAAAGACCGGTACAAGGTACTGCTGGCCAATTTTAACAATAGCCGAAATACAAGCCTGATGCTGATGTTGCCACAATCGGGAGGTGATGATACGACCATCGCTTTATCGACAGTAACATACCTGGAAGCGCTGGGCGATAAAACGTTGTTTTACCTGGATGATCATCACCAGGTACAGTCGAACCGACCATTCCGGTATTATGCAGATCTGTTCAGCACCTTAAGATTTTACCAGGTCAATAACCTGCAGATGGTGCAGATGAGCCAGATTGGCCATGTAAGTACAGAAGGTGGAAATGTAGTAATGAGAAATGGGGTAACGTTGGAAGTAGCGGAACGGCGAAAGAAAGATTTACTTTTACATTTGAAACAGTATAAATAAAAAAGCATCCCGGTCGGGATGCTTTTTTATTTATGGCTGGGAGTTGCTTATCCGTTCATAGAGATCAGGAACTCTTCATTATTTTTAGTCCCCCTCATGTGCTGTAACATGAAGTGCATGGATTCTTCTGTATTCATATCCGCGAGGTGATTGCGGAGAATGTGAAGGCGTTTCAGATGATCCTTATCAAGGAGCAGATCATCACGGCGGGTAGAGGAAGCAGATACGTCGATGGCAGGGAAGATACGTCTGTTCGCCAGTTTGCGATCCAGTTGTAACTCCATGTTACCGGTACCTTTGAATTCTTCGAAGATTACTTCGTCCATTTTAGAACCAGTATCGATCAGTGCAGTAGCGAGGATGGTGAGTGAACCACCATTTTCGATTTTACGGGCTGCACCAAAGAATTGTTTTGGTTTCTGCATAGCATTTGCTTCCACACCACCACTCAGTACTTTACCGGAAGCAGGAGCTACGGTGTTGTGTGCACGGGCGAGACGGGTGATGGAATCCAGCAGGATAACTACATCGTGGCCGCATTCTACCAGGCGTTTTGCTTTTTGCAGGGCGATGGCAGAAACTTTTACGTGTTTTTCAGCTGGTTCATCGAAAGTAGAAGCGATGACTTCTGCTTTTACGCTACGTTCCATATCGGTTACCTCTTCCGGGCGCTCATCGATGAGTACTACCATCAGGTAAACTTCAGGGTGGTTAGTTGCGATAGCGTTAGCTACTTCTTTCAGCAACATGGTTTTACCAACCTTAGGCTGTGCTACGATCAGACCACGCTGACCTTTACCAATAGGGGTAAACATGTCCATGATGCGGGTAGAGTAGTTATTGGAAGTAGTAGTGAGTCTCAGTTTCTCGAAAGGAAACAGTGGTGTCAGGTAATCGAATGGTACGCGGTCACGTACTTCTTCAGGTGATTTACCATTGATCGTTTCCACTTTCAGAAGAGCGAAGTATTTCTCCCCTTCTTTCGGAGGTCTAACGGAACCTTTAACGGTATCGCCTGTCTTCAGACCGAATAATTTAATCTGGGAAGGAGACACGTAAATATCGTCCGGAGAACTGAGGTAGTTATAATCGGAAGAGCGGAGGAAACCATAGCCATCAGGCATCATTTCCAGCACACCTTCACTGAGGATAATACCATCAAATTCTATATTGAAAGCAGGTTCTTTCTGCTTGTTGCTGAAACGCTGTTTCTGCGGCACGATAGGCTCTTCAGGCATTACGAAGTCGTCGTCGTCATCCTCTTCTTCCTCTTCATCTTCGTCTTCTTCCTCCAATACTACTTTCTTTGCAGGAGTAGCAGGCGCCTTGGTATTAGTAATTAATTCTTCCTCTTCATCCTCTTCGTCTTCAGTAAACTGAGGGATGATTTCATCGTCGTCGTCGTCAAATGTAAGGGAAGGAATACTATCCAGGTCTATATCGAAGTCTTTCTTTTTGGGTTTGTTTTCGGATGCCTTAGGTTCTTCAACTTCTTTAGCTTTATTGAGTGCTCCAGGTTTTCTGCCGCGTTTTGGTTTTTCATCTGATGCGGCTTCTGCTACTGGTGCTTCTTCGTGTTCGTCTTCTTTTTTTGCTGATTTCCGTTTACGTGTCTTCTTTTCTTCTCCATTGGCCGGGTTACCTTCTGAGGCCATTACTGCCTGCTTGTCGAGAATTTTGTAGATAAGATCCTGTTTGCTCAGTTTTTTGGCGTTTGGCACATCCAGTTTCTCTGCAATGTCAAGCAGCTCAGGAACGAGCATGTCGTTCAATTGTAAGATGTCGTACATCATCGTGTGTTGTCAAATTTTAGAAGTGTTGCAAGGTGGGTACCACTACATACCAACATACACCAATTACAAAATAATTGTTTTTTGAGTCCAATAAATTTAATCTGGTTATTAAATCTGATAGGGAATGTTGAGTTTAGGACTGCTGATGAAGATGTGAATTTGAACTTAATCAGACAGATTGTAACGCAAGATTAAAACAACTTTCGCTATTATCCAAAAAAAAAGCAGGCTCCAAAATGCCTGTAATCCGGCCCTGAGGCCCCTTGGCGAGCGGTTTCAGGGAGGAAAACACCGGCCCACAGCCTGTCTTCGGATATGGTCCCGCTTATTGCCCGCAACTTTCCTGCCAAATCGGGGACAACAGTATTTTTCCACATTTAACATTTTATTTGGAAAAGGGTGTAGAATCACCCTTATCGCTTAAATTTGCAATCCTAAAAATTTACATTATATGAGCCAAAGAACGAAGGTTAAGCAGATATTGCTTGACGAGAAAACAGACTACAACGTAGTGGTAAAAGGTTGGATACGGTCTTTCCGTAACAATCAGTTTATAGCTTTGAACGATGGCTCTACCAATAATAATATCCAGATTGTATTGGATCAGAATTCCGTATCTGCTGAACTAATCAAGCGCCTGACCACAGGTGCCGCCATCAGCGTATCTGGAACCGTGATTCCGTCTCTGGGTAAAGGCCAGCGCGTAGAAATCAAGGCTGTAGAGCTGGAAATTCTGGGTGACTGTGACGGTGAGAAATATCCCCTGCAGCTGAAAAACCGCCCGAGCCTGGAATATCTGCGCGAAATTGCACACCTGCGCTTCCGCACTAACACCTTCGGGGCTATATTCCGCCTGCGTCATGCACTGGCCTTTGCAGTACACAAATTCTTCAACGAAAAAGGCTTTGTATACCTGCACACCCCTATTATCACGGCATCTGATGCCGAAGGCGCTGGCGAAATGTTCCGCGTAAGTACCCTGGATCCTAAAAATCCGCCACTGACCGAAAATGGCGACATCGATTATAAAGAAGACTTCTTCGGCAAAGCGACTAACCTGACCGTATCCGGCCAGCTGGAAGGTGAACTGGGAGCAATGGCATTTGGCGATATTTACACTTTCGGGCCTACCTTCCGTGCAGAGAATTCAAATACAGCCCGCCACCTCGCAGAGTTCTGGATGATAGAACCTGAAATGGCTTTCTATGACCTGGAAGACAATATGAACCTGGCAGAAGCTTTCATCAAATCCGTAATCGGCTATGCGCTGGAAAATAACAGGGAAGACCTGGAATTCCTGGCGGCACGCCTTGCTGAAGAAGAAAAACAAAAACCACAGCAGGAAAGAAGTGATATGGGGCTGATCGAAAAACTGGAATTTGTACTGAACAATGAATTTCAGCGTCTCACTTACACAGAGGCAATTGACATTCTGAAAAACAGTAAGCCAAATAAATCCAAAAAGTTCAACTACCTGATCGAAGAATGGGGCGCAGATCTGCAGAGCGAACACGAACGTTACCTGGTAGAAAAACACTTCAAAAAACCGGTGATTCTCACAGATTACCCTGCGGCTATCAAAGCTTTCTACATGAAGCAGAACGAAGACGGTAAAACAGTAAGAGCAATGGACATTCTCTTCCCTGGTATCGGTGAAATAGTAGGTGGTTCCCAGCGTGAAGAAAACTACGACAAGCTGGTACGACGCATGGAAGAAATGAAACTGCCGGTAGAAGAAATGAGCTGGTACCTGGATACAAGACGCTTTGGTACGGCTCCACATGCAGGTTTTGGTTTAGGTTTCGAAAGACTGGTACTGTTTGTAACTGGTATGGGAAATATCAGAGACGTGATTCCTTTCCCAAGAACACCAAAGAGTGCAGAATTTTAATTTTTAATATGCATAATATTTTAAATGGCTCCGGGTGAAAATCCGGGGCTATTTTTTTATGGAATATTGTTACGGGTGTGTCTATATTATAAATCTTTTGTTATGGCTGAAATGAACACCCAATCCAACCCTGGCAAACAAAGAGGTGGCCAGCGCGCTAAAAAACTGAGTACCCGGGTAGATATGACCCCTATGGTAGACCTGGGATTCCTGTTGATCACCTTTTTCATGTTGACCACTACCCTGCTGCAACCCAAAACCATGGACCTGATTATGCCCCGTGACGACGGTAAACCGCAGCCCCTGGCAGAAAGTAACGCCATGACCGTATTGCTCGGCGCCAACAATACAGTGAAATATTACGAAGGCATGTATCATCCTGAAGACGTAAAATCCACTACCTATGCGAATATCAGGGATGCGATCATCAAAAAGAAAGAAGAAATTATGAAGAGAACAGGCGACAATAAACTGATGGTACTGATCAAAGCCGACAACGACGCCAACTATAGAAATGTAGTAGACATCATGGATGAAATGCTCATCAACCGCGTGGACCGCTATGCTATGGTAGACATTACAGAAGAAGAAAAAGCATTACTGAAATAGGCATTTTCTATACCTTAGTGATGTAAATCGCATTAACTATGGTAACGACACATTCCATCCCTGTTGTAGACCTCGCCGCCTTTACGAAAGGCGACGCAGCCAGCAAAGCAGCCTTTGTGCAGCAGCTGGGTAAAGCTTATGAGGAAGTAGGATTTGTAGCAGTTAAAAATCACGGTATTCCCGACAAACTGATTGAAGACCTGTACAAGTATGTACAACAGTTCTTCGCCCTGCCAGCTGATGTAAAGCGCAGTTACGAAATCCCGGAACTGGCAGGCCAGCGTGGTTATACTTCATTTGGTAAAGAACACGCAAAAGGATTTGACGCCCCCGACCTGAAAGAATTCTTTCAGTTTGGACAAACTGTAACAGACGGCGATCCGATTGCCAAAGAATATCCGGATAATGTAGCGGTAAAAGAACTACCTGCTTTTACACCCACCTGCACAGCGGCATACAAAGCTTTTGAAACCTCAGGTATCGCCCTGTTACAGGCTATTGCATTGTACCTGGGACTGGATGAGCATTACTTCGACCAGTTCGTTCACAATGGTAATTCCATCCTGAGAGCGATCCACTATCCTCCTATCAAAGAGGAACCTAAGTCTGCCATCCGCGCAGAACAGCATGAGGATATCAACCTGATTACCCTGCTGGTAGGCGCTTCTGCCGATGGTTTGCAAATTCTGGATAAACAGAATAACTGGGTACCGGTGACCTCACTGCCTGAACAAATTGTAGTGAATGTGGGCGACATGCTGCAAAGACTTACGAACAATAAACTAAGATCTACCACACACCGTGTAGTGAATCCACCCCGCGAGCTGTGGGGCACCAGCCGATTCTCTATTCCATTCTTCCTGCATCCTAAGTCAGAGATGCCGCTGAATTGTCTTGAAAGCACAGTGGATGCGGAACACCCGAGAGAGTATGAAGCAATTACCGCTGGTGAATACCTGGATGAGCGATTGAGAGAAATAGGATTAAAGAAATAATTCACTATTAATAAAGCCGGTCACAATGTGGCCGGCTTTATTTTATGATAAATATCATGATTAACCCAGCAAAATCAACCTTTTGTCGCATAAATGTTTGATATTTTCAATATTTTATTGAAATTCGGGCAGCCGTAATTTCCCGCATAGTGTTTCTTCGTCATATTCCATTCCTGCGGGCTGTTTTTTTACACAGTTTAACAGCCTATGGTGGCCCGCAAGGTCACCTGGCTATGATGTTGAAAACATTTGTGCAGCAAAGAAGGGATGTAACAGAACAGGAGTTGATGGAATACAATGCCTTCTGTCAGCTACTCCCGGGTGCTTCTTCTTCCCAAACCCTCACACTGATTGGCTACAAACGCGGAGGCGTACCACTGGCGGTAGTCACCCTGCTCATATGGATAGCTCCTGCCTGTTTCCTGATGGGATCACTGAGCTTCCTCTTACAATACTTTGATCAGAAAGCACTGCATACAGACATCTTCAAGTACGTGCAGCCCATGGCAGTAGGATTCCTTGTTTATGGCAGTTTACGTGCTTTCAGTATCAGTATCCGCAACCTGGCTACTTTTATCATCATGGTGGTCGCCCTGTTCACCGCTTTGTTCCTGAAATCACCATGGACCTTTCCGGCCCTGATTATATTGGGGGGTATCGTGTCTAACTTCAGTAACAAGCGTATTCCAGATCACCCTGATAAGCCTAAAAAGATCCAGTGGACAAACATCTGGTTGTTTGCCACACTCTTTATACTCGCGGGTGTATTCTCCGAAATAGCGCGTACGCATAACTGGATTACCCGTCGTCCTTTTAACCTGTTTGAGAACTTTTACCGTTTCGGTAGCCTGGTATTTGGTGGTGGTGATATACTGATAGCGATGATGCTGGAGCAGTATGTAACCCGTGCCAAATCGGCATTTATGAGTGCAGAAGAGCTACTCACCGGTGCTGGTATCATGCGGGCCTTACCAGGACCTACCTTCTCCATTACCGCCTATGTAGGAGGAATGGTAATGCGCAACCTGGGGCCGGGCTATCAGCTGCTGGGCTGCATGCTGGCACCTGTGGCTATATTTTTACCCAGTCTGCTACTGGTATTATTCTTCTTTCCTATCTGGACTAATCTTAAGAAATATGTAGTTATATACCGTGCATTGGAAGGTATCAATGCAGCTGTGGTAGGTATCATGTGGGGGGCAACTATCATGCTGTTCATGGCCATACCTCATACATGGTATAATATCCTGATCACCCTGGGTACGCTGGCCATACTGGCATTCTCACGTCTCCCCTCTCCTTTCATCGTACTTGCCTGCCTGCTACTGGGCTGGTTAATGTAATCCCTTAGTCTGATTTAGTCGTTTTCTGGTTTCTTTTGAACACCATTGCAGCAATAATTGATGCTATTATGCCTACAATGATGTTGGTGAAAAAGACATTACCAAACAGGTAAATCCAGAAATTGGTTTCCGTCTGATCAGCTTCCATAAAGTGGAATACGACTGAAAACAAGGTAGTGATCACCACTGCCCACAAAGTGGTCCTGAATCCCATTGAAAACATGGCCATCATATTCGCACGTTCATGATGCTGACTATTGTAATGTATCACGGAAAACAGTACCCCCAGGAACAGCACCAGCGAACCAAAATAGCCTGTCCAGATCATACCGGATACCTGTGTAACATAAAAGATAATGGTAAAAACAATAGAGATTACTGCTATGGTGATACCATATACCGGAGATAGATTGGTATGTCGGTTTGCTTTATCCATAATACATGATTTTACCAGTATCAAAAACAATTATGATGCCCGCTTGCGACCGTTGCCCAAACTGGCTTTCAGCTGACTAAACAGATCGGTACTTTTGGTATGCACTACTTTCATTTTCTTCACAGTCCGCTTCTTACCACTCGCTTTTTGTTTAATAATTTTCAGCAGCTCTGCATGGTACTCGTCTTTGAACTGGCTGATGTCAAAGCCTGCCGTATAACTCTCTACCAGTTTTACAGCCATATCCAGTTCTTTTTTCTGAATTTTTGCAGCCGTGCCTGATGGTAAAGCCAGTTCTTCAGCAGAGCGGATCTCTTCCTGAAAACGCAGTTGTTGCAACAGCAGATAATTTTCCCGTGGACGAATTATTACAACATGTTCACTGGTGCGCAACACAAATCTGCCAACGCCGGCCTTTCCTGTTTGTTCCAGCGTTTTTTGCAACAATGCGTACGCTTTGGTGCCTGATTTTTCAGGTTCTATAAAATACGGGGTTTCGAAATAAATGTCATCAATCTCTGTTTCTTCTACAAAAGCTTCGATGTTGATAATCTTTGTTTTTTCAGGGGCCGCTGCCTCAAAGTCTTCGTCTTCGAGAATGATGTATTCATCATTATACAGGTATCCTTTTACTATTTTATCCCAGGGTACTTCTTTACCTGTGCCTTCATTGACACGGTGAAATTTTATGTGTGCATGATCACGCCTGTCAAGCATATCAAGGTCGAGTCTGCTGTCCTGAACAGCACTGTATAATTTCACCGGAATATTGACCAGCCCGAAGCCGATAGTTCCTGACCATATTGCTCTCATAGTAATTGATTTAAACTTTTATTGACATCCAAAGGATATGCCATGGCACGGCTTTTGGATTTTTGATCAGTAAAAAACCTTTGTTTATGGAAAAGCCAGGTGAAATGACAACACTCACCAGAGTGTTAGAAAAACTGCACAATAAAGGTCTGGATCATGAGTTGGTAATGAGTGACCATGGCCGCTTGCAGAATAAAGACAAGCAAAAGATCTACAACCCTGATGAGTTGAAGATTATTAAAACCTACCGTTTCGAAGGAGAGTCTGATCCGGGCGATATGTCGGTACTGTATCTCATAGAAGACAAGGAAGGAGAAATTGGTTATGTACTGGATGCATATGGCACCTACAGTACACACGAAGAGTCAGGGTTTGATGAATTTATCCAGAAAATACCGGTAGAAGACAGAGAAGATCAATTGATCTTTGCTTAATTTATAAACTACTAAAAACTTTTTTAAATGACGGGCGATTGTTACTTACGATCGTCCGTTTTTCAAAAATTTCAACAGCACCCGTTCATCGTTATGTAATCCTCCCCTGGGTGCTTTTTCCCTGCCTGCTTTCAAAGCATCCAGATATGGTTCAAGCTTACATTGTTCATATGCTTCCACAAGACGGGGATGAATGTAATATTTTTTACAGACGGCCCTGGTATTTCCCAGTTTTCCCGCTACACTATCAATGATACCAACCAGGTTTTGTTTGCACTCCTGCTGCGATGCAAATGGTGCCAGGTCTGCCAGCAGGTTCAACGCATGCAGGGTACCTGACCAGGTACGAAAATCCTTGCAGGTGAAGTCCTCTCCTGTCCAAAGTTTGAGGTGCTCATTGATATCGCCTGAGTCAAGTGATTTATGCTCGCCACTTTCGTAATACTGAAACAATTCCTGGCCGGGAATATCTCTTACTTTTTGCAATAATCTGGCTAATTGGCGGTGTTTTAGTGTAATCTGCTGCATCACTCCTTTCTTTCCTTTGAATTTAAAGAAAGCCATTCCACCGCTGATTTTCACATGCTGATCGCGCAGTGTGGTAAGACCATAGGAGCCATATAATTTTTCATAAGCTGCATTGCCTACACGGATCAGTGTTTCCTGCATCACACTGAGTGCAATGGCGATTACCTTTTCTTTGTCCAATGTTTTCTTTTTCAGCGCATCTTCAATATGGCGGCGCAATTGCGGTAGTTTCTCCCCAAAATGTAGCAGGCGGTCGTACTTGGTTTCGTTACGGACTTTGGCCCATGTGGAATGGTAGCGGTACTGTCTTCTACCCCTGGCATCAATGCCTGTGGCCTGCAGGTGGCCATTGGGATACGGAGAAATCCATACTTCCTGCCAGGCAGGAGGAATTACTAATCCCCTGATGCGATGCAATGTATCTTCATCAGTAATTCTCGCTCCATGCTGGTCCTGGTAGTAAAAGCCACTTCTTACTTTAACACGGGTATAACCAGCTGAACCAGATTTTACATATCTCAATTTCACGGCCTTTGCGGTGGCCATTGCTGCTGCGACTAAGTCCATAGCTGCTCATAAATTTAACCCTTAAAAAAGGCTCCATACATTTTTAAAATGCAGGAGCCCCTCGGGGTTTTCAATAATTAGTAAGAACAATTATTCTGCAGAAGCTTCTTCATTAACAGAAGATTCTGCTATTTGTGTGAGCAGACTATCTGCTTCTTTTTCTTCACCCAGTGTCTGCTCTAATATAGTAGCTACATCATCATTGCCCATGACATGTGCGAGTGTACGCAGGCTACCATATGCAGCGATTTCATAGTGTTCTATTTTTTGTGAGCAGATGATGATGCCTGCATCTCTTACAGCGGTATCTTCTTCTGTTTCTTCCACTACTTCCTGTCCTTCTGCAATCAGGCCTTCCATGGCTTCACATTTTTTAGCTCTTGGTGCCTGACCCAGCAATTCGAATACATGTTCCAATCTTTCAACATGACCTTTGGTTTGCTCCTGGTGTTCAGTAATTGCATTGGCCAGTTCTTCAGAGGTGGCTGCTTTGGCCATTTTGCCCAATGCTTTTACAAGATTTTTTTCAGCCCAGTAAATATCTTTCAGTTCTTCGTTGAACAGTTTCTGGAATTTAGATTCGGGCATAGCATTTTTAGAAGCAGATTTTTTTGCCGCTGTGCCACTCTTTGATTGGGTCCTGGTAGTTGTTGCCATAATTTTTTGAGTTTTTATGTGTTAAGCTTTTGGATTAGGAGGAGTACGATGTGTATCGTGATCAGGTATCTCATTTGGAACCGGATTTCTTTCCGGCCCCTGGGGTGATGGCGGAGGTGTAATCTCCGGGCCCGGAGCCGGGTTGGGGTTCGTTGGAGGTGGCTTTACCGGTTGTTTTTCAGGAACGCCTCCTGGAGGCGGATCACCTGCGAACATTGTATGGTGTAACATGGTGATTAGTTTTTACAGAAATGAAAACAAAGTTCATTCCCGGTGTAGTTTTTTTCGAAAAAAACTACACCGTCTTCCCTTTTAAACCCCTTACCACAAAGCATTTCAAAATTATACCACTTACGTACACAGCTATATTTTTTCATGCAGCAGCCACAGCTGCACATGCTGTAGACAAGTGATTTCATATTGTAGAATTTGTTTCCACTCCATAACGGAAACTTTTAGTACATTCGACTGCTGTCGAATAAACTACTATGCATATCCCGGTTCAGAAAAAGCTACGCGCAGGATTCTTTATAGCTGCTACTGTAATGATCATTGCATCTGTTTGCTCATATATTGTCACCAAGAACCTGCTTGATAATGCTAGATGGATGAACCACACTATTGAAATATCCAAAAGGCTGGAAGTAATCACCAAGCAGGTAAAAGATGCGGAAGCCGCTATTCGTGGTTTTAGCATTACCGGGGACACCGCCTTCCTCCGGCCTAGTATGCAGGAACGTAGCATCAGGATCGAAGAAGAATATCTGCATCTGCGGGAAGTAACCAAAGGCAGTGTGAAACAACAGCTTCACCTGGATACCCTGAAACAACTGCTCGATAATAAATATAAACAGCTGGCAGCCGGTGAAACCAAATGGCGGTCCTACCAAAAGGATACATCCTCCGTACAGGAAGGTGAAAAATCGATGTCCAGAATAGACCGGAAAGTACAAGACATGATGAAAATAGAAGAAGGTCACCTGCATAATCAATCTGATATGCAGCGATTCTATTCCATGATATGGGCGCCCGTGATCTTTATTTCTTCACTCATTGCTATCTTCATAGGCATCTATTCCTACGTGACCCTCACCAGGGAATACCGCCTGCAACTGCATATCGAATCAAGACTGAAATCTTATCAGCGGGATCTGCAACAAAACATCAGCCTGCTGAATAAATCCAACGAAGAGCTGGAACAATTTGCCTATGTAGCCAGTCATGATCTGCAGGAACCGCTTCGCAAGATCTCTACTTTCAGCGACCGCTTACAAATGAAATACGGCTCGCAGCTCCCTGCCGAAGCCAATGAACTGCTGGCACGTATGGGAAGCGCTGTCACCCGCATGCGGGTATTGATCAATGACCTGCTACTTTTTTCAAGAGCAGGCCGCATTGCCCCTGAAAATATTGTAAAAACAGACCTGAATATCCTGCTCCAACAAGTGATCAGTGACCTTGAAGAAAGCCTCCAGGAAAAGAAAGGGATCATTCATACAGAAGTTCTGCCTGTCATAGAAGGCAACCCAACCTCCCTGCAGCAGCTCTTTCAGAACATACTGACAAATGCAATTAAATTTGCCAGTCCTAAGCGGCAACTGGAAATCAGCATTCGTTGCCAACTTTTGAAAGGTGCTGCACTGGATATACCCGTAAGAGAAAATCAACTGGAAGATACATTTTGCCGCCTCTCATTTGAGGATAATGGTATAGGATTTGAACCGGCCTATGCCGAACGCATTTTTTTGCTTTTTCAGCGGCTGCATGGCATGAGTGAATATTCAGGAACTGGTATTGGTCTGGCTATCTGTAAAAAAATCACAGACAGCCATCATGGTTATATCAAAGCCCATGGCGCAGCTGGCATGGGCGCAAATTTTATTGTTATATTACCACTTACCCAAACCCATCAGGATGAGCAGTATTAAACCTGCCGGAAAAATTAGCATCCTTATTGCAGATGATGATGCAGACGACCAGGAACTGATCAAGGCCGCTTTTGAAGAAAATAGTACAGATTATCAGATCAACTTCGTAGAAAATGGAGAAGAACTGTTGCTTTACTTACGGCGGGGTGGGCAGTATGCGAACGAAATGCTACACCCGCGTCCACATATCATACTGCTGGACCTCAATATGCCCAAGAAGGATGGTCGTGAGGCATTAAAGGAGATAAAGGCTGATCCCTTATTGAAGAGCATCCCTGTTATCATTCTCACTACCTCCATGGAAGAAAAGGATATTGCTAAAAGCTACGAGCTGGGTGTAAACAGTTATATCATCAAACCAGTGACCTACTCAGGACTCGTGGAATTCACCAGTGTATTAAGTAAATATTGGTTCGAAATTGCAGAACTACCAAATGTTTAAAGAATGACTGATCAACCCGTTCACATACTGATGATCGATGATGACGAAGATGACTTTTACCTGGTAAGCCAGTTATTGCAGGACATCTCTCCGGGTCAGTACGATCTGGCCTGGGCTCCCACCTATTCAAAAGCCGTAGAGGAAATAGAACGGAAAAAACATGACATTTACCTCGTAGATTATCGCCTGGGACCATATACAGGTATCGACATCCTCCACCACTTCCAGCAGCTGCAATACAAGGCACCAGTGATTATGCTCACGGGTAAAGGGGATTACAGTATAGATAAGGAAGCGATGCAGGCAGGTGCTTCTGACTACCTGGTAAAGGGGGAAATCAGTGCTGACCTGCTGGAGCGCTCCATCCGCTATGCCCTGGATGAGGCCCGCCATCTGCGCACCATCGAAGAAAAAGAAAAGAAATACTTCAGTGTGTTTGAAAAAGCACACGACCTCATTATACTGGCAGATTGTGACAAGAACGTCATTGACGCAAATCCGGCAGCCATCAGGACCCTGCTGTATAGTAAAGAAGAGTTCCTGCAGCTGAATCTGAAACAACTGTTTCTGCAGGAAGAGCAAAGCCGCCACTTCTTCAACCACATCTGTGGCGAAGACAACACCCTGCAAACAGAGTATAACTTCGTAACCAAAGAAGGCAAAAAGCTGGATGTAATGGTCAGTGCGGTTATGCTGGACGAAGCAGAACAAATCTTCCTCTGCATTGCCCAGGACATCACGGAGCGAAAAAGAGAAGAACTGGAAAAGCAACAACAACAGAAGTTCATTGTCACCGGCCGCATTGCCCGGGTCATCGCTCATGAAGTAAGAAACCCGCTTACGAATATTCTGCTGGCCGTAAGCCAGTTTAAAGGCGAGCCGGTAAGCATGGAAGAAAGCCAGGTATATGTAGATATTATAGAGCGCAACTGTACCCGCATCAACCAGCTCATTACAGAACTGCTCAGTTCTACCCGTATGATAGAGCTGAACATTCGTGCACATGGTGCAAATGAACTGACAGAAAAAGCATTGCTGCTGGCCCAGGACAGGTTGCAGCTGAATGAAATAAAAGTTAAGAAGGAATACAGTTATCCTGACATCATGGTGCCTGCTGATGAAGAAAAAGTGATCATTGCATTGCTTAACATTATCATCAATGCCATTGAAGCAATGACCCCTGGCAAAGGTGTGCTCACAATCAACACAGAGCGCCTGAAAGACAAAGCAGTTATCATGATCAGTGACAATGGTCCGGGTATACCTGAAGAGACGAAAATGAGGCTGTTTGACCCCTTCTTCACGAACAAACCGAAAGGTACTGGCCTGGGGTTAACAAGCACACAAAACATTATAATGAACCACAAAGGAACTGTACATGTAGAAAGTGAAATTGACAAAGGAAGTGTATTTACAGTCGTGCTGCCTGCTAACTAATCACATTAAAAGGCCGGAGACTTACTGGTTATCCGGCTTTAATTTCTCATCTGTATTTTCAATTGCCTCTTCCACAGAGTGCGACTCTTTCATCGACATTCTCTTCTTCGTTTCATCCGCCAGCTTGCAATAATATTTATGCAGGGTATCCAGTTCTTCTTCTGATAAATCTTCTATTACAATGAGGCGATTGCTGGCCATTTTGTTGGCTGCGATCAGTTCATTCAGTTTCAATTGTACAGACTTGGAATCTTTGTTCTGTGACTTTTGTATTACGAACACCATGAGGAAAGTGATGATAGTAGTCCCCGTATTGATGACCAGCTGCCAGGTATCCGAGTAATGAAATACAGGCCCTGTAAGACCCCATACAATGATGGCCAGCAATGCCAGAAAAAAGGCTGCAGGTGAGCCAGTAGCATGACTGACCTTGCTGGAAAACTTCTCAAAAAAATTTACGTTGGATTCTTCTTTCATGACATTGCATTTATTTACAATGATGAAAAGGCAAATAGTATACCTGTTGACAATAAAAAGGGGCACTATAAAGCGCCCCACAATAAACTATAAACAAACACTATATTGATCAATAAATTAATAATTTATGTTCAGTAACCGCAGCTTGTTGTACAGGGTTTTCCTGTCGATGTTCAACAGCTGTGCGGCCTTTGTTTTATTATATTTTACTTCTTTGAGTACATTGATGATCTTATTGTATTCTGCCTGCAATGCAACTGTTTTCAGATCATTTTCGTTGGTAATGGAAATCAGTTCACCAGACATATTCACCTGGTGATCTTCTTCATAAGAAGGTTGCTGGGAGAATGCTTCTTTCATTTCCAACGGTAAGGTAGACAGGGTGATGTCTTCATGTTCCGGTGTCAGCAGGCAGGCGCGGCGAATTACGTTTTTCAGTTCGCGGATATTACCTGGCCAGTTATAACGGTTGAAGCATTCCCATACCTCGTGAGTGATCTTGCCACAATTCTTTTGTAGTTCTCTTTCTACCTGGCGCATGAAGGCATCGACGAATAAAGGCAGATCTTCTACCCGCTCGCGCAATGGTGGAATATAGATAGTGAATTCATTGAAGCGATGGAAAAGATCCTCACGAAAACGACCTTTCTGCACAGATTCAGACAGCTTTTCATTGCTAGCTACAATGATGCGCACATCGATCGGAATTTCCTTCAGGCTACCTACACGACGAATTACCTTTTCCTGGATCACACGTAGCAGGGCTACCTGTATATCGTAAGAAAGATTCGATACTTCATCAAGGAAGAGCGTACCACCATGAGCTTGCTCAAAGGCGCCAATCTTGGTATTGATCGCACCTGTGAATGCACCTTTTTCATGACCAAACAGTTCACTCGCCGCCAGTTCTTTCGAAAGGCTGCCGCAATCCAGTGCCACAAAAGGTTGAGAATAACGTTTACTATGGTGGTGAATGAGGTGGGCTACTGATTCTTTGCCTGTACCTGTTTCACCAAATATGATGGTACTATAATCGGTAGGTGCCACCAGCTTAATCTGACGGATTAATTCGCGGGCGCCAGTGCTTTCACCATATACATATTTATTGCTTTTATCCAGCATCTCACCATTAGGCTCATCTGGAGATGTAGCAGCAACCGCAGGTCTTTCTACGCTGCCATTGTAAGTTCTGGCAGGCATAGAAGATTCCCTTTCGCGTTCGGAATCCATGTGTGCAAAGGCTTTATGCACAAGGTTGAGGATTTCATCCGGATACAATGGTTTAGATAAGTAATCATAAGCACCGTTCTTCACCATATCTACAGCAACTCTTACATCGGTATAACCGGTAATAATGATTACGATTGTACGGGGATTGATTTGCAATATGTCCTGTAATAACTGAGCACCATCTGTATCCTTTAAACGATAGTCACACAACACCAGATCAAATGTTTTCTCCTTCATCATTTTCAGTGCAGTAGCACCGCTCATAGTAGTATCTACTTTGAAGCCATGTTTGCCCAGAAATTTACTAAGCAGTGTACAAATATTGATCTCATCGTCTATAATCAGAATATTTCTCATAAAAGTTATATGTGGTGTTAGAACAACAGCTTTTTTAAATTTACTAATTAATACCTTTCATTGCAATGCACTATCTGCTTAACATGTTACTCATCAGCTCATCCAGGCTTTTAACATTGAATGGCTTTGCGAGAAAGTAACTGGCACCTGCCTTGAGTGCCTTCTGTTTTTCCATACCATTATCGTAAGCGCTGATGGTAACGACTGGCAAGGCCGGACATTTTTTCTTAATAGCCGGTAATGCTTCTAATCCCGAGCCATCTGGCAGATGGATATCCAGGAAGAGTAAATCCGGTTGTTGCTGCTGCAAATACTGCGTTCCCTCAGTGAGCGAATGCACATATTTTACATTATATCCATGTTTAACAAGACTCAACTGTAACAGTTTGCAGATGTCCGGTTCATCGTCAATAATCAGAATAAATGATTTGTTCATCCCCTCATGCGTATATACTGCATCGGATGGGGGTCTCACATCCGGTTTAATATGCTGTGCCATGCTTACACTTGTTCCATTAATAAATTGATTATCAAAAAAATAGAAGGATTCATTTCGTATGGGCCCACATTTCAGCTGTTTTCCCTGCTCCCTATTTCTCAAGTATAGTAGGTTCAAATATCAATCCATTATGCCTGTGGCAGCTTCTACAAGATATTCCATTCAAAAGTGTGGATTTATTTCCACAATTCATGCTTCCCTATAACCACAATTCCTGGGGGAGAAGTGTGGAATCGCCAGATGGGGTGCATGGTATGGTAATTGAAACTTTTATCCACGAAGCATAACATTTTTTTCATTCATAGCTGTTGTTTTAGTTTATTGTCCTGGGTTAACAATACCCAGGACAATTTTTTTTGGGTGACCGACTATTTTTTTTCATTAACATAGCGTTCACAATATTCTGAGATCAAGACACTACATTTGACCCAGACGACGAAAAGCTAATTCAGACACCCTGCTGACGAGCAGGTTCAGCATCATTTATTTAATACATTTTATTAACAGGTTCCTGAGCGATTGCCTGGCTATTATATTAGCCAGGCTAACGCTATCATTCATCCTGTGAAAAACCGTTACTCTTTATTCATTTTAAAACCTACATCTTCACATGCGCACGCTTGCTTGTAGTATTACGGTCAACGGGGTAAGCAGGAAAATATCCCTGCGTAAGAAAGCCAAAGAGAAAAAGTATCTCGTAGTTATGAAAGGAGAAGTGCTGGAATACACCTTTGACAAAAACAATATACTTTCACAGTCGGCGGGGCCGGCTATTACAGAGGCCGGTCTATCCGAACATATTGAATGGATGATCCGGAACTATTTCGGTCCCGAACCTTCCGTTCAGTAGTTTGAATAACTTACAGAACTCCCGTACTTTTGCCCCGCAATGCAAAATGTATACGAAAATATCCTCTCTGCGCTCCAGATAGATGCGCTGAATGAGATGCAAACCGCATCTATCAAAGCAAATCAGGAAGCAGACAATGTCATCCTGCTCTCAGACACCGGCTCTGGTAAGACCCTGGGCTTTTTAATACCTGTATTGGAATCACTGGACAAAACAGTACCCGGTACCCAGGCCCTCATCGTCGTGCCCTCCAGGGAACTGGCCCTTCAGATCGAAACTGTATGGAAAAACATGCGGACTGGTGTCAAAATCACCTGCTGCTATGGTGGCCATAAAAGAGAGACAGAAGAAAATAACCTCCTGGAAGCACCTGCCCTCATCGTAGGTACCCCTGGCAGACTGGGTGACCACCTCCGCAGGGAGAACATCAAAACTGAGAATATCAAAATGCTGGTACTGGACGAGTTTGACAAGTCGCTGGAACTGGGTTTTGTAGAAGAACTGGAATTTATTCTCAACTCTCTCACCGGGCTGAAAAAACGCTTACTCACCTCCGCCACCAGCACTGTAGAAATACCAGAATTTGTAAACATGGAAAATCCTGTTACCCTGGATTTCCTGAGTGGTGAACCCGCTCCTGCCCTGGCTATACAATACCTGGAAAGCCCCGAAAAAGATAAACTGGACACCCTGTTCGAGCTTATTTGCAAACTGGGTAACCGCTCTACTATTATCTTCTGTAACCACCGCGATGCTGTGGAACGGACCAACTCACTATTGAAAGATAAGGGTCTGGTAAGCGTATTCTATCATGGCGCCATGGAACAGCACGAAAGAGAAGCAGCGCTTGCTAAGTTCAGGAATGGGTCTTCCAACCTCCTGGTTACCACCGACCTGGCAGCAAGAGGACTGGATATTCCAAATATCCGTTACATCATTCACTATCACCTGCCCGCCACAGAAGCCATCTTCACCCATAGAAACGGTCGTACAGCCAGAATGGATGCCAGCGGCACTGCCATTCTAATCATCGGCCCTGAGGAACACCTGCCGGATTACATTTCCGAAGAAGTCGACCTGATCTCCCTGGAAGGTGACTACGAGATTCCGGAAAAGCCAAAGTGGACGACCTTCTTTATAGGAGCCGGCAAGAAAGACAAGGTGAACAAAATCGATATTGTAGGTTTCCTCAGCAACAGAGGTGAACTGAAAAAAGAAGATATCGGCTTAATTGAAGTGAAAGATTTCTACTCTTTTGTAGCAGTACGTAAGAGCAAGGCCAGTCATGTGCTGAACCTCATACAAAATCAAAAGATTAAGAATAAGAAAGTGAAAATAGCGATCGCTAAATAAAACCTTTTTCCAGCGCCAGAAATGCTTCTGCAGCATTCTGGTGCTGCCATAATATGGAAAATACCGCCTGCGCTACAGGCATATATGCCCCCACCTGCTCATTCATTTCTTTCAGGCACTTACTGGCATAATACCCTTCGGCAATCATGTTCAGCTCCAGCTGGGCAGATTTCACGCTATATCCCTTGCCAATCATATTTCCAAAGGTACGGTTACGGCTATGGAGGCTGTAACAGGTTACCAGCAGATCGCCCAGGTAGGCACTGGCATTGTAGTTATGCTCTGTAACAGGCTCCGTATGATCCTGGCCGTAAGTTTCCAGGAACTGCTGCATCTCTCTGAAGCAGTTGGTGATATATACACTGAGAAAGTTATCTCCATAATCCAGCCCATGGGCAATACCGGCACCTAATGCATAGATATTCTTCAATACAGCAGCCAGTTGTACGCCAATCACATCTTTGTTCACAATGGTCTGTAAGTAACTATTGCTAAAAAGATCGGCCATTTGCTGGGCTGCATCCTCTTCCAGGCCGGAAAAGGTGAGGTAAGATAGCTTTTCATTGGCCACTTCTTCTGCATGGCAGGGACCAGTGATGGTAAAGTATTGATCTAAAGGAAGATTGAAGATATCTTCCAGGTATTCGTTAATGAGCTGGTTGGCACCGGGAACCAGACCTTTGATAGCATTGATTACCTTTTTCCCTTGCAGGGCATCGGTGGGTAGCTGTAAGAGCACTTCTTCCAGGAAGGCCGAAGGTACTGCCAGTACCAGTACATCGCTGGCTGCTACTACGGCTTCCAGGTCATTGCTCAACTGTATCAGATTGGTATCAAAGTATACAGATGTGAGATAATGTTTATTGTGGTGGCGTTGCTGCATGTACCGGATCGTCTCTTCACTTCTGATCCACCAGTTGATCTGTCTGCCATTATCCGTTAATATTTTGGCCATGGCTGTAGCCCAGCTGCCGCTACCAATAATTCCTGCTTTCATCCCTGTATCCAATTTCCTGCAAAGTAAAGGAAGTTCAATAAAAAAACGCCTTTGCTGGGGGCAAAAGCGTTTTTTTATTAATTATTTCGTAAGGTAAATATTGGCGACTCCCTGTTTCTCATTAGGTTTATCACCTGCTACAATGGTGAGCTCCCCTCCTTTCGTAATCTCCTCCTGCGTAATCCAGTTCCGGTCTAATTGTTTTCCGTTCAATAATACCTGTTGGATGTACACGTTCTTTTCTCCAAAGTTCCTGACCTGCACATGAAATTTTTTTCCACCGTTCCACTCCCACTCTACTGACTCAAACAAAGGTACATTCAGGTAATACACCGGTTCCCCAATACAAGCCGGGAAAATACCTGCAGCAACCAGTACAAACCAGGAAGACATGGTTCCCGCATCGTCATCCATTGTTCTTGCATAAGCTGCTGGCTGATTCTTGTAAATCACATCTATCTCAGATCCAATACCCCTGCTATTATCATTGAAGTAGTGCTGAATCATAGTATCCACCGCAATTTTATGTACAAGGGCCTGGGACTTCCATGGTTGTGTTGTCATGTTGTACTGAAAAGGTGCTTGCAAATCTGGTTGATTGGTATGATTGTAATAATCATGACCAAAGAATTCATCCAGCTGTGCAATGTACTTTGCTTCGCCACCACATAATTCAATCAACCCCCTGATATCAAAAGGCACAAACCAGCGATACTGCCAGATTGTTCCCTGGTACAAGCCCCTTGCCTGCATCTGGTCTACATCGCGACGGGTCAGGTCCTGAAAATCTTTTGTCCAGTATTGCTTATAATTAGCTGCCTGCTCACGATAGGAAGTTGCTTTCTGAGGATTCTGCAATGCATTGAAAATTCCTGACATTGCCCAGAGATCATAAGAAGATTCCAGCGCTTTATCAGGATGTGCAAAATCTAAATTCGCCGCTTCTTTTTCAAGAGAATCAGCAATAGACTTAAAGTCTACATTATATCCTTTGCGATAAGCATCGAGCAATACTACTTCCGCATGTTCTGTACGAACGGTGATGCTAGGTTCATGCAGGGTAGCCATATCCTTTTTACCATGCGCATACAAACCTGCAATAGAAGTCATCATATCCTGGTATTCACCTGGAAATGCTATAGACAACAACGGTAGCTGTGCACGATAGTTATCCCAGATAGCCCAGCCATTGTATATCTTGCTACTTGTTTTTTGCAAAGTACCATCAGTGGCTGCATAGCTACCATCTGGCTCTGATACTACATAAGGAGATTGAATAGAGCGATAGAATAAAGAATAAAAAAGTTTCTCACGGGCAGGATCACCTTTTACCCTGATATGTCCCAACATAGCATTCCAATCTTTGTCACTGGCGGCTTTCAGGGTCTCAAAGTTACTATTGTTGATAGCTGCTTTTGCATAGGATTCCCCTACGGCAGAAAGAGCTACACGTACATTGAGCAACCTGGTATCGTTACTCACGCGCGCAATCAGCTGATGATTGCCGGTAGAATCCCAGGTTACCCCTTGTTCTGCTTGCAGGTAGTAGTAAATGCGGTAAATTCCTGCGCCACAGGTAGTACGGGATTCAATCCATCCACTCACTGAATTGCCATTGATGGTATGCTGTTCAGCCACAAAACGGCCTACATGTGCAAAACCGAGATCAATGAACAAGCCTTTTTTACCTGCCGGAAACTGGTACTGATGTAAGCCGGCATTTTTATAAACGGCAAATGAAGCCCCGATACCATTCTCAAATGCTACTGCATAATACCCCGGCGACGCTTTCTCCGCAGTCTTGATCAGGTCCGCTTTTGCAGGTGCATCACCCAGGAAAGGGCGCACCAGCAGGTTACCACCACAACCCTGGCAGCCTACACCTTCCATACGATTGTGTGTAAAACCCAGAAATTCTTTTGCGAGATACTCATACCCGGTGTGGGTGGATGGGTAGGTTTCCGGACCTATGCTAAGCATGCTAAAGGGATAGGATGCTGCTGGGGACATTTGCCCATGGTCTCCGGATGAGCCAAGGAATACATTCACCTGACTGCTTTGCTGACCTGCTGCCACCAAGGGCAAGAGGCTTAAAAAATATATGACAAGCCTTTTCATACCTAAAAGGCCTAAATATATACTACAACGCCCACATATACCAGTCAGTACTGTATAAGTGGGCGTCGTAACAGATGAACTGTTACTTATTCAGCTGTTGCTGTTGCAGGAGCAGCTGTCGCTTTTTTGGTCTTAACAGCTTTCGCTGGTTTGGTTTTCTTTTTAGCGCTAACTGCTTTTTTCTTTGCTTTCTCGACACCTTTGCTCAATAACTTTGCAGCCTTTTTGATTCTGTTTTTGAACTTTGTGTCTCCCAGGTCTTTCTTCAGATCGACGAGCAGCAGATCCAACTTCTTCTCAATATCATGGCGGGCATCTTTGCTGGTAGATTTACCAGCTTTGGGCGTTTTGGTACTTGACATAACCTCTTAAATATTTACTTAATGTGATAACATAAAATTAATGTTAAATTAACATTGGGCAATGTTAAGTTTTTCATGAGATAGACTTATAAAAGGCAAAATGGGCATACTCAACAAGTGAATATGCCCAATACTTTAGTTTCCGTCTATAATATGTTTAGGTCAGACAATTGCAGACGCTGGTAACTTATATGTTACAACATATAAGCAAAGATCTGACCAGAATTTGTTAAGTAAAAAACAAAACGCTTCTGGTCGGCGACCAGAAGCGTTTTGTTTAAAAAAAGAGTTTATCAGCAGTTATTTATTCGTATTCTCAAACAGGTCTTTCTTAGGCACCACCTTTACCTTCTTATCATTTGCCAGGTCTTTCGAAATAGCTGAATAAGGCGCTGTCACAATGGTATCACCCTGTTTAATACCTGTTAATATTTCAATATAGCTGTCATCCTGTACACCTGTGGTAACAGATACCTGTTTCACTGTTTTGTCAGGTTTTAGCATAAAGACAATTTCACTGTTATCGCTGGAACTGCTATCCTTTTCTCTTGTAGTCACCGAGTTGATAGGAACAGACAATACATGGTTCTTTCGCTGGGTCTGAATATCTACAGAAGCACTCATACCCGGGCGGAATGGATAAGGTTTTTTACCAGTGATTAAATCCTGGTAGCTAGACTGCAGGATGCGTATATGTACCACATAGTTCGTCACCTGGTCGGCAGAAGATGTAGTTGTAGAAGTGCTGGTCGCTGCATTTTTGCTGGAACTGGCTATCTGGGTTACAATACCTTTGAACTTACGGTTATTATAGGCATCTACCTCTATGATGGCAGTATCATTATATTTTACACGGGGAATATCGTTCTCGCCCACATCTACCTGTACTTCCATGGTATTCAGATCTGCAATACGCATGATTTCAGTACCCGTCATCTGCGCAGTACCTACCACACGCTCCCCTTTCTTCATTGGCAGCAGGGATACGATACCATTCATAGGGGCAACGATAGTAGTTCTGTTCAGGTTAGTATTTGCCTCTGTAAGGCCGGCACGGGCGCTGGCCACGGCATAGCGGTTACTGTTTACAGCCTCCACAGCAGCGTTGTAATCTGCCAGGGCAGAGCGATAAGTACCCTCAGCTGTTTCGAACTCACTCCGGGATACCACCTTCTGTGCAAACAGTTCTTTGTTTCGATCGTAAGCCAGCTTGTTCTGATCCAGCTTAGCTTTGTATGCGGCCAGTGCAGCGGAGCTATTTGCCTGTTGCGCCTGTGCCTGGCTCAGGGCAGCATTGGCTTTGTCCCTCATTGAGCCGTATACGTCCGCATAAATCTTAACCAGTACCTGGCCCTTACGAACGGAGTCTCCTTCTATAACCGGAAGGTCAACAATTTCACCGGATACGTCAGAGCTTACCTTTACTTCGGTCTCTGGATAAATTTTTCCGCTGGCAGACACCACCTCTATAATGTCTTTATAACCAGCCGTTTCTGTTGCTACTTTGATACCTTCAGATCTTCTGCTTGCCAGCAGGACCCAGATAATAATGACAAGTCCTATAAGAGGTATGATCACTCTATAAAGTGTCTTTCTTTTTTTCTTCATATGCCGGTGTATTTCAAAAAGGAGCGGGACTTGCTACAGCGCTATTTTTTGATCCCTGTAAAACTCCAGAAGCTTCATTTTAAATATATAGTCGTATTGCGCGGATACTTTGTTGATCTGCGCATTGAACAATTTGCTTTGTGTAGTAATATAGTCAATCGTATTCATTAAACCCAGATCAAATCGTTTAGTGGCAAAATCAAATGCCTTTTGGGATGCATCTACTCCCCTGGATGCGGCGTAATACTTTTGCAACGATGTTACAGCATTGGCATGAGCAGTATAGATATCCTGACGAAGTTTCTGGTTATCCTTTTCCATGGTCAGTTTCTGCGTTTCAATATTCAGCCTTGCCTTCTGCATATTGGTACGGAATGTCCATCCATTCAGAATAGGTATATTGAGAGACAGGCCAAGCGTTTGCTTAAAGTTATTGCTGATCTGGTCTCCCAATGGGATAGTTGTGTAATTATAGGTGTAATCATACCCTGTAGTCTTTACATCATATGTTACTCCATTTACATCTACCTGTCCCACCGTAACTGAATATGGGGTTGCCGTTTTTAAAGTGGTATTTTTAGCACTATTTGCATAGCTGCTATAAGCCTGTCCTGAAGCTGATAACGTTGGATACATCTGCGCTTTGTAAGCAGCATATGATCTTTCATAAGATTTAACCAGCAACTGATCTGCCTTCATCTGGGGGTTGTTGGATTTGGCTGCGCTATATACCATTTCCGGGTCAACTTCATCCAGTCTTGGCAATGGAATCTCAGTGATATTATCCGGGATCTGGGGTACGTATGGTTGATCAAAACTCAGGTTCAACAACGCTTTCATCTGTAAGGTAGATTGAATCACCTGGTTCTGTGCATTCACCAGGGTCACACTGTCTGTAGCCAGCTGCGCTTCCAGGTCGGCCTGGTTACTCTCTGGTACGGATCCGGCTATTACCAGTTTTTTCGTATTCTCCAACTGATCTACTGTGAGTTTTACCTGCACCTCGCTAATGTGCACCTGTTCAATATTTAGCAGTATCTGTAAGAATGCGGTCGCAATATTAAAAGCGACATCGTTCTTCGCTTTTTCCAGCAACTTATCCTGTGCCTGATATTGGTATTTATTTGCCGCGATTGTATTCTGTTGGTAAAAGAAATTAAAGAGCGTAGCCCCTGCAGACAAACCACCGCTATAAGAAGTAACAGCAGAGGTGATAAATGAGTTGGTATTGGGGTCAATATTACGACCATTTGCATAAGCTCCACTCAGGTTCCCACTCAGCGTAGGTATCTGGGCCATCTTGCTTTGCTTAAGCGTCAGTTCTGCCAGCCTTTTCTGAACGACCTGCTGCCTGATATCTATATTATTAGCCAGGGCATAATCTACGGAACGCTGAAGGCTCCAGGTATCCTGGGCTTTAGTTGCTACAATGTTAGCAAACAATAAACAAATTGCCAGGATACATCCCGGGTACTTGGATAATTTCATGACATTCCAAAAATATAATAATTGTAATGATAACATAAACATTTTCTTTATAAAAGCCTAAAAAACGATCCCGTTACGGTACAAAAAACCGGCGTTTAAAGTCTGCAGCTGGCAAAACGGCTATTCTGCTGCACCGAAGAGACTTTAAACGCCGGATTATTAAATTATTAACTCCCAATTATGCGATTTTCCCGTCGCGGATTTGTATAATTCGCTGACCATAGGTTGCGTTTAACTCGGAGTGTGTAACCTGTATAATGGTGATCTTGTCTCGCTGGTTTAATTGTTTGAACAGTTCCATAATTTCTTTGGCCTGATCAGAATGCAGATTACCGGTTGGTTCGTCGGCCAGTATTACCCTGGGTTCAGCTACAATAGCACGGGCAATACCTACCAGCTGCTGCTGTCCTCCTGATAACTGGTTGGGGAACAGATCCTTCTTTGCTACAATATTAAACCTGTCAAGTACGTCTGCTACACGGCTCTTTCTTTCTGCCGATGGTATATTTTTATATAAAAGTGGTGTTTCTATGTTTTCATAAACAGTTAATTCGTCTATCAGGTGATATGCCTGGAACACAAACCCGATGGAACCCCGGTGCAATTGGGTACGCTTCTTTTCATTCATTTTATGCACCGGTTCCCCCTCAAACAGGTATTCCCCCTGTGATGGCTCTTCCAGTAATCCCAGGATATGCAGCAACGTAGATTTTCCTGAACCGGAAGGCCCCATAATGGATACAAACTCTCCTTCAAATATTGCGAGGTCAATATCTCTCAATATTTCATTTTTGCCAAATCCTACGGGATAATATTTTGAAATGTGCTTTAGCTGTATCATTATTTAAACTGTTTTGATCGATTTTACGGGATTCATGAACGCTGTTCTGATCGTTTGTATACTGATAGTAAAAAATGCTATTATAAGTGCTGCCAGTCCAACAAGGAGAAATAACCACCATTGAATCTCTATGCGGTAAGCAAAATGCTGTAGCCAGGTATTCATGATATACCAGGCCAAGGGTGCGGCGATCACAATTGCCATAGCCACCAGTTTCAGAAATCCTCCCGACAGCAGGGCAACGATGCTGCTCACGGAAGCCCCCATTACTTTGCGGATACCAATCTCCCTGTTCCGCTGCCCTATCACCAATACGGCTACTGCAAACAGGCCCATACAGGAGATGACGATAGCCAATATGGCGCTACAAACAATGATGGTAGCCAGCCTGGCCTCTGCCTCGTACATTCGGTTTACATTCTCATTCAGGAAAGAGCCTTTAAAGTCCCCCTGCGGCACTACTTCTTTCCAGGCCTTCTCCACGGCAGTCATGGCACCAGGCAGGTCTGTGGGTTTCACTTTCACAAATATAGCCGCGGCCTGTAACGACGGCGTCAGTTTCAATGCCAATGGTCCAATTCCCTGACGCAGGGATTTAAAATTAAAATCTTTTATGATTCCGATAATCTGTATTTGTTGTCCGTCAAATTCGAAGTGTTCCCCTACTACATCCTTCCCGCCTCCCAATGCAGCCGCCAGCTTTTCATTGACAATAACCGTATTGGAGTCGGTTCCGAACGACCGGGAAAAATCCCTGCCGGATACCAGTTGCAATCCTAACGTCTGCAGGTAATCGTACTCCACCGGTACCCAAACCGTCTTTGCCTCATGCCCGTTGAAATCAAAACCAACTTTCCATGTAGACTCCCCCCCCGCCAGTCCGGCACCCAGGTTCATAAAGGACGCTGTACTGGAAATAACATGTGGATCCCCATTCAGTTGCTGTTGCATACGGGCAAGCACCTTAGTAGCATCCACATTGCCCGTCACAGGTATACTGATCACCTGCTCCGTATTAAACCCCATAGGACGGGTACGCAGATAATGTAATTGCTGCCAGAGCACAACCGTAGAACTTATGAGCAATACCGCTACTACAAATTGAACCACGATGAGTATATTCCTCAGAAAACCACTTTTGCCTAAACTCATCTTGCCCTTCAACACTTCAATGAGGTTTGTACGGGCTATCAGCCAGGCAGGATATCCGCCTGCCAGTATAGTTACAAAGAGAAATGCAACGATGGTCCAGCTAATCAATCTTACATTCAGTAAAATTGAAGAATCCAGATGATAACTGAACAAACGGTTGAAAGAAGGCAAGACCAATAAGCCCAATGCCAAACTGGCCATAAAAGCAATGCTGCAAACAATCAGGGCTTCGCACCAAAACTGCATGATGAGTTGTGTTCGTACCGCGCCCAGTGCTTTCCTTAATCCGATCTCCCCTGCCCTGGTAAAGGACCTACCCATACTTAGGTTAATGAAATTGATGCTGGCAGTACCTACAATCAACAGGGCCATGATCAGTAACATCCAGGGGTAAAACGGATTAATGTCACCTCCCGTATTACTCTCTTCCCTGAAGTGCATATCTGACACTGGGAAGGTACGCATAGACAACATTTCTCCATCAGCACCAGGCATTACACCATTTTCTTTCATGCTGTTCAGCTTATTAGTTCTGTACTTATGAACTACAGCTTTCATTTGCTGTTCCAGCATAGCAGGCGTGGTATTAGGACGCAGTTGCGCAAATACCTGGTAAGCCTGAT
Organism: Chitinophaga sp.; assembly: GCF_039596135.1. Taxonomy (GTDB): domain Bacteria; phylum Bacteroidota; class Bacteroidia; order Chitinophagales; family Chitinophagaceae; genus Chitinophaga. The sequence goes on from NZ_JBCNKH010000011.1 coordinate 29,522, forward strand.
TATCCCAGGTGTTAGGATCTTCCAGTCCTGCTATTACATTCTGAAAGCTGCAGAGAATTTCAAAATCAATACTACTGTTGCGTGGCACATCTGCCATCACACCAGCAATTGTAAAAGGCTGCAGATGGTTATTCATATTGATCTGCACCAGCTTACCAATAGGAGATTCCCCCTGGAATAACTTGTTCGCAGCCTTGCTTGTAATGAGGATCTGGTCAGGTTTCTGCAATGCATTTTTGTCTCCTTCCAACTGAGGAAAACTAAACATAGTGAGAAAGGCCGGATCCACAAAAGTAACATGCAGGTCAAGGGATTTGTCTTTGTAAGAAACAGCTTCATAATCCCATCCAAAACGGGTAGCTGACTGCACGGCAGTGCATTCTTTTTCAATGGTAGGGGCAAATGGGGCTGCCTGACTACTATTGTTCTGTACACTACCATCTGCCATTCTTTCGGCAGTGTAGACCTGGAAAACGTTGTTCTTATTTGTATGAAACTGATCGTAAGACCATTCAAAATAAGCCGCGATTCCTAAGAGGAAGGCGACACAAAATGCCACCGTCATCCCCGTGATATTGATTGCGGAAAAAACTTTCTGACGCATCAGGTTGCGCCATCCTATTTTTATATAGTTATAGAACATACCCTTATTTTATTCAGTTCTGATGGCTTTTGCCGGATTGGCCAGTGCTGCTTTAATTGTTCGCATACCTACAGTCATCCATGCGATGACCAAAGCCCCTCCTATAGTGAGTAAAAATATATTCGCCTGTAAACCGATTCTTACATTGAAAGAATTCAGCCACCCCTGCATGAAATAAGCGGCCAGCGGTGCAGCAATGATAAAACCAATGACCACCAGTAGTGTGAATTCTTTGGATAATAATACCAGTACATCCATTACCGAAGCACCTAATACTTTACGAATACCTACCTCCTTCCTGCGCTGTACAACCATCAATGATACAAGCCCATACAAACCAAGGCAGGAAATAAACATCGCCAGGGTCGCAAACAATCTATACAAAGCAGACAGCTGTATCTCCTCCTGGTAAAAGTCTTTCAAAAGATCATCCATGAATTCATATTCATACAGGTAAGCAGGCCATGCCATCTTACATGTCTTCTCAATCGCCGCCATCGCTTCCGGCATTTGATCAGGATCGATCTTTACATTCAGTGTGCGATACCAGGATCTATTGTTCATCAATACAAGCGGTAACACGGGTTCCTTCAGGCTATTTGCCCTGAAGTCTTTTATGACACCTGTAATCAGCCCGGAAACCTGGTCATTAAAGAACGTCATTCGCTTACCAATCATATCAGCCGGCTCCCGGTACCCTAATTTTTTGGCGAGTGTCTCATTCACCACAAAGCCATTAACCGTATCTGCAGGCGTATAGTTACTACCCACCACCAATTGCATACCATAAGTATTGATGTATGCCTGATCAGCAAATTTTAAATCCACAGCAAAGTCATTGATGATGCGCCCTTCAAACCTCAGTTTGCCGAACCAACCGCCATAACTGGAGGCTGGTGTAAAACTGAAACTCACCTGCCTGATACCTGGTGATTGCAACAATTGATTACGGATGAATCCAAATTGCTGTACAGAGGCACTATCCTTAGGAATAGATACTGTTACCACAGCTTTCTGATCAAAACCCAGCGGCGCATGCAATACCTTTTTCATCTGGCTCATCACTACCAGCATACAAATCAGTAGTAATTGTGCAACTGCAAACTGTAGCACCACTAATATTCTTTTGAGCGAAAGACCGCCGGCTATCTTCATCCCAATCCCCTTCAATGCATTGACAGGATTGAAGCCAGACATAATGAATGCAGGATAACCACCTGCTAATAATGTTACTGTTATTAATAACCCAATAGTAAAGTATAGTAAATCCGTATCAAATAATTCCAGTACCGGCAACCGCATAATACGGCATACCTCAGGCAGGCATAATTTACCAATTAACAATCCCAGCAACAATGCAAAAAAGGCTATGACAAATGTCTCTGCCAGGAACTGCCCTATTAATTGTTGTCGGCCACCACCCAATGCCTTGCGTACACCGACCTCACGTGAGCGGGTCACTGCCTGTGCAGTAGCGATATTAATAAAGTTGACACAGCCAATGATCAGGAGAAACACACCTACCAGTATCAACCCACTGATCATACGCGGGCTAAACACAGCATTGTAATTGCGAAAACGCGTATCTGTATGCACTGTAGACAATGGCTGTAATTGCAATTGTTCCTTGCGGTTTTCTTTTGGCTTATACCTTTTGATCATATCAGACAGCATGGCATTGCCATGTGCTTCATCCATACCAGCCGGTAGTTTCACGAGTACGCTATGTGCTTCGTTCACCGACAACCAATCTGCCTGGTCTAATTGTGGCAACAAGGTCGCATACGATATCGCCACGCTAAATGGGAAATCCGTATTTGCAGGCATATCATCCAATATGCCCGTTACCCTTATTATCCTTTCATTATTATGATTAAAAGTTTTACCAATAGCAGCTTCCCAACTACCAAAATACTTTATTGCAATACTTTTGGTCATCACCCCAGTACCCGGTGCAGACAGCGATTCCCGTGGATTACCATACAGCCACTTGAAGCCTAATATTTCAAACACAGACGGTTCGGTATAATACACACGATCCCGCTCCCTGAATTTCTTATCATCTACGATGATCACACCATCCGTCTGCCGGATAGCCCCTACATTTTGCAATTGCGGATAATCCTTTCGCAATGCTCCCGGCACAGGGAAAGGTACGCCCATGAAATATTCTGTACCAGTTACAGATACGACCCTGTATATCTGCTCATGATCCGCATGGAACCTGTCAAAACTCATTTCAAAATGCACTACCCTGTAAATAAGCAGGCATGCAGCCATAGCTAGCCCCAGCCCAGCGATATTTATACCTGCATATGTTTTATAACGCAACAGGCTACGCAATGCTATTTTGAAATAAACTCTCATTCTGTTCTCAATGCTTTAACAGGATTCATATTAGCAGCCCTGAAAGATTGTATGCTCACCGTCACCAACGCAATCAATACAGCGAGCAATCCGGCTATACCAAACATCCACCACTCGATGTCAATCCGGTAGGTGTAATGCTGTAACCAGTTGTTCATAATATATGCTGCTATGGGAGATGCAATCACAATTGCAATTAACACCGGTTTCAGAAATTCTTTTGACAACAGTAACATCACCTGTTGTACGCCGGCCCCCATCACCTTACGGATCCCAATTTCCTTTTTACGCTGTTCTGCAGCAAATACTGACAAGCCTAACAAACCAAGGCAACTGATAATAATTGCCAGTGATGCAAAAATGTTGATCGCCCTGCTTAGGAATCTTTCATTATCATATTTCTTCTGATAATTATCATCTACAAAGGCATAATTGAATGGATAATCCGGATTCATTTCACGGTACACTTTTTCCAGCCTGTCCATAGATGCCTTTACAGAAAGTGTTGGATTGAGTTTAAAGGTCATCACACCCCGCCAGTTAGGATTATAGGTAAAGATCATGGGGGTTGAGGGTTTATAAGATGTTTCCCACACAAAATCTTTGACTATAGCCGTAATGGTACGTTGCTGTCCATTGTATGTAATCACCTGTCCCATTGGGTCTTTCAGGTGCATAGCTTTCACGGCAGTTTCATTTAGCATAATGGACATGGAATCCGCTTTGGAAAGGAAGTCTCTGCCCTGTAAAACAGGGATACTAAAGGTAGTGGCAAAATGCGCAGCAGTCGCAATCACACCAAATACCTTCTGCTCCTCTCCCGCTTCTTGTCCCGGCCACCTGAGTCCCCAACTTGTACTACCGGCACTTGTAATCTGACTGCTTACAATAGTAGCATCCACAGCACCTCCGGAAGCAATTGCCGCATTTTTGAAAGCATCATAGCCTTCGTATAACTTACCTTCCAGTTCGATATCCACTAACCCTTTGGGATCGTAACCAATCGGCTTATGCTGGATGTAATACAACTGACGATAAACGATAATGGTAGTAATAATGAGCACCACTGCCAGCCCAAACTGGAATACTACCAATGCCTGCCTGGATAAAAAGTTGCCTTTGATCTTTATAGCACTCCCTTTCAATACTTTGATAGGTCTGAAAGAAGAAAGATATAATGCAGGATAGCTACCCGCCAGCAAACCTGTTACCAGTAATAAACAAGGCAGACCTACCCAGAAAACCATTGGGGCTCTTCCAAAAGACAGCGCACTATTTGCAAACGTATTGAATGTGGGCAGCAGTATCCACATCATCAATAACGCCAATACAGTAGACAGTGATACCAATATCAGCGACTCTCCAAAAAACTGGGAGATCAGTCCCCCCCTGTTAGCACCAATCGCTTTGCGCACTCCTACTTCACGCGCCCTACGTTCTGCCTGTGCAGTGCTCAGGTTCATAAAGTTCACACAGGCGATCAGCAGAATACCCAATGCCAGCAACAGGAACAGGCGCACTGTTTCAATATTACCGCCAATGATTTTCCCATCTTTAACAGTATTATATAGCTTCCAATCCTTTGCTGCATGCAGCATAAGTGTGGTATTTATTTTACTGTCGCCTGCGCTTTGCAGCACATGCTTTATCTTGCCCTGTACAGCCACGATCGATGCATTTGGCTGTAGCAGCACATAAGTTCTGATACCAAAGTTGCCCCAGGTATTATCTTTGACCCATTGTTCCTTTGCTTCATACAATGACCAGCCACACAAATAGTCAAACTGTATAGAAGAATTAGCCGGCGGATCACTCACCACAGTACTCACCATCAGCGGATCCTGTGCATCCAGCTTTACCAATTGTCCGACAGCATTTGCATCCCCGAATAATTTATGTGCAGTACTCTCAGTCAACACAATTTCATTCTTCTCACTCAATGGGGTTGCACTTCCATTGATGACAGGAAAACTAAAAATGTTAAGGTATTGAGGATCGACATAGCCGCCTGTCAACTTAATACTATTCTCACCTGCCTGTAGCAGGTGTGGGTAGAAATAACTGGCCCTGGAGGTGGTTTTAATTTCGGGTATTGTCTTCTCCAGTGTAGGTGCAAGCGGAACAGGCGTAGTCCACGACCCTTCTTCTGCAGTTAGTACCTGGTAAATATTATCTGTATTCTTATGAAACTTATCAAAACTAAACTGGAAGAGCACATATAGCATCAATATAAAACTAATAGCCATACCAATTGCCAGCCCACCGATGTTGATCGCAGAAAATAACTTATTACGCCATAGGTTGCGCAACGCGATCCTGATGTAACTCTTAATCATAATAAACGATTTAAGATTTGTAAAAGGATGGGCTGGTCAATACCGGCCCAGGTTTCATTTTTGAACTTGTCATTTTAAAACGTAACGACTTAAATATCTTTATTCAGTTCTCAATGATTTTACAGGGTTAGTCAGTGCAGCTTTCACTGACTGAAAACTGATGGTGAACAATGCAATGATCATAGCCGTGACGCCTGCAAATACAAACATCCACCATTCTACATTAATGCGATAGGCAAAATCCTGTAACCATTTGTTCATCAGGAACCAGGATATAGGGACGGCAATCAACAGGGACACCAATACCAATTGCATAAAATCCTGCGAGAGCAACCTGGTAATATTTGCAGTAGACGCCCCCAGTACTTTGCGTATACCAATCTCCTTGGTACGCTGTCTTGCAACCAGGATGCTGAGTCCAAACAATCCCATACACGCGATGACTACTGCCAGCAAAGAGAATGTACCAAAGAGTGATGCCAGGCGGTCCTCGCTTACATACTGCTGCGCCAGATCATCAGCTACGAATGAATAAGCGAAAGGGTAATCGGCAACATACTTTTTCCACACATTTTCAATAGCAGCTACCTGCTTTGTAAGATCTCCTTCTTTTGCCAACCGGATACTCATTACACTAAAACCGTCATTGCGTACAATATAAATAGCCGGCGATACAGGAATCGTCAATGTAGAATAATTGAAATCTCTTGCTACGCCAATAATCTCGCCTTTTCGCTCTGTAAACCCGGGTATCCATTTGATACGCTGACCAATGGGGTCATGGAGATTCATCGCTTTTACCATTGCCTCGTTGACAATAAAAGTATTGTTACTATCTGTTGCAAAACCCGGCGAAAAGTCACGTCCTTTTGTCAACTTTATATCCAGCGTTTTCAACAGATCAAAGTCCCCCATAATCACACTGGTCACAATTGATTTATCCTCGCTATCTCCCTCTTTCACAACTGGGTTTACGGAGCCAACATACCGCCCCATGGCTGTATTGGAAACAGTTACATTTTGAACACCTGGCTGCCTGAGTAAATCTTCCTTTATCACTTTGATATTCTTTCTCGCACTTTCTGAAGAAATATTTACATTCACCAATCTCTCTTTATCAAAACCGAGGTATTTATTCTGCCAGTAACGTAACTGACTATATACAACGATCGTAGCTACAATGAGAATAATAGCAATGGAAAACTGTGCGATCACCAGTGCCTTTCTGATCCATACCCGGGAACCGGAGGTTTTAAATCCGCCTTTCAGCACTGCCACTGGCAGAAAACCAGAAAGGTATAACGCAGGATAACTACCAGATAATAATCCTACACCTACTGACATGGCAAAGAGGTATCCAAGGAAAGGAAGATTGCTCCATGTAAAGAGTTGAAATTCCTTGCCGGTAATTCTATCGAACCATGGCATGAAAAGTAATGCAAGAAAGATAGCCAGTACAAATGAGATCGTGGTTAACAATACAGCTTCTGACATAAATTGTATGACCAGCTGGCGACGCTCGCTCCCCATTACTTTTCTTACCCCTACTTCTATAGCTCTTTCATTAGCCCGGGCAGTAATCAGGTTCATGAAATTGAAGCAGGCTATCAATATGATAAAAATGGCAATAGCAATATAGATATAGAGTAAATGTGTATTATCCTGCTTGTGTTTATCGCCCTGGGGATGTAGATGCACATTAGCCAATGGTTGTAGTTGCAAGCCGAACACCTCTCCCAGCGAACTCGCAATCGCCTTAACATGCCTGTCTGTAAATCCCTGAAGCTGGGATTTCATTTTGTTCAGGCTTACGCCCTCAGGCAATAGTACAAATGTGGTGTTGTCATTAAAATTGTACCATTGCTCCATCGAACCACCGTCTTGTTTTACCAGCTGTTCAAAAGTGCTATAAGATAACAGCACTTCTTTGCCCACATCGGTATTGAGGGGTAGGTCCTTTACCACACCAGTGATTCTGCAATCAAATCTATTTTCTACTTTCAATATTTTGCCCAAAGGATCATCATTACCGAAATACTTTTTTGCTACTTTTTCGGTAATGACCATGGTATAAGGTTCTTTTAACGCTGTTTGGGCATTACCTTTTACCAGGGGGAAATTAAACAAGGTGAAATAACCGGCATCTGCGTATGATATAGGATCTACAAATTGCTTATCCTGGTAGGTATACAGTGCCGTACCAACATTCATGATACGTACTGATTCTTTTATATCGCTGACTTCATTTTTCAGGTACGGTCCTACAGGCCACTGCGTATTGGAACCATAATTGGTTTCTCCGGCTTTTGTAAAGCTGTTGGTAACCCTGTATATGTTTTTGCCATTGGGGTGAAAATTATCAAACCCATATTCGTTCCTGACGAATAATACAATCAACATACAACATGCCATTCCAATCGCCAACCCCAGTATGTTAATCACAGTGATAATCTGTTGCCGCCGAAGGTGGCGGAGCGCAACTCTGAAATAATGTTTAAGCATGTCTATTGTGGTTTATTATACGTGAAACTGCTCCTTGATGTTTTCAGTAACGACCTTACCATCAAACAGGTTAATTACACGATGGGCAAATCCGGCATCATAAGGGCTGTGTGTCACCATAATCATGGTAGTACCGGCATCATTCAGTTCCTGCAGCAGTTTCATTACTTCTTCACCATTTGTAGAATCGAGGTTACCGGTAGGCTCATCCGCCAGGATCATTTTAGGTTTTGCAACTACGGCTCGCGCAATTGCCACACGCTGTTGCTGACCACCAGATAGCTGTTGCGGGAAGTGGTTGCGGCGGTGCATGATATTCATACGTTCCAGTACTTCTTCTACTTTCTTTTTACGATCGCTGGCAGGTACTTTCAGGTACAGGAGTGGCAATTCCACATTTTCAAAAACAGTCAGTTCATCGATGAGGTTAAAGCTCTGGAATACAAATCCAATAGATCCTTTTCTCAACTGGGCACGTTGTCTTTCGCTCATTCTCGCTACTTCATGATCCCAGAAGTGATACTCCCCGCCAGAAGGGTTATCCAGCAGACCCAGGATATTCAATAAGGTAGACTTGCCACAACCTGACGGCCCCATGATAGCAACAAACTCACCGTCTTTTACTTCCATGTTGATGCCATTGAGCGCCGAAGTTTCGATCTCTTCAGTGGTAAATATTTTTTGCAGATTAACGGTACGTATCATTGATGTTATTTTGATTATATTAAAATACTAATACTTCTTTGTCTCCAAAATTCTCATAAGATGAGGTGATCACCTGTTCGCCTTCCTCCAATCCTTCCAATATTTCAAAGTACTGCGGGTTTTTCTGGCCCAGGGATATATTGCGCTTTACAGCACGTTTACCACTTTTATCTACTACGTACACCCAGTTACCACCGGTATCAGAGAAGAAACCACCTACTGGCAGCAGCAGGGCTGCAGAAGATTTACCTAATTCGAGGCGGATAGGAGAGGATTGCCCCCTGCGGATGCCATCGGGAGTTTCTTTGTCAAACTTCATATCTACATTGAAACGGCCGTTCTTTACTTCAGGATATACTTTGATGATGACCAGGCCATATACCTTGTTATTAAATTCAAAACTGGCTTTCAGACCTGGAAATACCCTTGAAATATAGTGTTCGTCTACCTCAGCCCTCATCTTGAACCCATTCAGATCGTCGATCTGCCCGATGTTTTGTCCCGCCTGGATGCTTCCCCCTACTTCCGCATCTACAGAAGATAGTTGCCCGTCAATAGGTGCTTTCAATACGAGGTTGTTCATATTGTCTTTCATCATCTGGAGGTTACGCTGGGTGCGGGAGATGGTAGATTCCAACCTTTCAATCTGGATTCTGGCATTCTCTTCCTGGAATTTCTGGCTTTCAATTTCAATCTGCTTTTGTTTTACCAGTCTTTCATAATCCAGTTTGTACTTGACATAATCCTGGCGGGCTACGATTTTTTCATCTACCAGCTGCTTATTTCTGTCATACAGATCCTTGGCCTGATCTATCTGGAAATCCAGTTCATTGAGGGTCTGCTGCATAGTAAAGCGATTTTGTTTCAAGGTTTGCCGGGTATTCTGCAGCTCATTGATCAGACGGTATATCTCGGTTTCATGGTTTACAAACTCCATCTCCATATTCTGGTTTTGCAGGCGGAGAATACTGTCTCCCCTTTTCACCATACTACCTCCTTCCAGGTATTTCTGACTTACATACCCACCCACAATCGCATCGAGACGAATGGTCTTCAAAGGTAATACGACTGCTGTAACTGCAATATACGTATCGAAAGTACCCCGGGTGACTTTAGAAATAGTGATCTTATCCTTCTCTACATTTAACTTCGAGCGGTGATCGGCAAAGATCAGGTTGTAGATCAGCAACAGTGCTACGACTGCTCCTCCACTTACCAGGGTGATCCTTTTCTTTGACCAGTATTTCTTTTCTATTTTTCTATCCATAGGTGAATGTGCTAAACTTGCATACCGGATAAGACAACCGGCATGCCAAAGCCGGGAATCCTTTACCAGCACAGCATTTCAACGCGCACCCTTCTTTCAAAACGTCCTGTACCGCACACTGTACGTCCAATTCCGGACACTTTCCGTCAATCCGGCGCCAGTACTGCCAAAAACCGAAATCTTTTTATAATATTGCCAGTGGCCACATCCGCAGTCGTTTGCCCATGTCATTCATTGTCGGGAACATTGTTTGCGGAGTTTTATCAACAATATATTTATTTGAATTGATTATGACTACGACTACACTGCCTGGTAAAATACTGATAGTAGATGATGATATGGACGTATTGCGCGCAGCACGCCTCCTGCTGAAACGCCATTTTGGGCAGGTAGACTTTGAGCGCAATCCTCAGAAGATCCCTTACCTGGTATCCAATTTTGAATACGACGTGATCCTGCTGGATATGAACTTTACCCGTGACCTGAGCAGTGGAAAGGAAGGTTTTGAATGGCTGGACAGGATCCTGGACATTCAACCGTCAGCGGCAGTAGTGATGTTCACCGCCTACGGCGATGTAGAAATGGCAGTAAGAGCTATCAAAGCCGGGGCAGCCGATTTTGTGCTGAAACCATGGGAAAATGAAAAGCTCCTGGCTACCATGCAGACTGCTTACAATAAAAAAAATCAGCAGCAGGAAAAGGTAGTCCCACCCTCTCCTGCTGCCAACAATAACGGTGCAATCATTGGCAATAGTCCGTCCATGCTGGCGGTATTGGATACGGCGGCCAGGGTTGCCGGCACCGACGCCAACGTACTCATTCTTGGTGAAAATGGCACCGGCAAGGATATGCTGGCCAGGCATATTCACCAGCTCTCGCATCGTGCCACCCACCCGTTCGTGAGTGTAGACCTGGGTGCCATCAGCGAAAGCCTGTTTGAAAGTGAACTGTTCGGCCATGTGAAAGGCGCCTTCACTGATGCCCGCGAAGACAGGGTCGGTCGGTTTGAAGAAGCTAACAAAGGCACCATCTTCCTGGATGAACTAGGAAACATCTCCCTTCCATTACAGGCAAAACTGCTCACTGTACTGCAAAACAGGTCTGTAACCAAAGTGGGCAGCAACAAAGCAATCCCTGTAGATGTTCGCCTGATCTGCGCCACCAACCGCAACATTCAGCAGATGGCAGCTCAATACCTGTTCCGCCAGGATTTACTCTATCGCATCAATACAATTGAAATACATCTTCCTCCCCTGAGGGAAAGACAGGAGGACATCATTGCACTGGCAGAACATTTTCTCCAATTATATAGCAGCAAATACAAACGGCCGGTAAATAGCCTGCATGAATCGCTCGTACAGCAGTTACTGCAATATGACTGGCCGGGGAATATCCGTGAACTGCAACATGCCATGGAGCGGGCCGTCATCCTTTCCCAGGGCAAGGTATTGCAGGCCAAAGATGTATTTGTGAAAAACCCTGTCCAGGAAACCCAGCTGAATACAGGCTATAACCTGGAAGAAATGGAGCGCAACATTATTACCCAGGCCATGAAGAAATGTAATGGCAACATTACGGAAGCCGCCAGGGAACTAGGCCTGAGCAGAGCAGCCCTCTACAGAAGATTGGAAAAATATAATATCTAAATGAACCGGTTCAGCGTCAATATATTCCTGCGCATACTCCTGCTCACCGCCAGCACTATTGCCGGCGTAGAAGTATGGAGAACCCTGGGGCCGATTCCGGGGTTAGCAATCGCAGCCCTGATTTGCCTGCAGATCTATGGAATGTATTACTACATGAACAGGATCAATAGAAAGCTTACTCTCTTTTTAGAATCTATCCGCTACGAAGACTTTTCCATCCGGTTCAGCGCAGACAATAAAATGGGCAAGAGCTTTCAGGCACTCAACCACCAGTTCAACGAGGTGCTGGATGCCTTCCGCCAGACAAGGGCGGAAAAAGAAGCGAACCTAAAATACATCGATACCATTGTACAGCATATCAGCATCGGGGTACTCTCTTTCGATGCTGAGGGGAGAATAGAACTGATCAACCCTGCCGCCTTCCGGCTATTGGGTATCTATCGCCTGCGCAACATTGCAGAGTTGAAATCGACTCATCCCGACCTGCCGGAATTATTGCTACAGGTACACTCGGGCAATAAGATCCTGTATCGTACCCGTACAGAACAACAACTCTCCATTCACGCAGCTACCATACGTTTACAGGGCCGGCTGGTAAAACTCATTTCCCTGCAAAACATCCATGCAGAGCTGCAACAAAAAGAGCTGGAAGCCTGGCAGAACCTGACCAAGATCCTTCGCCACGAAATTATGAACTCTGTTACCCCTATTGTATCCCTCATTAGCACCATGCAGGATATTATAGAACAGGACATCTCGCCAGACAGTCACCAGCCGGAGGCAATCACCGACCTGATGGAAGCCCTGGAAACAATTAAAAGCCGGAGCAAAGGTATTATGAACTTCGTGAATGCCTATAGGGATTATACCACATTACCCAAGCCACAATTCACAGATGTCAATATCAAGGAACTAATCACGGTAGTGAGTAATCTGCTGCAATCAGATATGAAACAGGCAGGCATCTATTACCAGTTTGAAGTAGATTCTGCCGGTGCAGAAATTCATGCAGACAGTGCCCAGCTGCAGATGGTGCTGATCAACCTGATTAAGAACGCCATGGATGCGCTGGAACATACTGCTCACCCGGAAATTAAACTCACCGCAACGATGACTACGTCTAACCAGGTTTGCATTTCCATCGCCGACAATGGTCCGGGTATCGATGCCGATGCGATCAATAAAATCTTTATCCCTTTTTACACCACCAAGCGCAAAGGTAGTGGTATCGGTCTTAGCCTCTCCCAGCAAATTATTCAGCTGCATGGCGGACAACTGAAAGTAGACAGTACCAGTAGCAATGGAACTACATTTAATGTGATCCTGGCTACCGTGTAATTTCTTACTTTTGTCACATGAAACCGGTTGTCTTTAATAGTCTGTATTGGGGCATGATGCCGATATTGCTTTGGGGCTGTATCGTCAATTCCACATTATTGATGCAGCTTTCAATGACACTTTTAGTGGTTTTGTCAGTGGTATTTTTTTTAAAAGGTACCCGTTACACACCAACCATTCTTAGAGTCCTGTTAATCATAGGGTTAGTACTCATAAGTCCACCTCAGGTCCACCTTCCCGCCGCCGCTAATATACCATTAGTTCATTTAGTCTATATTGCTTTCTTTCTCAAGATCCGGTACACCAACTATCCGCTTCCTACCTGTAAATGGGCATTTATTTTTCTGACCGAGGCACTGGGGCTGGTGATCTTTTTCTACCTCTTACCTATATTAGAAACCCAGAACATTGTATGGCCAGTGGTGTTTTGTATGTTCACCGCTTCTATTGCCCTCCAGTCAGTAATGCATGCATTTCGCCTCCGGGAGCAACCAGATGGCTGGTATTGCCTGGCAGGTATTACCTTTCTCATTGTGGGTGGTGCGCTGGCACTGGCCTATCCTGCAGCTAGCGTGTTTTGCTATGCTTTGGCCAATTACGGCCTCGTCTATGGTGCTACCCGATATATCTGGCAAAAGCAGGGTATCCCTTACGCAATCCGGTAATATACCGTACATTTGATTCGCTAGATGAGTTATTATGCAACAGACAGACTTTTTAGTGATCGGTTCCGGTATTGCAGGACTAACCTATGCGCTTAAAGTAGCAGGTGCCTGTCCAGATAAAAAGATCACCATCATCACTAAGACCCAGGAAGACGAAACGAATACAAAGTATGCACAGGGTGGCGTAGCCGTAGTGAATGATCTTGAGAATGACAGCTTTGCCAAGCACATTGAAGACACCCTGATTGCCGGCGATGGCCTATGCAATGAGAAGATAGTGGAGATTGTAGTAAAGGAAGGACCCGAGCGGGTAAATGAGATCATTGAATGGGGCGCCAACTTTGACAAGAATCCTGACGGCGACTTTGCCCTTGGCAGAGAAGGTGGCCACTCGGAATTCAGGGTGATCCACTACAAAGACATCACGGGTTATGAAATAGAAAGAGCCCTGCTGTCGGCCGTTCGCCAGCATCCAAATATTGAGCTGGTCACTCATTGCTTTGTGGTAGACCTCATCACCCAGCACCACCTGGGTTACCTGGTGACCAAATCCACACCTGACATTGAATGCTACGGCGTATACGTACTGAACCTTCTCACAAACAAGATAGAAAAAATACTGAGCCGCATCACGCTCCTGGCCACTGGTGGCAACGGGCAGGTGTATCGTAGTACCACCAACCCTTCTATCGCCTCAGGCGATGGGGTGGCCATGGTATACCGCGCCAAAGGTAGAATTGAAAATATGGAGTTCATCCAGTTTCACCCTACCGCGCTCTATCAGCCAGGTGTGAACAACGCCTTCCTGATTACCGAAGCAGTACGTGGCGACGGTGGCATTCTGCGCAATATACACGGCGAAGACTTCATGCATAAATACGATCCCCGTCTCTCCCTTGCTCCCCGCGACATTGTGGCCAGGGCAATAGACAGTGAAATGAAGATCACCGGTACAGAACACGTATACCTCGATTGCCGTCATATGGATATGGAGAAGTTCATACACCATTTTCCCAACATCTATGAAAAATGCCTGGCATCCGGCATCGATGTGAGGAAAGATATGATCCCGGTAGCTCCCGCCGCTCACTATAGCTGCGGAGGTATCAAGGTAAATGAACATGGTTGTACCAGCATCCAGAACCTGTACGCCTGCGGCGAATGCTCCAGCACAGGATTACATGGCGCCAACCGCCTCGCTTCGAACTCACTGCTGGAAGCCATGGTATTTGCCCACCGTTGTTATCTGACGGCGGTAGACAAAATCAATTCAATTACATTCAAAGAAAACGTACCTGACTGGAATGCAGCAGGCACCACCGCTCCTAAGGAAATGATCCTCATTACCCAAAGCCTGAAGGAACTGAAGCAGATCATGAGTGACTACCTGGGCATCGTGCGTACCAACGAGCGTATTCAAAGAGCAATACGCAGACTGGACATACTGCACGAAGAAACAGAAAGCCTTTATGAGAAGACAGAAGTATCTCCACAACTGTGTGAGCTACGCAACCTGATCACCGTAGGTTACCTGATAGTAAAAAGTGCTTCTTTCCGCAAGGAAAGCAGAGGGCTTCATTTCAATACCGATTATCCAAACAAGAGCGAACTGGTACAAAACATTGTGTTATAGAATTTGTTGCTAAGTAGAGATGTACTATTTAATACTGGCTTTTACATACGCCATTTCAATATTGCCATTGTGGCTGTTATACCTCATCAGCGATGGGTTATACCTTATTATTTACTACCTGGTTGGCTACCGGAAGAAGATTGTATTTGAAAATCTCCGGCAGTCATTTCCGGAAAAGTCTCCTGCCGAAATCACCAGGCTGGCAAGGAGTTATTACCGCAATCTGACAGATATGATCGTGGAGACAGTCAAACTGCTTACCATGAGTAAAAAGTCGCTGGAAAAGCGGTTTAAATGCGATTTAACCGTATTGCATGAACTGTATGCCCAGGGCAAAAGCTGTCAGCTGCACTTAGGCCATAATTTCAATTGGGAGTGGGCCAATGTATTTTGTATGCAGAGAGTGGGCTTCCCTTTCCTGGTAGTATACATGCCCCTCACGAACAAATCTGCTGACCGCTTCTTCCGTCACTTCCGCGAAAAATCAGGCACCGTGCTGATTCCGGCTAATGATATTAAGGAGGCGATGGCGCCCTGGCAGCATAAACAACACCTCATTGCACTGGTAGCGGACCAGAATCCTGGCAATCCTCGCCGTAGCTACTGGTTCCCTTTCCTAAACAGGATGACCGCTTTCTACAAAGGACCAGAAATGAGTGCAAGAAGAAACGATACACCCGTAGTTTTTGTAGATATACGAAAAGTAAAGAGAGGCTATTATCATGCTACCCTCAAACTGGCATTTGAACATCCACAACAGGAACCGGAAGAAAAGGTTACAGAAACTTTTGTACGGTACCTCGAGAACAATATCATGGAGCAGCCGGCGGTGTGGGTATGGAGCCACAGAAGGTGGAAACATCGCTATAATCAGCAATAAAAAAGAGAACCTGATGTTCTCTTTTTTATTGCTGATTAACGGTATCTTCCGGCATTGGTGGTGGCGGTGGTATCACCGGTTCCACAATGATATTGTTGTTGACAGCTTTCACTCCATTTATTTTCTTTACTGCATCTTCAGCCGCCACTTTTGCGCTGTCGTTGGGAACTTCCCCATTCAGGTCTACTATCCCGTCTTTCACATCGACAGTGATGCCAGGGGAATTATTCAATTTATCAATTACGGCCAACTTCACCGTATCATCTCCAGGTTGGCACGAGTACAGGCAGGTAACCACCAGCATGCTGGTAGCCATCAATAAAGATTTACAATCCATGGTTAAATTTTTTTAAATAACAATAATGCTCTATCCATTGTTGGCAAAGCCGGGATAGAGGGTCATTCCTCCATCAATAATCAAGGTAGTACCTGTCACATAATCACTCTCATCGCTCGCCAGCCATACGGCAGCATTGGCTATATCTTCAGGTGCTCCTATTCTGCCATAAGGTATTAGTTCCAGCAACTTTCGCTCATCCTCCGGGGTATCCCATGCATCTTTGTTGATGCGTGTTTTGATCGCCCCAGGAGCCAGGCTGTTCACTCTTATCTTATACGGAGCCAATTCCTGTGCCATAGATTGCATCAGCAATTTCACTCCACCCTTGCTGGCTGCATAATTTACATGGCCGGCCCAGGGTATTACTTCATGCACACTACTCATACAAATGATTTTGCCGGCGGCTTTGGAGCGGGATGATTGTACCCCCCTTCTGGTGAATTCCTTTGCGGCTTCACGGGCACATAAGAATTGTCCTGTAAGGTTGGTACCAATTACCACATTCCACTGGTCCAGGGTCATTTCCAGGAAGGGTGCATCCCGCTGAATGCCCGCATTGGTTACCACTATATCAAGTGTACCATAGCGGGATAAAATGGCTGAAAACATAGTCAGTACTTCCTCTTCTTTACTGATGTCACATTGATGTATGAAACCATCTCCCCCGGCAGATTTAATTTCATCCAGGATTGTCTCAGCATCTGCCCTGCTTTTATCGCTATGAAAGTTGATGATCACGGCAGCGCCCGCTTTAGCCATTGCCTGTGCCACGGCTGCCCCGATCCCTGTACTACTGCCCGTGACCAGGGCAACCTGTCCTTGTAATTGTTTGCTCATAGGAAGTACTTTTTACAAGTTGTTAGTCAAAAAGCATACCTCCTGCAAATAAAAAAGGATCATGCACCTGGCACGATCCTTTTTTAAACTATTTGGCATTAAATGTCTTAATTCAATACGTTCTTTTCTTTCACTACTTCCAGCCCTTTGGTACCTTTCATATTGTTGAAACCACCTTCCACATTGCGCAGGTTGTGAATACCTTCTCTCTTCAGCAGGGAGCAGGCAATGATACTTCTGTAACCACCCTGGCAGTGTACATACAGGTTGTGATTTTCGTCAAAATCACCCAGGTTGCCCGGGTCTGTCATATCACTAAGGGTCAGGTTTAAGGCGTCCTTGATGTGGCCATCTGCAAACTCAGCTGGTTTACGTACATCCACAATCACCAGGTTTGGATCGTGAGGGATGTCCATGGCCAGTTCATCTGGTTCTACATTGATGATCATATCACGTCTTTCACCAGCAGCGACCCATGCTTCATAGCCACCTTTCAGGAAACCTACTACATGATCGAAACCTACACGGGCCAGGCGAACGATCGTCTCTTCTTCCTGACCAGGGGAAGTTACCAGCACAATCTCCTGCTCAAAGTTCAGGAGACTACCAGCCCACTCTGCAAAGCGGCCTTCTAACCCAATGCTGAGGGAACCTGGTACAAATCCATCTGCAAATTCAGTGGCAGGACGGGTATCCAGGATCATGATACCTTCTTTCACTTTGGCTTTGAATTCGGCTACGCTTAGTGGATGGTTACTCTTTTCCATCACCGCCTGCAGTGCATCGTAGCCTTCTTTATTGATTCTGGCATTGATTGGGAAGTAAGATGGTGGTGTAGTCAGACCATCAGTAACTTCTGCAATGAAAGATGCTTTATCGTTTGCCAGCAGTGCATAGTTAGTCGCTTTTTCCTCGCCCAGGGTACTGAAAGTATTCGGCCCCAGATTCTTACCACAGGAGGAGCCCGGGCCGTGAGCAGGATAAACGGTTACGTTATCTGGTAAAGTTTTGATCTTATTATTCAGGGAGTCGAACAGCAGGCCCGCCAGTTCTTCTTTGGTAAGGTTACCGCTGAAGAGGTCAGGACGGCCCACGTCGCCTACAAAGAGGGTATCGCCTGTAAACAGGCTGGCAGGTTGACCCTGTTCATCCAGCAGCAGGTAACAGGTAGATTCAAGTGTATGACCGGGAGTATGAATTACCTGCAGGCGCAGTTTTCCGATATTGAATTCTTCTCCGTCTGCTGCTTTATAGATAGGAAAGCTGGTTACAGCTTCAGGGCCATATACGATAGGCGCTTGTGTAGCCGCAGCCAGATCCAGGTGGCCTGAAACAAAATCTGCATGGAAGTGTGTTTCGAAAATATACTTGATAGTGGCATTGCGCTCTTTGGCAAGGTCAAGGTACGCATCGATATCCCGCAGGGGATCTATCACAACAGCTTCACCTTCCGACTCTATAAAGTAGGCAGCCTCCGATAAGCAATTAGTATACAGTTGCTTTACAAACATTGGTCTTTGATTTCTTGCAAATTTACGGATAATAAAGCAGGAAGCTAACAGGGGCAGGGCGAGAACATATTAAGAAAGCTATACAGATATGTATAGCAAAAAAACATCAACCCGTTATGTTGTTTCATAACCGGAATGATGTTGAAAAGATTTTTACAATGCTACTGAGCTATCACGACAAACAAGTGCTTCCCCCCGCAGAAATTTGAGCCTAACTAAAAGTTCTCAGCTTTTTCACTCTTAGTTAGGCCCCAATATTTTTTGTACTCAGCTGAGCAATAACCAAAACCATATTAGCCTACCAGCTCTTCTACGAATTTGGCAACTTCTGCTATACGCTGTTTATTAATCGTATAGTGAATAAACTTACCATCTCTTTCGGTAATCACAATGCCGGCACGACGAAGAATAGCCAGATGCTGTGAAGCTACTGACTGCTCCAAACGCAGCTTAACGTAGATTTCAGTCACTGTCATTTTTTTGTGATCTTCCAGCAGCTTAATCATTTGCTGGCGCAGCTTATGATTGATTGCACGCAATACCATAGCTGCCTTCTTAACGGCAATGTAATCCAATTTAATTTGGTCTTTTTCATTGGTACCTCTAGAAATAATAAGAGTATTAGAAGAGGTCGTTAATAATGTTTTTTCCATCGCATAATAGTTTTAAAAAATGATGAAATGAAAGGGATCAACGGACAGTAAACCCATAACTTGTTAGAAAACAATAACCGGGTATCGATTTATACAAAAATATAATATTAGTCGTAATAAAAAAAACTTCTATACCTTATTTTTTAATATATGGACGGGGTTTACTTGCCAATTAAACCTAATTTGACAATTCCATGACAATATTTTGCATAAATGTTAAGAATACACTTTTATTTGAGAGGAAAAAAGTAATATTTGGGGGGGTAAAGGTGATTTGTGACAGTATGGGTACTCATTTCTTCATGGTCGAGTGGAACGGTTTGAGGTAGAATGGACTGAAATATGCCACATCTTCAAATGTACCTTTTTCAAAAGCCTTTTCTGCCAATTGCACCATATGTGCAGCATTCAGTGTATATGGTAAAAATGTAGCATGAGGGTGCTGCCCCAGCAATTGTTGCCACTTATCGCTACCGTTTCCAAAGAAATAAATTTTTCGATCAGCCAGCTGGGTTGCATAACTTTCAGGGGTTAATATCAGTGCCTGCGGAGCAAGGATTTCATCCAGCTTTGCAGTATATACAGCGGTGTATACTTCCATACGGCGAGCATCCAGCATAGGTGCGTATAAGGCGCTTTCATCATTTGTTTGTGACAATATTCCTGCTGTCATCTGTTGTAGCGTGGAAACGGCTATTAATGGCTTTTCCCAGGCATAACACAATCCTTTGGCAGTAGCCACCCCTACCCTCAATCCTGTATAGGAACCTGGCCCGGCACTTACCGCGATGACATCCAGTTGTGCAGGGGTTACCTGGTGTTCCTGCATTAACTGCTGAATAAACAAAGTCATGGTAGCAGCATGATCATGCTGCTGATCATTAACCAGGGTCTGTAATACCTGTCCATTCTTAGAGATGCATACCGAACCTATATTCGTAGCCGTATCGATATTGAGTATTAATGCCATTTATTAACTGTTTCTAGCTTCCTTTTCCAATAATTCGCTGATAGCGTACCGTTCATTGCCTGTAGCTGTGTGCACAGCGGTAAGCACTTCGTATACCTGTTTGATCCCGATTTTTTTGCTCCATTCAAAAGGCCCCATGGGATAATTGGTGCCCAGTTTCATAGCAACATCAATGTCTTCCCTCGAAGCTGTGTTTGACTCAGCTGTCATGTACGCTTCATTGATGATCATACATATCACCCTGGGGGTGACCATGCCTACTGCATCCTGCACCAGTTCATACTCCCAGCACAACTGCTGCATAATAGCTGTTAAGATGGTCTTTTGCGCTTCTTCCAGCCAGGAGACTTCCGTCACCGGCATATCGATGAACCCCGGTAACCAGTTGCATCCGATCAGGGTACAGTTATATTTTTTTTTCACTGACTGCAAAGAGGTTTTCACCACTCCCGCCAGCACCGGAATAGCCGGATATTGCGCGTAAACGGTTGCATTGTCAGGGTGCGCATCGAACTCTAAGTCAATGACGAGATCCCTGTTTTGCAGTGCCTCCGCCCCTTTCAGGCTATCGGTCCACTCCACTGTATGTGCGGCCAGACCGCCTTTGCGCTGTAATGCTATAAAATTTTGCTCATTTCCGATAACCAGGATATTCATGGGCTAATTTTCGCAAACCTATTAATTAATAACTAATTATTTTTACACTATGGAAAAACAGATCATCAATACTTCGAATGCGCCAGCTCCAATTGGCCCATATAACCAGGCAATCCTGACAGGTAATATGCTTTTTGCTTCCGGGCAAATTGCTATCAATCCAGCCACTAATGAGCTGGTGACTGACGATATCGTTACAGAATCTCATCAGGTAATGCAGAATATAAAAGCAATTCTGAATGCCGCCGGTATGGATTTCAGCGATATTTTGAAGAGCACCATTTTCATTACCGATATGAACGATTTCGGTAAGATCAATGAAGTTTACGGTAGTTACTTCAGCGGTTATTTCCCTGCCCGCGAAACTGTGCAGGTAGCAGCCTTACCCAAGAACGTACATGTGGAGATCTCTGTGATCGCCAGCAAGTAATATTAAAGGCAAAGGCTGACTTTATAAGTCAGCCTTTGTTCCAAATAAGGTGGTAGCCAGTTTTGCATCGTGGCCATACACATCATCTCTGAAATTCAGCCGGCCCTCACTATCTACAAACGCGGTGAAATATCCGATATACACCGGCACCCGTTGTTTCAGTGTTACAAACTTCTCCTTACTCGCATTCATTGCATCTACAATCTTTGCCTTTGTCCAGCTGGAATCGTTGCGCAACAACCATTCTGCCAGGTGCTGAGGTTCCGCAACCCTGATACAGCCATGGCTGAAAGTACGCTTGTTTTCACCAAATAATCCTTTGGACGGCGTATCGTGCAGGTAGATATTATACTCATTCGGGAAAAGGAACTTTACCTTACCCAAAGCGTTGGATCCTCCCGGCAGCTGGCGAATAATATAGGGGAAGTTGGAAACTGTGGATTTACTCCAATTAATAGATCCCGCACTCACCGGTTTACCACTGCCATTCACCACTTCCATATGGTTCCTGGCCAGGTAACCACCGTTACGACGCATAGCAGGCAGTACTTCATTTTGCAAAATACCGGGAGGCACATTCCAATATGGACTGAATACCACATACTTTACTTCATTGCTAAAGATAACCGTGTTGGCACCCGGTTTTCCCACTACTACATTACAGCTCCAATCCAGTTTGCTGCTATCGTATACATACAGTTTAAATGCAGGGATATTTACCAGCAGATAAGTAGATGGCGGTGACGCAGGCACCCAACGCAAACGCTCCATATTAATCAGGATCTGTGTAATGCGTTGCTTAGGTGTCACATTCAGTGCTCGCAGTAAAGGGGCCTGAATAGTGCCATCTATTTTGAGTCCTGTTCTATCCTGAAAGTTGCGGATAGCAGAATCCAGTGCAGGTGTAAACACAGCAGTAGTATCTGCAACCTCCAGGTCACCTAACAGGTGCAGGCGATTCTTCACACCTGCGATTACAGGCGCAGTAGCACCTTGCTTATATAACTTTTCTACTGCACGCAGGGAATCCCATGGCTCTTTTTCCAAGGCAGCCAATTGTTTGAGTTTATTACGCAGCAGTTTGTATTGAATATTCACCGGCTCTTCAAATGCATTGGCAGGACGGGTAATCATGGAGTCCAGCAGGCCTTCTATATCAATCTGTTTACGTGGAATGAACCATTCCAGGTCTTTGGCAGAATCCGAAGTCAAGCCACCCCATACTTTATTGCCATAAGCAAAAAACTGGGCAGTGAGCGACAATTCAATCTGGGGAGCGGATTTATCTCCTGGTTTCAGTTTACCACCTTCCATCATGAGGGTATCGTATACCTCCCGAAGTGGGCGGCTAATGATACTACTATCATTCAAACCAAAAGCAGCGTCAGATTTCATCAGGTTAATAAAGTTGCCTGCCTGTTCGGTCAGTTGCCCATCATTGCCTATCCATGCAAAGTGATAGTTACGTTGCCTGTAGAAGCTACGGATATATGAAGCATTGCTTGAATCGTGCTGTAAGAATGCATTCACAGCATTACTATCGAGGGTCAGGTCAATATAGTCCTTCTGGGTATAGTGACTGGTATCTCTTGCGCGCTGGCGTTTACGTTTACCTTCGTGGTTACAAGATGCGAAGACAGCTGCCAATGCAAGCAGAAATAGGGGAACATTGCGCATGATCATTGATTTAATGTGGTGTAAACATAAAAGTAAAGAAAAAGTTGATAACCAATTAAAAGCAAAATGCTTAATGCGGATAAGGCATTAAGCATTTTGCAATATTGTGTGGAATTAGTTCTAGAGTTTTATTTCTTCATCATTGGAATCAAAAAAGCGATATTCTGTCAGGTGGTAGTTAGAGTCTGCTTTTATTTTGATCCATTTCTTATACAGGAAATACCATTTCCATTGACGAGAGGTAAGGAATCCTTGTGTAAGGAAAGCTTTGAAGATGGGATGCACATGGATGGAGAGTCCCTTATGCTGATGATTAATCAGGTATTGCAGGTTCTTTTCAATCTCATCGATGATCAGTACAGAGGCGCCGATTTTGCCGGTACCATGACAGGTAGGGCAATCTTCTGCTACAGAAATTGTGACTTCCGGTTTCACCCTTTGGCGGGTGATCTGCATGAGTCCGAACTTGGAGATAGGCAGAATAGTATGTTTAGCTCTATCCTGGGCCATGAATTTCTCCATTGCTTCATACACTACCTTTTTGTTTTCAGGCAGCTTCATATCGATGAAGTCGATAATGATGATGCCTCCAAGGTCGCGCAGGCGCAGTTGTCGGGCAATTTCCGCAGCAGCTTCCAGGTTGGATGCCAGAGCGTTCTGTTCCTGGTTATTACTGGAGCTCTTGTAGCCACTGTTCACATCTATAACGTGGAGGGCCTCGGTTGCTTCAATAATAAGGTATACACCGCTATCCAGGTTGACAGTTTTGCCAAAAGAAGCTTTTACCTGACGGGTAATGCCGTAGTGATCAAAGATGGGTGCACCATTATGATAATAAGTAACAATATCCTGCTTCTCGGGAGCTATCTTTTGGATATACGCCCGGGTATCAGTGTACATGTTCTTATCGTTAATAACGATTTTGTTGAAACTTTCGTTCAGCAAGTCACGGAGTATACTAGTAGTCTTAGCCTGTTCGCTCAGTATTTTCTGTGGAGGTTGTGCGCCTTTCAGATTTGACTGGATATTTTTCCAGGTTTCGACCAGGGTGGTAAGGTCTTCGTGCAGTTCTGCAGTTTTCTTTCCTTCAGCGGCTGTGCGGACTATCACACCAAAGTTGGGTGTTTTGATAGCTTCGACGATCTTTTGCAGGCGTTTTCTTTCTTCGGAAGAGTGTATCTTTTTGGATACAGCTACAATGTCATTAAAGGGTGTTAACACAATAAATCTTCCTGGTAAAGAAATCTCGCAGCTCAGACGGGGGCCTTTTGAAGAAATGGGCTCTTTCAGGATTTGCACAAGAATATTGGGTTTACCGCCCAGTACGTCTGTGATTTTACCGGTTTTTACAATTTCCGGTTCGTTCTTAAACTTTGTAAAGTCAAACCCCTCGGGGGTTTTATCAGAAATAGCCTGCTGGGTAAATTTTAGTATCGAGCGTATGTAAGGGCTAAGATCAGTGTAATGCAAAAAGGCATCCTTTTCAAAGCCAACATCTACAAACGCCGCATTCAGGCCTGGAATTAGTTTTTTAACCCGCCCCAGGTATAAATCTCCTACTGCAAAATTGGGGTTGCCACTTTCATGATGCAATTCGACCAATTTTTTATCTTCCAGCAACGCTATTTCCACACCAGTAGGTGCCGCATTTATAATTAGTTCCTTGTTCAAGCGTCCAAAATTTTAACCATTATAACTTCACCTTTATGTTATGCACGACTATTTAATAACAGCTTACTGCATACCAGATTATAGCTAACAATGACGTTAGCATACATGATGATGGATTGCTTAAGGGTTTAGCGATCTAGCAGGTAATATCCGGGATGCTAAGCGGGAATTGTGGAAAAACCTGCATGACTTCAGCAATTTAAGAATAATCGCTAAAATCATGCAGGGTATATAAAAAAATTTATCCGATTAACACGCCGT
Organism: Chitinophaga sp.; assembly: GCF_039596135.1. Taxonomy (GTDB): domain Bacteria; phylum Bacteroidota; class Bacteroidia; order Chitinophagales; family Chitinophagaceae; genus Chitinophaga. The sequence continues at coordinate 54,511 of NZ_JBCNKH010000011.1, forward strand.
AATAAAACCTGGTTAGTATAAATGGCGGGAAACAGGAGAAAACTATTTCTTATTCTTCTTATGCCGGTTCTTTCTCAGTCTTTTTTTACGTTTGTGAGTGGCAATTTTATGTCTCTTTCTTTTCTTACCGCAAGGCATGCTAAAAAGTTTAAAATGATTAAAAAATAGAATATTATTGAATACTCTTAATATAATTGTCAATTTCAGCCTTCAGGGCTGGATCTTTGAGCAGTTTTTTGCATTGCTCGAACAGTTCCACTGCCTTTTTTACATCACCTTTAGAGCGATAGGCTTCAGCCTGGACAAAAATAGCTTTCGCTTCGTCCGGATGGCGTTGCAACAGTGTATCCATACGTTGGATGGCTTTATCATACTGCCCGGATTGGATAGCAAGATTTGCCAGTGTCAACTGAGCTTCAAGATTGTCGGGATTGGCAGCCACCACTTCCCTGAGTTTTTGGACCCCTACCATAGGTTCGCCTGTATTCATATACAACAGCGCCTGTTGAATCTTAAGGGAATCATTGTTCGGGCTAAGTTGAATAGCCTGATCCAGCAATGAGAGCGCCTGTTGGCTTTCCCATTTCATAATTGCCGGGTCCTGAGCATGTTCCAGGTGTTCCAAAAATAAATTGGCTGCAAAGGTGAGGCTTTTTTCGGAATTTTCCAACTTGGCGGCTTCGCCAAGGTAATGCGCAGCTATGGGTAGTTGGTTAAGGCTATCCCAGGAGGCATAAAGCTGTTTATAAGCGGCTATTTGCTGAGTTTTAACATCTCCCCGCACTACTTTATTTTCCAAAGAATTGATCAAAAGTAATTTATCAGCAGGGACTTTTTGCTTGGCAGTGGCCAGCAATTCGCTAAAGGCAATAGGTTGCTGCTCCTGACCGCCCATCATAGGGCCGGCAGTTGGCATCGCTTTCTTCTCCGAATGTGGTATGGTGCGGCCGAAGGCGACCAATACAACTAGTAATGCCACCGCGGCACCTACCAATAGAACTTGTGATTTTTGCACGCCTTAAATATTAGGCAGCAAAATTACGAAGAACTTTTAAGCTTCTTTACCTCAGCAACGAATTCTTTCGAAGGCTTGAATGCAGGAATAAAGTGCTCTGGAATTTCTACCGCCACATTCTTCTTGATGTTACGACCAATCTTGGCCGCTCTCTTCTTTGTAATAAAGCTACCAAAACCTCTGATATAGATATGCTCGCCATTAGCCAACGCTTCCTTGACCTCCTTAAACATGGCCTCTAGTGTTACTAACACATCTACTTTAGGTATGCCGGTTTTTTCAGCAATATTGTTAATTAAGTCAGCTTTTCTCATAATTGAAGCGAAGGATTACTTGTCCCAAAATTATTTAATTTTTTTTAATTGCTGAATTTTAAGCAAATAAATTTTATCTTTTTTTCTTATACCTTATATCTTTTAAATAATCACTCTACAAGTCTTTGTGTACTAAGCATTAACGTATTTTCTAGCAACGGGTGCAACTTTAGCAAAGGTCATATTTCGTGATCAGTACATGCTCACATCAATAGGTATGAAGCGGAATATTTCACTAAACCACTACTTAACGAATATACAAAAAACAATATTCATTTTGTCTTTTTTTTCTGCTCTTAATGAAAAAGTTATGCTCGTCTTAGCCAAATAAAATTCGGGCTCCTACCTAAATATAACGCATTTTTCTACACATTAGTCTATTTATCAAGCAGTTCTGTTAAAAAAGCATTTAGATAACGGTTATTTTCATATGTTATGGATGATTATATATATTTTCACTGCTCCTCCCCTTCCACCCACTCATTTTTATCATTCCTACTCACTTATCTTTGCATTTCATGAAACAATTTTTCACTAACACCCTCCTCGAATGGAATCGTGAAGATAACACACGCTCCATGCCATGGAAAGGCGAAAAGGACCCCTATCGGATATGGCTGTCTGAAATCATCCTCCAACAAACCCGCGTTGAACAAGGATGGGCTTATTACGAGAAGTTTATACAAGCTTACCCTACCGTACAGCAGTTAGCCGCTGCCCCGGAAGAAGAAGTATTCCGCCTCTGGCAGGGACTGGGTTACTACGCCCGTTGTAAAAATATGCTGGCCGCCGCCCGCCAGATCGTTTCCCAATATCACGGACACTTCCCCAACACCTACGAGGCAATTCAGTCACTCAAAGGCATTGGACCATACACCTCTGCCGCAATAGCATCCTTTGCGTTTAATCTTCCACATGCTGTGCTGGATGGCAACGTATTTCGCGTACTCTCCCGCTTCTTTGACATAGATACTCCCATAGATAGCACCGCCGGCAAGAAACAGTTCGCTACGCTGGCTGCCGAACTACTCCCCCATGGACAATCAGCTACTTACAACCAGAGCATCATGGACTTTGGCGCCGTCGTGTGCAAACCTCAACAACCTGCCTGCAAATCATGCCGCCTGGCTAAGAAGTGCAAAGCCCTACACCAGGGCCTGATTAGCGTACTACCCGTAAAGGCAAAGAAACTGGTGATCAAAAAGCGCTACTTCAACTACCTGATTGTACGACACAAAGACGATTTCTATATCCGTAAGCGAACAGAAAATGATATCTGGCAAAACTTATATGAATTTATACTCATTGAAACCAGCGCCCCTGCCAATATCAATGAAATAAAAAAATTACCTGCCTTCAAAGAAAAAGTAGGTGATATACGTTATAACATAGATGCAGTGTCCGCCCCGTTTAAACAACAGTTGACACATCAGACCATCTATAGCCAGTTCATAATGCTATCAACAGCTAAAAAGCCTGAAATGCAAGGCTATACCGCAGTTTCACAGGATCAACTGGATAGGTACGCATTCCCTAAAACTATTACAGACTTCCTGAAACGTAGGGAATTGAGCTTGTTCTGATACAAATACTGACTGGGGGTAAAGTGCGTCCAACTTGCTGCGGCAAGGTATTTGAAGCTAAAACTAGTCAGCATTTTTTTCACAACGATTTGAAAAAAATGTTAACTTTAAGAAGGTTGTTTATTTAAAGAAACAGTATATTTCCATCGTTAAAATCAATAGATTAAAACCTGCAACAATGAGAGGTGTTAATAAAGTAATCCTGATTGGCAACTTGGGTAGAGATCCGGATGTACAGTTTTTAGAAGGCAATATTGCAGTAGCTAAATTTTCCCTGGCTACTACAGAGACATTTAAAGACAGGGCCGGTAAACTGATCTCCCAAACAGAATGGCACACGGTAGTATTATGGCGTGGACTGGCGGAATTAGCGCAGAAATACCTGCATAAAGGCAGCCTGGTTTACATTGAAGGACGTTTGCGCACACGCAGCTGGGAAGATAAGGAAGGAAATAAAAAATTTGCTACCGAAGTTGTAGGTGATAACCTTGTTATGCTGGATAAACGCATGGATCTTAACAATTCAGAACATGCTATCCATCACAGTAATACAGGCAGCACTTCCGGTGACAATTTCCCCAATATGGACATCCCCCCCCAAATTAGTGACGCAGCTGACGATCTGCCCTTTTAAGCTATCCAATTAAAAAATATTAATTCTTTTTTGCTTGATAATCCCGTAATGGGGTATTACTTATATTTGCATATAGGGAAAGCGATTCAATTTAATACCTGAATTTCTTTCCCATTTTTTTGGAACCTGCTTTGCAGTGTAATGCTGGTTTTTAATTCCTTAACGAAAAGTTGAACAATTTGTACACCTACCCGGCAAGCATTATTTCTGGTAAGCTCACCCTGTTACAAGCCTCGGCACCAATTGCCACGCCAAACGTGGTGATTTATCTGCTTGTAATCTTTATACTCTTACTCCTGGCTTTCATCGTCTCCGGTGCAGAAGTAGCCTTCTTCTCCCTGAACTACAAAGACCTGAATGCCCTGAAAACCAGACAAAACACCAGTGGAAAACTTATTACCAAACTCCTGGAAAAGCCCCGCTCCCTGCTGGCTTCCCTCCAGATAGCCGGTATTCTCCTTTCCCTGGCATTCATTATGGTGACCAGCTACCTCATCACCCAGATGGAAGACCTGCAGACCCTACCCGTCGTTTCCTTCGTGGTGCGCATAGCTATTATCATATTCGTACTCCTCTTCTTTGGCCAGGTACTCCCCAGAGTATGGGCCGCCCAGAATAATATTCGCTTTGCTACCTATTTCGCCTGGTTCGTAAGCATCATCCATGCTACCCTCGAACCCGTAAGCGACTTCTACGTAAGCATGAGCGAAAGCATCGAAGCCCGCTTCTTCCATCGTGGCAGCGGCGCGGTCAACTACCAGGAGATTGACGAAGCCATCGAAATGAGCGTGGACCCAACCGCCTCCCAGGAAGAAAAAAACATCCTGAAAGGTATTCTGAAGTTTGGCAATATCACCGTAAAACAAATTATGCATACCCGCCTGGATGTGCATGGTGTAGAATACGATGCCCCTTTTGATGTGGTTGTCAAGCATGTAGCCGAGCTCCACTACTCCCGCCTGCCTGTATACAAAGGCAACCTGGACAATATTGTGGGCGTTATTCATACCAAGGACCTGCTCCCACATCTCGACAAGGGCAATACGTTTGACTGGCACACCGTTATGCGCCAGCCATTCTTCGTACATGGCCACAAGCTGATCGAAGACCTGCTGGCTGAATTCCAGACCAGGAGAATGCACTTTGCTGTAGTAGTAGATGAATTTGGCGGCACCTCCGGTATCGTAACCCTGGAAGACATTGTGGAAGAAGTAATCGGAGACATTAAAGACGAGTTCGACGAAGAAGAATTCAACTATTCCAAAGTTGATAACTATACCTACGTGTTCGAGGGCAAAACCATGCTCAATGACGTTTGCCGTATCATAAATATTCCTCCGGACACCTTCGAAACAGTAAAAGGCGAAAGCGACTCCATCGGAGGCCTGATCCTTGAACTGGCTGGTAAATTCCCGGAAGAAAACAGTGTGATCACCTATGGAGACTATGACTTTACCGTACTGGAAAAAAGCAAAATGCGCATTCAGAAAGTACAGGTAAGCGTAAGGCAAAACGTGGAAGAAGAATAATATCACAACATAGAAGCAATGAACTGTAAGAGAAAAAGAAGCCTGTCAACTGTTACCGCCCGGCTGAAGGGCTGTTTCATGCTATTATTACTGCCGTTGCTGTATACTGCCTGTGACCAAACATATACCCCCAAACCAAGAGGGTACTTCCAGATCACCTTTCCTAAAAGGGAATACCGCGTATTTGACCAACCCGGATATCCATATACATTCGAATATCCCGTTTACGCCAACATCGTAAAAGACAGCCTCTTCTTTGGGGAGAAAACTGAAAATCCCTTTTGGATAAATGTAGAGTTTCCTACCCTGAATGGGAAAATATACATGAGCTATAAAGAGATAGGGAAAGGGGAAAACGACTTCCAGAAACTTATCAATGACGCCTTTAAGATGACTTATAAGCATACTTATAAGGCGGAATATATTGAAGAAAAGAGCATTGGCAACCCCGCCAACCACATTTATGGCCTCTTTTACGACGTAGGCGGTAATGCGGCTTCTGCCAAACAATTTTATGTAACTGATTCCGTAAAACACTTCCTGCGTGGTGCCCTTTATTTCGACGCCGCACCAAATGCCGACTCTCTTGCTCCTGTCCATAAATTCCTTCAGGAAGACATGCTGCACCTGGTGGAAACACTGAAATGGCGCTAGACTCCGAGCCGAACCATGTAAAAGCAACCGGATTGTTGTAATTTTGCAGTCATTATCCTGCCAATGATCATCATAGACGATAAATATATCAGTGACGAAGTAGTGGAAGAAAAGTTCGTGTGCAACCTCGGGGCCTGCAAAGGAGCCTGTTGCGTAGCCGGGGACTGTGGAGCACCACTGGACAAAGACGAAGTAAAGATCCTGAAGAAGGTCTATCCCAAAATAAAGTCTTACCTGCGCCCGGAGGGCATTGCCGAAATAGAAAAAACCGGTACTAATACCATTGACGATGAATATGGGTATGTAACCCCCATCGTAAATGGAGGTATCTGTGCCTACGCCAGTATCGATGAACATGGTGTAGTGGGCTGCGGTATAGAAAAGGCTTACAAAGATGGTATCGTAGATTATAAGAAGCCGATCTCCTGCCACCTCTACCCGATCCGGGTTACTAAATACGAATCGTTTGAAGCGGTTAACTACGATCGTTGGGACATATGTAAACCAGCCTGCAAGAATGGCAAAAGCCTGAAAGTGCCGGTGTACCGCTTCCTCCAGGAAGCCATCATCCGCAAGTACGGGAAAGAGTTTTACACAGCGCTGGATAAAATAGCAACCAAGAAATACCGTGCAGATTAAGGCTGACGGCCTGTGGATTTATCCCTATCTTTACCAGATAGTTGTCTAATACACCACCATACCGGAAATCGGTATGGCTTTTGTCATTCGCAATCAGCAATTCCAACAACGTATGCATCAGAATGCCTCCACATTCCTGGACAAGAGCGAGAAGAAAGCGACAGACCTCGGTCATCGCCAGACAATCAATTACAATATAGGCAAGTATAATACAGCAGTAAAAGCCGGGAAAAACCAGTTTTCCGACCTGGCGACTGCACGCGAACGCGCCAAGAATATCAAGTGGAGAGCTATTGAGCAGCTGGATAAATACCTCGAAGAGTTTGAATCCAACCTGACCCGCCGTGGCGGCAAGGTAATCTGGGCCGAGAACTCCGAGCAGGTGCTGGAAGAAATTCTGAACATCTGCAAAGCCAAAAATTGCAAAAGCATCGTAAAGAGCAAATCAATGGCGACGGAAGAAGTGCATCTGAACAGCTTCCTGGCCGATCATAATATTGAGTGTGTAGAAACAGACCTGGGCGAATACATCCAGCAACTGGATGGCGAACCGCCTTACCACATCGTAACGCCCGCCATGCACAAAAGCAAGGAAGATGTAGCCCGTCTGTTCGAAGAAAAACTGGGCACTCCCCCCAACCTGACTCCCCAGGAACTGACCATGGTAGCCCGGGAAAAACTCCGTCAGAAATACCTGGATGCAGAAATCGGTATCACCGGTGCAAACTTCCTCATTGCAGATATAGGCGGTGTCGCCGTGACTGAGAATGAAGGAAACGCACGTCTGAGTACCGCTTTTCCAAAAACACATATCGTACTGGTGGGCATCGAAAAGATGATCCCTTCTATCAATGACCTGGCTCTCTTCTGGCCCTTGCTGGCTACCTATGGTACCGGCCAGCAGGTAACTGTTTACAACTCCATCTTCACCGGTCCCCGTCAGGAAGGAGAAATAGATGGTCCTGAAGAAATGTATGTGATCCTGATGGATAATGGCCGTACCAATTTACTCGCAGATACCGAAGCCAGGGAAGCCCTGTATTGTATACGCTGCGGTTCCTGCCTGAATGCCTGTCCTGTTTATAAAAACATTGGTGGCCATACTTATGGCACTACCTACAGTGGTCCAATCGGCTCCGTCATTACTCCCCACCTGAAAGGTATTGACAATTACATGCACCTGAGCTATGCTTCTTCCCTCTGCGGAAACTGTACAGAAGTATGCCCGGTACGCATCAACCTTCATGAATTATTACTCCACAACAGACATAAAGCCGTAGAAGAAAACCATACTTCCGGTGCGGAAAAAGTATCCTGGTTTGGCTGGAAACAGGTCAGTCTAAGCCGGCGCATGATGAACCTGGCCAATGGAAACATGAAGAACTTCTTCATGAAAAAATTCTTTACCAAAGCCTGGGGAGACGATAGGGAATTGCCTGTATTTGCGCCTAAATCCTTCAACCAGATGTGGAAAGACCGCAAAAAGTAGTAAATTCCAATAAAACATCATATTATGACGCTGATAGCGATATTGTTACCCTGGCTATCATTTTTGCTGAGAGGGAAGATTCTTTCCGGCATATTATGCCTGATACTACAATGCACAATACTGGGCTGGATTCCAGCGGCAATATGGGCAGTCGTATCATTAAATGATAGTCGCGCAGATAGAAGAAACAGAAAATTGATTAAAGCGATCAGGCAGAATAAAGCCGGTTATTGATGCACTTCCGGGGCAAATTTCACATCAACTTTTACTTTTACAGCTTTTCCATTTGCTGCTGGCAGCCAGGCTGGCCCGGCTTTGATTAAGCGGATAGCTTCCTGATCGCATTCAGATTGCAGCTTTTTCAGCACCCTGAAATCGGTCAGTGAACCATCTGGTTGTACATAGAATTGGACCCTTACCCTACCACTCACCGTAAGGCCGGCAGGATATTGAACATTTTTAATGAGGTAAATTTCGTATTTCTCAAATCCACCCATCGGAGACGGATCGTTGTTACCTGAGTTACTGAATACTGTTGTAGTATCAGTTGTTCGTCTCAACTGCATTCTTACAAAAGGTTCTCCGCCTGAAAAAGACAGGCTCTTACTTTCATACCCCGGAGCATAGGCTGAAAGGAGTTGATTGCCGCTCGTTTTTTTACTTTTTCTCATAGCCGGGAGTGAGAAAAATCCTTCAGCGTCGGTAGTTACCCCATATCCACCTGTAGTGACGGTAACACCGGCAATACCACTATCCCCTTTCAAATTGAGCACCCTGCCCTGGATGAAATTCTGATTATAAGTAGAGAACCTGGAAACCTGGTTCAAGGCCATGGTAGCAGCAGATGCTGATCTATACTCTTCAGCTTTAAGGTTATTCTGACTGGCTATTTCTTCAACAGTATCTTTGGCAGGCGCTGGCGTTGGTGCCAATGCCAAATCTGCCTGAGGCTGAGGCTCTGCAAGCGGGGTTGTCATTGGAGGAGAGGTTACAACCGGCGTCTGGAAACTTTTATAATTACCCTGCTGCTTTTTGAACATAGTTACGCTTTCCGGCACCTGTACCATCGTTGGTACTTCAGCTGGAATAATAGTATCTGCCTTAATTGACACCTTCGCTATTTCACTTTGCTTGCTTGCAGGCCACAACCAGATAATGCTTGATCCAACCACAAAACATACAGCTGCTGCAGCCGCCCAACGCATATAGATCGGAATCACCCTCCTTTTGGCAGGCTGCTGTACCCTTTGCGCCAGTCGTTTACCCAGGTCAGCCAGGTTCGTACGCTGATCCGGCGCATGCTGTTCAAAGCCTTCCAGTGCTTCTGCCAGGAACGGATCATCTAAAGCCTGCCGCTCCAGTGCGTGCATAGCCTTGTGATCCAGCTCTCCAGCCAGATAACGGCGTATCAGCTCAGGATCTGCCACAGGTTTAATATGATTGTTTTGCTGCTGCATTTTGTTGTTCCATGCAATTTTTCAGGTTGCGCTTTCCATTTTGAATATAGCTTTTCACCTTTTTCATTTCATACCCCGTCAGATCGGCTACTTCTTTGTAGCTCTTTTCCTTCAGGTAAAAAAGATCGACACTACGCTTCTGTTCTTCCGGCAAGGTCTCCATACACCTTTCCATCTCCTGGAGATTGGTCTCCAGGGCCGTGCCGCCATCATGATGTGTAAATTGCTCATTTTCCATAACAGGGAGCCCATCAAGAGACACCTCACGACTTTCTTTGTTCTTCATTGCCCTCAGTTTCATCAGGCAATGATTGCGGGTCAGCACGTGTAACCAGCTCTTAAAGTTCTGTACCTCATACTGTTGCAACTTCACAATCAACTCTTCAAAAATCTGCATCACAGCATCCTTACTGGCCTCTTCATCAAAATAACGCAAACAGACCCCATATACCAGGTTCATGTAACGCTGGTACAGGGTAGCGAGATCTTCGAGCTTGCCGGATTGTTTGTATATCCTGATCAGCTGCGCATCGTCCGCCCCGTTGTCACTATTGTGATGTATAAATGCCATAGCTGATAACAAATATAAAAAATAAGCACCGGCATAACCGGTGCTTACAAAATATTATTCTTCTGTGCAGAATAGCTTAGTGTTTGAAATGACGCATACCGGTCATAACCATCACCATATCATTTTCTTTACAGTAAGTTATTGAATCATTGTCACGTACAGAACCACCTGGCTGAATAATAGATACGATACCCTCAGCATGAGCAATACGAACACAGTCATCGAATGGGAAAAATGCATCAGAAGCCATTGCAGCACCTCTCAGGTCGAAATTGAACTGTTTGGCTTTTTCAATAGCATGACGCAGCGCATCGATACGGGAAGTCTGACCACTACCTTTACCTATCAATTGCTGGTTTTTCACCAGTGCGATAGCATTAGATTTCAGGTGCTTACATACAATGTTAGCAAAAGTAAGGTCTGCTTTCTCTTCCGGGGTAGCAGGCTTTGCACCTACATCATTCCAGTCCTGGAAGTTTCCTTTATCATTTTCCTGCAGCAGTACCCCATTCAGTACATTCTTGTACACATTCGGAGCTACCACAGGTGCTTTCTGCTCTAATAAGATGCGGTTCTTTTTCGCCTGCAGTACTTCCAGTGCATCAGGTGCAAAACCTGGAGCAATCAGGATTTCAAAGAAGATCTCGCTGATAGATTCAGCAGTCGCCTTGTCTACAACGGCATTACATGCCAGTACACCACCAAATGCACTCTCCTTGTCTCCTGCCAGTGCTGCTTCCCATGCTTCTTTCAGGGTAGAGCGGCTGGCAATACCACATACGTTGGTATGTTTGATCACGGCAAAAGTGATGTCTTTAAATTCCTGGATCAGCTGGCAGGCTGCATCTACGTCTACCAGGTTATTGTAAGACAGTTCCTTGCCATGCAGCTTGTTGAACAACTCAGACAGGTTACCATAGAACACACCTTTCTGATGAGGATTTTCTCCATAACGCATGATCTGACCCTGCGGTACAGATACCTGGAAAAAAGCATTGGGCTCATTGTTCAGGAAGTACTGTGCAATCGCAACATCGTAGTTAGCACATACTTCAAACGCTTTGGCCGCAAAAGCACGACGATCTTCCAGGGAAGTAGCACCGTTGTTGTCAGTCAATACTTTTTCCAGATCAGCATACTGGTCTTTAGAAGCTACAATCACTACATCTTTGTAATTCTTACCGGCAGCCCTGATCAGGGATACACCACCAATATCGATCTTCTCAATGATAGTTTGCTCTTCCTTAGTGCTCTTAACAGTCTCTTCGAACGGATACAGATCCACAATTACCAGGTCCAGTTCAGGAATCTCGTATTGTGCCAGCTGTTCCAGGTCCTGTGGATTGTCACGACGAGCCAGAATACCACCAAATACTTTAGGATGCAATGTTTTTACACGGCCTCCCAGGATGGAAGGATAAGCTGTCAACGTTTCTACCGCCACACAGGAAACACCTAAGTCTTCAATAAACTTTTGTGTACCACCGGTAGAATAGATGGTTACACCCTGTTCACCTAATTTTTTAACGATGTTCTCCAGGTTGTCTTTATAGAAAACGGAGATCAATGCTGATTTTATTTGCTTTTGCATGTATGGAAACATTAGAAATTTACAACATAGGCTCCCTGGTCCGGAACCGAAAAGAAGCGCAAAGTTAGCGCGTAACATTCACTTTTCCATTTCTCTATCCTGCTATGGGAACTGGATGCGTCAAAAATATAGCAGCCCACATCGTAAAACCCCTGCAAATCTTTGATTGCCACACGTGGATTATGTGACAGTAAAAGATAATCTGTCCTGAATTTTTTTGCGGGTCTGCCAGCAGGCAATGCGCCATCCACGATTACCAGGCGCTTGTTTCCACAACAAATAAAATGACCCAGCTGTTCAAAACCCACTAACCTTCCTGTATCGGCTTCATAAAAAGTCCGTGCTGCCCGCAACATATTAGCAGATATACTATCATCACCTGCGAACTGAACTACACTCCCCTGAATAAAGTCAATGCCCGTATGCCGTGGTTGATTATAAACAATCATGACCCGCTGCCGTTGCTTTTGTAATCTGCCTGGCAGCACAATCAAACTCCACAGGCAAATAGCTCCCATTATATAAACGACACCTTTCTTTCCTGCCAATAATGCACCGATGCAAACATACAATGCCAATACCCCATACACTGATATATGCAATCCTGAAATCACGGCACCAGGCAAATGTCCTATCCATGCAACGATGGTATTCATCATCGTCAACAACCATTGCAGGCAGGTTCCCAGCCAGTGCGCCTGTACACACAATAACAGAATTTCACCATACAAAATCAAAGTAGATAATGGCACAGCAATTAAGTTCGCCGGCAGAAAGTAAAGTGGAAATTGCCCAAAGAGATAGAGGCACAGAGGAAAGGTAATGGCCTGCGCAGCAACAGCAATTGTTATTGCTTCACCCATCTTCCGCAACCAATACGATTGGCTACTGAATGGCTTATTCAGTAACAGGATACCCAATACCGCCAGGTAGGATAATTGAAAACCCACATCTTTTATCAATGCAGGATCATAACATAATAACAGGAATGCAGAAAGCGCCAGCTGATTATAAGTAGAAGAATCGCGGTCTAAAAAGAACTTCCCAATAGTCACAACAGTTAGCATTACAGCAGCCCTCAATACAGAAGCGGAAGCACCTGTCAGCAATGTAAAGCCCCATACCACCACGATGATCAGTACTCCCTTCAAAGAAGGAAAGGGCAACCATTGCAGGCCCCAGATCAGGCTAGCATAAATCAGGGCCAGATGCATTCCTGAAATGGCGATAATATGTACAATGCCAGTTTGCATATAATCATTTACCATTTCCCTGTCTAAGTCGTACCTGTACCCTATCAGCAAAGCCGCTGCCAGCCCCCCTTCCCGGCCACCTATATACTGATTGATGATCTGCAGACAACTATTGCGACATCGCAGCAAAAAACTTTTAGGCATCACAATATGCCGCCAGTGGCCTTCTTGCAGGTGTACCTGCTGATAAATATATCGGGCAGCACAGTATTCACGATAATTGAATGACCCTGGATTACCACTGAAAGAAATGAGCTGTACGGCTCCTTTGAACAGTAACCTGTCTCCTTCCTGGATAGCCATGACAGCGCTATCCGGGGGAAAATAAATCAGTAACTGTTCTTTCGTCTCCAGCTTAATGATTGTTCTATATCCGTATTGACTACTTTGTACTGGAGCTGCTATTATACCTACCAACACTTCATCAGGCCTGGGTTTTATAAGATGGTGCTTATATTGTTCTTTTGCATCTACCAACAAACAGCCGATGCAGACCAGCAATAATTGTAGTATTATTCCTCTGTACGCATCCAGCCTAAACCTTGCCCACAGGGGCAAGTAACCAATTCCCACATGAAGTATTAAAAGAAAAAAACCAGCCGGGAGAACATACAACAATGGTATTGGCCAGATAATTCCCAACATAAACGGAATAACAATCCGCAAAAAAGGAGCGGTTTTCAGGATATAAACAAACATGACTTTCTATTGGTTAACAAAATGGAATTACGGCAATTTAAAGCACCAATCTCAGGAGTAAAAATTTGATTCCCGGGGAGTTATCATGATAAGTTAATAAGATGAAAATATTTTCATTTTTAAAAGTGATTTTACATATGTATATTTACATATATCTATTATATGACTGTTAATCAAATCAATAAGAATTATTAGTATTTTCATCTGTTATTGATTAGTTAACATCTTTTTAATATTTAATATTTATAGTAAACTGCATTACCGGTCACGCTATTTATGTAAGTAAATAGTCGTGTCTTTAATGGTTATTTTGAGGGAAAAGAAAGAGCCTGATCTTCATCAGGCTCTGATTTTTTTATATCCCACCGCATTAATTCTTCAGTTTATTCAGTGCATTAAATATGCAGTAATTGCATAAAAAAAAGAGATGCATCTTATTGAGATACACCTCTTTTTCAGAAATATGCTGTAATAACTTATTTGCTCAGATACATGCTCTTCTCTTTGTACAAGGTTCTGAAATATGGATCACGCAGGTCTTTAATAAAGCGGATCGCTTCACCTGTAGATTTCATTTCAGGGCCTAACTCCTTGTTCACACCTGGGAACTTATTGAAAGAAAACACAGGCTCCTTGATCGCAAATCCATCCAGTTTCTTCTCGATTGTGAAATCGGTCAGTTTATTCTTGCCCAGCATCACCTTGGTAGCAATGTTCAGGTAAGGCACCTGGTATGCTTTAGCAATGAATGGTGTAGTACGGGATGCTCGTGGGTTAGCTTCGATCACATACACCTGGCCATTCTTGATGGCAAACTGGATGTTGATCAAACCACGGATATCAAGTGCTCTTGCAATCTTCTCTGCGTAGTATTCCATGGTAGTTACTTCCATTGGTGACAGGTTGAATGCCGGCAGTACCGCATTACTATCGCCACTGTGAATACCAGCAGGCTCAATGTGCTCCATTACACCCATTACATGGAAGTTTTCACCATCGAAGATACCGTCTATCTCTGCCTCCTGGCAACGATCCAGGAAGTGGTCAATCAGGATCTTGTTACCCGGTAAGTGTTTCAGCAGGCTAAGTACAGAGCTTTCCAGTTCTTCTTCATTGATCACGATACGCATACGCTGACCACCCAATACATAAGAAGGACGAACCAGTACCGGATAACCTACTTCTTTTGCTACATCAATTGCTTCATCCGTATTGTAGGCAGTACCATACTTAGGATAAGGAATCTTCAGTTCTTTCAGCAGGTCGGAGAAACGGCCACGGTCTTCTGCAATATCCATGTTGTCGAAAGATGTTCCGATGATACGGATACCTTTTTCTTCCAGCTTTTTGGCCAGTTTCAACGCGGTCTGACCACCCAGCTGTACAATCACGCCTTCAGGTTTTTCCACCTCGATAATCTCCCACAAATGCTCCCAGAATACTGGTTCGAAATACAGCTTGTTCGCCATATCGAAATCAGTAGATACTGTTTCAGGATTACAGTTTACCATGATCGCATCGTAACCGCATTCCTGGATAGCCTGCAGACCATGCGTACAGCAGTAGTCGAATTCAATACCCTGACCAATACGGTTAGGACCTGAACCCAATACGATTACTTTCTTCTTCTCAGAAGGCAGACTTTCATTTACAGTATCAAAAGTGGAGTAGAAGTAAGGAGTTTTAGCTTCGAATTCCGCAGAGCAGGTATCTACCATTTTGTAAGTACGAGTGATGCCCAGTTCCTTACGTTTTGCGTATACCTCTTCTTCTTCGCAGTTACCCAGCAGGTTTACCAGCTGTGCATCGGAGAAGCCCATGCGTTTTGCTTCGCGCAGCATATCAACAGGTATTGTATCCAGGTCGTGCTCCATCAGTTGCTTTTCCAGGGTCACGATATCATTAATCTGGTGCAGGAACCATTTATCAATATATGTAAGCTGGTGCAGGTGCTTTACAGACACACCTTCCATCAGGGCATCCTTGATACGGAAAATCCTGTCCCAGGTAGGTGTCTTCATTCTTTCCAGCAGCTGCTCGCTCTTCATCTGGGATTTACCATAGTAGCCCAGACCCAGTGCATCATTTTCCAGGCTCTGACATGCCTTCTGCAAAGCCTCAGGGAATGTACGACCAATCGCCATTACCTCACCTACTGACTTCATCTGCAAACCCAGCGTCTGATCAGCACCTTTAAATTTATCGAAGTTCCAGCGTGGCATCTTTACAATTACGTAATCCAGTGCTGGTTCAAAGAAAGCGGAAGTGGTTTTGGTGATCTGGTTTTCCAGTTCATCCAGTGTATAACCGATTGCCAGTTTAGCAGCAATCTTTGCAATTGGATAACCAGTTGCTTTGGATGCCAGTGCAGAAGAGCGGCTCACACGAGGGTTGATCTCGATAGCGATAATCTCTTCAGTAGCAGGATTCAGGGAGAACTGTACATTACAACCGCCAGCAAAATTGCCGAGGTCACGCATCATCTCCATCGCCTTGTTACGCATCTCCTGGAAAGCAGTATCGCTCAGGGTCATTGCAGGTGCTACCGTGATGGAGTCACCTGTATGGATACCCATTGGATCCAGGTTTTCCACTGTACAGATGATTACTACGTTGTCTTTACTGTCACGCAGCAGTTCCAGTTCGAACTCCTTCCAGCCCAGCACTGCCTTTTCTACCAGTACTTCGTGGATTGGAGAAGCCTGCAGACCACGCTGTAAAGCTTCGTCCAGGTCATCTTTCGTGTGCACAAATCCACCACCGGTACCACCCAGGGTAAAGGAAGGACGGATTACCAGCGGGAAACCGATTTCTTGTGCAAATTCTTTACCTTCCAGGAAGGAGTTAGCTGTCTTTGCAGGCGCTACAGGAACTCCCAGCTGAATCATCCACTGGCGGAACTGTTCACGGTCTTCTGCTTTGTCGATAGCTTTGATGTCCACCCCGATCAGGCGAACATTATATTTTTCCCAGATACCCAGTTCATCTACCTCCTTACAAAGGTTCAGGGCAGTCTGACCACCCATGGTAGGCAATACAGCATCTATCTGCTGCTCTTCCAGTATCTGTTCTATACTTTCTACCGTCAATGGTAGTAAGTATACCCTGTCGGCCATCATAGGGTCCGTCATGATAGTGGCCGGATTGGAATTTATCAGGATCACTTTGATACCTTCCTCACGCAGTGAACGTGCCGCCTGAGAACCGGAGTAGTCAAATTCACATGCCTGACCAATAATAATAGGACCAGAACCAATAATAAGAACAGATTTGATAGAAGAGTCTTTAGGCATTTGCGTATTTCATTGAAAAAATTAAAACCTGGCTGATTTTCTTCTCATTCACCCGACAAAAAAATCGTGCAAAATTAAGGGTTATAAACTTTATTGTTGCAATAAACTTTGAAACGCGGCCGGATTCACCGCCTGAAATCCAATAATAGCCTGCAATTTCTCTGATGAATAATATTTAATCATATATAATTTGCCCCGCCCCGCTGCCAGATATCCAATGGTTACATATTTCACTTTTAAATAATCCGTTTAATGCCAACAGATTATTATCATGGATATCTACCGGTTATCATCAATTTACAAAATAACACCATTGCCCATTGTATGTTTGCACACATAATAATTTATTAACACCCAATTACCATCCTGAGTGGTAAAAAGGATGAAAAGACCACCGAATAAAACAAAGGGAGGCACCTGCCTGTAAACAAGTGCCTCCCCCATTAAATAATAATGTTTTTTCTTTTTGTAAGAGCTGAGGCATATCCATTCCTGGATATGCTTTTTTAATTTTTGACACGGTTGCTCATCACTGCAATGGATAAACCCATCAGGGCAATGAGAAAGAAAGACGCCCTCAGACTACTGACCTGCGCGACCAGACCAATCAACACAGGACCAAACAGGAATCCGAGATAACCAATCGTAGAAACCGCTGCCAGCGCCATTCCAGGAGTCATAGTATTACTACGTCCCGCCGCACTATACACCAGCGGAACAACAGACGATACACCAGCCCCCACCATTAGAAATCCTATGATTGCAGTTGTAAAATATGGGAATACAACTGCCAGCAACAGCCCGCCGGCAATAAGTCCGCCACTTAGCTGCATTACCCGTTTTACGCCAAAACGTAACTTCAGGTAGTCTGCCAGGAACCGGAAAGACGCCATAGTACTCATAAAGGCATTGGTACCTACTACCGCAATATTTACATGAATCACCTTTCTGAAGTATACCCCGCTCCAGTCAAACATAGCACCCTCGCAAATCATAGAGGCAAAAGCAATAACGCCAAGGATCATCAGGAACTTGTCAGGCAATACAAATAACGGCTGCTTCTCCTCACTACCACTTGTTTTATCATCATGTCTTACAACGTGATTGATATTCACCGCCAGAATAATAAACACAATTACCATACTCACCAGGAAATGCTGATAGGGCAACACATGCCATTTCTGCATGCCCCAGGCCAACAGGGAACCAGCCAGTCCCCCGGAACTCCACAATCCATGAAAGGAAGCCATCACAGACCTGCCATACATTTTCTCTACAAATACCGCCTGTGTGTTCACCGCAATATTGGCTATGTTGCCGCAAAACCCAAACACGACCAACAGTGTAAATAAAATCCATGTCTGTCCTGCCAGACCAAGAGTTGGCAGGATTAATCCATATAAAAGTCCAAACACCAGCAGAATCTGCCGGCTTCCATACTTACCGACCAATGCTCCAGCTACCGGCATAGATAATAGAGATCCTATGGGCAAAGCCAATAATAATCCACCTAACTGCCCTTCGGAAAGATGTAACTTTTGCTGAATGTCCGGAATACGGGTAGCCCAACTGAAAAAGCAAAATCCCGTCAGAAAAAATAGTGCGCTCACTGCTATGCGCGCCTGCCGCTGCTGCGGCAGGCCTGCTGTCAATACCTGGAACATATAGATAATTAAATTCAGATCACGTTAATACCTAACTCTCTGTAAGGTCCTGCCATGGCCAATCCTATCTCATCGGTTATAATCGTATCCATCTCTCTTATATCACATACTTTGTATGGCTCCGCTGTTCCCATTTTATCGCTCGTCACCAGGGCAATCACTTTACTAGCAGATTGTACCATCACATTTTTTACTGTCGCCTCATCCAGGTGAGGCCCCGTCACTCCCACTTCTGTATGCAAACTGCATACCCCCATAAAACAAATATCCGCACGTAACTTCTCGAGCATACGGATGGTTTCAATACCCGCAGTCACCTGCGAACTCTTGAAAATACGCCCACCAGTAAGAATTACGTCCACTTCCGGATGCTCCATCAATTGCATAGCAATGGGAATACTGGGTGTAACCACTGTTAGCTGTAATGCTGGAGGAAATAACTTGACAAGTGCGTAGGTAGTAGTACCCCCATCCATTATAATCGTCTGACCATTGTGCAAGAACGAGAGCGCCTTGTCAGCTATCGCTCTTTTGTCATCTTCATGAATGGCGATTCTTTCTGTAAAATTAAATGGATTGGGAGAGTGGGGAATTGCCCCGCCCCTTACTTTGATCAACAAACCATTTTGCGCCAGGGCTTCCAGGTCGCGGCGCACAGTATCTTCTGACACATTCAGGTCATTACTCAGCTCCGTATGCAACACCTTATGATCTACCCGTAACTTTCTGAGGATGTACTCAAAGCGTTCCTCTTTCAGCATATTCTTGCAATTTTCTGCAATATTAAGTAAAAACATGCAATATTTTGCTGTGAACTTTGTATTATTTGCATAACTTTGCAATAAATCGCAAAATATGGCAAGAATAGCAATAGACATGGACGGCGTGATGGCAGATACCAGCCAGCAATACATTGACTGGTACGCAGCCCGCTATGGTGAAACAATTGACATAAACTCCCTCATGGGTTTACCGGAAACTGAAGGATTTCCTGCAGGAAAGGACGTGATCAGGGGATTCCTGTACGAACCAGGATTCTTTAGAAATAAGCCAGTCATCAAAGACTGCCAGGAAGTAGTCAAAGCACTATTTGACAAACACGATGTATTCATCGTATCAGCAGCCATGGAATTTCCTCAGTCACTTGTTGAAAAACTGGATTGGCTACAGGAGCACTTTCCGTTTATTGGATGGGAACGCATTGTCTTCTGTGGTTCCAAAACCATCGTACATGCCGATTACATGATCGATGATCACGTGAAAAACCTGCAACATTTCAAGGGCGAACCGCTCATGTTTACAGCACCACACAATGTCAATATTTCTGGCTACAAACGTGTAAACAGCTGGAAAGAAGTAGGTAAGCTATTATTATAAATCTATTCCTGCTTTATTATTTACACTGTTATAAGGATAGTAGTTCGGATCTGGCGCCAACCCTTTGCGCACAGGTAAAAACAACATTTCGTTTACTCTGTGCTCAAAGGCTTCCGGGCCAGTGATCAACTC
Organism: Chitinophaga sp.; assembly: GCF_039596135.1. Lineage (GTDB taxonomy): Bacteria > Bacteroidota > Bacteroidia > Chitinophagales > Chitinophagaceae > Chitinophaga. Next base: position 74,405 of record NZ_JBCNKH010000011.1, read on the forward strand.
ATAAGACACCGGCTCCCACAGCATATTGACCGTGGGTGAAGTAGCGCCTCCTGCTACCAGCTCAGAAACATATAGTCCTTTCAGGTCTTCCAGCAACTGATCCCTGAAAGCAGGCCACCACACATCAAGCTGCAGGGCCTCTTCCTGCACCATCAGGTATAGAACATCCGGCAATAATAAATAATCATCAACCCTGATCAGGCTATTCTCCTGATCCCGGTTCAGTCTGCGAGCCAGCACATCACAATACCGCTTCTGCGTGAGAATACCAGGCGCTCCTTTTAAGTGCATGACAATATACCACATAGGAACATCGAATGCCCCAGGCAAATAATTCATATCAGTGACATTTTTTTTAAAATCCTGAAATCGGGATTAGCAAAATGTAATTTATCGTAAAATAATAGTACAATAAAATACGCGCGATTGATGGAACTAAGAAAATGGCTCTCTATTTAATACAGAATAGGCTTTTCCAAAATAGGTCTTCTGCTAGGTTGATAAACACTGGTTTCATTTAGCCCTTTTTGGACCGGGCTTGTTTACGTAATTGTAAATTTTCTTTCTTGAGCTGCTCAAGCGCTTCTTTGGTTGAAGCATGGGTTTTCAATAACAAATTGTGCTCTTCCAGCAACTTGTAATATTTCTCTCTTAAAGCGAGCATCTCATCATTATCAGCAATCCTGGTATCATCCAGCGATCCGGGATGCAGAAAACCGGTGGTACTTATTTCAAGTGCCCTGGAAACCTTGTCCAGTTCTTCACTCCCAAACTGTTCTTTATCAAACAGATTGTACATGGTTCGCCTCGACATTCCCAGCCGCTTGGCTAACCTTGTTTTGTTCAACCCCCGTTCGCTGATAAGTTCCATCAATCTGTGACCGTGATGTAATACCGAGGAAGCAGGAGGCTTTTCGCCATTGATGACAGAAACACTGTTCCATTCATAGAATTCTTCCGGCGAGATACTGATGATCTCACAGAACTTCTCTAATGTACTTCGTTTCATATCGCTTTTTCGTAGATGGTAATGGGCTATTTGGTTCGTGAAACCGGCCATATCAGCAAAGTCAACAATCTTAACCTTTTTCTGTTTTAAGATTTGCTTCAGGCGCTGGCCCATATGGATTAACCTGGACATGTATGCTTGATTTTACTAACTGTTTATCGCTTTTAGGTGCAATTCATACAATATAATAATAATTTCCATTTCATTTTCCTAATTGCTCCTTCATATAGACAATATAGTTACGTCATACTTAGAGGGATAAAGTGACAAACTCCGTTCTAAATCAAGCAGTCTTCCATCAAATTCGGGGCAAAATGTTGACATTTACAAGCTATATAAATTTATAATAACAAGTCTTTTAATAATTTATGAAATTTGTGTGCATATTTTACGCCATTTATAATTTTATAAATACATTTGTTAATACGTGCACGGCTTTTATACTAATGACATCAAAACCAGCAAGTTGCAATCAATTGTCCCAAGGTATAAAACCAAATCAAAATGTCAAAATCAAATGGCACCGAAGCAGTCAATCTCATGCATGACTTGCACACAAGAATGATTAATCTGCCTCTTACATTCCGCCAACGCGTTTGCATCGAATGTAACTGGAGCGTTCCGACCTTCTATCGTAAAATGCGCCCGTCGTTCAGAACGGTCAATGGAGAGAAAGAACAGATCAACCCTTTACTCAGTAATGCAGAGAAAGAGAAGATCATTGCAGTATCAGACGAAGTGTACAAGGAATTCTGGGAATACTGCGAGAAGTATCGCAAAAGGAATGGAAAGCACTAATTGCCCCTTTCCTCACCTGTAGTTTTTGCCTCCTGTCCGGAGGGTATTCACTACCTCCATAAAAGGTCGTAGTGAAAGGCATATCAGTTATTCCCCTTTTTTTACGTTAATATTTACTTATAAACGGCTAATCACTACCACCGTATTCCTCAATTTTATTAAATTTAAGCTGCACATATTACGCGCACGTTATTACTTATTGACCAACACAAAAACTGATTGCAGCCATGGCTTATCCTTACCAGATCAGAAGCTTAGAAGAGTATCAACAGCAATATCAGCAGAGCGTCATGGACCCCGAGGGATTTTGGGCGAATGTAGCTGATCATTTTTATTGGCGCCGCAAATGGGATAAAGTCCTGGAATGGAATTTCAAAGAACCGAACGTTAAGTGGTTCGTCGGTGGCAAACTCAATATCACCGAAAACTGCCTCGACCGCCACCTCGGCTCACTGGGAAACAGGCCCGCCATCATCTGGGAGCCGAACGATCCGGAAGAACATCACCGCGTTATTACTTACAGAGACCTGTATAACAAAGTTTGCCAGTTCGCAAACGTTCTCAAAAATAATGGTGTTAAAAAAGGAGACCGCGTCTGCATCTACATGGGTATGATCCCTGAACTGGCTATCGCCGTACTGGCCTGCGCCCGCATCGGTGCCGTTCACTCCGTGGTATTTGGTGGCTTCAGCGCTCAGTCTATCGCTGATAGAATTCAGGATGCCCAGGCCAGCCTCGTTATTACCTGCGATGGCGCCTTCCGTGGCAATAAAGATATTCCCCTGAAATCTGTAATCGACGATGCACTCATCGCCTGCCCTTCCGTAAAGAAAGTAATCGTATGTACCCGTACACGTACTCCCGTGAGTATGATCAAAGGCCGCGACCTCTGGTGGGAAGATGAAATCAAACAGGTAGAAACCCTGGGTAACCCTCCCTGCCCTGCCGAAGAAATGGATGCAGAAGACATGCTCTTCATCCTCTATACCTCCGGCTCTACAGGCAAACCTAAAGGTGTCGTACACACCACCGCAGGCTACATGGTCTATGCCAATTATACATTCGTCAATACCTTCCAGTACCAGCCAGGCGAAGTATACTTCTGTACTGCAGACGTTGGCTGGATTACTGGTCATAGCTATATCATCTATGGCCCGCTCAGCGCAGGCGCTACCACCGTTATGTTCGAAGGAGTGCCTACATGGCCTGATGCAGGCCGCCTGTGGTCTATTACCGACAAATTCCGTGTCAATACACTCTATACCGCCCCTACCGCCATACGCAGCCTCATGGGTTACGGTCTGGGACCTGTAAACCACAAAGATCTGAGCTCCCTGAAAAAACTGGGTAGCGTGGGTGAGCCCATCAATGAAGAAGCATGGCACTGGTTCAAGGATAACATCGGTAAAGGACGTTGCCCAATCGTAGATACCTGGTGGCAAACTGAAACCGGTGGTATCATGATCACTCCAATAGCCGGCATCACACCAGAAAAACCAGGTTACGCTACACTCCCACTGCCAGGCATACAACCCATTCTCGTAGATGAACGGGGCCAGGAAATCACTGGCAACAATGTGAATGGTAACCTCTGTATTAAATTCCCATGGCCAGGCATGCTCCGCACTACCTACGGCGACCATGAACGCTGCCGTACTACCTACTTCGCTACCTACGACAACCTCTACTTCACCGGCGATGGTTGTCTCCGCGATGAAGATGGTTACTACCGCATCACCGGCCGTGTGGACGATGTATTGAATGTAAGCGGACACCGTATCGGTACCGCCGAAGTGGAAAACGCCATTAACATGCACGCCGGCGTGGTAGAAAGCGCAGTAGTAGGATATCCACACGATATCAAAGGACAGGGTATTTATGCCTTCGTCATTGCAGAAAAAATGGTGCACGATCCTGAGCTGACCAAGAAAGACATCCTGCAGACTGTATCCCGCATCATTGGCCCTATTGCCAAACCAGATAAGATCCAATTTGTAAACGGATTGCCTAAAACCAGGTCAGGTAAAATTATGCGTCGTATTCTCCGCAAAATCGCCGAAGGTGAAATGGAGAACCTGGGCGACACTTCTACCCTGCTGGATCCGGCCGTAGTAGATGAAATAAAAAGAGGAAAGCAATAATAAAACACAACAATGCTTCTGCCACTGGCAGAAGCATTGTTTTAAGTAAAAAAATCCTATACCTTGTTCCCCATGAAGCTGCTTAAACGTACCCTCATTGTTCTCTTCATTGCACTCAATATTGTTGCTGCCTTTCATGCTTATAAATTCACTCACTTCTATGCTCCCGGTACTACAGATAACCGTAAGCCTGAGCAGATGGATGCACTCGGAAAACTAAAAATCATCTTATTGGGTGTGCGCATGTCTAAAACCGTTGCAACCACCAAACCAGATACTGCTTACATTCCTGTTAATCTGCCTACTTCCAATGGCCTGCACCTCTCCTGCTGGTATATACCTGTACCTGGTTCCAAAGGCACTGTATTGCTCTTCCATGGTTATGGTGGCAACAAAGGTCCCGGTCTCTCAGAAGCAGCCTGGTTTCGTCATTTAGGATATAGTACTTTCCTCACTGACTTCAGGGGGCATGGCAATAGCGAAGGCAATACCTGCACAATAGGCTACAAAGAAGCAGATGATGTTAAAGCTGCTTATGATTATATCAGCAAACAGGATAAAAAACCAATCATCCTCTGGGGTGTGAGTATGGGAGCTGCAGCCATCATGAGGGCGGTACCCACCTATCACCTGCAACCACAGAAAGTAATCCTGGAGTGTCCCTTTGCAACCCTTACCGATGCAGTGAAGAGTCGTATGCGTGCAGTCAATCTACCAGAGACACCCCTCTCCCAATTACTGACAATTTGGGGCGGTCTGGAACAGGGGTTCTGGGGGCCAGGGTATCAACCTGCAAAAGAGGGAGAAAAGCTGAAAATGCCAGTATTACTCTGCTGGGGCGAGCACGATATCAGGGTCACCAGGCAGGAAACGAATGCCGTTTTCAAACACCTCGGTAGCTCACAAAAACAACTGGTTGTATTTACCCAGTCTGGTCACCAATCTTTTTGCAGACACGAAGAAGCTAAGTGGAAAAAAGCTGTTGCCACTTTCCTGGCCGCAAAATAAAAAAGCATGCTTCACCCGAATGAAGCATGCCTTCACAAGACCAATACCCGCCTTTATGTTAATTCATGACACCAGCCACAATAAGTTGCTAATGTCACTACAATGCTTAACGTAAAGCTTGTAAGATCTACTAATAGTTATGTTGTATAGCAATACAAATTTAATATCTCTTACTGCAATGATACTTGCAGCTCTTATTTTCTGATTACAACCGGCGTACCTACTTTGATCACTTCGTACAGCTCAGTCACATCATTATTCTTCATACTTATGCAACCCAGCGTCCAGTTGATGCGCTGCTCCACATAGTTGTCACGGATACCGGAATTCCACTCCACACCATGAATACCAATACCACCACCAGGTGTAGCCGCTGAAGGCAAATATCCTTCAGTCTGCAGGCGATGAAAACGCTCCATAGACGCTTCATTTGGATAGTCCAGCAACATAAACCGGTTCCATAACTTATCGAACCGTTTACTCTGTATATGGAAAGTTCCCTCCGGCGTCAACCGGTCCCCTTCTTTGCACTTATCAGACTGATCATTATTACCAAATACTACCTTGTAGATTTTGCGCAGCGTTACATCCTCGTATAAGTAAAGCCTATAGTCACTTTTGTCTATCAGCAGAAAAATTTTGTCAGGGTCTATATTCCCTGGATTCACTTTCACTGAATAAAGATAACCGTCATTGTTAATGTTAGTAGTAATGGTAGTTTTAAATCCTGATACTGGCACATACAGTAATACCAATAGTAGTAACAGGCAATAGCGATTCATTTTCACAGGGTATTTAGCTGGTTACTTAACGTTGAGCGTCAATTCTTTATTGCAATGGGTTAAAAAAATTGACTTCGCAAAGGTAAATAAAAAACCCTCCGGCACCATACATGGCACCGAAGGGCTTATCTTTTCAGGCAGAATTAGTAACCGAATACTTCTTCCAGCGTTAATACTTTCACATCTCCATACTTCTTCAGGTCGTCCAGGTTCACACGCTTGTCTGATGCTACCACGCAATAAGTATATGGCTTGTTAGCCAGCTCTTCGTCATGGAATTTCTTCACATCGTCAAAGGTGATCTTGTCAATCTTTTCGTATACCTGCTTACGGTTATCTTCCTGCAGACCCAGTTTCTGGTCAGCCAGGTAAGTGAAGATAATACCATCCTGTGTGATCCTTTCTGTTTCAATATCCTGTTTCAGACTCTGTCTTGCAGTTTCAAACAACTTGTCAGAACGAGGAATATCATTCAGCAATTCATTCATACCGTTGATCGCATCATTCATCTTATCTGCCTGGCTACCTACGTAAGCAACAGTCGAATAACGCGCACCTTTTTTATCAGGCGTAGAATAGAAAGCATAAGTAGAATAAGCCAGTGCTTTGGATTCACGGATAGTCTGGAATACAATTGATCCCATACCACCACCAAAGTATCCGTTGAACATACTTACCAGCGCTGTCTTGTCAGGATTGTATGCTTCATTATTCCTTACCCAGTTTACCTCTGTCTGTACCATATCATAGTTTACAAACAGTACCTGGTTCTTAGCCTGATCTATTTTATCAAATTTCTGCTGAGGAGGAGTTTCCTTCCAGGAAGCAGGAATTACGTGCTCTTTTTGTACAGCAGCAATCATTTCATTCATGGACTGTGGGCCATAATAGATCACCGTGTGTTTATAGTTACCCAGTGAGTGCAGCATGTCTGTGAGCTGGCTGGCAGTTACACCATCCAGGTCAGCCTGACTCAGGGCATTGTTGAAAGGATTCTTAGCACCATACATAGCATAGTTAGCCAGGCCTTTCATGATATTGCCCTTATTCAGCTTGCTGTCTGTACGGGATTTGCCAATACGGCCTTTCAGTGCAGCCAATGCATCTTCGTTCACCTGGCAATGTGTCAACAGGTGCTCAAACAGGGCGACAGCCTTATCAAAATTCTCCTGTAAACCAGAGATAGCAATCACTGTATTTTCATTGCCTGAAGAAACCGTAAAGCTACATGCAATGTTGTAGAACTCCCTGCTGATCTGCTCAGAAGTATATTTATCAGTGCTCAGGAATTGCAGGTACTGTGCAGCCAGTGGCAACAGTTTATTGTTCCAGCTACCCATGTCAAAACGGTAGTACAGGCGGAACAAGCCATTGTCTTTATTCTGTACATACAGTACGTCTGCCTGACCAGCTTTGCCTTTCTGAATATCCTTGTCGAAATCCAGCCACTGTGGTTGTACGGAGGTAGCAGGCATTGCATCTACTTTTTTCAGGAAAGCAGATTGATCATTGCGGTTGATCTCAACCGGGGTAATCGTAGGTTTTTCTACCTTTTCAATATTCTTGTCTTCACCCTTACGTTTGTACAGCAATACGTAGTTGTTATTAAAATATTTATTGGCGAAATCAACGATCTGCTGCTTGGTTACCTTGCCCATGTTATCCACATAGGTTACATCAGACAGCCAGTTCTGACCTCTGTGCTTAATAAAACCATCCATCAGCGAAGTAGCACGGTTGTTATTGTTTTCCAGCCCCTGCAATTCAGACAGCTTGGCATTGTTCACGATAGCCTTTACCAGGGTTTCGTCGAACTGGCCTTTCTTCAGAATTTCCAGCTGCCCTAACAACAGGTCTTTCACCTGGTCCAGCGTTTGACCTTGCTTAGGCTTACCACTCAGTTGGAATACTGCATAGTCTTTCCAACCCATTACACCAGCGCTGGCGCTCAGTACTTTTTGTGCCTTGTTAATATTCAGATCCAGCAGACCAGCTTTACCATTGTTCATGATTTCAGAAATTACACCCAGCAGCACAGACGATTTAGTATCCAGTGCACCAGGCATACGAAATGCAATCATTACATTTTCAGCATCCGGACCTACTACTTCTTTCACGATAGGCGCTTTGATAGGCGCTTCTACAGGAGCCTTGTATTCGGGTACTGGTTTAGCCTTCATGTAAGCGAAGTCTTCATCAATTTTCCTGATTACATAATCAGGATTGAAATCGCCCGCCATTACGATGGCCATATTGTTAGGCACATAGTAAGAGTTGTAGAACTGACGGATCGCCTTCAGAGAAGGGTTCTTCAGGTGCTCCACTGTACCGATAGTGCTCTGCTGACCATAGTTATGGGTAGGGAACAGGGAAGACAGCATCAGCTCATAAGACTTACGGCTGTCATTGTCCAGACCTCTGTTCTTTTCTTCATATACAGCTTCCAGCTCTGTGTGGAAGAGACGGAAAACAGGATCTTTAAAGCGTTCTGATTGTACAGCAAGATATTTGTCGATGGCATTGGAAGGAATATCTTCCTCATAAATGGTTTCTTCCACCCAGGTATGTGCATTGGTACCCTGTGCCCCCATACCGGTCATCATTTTATCGTATTCGTTGGCAATGGCATATTTAGCAGCCAGACCAGATACGCTGTCTATCTTGTGATAGATGGTTTTGCGGGCAGTAACATCAGTTGTATGATTGTAAGTATCATACAGGCTTTCGATATTGTCCAGGTAAGGTTTTTCCTTAGCCCAGTCCAGGGAACCAAATTGCTCGGTGCCTTTAAAAAGGAGGTGCTCCAGGTAGTGAGCAAGCCCAGTGTGATCATGAGGGTCATTGTTACTACCAGCTCTTGTGCCGATGAGGGTCTGAATACGAGGATCTTTTTTGTTGACGCTCAGAATTACAGTCAGACCATTTTTCAAGGTATAGAATCGGGCCTGCATGGGGTCATTGGTGATATACTTATAAGTATATCCGCCTGATTTGGCCTCCTTCCATTCATACTTCTGCTGGGCAATAGACAGTTGGATAATGCAACTGGCTAGCAGCATTAAAAAAATTGTTTTTTTAACGAGGTTCATTTGTTGGTTTTTGAATAAAAACCAAATATAACGGTAATGTTCAATTTCCTACCAACTGGAAATTGTTAAAAGGAGTATAAAGGTGAGCAGCGGACGGGGTTCTCCTGTCCTATCTCAAAATGAAGAGATCCTTTTTCAGCAGCAGAATAGAGTCAGCATAATGCCTGTTAGCAGCATTGGCTATAAAGATAGGTGCAGGCGAACGTGATTCTTTCTGAGCCAGACCATCCTGACCAGGATTCGAATCTGGCCCATGACCATAGATCTTTACACCTACTATCCTCTTATCACATGAGTGGGCCCAGATAATAAACCCGGTACAAACCATAAACGTAATGAATGAGCGCATACTAACACATATTTGATCTGCAGTACTTAAAAACCATTGAAGCGTAATCCCACTGAAAATGGGTATTGCTCAAGACCGTAATCATGTAATGGCGTCAATGCAAAGTTGCCATACAGCTTAACAGGACCATATCCCACATCTCCGGTAATACTGAGTCTCCATTTATTAAGGTTAAAATCGTCAACTTTCTTTACCTTTCCCCGTTCCTTGCTTATCTGCTTTGTACGGGCTTTTACAAGGTAACCACCCATAATACCCATGCTCATTTTGAAAGCACGCGAAGGGCGGGCGGGATTGCTGTTAAAATTCAACATGACCGGCACACTCAAATACTCTACAAACAACTTATTCTTTGAAAAGCTCACGGTATCCCTCATAATAGTAGTTGGATAACCGGGAACGTAAGTAATATTACGGGCAAAACGATAGTTGTTCATCTCCACCCCCAGCGAATAAATCAGGTTCAGTTTATGCCTGTATATGTTCAGCCGCTGTTGAAACAACCAGATATTGACATTTACCGACTTGCCGGCGATCAACTTAAACTCCGATGGCGTGAGTGGTGAACTCCCCGTTCTGGGGGCCAGGGTATTTAACCCGGCTGCTGAATAGGTGTATGACTTATTCAGCTCGTCATAATATATATCACTGGGTGAACCATAAAGGGCGTATGCAGCAGCCCCGTTATAATCACTCCGGTCTATATAATTATTATATCCCAGGTCCAAAACGAACCAACGTGTTTGTAAATTGCGTTTCAGTTGAGTACGGGCATATGCGGTATCATTATATACCTTAAAGATGCGCTTGCCCTTGGCATCTTTTCCCTGTACAATAATCAATCCTTTCACCTGGATAGTGTCGGCGGTCTGGGCATGAACACCGGCGCAGATGAAAAGCAATAAAATTAAACAGCGTAATACTTTACACTTCATATTGATAGTTCTTACATCTAATATTGCCGTCCTGACAACAGCATTGCTCTGCTTATTTTTTCTTTTTGGAAAAGAATCGCGCTACGTTTGCGACTCCATTTAATATTTTACTATCTCCTCTCATTGTCACTGACACAACAAGTTCTCCCTGAACGGGCCTGGACGCTTCCGTTACCCGGGTATTCATGGCATCTTCTTTATTGCTATCCGATTTGGCGATTACCGGTGCTTTATCAGTTTCATTAGATATTCCTGCGTTAGCAATTTGCTGCTGTTCCTTTTGATCTTTCAGCTGCTGCACGATCTCGCTGGTTGTGCTTTCAGGCTGAGGCAGCTTGTTCAGAGCTACAGAAGCCGGGTTGTCTTCCTGCTTTGTGATGACTGTTGCAGCAGGAGCTTGTTGAGGAGCTGATGGCACAGGCGTTTCATGTTGCGCTGGGACAGGTCGGGTGCTCGCTATCTGTGGAGCACTATTATTTACAGCCAGCTTCTCTATTGCTGATTGCTGAGGTATAGGTGCCGAAGGGGTGGATACAGCTGGATGCTGATGTTGCACCGCCAGTTCAGTACCCTGATCTTGTGTTTCTCTATTACGCGGAGGGAGAGTTATCACCGCCACTCCTGCTACCACCGCTGCCGCGGCAGCCCACCACCATATACCACGTACACGCTGCGTATTTCTATAGAGCGTTGACTTATCTCCAAATTTAACGGTTAAATCCGGCTTCAGCCTGGATGCCTCCAGCAGACGCAGCTCCTGGCTGATATGTGGATGTTGCTGAGCAAGCGCTTCAATCTTTTGTCTGTCATCCCTGTTCAGTTCATTATCTATATATTCCAGCAGGAAGCCTTCATAGTTTCCGACAGAAAGTGTATTGGCGTCCGATTGCCTGTACAACATTTCCTTACCATCAAAGCGTAGTTCGCTATCAGGCACTATACGCGCCGATTGCAGCAAGAGTAATTCCTGCCTGTATTTCGGGTGCTGCTGAAGGAAAACCTCCAACGCGACCTGCTCTTCATCATTTAATTCACCATCTACGGCACTCAGCAGGTACTCCTCATAGTTAGATATGTCAATATTTATCGCCAAAGTCTGATAAATAATTAATAATCAGATCAAATTACATTTTCAATTTTGCCAAGATACTGCTTCAGATGCAACCTTGCCCTATGCAGGTATACTTTTACCTGGGATGGGTTCAGCTGCATGATCTCTCCTATCTCCTCATAACTGTATCCCTCATAGTCCTTTAACAGAATCAGGGACCGTTGTACATCAGTTAGCTTATCCAATGCCTTCTCCAATACTTTCCTGGCGTCGTTCACTTTCTGCTCGCTGATCCTTGTCTCTTCCTTGAACTCGTCCACCAGCGTAATCCGCTTTACCTTACGGACATGGTCGATCATATTGTGGTAAGCTACTGTAAAGAGATAAGACTTGGCCTTTTCAAAAGGCACATCTATACAATGTTTCCACAATATTTCAAACGCATTCTGTACCACGTCTCTCGCATCCTCTGTATGATCGAGGTTCTTTACTATAAACCGGAAGAGATTATCCGCGTACAGATCCACGCATTTGTTGTACTCCTTTTCCGTCATCCAGGTGTTGCAGGATTTTTAGTGCTAATGTCCGACAATTACTTTTAACGCAATCTCTTCCTCTTGTCGTGCCCAACTACGTACCATAATTTTCTGCTATATTTCCCCGCTTTCTCCGGATGGCAGCATTCCCGCGGGCGCTTAAGCCATCTTTCACTACATACAGCGCGGAAATATTCAGTCCGGATCATTACTCCTGGGTAAACAGGATCAGGGTGCAGACATTATTATGACGCAGAGCTTTAACCAAATGTTACAGCCCCGTCAAACTTTTTATAGAACTGTCAGAATTCGCTCCCCAGGTCCCCGAATCGTAATACATTTATTGCCATAACTTTGAACCCGGTTACAAAATCTGCTACTATGAACGAAAAATTCATTGCCCGCCTGCAGGAGGAACTAAATGAGATCCGTACTGCCGGCCTTTTTAAAAACGAAAGGATTATCACCTCTGAACAGGGTGCCGAAATCCAGGTAGGTGGCAATACAGTTCTCAACTTTTGCGCCAACAACTACCTCGGCCTTTCCAGTAACCCCAAGGTGGTGCAGGCTGCAAAAGATGCGATCGATACACATGGATATGGAATGAGTAGTGTGCGCTTTATATGCGGTACACAGGATATTCACCGGGAGTTGGAGCAAAAAATTGCACAATTCCTTGGTACTGAAGATACTATCCTCTACGTTGCGGCTTTCGATGCCAATGGAGGTGTATTCGAACCCCTGTTCAATGAGCAGGATGCCATCATCTCCGATGCCCTTAACCATGCTTCTATTATAGATGGTGTCCGTTTGTGTAAAGCACAGCGCTACCGCTATGAACATAATAATATGGCTGACCTCGAAGCCAAACTGCAGGAAACTGCCGGTCTTCGCAGTCGTGTCATTGTCACAGACGGTTCTTTCAGCATGGACGGCACCATTGCCCAGCTCGATAAGATCTGTGACCTGGCAGATAAATATGATGCCATCGTAATGATCGACGAAAGCCATTCTTCCGGCTTCCTGGGCAAAACCGGCCGCGGTACCCACGAATATAGAAACGTAATGGGTCGTATCGATATCATCACTGGTACGCTTGGTAAAGCACTCGGTGGTGCATCTGGTGGTTTCACCAGCGGTAAAAAAGAGATCATTGACATGCTCCGTCAGCGTAGCCGTCCTTACCTCTTCTCCAACTCCGTTGCTCCCAGCATCGTAGGCGCCTCTATAGCTGTGCTGGATATGCTTAGTTCTACTACCGAACTTCGCGATAAACTGGAATACAATACCAAATACTTCCGCACCAAAATGACAGAAGCTGGCTTCGACATCAAGCCAGGCGATCACCCGATCGTTCCGGTGATGCTGTACGATGCCGTGCTCAGCCAACAATTTGCCGAAAAACTACTAAAAGAGGGAATCTACGTCATAGGCTTCTTCTTCCCGGTGGTGGCAAAAGGTCAGGCACGTATCCGCGTTCAGCTGAGTGCCGCTCACGAACAGGCCCACCTGGACAAAGCCATTGCTGCCTTTACCAAGGTAGGAAAGGAACTAGGTGTGATTAAATAATTCAGAAGCCCGCCTCCCAGGTGGGCTTCTTCCTTTTATATATTACTTTTGCAGGATCAAAATTTTGCTATGATGAAACAAACCGGTTGGCTGCTACTGCTGATGGCGATCCTGGTGAATGCCTGCGCACCGAACAATGTCCATATTCAGAAAGAATGGGAAAAGTACTTTACCGAAAATAAGGTAGAAGGCACCTTTATGTTGTTTGACAACGGACAGGGCTCTTTTAAGGTATATAATATTGACCGTGCCAAAGAACGCTTCCTGCCGGCTTCCACCTTCAAGATCTTCAACTCCCTGGTTGGCCTGGAAACCGGTGCGATCAAAGATACTGCCACAGTTATTCCCTGGAATGGCGTACATCACCAGGGAGCAGATTCAGTGTGGGATCGTAACCTGAGCATGCAACAGGCTTTCCACTTATCTGCAGTTCCTTACTTCCAGGAGGTAGCCCGCCGCATTACCAAACCTGTAATGCAGCACTGGCTGGATACCGTGAAATATGGCAACATGAAATTGAGCCGTATCGATACCTTTTGGCTGGACAATAGCCTCCGCATTTCTCCTGACGAAGAACTGGGCTTTGTGAAAAAACTCTACTTCGATGAATTGCCTTTCCATAAACTGTCTATGCAATGGGTACGTGCCGTAATGCTGATGGAAAAAACACCTAAGTACGAACTTAGCTACAAAACCGGCTGGGGCCAGGAAGGTAAAAAACAAATCGGCTGGATGGTAGGTTGGATTGAAGAAAATGGACATCCTGCCTTCTTTGTTCTCAACCTTGAAACAGATAATCCGAACATTGACATGGAAAAAGTGAGAATGAATATCACGAAAAGCATTCTCCAGGACGCCGGTTATCTGGAAGGACACAAATAAATAATTTGGGAAAAGGGTCGCTAAAACGACCCTTTTTCATGCCTGAAAAAATCACTTGACTCTGTCAATCAATTCGTTGCTTCGGTCAACAACCCTGCCCGGTTCTCCCGCCTACGTTAAAAATCTCCTAAATCCTTACCTCATAATAGTGTAAAACGTACTAAAAAATTTATATTTGATCCCTATGATGTTACGTTTTCAGCATAGCGAATATTTATGGGCCTTAGCACTGCTGCTGGTATTGCAACTGGCATTCATCAGCATTTCCTGGTGGAAGCGCAGCTCAATCCGCAAATTGGGTGACCCTGTACTGGTAGAGAAGTTATTCACTGGCTACTCCCGCCGGCGTTTTGCCTTCCGCTTCCTGCTCATTTTCCTTGCCTTCTTTTTCGGCGTTCTGGGATTAGCCAACATCCAAAAAGGAAGCCGCATGGAAAAAATTACCCGCAAAGGGGTGGATGTTGTCATTGCGCTGGACGTGAGTAAGAGTATGCTGGCCGGCGATGTAAAACCCGACCGCCTTACCCGCGCCAAACAATTAATTTCCAAACTGGTTGATAAACTGGATAACGACCGTGTTGGCCTCGTTGTATTTGCTGGTAATGCTTACCTGCAAATGCCCCTGACCATCGATTACTCCGCCGCCAAAATGTACCTGAGCACCGTAAGTCCGGATATGATCCCTACTCAGGGTACAGCTATCGGTCAGGCCATCGCGGTGAGTGACGACGCCTTCAATAAGAAAGAACGAAAACACAAATCACTCATCATTATCTCCGATGGGGAAGATCATGACGAAGCCGCCATTTCAAAAGCAAATGCAGCTTTCGACGCCGGAGTGGTGATCAATACCATTGGTATTGGTTCTACTACCGGATCTCCATTGCCCGATCTTGAAACCGGCACCTACAAAAAAGATAAAGATGGAAACACCGTCATCTCCAAACTGAATGAAGATGAACTGAAATCTATCGCTGCCGCAGGTAAAGGCATTTACGAACACCTGGATAATAATACTGAAGAGGTAGTGAACTCACTGATCCATAGAATAGATAGTATGGAACAGAAAGAGTTCGGAGAGAATATTTTTACAGACTACAATAGTTATTTCCAATATTTTCTCGTTATTAGCTTAATACTGCTGGTAGCTGAGTTCTTTATTCCGGAAATAAAGCGCGGCACCCGTGCCAATGTTGTTACTGCTACAGAAAAACCATGAGAAAGAATAACCTGACATATCACCTGTTGCTGACTGGCATGTTCCTCTGCATTTGTAGCTATTCCTTCGCACAGAATGGTAATAAGTACATTCGTAAAGGCAATGAGCTGTACGCAAAAAAGCAATACACCGATGCTGAAGCCAACTATAAGAAAGCCCTGGATGTAAACCAGGCATCTGTAGAAGGCAGGTATAACCTGGGTAACTCCATGTACGAGCAAAAACGCTATGACGATGCCCGTGCCCAATACCTGAACAGCTTCAAGATGGCGCCGAACAAAACACAGAAAGCCGATGCCAGCTACAACATCGGCAACACCTTTATGGAAGGAAAAAAATGGGAAGAAAGCATTAAAGCCTACAAAGAAGCCCTTAAGATGAACCCTTCTGATGAACAGGCGCGTTATAACCTTGCCTATGCCCAGGCCATGCTGAAAAAACAACAGCAAGGCGGAGGAGGAAATGATAATAAGGATAACAAAGACCAGCAGAACAAGGATAAGAACAAAGACAAGAATAAAGACAATAAGGATAACCAGGATAAAAAAGATCAAAATAAGGATCAACAGAACAAGGACAACAAGGATCAGAATAAAAATAACAAAGACCAGCAGAATAAAGACAACAAAGACCAGAACAAAGATCAGCAGGACGAAAAGCCACAACCCCAACCCAGCAAACTGGACAAGCAAGAGGCAGAGCGATACCTGCAGGCTTTAGGTCAGGAGGAAAAGAAACTGCAGGACAAAATGAAAAAGGCCAAAGGACAAGTTGTGCCTGTCGATAAGGATTGGTGATTTAACATCCCACGTGATGCTTTTTGTTACCTTTGTCCTGGATATTTTTTCGAACTATGCAGTTATATTGTAATTCACTGACGGAGTATAAACGGTTGGCTACGCTGGAAGTTAAGGTAGGAGATTTGTTGATAGGGAATTTTAACCCTGTGCGTATCCAGACCATGACGACTACAGATACAATGAACACCCAGGCTACTGTAGAGCAGGCCATCCGTTGTATCGAAGCGGGCTCCGAACTGGTGCGTATCACTGCGCCCAGCAAAAAAGAAGCAGAAAACCTGCTGCCCATCAAAAACGAACTGCGTAAAAGAGGCTATCATACTCCCCTTGTGGCCGATATTCACTTCACTCCCAATGCCGCTGAAGTAGCAGCCCGCATCGTGGAAAAAGTGCGTATCAACCCCGGCAACTTCGTAGATAAAAAGAAATTTGAGACCATCAATTATACAGACAGTGAATACCTGGCTGAAACAGACCGTATTCGCAAGCAATTCACCCCGCTGGTGAATATCTGTAAAGAATATGGTACCGCTATGCGTATCGGTACTAACCATGGCTCCCTCAGCGATCGCATCATGAGCCGCTATGGCGATACCCCTATGGGTATGGTGGAAAGCGCCATGGAGTTTCTCCGCATCGCAGAAGACCTCAGCTACCGCAACATCATCCTGAGCATGAAAGCCAGCAACCCACAGGTAATGGTACAGGCTTACCGCCTGCTCATTCAGACCATGCAGGAAGAACTGGGCCATTGCTACCCGTTGCACCTTGGCGTAACAGAAGCGGGTGATGGCGAAGACGGTCGTATCAAATCTGCCGTTGGTATCGGTACCCTGCTGGAAGATGGTATTGGCGATACCATCCGTGTCTCGCTCACAGAAGATCCGGAATTCGAATTGCCTGTATGCCGCGACCTGGTAAAACGCTATACTAACCGCCAGCACCACACACCAATTCCTCCTGTTGAACAGGTACCTTACTCTCCCTTCAATTACAAACGCCGCGAATCTGTTGCCTTCAGCAATGTAGGTGGCAAGCAGGTACCAGTGGTAGTAGCTGACCTGGGCGACACCCAAAATATTTCACCTGAAGACCTGAAAGGCATCGGCTATAATTATGATGCAGCTACTGACAAATGGAATATTGCCGATGCAGCGGCAGACTACCTGTTTTGCCGTGAGGTGCTTTCATTTGCATTGCCAGGCACACTGAAAGTGATCGTTCCCGGCACCACCTGGGAAACCGCTGAAGACAAGGAAAAATACATGCCGCTCTTCTCTGCCGAAGAGTTTATACAGGCTAAGAATACTTCTGCAGTACTGAACTTTGTAGATATCAATACCGGTGTTGCATTGACAGAAGAACTACTCCTGCAATTGAACAATGGTAAACCGGTAGTGCTTTGTCTGCATTCTTCCAATCAGCATGCAATGCCTGAAATACGTAGGGTATTCATGACCCTGATACAGCAAAATGTACAGTTGCCGGTTATCCTCCGCTGCCTCGCTGCTGAGCATACCAACGATGAGCACCTCATTCACTACGCTACTGAAACCGGCGCCTTACTGCTCGACGGCTTTGGCGATGGTTTATGGCTGGTGAAAACAGATACTGCCGCAAGTACAGTAGATCGTACATTGCTGAACAATGTAGCCTTTGGTATTCTACAGGCTACCCGAACCCGGATTTCTAAAACTGAATATATCTCCTGCCCCTCCTGTGGCCGTACCCTATTCGATCTGCAGGAAACAACTGCACGTATCAGGGCAGTGACCAATCACCTCAAAGGAGTGAAAATCGCCATCATGGGCTGTATTGTAAATGGTCCCGGCGAAATGGCTGACGCTGACTTTGGCTACGTAGGCAGCGGCGTTGGTAAAATCACCCTCTATAAAGGCAAAGAAGTGGTAAAACGCGGATTGAACAGTGATGTAGCTGTAGATGAACTGATAAACCTGATCAGGGAAAACGGCATGTGGGTAGAAACAAATAACTAAAATAAAAAAGGGCTGTTGTGAACCAACAGCCCTCGCATATCAATGCGCGTTCTTGAGGTTAACGGACGAACTAAAATCACAGTAGGGGTTATATATAGTCAGACAATCGATGCATCATTTTCTCGAACATTCAATAAGTTTTTGGGGTTAATTATCTTATTGTCAGGTGATACAAAGGTACGTCTGACAAAGGCTCTGAGTCAAGCGTATATATACGTATTTTATATGTGAGAACTACGGTTTAAAATTCTAAGTACCAGTCGCTTAAATACTAGCATTGATATAAATTTTTCTATACTTTTTAATTTAAATGAACAACACTATGAAAAAGTTTCTGACTGGTGTATTCGCCCTCCTCATGGGTGCTTCTATCGCGTTTGCACAGACTCCTGCCGCACAGCAAAAACAGGACAAGCCTAAAACCGAAGCTAAACAGGATGCTCAAAAGTTGAAAAAAGACGGTACTCCCGACAAACGTTACAAAGAGAACAAGGAACCAAAAACTGCCACCGGCCCGAAAAAGAAAGATGGTACTCCTGACAAACGTTACAAGGAGAACAAAGACCCTAAAGCAACTGACGCCAAAAAGAAAGCTTAATTATTGTAAAAGGCTGGCTATAACAAGCCAGCCTTTTTATTTTCGTACATTTATCGCATGTTGGACTTCAGGTTAAAAGTGTTTTATACAGTTGCCCGGCGCTTAAGCTTTACCAAAGCAGCCGAAGAGTTATTTATTTCCCAGCCCGCCGTAACCAAACACATTCACGAGCTGGAACAGCAGGTGGGCATGGCCCTCTTCGAACGAATAGGCAACCGTATCAAGATTACCCGTGCAGGACAGGTGATGCTCAAACATGCAGACGATATCTTTACCAGTTACCGCAATCTCGAATACGAGATCAACCAGCTCAAACATGAACAGGGTGGCCTGCTGGCTTTAGGTGCAAGCACCACTATTGCGCAATACTTTATCCCCCCCTTGCTGGCACAGTTTAACCAACGCTACCCTGAAGTAACTGCATCCCTGATCAGTGGCAATACTGAACAGATAGAACAATCCCTCCTTGACAAAAGTATTCAGCTAGGCCTCATAGAAGGCCGCTCTAAGAATCCGGTACTTAAATATGTGGAGTTCGCCAAAGACGAAATAGCACTGATCGGAAATGTAAACTACAACTATGGCGATAACACACCACTCAATGCAGCCGACCTGAAAAATATTCCCCTGCTCATGCGCGAACATGGCTCAGGTACCCTCGAAGTGATTACCGATGAACTGAAAAGATTAAAACTAAAGCTGACCGATCTGCAAATAGCCATGTACATGGGTAGTACAGAGAGTATAAAATCTTACCTGCACCATGCGCCTTGCGCTGCATTCCTCTCCCTACAGGCAGTACAGCGGGAGCTGGAAGCAGGAGAATTTAAGATCCTGCCGGTTAAAAACTTCAAGCTGGTGAGAAAGTTCCATTTTATATACCTGCAGGGACAGCAGGATAAATTAGCACAACTATTTATGCGCTTTGCAAGGCAACATGCAGGTCCCCAACAACTATAAAATAAAAAAACCGGCCATTGCAGCCGGTTTCAGTTTTATTCATTAGCTACGCTGTAGCGTGTAAACAATAAATCCTGTTTTGTCCTCATAGTTCACGGCCGCTCTCCATACCATTGTTGTTTTGTCCAGGGAGCTGATCTCCAAACGGTATCCCTCTGCCACATTCTTTGCCTTTACACCACCACCAATCTTTTTGAACTGCAACATTTCTACGCCACCGGCCTTGTAGATAGACCATACAATAGGCTGTGAAGCTGTGCTACAGCCATCTTCAGTAGATGTCAGGGTATAAGAACCATTTGTTTCATTGTTCGGAAATACCCACTGGCTACCTTTAAAGCAACTATAAGAAGCCTGATCAAAAACAGTAACTTTTGAATGCTGAGGAATCCCTTCAAAGCTGATATCAGTAATCACCCAGTTTCCTTTTACACTCCCCTTGCTTGCGCTCACATTGGTATTGGTAGCTGCTCCTGACTGGGTCTTGCAGGATATGGTGAAGAGAGATGCCAGCAAGCACAATGCTGCTAATGTAAGATGCTTCATGTAAGAAATATTTAGATGTTAAAAAGGCAGTAACGCAATTAGTTACTTGCCAGAATTTAGAAAAGACAAGAAGTGTACCAAACCTACCTATGGGTTTGGTGTTGCTGCCCCATATTGGGCAGCATGCGAAGAAAACGGTCTTCCATCTGATGAAAACGGTTATAGAAATACAGGGTGGTAGCCAATAAACCAATGATAATCATCCCCATCGCAATAACGGCACAACGCCACCAGATGCTCACAGTCATAGTGTAGTTGCGGGGCTGCAAAACGTAGGTCGGATTTTCAGGCAATGTCCTCCTGCTCCTGGGAATCTTTTCCCAGCTTATTTGAGCAGCAATCTTGTTCCAGACTTTTGCAGGAGGAGTTACACCTCCTTCTTCGGTGATTTTTTGCAACCGATATTCGGCCATGGAAATTTCCGTTTCCAGCTCAGGGTAGATGTAACGCATGCGTTCCAGCAATGCCTCCTCCTCTACTGAGGCTAGTCCCAGCAGGTAGCATTCTATAATGCCACTGTCTATGTAATCCTGTAAATCCAGCGGACAATAAAATAAGAGGTGAAACCATGTGTTCCCCCAAAGGTCAACTTCACATGCCTGCGCAAATGTCAAATTAAAATCTGAATTATATTACTTTTTTATGGTTATATCCATAAAATCACCAGGAATTGATGGGAGCTTTTGCACGGGGAGCTACCTGTTCCAGTTTTTTTTCCTGCATCTGGTATTTTAGGTAGAAGTAAATCGCCGAAGCCAGACAAACCTTTGAGAGAATAAATACGGCAATGAAAAAAACCTTCCACCATTTGTGTACGGTGATGTATTGATTATCCTTAGGCTGGATATTGATGTAGGTAGTATTGTAGCTGGCCTGGTGGTTTTGGTTGGATTTGCGGTAATCGGCAGTATCCTGATATTCCTCCCCCTGCCAGTTAATCCGCTGAAGGATCCGGTCTTTCAGCCACCCGGGAGGCGATACAGCTTCCGCAAATGCTGTTCTTTCCATACGCTTCTCCACAGCAGCTATTTCACTGTTGAGTTCAGGGTAGAGCCTACGCATATATTGCAGCTCCTCTACCTCTACGTTGGTAGCAAGCCCAAGTACATAGCTCTCTATGATACCGCTTTGTATGTAGTGATCAAGTTCCAATTAGTTCCTTAAAAAGTTTCTGAAAGCCACCATTATTTCCCGCATCTGTCCGGCTATCGTTTCGGCATCTACCCCTATCATTCGGGCAACTGCTTCTTTGGGCAAGCCTTTAAAGTAACACAGGTAAAAAACTTTCTGCTTATCCTGTGGCAAGGTGTTGGTAAATCGCTGTAGCAGATTGTGCCCCTGGAGCACCACCCCTCCCATTACTTCCCCGGTAGCATGACCGCCCTCCGAAAGGGCTATTCCCCTTGTCAGGCGCATCATCCAGCCGAAAAACGTGGCGTTGCCAGATTGCTTGTAGTTGTAAACCTCACTATATATACGTATAAATACAGTAGTAAGGATGTCCTCAGCCTTTTTATTATCAGGAACCACTTGTAATATTACACTGTATAGAGCTGGACCATAGTAGTCATACAATAACTCCCTGGCTTTGGGGTCACCAGCAATCAAGCGTTCAATCAGTAAATGCTCATCAATATGAACAGCAGCCTGTTCCAAATGTTGTCGGTTTAACTATAACTAAGATAGCCATTCTGCCAATAACCATCAACTTTCTTGTTATAACACCTAAATATTACGCAAAGAACTCATAAATGGGTTTATCTGCTACCGGCAAAGTAATATCAAAACGCATATGCGAGGGCGTGATTTTCTCCTGGTTATCCACCCCCGGGAAAAAAACGTCCATGCCTCCGGTATTGATGCATTTAATCCCTGCTCATACAGCAACCGATAGATTTTTGCCATAACTTCATATATAATTTAGTGTCGCCAGATGCTAATCCATTTTCAATTATAGTCATGTCCAGAGATCAATATCAACAACGTTTCGAGGAAGTGTATAATCGGTTAAATGAACGGCAGCGGGAAGCTGTCGATAATACCGAAGGCCCTGTGATGGTGATTGCCGGTCCCGGTACCGGTAAAACGCAGATCCTGGCATCGCGCATCGGCAAAATTCTGCGCGATACCGACTTTTTACCACAGAACATTCTCTGCCTCACATATACCGATGCAGGTACTGTAGCCATGCGTAAGCGCCTCACCGATTTCATCGGGCCCGATGCTTACCGTGTCAATATCCATACCTTTCATTCCTTCTGTAATGAAGTGATTCAGGACAACCTGGGCTATTTTGAAAAGAACAGCCTCGATCCTATATCAGAACTGGAAAAAATACAGCTGCTCAAAAAACTCATCGACGGCTTTGATAAACAGAATCCTCTTAAACGCTACCGTGGCGATGTGTACTTTGATATGAACAACCTCTCCAACCTCTTTTCCACCATGAAACGGGAAGGCTGGACAGTTGATTACATCAAAGGCGCTATCAAAACTTATATAGACGATCTGCCAAACCGCGATGAATTCATTTGCAAAAGAGCGACTAAAAATTTCAAAAAAGGTGAGATCCGCACCGATAAAATTGAAGTTGAAATCGAAAAGATGGCACGCCTGGAAGCCGCTGTAGAGCAATTCCTCGTATTCAACTCTCTCATGCATGCCGCTAACCGGTACGATTTTGATGATATGATTAACTGGGTGATCAGGGCTTTTGAACAAAATCCTAACCTCCTCGCTGACTACAAAGAACGCTTTCAATACATACTCGTCGATGAGTACCAGGATACCAGTGGTACCCAGAATAAGCTAATACAGCAACTCATCAATGGCGAAGAACTGCCAAATGTATTCGTAGTGGGCGATGACGACCAGTCTATCTACCGTTTCCAGGGTGCGAATATTGAGAACATGGAACAGTTTGCCGGTAGCTTTGCAGAAACCCTGCGCACCATCGTACTCACACAGAACTACCGCTCCGTTCAGGATATCCTGGATGCCTCCATGACCCTGATTGACAATAACGGCAACTCCCGCCTGGTAAATCAGCTGCCTGGCCTTAGCAAACAACTAACGTCCAGCAACGAGAAGCTGATGCACCTCAATATCACACCTGTCATTCAGCGCTATAACACCCCTCGCGATGAAATGGCCGGGTTGACAAACACCATGGTATCACTGCTGGAAAAAGGTGTTCCTGCCGGCAAAATAGCCGTGATCTACCGTGAGAACCGCTTTGGCGAAGAACTGGCACAATACTTCCGTCTCAAAGGCATTCCTGCCTATTCCAAAAGGCATGTAAATATTTTTGAGATTCCGTTTGCACGCAAAGTACTCACCATTCTGCGCTACCTGGCGGCAGAACTGGATACGCCTTATAGCGGAGATGATCTGCTCTTCAAAATCATGCACTTTGATTTTTACGACATCCCACCAGTTGAAATAGCTAAAGTGAGTATACGGGTAGCCGAAAAAGGATATGCGGAAAAATCTTCCATGCGCCAATACCTGCAGGAGTGGCAGACCACCCGCAATCTTACACTCTTTACCGAAGCACCCGAACAGGCCATGATGGACATGAGCAAAATGCTGGAAAGGTGGATCAAAGAAGCCCATAATCTCACCCTGCAGCAACTCTTTGCCAGCATTATCAGTGAAGGTGGCATCCTCTCCTATATCATGGACTCGCCAGAGAAAATGTGGCTGATGAAAGTATTGCAGGCACTCTTTGATTTTATTAAAGAAGAAACCCGCCGCAATCCTGATCTGGGCCTTGTGCCATTCGTAGAGATGGTAGACCTCATGGAATACAACAAAATACCTATCCCACTGGTACAGGTATCCGGCAATGAAAAAGGGATTAACCTGATCACTGCACACGGCTCAAAGGGACTGGAATTCGAGTATATTTTCCTGGCAGGTACCAACTCGCACCTCTGGGAAAAGAAAAAGAAAAATAACAGCGGGTTCTCCTTCCCCGATACAGTATTTGCGACACAATCTACCAGTACAGATGAGCAGGAGCTGCGCCGCCTCTTTTATGTGGCCATTACCCGCGCAGAAAAATACCTGTACATCAGTTACCCGGAATTCAGGCTGGATGGGAAACCCCTGGAACCCAGCATGTTCATCACCGAAATACTGGAACAACACCAGCTGCCCAACGAAAAAGTGGAGCTATCCGAAGATGCACTTTTTGCCTTCGAATCCCTCCATTACAGCAAAAACCAGGCTCCTGAAATAGCTCGTGCCGATCAATTGTTCATCGACAACCTGCTCGCCAGCTTTACCATGAACGTGACGGCGCTGAACAACTACCTCGATTGCCCGCTGGGCTTCTTTTATAAAAACCTCGTACGTATCCCCACCGGACGCTCCGAGAATACTGAATTTGGTTCTGCCGTACACTATGCGCTGGAAAAACTCTTCCAGAAAATGCAGGAAGCAGGCAACAACACCTTCCCTACCCGCGAAGAGTTCATCAAAGACTTTGTATGGAGCATGCGCCGCAACCGCGAATGCTTTACCCGCGAATCCTTTGAAAGAAGAATGGAATATGGTAAGGAAATTCTGGCCAACTACTACGATACCTACATCGGCACCTGGAACAAGATCGTGAGTGTGGAAAGGAACGTGCGCAATATCGTGGTGAGTGGTGTACCACTCAAAGGAAAGGTTGATAAACTGGAATTTGAAGGCAACCAGGTGAATGTAGTAGACTACAAAACCGGTGATTATGAAAAAGCCATCAAAGACTACAAAAAGTTCGACCGCCCTAACGAGAAGAATCCGAACGGCGGTGACTACTGGCGTCAGGCGGTGTTTTATAAAATCATGCTGGATAATTACCGCTCCAAAAGCTGGCAGGTATCCAGTACAGAATTTGACTTCATCGAGCCAAATAAGCAAAAGGTATATCACAAGGAAAAAGTGTTCATTACAGCAGAGGATATCGCAACCGTGACACAGCAAATCGTGGACACCTGGACCAAAATCCAGAATAAAGACTTCTATACCGGGTGTGGTAAAGAAGATTGCCCATGGTGCAACTTTGTGAAAGACCACAAGCTGCACATCGCGCTCCATAACCTGGAAGAAGAAAGCGAATTACAATTTTAACATTTCCTGCGCTCCGGCAATATTTGGATATTACTGATTCAAATTTGATCTTTGGACCCGGTTTTTGGTATAATACGATAAAAATGAATCAGAACTTCCGTGGCTGGGTTTCCCTGCTTACAGTAATCATAGCAAGTGTACTTTTGTTCCCCCGCTGTGCGAACATCGTTCCGCCCAGTGGAGGTCCTAAAGACACTTTACCCCCTGTATTGCTCGCCGCCAGCCCTGCAGATTCCAGCCTGCACTTCAAAGCCCACAAGGTAGTTCTGTCTTTCAGTGAATACGTAGAACTGGACAACATCTTCGAAAAGCTGATCGTATCCCCTACCCTGAAACGTACGCCAACCGTGACAGCCAAATTGAGAACTGTTACCATGGTCATTAAGGATACGCTGGACCCGAATACAACTTATACTTTCAATTTTGCAGACGCCATCCGCGATATCAACGAGCATAACCCCATCCAGGACTATGCTTACGTAATATCTACCGGCGGCTACCTCGACTCCCTGCAGGTAAAAGGCTTCATCATCAATGCTGAAACCGGTAAACCGGATAGTAACGTATCTGTCATGATGTACCGCCACCTGGACGATTCCGTAGTCTCCAAAGAAAAACCAGTTTACTATGCCCGTTCCAAAGGTAATGGCGCTTTCTGGTTCAAAAACCTGGCTCCCGGCGATTACAAGCTATTCGCCCTTAAAGAAGAAAACAAAGACTTACAATACAACGATCCGAAAGAACTCATTGCCTTCCAGGATAGCCTGGTACACCTGCGGGAATCAAACCTGTACGATATACCATTGCTCACCTTCCTGGAAAAAGATTCTACCCTGAAGGGTGGTCCGGATGAGATAGGTGGCCCTGGTGGCGAAGGTGCCCCTCCGGCCCCACCTGAGCAAGACGACAAAAAAAGCAAGGAAGAAAAAGAGAAGGAAAAGAAAAGAAGAATCCTTGTGGCTGCTACCCTGGGCGAAAAAAACACCCAGGACCTGGGCCAACCGCTGATCGTGAATTTCAGTGCCCCGGTAAAAACACTGGACACGACTCACATATTGCTGGCAGAAGATACTACCTTCAAACCGGTAGCCTTCACCACATTCTTTGACTCTACCCGCAAAGTACTGCACCTGGTGTACAACTGGAAAGAAGGAACTCCATACCGCCTCACCATCCCTAAAGAGGCCGTACTCGATACCCTCGGGCAGGAACAGTCCAAAGCCGACACCATACTCTTCAATGCCAAGAAAGAATCAGATTACGGCAGTGCAATGCTCAAGCTCACCCTCAGCGATAGCCTGAAAGCTGCTGGTGGAGATACCATGCACTTTGTGGCACTGCTGGTGAAAGACAAGGATATAAAATACTCCGGGAAAATTGTAAATGGCAGCTGGATCCAGAAGCGCATTATCCCTGCGGAATATGAAATAAGGATCCTGGTTGATGATAACAATAATGGCAAATGGGATCGTGGTGTGTACTATGGTACCCCCAAAAAACAACCCGAAAGAGTGGTGAACTTCCCTAAAAAGGAAAACATCAAAGCCAACTGGGGAGTACCCATCAAATTGCAGTTATAACCGGCCGTGGGGCGCATAGCCCCCACGAAAAATCATTATTTTTGCACCATGATTTTTTCCTCCGCTCTGATAGAAAATGCTGTCAATGAATTTGCGCGGCTGCCAGGTATAGGCAAGAAAACAGCGCTTCGCCTGGTACTACACCTCCTCAAACAGGACCCTGCGCAGGTAAAGCTATTCGGCGAGGTAGTCACCCGCATGCGTGACCAGATCAAATTCTGCAAAACCTGTCACAACGTCTCTGACGAAGAAGTTTGCTCTATCTGTAGCAGCCCTACCCGCAATAAAGCATTGGTATGTGTCGTGGAAAACATCCGCGATGTCATGGCGATTGAAAACACTCAGCAGTTCAACGGGGTTTACCACGTACTGGGAGGCATCATCTCCCCCATCGATGGCATCGGCCCTGAACAACTGAATATCTATTCGCTGGTAGAAAGAGTACAGCAGGAAGGTGTGGAAGAAATCATCATGGCGCTGAGCCCGACGATCGAAGGGGACACAACCATTTATTACCTCTCTAAAAAGCTGAAGGATTTTCCTGTAAAGATTACCACTATCGCCCGTGGTATCGCCTTCGGCGGCGAACTGGAATATGCGGATGAAATGACGCTGGCCAGATCCATCTCTAACCGTTTACCACTGGAAAGTTACGTACAGAAATAAAAAACGCTGAAGGTATCAGCGTTCTGCAGCTGCCTTTCAGCGTTTTTTTAAAAAAGATACGAGTGCTCAACAACACCCGTGTGTGTTTAACCTGTAATTCCACGTTATGAAAAAGCTATGATTGATCTTTGTCTTTTTGTTTTCCTCCGCCTTCTTCCTCATTGCGCAGCTCACGCCAGCGCTCAATCTCATACTTGTTCAGAAAGCAGATTCTAAATACAGTAGTGGCTTCATTCTCAGCATCCTCAGGAACCGGGTATAAACCAAATTGCGCTAAATGCTTTTGCAAACTGTGTACATGCTTCGCAATGCTCATTGTCTTAAATTTTTTGTTTAAGCAGGTTGTTAACTATGCGGGCAAAGTGGTGGATTCCCTGGTAGTAATCAGATGGTGGTATATTGATCCATTGTTGTATTACCCTACAAATATAGTAGACTTTTGGTTTCAAACAAAATTTTCTCTCATTTTCCTGAATAAAGTAAAAAATTCTGCGAATACATCTTCCGCTGGTGATATTTCATATAATGAGGCAATAAATAAGTATCTTTGTATGTCTTTCCGGGAAAAAAAGTAAACGCATTATCGATATGAAATCATTATCCCAGTGTGCAGCAGAACGTATTCTGATTATAGATGGTGCTATGGGTACCATGATCCAGCGCTACAAGCTGGACGAAGCAGATTATAGAGGCGAGCGTTTCAAAGATTACCATTTGGATGTAAAAGGTAACAATGACCTGCTCAACCTGACTCAGCCCCAGATCATCGAAGCCATACACAAGGAATATCTTGACGCTGGCGCCGACATTATCGAAACCAATACTTTCAGTAGCACGACCATCGCCATGGCCGACTACGATATGCAGGCACTCGCTTTTGAACTGAACGTGGCTGCCGCACAAATTGCAAGAAGAGCTGCTGATGCTTATACAGCGAAAAACCCCGACAAACCCCGTTTTGTAGCAGGCGCGATCGGACCGCTGAATAAAACACTCTCCCTCTCCCCCGACGTGAACAATCCGGGCTTCCGCTCCGTTACTTTTGACGAAGTGGTCACTGCTTATTACGAGCAGATCCGGGGCCTGCACGAAGGCGGAGTAGATATCTTACTGATCGAAACTATCTTTGATACCCTCAATAGTAAGGCTGCTATCTTTGCTGCCAAAAAGTACTTCAGGGATATCAAACAACCAGAACTGCCTATCATGATCTCCGGTACTATCACCGATGCCTCCGGACGTACCCTGAGCGGCCAGACCCTGGAAGCATTCTATATCTCTGTAATGCACGCCAAACCTTTCTCTGTAGGATTAAATTGTGCACTGGGTGGTGAGCAGATGCGCCCACACATTGCAGAACTGGCGCAGATAGCAGGCTGCTATGTAAGCTGCTATCCAAATGCCGGCCTGCCAAACGCATTCGGAGAATACGATGAAACGCCGCACGATACGGCCTGCATTCTCGAAGACTTTGCGAAAGAGGGTTTTGTAAACATCGTTGGCGGTTGCTGTGGCACCACCCCGGACCATATCCGACACATTGCAGCGCACGTAAAAACGATCGCACCAAGACCATTACCAGTGCAGGAAACTACATTGGCCTAATTTTAATTTATCCGCTAATTACCATAGCTACCAATGAGCGATACACTCAATACCGCACAAACTGCCACCGGACAGGAACAAACTGTCATCAAACCATTTCTGCGCCTGAGCGGCCTGGAGCCACTGATAGTACGACCTGAAACCAACTTCATCAATATTGGTGAACGTACCAACGTAACCGGTTCCAAGAAATTTGCCCGCCTCATCAGGGAAGGACAGTACGAAGAAGCACTGTCCGTAGCCCGCCAGCAGGTAGAAAATGGAGCACAGGTACTGGACGTAAACATGGATGATGCCCTCCTCGATGGTGAACTGGCAATGACCACCTTCCTGAACCTGCTAGCCGCAGAACCGGATATCTCCAAGATCCCGGTAATGATCGACTCCAGCAAATTCAGCATCATTGAAGCAGGTCTGAAATGCCTGCAGGGTAAATGTATCGTGAACTCCATCTCTCTCAAGGAAGGTGAAGAAAAATTCATTGAACAGGCCACCATCTGCAAAAGCTTCGGGGCTGCCGTGGTTGTAATGGCGTTCGATGAACATGGACAGGCAGATACCGAAGAGAAAAAAGTGAGCTTCTGCCACCGCTCTTACAAGATCCTGACAGAAGTAGTAGGTTTTGATCCACAGGATATCATCTTCGACCCTAACATCTTTGCGATTGCTACAGGTATCGAAGAACACAATAATTATGCAGTAGACTTCATCAACGCCACCCGCCGTATCAAGGAACTGATGCCACTGACCAGCGTAAGCGGCGGTGTGAGTAACATCTCCTTCTCCTTCAGGGGAAATGATGTAGTACGCGAAGCTATGCACTCCGTATTCCTGTTCTACGCTATCAAAGCGGGTATGAACATGGGTATTGTGAATGCCGGTATGCTGCAGATCTATGATGAAATTGAACCACAATTGCGTGAGCTTTGTGACGATGCCATCCTGAATCGCCGGGAAGATGCGACAGAACGCCTCATCGCCTTTGCCGAAACCGTAAAGGCAAAAGGCAAGGTGGTCGAAAAAGACGAAACCTGGCGCCATGGCTCTGTAGAAGAAAGACTGAGCCACGCACTGGTAAACGGTATCACTGATTACATTGAAGCTGATACCGAAGAAGCCAGACAAAAATACCCCCGTCCCCTGAATGTGATCGAAGGGCCACTCATGGATGGAATGAACGTGGTCGGAGACCTGTTTGGCAGTGGTAAAATGTTCCTGCCACAGGTAGTAAAAAGTGCCCGTGTAATGAAGAAATCCGTTGCCGTACTGACTCCATTTATTGAGGAAGAAAAAGCCAGGCTGGTAGCAGAGAATGGCGGTGTGATCAAATCAGCTGGAAAAATCCTGCTGGCGACTGTAAAAGGCGACGTTCACGACATCGGTAAAAACATCGTAGGCGTGGTATTGGGCTGCAATGGCTACGACATCATCGATATGGGCGTAATGGTTCCTGCAGAAAAGATTCTGCAAACCGCCCGCCAGGAGCAGGTAGACATCATTGGTCTCAGTGGCCTGATCACCCCTAGCCTCGACGAAATGGTGCATGTAGCCAGGGAGATGAAACGCCAGCACTTTGAGGTACCATTATTAATAGGCGGCGCTACTACCTCCCGTACCCATACCGCTGTAAAGATTGCACCTGAATATGAACACGGCGTAGTGCATGTACTCGATGCATCACGTAGTGTGACCGTAACTGGTAACCTGCTGAATAAAGCCCTGAAGAAGAACTTCCTCCAGGAAGTAACATCAGAGTACACCAAACTCAATGATAACTTCCGGAACAAGAAACCTGTGAAACAATACCTGCCTATTGCAGAAGCCCGCCAAAACAAGGCAATCAGCAACTGGACAGGCTTCAACCCCGTGGTTCCAAAACAACTGGGTGTACAGGCATTTAAGAACTATGAACTGGCCGAAATAGCTGAATATATAGACTGGCAGCCATTCTTCATCTCATGGGAACTGCACGGTAAATTCCCGCAAATCCTGACTGACGAAGTAGTAGGTGTAGAAGCAAGCCGCCTGTATGAAGATGCGAAAGCAATGCTAAAACGCATCATAGAAGAGAAATGGCTGACTGCCAATGGCGTAATTGGCCTCTTCCCTGCCAGCAGAACAGCAGATGATACCATCACCGTATTGTCTCCTAAACAAGGCCAGGGTACCGTAAGACTGGAATGCCTGCGTCAGCAGATCAAGAAGGCCCCAGGTCAGCCAAATCTTTCACTGGCAGATTTTATCGCTCCTTCTGACACTGGTATCCAGGACTATATGGGCGCCTTTGCCGTAACTACAGGTGGTAATATAGAAACCTGGCTGGAAAAATTCAAGGCAGACCATGACGATTATAGCAGCATAATGCTCAAAGCGCTTGCAGACAGGCTGGTAGAAGCCTTTGCAGAGCTGATGCATGAGCGTGTGAGAAAAGAATTCTGGGGCTATGCCTCAGAAGAACACCTGAGCAAAGATGACCTGATCAAAGAAGAATATGCAGGTATTCGTCCTGCTCCAGGCTATCCTGCCTGCCCGGAACATACAGAAAAATACAAACTGTTTGATATGCTGGATGCTACCGAACACACAGGTATCACCCTGACAGAATCACTGGCTATGTATCCTGCGGCAAGCGTAAGCGGCTGGTATTTTGCTAATCCTGCCGCCAAATACTTTGGTATAGGCAAGATTGAAAAAGACCAGGTAGAAGATTACGCTGAGCGCAAAGGCTGGACCGTAGAGGAAGCAGAGAAATGGCTTAGGCCGGTACTCGAGTACGATATGTAAAAACTTCGTTATAATTTTTACCTGAATGCCGGTGGTTGGGCTGCAATCACCGGCATTCGTATATTTACAGTATGAGAATCATATCGTACAATGTAAACGGGCTCCGCTCTGCCATGACAAAAGGCTTCACAGAATGGCTCAAAACCGACCCCGCCGATATCATCTGCTTACAGGAAATTAAAGCGCACAAAGACAATGTAGACTACCAGCAATTTGACGAGCTTGGCTATGAACATTACTGGTATCCTGCTCAGAAAAAAGGCTACAGCGGTGTAGCCGTCCTCACTAAGATAAAGCCAGACCATGTACAATATGGAAACGGCTACATGCAAAGCGATGCCGAAGGCAGGGTGATACGCCTCGATTTTGGGGATATCACACTCATTAACACCTATATTCCTTCCGGCACCAGTGGAGACGAAAGACAAACCTATAAATACCAATGGCTGGACGAGTTCTATAGTTACCTCCATACACTCAAAGCCACAAGACCTAATATAATAGTGTGTGGCGACTACAATATCGTGCACAAACCAATCGATATTCATGATCCGGTCGGCAATAAAAACAGCAGTGGTTTTCTGCCTGAAGAACGTGCCTGGCTGGACAAATTGTATGAAAACGGCTTTGTAGATACCTTCCGTCATTTCTGTGCCGATCCGCACCAGTACAGTTGGTGGAGTTTCCGCGCCAATGCACGTAATAATAATAAGGGCTGGCGTATTGATTATATCAGTGTCACTACTCCCCTGCAGGAAAAGCTGAAAGAGGCTAAAATATACGCCGATGTAAAACACTCTGATCATTGCCCTGTCTACCTGCAATTGGGCCACTAACAAGGATTTCCGACTATGATTATATTTAACGTTACTACAATGGTGTCGCATCCCATCAACGACAGATGGATGCAATGGATGAAAGAAGACCAGATCCCGGCTATCATGAATACCGGCTTATTTCATGATTATCGCATGTGCAGGCTGCTGGAACAGGATGAGGAAGATGGCCTCACCTACTCCGTTCAATTCTTTACAGATACGCTGGAAAACTACCAGACTTACATAGACGAGTATGCGCCAGTGCTCCAAAAGAGGGCTTATGACCTGTTTGGAAGCCAGTTTGTGGCCTTTAGAACCGTGATGCAGGTAGTTTAACATCTAAACTTATCCACAGGAAATCCACTGTTTATCAGGGATTGTGAGTTTGGTACAATACTTGGAACACTCTGACGTTTATAATAAAACCAGTAGCAAATTGCCACTAGTAGCGGGTTTCAGCAATTAACTCCTGTTTTGCTCATTAATCCATATCATGGGCGAATCAGCTGTAACCGTTACCTGTAGCCCTTTTCAGCCGATAAATTTTTGCCTAAAAAAGATGTAAAAAATTTGGTAATCTGATAAAACGCGCTATATTTGCTCACATCAAACATTTTAATTCACTAGTTAAATCTTACTAGCTATGAACAAAGCCGAATTAATCGACAAACTGGCAAAAGATGCCGGTATCACTAAAACCCAAGCTAACGAAGCACTGGATTCTTTCACTAAAGCTGTTGCTGATACCCTGAAAAAAGGTGGTAAAGTAACCTTAGTAGGTTTCGGTACTTTCTCTGTTTCTAAACGTGCTGCTCGTAACGGTAGAAACCCACAGACTGGCCAGATCATCAAGATCAAAGCTAAGAAAGTTGCTAAATTCAAAGCTGGTAAGGCGCTGTCCGACAAGCTTTAATCTGTTAGCTTACCTTATTCAAGCAAGGAACATTATTGTTTCTTGCTTTTTTCATTTATATAGGTCCCCTTTATAGGTCCACCTTCTGTTCGACGCTTGTTCGACGCTTGTTCGACGCTTGTTCGACTAAACTACCCACTAACACCTTAGTTTGTGGTATTTTCCTTTTTTCTGTAATTTGCACCAATTAATATTAAACAATCAAACTGTCTAACAATGGGTAGAGGTGATATCAAAACCAAAAAAGGTAAGATTTTCAGTGGTTCTTTCGGAAAATCAAGACCCGCTAAGCCAGCAAAAGCTGCTGCTGCTAAGGCTGCAAAGGCTGCTGCAAAACAAGCCTAAAAATTATTAAAGAGGCTGACCACTTAAACATGTTCAGCCTCTTATAATTTCTTTTAATATCAGGGCGCCAGGCGCTCTATCTTCCAGCTATTCCCCTCCAGGCTGTACTGGATGCGGTCATGAAGCCGACTTCCACGCCCCTGCCAGAACTCTACTGCAACCGGTTTCACAATATAGCCACCCCAGTTTTCCGGTCTCTCAGGCGCACTTTTCTCATATTTCTCCGCCACTGCTTTTACCTTCTCTTCCAGGAAACTCCTGCTTGGAATCACCTTGCTCTGTGGAGATGCAATAGCACCAATACGGCTGCCCAGCGGACGGCTATTGTAATATTCATTACTCATAGCCGCATCCACTTTGGATACTATGCCGTCTATGCGCACCTGTCTTTGCAGCTCTTTCCAGAAAAACAACAGGGATACATGCGGATTAGCCGCCATTTCGTGGCCTTTACGGCTATCATAATTGGTAAAGAACACAAAACCATCTGCATCAAAGCTTTTCAGCAATACAATGCGGGTAGTAGGAATACCTGCAGATGTGCTGGTAGCCAGCGTCATCGCATTAGCTTCGTCTATCTCCCCGGTAATGGCATCATTCCACCACTTTTCAAATTGTTGAACAGGATCCTGGGCTACTTCGCTTTCGTCCAGTTCGGCAAGGGTATAATCCTTACGCAGGTCAGCTACGTTTTTATTTAGCATGGGCCAATAATTTACTACTACAAAGATACACGATGGCCCCTGCATCAAGGCACCAAAATGCTTGATTGTCATCAGCATCCAACCGGTTAAAAGAATATGAATAATTATTAATTTTAACGCATGAGAACCATACTCCTTATTACTATCTCAGCTATTTTACTGGTATCCTGTGGCGACAGGCATCCCAAACAAGCTGCTGCGAGTCTCCCCAACTTCAGGACCACGCCCTATTTTTATGTACAGCTGAAAGGTACCCTGGCAGGTAAGAATATTACCATGGAGCTGACCAAAACCAGTCCGGATATGTACCGTGGATATTATATGTATGACGATATCGGGGAGCCGATCGCCATCTGGGGCAACCTGGACCAGAACAAAATGCTGGTATTGAACGAGAGTACGGATGAAAAGGAAGAACGCTTTTTCACCGGCATCCTGGATAGCGCCGGGGTGTACAAGGGTAAATGGAGAGGAAAAGGCACTACTTACGAGTATACTCTCACGCCAGATATGAAAGATGCCACCCCCCTGAGTGTATATTATGGAGAAGACTCTGCGAAACTGCTGCCTGGCAATCCGGCCTCCCCGGTAGCCGTAGCTACCAACGCTATCATCTGGCCAGCTCCAACCCTGGATGAAGCTACCACGGCATTCATTCGCAACACCGTCACCGGCAACCCTGCTTTAGACAATCCAGTCCGCTACCTGAGAAGGGATATCGATTCCTTCCTGGTCACTTACAAAACGACTGAAAAAGATATCGATACCACGCAGGAAATTCCTGCCACCGCCAGCTGGTCTGCCGATGCAGATATGAGAGTGGTGTATAACCATTATCCATATTTATCCATCGAATCATTCTCCTATGAGTATACAGGCGGCGCACATGGCAATTATGGCTCCATTTACAAGGTTTTAGATCTGAAGAAGAGGAAAGTATTAACGACAGCAGACCTGTTTAAACCGGGCTATAAAGAGGCATTACCGGCATTGCTGGAAAAAGCGTACAGAAGAATTTTCTGGGTGAGCGAGGAAAACACGTTGAAAGACCAGTTGCTGGTCGATCAGATTCCCGTAAATGAGAACTTCTTCATTACGGAAAAGGGAATTGGGTTCTGCTATACACCGTATGAGATCGGGCCTTATGCAATGGGGCAGATTACTTTGTTCCTGCCTTTTACGGAGCTCAAAGCTTATCTAAAATAAAAGCAATCGGGGAATTGCTAAGCAATTCCCCGATTCCAAATAAGTTTATCCTTTTACCAGTGTCCCCACATTCTTTCCCATAATCACCTGCAGCAGGTTGCCCGGACGGTTCATGTCGAACACGATAATCGGGAGTTTATTTTCCTGGCATAGTGTAAAAGCGGTCATATCCATCACATTCAGTGATTTTTGATACACCTCAGAGAAAGTAATGGTTTCAAACCTTGTAGCGGTGGCGTCTTTTTCAGGATCGGCGGTATAGATACCATCCACACGGGTTCCTTTCAGAATCACATCTGCCTGGATCTCGATCGCACGCAGGGAAGCAGCTGTATCGGTGGTGAAGTACGGGTTACCGGTACCGGCACCAAAAATTACAACACGGCCTTTTTCCAGGTGACGGATGGCACGGCGGCGAATGTAAGGCTCTGCGATCTGCTCCATTTTGATGGCTGACTGCAGGCGGGTATATAAGCCTACCTTTTCCAGGCCACTCTGCATGGCCATACCATTGATAACTGTCGCCAGCATCCCCATATAATCGCCCTGGGCACGCTCAATACCTGTCTCTTTTTCGTTCATGCCACGATAGATGTTACCACCACCAATCACGACTGCAACCTGCACGCCCAGATCAGTAGCAGCTTTAATATCGTATGCATACTGTGAGATCACCCGGTGATCGATCCCGTAATTACCTTCGCCCATCAGGGACTCACCACTTAGTTTAAGTAAAATACGCTTGTACTTTGGCAACATGACTATTGAAAAATGATATATTAATTGAAGTTAGTTATCGGTTACTGCGCCCCTAAGATACAAAAAATGCGGAACGCGGAATTTCCGGGGCAGGTTTCCCCCTTGTTGACACTACATGATTTCCGTTAGGCACAAAAAAAAGGAGAGAAAAACTTCTCTCCTTTTCTGACCGGGATTATATTATCCCAATGCGATTCTGCTGAATCCTGTTACCTTCAGGCCTGCACTTACAGACTTCAGGTAATCACCAACAGATTTATTATTATCTTTTACAAATGCCTGTTGTAACAGGGTATTGTCTTTGAAGAATTTGTTCACCTTACCCATAGCGATTTTCTCTGCCATGTCGCCGGTTTTACCTTCAGCAGCAATCTGCTCGAGCGCGATTGCTTTTTCACGTGCAATCAGCTCTTCGGAAACTCCAGCAGCATCAACAGCCAGTGGGTTCATCGCAGCAATCTGCATAGCGATATCTTTACCTACTTCTTCAGATACAGCTTCAGAGAAACCTACCAGTACGCCCATGCGGTAGTTACCGTGGATGTAAGCAGTTACAGAAGCAGCGTTGATTTTTTCGAAACGTGCCAGGGTAATCTTCTCACCGATCTTAGCTACCTGGTCGTTTACTTTATCATTTACAGTTGCGCCATCCAGTGTAGCAGCACCCAGTTCTTCTACGGTGTTAGCACCGGAAGTCAGGGCCAGGTCTACCAGGGACTGAGCAAACTTGATGAAATCTTCATTCTTAGCTACGAAGTCAGTTTCGCAACCCAGTGCTACTACCACACCTGTCTTGCCATCAGCAGCAGTCTTAGCAATGATAACACCTTCCTTAGTTTCACGGTCAGAACGTAAAGCGGCTACTTTTTGGCCTTTTTTACGCAGATAGTCAACTGCTTTTTCAAAATCACCATCGCTTTCTACCAGCGCCTTTCTGCAATCCATCATACCTGCACCTGTTTGCTGACGCAGTTTGTTTACATCAGCGGCTGTAATTGTTGCTGCCATAACTTATAATGAGTTTAAGAGTATTAAGTTTATATGAATTTTGCTACTTGTCCGTTTATATGACCAATTGCGAACCACAGATCAGGTAAGCTGTCCACGGTTCGCAATTGATCTATTTAGTCATGAACAGAATTATCTTCCGCCACCACCTGGTCTGCTACCACCAGAACCTGCTGGACGACGTTGTCCGCCGCCACCGCCGCCTGGACGGTTACCACCGCCACCAGGACGGTTACCACCACCACCTGGGCGATTGCCGCCGCCACCTGGACGGTTGCCACCACCACCTGGGCGATTGCTGTTACCACCTGGACCACCTGGGCCACGACCACCTGGCTTACGACCTCTTTCACCACCACGATCATCACCACCTTCGAGTTCGAATTTCAGCGCTTTGCTGTCTTCTTCTTCCTCTTCAACTACGTCGTCAGTTTTCTCGTTTGCTCTTTCAGCCAGACCTTCTGCAATTGCTGCAGCGATATAGTTAGTAACGATTGCGATAGATTTAGTAGCATCATCGTTCGCTGGTACTGCGAAGTCTACCTTGGTAGGATCGGAGTTAGTATCTACCATACCGAAGGTGGAGATACCCAGGCGACGAGCTTCTGCCAGTGCAATGTGCTCATGGCTGATGTCAACCAGGAACAGTGCTGCAGGAACACGAGCCAGCTGAGCGATACCACCCAGCACTTTCTCCATTTTTTCCTTATCACGTGTTAAGGTCAGACGCTCTTTCTTAGTGATGCTATCGAAAGTACCATCAGTCAGCATTTTCTCGATACTCTGCATTTTCTTCACGCTCTTACGGATAGTGGTGAAGTTGGTCAGCATACCACCTAACCATCTTTCAGTCACGTAAGGCATGTTTACACGCTTAGCCGCTTCTGCTACGATTTCTTTAGCTTGTTTTTTTGTTGCAACGAACATGATCTTCTTACCGCTCTTTGCGATAGATTTCAGGGCTGCAGCAGCATCCTGTAATCCTTCAACGGTTTTGTTCAGATCTATGATGTGAATACCTTTCTTTTCTGCGAAAATGTAAGGCAGCATTTTTGGATTCCATTTCTTCTTCAGGTGGCCGAAGTGTACACCTGCCTCCAGTAACTGCTGCTGCAATGAGGTATTATTTTCCATGTTATTATACTCTGTTATAAAAGGTCAATGTTAATAATCTGCGATGGGTATATACAACCACCACGCATTCATCACGATTAGCGTTTAGAGAACTGGAAGCTTCTTCTTGCTTTAGCTTTACCTGGTTTCTTACGTTCAACGCTTCTAGGATCACGTTTCAGCAATCCAGCTGCTTTCAGTGCAGGGCGGAACTCAATGTTCACCTCACACAAGCCACGTGCAATACCCAGTTTCACAGCTTCTGCCTGACCCTTGATACCACCACCGGCAGCATTTACTTTTATATCAAATTTATCCAGAGCGTCGATAGTTTTCAACGGCAGCTCTACCTGGTTCTGCAGGTAAACCAACGCGAAATATTCTTTATAGTCCTTGTCGTTGATTGTAATTGCACCTGTGCCCTTGCTGATATACACGCGAGCTACGGCTTCCTTACGACGACCAATAGTATTTTTTTGCTTTTCCATGTATCAGAGAAAAATTAGAAAGTTAAGGATTTAGGTTTCTGCGCAGCATGCGGATGCTCAGCGCCGGCATATACAAACAGTTTTTTGTACATAGCACGTCCCAGACGATTCTTAGGCAGCATGCCCTTAACAGCCCTTTCAATCACCACTTCCGGACGACGACGGATCAGATCCTTAGCTACCTCTGCTTTCTGACCACCTGGATAACCAGAGAAAGTCAGGTATTCCTTGTCATTCCATTTATTACCAGTCAGCTGGATTTTTTCAGCATTGATGATGATCACGAAATCTCCACAATCAGTGTGAGGAGTATAGTAAGGCTTGTTCTTACCTCTTAAAATGGACGCAATCTTCGCGCTCATCCTACCCAGTGTCAGGTTGGTAGCGTCTACAATATGCCAGTCACGCACTACGGTTGCGTCGTTGGCAGATTTAGTCTTGAAGCTTAAAGTATTCATTATAGTAAATAAAATTTACGCTTGAAATATGATCCCACACAAATTGGGAACGCAAAGTTAATTCACATACTTTGAAAAACCATACTTTTTAAGACATTTTTTACAAGACACCCTTACAATGTATTGATTTTCAATTAAAATTTTGACTAAGAATTATCAACATAGCTAGTGAAATAATTCTCTGAGCCGTTTTTCACCTCTTTATCAGGCCCAAACATATATAGCACAAATCATATAAACAGAAAGGCCGGAAGCAGTCTCTTACTTCCGGCCCCTACAATTATGACAAAGTGTTTGTTTATTAATCCCTGTCCCTTGCGCCCAGGAATAAAAAGATATACTGTACCAGCATCACCACCGAAGCAACTGCTGCTACTACATAGGTCATAGCCGCCCACCACAGGGCATCCTTTGCCTTTTCATGCTCCTGCGGCCTCATCACATTGGTATTGTCCAGCCAGATCAATGCCCTGCGCGATGCATCGAACTCTACCGGCAGCGTTACCAGTGCAAACAAAGTAGTCAGCCCAAATAATATAATACCAATTAACAACGGCGCCGACGTCCAGTAAAGAACAAGTACCCCGATCATCAGCACAAACTGTAACCACTGGGAGCTAAACTGCACCAATGGTACCAGCCTGGACCTGAGACCCAGCCAGGCATAAGCATCCTTATGCTGGATCGCATGCCCACACTCATGGGCAGCAACCGCAGCGGCCGCTACATTCGCCCCGGAATATACCTCCGGACTCAAATTCACTGTTTTGTTGGTAGGGTCGTAATGGTCAGTCAGAAACCCCTCCACAGATATCACCTGCACATCGTATATCCCATTCTCATTCAACATCTTCTGCGCTATCTGCTTGCCGGTCAGCCCGGATGAGGTAGGTATCCCACTGTATTCCCTGAATTTCCCCTGTAACCGGTAACTCACCAGCATGCTGATCCCAACAAAAAT
Source organism: Chitinophaga sp. (assembly GCF_039596135.1). Taxonomy (GTDB): domain Bacteria; phylum Bacteroidota; class Bacteroidia; order Chitinophagales; family Chitinophagaceae; genus Chitinophaga. Next base: position 115,200 of record NZ_JBCNKH010000011.1, read on the forward strand.
CAGCGATACTATCAATATTCCAGGTGTCATAAATAGAACAAGTATTTATTTTCTTATATAAAATTACCCCTAACTAAGATCAAATTCCCCTCCAAAACCACCCTTTCAAAAGGATTTATGATTTCCTTAAGAAACTACCCTCCCTACCCCCTCCCAAACCTGACAACCATAAATTTAACACTGTCATTATGTCCCAAATTGTAATTTTTAAGTCATAATTCCGGACTATATGACAGCTGTCAATAAGCCTTTTATGAGCGGTTTTTCATATATATTTTTGGGCGTTATCAATCCTATTTATCAACCTTTTACGCTCGTTCATTGAAAGTATAATTAAATACCAGGAAGCCCTGAAATGGGCTATGGGAGCCGATCTGTCACATTACAAAAACTCCTCAAAAGTTATTCACATCGATTAAATAAACTTTTTTATTCTGAAGCCATTTAGTAATTTAGACCTGAATTTAATGGGTTAGTAAGTAGAAAGAGTCAGCAGAATCTTCTGTTGGCTCTTTTCTTTTTAAGCCATTTTTTTCCCACCCCAATTTTTCCCTTTTTTTAACTTTTTTATCGATAGCACTGCTCATTTTTTTAGTGCTTTTATCACCTTTGCTACATGAAAATAAAATCAGCATTCTTCTGTCAGAATTGTGGATACGAATCGGCTAAGTGGACAGGTAAATGTCCTTCCTGTAATCAATGGAATACATTCGTTGAAGAAAAAATTCAGAAAGATGTTCCTCTACGCAATCAAAGCTGGCAGCCAGAGAAAGAGACTGGTCGTAATAACATTGTGAACCTCAGCGAAGTAAGTGCCGTTGAAGAAGAAAGATTACTCACTCCTGATATTGAACTGAACCGTGTACTCGGTGGCGGTATTGTTCCGGGATCACTCGTTCTCGTAGGCGGTGAACCCGGAATAGGTAAGAGCACCCTCTTCCTGCAAAATGCATTGCACCTGAAAAACATCACTACCTTATATGTAAGCGGTGAAGAAAGCGCATCACAGGTAAAGATGCGCGCAGACCGCCTGCAGGCTACCAACGATCAGTTCTACCTGCTCACAGAAACCAATACCCAGACCATCTTCCAGGAAATAAAGAAACTCCGCCCACAACTCGTGGTGATCGATTCTATACAAACCTTGCAGTCTCCTTTTATCGAATCTGCTCCGGGTAGCGTATCCCAGATCAGGGAAACCGCCGCCGAAATGCAACGCTTTGCCAAAGAAAGCCATGTGCCCGTATTCCTGATCGGTCATATCACCAAAGATGGTTCCATCGCTGGTCCCAAAATCCTGGAACACATGGTAGATACCGTATTACAATTTGAAGGTGATCAACACTATGCATACCGCATATTGCGTACCATCAAAAATCGTTTTGGTTCCACTGCAGAACTGGGCATTTATGAAATGACCGGCACCGGACTACGACAAGTTACCAATCCTTCAGAAATTCTTATCTCTCAGCGCGAAGACCTGCTCAGTGGTGTTGCTATCGCTTCTACAATGGAAGGTATGCGCCCTATGCTCATCGAGGTACAGGCACTCGTTACTCAATCTGTATATGGCACACCACAACGTACTGTGACAGGCTTCGATCTTCGCCGCCTGCAATTACTGCTTGCTGTGCTTGAAAAAAGAGGAGGTTTCCACTTCGGTGTCAAAGATGTATTTCTCAATATCGCAGGTGGTATCCGTGCAGAAGATCCCGCTATCGATCTTGCAGTTCTATGTGCACTACTATCTTCTTATGAAGACATTGCCATTGCAGGCAAAATCTGCTTTGCAGGCGAAGTAGGCCTGAGCGGCGAAATCCGTGCAGTTAACCGCATCGAACAGCGCATAGCAGAAGCAGAAAAACTGGGTTTTGAAAAGATCTTCGTCAGCCGGTATAATAAAAAAGGGGCCGACTTCAGTAAATTCAATATTGAAGTGATTCCTGTAGGCCGTGTAGATGAAGTATACAGCAGATTATTCTGATCATATATGTTTACAGCATTACTCCATCTTTGTTTTCCCCATGTATGTGAGAGTTGTGGTACCACACTCACACCTACCGAAGCATTCCTGTGTCATCAATGCACAGTTCTGTTGCCACACACCGGCTTTCAGCACTTTACAGAAAATCCTGTCGAAAAATTGTTCTATGGCAGGTTGCAGGTACAACATGCATTGGCTGCTTACTATTTTTCACAGGCATCTATGTTGCGTAAGCTGGTGCATAAAATAAAGTACCGGCACAAAAGGAAACTAACACACTACATGGGAAAACAAATGGGAAAGATCCTCGCCCAGACCAGCTGGATCCACCAGGTCACCTGCATTGTACCAGTACCTATTACTAAAAAGAGGGAGAAATTCCGGGGTTATAATCAGTCTGCTTTATTATCAGCTGGTATCGCCGCCGTAATTCACAAACCCGTGTTACCACATGCACTAAAAAGAATCATATTCACCGCCTCTCAAACCAGGAAAGGCAGAATCCTCCGCTGGCAAAATGTACAACACGCTTTCCGGCTCGAACACCCTGAATTGCTGAAAGACCACCACGTATTATTAGTCGATGATGTGATTACAACAGGCGCTACCACTGAGGCCTGTGGAAAGCTCTTTCAACAGGCAAATATTCCGTTCAGCATTTGTTCCCTGGCATATGCACATCATTAACTCCTAATGTGTGAGTTATTCTTTAATTTCATTACAAACTTTGTAGGTATGTTAAAAACATTGCTCATCTCGTTATTGATATTTATGAAAAGCAGCGCCATTTATGATTTTAAAGTTGAAGCTGTAGATGGTGGTAAAATCAATTTTGCCGATTACAAAGGCAAAAAGATCCTGATCGTGAACACTGCTTCTCTCTGTGGAAATACACCACAATATGCAGAACTGGAAAAACTGTACGAGAAGTACAAAAAGAACCTGGTGATCATCGGTTTCCCTGCTAACAATTTCGGTTCCCAGGAGCCCGGCAGCAACCAGCAGATCCAGGAATTCTGTACCAAAAAGTATGCAGTGACATTCCCGATGGCAGCCAAGATTTCTGTGAAAGGTGCAGATATACATCCCATCTACAAATGGCTGTTAGAGCAAAGCAAGGAAAAACATTTAGAGCCTGCTGAAGTACAGTGGAACTTCCAGAAGTACCTGCTGGATGAAAAAGGAAACCTGGTAGCTGTATTTGCACCTAAAACACAACCTAATTCTGCAGAAGTAATCGCTGCAATAGAAAAAAAATACTAACAAGCCGCAAGCCTCTTTTCCATTGAAAAAATCGCTTATGCCAAAGGGGTAAGCGATTTTTTCTTTTACTTTGCAACCATGCTTTTCTCCAATATCATAGGTCAGGACGATATCAAGCAACAATTGCTTAAAGCTGTCACCCAACACCGCATCAGCCATGCCATGATTCTACTGGCCCCTGAAGGCGCCGGTGGTCTGCCCCTTGGCCTTGCCTTCGCCCAGCATCTCGTATGCGAAGACAAACAGCCGGATGGCCCATGCGGTAAATGCCCTGCCTGTATCAAAGCAGAAAAGTATATCCACCCCGACATTCACTTCTCCTACCCTGTCATCCCCAAAAAAACAGGCGATAAACCCATAAGTAGCGATTACGCCAGCGAATGGCGCGAATTCATTACCGAACATCCATATGGTAATGCCTACGACTGGCTGCAATTCATAGGAGCAGAAAACAAGCAGGGAAATATTACCGCTACTGAATGCCAGGACATCATTCGCAAACTAAGCCTGAAAAGCTTCGAGAGTAAATACAAAATCCTCCTCATGTGGATGCCCGAGTACCTGGGCAATGAAGGAAACCGCCTGCTCAAACTGATCGAAGAGCCACCAGATGATACCATCTTCATCCTGATTGCCGAAAACCAGGAACAAATCCTGGCCACCATCCTTTCCCGTACCCACCTCATCAAGGTGAATCCACTCCCCAAAGATGTTTTGGTAGATGCACTCGTCACCAGGGCCAATGCACCTGCTGCCAGGGCCCGTCAGGCTGCTACAATTGCCTCCGGCAACTACCGGGAAGCCCTTGCCCTGCTGCAAAACTCAGAAGATGACTATCATGAGCTGCTTCGCAACTGGCTCAACTATATCTTCACCAACAACCGCCTGGCCCTCCAGGAATGGATAGAAGGTATAGCCAATGCCAAAATGGGCCGCGAAAACCAGAAGCAGTTCCTCCGCTACTTCATCAACCTGCTGGAACACACCCTCCGGCTAAAATACATAGACAGAAGCCAGCTGGCCTTCTCTGAAGAAGAAACCGATTTTGCCCTCAAACTGCAAAAACTGGCCAACCTCCGGCAAATGGAACTAATTATGCAGGAGCTGGACAATGCCAGCTACTACATTGAGCGCAATGCCAACGCTAAACTGCTGTTTCACGCGCTCAGCATCAAATTACAGTACATTTTTAAACATAAGCCGATCCCGGCCTGTTAAACCTATATTGACACGACGGGACATTACTTTTTCCGTTACCTTTGTTACTTTCGCCCTTTTGTATATATAAGGGGAAATACGTATTTTAAAGCGTTCGGGACAATACCGGATGCATATCAATTAACTCTTTTAAATATATAAATATGGCTTGTGCCGGATGTGGTACAGGTGCAGAGGGAAAGCCGTCAGGATGCAAAAGTAATGGAGGTTGTAGCAGTGGTGGATGTAACCGATTGAATGTTTTTGACTGGCTGGCCAATATTCCCTTAAGTGATAGCTTAGCACCATTTGATATTATAGAGGTAAGTTTCAACAACGGAAGCAGGAAAGATTTCTTCCGAAATGTTACCAAACAGTTCCTGGATAAAGGAGAAATGGTAACCGTAGAAGGAGTGAGTGGTTTTGATGTTGGCCAGGTAAGCCTCACGGGCGAACTGGTAAAACTTCAGATGAAGAAAAGAAGGATAGAAGACACCCCTGAAGTAAAAAAAGTATTGCGTCGCGCCAGCAATGAAGATCTGCACAGAATGGGTGAAAATAAAACCCGCGAAAAAGAGGCCCTCATAAAAGCAAGAGCAATAGCCCGCAGTATAGGCCTCGAAATGAAACTGACCGAGGTAGAAATTCAGGCTGATGGACGTAAAGCAACCTTCTTCTACACTGCCGATGACCGTGTTGACTTCCGTGAATTAATTAAGCTCTACGCCGGAGAATTCCGTGTTAAGGTGGAAATGCGCCAGATAGGCGCCCGCCAGGAAGCCGGGAAAGTAGGCGGTATTGGTAGCTGCGGCCGTGAACTATGCTGCTCTACCTGGCTCTCTGACTTCAAGAGTGTCAATACCACTGCTGCCCGCTACCAGAACCTTTCCATCAACCAGGCCAAGCTGTCCGGCCAGTGCGGACGTTTGAAATGCTGCCTGAACTATGAGCTCGATACTTACCTCGATGCACTGAAAGATTTCCCTGAAGATGCAGATAGCATTGAAACTGCCAATGGCGTTGCTACCCTGCAAAAGAGAGATATCTTCAAAAACCTGATGTGGTACGCCTATGGCGACAGCAATAAGCAATACCCGCTTACCATCAGCCGCGTAAAAGAAATACGCCACCTGAACAAGCAAAACATCAGACCTGAAGACCTGAAACCAGTAGAAGTGGTAGCAGGTAAACCAAAAGAAACAGACCTCGGGTTTGCAGACGTGGTAGGCCAGATCAGTCTCCGCTCCCTGGAAAAAACAGCCCAGAAACGCAAACACAAAGACAAGGAAAAACAAAAACACAAACAGCAGCAACAAGGTGGTAAACCAGCTGAACAACCTGCTCAACAGCCCAAGCCTAAACAACAGGCGCAGCCACAGCAGCAACAGCAGCCCAAACCTAAACAGCCGCAACAACCAGGTAAACCCCAGCAAGGCAAACCTCAACAGCAGCAGCCAAAACAACAACAGCCGCAGCAGCAAGGTAAACCCCAGGGGCCTAAACCACAACCTAAGCCCCAACAGCAAGGTGGCGGAGGGGGGCAACAGCAGCCACAAAACAGGCCGCCAAAACCTAAACAAAAACAACAGAAATAATAAAAAACGCTTCTGCTCAAAACAGAAGCGTTTTTTTTATTTAAACAATATGGTGCTTTACTGGTTAATAATAAAAGGCCGCCCAAAAGAGCAGCCTTTGTTTAATAATTGGTTTTTGCTTATGAAAAAATTTTTAACCGATCGGTGTAATGTTAGACGCCCGATACCACAATTTGTTACGGAATTTTAACTCTCATTTTCAAACAAAAGCTTATAGTAGTACATATTCGTGGATTCATCAAAACCCCGTTCAATCAATTCCCTGTTCCCATGTATGTATATATGAAAGTTTCTATCCAGTTTTAGAATACTCTTAAATACCTTTTGCTGTTTCTTAAAAGCTGGTGCTGAAATATCAAATTCATCCGGTATTTCCTGCCGGTACTCCTGCTGATATTGGTCCCTATACTCCTTAAATGATTCAATGGCGTCCGGATGTCCTAGTACCTCCTGCGCAAAATCGTCCATCTGGAACTGCTCTTTTTCCTTAAAATAAGCGGCTGATTTGTTGAGCAGGTCTACCTGGTCTATCCTGCTCATTTCATATTCACCTGGTAGCTTTTCGCTAATAAATAGCTTACACATGTTCACTGCCAGCTCCGTCTGATGATAATTGTCTTCCCTTCTCTGTACCTGCAGGAATGCGTCTTTCCAGTACACAGCTTCATTCTGCTTGCTGATACTGTCTATTATACTGACTTTAAAACCCTCTTCTTCTTCTGTATTGAATACGAGGCATCCTTTATCGAGCTTGTTGATATTAATACCGTCGTCGTAATTTACCTGGTAGCTTTCGTTGGACAAGTATACTTTCAAATAGGTATCTCTGGTCTCTGATTTAAAAATACCAATGGCCTCCACATCCTCTCCATCCACCTGGCACTTACTAAAGTAAGCGATATACAACTCTCCCCCCTTGATTTTAGGATGCGTGGAATGCTTATATAGATGTTTGGCTATATTTACAGATTGCTCATGAAAATTGTCCCGATTCTCAAATATACGACGGCAATATTGAAAAATCTCATTTAATTGAAGGTCAGCCTCATGATAAAAACGGAAGTACTCTGCCGCATTTGTAAATGGTTGAATAAAGTAACTCAATAATAGCTGACTGATGGTCTCATCCTGTAATTGCAAAGGCTCCTGGGAGCAGATCAGGGACTCTTCCTGGGAGGCATTGCCCACCTTGTGGATCGATAGCAGCTCCAGGTCTTTAAATTCAGAAACATGTATCATGCCGGCGAAAATAGTGAAAATTAACCCAGACCAGTCCAAATTTCACTATCTTAATCCCTCAACGTCAATCTTTCTATCATGAAACCACTTATCTGCTTATTACTAGGTCTCGCCGCCACAACACAGCTAAAAAGCCAGGATTTATACCAGACTAAAGATCTCACCAAAGAACAAATGTTCTCCGTAAACATCGAAGGACCTCATTACGATAAGTCTGGCTATCTCTATGTAGTCAACTTTCAGAAAGATGGTACCATTGGTAAAATCAATACCAAAAACGGCAATGGCGAAGTGTTCGTGACCCTGCCCGATAGCAGTGTTGGCAATGGTATTCACTATAACAGCAGGGGACTGATGTTCCTGCCTGACTTCATCAATCACAACGTACTCCAGGTTGATCCCAAAACCCGGAAAGTCAGCATATACGTGCACAATGACAAGTTTAATCAACCCAATGATCTCTGCATAAACAGCAAAGACCAGATCTATGCGTCAGACCCCAACTGGAAACAATCCACCGGCCAGATCTGGCGTATTGACAAAGGCGGCAAGGCCATTCTGCTGGAGGCCAACATGGGCACTACCAATGGCATAGAGCTCAGCCCGGACGAAAAGACGCTCTACGTGAACGAAAGCGTTCAACGTAAGATCTGGAAATTCGATGTAGACAAAGCAGGCAATATCAGCAACAAACAACTCTTTGCCGAAGTACCCGACTTTGGGTTTGACGGTATGAAGTGTGACAAAGCAGGAAACCTGTACGTAGCCCGCTGGGGAAAAGGAGTTATATGGGTATTATCTCCTGCCGGTAAAACCATCCGGGAAATTCCCCTGAAAGGTAAGCAATGCAGCAACCTGACCTTCGGTGGTCCGGATGGCAAAACGGTCTTCGTCACCCTGCAGGATCGCAAATGTGTAGAGACTTTCCGCGTAGCGACTCCCGGTAAAAAATACTAAAAACAAAAAGCGGTTGCGCCCAAAGGCACAACCGCTTTTTAATTATATCGATCCGGATTAGATATTCAAACCACCACAGGTGCTGATCGTCTGCCCTGTTACATAAGCACTCAGGTTAGAAGCCAGGAACAACGTTACGTTTGCAATATCCTCAGGGCTGCCAAAGCGGCCTAACGGAATTTTCTCGATGTATGCCTGTGCACCGGTACCTTCTTTCAGGTAGTGCGTCATATCAGTTTCCACAAAACCAGGTGCTACCGCATTCACACGAATGTTACGGCTACCCAGCTCCTGTGCTATAGACTTGGTAAAACCAATAATACCAGCTTTGGAAGCAGCATAGCTACTCTGGCCTGCATTACCTTTAATACCGATGATAGAGCTCATGTTGATAATGGAACCAGACTTCGCCTTCATCATCGGGCGAATCACATGTTTAGTCATGTTGTACACGCTCTTCAGGTTAATGTCCATTACATCATCCCACTGCTCAGGACTCATACGCAGCAGCAGGTTATCTTTAGAAATACCTGCATTGTTCACACAAATATCGATAGCGCCGAACTCTTTCAGTACATCAGCGACCAACGTTTCGCATTCCTCGTAAACACCGGCATTGGATTTATAAGCTTTTGCCTTTACTCCCATACCTTGCAGCTTCTGTTCAAGCGCTTTGGCTTTTTCATCAGAGCTCAGGTAAGTGAAAGCTACATTTGCACCCTCTTCTGCAAATTTGATTGCGATAGCTTCTCCAATACCACGGCTGGCCCCGGTGACGATAGCTACTTTGTTTTCCAGTAATTTCATATAGACGTATTAGTTAATGGTTACCCAATTATATCACACCAGTGATACCAGTAAACTTCAAAATTTCTTCGACATGTTGCCGGTCGTTGTTCAACCGGGGAACTTTGTGCTGACCACCCAGCTTGCCTTTGCTCTTCAGCCATTCGGTGAAGGTGCCTTTTGGCAGCACATGCAGGACTGGTCTGCGTAGTGCCATATCTTTGTGGCGCTTGGCTTCGTAGTCAGAATTGATAGATTTTAGTGTCTGATCCAATACATCAATAAAGTGATCTACACTATCTGGCATCACATCAAAATCAAGTAACCATTCATGGCCCCCTGCTTCTCCTTCGCTAAAATAGATAGGCGCCGCTGTGTAATCATTTACAATAGCGCCTGTTGCTTCACATGCTTTGGCTATCGCCTTATCTGAATTTTCGACAATCAATTCTTCTCCAAATGCATTAATAAATGATTTGGTACGACCACTCACCTTTACACGGAATGGAGACAGAGAGGTAAACTGCACTGTATCACCCACCATATAGCGCCATAAGCCGCCATTGGTGCTGATCACCAGCGCATAGTTTTTACCCGTTTCCACTTCATTCAGTTGCAGGGTCTGTGGATTATCTTTTCCTACTTCTTCCATCGGCATGAACTCATAGAAGATACCATGGTTCAGGAACAACAGCAGTCCCTCCTGCCCGATTACATCCTGGGCGGCAAAGAAGCCTTCAGATGCATTGTAGGTTTCCAGGTAGAACATGTCCGGCTTGCGGATTAGCTTTTTGAACTGCTCACGGTACGGCGTAAAACTAACCCCACCATGCATATACAGTTCCAGACTAGGCCAGATGTCTGCCAGGTTATCCTTACCGGTGATTTCAAAAATCCTTTTGATCAATACCATGGTCCAGGTAGGTACCCCGGCAATAGAGGTTACATTCTCGTGGATCACGGTATTGGCCATGCGCTCAATCTTTTCTTCCCATTCGTCCATCAGGGCAATAGACAAATCCGGCGTACGGATCATATTGCCATAGAACGGCATGTTCTGAAGCATCACAGCACTCAGGTCACCAAAGTAAGAATCACTTTCCGGGGCCAGTTTGTTCACCTGGTGACTGCCACCGATTACCAGTGACTTACCGGTGAGTAACCTGGACTCAGGATAATTATTATAATAAAGTGATAATACATCTCTCCCTGCACGATAGTGACATTCATCCAGGCTTTCTACAGATACAGGAATGAACTTGCTCTTATCGGCAGTGGTACCGCTGGATTTGGCAAACCATTTTATAGGCGTATTCCATAAAATGTTTTGCTGCCCCTCCATGGTACGCTGAATATATGGTTTCAGGGTATCATAGTTATGAATAGGTACCCTTTGCTTAAACTCTTCAATCTTATAGATCTGCGAGAATCCATATTGCTTACCAAACTCAGTATACTGAGCGGCACTGAGTAGGTTTTGAAATACCTGCTGCTGCACCTGCAGGGGATACTGCATAAAATATTCTATGCGCCCCATGCGCAAACGCGCCAGTTGTGATATTGCAGGACTTAATATTCTCATAATAGGATGGTAGGAACGGAGTAGTTGAAGTTATTGTTGTTTAGCTGCTTCGTCCAGGTAATTTTTACGACGTAAAATAAAATTCTGACCAAGATACACTTTCCTAACCTGTTCATCTTCAGCTAATTCTTCGGCTGTTCCGGCTTTCAATATTTTCCCTTCAAACAGCAGATAGGCGCGATCAGTGATTGACAGTGTTTCCTGAACGTTGTGGTCGGTGATCAGGATGCCGATGTTCTTATATTTAAGGCGGGCTACTATAGATTGAATATCTTCTACTGCAATGGGGTCAATACCGGCAAATGGCTCATCCAGCAAGATAAACTTTGGATCTACCGCCAGTGCACGGGCTATTTCTGTACGTCTGCGCTCACCTCCACTCAATACGTCGCCGGGACTCTTACGCACGTGGGTAAGACGAAACTCTTCCAGCAGGCTTTCCAGTTTTTCCTTTTGCTCTGCCTTTTTCAGGGTGGTCATCTCCAATACCGCAGCGATATTGTCTTCCACACTCAACTTACGGAATACGGATGCCTCCTGGGGAAGATACCCTATCCCCATCTTGGCCCGTTTGTACATGGGTAGCTTGGTGATGTTCACTTCGTCCAGGAATACCTGGCCTTCGTCCGGCTTGATCAGGCCCACTACCATGTAAAATGTGGTGGTCTTACCGGCACCATTCGGGCCCAGCAACCCCACGATCTCTCCCTGAGTTACCTCTACAGATACCTTGTTGGCCACAGTTCTCTGACCGTAGCGCTTTACCAGCTGATCTGTATGTATTTTTAATGCCATATGTTGAAACTTAGCAAAAATAAGCATTTACTTCAGCTTTCCATGCCGGGTAATTCTTGCCTGTGCTTTTATCTACGAATCCTATACAAAGGTTTATAAATATTCGGACTATTCGAGAATTAATAGATGATAATTCTAAGAGATGCATTATTTTTGTCCGGCTTTATATATTTTTAATAAGCCCAACTGCTATGAAAGTAACAGAACATATTGCACAGGCAAAGGATACGCTGATCTCTTTCGAGATCCTTCCCCCTCTGAAAGGGAAGAGCATAGAGTCTATATATGATCATCTGGATCCCCTGATGACATTCAAACCTGCATTTATCAATGTTACCTATCACAGAAGTGAACATATGTTCAAGAAGCGGTCGGACGGTTCATTTGAAAAGGTGGAAATCCGCAAAAGACCCGGTACAGTAGCCATTTGTGCTGCCGTAATGAATCATTATAATGTAGATGCCGTACCCCACCTGATCTGCGGGGGCTTTAGCCGTGAAGAAACGGAAAATGCCCTCATCGACCTCAATTTCCTGGGGGTAGACAATGTGCTGGTACTTCGTGGAGACGCTCCCAAAAATGAGCCTTCCTTCGAACCAGAGCCACATGGACACCGCTATGCAGAAGAACTGCTGCACCAGGTGGTGAACATGAACAATGGTATGTACCTGGAAGAAGACCTCCAGGGCGGTGTAAAAACCAAATTCTGTATCGGCGTAGCCGGTTACCCGGAAAAACACTTCGAAGCGCCTAACCTGGCTACAGATATGACCTACCTGAAGCGGAAAGTAGAAAATGGCGCCGATTATATTATTACCCAGATGTTCTTTGACAACCAGAAATTCTTCGACTTTGTCAAAAAATGCCGGGAAATGGGAATCACCGTACCTATCATTCCAGGATTGAAACCAATGACTACCCGCAAGCAGTTAACTGTTCTGCCAAGGGCATTCCATGTAGATATTCCGAATGACCTGGCTAACGAAATCCTGAAATGTAAAACCGATAAGGATGTAGAAATGGTAGGTACCGAGTGGCTGATCCAGCAGTCTAAAGAACTGAAGGAATTCGGCGTTCCGGTATTACACTATTACACCCTGGGTAAACCTGAAGTGATCAGAAAAGTAGTGGAAGCTGTCGTATAATCAAGCCTTCGCTCATATAATCAACCCGCTTTTGCCTAAGGTAAAAGCGGGTTTTTCATTTTAAAAATAAAAATGCCATTACGTGGAAACGTACTGGCATGTCCGAATAACTGTCACACTTTTTGTTTTATCCTATGTCAAAATAGTTCACAAATAAGACGCAGGTTATTGAACATACCCCTACTCCCCATAAAAAAAAGGTGTTCCCTGTTCGGATACACCTTCTTCTTTTATTAGCATATATAATTATGGCCGTTAATAATCTTCTCGGTTCAGCAGGATTCCCAGGCTCAAGCCTATACTGTTGTTGCGGATCGTGCTGTTTCCTGACATGTCCAGGTTACGGATCCCCCTGCTGTAGTGTATACCTACCATCAGCAGGTTATTGAATTCCACCCCTGCCGTTACCTGCGCTCCCACGTCCCACCGATTCAGGCGGGTACCCGGATAAATACCTTTATTTACCCGGCTGCTGAATTCTACATCATAATCAGTGGTGCTGACTACATTTCCTGCATCATATACCTGCATCCGGTTATTCCCATTCAGACCGTAAGCTGTATACGGGCCCACTCCTACCGTAAGCCGGCCAAACGACACCGGTACTTTATAAGTAAGGTTGACAGGTATTTCCAGGTAACGTACTTCCAGCCTGCGGGTAAATTCCCCATCGCCGCCTACAGTCAGGTTGGCGCCTTTAGTAATATACCGGACAGCCGGCACCACATACAGCCCTCCTATGAGCGGTACGGTTACCAGAAAATCAGCATTAAACCTTGTGAGTGGCTTATTGTCCTCGGCAGAATGACCGGCAGGATCCCTGTACTGCATCCAGGATTGATTGATGCCCACATTCAGACCAAAACTAACCTGTCCCTTCAGTAGTTTAGGTGATAAAAAAATAAACAATACAAAAACTAAAAGTTTACGCTTAACAGAATGCTCAAACATATAGGGGTATATAGGGAACTAAGGTAGTGAATATGTCGGAATTCGTTATTAAAAACTAGTTAACAAAAATAACAGGGCTGACCTCCGGGAAAGGAGATCAGCCCTGCATATAATATTGCTTGCCATTAAAACTTATATCCTGCTGAAACACCGAAGGAAGTATTTTTCCAGCTTCGGCCATTGTCCGTATTGTCATAAGCATTTACCAGGCCCAAGTCTGCATTCAGGCCCAAATATAAACCTACCGGCAGTTCATAACCAGCTACAATGCCCAGACCTGCATCAAATCTTTTCAGCTTACCCGTACCTGCCTCGTCGTCAAATGCCTTTACAGATACATCTGCATTACCAACTGTCGTTTTATACTTACCCCCTACGCCGTAAGCAAAGTAAGGGCCTACTCCCAGGTTCAGCTTTCCGGTACCTACTTCCGGCTTAAAGAGGAAATTTACCGGCACCTGCAAATAAGATAAGGTTGTTTTAACACCATTATCCTTACCACCTTTACCGGAGTACAGCAAACCGGTTCCGATATAAAATTCTTCTGCCAGTGGAATGTCTGCAGTAATACCAGCCCTGATGCTCGTAAGGAGGTCGCTGGTTTCTTTACTTACATTATCAGCCTTGGTCGTATAGCTGGAAAACTGGGGTCCTGCCACTATCCCCCATTTTGTCTGTCCAAAAGATACACCGGCAATCAGAAGCCCGGCAAAAGCTAAGAGTACTTTTTTCATATAGGAAATTTTATCTGTCTGGCATCCTACAGGCGTTGCCGGATGCTGTTCATCGCTATTGTTTAGATTACAGACGTTGCCTGTTTACGTCCGGTTGTTTAAGTTGTTGATTAGAACAGGTAACCTACATTTACACTGAACACACGGTTTTTGTCCTTGTTGTTGTTACTGTCATTGGCACCTGAATTGATCTTGTTGAAGCCTATTCCGTATTGCGCTGAAACCAGGAAATTGCTGATCTCCGCACCTACCTGTACGTTACCACCCCAGTCAAAACGTTTGTACTTGTCATAACCCTGGTTCGGATCACCATTGTTGAATGGGGTATCATCATCCCATTTGATGTTGGATTCTGTAGTGGTAGTTGTGCCACCCACAGTTGTGTAAACCTTGTTCTTACCAGCCACACCAAATGCAAAGTATGGACCCACACCAGCAAAGAGACTTGCGCCTGGGCCTACAGGTAATTTACCAATGAAGTTCAGTGGAACTTCGATGTAGGAAGGACGGGTTGTAAACTTGTACTGAACAGCGTCTCCGTCACTACCTGATTTCAATTTAGAACCCTTGGTAGTATAGAATACACCTGGCTGGAAAGATAAAATTCTTGGTACCAATGGCATATCTGCGATAACACCGATATTAAAACCCGACAGTGATTTGTCATTATCTACATCACCACTGTTGTTGATTGTAAATGTTGAAAGGTTCCAGCCACCTTTAACCCCTACACGTACCTGTGCCATCGCACTCATTGAAAAAATTGCAAGGGCTGCAAACGAAAGGATCATCTTCTTTGTCATAACCTAGAATGTTTGATTACGACTATGCATTGCCAAAGACTATGCCAAAGCTGACGACAGCAAACGCATGCGACTGATAATAAGCAGGTTATAACATTAATTATATAGTCATTTAATATTTACATGCATTCATTAAAAAACAAATCCCGTGTATCTGCGATACACGGGATGCCGTAATTATATTTATGTGTTTACAACCTGCTCACACCATTACACAGGCGTGAATTATTTCTTCGCTGTCTTACCCTTGTTATCAGTCCGCTCGATAAATTCACTCAACTGCTCCACACCCAGCCGCTTCGCCACAATCTTCTTCTTCTCATCCAGCAGGTATACTACCGGTGTACTATATACGTCGTATAGGCGCCTGTAGTTAGACTGTGCATCCGGATCCCATGCATGAATCCAGCCATTCAGGTGGTTGTCATGTATAAATTGCGCCCACTGCTCTTTTGTACCCTCTGTTTTGAAACCAATCATGGTTACACCCTTGTTTTTCCAGCTTGCATTGTAGGCAGAATCCAGTTTAGGTATTTCTATCTTACAGTGTCCGCAGGTAGGATCCCAGAATACAAGCACTGTAAACTTTCCTTTGGTCGTATACAGCGAAAGTGGTTTCATGGCACTATCCTTTACTTCCAGTGGTGGCGCCTGTTGGCCAATCAGGTTAGGAGCAATAGAGTAAGCACGCGAAATGATTTTATTCAGTTGTTCATCATTCAGCCAGTAAGCATCCCCCGCTACGTAATACTTCTCTACCAGGTGCACAAACACGGCGTCCATACCCATATAAGGAGAGGTCTCGTAGGTGGAGGTCAGCCACCATACCACGAACTTAAAGTTCTCTTTATCCTTGCGTGTTTTTTCAATCAGTTCATCTGCCGCAACATTGATGGAATCAGGATCCATTGGTACTAATTGAGTAAAGTACCTGTTCAGTTTATCTTCCAGTACAGGCGTACGGGCCAGACGTCCATCACCGAGGTTGGTATTGTCCCAGTAGTGACTTCTGTAATAGCGGTAGCCAAATGTAGAATCAGCATCTGCTGGCTTGGGTGGTACTTCCGGATCCTTCATCATTCTGAAAATGCTGGTTAGCAGGCTTTGGGGATGTTTGGAGATTACATCGTTCCTGTAGGCCTGGAGCTTTTTGCCCAGCTCCGTCTGTACCTGTCTGGCACTGGCAGTGTCTGCTGCCGTATGTTTAGCCAGCAGTGCCTGGGCATCCTTGTTCAGGGCAGCCACATCTTTGGAGAGGAATTTATTGTACTCCACGAAGAGCTCATTCTCCGGGGAGTTCTTATAAATAGTTTTATTGATAAGGTCTGAAGTATCTGCAGAAACGGAGAAGTTTTCCTGCTTGCTGTCCAGCAGCATTTCAAAATACCGTGTTTTACCGGGGAACACTACCAGGTAAATACCGCCGGGTAAAGCCTCTTTTCCCTGTAGTACGGCTACCCCCTGGTCATTCAGCATGCCCGAATCTGCCATATATGTCTTTTTGCCCATATACTGGGCCAGGTACATCATACCACCTTTGTACTGTTTCAGCTGTACTGTGATCTTGTAGCCATTCTGCGCCTGTAGCTGCATTGCCGAGCAAACAAACGCCAGTATTATCATAAGTTTATGCATAGGACATCGGTTGCTGTAAATGTAGCCAAGAATTAGGAATTTGAAAAATACGACTGACTTGTACTCCCACATTACTCTTTGAAAATCCTACCTTTGCATCCGTGAGGAAAAAAAACGTAATTCTGGAAAAAGTTCCCGTGAGCGCATATGCTGCTGAAGGGAAAGCACTGGCCCGCATAGATGGCAAAGTGATCTTCATTGAAGGTGGTGTAGTCCCTGGCGATGTGGTAGACGTTCGCCTGGGCAAAAGCAAGAAAGACTGGGCCGAAGGCCGCGCCATCCGCTTTCATAGCTACGCTGCTGACCGCGTCACTCCTTTCTGTGAGCACTTCGGCACCTGTGGCGGCTGTAAGTGGCAAATGCTCCCGTACGACAAGCAGCTTGCCTACAAGCAGCAGCAGGTAACCGACAACCTGACCCGCATAGGAAAACTGGAACTCCCTTCCATGCAGCCCATTCTCGGCTCCAAACACGTTACTCATTACCGCAACAAACTGGAATTCACATTCAGCAACAAAGCCTGGATGCCATCTGAAGCCATTGCCGAAGACGGTACCATCCCCAGGAAGAATGCCCTCGGATTCCACGTACCCAAGCTCTTCGACAAGGTGCTCGACATCAATACCTGCTACCTGCAGGCAGAACCTGTCAATGCTATCCGTAATACCGTCAGGGCTTATGCACTCGAACACAATCTCTCCTTCTACGATATCCGCGCCCAGGTAGGCTGGCTGCGCAACCTGGTGGTGCGCATCTTAACCACAGGCGAAGTCATGGTCAACCTCGTAATCCAACACGAAAACAAGAAAGACCGCGAAGCCCTGCTGGACCACCTGTTGGCGACTGTACCCGGTATTACCACCCTGCTGTACACAATCAACCCCAAGTTGAACGATAGCATCTTCGACCTGGAGCCTAAAGTGTACTTTGGTAAAGGATATGCAGAAGAAAAACTGGAAGACTTTACGTTCAAAATTGGCCCTAAGTCATTTTTCCAGACCAATACTTACCAGGGAGAAGCCCTCTACCAGGTAACAAGAGAATTTGCAGGATTAACAGGAACAGAAATTGTTTATGACTTATATTGTGGAACAGGCAGTATTGGTATTTTTGTATCCAGGCAGGCAGGAAAAGTAGTGGGGATCGAACTGATTAAAGAGGCGATAGACGATGCAAAAGAAAATGCAGCCCGCAATGGCGTAAACAATGCAGAATTCTTCGCTGGCGATGTAGTAGACATTTGTAACGATGCATTCTTTGCCCAACATGGGCAACCAGATGTGATCATCACCGACCCTCCCCGGGCCGGTATGCATGAAAAACTAGTGAACAAACTACTCGAAATTGCAGCACCCCGTATCGTATACGTAAGCTGTAACCCGGCTACCCAGGCCAGAGACCTGGCACTGCTGGACCAGTTGTATGCTGTAAAAAAAATCCAGCCTGTCGACATGTTCCCTCATACACATCATATTGAGAACGTGGTATTGTTAGAAAAAAGGTATTAGTAATAATCAGAATCGGAAATCATAATGAGTGAGTTTAGGCCCCGCAGATTTGACATATTACCGCTGGTGATTAAAAACCTATTGATCATCAATGGTTTAGTTTTTTTTGGACAATATACAATGGGAGAGATTCAGAATCCTTCTGCGAATCATTTCCTGGAGGACCTCTTTGCCCTGCACTATTGGGGATCGCCATTGTTCAAGCCGCATCAGTTCCTTACTCACCTCTTCATGCACGGTTCTATCGGGCACCTGTTCTCCAATATGTTCACCTTGTGGATGTTTGGTTCTACGCTCGAAAACCTGTGGGGATCTAAACGATTCCTGATATTCTATCTCATCTGTGGGCTGGGTGCCGCCTTATGTCACATGGGCGTGGTCACTTACGAAAACATGCGGCTCACTCACGATATCAACGCTTACTTCTCCGATCCAAGCCTGGCAAACTTCAATACACTGACAGCACATTTTGATCTGTCTACAGACAAAATTGTATTTTCTTATCCCAACAGCCCGGCAGAGCTGGAAATGTCCAAATTGTATATTCATAACTACCAGATTGAATATCGCGATATATCTACCCTGGGCGCTTCCGGTGCTGTATTCGGCTTGCTCTTTGCCTTTGGCTATCTCTTCCCGAACAGCCTGGTGTATCTCTACTTCCTCTTCCCAATGAAGGCCAAGTACATAGTGGCCGCCATGATCATCTTTGAACTGGTATCTGGTATCCGAAACTCAGCCGGAGACAATGTGGCGCATTTTGCCCACCTGGGTGGTGTACTGTTCAGCTACCTGCTGCTCCGAAACTGGAACAAGAAGAACCGGCGCCATTTTTACTAAATGGATCGTACCTTTGGACCCTAAAGTTTTAGGTCAATGGACGTAGCCGAAAAAGGAGAACCAATGCCAATCCTCTCCCTGGGAGAAGGAAAAAACATGGTCACCCAGTTGTTACTGGTGAACCTGACAGTGTTTATCCTACTATTTTTCACACAAGTAGTTTACAATATTGAAGGTAATTCAACCATCCGGTTCAACCTGGATGTGATGAATAATGTAGCGCTGCCTGCCAGCTTCGGCAGACTGGCTCACCTGCCCTGGACATTTATCACCTCTCTTTTTGTTAATGAAAGCGTTTGGATGATCTTTGGCAATATGGTCTGGCTCTGGGCATTTGGCGCGATTCTGCAGCGTAAGGCGGGGCCCGGTATTATACTCCCTTTATACCTCTTTGGCGGTATGGCCGGCAATCTCCTGTATATGCTGGGTATGCAGTTTATACCTGCCTTCCATCCCACCCAATTCTTTGCTTCTTATTACGGCTCGTCTGCATCTGTAATGTCACTGGCCATTGCAACCCTGCTACTGGCGCCAGACGTTCGTTTCTTCCAGAAACTAAACGGTGGCGGTATCCCGATGTGGGTCGTGACTGTATTGTACATCATCATGGCAGTATCAGCCCACCTGTTCTCACACCATGACCTCACTACCCTGCCGGCACTGATCGGTGGCGCCCTCACAGGCTTCTTGTTCATGAATGCATGGAAAAAAGGGAATGACTGGGGCGCAGGACTCAATAAGCTGGTGTACAAGGCCACACACCTCTTCCATCCGAAAGAAAATTAATAAAGTAACGAATACATGAAAACGCTTCTGTCAATGACAGAAGCGTTTTCGCTTTATGGAGTATTTTGTTATTTTTATAGAAACCCCTGTACAGTGTCAAAAGCTTTCATCACCACGAGTATTGTCGCATTATCCCTGATTCTTTCCAGCTGGCTTCCTTACCTTAATCCTGGTAAATGGTGGCTGAGCGGCTTTGCCGGACTATTCTTCCCCATCGTATTGGTCATCAACCTTTTCTGCCTGGTGTACTGGCTGCTTCGCAAAAAACCCTATTGGGGACTATCACTGGCAGCTATACTGCTCTCCTGCAGGGCATTGCTGCTCACTTTTGGTCACCACCCCGCAGGCAAGGCTGCCACATCACAACCCGGTAGCTTTACACTCATGACCTTCAACAGCAGCAGCATGGGATTGAAAAAATATGTTGAAGATGCTGCTATCAAACAATCTATTTATACCACCCTGCAATCAGCATCGCCAGACATTCTATGCTTGCAGGAATTCTATACTAACAGCAGTCCTGGTTACACAGATCACCTGAACACCATCAAAGAAACAGTGCATTACCCTTATCACTACTTCACCTGCGATAAAATACGCTGGAATACCTGGCAATACGGTATCGTATTGTTTTCAAAATATCCGATCATATCCGCCTGTCATATTCCCTGCGGTCATAGCGATGTAGGCAGCGGTAGCAGCATTCTGCAGGCAGATATAAAAATAAACGAACATACTATTCGCGTCTTTACTGCACAGCTGCAATCCTACATGTTCCGTCGTAAAGATTACGCTGCATTGCAGGGTCAAACAACACAAGCCAGGGGCCTCGCCGGCAGAATGAAACACACTTTCGGCAAGCGTTCGGCACAGGCAGAACAACTGGCTGCACTCATTAAAGAAAGCCCTTATCCCACCATCGTTTGCGGCGATTTCAATGATGTGCCGGTCTCTTATACTTATAATACGATTTCACCAAACATGCAGGACGCATTCCTTGAACAAGGTTGGGGTATTGGCAAAACACTCTCTTTTCTTGCACCTACCCTGCGCATCGACTATATACTTACACAATCACCTTTTCATGTGAATGGCTTTAGCTCCTTCCCCCACAAGGGTTTTGAACATTTTCCAATAATGGCAAGCTTATCACTATGACAAAGTTGATCGTTTCAGTTATCTTTATTCGCAAAAGCGATTAGGAGTTGAGATTTCTGCGGTTATTTACGAAAGGTTTTTTTCTAACAGTCAACATCATCGTCATGCTATTCTTTCTGGTAGCATGTCTGGCCCCTTTTGTATCTCCCGTGCAGTGGTGGCCCATCAGTTTTTTTACACTGCTGTTTCCAATACTGTTACTGGCTTTAATTCTCTTCTTTATCTGCTGGTTAATCTTCGATTATAAATACTGCCTGCTTTCCCTGCTGGCAATTGTAATCGGCTGGAAGTCCATCTCAGCTTTTATTGCCTTCAATTTCCCTTCTGCCCAAAAGCAACTGTCTGCTCCATCCGGCAGCCTCAGTGTTATGAGCTACAACGTAGCACAGTTTGGTTTGTATAGAGAAAAAGATAGTAAGTATACCAGGCAAGCGATGTTTGCCCTGATCAAAAAACAGGAGTTGGACATTGTATGCTTCCAGGACTTTTATACATCTGAAAAGAAAAATGATTTCAATAACCGGGAAGATATCTCCCACGAAATGCACCTGCCCTATCGCTACTTCTCCAGCGACTTTAACCGGGGAGGTATGCAGCACTGGGGCTCCATCATCTACTCCCGCTACCCGATCATCAGGTCTGACAAGATCAAGATGTCCACAGGGCCACGCAGCGAGAGCCTGATCTATGCGGATATTGTAAGGGATGAAGACACCATCCGCATCGTCAATATGCACCTGGCCTCCTATCGCTTCGATCAGCGGGATTACTACAATATCCAGAAGATCAAAAACCAGCAGGATAGTGGACTGGTAGCTACCCGCAACATCATTGAAAAGATGAAGGATGCCTATGTGGGGCGTGCCCGCCAGGCCAGGGTCGTAGCAGATTTTATCAAAACCAGTCCCTACCGCACCATCGTGTGCGGAGACTTCAACGATACCCCTGCCTCCTATACCTATTTCACCATCCGCGGCCCCTTACAGGACGCTTTCCTCCAGAAAGGCAGTGGCATTGGCCGCACCTTTGCCGGACTGGCCCCGACCCTGCGGATAGATTATATTTTTTTCGATAAGTCATTCACAATCAACTCTTATCGTAAAATAAACTCTGACCTCTCCGATCATTATCCCGTTATTGCCAACTTTTCCCTGCGTGCAACCCATGCAAAATAATTTGGATGACTGGTGCCCGGGACAGTCATTGCCCTGACAAAACAATAACTATCTTTGCAATCCGAATTAAACTGATATGTCTGAGCTTAAAGTTTACAACTCGCTGAAGCGACAAAAGGAAGTATTTACCCCATTGTATCCTGGTCATGTTGGTATGTATGTGTGTGGTCCGACCGTATCAGGAGAGTCCCACCTGGGACACGCCCGCCCCTATATCACTTTTGACGTGGTATACAGGTACCTGCAACATCTCGGTTATAAAGTCCGTTATGTGAGGAATATTACCGATGCCGGTCACTTTGAGGAAGAAGGCCGTGAAGCCGAAGATAAGATCAGCAAAAAGGCGCAGCTGGAAAAGCTGGAGCCAATGGAGCTGGTCCAGAAATATACAAACCTGTTCCACTGGGCGTTCCGGGAGTTCAACTGTCTGGAACCGAGTATTGAACCTACCGCTACCGGTCATATCATAGAACAGATTGAAATGATCAAAACCATCATTGAAAAAGGCTATGCTTATGAAGTGAATGGTTCCGTATATTTTGATGTAAAGAAATACGCTGCTTCCCACGACTACGGTATCCTCAGCGGCCGTGTGCTGGAAGACATGCTGGAAACCACCCGCGAGCTGGAAAACCAGGATGAAAAGCGTAACAAGGTAGACTTTGCCCTCTGGAAGAATGCTCCTCCTGAGCACCTGATGCGCTGGCCCAGCCCATGGGGAGAAGGTTTCCCAGGCTGGCATATTGAGTGTTCTGCCATGAGCAGCAAGTACCTGGGCACGCAGTTCGACATCCACGGTGGTGGTATGGACCTGCAGTTCCCTCACCACGAATGTGAAATCGCGCAGAGCGAAATCGCCCACGGCGAGATGATGGCCCGCTACTGGATGCACAACAACATGATCACCATAGATGGTCGTAAAATGGGTAAGGCGTATAATAATACTATCCGCCTCACAGAACTGTTCACCGGCGATAACTATCAGCTGGAAAAACCGTACAGCCCTATGACCATCCGTTTCTTCGTATTGCAAACGCACTACCGCAGTACCCTGGACTTTTCCAACGAAGCACTGCAGGCCGCCGAAAAAGGCTTACAACGCCTGTGGGGCGCTTATGAAGTGCTGCAGAAACTTGAGTACACCTACACCGATGGTGCACTGAACAAAGAACTGGACAAGCAGGTGCGTACCTGGTGCGAAGAATGCCAGGACTTCATGAACGATGATATCAACACCGCCAAAGTATTGGCAAACCTGTTCGAGATAACGCCTGTGATCAACTCCCTCAAGGGTGGTCAGATCAAGATGCATGAACTCAGTGAAGATACTTTCCAGCTGATCAAAAAAACCTGGAAAACCTGGCTGATCGACATCCTGGCACTGGAGCCTGAAAACCTGGCTTCTGACAACAATACACTGGATGGCGTGATGCAACTGATTATCGAGATGCGTAAAGAAGCAAAGAGCCGTAAAGACTATGCTACTTCAGACAGGATCCGTAACCAGCTGCTTGCAGCCGGTATTCAGTTAAAAGATGAAAAGGATGGCAGCGTAAGCTATACCATCCAGTAAGATGATCATAAAATGTTCTTGTTTCATATGCGTAATTTGATTGGCATTTTAACAGGCATGGCCATTTGTGCAGCCGCCTGTCATTCGGGTACTAAACCATCCGATACAACTGAGACTACGACGACCACAAAGCAGGCCAATGTGAATGTTCCTGTATTCAATGCAGATAGCGCGTACGCATATACTGCCAGGCAGGTTGCCTTTGGTCCCCGTATTCCGGCCACACCTGCGCAGACTGCCTGTGCAGACTGGCTGATTGCCCGGTTTAAACCACTGGCAGATACACTGTACATTCAGCGTACCAACGTGACCGTTCCGGGTGGTAAATCAGTTCCCTGTATCAACGTGATTGCAACCTTCAATCCTGACGCTACACAGCGTATCCTGTTGCTCACACACTGGGATACCAGACCACACGCCGACCAGGATGCCTTTGATAAGACCAAACAGTTTGACGGGGCAGACGATGGTGCGAGTGGTGTAGGCGTACTCCTGGAGGTAGCGCGTCAGCTGCATGCACAACATCCTACTGCGGGTATCGATATCCTGCTGGAAGATGTGGAAGACAGCGGTGTGAGTGAAGATGAAAACAGCTACTGCCTGGGTACACAATATTGGGCAAAAAATCCGCACATAAAAGGTTATAAAGCAAACTATGGTATCCTGCTGGATATGGTGGGTGGCCGCGGTTCTCAGTTTTATATGGAAGGCGGTTCACAGCAGTATGCTTATGGCCCGATGAAGGCGTTCTGGGATGTGGCGAACAGCCTGGGATATTCTGATTACTTCCGGTATGAGAACACTGGCGCCACTATTACAGATGACCATGTGTACATCAATACCATGGCCATGATTCCTACATTTGATGTGATTGCAATGCAGCCAAACGGCAACTTCGTTCCTCACTGGCATACCACCAACGACAACATGCAGGTGATTGACAGAAGAACATTGCAGGTAGTAGGCCAAACGCTCCTGGAAGTGATCTACAAACGGCCATTTGAATTTTAAATCTGATCAAATTCTTTTTTATAAACGCTTCTGCCGAAAGGTGGAAGCGTTCTTTTTTTAGGCTACAGGGCAAAGTAGGTTACAGCGCAATTAGGCTACAGGGCAAAAAAAATCCCCGCCTTAAAAAAGGCAGGGACATTACGTTAATACTAACTAACCCAATGCTTACTTCTAATTCTAAGCTTTGATATATCTAAAACTAAAACAACTCTTAATTAAGCCTGTGCAGCTTGTTCTGCCAACTTCGCCTTGATCTTTCCTTCAATTTCAGCAGCTACTTCAGGATTATCGCCCAGCAACGTCTTCACGGCATCGCGGCCCTGGCCCAGCTTGTTTGATTCATAACTGAACCAGCTGCCGCTTTTCTGGATAATGCCATATTCAACACCCATATCGATGATCTCACCCATTTTGGAAATACCATTTCCAAAGATGATATCGAACTCAGCCTGGCGGAAGGGAGGTGCAACCTTATTTTTAACCACTTTTACTTTCACGCGGTTACCTACAGCCTCATCTCCATCCTTAATCTGGCTCATACGGCGAATATCCAGGCGCACGGAGGCATAGAACTTGAGCGCGTTACCACCCGTTGTGGTTTCCGGGTTTCCAAACATCACTCCAATCTTTTCACGCAGCTGGTTAATAAATATGCAGCAGCAATTAGTTTTTGAAATTGTAGCAGTCAGTTTACGCAGCGCCTGAGACATCAAACGTGCCTGTAAACCCATTTTGCTTTCACCCATCTCACCTTCCAGTTCACCCTTTGGTACCAGTGCAGCTACAGAGTCAATTACCACCACGTCTACCGCTCCGGAGAGGATCAGACGGTCAGCAATTTCCAATGCCTGCTCACCATGGTCTGGCTGAGAAATCAGTAGTGCATCGACATCCACGCCCAGACGCTGCGCATAAGAACTGTCAAATGCGTGCTCAGCATCGATGATCGCACAGATACCACCCTTTTTCTGGGCTTCTGCAATCGTATGTATAGCAATTGTTGTTTTACCAGAAGATTCCGGACCATAAATTTCAATGATCCTTCCTTTGGGGAAACCACCAATACCTAACGCAATGTCAAGTCCCAGAGAGCCTGTGGAGATAACTTCCATCGGCTCAGATCCCTTCTCTCCCATCATCATCACAGATCCCTTTCCGAAATCCTTCTCGATCTTGTCCATCGTAAGGCGCAGGGCCTTCAGTTTATCTGCATTCGCTGTAGACATATTAGTAAGTTTTTTACAAATTTAATGGTGTGCTAAGTTATAATATATATTTCTATTTTCCTAAAATTTTTAGCATTTTATTAGCTTTGCTAAATTAGCTAGCAAAATAAAATGAGGGGTTAACTCACAACAGACGCATATGTCAATTATCAAATAACAATACAAAGATGGGAAGCCCTCGCGCACTGAATTTGCGCAGCCAGAAAATATCTGAAAAAAGGGGAAAATTTCTCTCTTATCCTACTATGACATATGCGATCAGCTGTGCCAGTATGCCCACCAGGAAACCAGCGTATATCTCCGCCGGTGCATGGGCATTTAAGATAAGGCGTGCAGTAGCTACTACAGCCGAAAGGAAAAATGCCAGCATCAATACGCCGCTTACATTCAACTGCAGGCTGAACATCACAACCAGGACAAACCCGATTACGCCACCCCAGCCTACCGTATGCATGCTCACTTTCATATACGTATTGAGCACCATGGACATTACCACCGCCAAAAACACGCCTAAAAAGAAGACATTGAAAAACGGCGGTGCTACACCCTGCTTTTTAAAGGCATAAAATGCCCAGAAGTAATAAATAGTACAGGCAATATATGGTATGATACGATCCTTTTGAGAACGCAGGTGCAAACTATCTATAAAGTTCAGTGCCCTGGAAAGCCCGACTGTCAGCGCAGGGAAAAAGATGCTGATCGCGATAACCCTGAAGTACAGGGTATCGTAGGCAAACCGGTAACTGATCTGCTTGAAGGTCACAAAGTACTCGGGCAGTGCATGCACTACCAGCCAGGTTACCAGCAGCGGTATAAACAGGGGATGCAGCAGATAAGAAATAAATAAGGCAATCCCGCGAAGCATGGGACTAAATTCCGACACTTGTTCAGGCCGGTTATCTGTTGCGTGTATAGTTGCTTGTTTCATTTAAATCGTCCGTACATATGGGCTGTACAGCTGCCCTGTTATAACTCCTTCCTCAGCCTTGCTACCGGAATATTCAGCTGCTCACGGTACTTTGCTACTGTACGGCGGGCAATATTATACCCTTTGTCCTGCAGCATCTTCGTCAGGTTTTCGTCGCTCAGCGGTTTCCGCTTATTCTCTCCCTCTATCAGGTCAGACAGTATCTTCTTTACCTCACGGGTAGATACCTCTTCCCCACTATCGGTCGATAATGATTCACTAAAGAAAAATTTCAGTTTGAATGTCCCAAACTCCGTCTGCACATACTTACTGTTTGCCACACGGCTCACAGTAGAGATATCCAGCTGGGTGATGTCCGCAATGTCTTTCAGGATCATCGGGCGCATGGTAGTCTCATCCCCGGTCAGAAAAAACTCCCGCTGGTACCCCATGATAGATTCCATGGTAGACAGCAGGGTATGTTGCCGCTGCTTGATAGCATCAATGAACCACTTGGCCGCATCGATCTTCTGCTTGATGAACAAAACGGCTTCTTTCTGACGTTTGTCTTTTTTATCACCCCGGTCATACTCTTTCAGCATGTCGCGGTAGCCCTCTGAAATACGCAGATCAGGCGCATTCTTTGAATTCAGTGTCAGTTCCAGCTTACCATTGTTGTTCATGATAAAGAAGTCAGGCACCACATAGCTTTCTGCCTTGTTCAGGGTAGCAAAGTTGCCCCCCGGCTTCGGCGTCAGGCGAATGATCTGGCCAATCGCTTCCTTCAGGCCTTCGTCACTCATGTTCAGGCCTTTCTGGATCTTCTCGTAATGCTTCTTGGTAAACTCGTCGAAGTAGTTTTCCAGTATCTGGTAGGCGCCTACCACTCCCTCATCATCCTGGGGCTTGCGTTTCAATTGCAGCAACAGGCATTCTTTCAGGTCAGTAGCACAGATGCCGGGCGGATCGAAATCCTGTATTTTTTTGATCAGGTCCCTGATCTCTTCTTCATCTGTACTTACATTCTGTGAAAAGGAAAGGTCGTCCACAATGGCACTCACTTCCCTGCGCAGGTATCCGTCGTCATCAATACTTCCTATGATCTGCTCCGCAATGGCATTTTTTCTCTCATCCAGCTCCAGCATGCCCAGTTGTTCAAGCAGGTGCTCGTGGAAAGACGTCTCTACCCGCACCGGAATGGTTTTGTTCTCATCCTGGTCGGGGTAGTTATCATCGCGCAGTTTGTAGTCTGCTATATCATCATCTCCTTCGCTTACATACTCAGAAATGTCAATATTATCATACTCGTTCTCACTTCCATCCGGTTCAAACTCGTCATCACCCTCTCCTTCTTCATTACCTGAAAACTCATCCTGCGGATCCTTAAATTCCTCTTCATGTGCCTCTTCCCCATATTCAAGGGCAGGGTTCTCCTCCAGCTCCTCCTTGATTCGTTCTTCAAGTACGGCAGTAGGGACCTGCAACAGTTTCATGAGCTGAATCTGCTGAGGCGACAATTTCTGTAATAGCTTCTGCTGTTGTGTCTGCTTTAACATAGTCTGATCCTATCCAAGGGCAAAAATAATAACAATAGTGTTTACTAATCTAGTCTATGTCCGCTTCCTCTCCAAAGTCCAGCGCAAGCTGTTCATCCGGCAGTAACCGGAAAGACTTTCTGTGAAAGGGTGTCTCTCCATGTTCCCTGATCGCATTCCGGTGTTGAAGGGTAGGATAACCTTTGTTTTCAAACCAGCCAAAATGTGGGAACTGTTCGTGCAGCTTCATCATATATTCATCCCTGTAAGTCTTGGCCAATATAGATGCTGCTGCTATTGAAGCATAAATACCATCTCCTTTGATAATGCAGGCATGGGGCACATTTCCATAGGGTTTGAAACGGTTGCCGTCTACCAGGATGTACCCCGGCTGTTGCTGCAACTTTTCCAATGCTAAGTGCATGGCCCTGAATGAAGCCTGTAATATGTTGATTTTGTCAATCTCCTCATTATCTACGCTTGCCACTGCATAGAAGAGCGCCTTTTCTTCGATTACCCCGCGCAGGTATTCCCTATCGGCAGCTTTCAGCTGCTTGGAATCGTTGAGTAGTTTATGGCGGAATTTTAATGGCAAAATGACTGCCGCCGCAAAAACCGGCCCTGCCAGACACCCTCTGCCGGCTTCGTCACAGCCGGCTTCTAATGCTATTTCTTTCTGATGGTATGAACGTAACAAGGCGTTTCTTTTGATTGTTGCCCGGTAAAGTTAGGGATTTTAGCCTTGTTCCGGTACCCGTCAAAATCTAAATTCTTAATGAAATAACTCTTTGAAATCCTGTTTGAAATTCGTCCATTCCCGGTCGGAGCGCTTTAAGGCGGAATCGATATCGGCACGGGTACTATCCCAGCCGGCAGCAGTACCATTTTTCAGTTCATCCAGTTTTCCGTTGATCTGGTCTCTCAAACGGCCCAGTTTACGACGAGCCTCCCGACTTCTGGCGGATCCATCGCTCTTTAGCTGGTCCATTTTCTTATCTATTTCATCTTTTCTTTCTTCCAGGTCCCCTCTCAGCTTCTGCCGCTCTTCATCCAGGTAGTCTCCCGCATCGCTGGCAGCAGCCTTAACATCCTGTCCAATTTTCTCCACACCTTCTTTCAGCGAGTCCTTCTTTTCTTCCTGCTTCGGCGTCTCGTTACAGGCGAAGAACGCAACGGCAGCTACTAGATACAACAGCTTCTTCATATGTAGGTTTTTTAATGCAGTTTTTGTGCGTGATTGCTATTATCACCTCCCCTTTAACAAATGCCATTCCATAATTATGCCTTTGCGGCCTGCGGCTACAAGGAAAGTAGACAATCAGCCCCCTCCCATCATAATATCAGCGGTCAATAGGCAAAAAATCCCTAGGTTTGACCCTGTTTTCAAAAAAATTCGATCTCAATGAAGAAAAAAGTTCTGCTGCTTTTGCTGTTATTGGCAGTTAAATTTGCCAAAGCAGACGAAGGCATGTGGCTTCCTTATTTATTAGGGCAGCAAGTGTACAATGATATGGTCCAGAAAGGACTGAAACTCACCAAAGAACAGTTATACAGCATCAATAAGGCATCGGTAAAAGATGCAATTATCATCTTCGGCGGCGGCTGTACCGGCGAAATCGTGAGCAATCAGGGCCTCATCTTCACAAACCACCACTGCGGGTACGATGCTATCGCTACCGCCAGCACTGTGGAACACAACTACCTGAAAAACGGGTTCTACGCCCAGACCAAAACCCAGGAAATTCCTGCTGCCGGCCTGACAGTACAATTCCTGGTACGTGTAGATGATGTGACAAAAAAAATGGAAGATGCCCTCCAGGGACTCACTGGCCAGGACAGAATGAAGAAACAGCAGACCGCCATCGGCGAAATTGTGACCGAAGCTACCAACGGTACCGGCTACGAAGCCAAAGTGCTACCCCTCTTCAAAGGCAACCAGTTCCTTCTCTTCGTATACGAACGTTATAAAGATATCCGCCTCGTAGGCGCTCCACCTGAAAGCATCGGAAAATTTGGCGGTGATACCGACAACTGGGAATGGCCACGCCACACCGGCGACTTCTCCGTGTTCCGTGTATATGCCAACAAAGATGGTAAACCTGCCGAATATTCTGCTGACAACGTACCTCTTAAACCTAAATACTTCCTGCCGGTATCCATCAAGGGTATCAAGGAGAATGATTATGCCATGATCTTTGGTTACCCCGGCGGTACCAACAGGTATGAAAGCTCTGAAGGCGTAAAACTAAAAATCGACGTAGAAAATCCTGCTATCGTAAACCTTCGCTCAGTACGCCTGAAATATATGTTTGACCAGATGAAGAAAGATCCTGCTATCAAACTGAAACTGGCGTCTTATTATGCAGGCGTGGCTAACTACTGGAAGTTTTACGACGGTGAAACCAAACAACTTCTCAAATACAAAGTAGAGGAACAAAAACAACAGCAGGAAAGTGCTTTTGTTAAATGGGCACAGGGCAAACCTGAGTTTGAACACATCTTCGCCGATTATACGCAGACTTACAAGGAATGGACCCCATATGCGAAACACCGCATCTACATCAATGAAGGCATCATGGGTTCCCCACTGGCTGCTTTTGCCGCCAGCCTGCAGGCCGTGGAAAAAGCAATGGTACAGCCAGGCACCAGTGCCGATGTAATCGCAAAGAGCATTCAGGCCGCAGACAAAGCACGCACCGCTTTCCTGGAAGAAGAAGATAAAACCAGCGATCAGAGAATACTGGCAGCTACCTGCCGCATGTTCTATACTGACGTTCCGGCAGCACAACATCCCATCGGGTTCTATGATGCAGTGAAGGCAAAATTCGGTAGCCTGGACGAAGACAATACCTACCGCCTCTGGGCAGCAGCATTAATGTCCAGCACCATGATCATGAACGATGCCCGCTGGAAAGCTTTCATTGAACACCCGGATGCAGTGACCCTGCAACAGGACCCCGCTTTCGCATATTCCAGTGCGTTCGTCAGGAACTGGAGCTCCAAATATGTACCACTGTACAACCAGTTTGTAACTAAAATCAATGACCTGGGCAGAGCTTACCTGAAAGGCCTGATGCAGATGGAACCAAACAAGAAATGGTATCCGGATGCAAACTTCTCTATGCGTCTTACCTACGGGCAGGTAAAACCATACACACCACGCGATGCAGTATCTTACGACTACGTATGTACCATGAAAGGGGTGCTGGAAAAATATAAACCAGGAGATTATGAGTTTGACCTGCCTGCGAATTATATAGATCTATACAACAAAAAAGATTTTGGTCAATATAAAGATGCACGCAAGAATGATATCGTAACCTGTTTCATTACTACCAACGATATTACCGGCGGTAACTCCGGCTCCCCCGTACTGAATGGCAATGGTGAACTGATCGGTTTGGCATTTGATGGTAACTATGAGGCACTGAGCCATAAAATTCAGTTTGATCCGGTGTACAACCGTACTATCTGTGTAGATATACGCTACGTACTCTGGTGTATAGACAAGCTGGGCGGCGCACCGAATATAGTAAGTGAGCTGAAGCTCGTTAAATAAATACTTAAAAGCACCTGCCAAAAAGCAGGTGCTTTTTTTTACATTTACCCCGTGTATGCTGAGTATTCTCCCCCCGCTCTCTTAGCGCCTTACGTAGACGCATACTGGATCGTCACTACTTCCGGTCCGGCCATATCCCGCATACTCCCCGATCTCTGTGCAGATTTCATTTTTAACATGGATGATCATAGTGTCAAAGCCGTTGGCACCATGACCACTTACCACGATGCACAGGTACCAGGTGCAACCCGCTTATTGGGTATTCGCTTCAAACCAGCTGGTATGGCTGCCTTTGCCGGTCTGCCTATGCAGTTACTAACAGATCAGCATATACAGGGCGACGACCTGTCGCTCCCTCTAGTCCGTCAATTGCAGGAAGCCGTAGCGCAGGGCCGGAACCAGTTTCAAGCGATCTCCCACTGCCTGCTAAAGGCACTGCCGGATCAACCTGCACGCATGCAGGCAGCTATCAGCGCCATACAGGCCAGCCATGGCAACATTTCTCCGGTTACGCTCGCGGCACAGGTCAATATGAGTCCCCGCAATTTTGAACGTATTTTCCTTCAGCAGGTTGGTACCTCCGCCAAAACCTTTTCACGCATAGTGCGTTGTTTAAGTGCAAAAGATGCGTTGAAAAAACAACCCGCATCTAACCTGCTTTCACTTGCCATTAATTACGGGTATCATGATCATGCCCACTTAACAAAGGAGTTCGTATGTTTGAAAAAGAAAACATGGCTTTGAGAT
The DNA here is from genome assembly GCF_039596135.1 of Chitinophaga sp. Classification (GTDB taxonomy): domain Bacteria; phylum Bacteroidota; class Bacteroidia; order Chitinophagales; family Chitinophagaceae; genus Chitinophaga. The sequence goes on from NZ_JBCNKH010000011.1 coordinate 147,891, forward strand.
GAGCTGTAACTTTAATTACAAAATCTCTGAGCCATGTTTACAAAAACACTTAAAGTTACCGATTTTACGGGACAAAACATTTATGTGG